>NZ_CP108080.1:1227500-2455000 GCF_036181745.1 Streptomyces sp. NBC_00259 | reverse complement strand
TCCGTACGGCCCTGCGCCACCACCAGATGCAGCAGCCCGAGCGCGAGCGCGAGATCGGTGCCGGGACGCGGCGCGAGATGCAGATCGGCCTGCTCGGCGGTCTTCGTGCGGCGCGGATCGACGACGATGAGCGTGCCGCCGTTCTCCCTCAGCTCCGTGAGGTGGCGCAGCGCCGGCGGCATCGTCTCGGCGAGGTTCGAGCCGACGAGGACCACACAGCCCGTGCGGGGAACGTCCTCCAGCGGGAACGGCAGCCCCCGGTCCAGCCCGAACGCCCTGGTGTGCGCGGCGGCCGCCGACGACATGCAGAAGCGGCCGTTGTAGTCGATCTGCGAGGTGCCGAGCACGACCCGGGCGAACTTCCCCAGCGCGTACGCCTTCTCGTTCGTCAGCCCGCCGCCGCCGAACACCCCGATCGCGTCCGCCCCGTGCAGCGCACGGGCGCGCCGCAGTCCGTCGGCCGTGACGCGCAGGGCCTCCTCCCAGGTGGCCGGTTCGAGCCTGCCTGTGGCGGGGCGTCGGACCAGGGGCCCGGTCAGCCGTACCCGGGAGGAGAGCACTTCGGGTGCCGTACGTCCCTTGCCGCACAGTGCTCCCCGGTTGACCGGGAAGTCCTCGCGCTCCACGATCTCGACGGTCCCCGCACCGGACGCGCGCAGGTTCATGCCGCACTGCAGGGAGCAGTAGGGACAGTGCGTCGGGACGAGTGCGGGGGTGCGAGCGGCGGCCGGTGCTGGGGACATGGCACCCAGCGTGCGTCGTCCGTGTTACGCGGGCGGGCCCGTCGCATTACACCCTCGGTACGCCGCCCTCCCCGCACCCGGAGTCGCGCCGTGAGCGACCGGCTCAGGGCCGGGCGGTGTCGCCCGCCAGCGCCTCCGTGACACCCGGCTCCTCGGGGCCGAGGAAATGCGGGTCGGGTTCGAGCACGACGTCCAGCGCCGCCTTGCCCGCCGCGAACAGTTCCCGCGTACCGCCGTAGTACCAGACCGAGTCGTGCGGCTCGGCGACGCCGACACCGTACGACTCGATCCCCGCGGCGTCGCACAGCGCGATCGCCCGCTTGATGTGGAAGCCCTGGGTGACCAGCACCGCCCGGTCGACACCGAAGATCTTCTTGGCGCGGACGCAGGAGTCCCAGGTGTCGAAGCCGGCGTAGTCGCTGACGATCCGCCCGTCCGGTACGCCGCGCTCGGTGAGATACACGCGCATCGCGTCCGGCTCGTCGTACTCGACCCGGCTGTTGTCGCCGGTGACGAGGACGACCTTGACCTTCCCGGTCCGGTACAGCTCGGCGGCCGCGTCCAGCCGGTGCGCCAGATACGGGGTCGGCCGGCCCTTCCACAGACCGGCGCCGAACACGACGGCGACGTCACGTGCCGGGACGTCGGCGGTGGTGCGGATGCGGCTGTCCGCGACCGCGTGCATCCAGGTCGCCGGCGCGAGCGCCAGCACGCACCCGAGCATCACCGCCTGCACGGTGCGCCGCTGTGCGCGCCGGCTCCTCGGCAGGAGCTTGCGCGGGCGTATGCGCGGGATGAACCCGCGAAGGACGAGCCCGCGCGGGGCGCGTCTGCGCGGGACGAGCCCGCGCAGTGTGCGCATGTGCGGTGCGAGCTTGGTGAGCGCGAGCTTGCGCATGGATCGACCCCCCAGGTCCCTCGGCACCTCGTCCGACGCTGCCGGGGGCCCGATGGTTCACCCCGTCGTGCGGATGTGATCAGGAAGACCCTCCGAGGCGTCACCTCTTCGAGGGCGGTACGCCGGCGCGGAGCAGGTCAAGGACCGGTCAAGGAGCCGGTCACGGAGCCGGGCGCGGGCACGTGACGAGCCGTCTCGGCCACCGGAACGGCCCGCCGGTGCCCGGACGGTCCGGCATGATCTCCCTCATGATCACTGTTTCTGCCCGGAACAACGCCGAGTGGTGCGACGTCATGTGCCGTGCGCACGGGAGGCCGGGAGTGTTCGGGGAGCGGGCGTGGACCAGCGAGCGGCGGACCCCGCCGCTGTATCCGGACGCCGTGACGCTCACGCCCGACGCCACCGCGGGTGAGGTGCTGGACCGGATCGACCGCACGACCCCCGGCTGTACGGTCAAGGACAGCTTCGGGCGGCTGGACCTCTCGGCGGCCGGCTTCGACGTGCTCTTCGAGGCACGCTGGATCCACCGCCCTGCCGTCCTCGCCGCACCCGTCACGCCGGCGGGCGTGACCTGGCGGCCGGTGCGGACGGCACGGCACCTGGCCGCGTGGGCGGCGGCCTGGTCCGCCGGTGACGACGACCTGACCGGACTCTTCCGTCCCGAACTGCTCGCCGCCCGCGCCGCCACCGTGCTGGCGGGCACCACGGACGGCGGCACCCGTACCGTCGCCGGAGCGGTCGTGAGCCGCGGCGGCGGCGCCGTCGTGGGCATCTCCAACCTCTTCGCCGTGGACGACGACCTCGACGCCGCCTGGGCCGGCTGCCTCGCCGCCGTCGCCCGCTTCTGGCCGGGCATCCCGGTCGTCGGATACGAACACGGCGACGCCCTCGCCGCGGCGGCCCAGCAGGGCTGTGTGCCGGGACAGGCGCTGCGGGTGTGGCTGGCGAGCTGACTCCGCCGAAACGGCGCACCACCCACGGGCGCCCGGTGCCGCGCGGGTGGGACGCCGGGCGTGCGGGCCGCGTGCCGAAGGGCTGACAATCGCGCACGCGCGCTCGTGAGGTGGAGGAAAACACCCGTCACTCCCACGCAACGGCATGGCAACCTGCGGCCGCCAGTATCGGTTCATGACGGAGTCGGCAGCACACCCTCGCGAGTCACTGACCCCGAACACGATGCCCCTCGACAGCACCGCGGAACTGCTCACCCGCATCACCGCGCAGCTCGGGGCACAGCTCAGTCACGTCCAGCTCAACGGAGTGCGCAGGCCCATGAGTTCACCCATCCTCGCCACCGCCGTGTCCGCCGTGTCCGCCGTGTCCGCCGCGTCGGCCGGCTCGTCCACGGCCGGGACCGGCGGCCCGTCACTCGTCGCCGTCGCCCACGGCAGTCGCGACCCGCGTGCCCTGCACACCGTCACCAGGCTGCTCGACCGGGTCCGTGAGCTGCGCCCCGGGCTCGACGTCCGGCTGGGGCACATCGAGCTCGACGAACCGCTGCTGCCCGACACCCTCGCCGGGCTGGGCGACCGCGAGGCCGTCGTCGTACCCCTGCTGCTCGGCCGCGGCCACCACGTGAAGCGGGACATCCCGGACGCCGTCGCCGCCGCGTCACGGCTGCGGGCCAGGATCGCCCCGCCGCTCGGCCCGCATCCGCTGCTCGTCGAGGCGCTGTACGCCCGGCTCACCGACGCCGGCTGGCGCAGCGCCGACACCGCCGGCCGGGGTGCCGCGGTGGTGCTCGCCGCGGCCGGTTCGCGGGACCTCGAGTCGGCCGCCGACGCCCGCCACACCGCCGCGATGCTCAGCGAGCGCCTCGGCGGGGTGCCCGTCCTCCCGGCCTACGCCTCCGCCGTCTCGCCCACCGTTCCCGAGGCGCTGCGCGCCCTGGCGGCGCGCGGCCGGCACCGTATAGCCGTCGCCTCGTACTTCACCGCCCCCGGCCGGTTCGCCACGGCGTCCAGGAGCGCGGCGCCGTGGATCGCCGCCGCCCCGCTCGGCTCCCACCCCGCGCTCGCCCGGCTCGTCCTGCAGCGCTACGACGAGGCACGGACCGCGCCGTACGCGGCCGACCCGCGTCAACTGGTCACCGCCTGAGTCACGCTGTCGGCGACTGCGGTTACCGTCGGGGCATGGAAGGCACCACGGACACCGGAACCGGCAGCGATCCCCACGACCCCTGCGACTACGACGACGCGGCCACCGCGCGCTGGGCCCCCGAGCCCGACAAGCGCCCCGGCCGCACGGCCTTCCAGCGCGACCGCGCCCGAGTGCTGCACTCCGGGGCGCTGCGCCGGCTCGCCGGCAAGACCCAGGTGGTGACGCCCGGCTCGCGCAGCGCGGCCTGGGACCCCAGTCCCCGTACGCGGCTGACGCACTCCCTGGAGTGCGCCCAGGTCGGCCGGGAGCTGGGGGACGCCCTCGGCTGCGACCCCGATCTCGTGGAGGCCGCCTGCCTCGCCCACGATCTGGGCCATCCGCCCTTCGGGCACAACGGCGAGCAGGCGCTCAACGAGGTCGCCGAGGACTGCGGCGGCTTCGAGGGCAACGCCCAGTCGCTGCGGCTGCTCACCCGGATCGAGCCGAAGCGGTTCGTCGACTCCGACGTGCGCGGTGAGCCGGTCAGCGTCGGTCTGAACCTCACCCGCGCGGCGCTCGACGCCGCGACCAAGTACCCGTGGGCCCGCGGCGGCCACCCCACCGACCCCGGCACGCCGAAGTTCGGTGTGTACGAGGACGACCTGCCGGTCTTCGCCTGGGTCAGGGAAGGTGCCCCGGCGCACCGCAAATGCTTCGAGGCGCAGGTCATGGACTGGTCCGACGACGTCGCGTACTCGGTCCACGACTTCGAGGACGGTCTGCACGCCGGCCACATCGACCCGAACGCCCTGCTCTCCGAGGCCGAGCGGAACGAGATCTGGGCGGTCGCCATCGGCCGCTACGTCCCCAAGGAGACCGATCCGCAGTCGCTCGCGGACGCCCTCGACCGCCTCGTCGACCAGGAGTGGTGGCCGCACGGCTACGACGGTTCGGCCGTCGCCCAGGCCCGGCTCAAGGACGCGACCAGCCAGCTCATCGGCCGGTTCTGCCTGGCCGCCGAGGCCGCCACCCGGCAGGCGTACGGCGGCGGCCGGCTCACCCGGTACGCCGCCGAGCTGGTCGTCCCGGAGGAGGCCCACCTCGAGTGCGCCGTCCTCAAGGCGATCGCCGACCGCTATGTGATGCAGCGCGCGGAGCAGGAGGCGCTCCGCGCCGACCAGCGGATCGTCGTCGCCGAGCTGGCCGAGGCGCTGGTCGCGCGGGCGCCGGAGGGCCTGGACCCGCAGTTCCGCGCCATGTTCGACAGCGCTCCGGACGACCGCGCCCGCAAGCGTGTGATCGTCGACCAGATCGCCTCCCTCACCGACGCCTCGGCCCGCACGCTGCACACCCGGCTGACCGAGCCCCGCCGATGACCGCGTGCCGTAGGTGACCACCCGCCGCGAATGACCGTGCGTCTCCGTCACCATGCGCCTCCGTGACCATGCGTCTCCGTGACCATGCGTCGTCGGTGATCGTGTGCCGCGGCCGGCAGCCCGCTGCCGATGGCCGTCCGCCGCCGGTGACAGCCCGTGGCCGGAAACCGTCGGAGACGGCCGGGAAGTGGTATGCCCTGCGGAGCACCCCCTCTTCCCCCATCACCCTCCGTGCGGGACGCTCGCAGTTGGGCGGCGTAGCGTGCTGTGTTGTCCCGGGGGTCACCCCCGGGACCCCCGGTCGTCAACAGGGAGGCATCAAGTGGTCGACGCACATCGGACATTCGTCATCGTGGGCGGAGGACTCGCCGGGGCCAAGGCGGCGGAGAGCCTTCGCGCCGAGGGCTTCACCGGCCGGGTGATCCTCATCGGTGACGAGCGCGACCACCCCTACGAACGCCCGCCGCTCTCCAAGGGCTATCTGTGCGGCAAGGAGGAACGCGACGTCGTCTTCGTCCACGAGCCCGCCTGGTACGCCCAGAACGACATCGAGCTGCACCTCGGCCAGCCCGTCACCTCCATCGACCGCGAGGGCGGCTCCGTACGGCTCGGCGACGGCGCCGTCATCCACTACGACAAACTGCTGCTGGCCACCGGCTCCGAGCCGCGCCGGCTCGACATCCCCGGCACGGACCTGGCCGGCGTCCACCATCTGCGCCGTCTCGCCCACGCGGACCGGATGCGACAGGTTCTCGCCACTCTCGGCCGCGACAACGGCCACCTGGTGATCGCCGGAGCCGGCTGGATCGGTCTGGAGGTCGCGGCCGCCGCCCGTGGCTACGGTGCCGAGGTCACCGTCATCGAGCCCGAGCCCACCCCGCTCCACCAGGCCATCGGACCCGAGCTGGGCCAGTTCTTCGCCGATCTGCACCGGGACCGCGGCGTCCGCTTCCGCTTCGGCACCCGCCTCACCGAGATCATCGGCCAGGACGGCATGGTCCTCGCCGCCCGCACCGACGACGGCGACGAGCACCCCGCCCACAGCGTCCTCGCGGCGATCGGCGCCGCCCCCCGCACCGGTCTCGCCGAAGCCGCCGGCCTCGCGCTCGTCGACCGCGCCCACGGCGGCGGCGTCGCCGTCGACGCCTCGCTGCGCACCTCCGACCCCGAGATCTACGCCGCGGGCGACATCGCTGCCGTGCACCACCCGCTCCTCGACATCCGCCTGCGCGTCGAGCACTGGGCGAACGCCCTGAACGGCGGCCCCGCCGCGGCCCGCGCCATGCTCGGCCGGGACGTCTCGTACGACCGCGTCCCGTACTTCTTCTCCGACCAGTACGACCTCGGCATGGAGTACTCCGGCTGGGCGCCGCCCGGCTCGTACGACCAGGTCGTCCTCCGCGGCGACGCGGGCAAGCGCGAGTTCATCGCCTTCTGGCTCAAGGACCGCAGGGTGCTCGCGGGCATGAACGTGAACGTGTGGGACGTGACGGACGACATCCAGGGCCTGATCCGCTCCGGCACACCCGTGGACACGGACGCCCTCGCCAACCCGGCCACTGCGCTCGGCGCCGTCCCACCCGCCCCGTAGCGGTATCTCCCGGGGGACGTCCACCGGAGCCCCGCCCCGTAGAATCGGCGCGTGGCAGGCAGGATCAACGATGACGACGTGAAGGCGGTACGGGACGCGGTCCCGATCGACTCCGTCGTGTCCGAATACCTCCAGCTGCGCAACGCCGGCGGCGGAAACCTCAAGGGGCTGTGCCCCTTCCACGACGAGAAGTCCCCCTCCTTCCAGGTCAGTCCGAGCAAGGGTCTCTTCCACTGCTTCGGCTGCCAGGAGGGCGGGGACACCCTCACCTTCGTGATGAAGGTGGACCACCTGTCGTTCTCCGAGGCGGTCGAGCGGCTCGCCGCCAAGGCCGGCATCACCCTGCGGTACGAGGAGGGCGGGTACAACCCGGCCCACCAGCGCGGCGAGCGCATCCGCCTGGTCGAGGCCCACCAGGTCGCGGCCCGGTTCTACACGGAGCAGCTCGACAGCGCCGAGGCCGAGATCGGCCGGAAGTTCCTCGCCGAGCGCGGCTTCGATCAGAGCGCCGCGCAGCACTTCGGTGTCGGGTACAGCCCGGCCGGCTGGGACCACCTCACCCGCTATCTGCGCGGCAAGGGCTTCTCCGACAAGGAGCTCGTCCTCTCCGGCCTCTCCCAGGAGGGCCGCCGCGGCCCCATCGACCGCTTCCGCGGCCGGCTGATGTGGCCGATCCGCGACATCTCCGGCGACGTCGTCGGCTTCGGCGCGCGCAAGCTCCGCGACGACGACAACGGGCCGAAGTACCTGAACACCCCCGACACGGCGATCTACAAGAAGTCCCAGGTGCTGTACGGCATCGACCTGGCGAAGAAGGAGATCGCCAAGTCCAGCCGGGCCGTGGTCGTCGAGGGCTACACCGACGTGATGGCCTGCCATCTCGCCGGTGTTCCGACGGCCATCGCGACCTGCGGCACCGCCTTCGGCGGCGATCACATCAAGATCCTCCGCCGGCTGCTGATGGACAACGGCAGCGCGAAGGTGATCTTCACCTTCGACGGTGACGCGGCCGGTCAGAAGGCCGCGCTGCGGGCCTTCGAGGACGACCAGAAGTTCGCCGCGGAGACCTTCATCGCGGTCGCCCCGGACGGCATGGACCCGTGCGAGCTGCGGCTCGCCAAGGGCGACGAGGCCGTGCGGGAGCTGGCCGAACCCCGTAACCAGCTGTTCGAGTTCGCCATCCGGCAGATCGTGAAGAACTACGACCTGGAGACCCCCGTCGGCCGTGCGGCCGCGCTCGACGAGGCGGCGCCCATCGTCGCCCGGATCAAGAACAGCGCCTCGCAGCACGAGGTCGCCGTCCAGCTCGCGGGCCTCCTCGGCATCCTCGACACCCAGTTCGTGGTCAAGCGGGTCTCCCAGCTCGCGCGCTGGGCGCGGGAGCGGGGCAGCGGTGGCGGGCAGCAGTCCCGCCAGGCCCCCTCGTACGACAGCCCGCGGCCCACGGCGCAGCCCAGCGGCCCCGCGCTCAATCTGCGCAGCCCCGCCCACCGCACCGAGCGCGAACTGCTCAAGCTCGCGCTCCAGCACCCGGAGCTGGTCTCCCCGGCGTTCGACGCGTACGGGGCCGACGAGTTCACCGCCCCGCCGTACGCCGCCGTGCGCCAGGCGATCGCCGACGCGGGCGGCGCCGAGCTGGGCGTCCCCGACGCACCGGCCTATCTGGCCCGCGTCCGGGACGCGGCGCCCAACGACACCGTCCGCGCGATGACCACCGAACTCGCGGTGGAGGCGGTCCACGCCAAGACCGTCGACGAGACCTACGCCGGCGTCCAGCTCGTCCAGGTCCGCCTCCGCGCGGTCGACCGCCGCATCCGTGACGTCCAGGGCACCCTGGCCCGCCTCGGCGCCCACGCCGATCCGGAGCAGCTCTCGGCCGTGCAGAACGAGCTGTGGGTGCTCCAGCAGTACGGGCAGTCGCTGCGCAACAAGGGCGCGGACGCCCTCTAGCTCTCTCCGGTGCTGTCCTGCCCGGTCGAGTCCTGGCCGGTCGAGTCCTGTGCGGTCCGGGCTTCGAAGGTGGGGCGGAGTGCCGTGACGAGCCGGTCCACGTAACGCCGGTCGTCGTCGCCCACGCCCGGATACTCGGCGACGAACTGCTCCCACTCCACCCACTGGGCGATCTCGGCGACATCGCCCAACTCGACGTCACGCGGGTACGGTTCCGCCTCGGCGTGCCGGATCACCCGCGCCAGCAGCTCGTACCGCAGCGGGTGCCGCTCGGCGAGCAGCACCGCGTCGTACAGGTCCTTGCCCTGCGGGTACGAGTCGTCGATCAGCCACATCACCTTCCACGCCAGCGACAGCTCGGGCGTCGCCGCCCGGACGACGGCCGTCCCGACCCGCGCGGGCTCCGGAGGCACCGGCAGTTCCTCGTTGAAGACGAAGTCCAGTTGCACCAGCCCGCCCGGCAGCCCCGGAGCCGACCACGGCAGCACCATGCGCCGCCCGGGGACGCGCTCGTACGTCCAGATGTACTCGGACTCCGCGCCGCGCGCCGAGATGCCGACCGCGCCGCCGCGCTCCTCGGCGGTGCGCTGAGCGGCCTCCGCGATGCCGTCGAGCATCCGCTGCGTACGGTCCTGCTCGATGCGCCAGTCCGCGGGCACGACCACGAAGTCCAGGTCGCCGGGGTCGCGCGCCGCCTCGCCGAACCACGCCCTCAGCAGCACACTGCCGCGCAGCACGAGCGATTCGGCCCACTGAGAGCCGGCGATCGCGCAGAGCACGATGTCGAGCGCCTCGGCCCGCGCCGCGCGCCATGCTCCGGCCAGGGCGGGGTCGGAGAACCGGGGTTCGCTCGCGCGGTAGGCGTGCGCGAAGTGCTTCAGCGCAGGGTCGAACACCGAATCGTCCGGTCCCCCGCCCGGGGCGAGAACGGTGCGCGGCATGTCGCGCTGCCGTCGTTCCCGCTCGTCCGCCGGCTCGTTCGGGCCCTCCGGGCTCCCGGGAAACGCACGCCGCTCCGATGCGGTGCTCATGGCTCCACCCCCTGCGCCGGATGGTCCCAGACAACGGTGTCACCCGCACCTGGGTATGCGAGTCCGGTATCCGCCCGGTCACGCACCGGCCTCGCTGTGCTGTCCCGGGGGCACCCCCCGGGCCCCCGGCCCCGTAACCACGCGGTCACGCACCGGACGCAAAAAGTCATCGCACGCCCCTCGTGGCGGTGATGTGTCGTACCCCACACTGGGGGCGGTGCCTGAGTCCTCGGAGCGCGGCCGGTCCACAGCAGGTGGGCCACTCACCCCCGCGGATCCGCTCATCGTGAACGGGACGGACAGCGGCCGGGCCGCCGTCCCCGTCCCGCTGCCGCCTGCCCCCGAACCGGCAGCGCCCACCTTGGAGGTCGCCCCCGTGCAGACCCAGACCCTGACAGAAGCCGACCCGGTCACGGCCGTTCCGCCGCAGAGCCGGGCCGCACACCACCCGGAGAACGAGCCGCCCCCGGAGGCCGGGGCAGCGCCGGACGTCCCCGAGCCCGCGGAGCTGTTCGAGCCGCCCGAGCCGCCCGAGCGGCCGGTCCGCGTCGCGGACACCGGCGGCGGCAGCCCCTCTTCCGACCTCTTCCGGCAGTATCTGCGGGAGATCGGACGCATCCCGCTGCTCACCGCCGTCGAGGAGGTGGAGCTCGCCCGCCGCGTCGAAGCGGGCCTGTTCGCCGAGGCGAAGCTGGGCAACACCCCGGACCTGGACTCCCAGCTCGCCCTCGACCTGGACAAGCTCGTCGTCATGGGCCGGATGGCCAAGCGCCGCCTGATCGAAGCCAATCTGCGTCTCGTCGTGTCCGTCGCCAAGCGGTACGTGGGCCGCGGGCTGACGATGCTCGACCTCGTCCAGGAAGGCAACCTCGGCCTGATCCGCGCGGTCGAGAAGTTCGACTACGCGCGCGGCTACAAGTTCTCGACGTACGCGACGTGGTGGATCCGCCAGGCCATGTCCCGCGCCCTCGCCGACCAGGCCAGGACCATCCGCGTGCCCGTCCACGTCGTCGAACTCATCAACCGGGTCGTCCGCGTCCAGCGCCGCATGCTCCAGGAACGCGGCTACGAACCCACCGCCGAAGAGGTCGCCGCACAGCTCGACCTGTCGCCGGAGCGGGTCGGTGAGGTCCTCCGCCTCGCCCAGGAGCCGGTGTCGCTGCACGCGCCGGTCGGCGAGGAGGACGATGTCGCGCTCGGCGACCTCATCGAGGACGGCGACGCCGCGTCCCCCGTGGAGTCCGCGGCGTTCCTGCTGCTCCGGGAGCATCTCGAAGCCGTCCTGTCCACGCTGGGCGAGCGCGAGCGCAAGGTCGTCCAGCTGCGCTACGGCCTGGCCGACGGCCGGCCCCGCACCCTGGAGGAGATCGGACGGATCTTCGGCGTGACGCGCGAACGCATCCGCCAGATCGAGTCCAAGACCCTCGGCAAGCTGCGGGACCACGCCTTCGCCGACCAGCTGCGCGGCTATCTGGACTGAGCTCCGCCGGCCCGGGCGGTGCGCAGTCCCCGGGCCGCCGGACGGCTCAGTCGACCTCCGCCACCGCCTGCGCGAACTGTGCCGAGTACAGCCGCGCGTACGCGCCACCCGCCAGCAACAGCTCCTCGTGCGTGCCCTGTTCGACGATCGAGCCGTTCTCCATCACCAGGATCACGTCCGCGTCCCTGATGGTGGAGAGCCGGTGGGCGATCACAAAGCTCGTACGCCCATGGGCGAGCCGCGCCATCGCCTTCTGGATCAGCACCTCGGTCCGGGTGTCGACGGAGCTGGTCGCCTCGTCGAGAACCAGGATCACCGGGTCGGACAGGAACGCCCGCGCGATGGTGATCAGCTGCTTCTCGCCCGTGCTGACGCCCGCGCCGTCGTCCTCGATGACGGTGTCGTAGCCGTCCGGGAGGGTCCGGATGAAGCGGTCGGCGTGGGCCGCCCGCGCCGCCTCCTCGATCTCCTCCCGGGTCACCTTGCGCGAGGTGCCGTACGCGATGTTCTCCGCGATCGTGCCGCCGAACAGCCAGGTGTCCTGCAGCACCATCCCGATCCCGGACCGCAGGTCCTCCCGGGACATCGTGGCCGCGTCGACGCCGTCGAGGGTGATCCGGCCGCCGGTGACCTCGTAGAACCGCATCAGCAGATTCACCAGCGTGGTCTTGCCGGCTCCGGTCGGGCCGACGATCGCGACGGTGTGCCCCGGCTCGACCGCCAGCGACAGATCCTCGATGAGCGGCTTCTCCGGCTCGTAGCGGAACGAGACCTTCTCCAGCGCGACCGCGCCCCGCAGCTCCCCGGGCCGCGCCCCGACGACCGGGTCGGGCGCCTGCTCGTCCGCGTCCAGCAGCTCGAAGATCCGCTCGGCCGAAGCGACCCCGGACTGCACCAGGTTCGCCATCGACGCGACCTGCGTCAGCGGCATCGAGAACTGCCGCGAGTACTGGATGAACGCCTGCACGTCGCCGATCGACAGCGTGCCCGAGGCGACCCGCAGCCCGCCGACGACCGCCACCAGCACATAGTTGAGGTTCGAGACGAAGAACATCAGCGGCTGCATGACGCCGCTGTTGAACTGCGCCCGGAACCCCGCCTCGTACAGCGCATCGTTCTGCTCGGCGAACTCCTTCGCCGACTCGTCCTGCCGGCCGAAGACCTTCACCAGCGCATGGCCGGTGTACATCTCCTCGATGTGCGCGTTGAGCCGGCCCGTGGACCTCCACTGCTGCACGAACTGCGGTTGCGAACGCTTGCCGATCTTCGCCGCCACCACCACCGACAGCGGCACGGTCACGAGCGCGACCAGCGCCAGCAGCGGCGAGATCCAGAACATCATCGCCAGCACACCGATGATCGTCAGCAGGGAGTTGAGCAGCTGACCCATCGACTGCTGCATGGTCTGCGAGATGTTGTCGATGTCGTTCGTGGCACGGCTCAGCACCTCACCGCGCTTGGCCTTGTCGAAGTACGAAAGCGGCAGCCGCGACAGCTTGTCCTGGATGTCCTCCCGCATCCGGTACATGGTCCGGTTGATGACCACGATCGACGCCCGCGTGGCCACCAGCATCAGCAGCCCGGAAGCCGCGAACACGACGAGCGCCACCAGCAGGATGTCGCCGACCGCCCCGAAGTCGATGCCCCGGCCCGGGGTGAAGTCGACCCCGGACAGCATGTCCGCGAGCCCGTCGCTGCCCTGCGCCCGCAGGCCGTCCAGGGCCTGCTCCTTGGTGGTGCCCTCCCGCATCTCACGGCCGACGACACCCGCGAAGACGAGGTCGGTCGCCTTGCCGAGGATCAGCGGCCCGACCACCGAGAGACCCACGCTCAGCACACAGGCCACCAGCATCACCCACAGGGCGCGCCGGTCCGGGGCGCACTGCCGCAGCAGCCGCTTGCCCGAGCCCTTGAAGTCCATGGACCGCTCGCCGGACTGGCCCATCATCATGCGTCCACCAGGACCGGCCATCAGGCAGCCTCCGCCTCGGTCAGCTGGGAGAGCACGATCTCCCGGTACGTCTCATTGCCCGCCATCAGCTCGTGATGGCCGCCCGTGCCCACGACCCGGCCCTCGTCGAGGACCACGATCCGGTCGGCGTCACGGATGGTCGACACCCGCTGTGCGACGATCACGACGGTCGACTCGGCGGTCTCCAGCGACAGCGCACCGCGCAGCGCCGCGTCCGTCGCGTAGTCCAGGGCCGAGAAGGAGTCGTCGAAGAGATAGATCTCGGGCCGCTGCACCAGCGTCCGCGCGATGGCGAGCCGCTGCCGCTGACCGCCGGACACGTTCGTGCCGCCCTGCGCGACCGGCGCGTCCAGCCCGCCTTCCAGATCGCGTACGAAGTCGGCCGCCTGGGCGACCTCGAGCGCGTGCCACAGCTCCTCGTCGGTCGCGTCCGGATTGCCGTAGCGCAGGTTCGTCGCGACCGTGCCGGAGAAGAGGTACGGCTTCTGCGGTACGAGCCCGACCGTCCGGGCCATCAGCGCCGGATCCAGCTCCCGTACGTCCACGCCGTCAACGAGGACCTCGCCGCCGGTGACGTCGAACAGCCGCGGGACCAGCCCGAGCAGGGTCGACTTTCCGCTGCCCGTCGAGCCGATGATCGCGGTCGTCTCACCGGGCCTGGCGACCAGATCCACCGCGCGCAGCACGGGCTCCTCGGCGCCCGGGTAGCGGAAGTCGGCGCCGCGGACCTCCAGATGGCCGTGGCGCGCCAGCTCGTGCACCGGGGAGAGCGGCGGGACGACGCTCGAACCGGTCGCCAGGACCTCCTCGATGCGCTCGGCACAGACCTCGGCCCGCGGCACCATCATGAACATGAAGGTGGCCATCATGACGGCCATGACGATCTGCATCAGATAGGCGAGGAAGGCGGTGAGCGCGCCGATCTGCATCTCGCCGCTGTCGATGCGGTGGGCGCCGAACCAGACGACGGCGATGCTCGACACGTTCACGACGGTCATGACGATCGGGAACATCAGCGCCATGAGACGGCCGGTCGACAGCGACACGTCCGTCAGCTCGGCGTTCGCGCCGCGGAAGCGGTCCGCCTCGTAGGTGTCCTTCACGAAGGCCCTGATCACCCGGTTACCGGTGATCTGCTCGCGCAGCACCCGGTTCACCGTGTCGAGGCGCTCCTGCATGGTGCGGAACAGCGGCCGCATCCTCGTCACGATCAGTGCCACGGAGATGCCCAGCACCGGCACGACCGCGAGCAGCACCGCCGACAGCGGAACGTCCAGGGCCAGCGCCAGGACGATGCCGCCGACGCACATGATCGGCGCGGACACCATCAGCGTGAAGCCCATCAGCACCAGCATCTGGACCTGTTGGACGTCATTGGTCGTCCGGGTGATGAGCGACGGGGCACCGAAGTGCCCGACCTCACGGGCCGAGAACGACTGCACCCGCTCGAAGACGGCGGCCCGCACGTCCCGGCCGAGCGCGGCGGCGGTCCTCGCGCCGTAGTACACGGCGCCGATGTTGCACACCACCTGGACCACGCTGACGCCGATCATCAGGGCGCCGAAGCTCAGGATGTAGCCGGTGTCACCCTGCACGACACCGTTGTCGATGATGTCGGCGTTCAGCGTGGGCAGATAGAGGGTCGCGCTGGTCTGCAGCAGTTGCAGCGCCACCAGGAGGGTGATCGCTTGTCGGTAAGGACGCAGGAACGTCCGGAGGATTCGTATGAGCACGCGCGGCTGTCTCTCGGGTCGGTGCCGGATCGTGGAGTCGCCCCAATACTCCGACACTCGGCCACCGTCTGCCCAAGGGATTTCGCCAAGGACGGGTCAAGAACGCGCGGACGCACGGCGGTCCGGCGCTCGGCCCGGCGGGTCGCTCAGGGGTTGAACGCCCCGGGGTGCACCTGCTCGCGTGTCGCGGCGTACTGCTGCCGCACCGCCTGGCCGACCGCGAGTTCCTCGCCCGCCTCCAACACCTGGGCCGAGGCGCCCTGCCAGGCCGGCGGGGTGTGCGGGGCGAGTGTGCCCTGCGCCACACCGAGCGCCCAGGCGGCCTGACGGGCCGCGCCCAGCGCCGCGTAGTCGGCGGGCTGCGGGACGACGACCTGCGCGGCGAAGATCGCGGGCGCCGCGGCCTGCACCGCCGGCAGCTCGGCGGCCTGCCCCAGCAGGAACACGCGCCGCACCACCACGCCCCGCCCGCGCAGCACGTCCAGCGCGTCGGCGAGCGAGCACAGCATGCCCTCGAAGGCGGCCCGCGCCAGATGCTCGGGCTTCATCGACTCGCGCCGCAGCCCGGTCAGGGTGCCGGCGGTGTGCGGCAGCTGCGGGGTGCGCTCGCCCTCCAGATACGGGAGCAGGACGAGACCGGAGGAGCCCGGGGTGGACTTCACGGCCAGCGCGGACAGTTCGGCCAGATCCTCGATGCCGAGCATCTCGGCGGTGCCGCGCAGGACCCGTACGGCGTTGAGGGTGTGCACGACCGGAAGATGCATCCCGGTGGCGTCGGCGAACGAAGTGATCATCCCGGACGGGTCCGCGAGCGCCTCGTGATGGATGGCCATCACGGAGCCGGACGCCCCCAGGGACACCACCGCGTCGCCGGTCCCGAGGCCCAGCCCGAACGCGGCGGCCATCGTCTCGCCGGTGCCGGCGGAGATCAGCAGCCCCTCCGGGGTGGTCCCGGCCGCGTCGGCCGGACCCAGCACCTCGGGCAGCGCGGCCTGCTGGCCGAGCGCCAGCTCCACCAGGTCGGGCCGGTAGGAGCCGGTGCCCGCCGACCAGTACCCGGTCGCGGACGCCGCGCCCCGGTCCGTCGTCCTGCGCGCCGGCCGGCCCAGCAGCTGCCACACCAGCCAGTCGTGGGGCTGCATCACCAGCGCGGTGCGCCTGGCCGCCTCCGGCTCGGTCCGCGCCAGCCAGCGCAGCTTGGCCACGGGCAGCCCGGACTGCGGTACGCAGCCGACGGCCTCGGCCCAGGCCTGCCGCCCGCCGAAGCCCTCGATCAGATCGGCCGCCGCGGCCTGCGCCCGCTTGTCGTTGCCGACCATCGCGGCCCGCACCGGCGCACCCGACGCGTCCAGTGGGATCACCCCGTGCTGCTGCGCGGACACCCCGATGGCCTGCACACCTTCCAGCAGCCCCCCGGCCGCGGCCTCACCGAGGGACAGCAGCCACGCCTGCGGATCGACGTCGGTGGCTTTCGCCTCGACGGGATGCGGCGCGTATCCCTGGCGCAGCACGGCGCCCGTGTCCGTGTCACAGACGACGATGCGAGTGAACGCGGACGAACTGTCCAGCCCGGCGACTATCCCCATGCCTTCAGATTCTGCCGCACTCCGGCCGCGGTCATGGTCATGGCCCGCTCAATCCGGGACCGCGCGGGCTCGGGGACGGGGTTTTCGAGGGGTCGGGGACGGGCCCTTGGCACTCGGGGACGGGCCTTCGGGATGCCGGAGGCCGCGCCCGGAAGGCGGCGGCGACCTCCGGTCGCGCTCCGGAGCGAAGCCGGCCCGCGGGGCCGCCGAGGGCGGGTCGGTGCCCGGCCGTGCTTCGGAGCGAGGTCGGCCGCGGGGCCAGCCGGGGCGGGTCGGTGTCCGGCCGTGCTTCGGAGCGGGCCGCTCCCTGGGGCCCGCCGACGTCGTCGGTGCCCCGCCCCCGAGCCGGTGCCCGCGGGTGTCGGCCGCGCCCGGGCCGCCTGTGTCCCCGGGCGTCGGCCGTACCGCGGCCGCCCGCATCCCTAGGTGTTGGTCGTACCCCAGTCGTCCTCGCCGCCGCCCTGGCCCCGCTCCCGCAGGGAGCGCACCCGGTCGGCCACGGCCTCGGGCATCCGGTCGCCGATCGTGTCGCTCACCACGTGGTAGGCCTTCCCGGCCATCTCGCGGCTCGTCTGCGCGGCGGACTCGGCCGCGTTGCGCACGGCCGGGTTCTGCGAGAACTCCCGAGCGGACTTCTTCAGCTGCTCGTAACGCTCGCGCCCGGCGCGCGTGCCGAGCACGTATCCCAGGGCAAGTCCGGCGATGAACGTGAGCCGGTAGCGCATGGCTGCCACCCTTCGGCGGCGTCGTCGGGGACGCCGGTGTCGATACGGACCGTGAGGCTGCGGTGCTCGCCTACCCGCCGGTCCCCGAGATCACCCCGCGATCACCTCCAGGACCACCTGGAGCTCACCGCGAGGTCACCGGGGGAACCGATTGGCGGAGCACCCCCCTGCTTGCGCTAATGTATGTGTCGCAGCGAGCGCGCGCCGCCTGGGAAGCCCCGGGGTAGGTACGTTCGGTGCACACGCAGCAATCCCCTGTAGCTCAATTGGCAGAGCAGCCGGCTGTTAACCGGCAGGTTACTGGTTCGAGTCCAGTCGGGGGAGCGCGATCCCCTGTAGCTCAATTGGCAGAGCATTCGGCTGTTAACCGGAGGGTTGCTGGTTCGAGTCCAGCCGGGGGAGCAGCAGCGGAAGAGGACCCTTCGGGGTCCTTTTTCATGTAGTCGTCCCATCCTGGAACCGGACGGACGGCAGCGCAGTCCTCAAGGTCATAGCGATGCCGACCATCCGAAGCAGGAGATCGTATGAGCGGCTATGCTGCGGCAGACGGCGCGCACAAATGTGCGCGACGCGCCGTTAGGGGCGGTAGCTCAGCCGGTTAGAGCAGCGGACTCATAATCCGTCGGCCGTGGGTTCGAGTCCCACCCGCCCCACCACGCGTTGCTCCCGGAGAACCGTTTCTACCTGCGCGGACGCGAGTACGGTGGTCACCACTCCACGGTGGGGGCCACCGTTCATCCGTTCAGATCAAGATCCAGGGGACACTCAGGGGACAGAGAGGCTTCGCACCGGCTTCCAGCGCCTGTTCGAAGCCCGGCGGACGATCGTGAAGCGCGTGAGCGCGAAGTCGGCTCGCCGCTCCTCGAGGTAGCGGTCGTCGAACTGCCCTACCCGGACCGGCTCCAGGCCGTTCGCGGTGCAGTGCTCACCCGTCCACGTCACGGCAGCGTCGCCGGCGTCGTCCTGGGTCCGAGCTCCAACGGCCCAGTGCCACCCGGTGGACATGGCACATGACGTCAGCCCGTCCGATAGAGGCGGAGCGCGACCAGCGACGCGATGAGTCCGTCGCCGTTGCGCGGATCCAGTCCGGTGAGCTCGTGCCACCGGCTGAGCCGGTAGGACAGCGTGCTCGTCCGTGCGCGCGGCGGCCATCGCCTCGGTGAACAGCGGGGCCAGGCGGGTGGCCTGCCCGCCGAGGCCGACGGTGAGCCAGGCGCCGGCGAAGCGTACGACGCGCTGCTGCCCACCACTTTGGGACAGCGCCTGGGTCGCGTCGGTGATGCTGTCCACCGCCGCGGCCGAGACGACCGCGTCCGGGTCGTGCCGCTGGCCCAGAACCAGGAGCCGGGTGTCCGCGGTCGCGCAGTGGAGCACTCCGGGCAGGGCGGACAGGCGGTGCCGCAGTCGGTCGGTGCCGTCGTCCTGCCAATCGCCGGCCGGCAGGCACAGCGACTGGAACTCGCCGTCCGGTTCGTAGCCGAGTGCCCGGGCCAGGGTGGCCGCCGGTTCCGGCTGGACGGGATCGGCGGTGAGCGCGGCGAACAGCCGGTGGGCGAGGGTCGCCCGGGTGACCTGGGCGCGCCGGAGTTCCTCTCCGTATGCCTCGGACGCGTTGCCCATGAGGACTCGGAACCAGGTCCAGATGAGGGCGACCATGTGCGCCAGCTCGCCGATGTGCTCGGGTTCGTCGACCGTGGCCTTCCGCAGGATCGGGTTCCAGGCCTCGCGGAAGGTGATGTGGTAGGCGCCGAGCATCAGTTCGATGGAGAGGCCCTGCCGGGCACGCCGCCGGCCCAGTTCCCTGGCCCGCTCGATGGGCTCCTCCTGCGGCGGGCTCTGCTCGGCGATGCCGGTCAGCAGCATGCGCCCCTGGTACAGCACGAACTGGCGGTGTTCCTCCGCGGGCACGACGGCGTCGTCGGGGGATCTCCGCCCGGATGTGCCGGACGATCTCGTGACTGATCACCGGCAGGTCCTCGGATATGCGTGCGCAGATTCGGGCGACGGCCTGCGCGGCGGCCTCCGAGAGCGGCGCCGACAGATCAGGATTCGGCGATTCCACAAACCCGAGCCTAATATTTCCGGCTTCTCGCCGTAGCTTCGTGCAATGCGTAGGGGAAAACTCGAAGCACCGGAAGAAAGGTGCGAGAGCGCTAGCCACGGGGCCGGCATCGGCAGGTCGGGGGTGACTGGTACGTCCCAGTCAGCGCCGTCAACGGCATCGCCGGTGCTACTCCCCGTACGTTCCGCACCAACGGTCCCGCACCCTCGCGAAATGGTGACCCGCGCACGCGGAATCACCGGCATCACAGGATAGGAAAGCCACCACCATGGATCGCAAACTCGAAAGGCTGACGCGTTTCGGAGCGATCTGCGGAATCCTCTTCGGCCTGTCCCCTGGGGGCAGCCGGCGCGATTGAGGCATTCACCGGGAGACTTGCCGCGACCAGTTTTGTCGTCGCTCTCGGAGTCGCGGGCTTCGGAGCGCCGGCGCTGATCGCGTTCCATCTCCGCCAGGCGGACGCCGCCGGCCGGTTCGGAGCCATCGCCGCCGCCGTCGACATCATCGGCCTCGGACTGTTCGCCGGGGCCTCGTTCGCCTACAACGTGGTGCTGTTCTTCGTCGAACCAGCCGTGTCCGACACCGTGCTCGACGGGCCGTCGCACTGGGTGATCCTCGGCGGCGGCGCGACATTCATCATCGGAACCCTGCTGTTCGGAGCCTCGGCCGCTGGGGCGCCCGCTCCACCTGGGACGGCAAACTCATCTGGGCGGAACGGCAACTCACCGCCGGTTCATGACCGGAGGCCCGGAAGAGGTGCCGCGGTCGGGCCGAGGGCATGCCGGTGTCAGTGACCGGCGGACATGGACGCAAGTTCTCGTGCCGCTCCCTCTCGTCCACCACCGCCCGAGCCTCCTTGCCCGGGGCGTGCCGCGCGGGCCGTGCGCGGCGGTCGGGTGGGGGACACGCGGTCCCGGCGGGAGGGTGGCCGCGCGGCTTCGAGGTACGTTCGAGGACAAAGCGGGCGGCCGGGCCGCTCGGTTCCGCGAGGAGGCTGGGGTGGTGGAATGCCGGACGAGGCCCTGACCCGCTGGTGTGACGCCGCCGCCGAGCGGGGGGTCGTGACGTTCGTCGATTCCGCCTCGGGCGGAGCGACGGCACTCCGTGTGCGGTGGGCGGACCCGCGGACCGGCGCCCCCGTCCCGCCCCGGCGCGGCAGCCGAACATGACCGGACATCACCCCGCCGATGCCGGCGGTCCGAGCGATCCGCAGGAGTCGGAGCCGGAGTCGGAGCCGGAGCCGGGGCAGGCGGCGTTCGGTGAGGCCCGCTGGCCGATGGCCGGAGCCGTCATCGCCGCCATGGTGCTGACCCTGCTGATGCCCGACGACCTGCGCCTGGGGCCCCGCTGGCTGCTCCCCTTCGTCGAAGGACTGCTCCTGGTGACGCTGATCGCGGGAGACCCGGGCCGGATCAGCCGCCGCTCGGCCACCCTGCGCGCGGTATCCATCGCCCTGGTCGGCGTGCTGGCGGTCAGCGCCATCTGGTCGACCGTCCGGCTGGTCGACGACCTCATCCACGGCGGGGACGAGACCAACTCGGCCACCGGCCTGCTCCAGGCCGGCGGCGTCGTCTGGGCCTCCACCGTCGTCGCCTTCTCCCTGCTGTACTTCGAACTCGACAGCGGCGGAGCGGCGGCCCGGGCCCACCACATGCCCGCCACCCCCGAACTCGCCTTCCCCCAGCAGCTCAGCCCCGAACTGAACGCCGCGCACTGGCGCCCCCGCTACGTCGACTACCTCTACCTCGGACTCACCAACTCCACGGCCTTCAGTCCCACCGACGTCATGCCACTGGCCCCCTGGGCCAAGATCGCCATGGCCGTGCAGTCCCTCGTCTCCCTGCTCATCCTCGGCCTCGTGATCGCCCGAGCCGTCAACGTCCTGGTCTAGCGGCCCGTTGGGCCTGCGCCCGTCAGTCCTCCGCCCTCTGCGTGACCGCGGCCTCCGTCTCGTCGCCGAGGAACTCGTACCACCGGCGCTGCAGGCAGACGTAGCGGACGTCGGCCTCGACCAGGCTGAGGAAGCCCGTCACGGTCTCGGCCAGACGCTGCTGCAATCGGTCGTTCGCGAGTCGTCCGTCCTCGGTGAAGCTCTGGTACGCCTCGGCGAGGCTGAACATGTCCGGATAGACGCGGGTGCCGAGGTGTTCCAGGGGGATCCTCAGGGCCCACAGCCCACGGTTGCCGCCCACCATGGACGGGGACGCGGAGACGAGCAGCGCGTGCTTGGTCTTGAAGGGCTGGGGGCGGACGCGGGAGACCCAGTCGATCGCGTTCTTGAGCACTCCGGGCACCGAGGCGTTGTACTCGGGGGAGGAGATCACGAACGCGTCGCACCGTTCGAGGCGGTCGCGCAGCGCGAGCGCGCCCTCCGGCAGCCCCTCGGCGGCCTCCACGTCACCGTCGAAGAGCGGCATCGTGAACTCGCGCATGCCGGCCAGGTCCGCGGTCGCGCCGGTGTCGGAGACCAGGCGGGCGACGAGGGAGGCCAGACGGGCGTTGACGGACCCGGCCCGTAGCGCCGCGCCGAAGACGAGCACCCGCAGCGGGCCAGGATGGGCGTCCGTGGGCATGAGGTAACGCTCCTTGCGGCGTGCGGGCGCCCTGGTCAGGGGCATATGGGATCAGTGTCGTCCGGTCGCGGGCGCCGCGCGATCGCGGCGGGGCCTTCCGGGCGATGTGCGGGAACGAAACGGGTAGGGGGCGGGGTCCTGGCAGGAGCGGCCAGGACCAGTCAGGATCAGTCAGGACCAGGCCAGGACCACGGCAGGACCAGGCCCGGGCCCGCGCCTCCGCAGCCCCGTACGCGTACCCCTGCCGCCCCGGCTCAGTGCCTGGTGGTGCCCTTGCGTACCCGTTCCGCCGCCTTCTCCGCCATCTCCTGCGCCTTGCCGCGCAGCTGGTCACTCCGGCCGTGCCGCTGCATGGACTTGTCGTGCATGGTCCTGCCGAGGGTTTCCTTCAGCTTGCCCTTGATCTGCTTCGTCCTGGCGCTGCTCATCAGGATCGCCGTCCTCTCCGGGTCGGTGGGGCGCCCACACACGTGTTCACCCCGCGCCTGTTCACCCTGCGCCTGCCCGCGGGAGGCCGCAACCGGCGCCCGCCACACCCCGTGAGGACGATCTTGTTCTTCGCGGGCGGGGCGGGCGGACCCGTGCCCCCATGCCCGTAAGGGGCCCATCCCGACGCGTCCCTATACTGCGCCCATGCCGCCGATATCGCCCGCAGCCGCCCGCCGCACGACACCCGTCGCATGACCGACACCGGCACTCCGCCCGGTACTCCGCCCGGCACCCCGGCTTCCGTTCCCCTGCGCCGCCGCATCCTCGCCGACCTCACGCCGCTGCGGATCTCCGCCCACTACCGCCGGCTCTGGTTCGGGAGCACCATCTCCTGGGTCGGCCAGGGCATGACCACCCTGGCGATCTCCCTCCAGGTGTACGACATCACCCGCTCGACCTTCTCCGTCGGGCTCGTCGGGCTCTTCTCCCTCGTCCCGCTGATCGTCTTCGGGCTGTACGGCGGCGCCGTCGCCGACACCGTCGACCGGCGCGCGCTCGGGCTGTACAGCGCGGCCGGGTCCGCCGGGCTGTCGGCCGCCCTCGCCACCGCCGCGCTCGCGGGCTTCCACCACGTCTGGTTCCTGTACGGCATCGTCGCGCTGCAAGCCGTGTGCGCCGCGCTCAGCTCGCCCGCCCGCAGCGCGATGATCCCGCGGCTGCTGCCGCCCGAACAGCTGCCCGCCGCCAACGCGCTCAACTCCATGACGGCGACCTCCGGCATGCTGATCGGGCCGATGCTCGGCGGCATCATCGTCGGATACGGCGGCTACCAGACGGCGTACCTCATCGACGCCGTCGCCTTCGGCGCCGCCCTGTACGCCGTGTGGCGGCTGCCGTCGATGCTCCCCGACCGGGACCGTACGACCGCGAAGCGCGCGTCCGTCCTCGACGGGCTGCGTTTCCTCGCCACCCGGCCCAACATCCGCATGACGTTCTTCTCCGACTTCTGCGCGATGATCCTGGCGAAGCCGACGGCGCTGTTCCCCGCCATCGCCGTGCTCTGGTACGGCGGGGACGCCCGCACCACCGGCCTCCTGGTCGCCGCGCCGGCCGTCGGCGCGCTGCTCGGCGGGGTGTTCTCCGGCTGGCTGGGAGGCATCCGCCGGCACGGGGTGGCGATCCTCTTCGCCGTCGCCGCATGGGGAGTGGCGATCGCCGTGTTCGGGCTGACCAGGAACCTCTGGCTCGGGCTGCTCTTCCTCGCCGTCGCCGGCTGCGCCGACACCGTCTCCATGGTGTTCCGCAACACCATGATGCAGGCGGCCGCGCCGGACGAGATGCGCGGGCGACTGCAGGGGGTGTTCCTCGTCGTGGTCGCGGGCGGACCGCGTCTCGGCGACTTCCTCGCGGGCTCGGTCGCCGATCTCACCTCGCCCGCCGTCGCCGTCACCGGGGGCGGGCTCGCCTGTGTCCTCGCGGTGGGTCTACTGGCGCTGCGTGGGCGCGGGTTCGTACGGTACGACGCCCGCGAGCCCACTCCGTGAGGCCCCCGGAGGCCCCGAGGCGCGGCGGGCCCGACGCCCCGCAGGCCTGACGTCCCGGATCCCCCGCAGCCCTGACACCCGGATTCCCCGCAGCCCTGGACACCTCTGGCTCCGGGCGGTTCCTGACGCCCCGACACCTCGACGCCCCGACACCTCCGAGGACCCGTCTCCGACCTGGCAGGTAGCCGCCATGGCAGATAACCGCCAGGGTTTGGTCGCCCCAAGCGACCTCTGAGCGCTCAGACTCTTCGCCAACGCCCGGACACCACCCCGTCACCGGGCGTACGAGGAGAGACATCCATGACCAGAGCGTCCGCGAGGAGGAGAGCCCGGCTGCTGGCTGCCGGGCTCTCCCTCGTCCTGCTCCCGGCCGGACAGGCCCTCGCCGCCGAGTCACCCGAGCACGGCGCCGGGCGGCAGGCCCCGGCTGCCGCCCCCCGGCACACCGTCACGCTCATCACCGGCGACAAGGTCACCGTCACCGACCTCGGTGCCGGCCGCAAAGCCGTCGCCGTGGAGCGTCGCAAGGGCGCCACCGGTGCCGTGCGCAGCGAGATCTCGAACGGCCGGGTCACCGTCGTACCCGACGAGGCCCGCCCGTACCTCGACGCCGGTGTCCTCGACAGGCGGCTCTTCGATGTCACCGCACTCGTCGAGCAGGGCATCGACGGCAACCTGCCGCTGATCGTCACGTACGCCAAGGGCGCCCGCACGGCCGCCCCGCAGGGCGGCGACACGACACGGTCCCTGCCCAGCATCGGCGGCGTGGCCATGAAGGCCGAGCCGGGGACCATCTGGGACGCGGTGGCCGACGCCGGTGCCGCCACCCGCCGCACCTTCTCCGGCGGCATCGAGAAGATCTGGCTCGACGGCCGCGTACAGGCCGACATGGCCGAGTCCAACGCCCAGATCGGCACCCCCGAGGCCTGGCAGGCCGGCCTCACCGGCAAGGGCGTCAAGGTCGCCGTCCTCGACACGGGCGTCGACGCCGCCCACCCCGATCTCGCCGGCCGTGTCGGTGAGTCGAAGAGCTTCATCGCGGGCCAGGAGGTCGCCGACCGCAACGGTCACGGCACTCACGTCGCCTCGACCGTCGGCGGCAGCGGCGCCGGCTCGGACGGCAAGGAGAAGGGCGTCGCGCCCGGCGCCGACCTCGCCGTCGGCAAGGTCCTCTCCGACGAGGGCTCGGGCAGCGAGTCGGAGATCATCGCCGGCATGGAGTGGGCCGCGAAGGACGTCGACGCCAAGATCGTGTCGATGAGCCTCGGTTCGCGCGAGGGGAGCGACGGCACCGACCCGATGGCCGAGGCGGTCAACACCCTCTCCGCCCAGACCGGCGCCCTCTTCGTCATCGCCGCCGGCAACTCCGGCGCCCCCGGCACCATCGGTTCGCCCGGCGCCGCCGACTCCGCGCTGACGATCGGCGCCGTCGACTCCGCCGACGAGGCCGCGTACTTCACCAGCCAGGGCCCGCGCTACCGCGACTACGCCCTCAAGCCGGACCTGTCCGCACCCGGCGTCGACATCCTCGCCGCCCGCTCCCAACTCACACCCGGCGAGGGCCTGTACACCTCGTTGAGCGGTACGTCGATGGCCACCCCGCACGTCGCGGGCGTCGCCGCGCTGCTGGCCGAGGAGCACCCCGACTGGACGGGCGCGCAGCTCAAGGACGCGCTGATGTCGTCGTCGAAGCCGCTCGACGCGTCCCCGTACGCGCTCGGCGCCGGCCGGGTCGACGTACCGGCCGCGACCCGTGCCACGGTCACCGCCACCGGCTCCGCCGACCTCGGCTTCTACAGCTGGCCGTACGAGGCCAACACGCCGGTCACGAAGCCCGTGACGTACACCAACCACACCGACGTGCCCGTCACGCTGACGCTCGCCGTCGAGGGTGCGCCCGCCGGTGTCGCGACGCTCGCCGACACCACGCTCACCGTGCCCGCGCACGGCACCGCGCGGACGACGGTCACCGGTGACGGCGGCAAGGCGGCCGTCGGCAACACCGGCGGCCGGATCACCGCCACCGCGGCCGACGGCACCGTCGTCGCCCGCACCGCGCTCGGTCTGGTCAAGGAGGAGGAGCGGTACACCCTCACGGTCCATGTGAAGGACCGCGACGGCGCCCCGTCGCCCGCCTACCTGGGCGTGCAGCGGCTCGCCGCGGGCGAGGACCCGTTCCCCGAGACGGTCGGCGAGTCCGGCACGCTGGAGCTGCGCCTGAAGCCGGGCACGTACACGCTCGACACCTTCCTCGACGTACGCGGCAGCAAGGGCGCGGACTCCCTCGGCCTCGGCTTCATCACCGAGCCGGAGATCACCCTCGACCGCGACCGCACCGTCACGCTCGACGGGCGGAAGCTGCGCGAGATCCGCGCCGAGGTCGACAAGCGCACCGAAACCCGTCAGCTGCTGATGGAGTTCGACCGGCAGGCGAACGGAGCCCACTACGGCGGGGCGCTGCAGGTGCCGCCGAAGTACGACTCGGTCTTCGCGGCGCCTACCCGCAAGCCCGCCACCGGCACCTTCGAGTACCGGACCGTCTGGCGCCTCGGCAAGCCGATGCTGGAGGCCGAGGCCGGCGGCAGGCCGATCAGCGACACCAGGGTGCAGGCCGGCACGGCCCCCCTCGACGGCGAGCTGCGGCTCGGCATCGTGGACGCGGGCACCGGTGACGCCGCCGCCTACCAGGGCAAGGACGTGAAGGGCAAGGCCGTCGTCGTCTGCCACACCGGCGCGATCACCCCGGCACAGCTCGCCCAGAACGCCCAGGACGCCGGCGCCAAGGCGCTGTTCGTCACCGACGACGCGCCCGGCCGGCTGATGGCCTGGTTCGGCACGGCCGAGTACGAGGACCGTCCGCTGCACGTCGTGACCGTCAACGCCGCCGACGGGGCACGGCTGATCGCCTCGGCCGCCCGCCGCGAGCGGGTGGAGCTGACGGGCACCCGGTTCACGCCGTACGTCTACGACCTGTCCGAGGGCCACCCGGGCGCGGTCCCCGAGGACCTGACGTTCCGCCCCGGCAAGCGTGACCTGGCCGTCCTGGACACGCGCCTGCACGGCACCAAGCCCGCGCTCGGCGGCGAGTTCCGCTACTCCATCACCGACACCTTCCGCATCGGCTTCGGCTTCCCGGAGTGGATCTCCTTCCCGGCGGAGCGCACCGACTACGTCAGCACCGGACCCGGCCAGCGCTGGCACCAGTCCGTCACCAACGGGCCCGACGCCGTCGAGCAGCGCAGCGGCACCCCGTCCTACCGCGGCGGCACCCGCTCCACGCTGAACTGGTTCAAGCCGGTCTGGCACCCGTGGCTCGGCACCGGCCTCGGCTGGGGCCAGACCCGCACCGGCAACAGCCTGGAGTTCAACACCCCCGGCTGGGGCGACTCGGGTCCGGACCACACCGGCTTCGGCAACGTCTGGAACGACGACTCGCTGACCCAGTTCACCGAGGTGTACGTGGACGGGGTGCGGGTCGACCGCAGGATGAGCTCGGGCGCGTACGCCTGGGACGTCAAGCCGACCGAGCAGGAGTTCCGGGTCGTCACGGACACCACGATGGACCCGGAGCGGTGGCGGCTGTCCACCCGCGGCCACTCCGAGTGGACCTTCCGCTCGAAGGAGACCCCGGCCGACCGGGAGACCTACCTGCCGATGCTGAACCTCGGCTTCGACGTCGACACCGACCTCACCGGCAACGTCCGCGCCGGGCGCAAGCTCGACGTCGGGATCTTCTCCGAGTACGTGAAGGGCGCCGAGGGCACCGGGAAGATCACCGGCGGCGCGCTGGAGGTGTCGTACGACGACGGGAAGACCTGGTCCACGGTCCGGCTCGACGACGTCCGCGGGAAGTCCGCCACGTGGGAGGCGTCCCTGTGGGTGCCGAGGGACGCGCGGTTCATCTCGCTGCGGGCCTCGGCGTCCGACGACCGGGGCGGCTCGGTGAAGCAGGAGATCATCCGGGCGGTCGGCGTGAAGTGACACGCTGACCGATCCCCGGAGCAGCGGCCCGGTACGGCGAAGCGGAGCCGTACCGGGCCGGCCCATGTGCGCGTACCGGCCGGGACCGTGCGCCCGGACCGGGCCGGTTCAGGATCGTTCAGGGTCGCGAGGCGCGGGTGTCGACCGACCACATGTGGGTGCAGCCGGGACACTGGAGATGGACGACCGCGCCCTTGTTGGAGATCAGATAGCGCCAGTGCTCGGTGCAGTTGCGCCGGTCGGTGCAGGTGGCGCAGTCGCGGGCGTCGTCACAGCCGGGGCAGGGCAACCAGGCGCGGCGGGCGATGTCCGCCTGCGGGTCAATGGGCAGCCGCACGGCCCGGCTCCCCTCCCGGCAGGACCCCGGCGGCGACGAGCATGTCGTACGTGCGCTGCTGGTCGGCGTCGAGTCCCGAGTAGAGCAGCGCGTACGCCGCCTCCTCGCCCTCCAGGGCCGCCACCGGGTCCCAGTCGGGACCGAGCGCGGTCACGACCTCGGCGCGCCGCCTGGCCTCCTCGAAGGTCAGGTCGATCGTGAAGGGTATGAGGCCGGGGGAAGGGTCCTGGTCCATGGGGCGAGACTTCCGGTGGTGCGTGCGGGGGACTGCCACGTGTACCAGAGGGTCCGGGCGACAGGGAAGGGTTGCCTAAGTCGCTGTGACGGACCTCATGGCCACGGCGCGGTCCCTCCCACCGGTCATGCCCGCCGGGTCACGATCCCCCGTACGACCCCCAGCTCCACCAGTTCCTCGGGGCGCAGCCGGAGCTGGTCCGCGGTCGCGGGAGCGTCGGCGGGCGCGCGTTTGAGGATGGCCGCCGCGAGCTCCGGCGCGATGACGGAGAAGTAACTGTCCGGGGTGACCCAGGTGTTGCCCGGGGCCGCCAGCGCCAGGGCTCCGCCCGAGCCGCCCTCGCCGATGACGAGGGTCGTGACCGGAACCCGGACCGACGCCATCGCCGCGAACACGTCGGCGATGGCCGCGCCCGCGCCGGCCCGCTCGGCGTCGGCGTCGTTCGCGGCGCCGGGCGTGTCCACGAGCGTGAGCACGGGAACCCCGAGCCGGTCCGCGAGCCGGATCAGACGGGCGGCGGTCCGGTAGCCCGCGGGCCGGGTCGCCGTCCCGAGCTGCGCCGCGTAGGCGACCGCGCGCCCCTCCCGCAGGCCGAACCCGCACGTCACCCCGGGGTCGGTGCCGCCGCACCGGTCGCCGTGGATCTCCAGGCGCTCATCGAAGTACGCGTCGAGATACGCCCCCGCGCGGGGTCTGCCGGCGGCTCGCGCCCGCTGCACGGCCTCCCATCCGGTGGCCGCGGTGCCGACACCGTCGAGTGCGCGGGGAGGCGGCGCGGGCTCCGCACCGCCCCGCGTCAGCAGGGTCAGCCAACGCGACAGCGTGGAGCGCAGGTCACCGGGGCGGACGATCGCGTCGATGTGGCCCGCGGCCAGCTGGCCCTCGGCCGTGTACGCCGACGGGTCCGCGTCCGGCGGGCGCACCCGGGAGCCGGCGAAACCGATCTGCGCGCCCGGGAGCGCGAGGACGACGTCCGCGCCCGCGCCGAGCGTGGCCCAGCCGCCGCCCGTCGCCGGATCGCGCAGGACCGCGAGCTGCGGCAGCCCGGCCGCGCGGGTCAGCGCCGAGGCGCGGGCCACGCGCTGGAGCTGGCCGAGGGCGACCATGCCCTCCTGCATCCTGCTGCCGCCCGTCGCGATCAGCGACACCATCGGCAGCCGCTCGGTGCGGGCGTACGCGTACGCCGCCTCCAGCAGGTCGCCCGTCCGCCGGCCCAACGATCCACCGAGGAACCGGAACTCGAACGAGACCAGCACGGCCCGCACCCCGCCGATCTCCGCCGCCCCCCACACGACGGACTCCTCCTCCCCGGTCCGCCCCACCGCCCGCGCCCGGGACTCCCCGTACCCCGCCCAGTCCAGCGGCCCGTCCCCGGACTCGCCGACACCGACACCGACACCGACACCGACACCGACACCGACACCGACGCCGACGGCGGGGTGCCGGGGCGCCTCCTCGAAGTGGGTCGCGACCAGGGCGATCGCCGCGCGGGCCGTCAGGCCGTCAGCCATCGGAGAGCGCCCGCTTCATGATCTTGCCCATGTCGTTGCGGGGCAGCGCGTCGAGGTAGCGGACCGTGCGGGGGCGTTTGTGCGGGGCGAGCTGGTGGGCCACGTGGTCGGCCAGCTCGCCCGCGGACGGCGGGCGCGCCGGGTCCGCCGGCACGACCCACGCGACCACCCGCTCGCCCAGGTCGTCGTCCGGCTCGCCGGTGACGGCCGCCTCCCGCACCCCCGGGTGCTCCAGCAGCGCGTTCTCGATCTCGCCCGCGCCGATCTTGTAGCCGCCGCTCTTGATCAGATCGGTCGCCTTGCGTCCCACGATCCGTACGTACCCGTCCGGGTCCCGGACCGCCATGTCGCCCGTACGGAACCAGCTCCCGTCGAAGGCCGCCGCCGTCGCGTCCGGCCGGTTCAGATACTCCGTGAAGAGGTTCGGCCCCCGCACCTGGATCTCGCCGACCGCCTCCTCGTCCCGGTCCCCGGCCCCGGCCCCGGCCCCGGTCCCGGTCCCGATCACGGTCCCGTCCTCGTCCACCAGCCGCAGCTCGACGCCCGGCAGCGGCAGCCCCACCGACCCGGGCCGCGGCTCCCCGTCCACCCGCACACTGCCGGGGGCCTGGGGAACGACCCCCAGCGAGCACAGCATCAGGGTCTCCGTCATCCCGTACCGCTCCACGATCCGGCGGCCCGTCGCCGCGAACAGCCGCTCGTGGTCGTGGACCGGCAGCGCCGCCGAGCCCGACACCAGCAGCCGCGCGCCCGTCAGCGCCTTCCTCAGCTCCGGGTCGCCCTCCACCGCCTCCGCCAGCCGGTGGTACATCGTCGGCACCCCGAACAGCATCGTCCCCCCGGACGCCAGCTCCCGTGCCACGCCCTGCGCCGAGAACCGCCCCAGGTGCCGCACCGCACCGCCCCGCCGCAGCGGCCCGAGGATCCCCAGGATCAGCCCGTGCACATGGAACAGCGGCAGTGCGTGGACGAGGACGTCGTCCCCGGTCCACGCCCACACGTCCGCGAGCGCGTCCAGCGTCGACGCGATCGCCCGCCGCGGCAGCACCGCGCCCTTCGGCGGGCCGGTCGTCCCCGAGGTGTAGACGATCAGCGCGGGCGAATCGGGCCCGGGCTCCGGCGGGAGGGCCGCCCTCGGCCCGGACCGCCCGGACAGCGGGACGTCGATCCGCCGCAAGGCGTCCAGCGCCGACGGCAGTTGGTCCCCCGGCCCCGCCAGCACCAGGTCCGGCGAGCTGTCCCCGACGATGTGCGCCAGCTCCCGCTCGCCCGTGAGCGGATTGAGCGGTACGGCGGGCACGCCCGCGAGCAGCGCGGCGACCACACCGACGGCCGTCTCCGGCGTGGGCGCGGCCCAGACCGCGACCCGCTCCGCACCGGCGATCCGCTCGGCCAGGGCCCCGGCGGCCGAGACCAGCTCGCCGTACGTCAGGGCACGGTCGCCGAAGCGCAGCGCGGGCCGGCCGGAAGCCTCGTGGCCCGCGGCCAGAGCCGGGAACAGCGCACTCACTCGTCGTCCTCCTCAGGTGTTCGCCGGTGTCCTGGGCGTACGCGGGTGTTCTCGGACGTCCGTAGGTTTCCTCAGGTTTCCTCGCGTTGTCCCAAGCTTCCCCAAGTCCCCTGCGCACAGAGCTGTTCATCCATGCCCACAGACCTCACCATTCTCCCGGATGCCTGTCGGAGGGGGATGCCGTGGCCGTCACGCGCGCAAGGCTGATCATGCTCGTCGTCGTCCTGACCTCGCTCCTCGTTGCCCAGGCCCAAGCCCAGGCCCAGGCCCGGGCGAAGGCCGAGGTCCGGGCCCAGGCCAGCAACCCCGTGATCCTCGTCCACGGCTACAACGCCGACCCGGGCGTCTGGGGCAGCCTCCGCGAGGACCTCAAGGCCGACGGCTACACCGACTCCGAGTTGTTCTCCTGGGGCTACGACACCCACCGGTCCGTCAACGAGACCCTCTCCGGAAGCTTCGCCTCCTACGTCGAGGACGTCCGCGGGCAGACCGGAGCCGAGCGCGTCGACGTCGTCGCGCACTCCTTCGGCAGCCTCGTCACCCGCTGGTACGTGAAGTTCGGCGGCGGCACCGGGACCGTCGGCCGCTGGGTCTCCCTCGGCGGTCCCAACCACGGCACCTCCGTCGCCTGGGCGTGCGCGGCGTGGGACCAGGCCTGCCGTGACATGACCCCCGGCTCGTACGTCCAGAGCCATCTGGCGTCGGGCGACGAGACACCGGGCGAGGTGCGCTACGCGACGTGGTGGTCCAGCTGCGACGAAATGATCAACCCCGACAGCAGCGTGCCGCTGACCGGCGCCGCCAACAACGCCGCCGGGTGCCTCGACCACAACGCACTCCTCGGCGACGAGGCCGTGTCACAGGGCGTACGGGCCTTCCTCCGCAGCTAGGCGCACCTCAGCGGCCGGGCGCACTCCGCAGCCAGAGGCGTACCTCCGGGGCCAGGCGTAGCGACCTGGAGCCCGTCTCACACCTTCGCCGGCGCCGGGGGCCGACCCGCCGGCTCCCCGCCCGCGCGGATGTTCCGCATCCGTCCGTACGCGTACACACATCCCGCCAGCGCCAGGTCCGACAGCAGCATGAAGCCGATCGAGTACGAGTCCTTCGTGCTGTAGACCGCGCCCATCACGAGCGGTGGCACGAAGCCGCCGAGCCCGCCCGCCGCGCCGACGATCCCGGTCACACTGCCCACCTGCGGCTGCGGCGTCACCTGCGCGACGAGGGCGAAGACGCTGCCGCTCGCGGTGCCGAGACCGGCGGCCATGCACAGCAGCGCGAGCGTGCCGCCCGGAACGAGGGGTGGATCGAAGGCCTGGACGATGGCCCAGAGCGCCACGAACCCCAGCGCCGCCGACGTCACCAGGGCCGGGTGGACACGGTCCGACAGCCAGCCGCCGATGGGCCGGAAGATCACCGTCAGCAGCGCGAACCCGGCCGCCTTCGTGCCCGCGTCCGTCGGGGAGAGCTCGTACCAGGTCTTCAGATACGTCGGCAGGTACACCCCGAACGCCACGATCCCGCCGAAGCCGATCGCGTACAGCGCGGACAGCTCCCAGGTCACCCGCAGCCGCCCGGCGAGCGCGAGCCGGTGCGCCGGCGAGGCCGTCGGCACCGGCCGGTCCGGGCGGTCCCTGAGCAGCACCGCCGCGATCACCGCGTACACGGCGAGCGCGATCGCCACGACGTAGAACGGCAGGTTCTCGCTGTGCTTGGCCATGCGCGGGGTGAGGTATCCCGAGAGCGCGACGCCGCCCATGCCCATGCCGAACACACCGATGGCGAAGCCCCGGTGGGCGGGCGGGAACCAGGAGTTGACCAGCGGAACCCCGATCGCGAACGTCGTACCGCCGAGGCCGAGCAGAAAGCCCACCGCCAGCATCGCGCCGTACGAGTGCTTCGCCGGGATCAGCAGCAGTACGGGCACAATCGTCAGCGCCGACACCAGCGGGAACATCAGCCGGGCGCCGTAGCGGTCGGTGAGCGCGCCCACCGGGATCCGGCCGAGCGAACCCACGAGCACCGGCACCGCCACGAGCAGCGACTGCTCGAAGGAGCTGAGCCCGAGCCGGTCCTTGTAGACGCCACCCAGCGGAGCGATCAGATTCCACGCCCAGAAGGTGAGGGCGAAGCCGACCGTGGCCAGGACGAGATCGACGTACGCGGTGGGGGAGGGCTTCTCGGCGGGGTCCACGAGCCCAGTCAAAAGTCACGCTCTCGCGGGGGCGCGCGGTGCGGGGCCGTACGGGGTAGCGCCGTCGTCGCTTCGCCCCGTTCGTTCACGGCAGCGGCAGGGCCACCTTCACCGCGTACACGGCCACCAGGCCGTAACCGGCGCGGAAGGTCCATGCCCGCGCCCGCGCCCCGATCCGGGCCCCGGTGAATCCGCCGGCGGCGACGAGCAGCTGCTGCCATGCGAGCGAGGCGACGAACACCCCGGCGACGAACACGACTCCGGCGCCGCCGCCGCTGAGCGCGCCGCCCTGCGCGGTGGTCAGGGCCGCGAAGTACAGCGCGGTCGTCGGGTTGACGAGGGTCAGCGCGGCGAACCTCGTGAACGTCCGCCCGGCCCCGACCATGTCCCCGGTCCCGCCCTGGTCGTGGGCCTCGGCCGCCGCGAGGCCGTCGTCCATGTGCCGTGAGGCCCAGAGCCCCCGTACCGCGATCACCATCAGGATCACCGCCGACACCAGTCGTACCCACGCCTCGACCCCCGAGAGCGCGGACGCGACCAGCGGCCCGAGGGCCGTGGCGACCGCCGCGTACGCGAGATCGACGACGGCCACGGCGGCGGCCGCGGCGACGGCGTTGCGGCGGTCCCGCATCCCTTCCTGCAGCAGCAGAACGCCCATCGCCCCCAGGGGCATCGCCACACCCAGCCCGGCGGCCGCGCCGGCGACCGCGGTCGTCCACATCTCACTCATGGCGCCCACTCTCGACGGCGCCCCGCGTGCCCCGCGACCGAATTTCCGCGCTCCTGTGCCGTTGCCGGGAGGGCGGGCGCGTTCCTCGGTGGGGTCGTCGGCTCGGTGCGTTCGTGGGCTCAGTGGGTTCGTCGGCTCGGTGCGTCCGTCGGCTCGGCGTGTCCCTCAGCGCGGCGTCTGCCAGACCAGCGTCGTCCCCGGCGCGCCGTCGTCCGACGTGGCGTCGTCCGTGACGGTGAGCCGCAGGCCGGCGCGTCCGTCCGGGAGGACCGCCGTCGCGTCGATCTCGACGTCGACGGCGGTGAGCCCGGACCGCCGGTGTGCCGCGGCGAGCGCACCGCGCAGCGCCCCGAGGAGCCGCCCGGCCCGCTCCTCGTCCACCAGCTCGTCCACCGGCCCGGTGAAGTGCACCGACGGCTGGAAGCCGAGCACCGCCGCCGCCCCGCCCGTCTCCCGCAGCACCCGCCCGCGGAACGACGTCGGCGCGCTCGCCGGCGGCTGCTGGAGGGCGAAGATCGCGGTGCGGACCTCCTGGATCGTGGAGTCCAGCTCGTCCACCGCCCGCCCGAGCAGCTCGTCCTCCTCGGACGAGGCCGCCGTCCGCCGCCGTGTCGACTCCAGCATCATCTCCGTGGCGAAGAGCCGCTGGACCACGAGATCGTGCAGGTCGCGGGCGATACGGTCGCGGTCCTCGTACACCGCGAGCTGTTCGCGGTCGTGCTGGGCGTCCGCGAGGACCAGCGCGAGTGCCGCCTGGGAGGCGAACTGCGAGGCCAGCAGCCGTTCCGCCGCCGTGTACGGCCGGTCGCCGCGTTTCCTCGGCAGCGCGAGCGTGCCGATGAGCCGGCCGCCGCTCTGCAGCGGCAGCATCATCGACGGCCCGAAGCGGTGCCGTACGCGCGTCGTCATGCGCGGGTCGGTCGCGGAATCCTCGACGAAGACCGGCTCCCCGCCGAGGAGTTGGACGAGCACGGTCGAGCCGGGCTCGATGGTCGTGCCGATCAGATCGCCCGGGTCGTCATGGGTGGACGCCGCGACGATCTCCATGCCGCCGGTCTCCGTGGGCTGCAGGACGACCCCGGCGGAGGCGTCGGCGAGGACCCGGGCCCGCTCGGCGACGGTCATCAGCGCGTCCGCCGCGGTCTCGCCGGTGAGCAGCGCGGTGGTGACGGCCGCGGCGCCCTCGATCCAGCGTTCCCGCTGGCGGGCCGTGGCGTACAGCCGGGCGTTGCCGATGGCGATGCCGGCCTGCGTGCCGAGGATCCGCAGCAGCGCGAGATCGTCCTCGGTGAAGGTGCCGCCGCGCTTCTCGGCGAGGTAGAGGTTGCCGAACACCTCGGTGTGCACACGGATCGGTACGCCGAGGAAGGTGCGCATCGGCGGGTGCTCCTTCGGCACTCCGGACGAGCGGGGGTCCTCGGTGATGTCGTCGAGGCGCAGCGGCCGCGGATCGTCGATGAGCGCGCCGATGAGTCCGGCGTGTCCGTCCGGGAGCCGGCCGATCCGCTCCCGCTCGGCGTCGCTCAGCCCGCAGGTGAACAGTTCGGTGATGTCGCCGCGTTCCGGGTCGACGACGCCGAGCGCCCCGTACCGTGCGCCGGTCAGTTCGGTCGCCGAGTCCACGAGGTGCTGGAGCGTGCCGCGCAGTTCGAGGTCGGTGCCGACGCCGAGCACCGCCTCCAGCAGCGCCGGCAGATTCGTGGCCACGGCGTGCCGTGGTGCCCGCCCGGGCGGGCCGCCGCCGGGCGTGCTTCCCGGTTGCGGCGGGCCGTCCGGGGTGTCTCCCGGTGCCGGCGGGCTCTGGGCGGGCGGCATCCTCAGGCGGTCAGCGGATCGAGGACCATCGAATGGACCCGGCCCTCCAGCATCTCCCCGAGCCCGAGCACCGCGCACACGTCGGGCCGCTCCGCGATGTGCACCGGCATCCCGGTCGCGTCGCGCAGCATCTGGTCGAATCCCGGCAGCAGCGCGCTGCCGCCGACCATCATGATCCCGCGGTCGGCGAGATCGGCGACGAGATCCGGCGGGCACTCGCGCAGGATCCTCCCGATGCCGTCGAGCACCGCGGTCAGCGGGGTGTGGATGGCGTCGCGCACGGCCGCGGTGTCGACCTTCACGGACCGCGCCAGCCCGGTGGCCACGTCCCGGCCGTGGATCTCGGTGGAGGTGGGACCCTGGGCGGTGAGACCGTTTCCGCTGAGGGCGAGCTGGAGAGGGCGTACGGACTGGCTGGGCAGCATCAGTTCGTGCTGGTGGCGCAGATGCTGGATGACCGCGTGGTCGACGGCTTCGCCGCCGATGGGGATCCGCGTGGCGGTGACGATCGAACCGAGGGAGAGCACGGCGACCTGCGTGGTGGCCGCGCCGCACATCATGATCATGGTGGCGGTGGGCTGCTCCACCGGAAGCCCGCAGCCGACGGCCCCGGCGATCAGCGTGTCCACCAGCTCCACGCGCCGGGCGCCGAGCCCGACCAGGGTCTCCACGGCCGCGCGCTGCGCGAGCGGATCGGCCTCGTGCGGGGTGCAGGCGGCGGCGCGCAGCCGCGGTTTGCGGCGCAGCTGGCGGCGGAGCTTCTCGCCGAGCAGGTGCCGCAGCATGCGCTGGGCCATGTCGATGTCGACGACGGTGCCGCCGGAGACGGGGCGCATGACCCGGATGTAGTCGGGTGTCCGGCCGGTCATCTTCTCGGCGAACTCGCCGACGGCGATGAGAGAGCCGTTACGGGTGTTGACCGCGACCACGCTCGGCTGGTCGACGACGAGCCCGGCTCCCTTCACATAGACCCGGGTCCGCGCGGCACCCAGATCCACGGCGACATGGCAGCGGCGCAACTGCTCAAGACTGACGGTCACAGCGGATCCTCCCGAGAGCGGTTCTTCTTCGCATCCTGCGATCGCCCGGCGCGGGGCGCGCGCTGAGCTGAGCCGGTCGGGGGTGCGCGGGAGGGACGTACCTGACGTCACATCAGGCGGCACGGCAGGCGTGGCGTCGGATCCCGTCGGGCGTCACATGAGGCGTTGGAGCAGGCCCCAGGTGAATTCGGCGACGCACGGCCGGCCGCCGGGCAGGGTGAACGCGAGCCGCCATCGCGTCGGGGCCGTGCCCTCCATCGGCCGTACCGGGGCGAAGGACTTCGCGACCTCGTCGACCGTGCAGGACCAGGGACGCAGATCCTCCTCCGTGCGCAGCTCGGGGCCGGCCGCCCCCGGTGCCCGTACGAGCCACTCGTTCCACACCGCCCCGCCCGGCGCCGCCAGCACCTCGAACCGCAGATCCGGCCAGAGCGGTACGGGCCACAGCAGCGCGTCGCACTCCAGGTCGCCGATCCGGCGGCGGGCCGTGGACTCGGGCTCGCCCAGCACGGAGCGGTACCGGGCCAGCGAGCCGCGGGCGCGTGGCGAGCGCACCATCGCCTGCCAGCGGCGGTTCGCCTCCCGCATGTCGGCGACCGAGGCGCCCAGCTCATGGCGGGCCCGCTCGACGAGCCCGGGCTGGTGGTCGGCCATCCGGCGGAGCAGGACGAGCTGGAACTCGCGCGGCCCGAAGGTGTTCATGCCCTCATCGTGCCCGTATGGCCCGGTCCGTGAGGACACGATGGCCAGCCGCCGTGCCGTAAAGATGTCGTTTCCACACAGGATCCTCACAGGCGCGGCTATCTCTGTTGTCCGATCGCTGCATACGCTGCGGGCGCCATGGATTACTGCCACCAGTGCCGTCGACACCTCAACGGGGCTTTGGCGTGCGCCGGGTGCGGTACTCCTGTCGAGGAGCTACGGCACCGCAACCCCGCCGCTGCGCGGGAGGACGACGTCGTCATCGAACTCGGCGGTGCGTACGGTGACGAGGACCGGCCGCCCGCCGGACATCGACGTGCGTCCACGTCCGGCCGCCGGGCCGCCCGCAAGTCCGCCGGAACCCGCAGGGCGCGCCGCAGGCGCGGCCGGAAGCTGCTGATAGGGACCGTCGGGCTGGCGCTCGCGGCGGGTGCGCTGAGCCTCGCCGAGCTGGCGCAGGAGTCGTCGGGCGGTGACGACACGTCCGTCGAGGTCCGCGAGGAGGAGTCGCTCGCGGTCGACGACATACCCGAGCCGACCGGCAGCGCGGAGCCGCCGCCCGGGCCGAGCGCGGTGGAGGAGCCGCCCACGACGTCGTCGGCGACGGCCAGGCCCACCAGGACGGCCGTCGGGCAGATCAGTACGCGGCCGACGGCCGCCCCGTCGTCGTCGCAGGCGGAGCCGTCCGAGTCGTCGTCCGCGCCCGATCCGCGCGACGGCAGTTCCCCGTCCGCGTCGGGCGGTCCGTCGCAGCAGCCCTCGCAGTCGCCGTCCCAGCAGCCGCCCCCGCCGCCGCAGCCGACGCCCACGCCGTCCGAGACGGAAGACTGCTGGTTCATCTTCTGCTTGTAGGCGCAGGCGCAGGCGCAGGCGCGGACACGGACACGGCCCGGTCCGGAGATCCGGCCTGGTCCGGAGACGCGCCCTGGTCCGGAGACTCGCCCTGGTCCGGGGCTCCGGCCTAGTCCGGGGACTCGCCCAGCATGCGCTTCAGCAGATCCCGCAGTACTCCCCGCTCCTGCGCGGACAGTTCCGCCAGCGGCTCGCGCGCGAAGCGCAGCGAGTCCCGCAGCTGCCGTGCCGTGTCGCGGCCCTTCTCCGTCGCCGCGGCTATCTTCACGCGGCGATCGTCCGGATCGGGGCGCCGTTCGACGAGGCCGCGGGCCTCCAGGCGGTCGATGATCCCCGTCACGTTCGACGGCTCGCACTTCAGCTTCTGGGCGATCCGGCGCATGGCCGTGGGCTCCAGGGAGAGCAGCCCGAGCACCCTGGCCTGCGCCCCGGTGAGGCCGTACCGCGCGGCGACCTCCTCGTACTCGTCGTGGTAGCGCGCCACGACGGTGCCGATGAGATCGACGACCTCGAGGGTCAGCGGGTCCGTACGTGTGGTGGCCATGTCCTTCAGCATACCCAGATGCTTGACAACATGAAATATTCAGTCGCATGGTTGTTTCAGTCAGTGAAGCTTTTTCCTGAGGAGCCCGCATCATGTCCGCACTTCCCTCGTCCAGCCGTGAATGGCACCTCGTCTCCCGCCCGCACGGCTGGCCCGAGCCGAAGGACTTCGCCCTGCGCGAGGCCCCGGTGTCCGAGCCGGGCGAAGGCCGGATCCTGGTCCGCAACCTGCACTTCTCCGTGGACCCGTACATGCGCGGCCGGATGAACGACGTGAAGTCGTACACACCGCCGTTCCAGCTCGACAAGCCCATGGACGGCGGCGCGGTCGGCGAGGTCATCGCGTCGAACGCCGAGGGCTTCGCGGTCGGCGACCATGTCCTGCACGGCCTCGGCTGGCGCGAGTACGCGGACGTGCCCGCCAAGCACGCCACGAAGGTCGACGCCTCCGTCGCGCCGCTCTCCGCCTACCTGGGCGTCCTCGGCATGCCCGGCCTCACCGCCTACGCGGGCCTCTTCGAGGTCGCCTCCTTCAAGGAGGGCGACGCGGTCTTCGTCTCCGGCGCCGCCGGTGCCGTCGGCAGCCAGGTCGGCCAGATGGCCAGACTGAAGGGCGCCTCCCGCGTCATCGGCTCGGCGGGATCCGACGAGAAGGTCAAGCTCCTGGTCGAGGAGTACGGCTTCGACGCGGCCTTCAACTACAAGAACGGCCCGGTCGCCGAGCAGCTCAAGGCCGCCGCCCCCGACGGCATCGACGTCTACTTCGACAACGTCGGCGGTGAGCACCTGGAGGCCGCGCTGTCCTCGTTCAACGTGCACGGCCGCGCCACCATCTGCGGAATGATCGCCCAGTACAACGCGACCGAGCCCACCCCCGCCCCGCGCAACCTCGCCCTGGTGATCGGCAAGCGGCTGCGTCTGCAGGGCATGCTCGTCAGCGACCACGCGGCGCTCCAGCCGCAGTTCGTCCAGGACGTGGCCGGCTGGATCGGCTCGGGCGAGCTCAAGTACAACGAGACCGTCGTCGAGGGCATCGAGAACGGCTTCGACGCCTTCATCGGTCTGCTGCGCGGCGAGAACACCGGAAAGATGGTCGTCTCGCTCACCCGATAGGCTCGGACCAGCCGTCGCGGTCGTGGGCGCGAGCCGCGGCGATCCACAGAAGGAACCTCATATGTCGATCCAGCAGTCCGACGTCCTGTACACCGCCGTCGCCACGGCGGAGAACGGCCGGGACGGCCGCGTCGCCACCAACGACGGCAAGCTCGACGTCGTCGTCAACCCGCCCAAGGAGATGGGCGGCTCCGGCGCCGGTACGAACCCGGAGCAGCTCTTCGCCGCCGGTTACAGCGCCTGCTTCCAGGGCGCGCTCGGAGTCGTCGCCCGCAACGAGGGCGCCGACATCTCCGGCTCGACGGTCACCGCCGAGGTCGGCATCGGCAAGAACGACGAGGGCTTCGGCATCATCGTCAAGATCTCGGCGGTCATCCCGAACGTGGACGCCGCCACCGCCAGGGACCTGATCGAGAAGGCCCACCAGGTGTGCCCGTACTCCAAGGCCACCCGCGGCAACATCACGGTCGAGCTCGAGGTCTGATCCGCGGCACGATGCCCGGCCGGTGCCGAGCGAGCGCTGCAGGCGGCACCGCACGAGGGCCGCACCCCGCCACGGCGGGGTGCGGCCCTCACCCGTGCACCGACCCTCGCGTTCAGCGCATCAGCAGCGCCCGCCCGACCTGCGCGAACACACCCTTGGGATGGTCACGGAACAGCGGTTCGGTGCCGAACAGCACCACCGAGGCGCCGTGCGACGACGTACCGCTGACGACCGAGGCCCTGCCCGCCGCGTCCTGCGGGCCGCCCCTGCCGTCCTCGCCGGCCCGCCAGTGGCCCGACACCAGCGGGTTCCCCGGGCCGTACCACTGCTCCGCCCGCGCGCTGCCGCCGAGGTCGGTGAACCACAGCGGGGAGTAGACGAAGGTGTGCCGCGGGGCGCCCGCGGTGACCCTCCCGCCCGAGTTGACCACCCGTGCGACGCCGTTGGCGTCCCCGTTGCCCGCCACCGCGCGGGCCTTGAGCAGCCCCGCCGAGGCGTTGAACGCGGCGCCCTGCGCACCGGAGGCGACGACGCCCGCGCCGTGCCCGGCCAGGAAGCGGTCGAGGGCATCGCGGGCCGCCGGCGTCAGCCTCGTACGGTCCAGACCCGACGAGACGAACAGCGCGTCCGCCCCGGACCAGTCGAAGCCCGCGTTGAGCACCTGCGTCGACACCGGCACCACGTCGAAGCCCATCTCCCGCAGCGCGAACAGCTCACCGGCGCTGACCGCCGCCGCCACCCTGGTGCGCCTCAGCGGCGCCGTGCCCCGCTCCTCGGTCGCGCGGAAGACCACTCCGTACCGGTCCGCCAGCACCTCGGCCCTGCCACGGGCCGAGCCGGGGACGATCGCCGAGCCCTCGGCCGTCCGGCGCACCGCCACGCCCTGCGCGAGCAGCGAGTTGACCGCGGCCAGCTCCCGGGGGTCGTCGAGCCGCAGCTCCAGATCGCCGTGCGGCGCCACGGAGCCGGTCGCCGCGGCGGCCCGCACGGGACGGCCGTCGACCGCGAGCCGGCCGCGCTCGACCGCGTCCACGCTCGCGCCCCACAGCAGCCCGAGGCTCCAGCCCGAGATGTCGTACATCGTCGAGACGTCGGCACTGATGTCCCGGCCCTCGTCGAGGATGACGTTGGCGATACCGCGCTTGGGCTGGTGCATGTCGACGACGTACGAACCGGCCTGGTACGTACGCCCGGCCAGCCGGAAGGCCCCGCGCGCCCGCTCCACGCGGACGTCGTTGGCGACCAGATGGTCCACCAGCCGCGCCGCCGCCGTGGCGCTGCGCTGACGAACGCCCGAGGGGATGACGTAGGCCCGCGGGAAGGTGGTCGTGTAGACGTCCTCCGGCCCGATCCCGGGCACACCCGGCACGGTCTGCTCCGACACCGGCCGCTGGGCCTCGCCCGCGGCGCCGCGCCGGAAGGTCTCGATCTGGTCGGCGAGGACGGACGCGCGGTGGGTGTCGGTGTAGGCGAGGGCCGCGCGCATGGCCGCGCCCGCGATGTCCGTGTTGATCGCGGCCCGGCGGCGCAGCTCGGCGACGGGCAGCGAGTCGTACAGCGCGTTGTTCACCGCCATCGGGAACTCGATGGTGTGCGAGGCGACGGCGCCGTGGAAGGGCATGTACTGCGGGGTGAAGACCGGTGGCCAGTCGTCCCAGCCCTCTTGCTGGTCGCGGAAGGGGATGACGGCCGGCTCGACGCCGTCCTTCTGCGGGGTGTAGCCGAGCCCGTTGACGGCCTTCTCCATGCCGAGGGCGTTGGCGTAGGCGTTCTTCAGGAAGAGGTCGTACTCGTAGTTCTCGCCGTGCGGCGGGGTCGTCGGCTCGATGAGCGTGCCGTTGACGTACCCGTGCAGATCGAGCATCACCGCGGGCTGCTTGTCGATGGCGATCCGCCGCATCGCCCGGGTCTCGGGCTGCGAGGCGGTGATGAAGTCGCGGTTGAGGTCGAAGCCGTTGGCGTTGGCGCGGGTGCCGGCGATACGGCCGTCCGGGTTGGCCGTCACATTGAGGTGGATCCGGTTCCTGGCGAGCAGGCCCACGGTCTTCGCGTCCTTGGCCTTCGCCAGCTCCTCGATGAGCTTCAGGGCGGCGTCCGTGCCCTCCCACTCGTTGCCGTGGATGTTGTTGTTGATGAAGACCGGCGTCTTGTAGGCGGCCTTGATGTGCCGGTCCCCGGCGGCGGTGGCGGGCCGGTTCTCGATGAGCTCGCGCATCCGCTCCTGGTCGCGGGCCTCCTTGGCGCTCTCCGGGGCGGTGACGGTCACCAGATACAGCTCGTGCCCGCCGGCCGAGCGTCCCGCGATCTCCACGCCGACCCGGTCGCCCAGCTTCTGCAGGGCGTTCAGACGCGGGGCGAGCGAGTGGTACGGCGCCAGGCCCAGCTTGAGCGACTTGTCGGCAGGGTCGACCGGTGGCGGTGTGAGAACCGTCCTGCGCGGATAGCCGCCCTCCTTGCGCAGCTCCGGCGCGGCCCCCTGAAGCGCCCGCAGCGCGGCGCCGTCGACCGGTGTGGCGTCCCGGCCCGTGTCCCGGCCCGCGCCCTCGCGCACCGGATGCGGACGGTCGGGCCCCGGAGCGGCGGCCGCGGGCCCGGGCGCGAGGAACAGCGCTCCGGCGACGGCGATGGCGGCGGTGCCCGCGGTGGCGGCCACGAAGGATCTGGGCATGCCCATGCGTACGGACCTCCGGTGGTCGGAAGCGGTCGGTAGGGAGGGTCTACCTGTTCAACTCCGGAACAACAAGAGGGACTTGAGTGGCGAATGGGGGGTATCGGTCACGACGCACCCCGGCCGCCGCGTCCGCATGCTCATGACCGGCGGTTCCGGCGCCCCGTATAGGCTGTGGCGCATGCGTGATCTCGGTGTGGGCTTCGGCTACTTGATGAAGGGGCAGCGGTGGGTCGGCCGGCACGGCCGGTGGTTCGGGTTCGGTCTGCTGCCCGGACTGGTCACCCTCGTGCTGTACGCCGGAGCCCTCGTCGGCCTCGGGTACGGGGCGGACGACCTGGTGGGCTGGGCGACACCGTTCGCCGCGGACTGGTCGTCGCCGTGGCTCGGGCTGTTCCGCGGCTTCCTCACCGCGCTGCTGTGGGTCTTCGGGCTCTTCCTCGCCGTGATCACGTTCACCGCCGTGACCCTGCTGGTCGGCCAGCCCTTCTACGAGTCGCTCTCCGAGCAGGTCGACCGCAGCGAGGGCGGTGACGTGCCCGAGTCCGGGCTGCCGATCTGGCGGGAGCTGTGGATCTCCGCCCGGGACAGCCTGAAGGTGGTGCTGAGGGTCGCGCTGTACGGCGTGCTGCTCTTCGCGCTCGGCTTCGTCCCCGTCGTCGGGCAGACCGTCGTCCCCGTGATCGGCTTCTGCGTCACCGGCTTCTTCCTCGCCGAGGAGCTCACCGCCGTGGCGCTGCAACGCCGTGGTGTCGAGCTCAGGGAACGCCTCACCCTGCTCCGCGGCCGCCGTCTCCTCACCCTCGGCTTCGGCGTCCCGCTCGCCGTCGCCTTCATCGTCCCCTTCGTCGCGGTCTTCCTGATGCCGGGCGCCGTCGCGGGCGCGACCCTGCTGGTACGCGACCTGACGGCACACGAGGACGACCAGGCACCGGACCCGGAGCACCGGACCCCGGCCGCGCCGTCCTCCCCGTACGGCTTCGACAAGGACCGGGCGGCCCGGTCCTAGATCCCGCGGCCCGGTCCTGGATCCGGGCGGCCGGTCCTCGCTCAGGCGCGATGTCGCGCCGGCAGCTCCGCGACCGCGAGCCCGGGGGCGGCGGTGCCCGCCGTGGCCACAAGCGCGCCGTCCGGGCCCCACACCGCGCTGTTGCCGGCGCACTCCCCGGCCTCGGTGCTGTGCCCCATGAGGTTGCCGAGCACCACGTGCATCCCGTTGTCCCGCGCCCGGACCGGGTAGACCGTCTCGAAGGAGTCGTTGCCGACGTCCAGCGCCGAACTCGCCACGTACACCTCGCAGCCGTCGGCGGCGGCGCGGCCGGCGACCTCCGGGAAGCGGTTGTCGTAGCAGACGGCGAGCGCGAACCGGACCCCGTCGAGGGCGAAGCGGCCGTCCGCCGTCCCGGCGGCGAAGAGGTCGTGCTCGGCGCCGTGCAGATGCCGCTTGTCGTAGCGGGTCAGCAGCTCGCCGTCCGGGCCGAGGACGAGTGAGGCGATGGTGGGCCGGGCTCCGCCCGGGGAAGGCGCCGCGCAGTTGACCACGGCGGCCGTGGAGGTGGCGCGGCAGGCCTCCCGCAGCCCGGACAGGCGGGGATCGTCGTGGGCCGTCCACAGGCCGGGGTCCGTGGTGAGCAGGCCCAGTTCGTACCCGGTGACCGCGAGTTCGGGGAAGACGACCAGCCGGGCACCGCGAGCGGCCGCCTCGTGGACCAGGGCTTCCATGGAGCGGACATTGGCCGGAACGTCGCCCGGCACCGGGACGAACTGGGCTGCTGCGGCGATCATGCGTCCATCATCGCCCGTGCCTGTCAGCGGTTCGCCGCCGCCACCCCCACGATCGCCCGCACCTGGGCGATGATGTCCAGCCGGTTCTGTACGAACGCGGGGTCGGTCACGGTGCCCGTCGCAGGGTCCGTGTTGCCCGCGCCGAACTGCAGCACCGGGGTGTGCACATGACCGCCCGGCAGTGTGTCGTGCAGACCGAGGCGGTCGCGCAGCAGTGTGGCCCGGTAGGCGATCTCGTTGGAGAGGTAGTCGCCACCGCCTCCGGCGCGGGCCGTGGAGCCGGGGGTCGGGCCCTCCGGGCGGACCACCGGCGCGCTGCCGCCCGCCGGGATCTCGGTGACGGAGGTGTTGTCGTACACGGGGAAGCGGCCGGTGCCGGCGGCGACGATCGCGGCGTACGGGAGGGTCGTCGAGGTCCACTGCGGCTGCGACGCGGGATCGCCCACCGGCACGGTCTCGGTGCGGGACAGGTTGTCGTTGTCCGGGAAGCCGCCGCGCCAGGCGCCGTTGGTGCGTTCGACGTCGAACCTGCCGACGCGGCCCTGGCTGACGGTGGTGAACACGTCCGCCTCGGGAAGCCGGTGGCGCAGGGTCCGCTCGACCGTGCCGGCCGCGAAGTCCGCCCAGCGGACCGGGAAGACGGCCGTCTCCACCCGGGCCAGGCCGCCGTCCGCGGTGCGTATCCACGTACCGTCCAGCGCCAGTGCCGTCGCCCCGCTCGGGTTGCTGATGCGGATGTCGCGGTCCAGTGTGAAGGGGTCGAAGCCGGTCAGCACGATCCGCTTGAAGCCCTTGCCGGCTGCTGCGCCCGCACCCGAGCCCGTGCCTGCGAAGGCGCCGCCCGGGAAGTCCATCGTGTCCTGGCCGCGTGAGGTCCGCTCCAGCACGCCGAGCAGCCGGTCCCGCTCGGCCGCGGACACGGTGAACCGCGGTTCCCAGCCGCGCAGTTCGCGGGTCATGGTGAGCCTGGCCCAGTACAGCGGACGGTCGTCGTCCCGGCTGAGATCCCCTCGTACCGGCCCCTTGCCCTGCGCCCTGTCGACGGCCCGTCGCCACAGCCGCGAGCCGTGCCGGTCCACGACCCGAGCGGCCTCGTCGGCCGAGTCCGCCGCCCGCAGCGCCCGCGTGAACGCTGCCGTCAGGGAGTCGAATCCGCTGCGCCGCAGGATCTCCTGCGGGACCGCCCGGTCCAGCCGCTGCTCCTCCACGGTCGGCGCCGCCGCCGACCCTGCCGCCCCCGCCGCCTGTTCGCCGGCGCTCGCCGGAGCCGTACCGGCCATCGTGCACGCCATCGCCGACACGAGCAGCACCCCGAGTGTCCGCCGCACGCCGCATCCCTTCGCCGAAACCGAATCGTTCGAAGTCGTCAGTATCGGAGGGGAGTTGCGATGTGACCAGAGGGGCCGGCGAGAACTGGCGTGGTTCCAGCGGCTTCATTCGGCGAGGCCGGCCGCGCGACGGTCGGGGCCGCGCCCGGCGAGAGCGTCGGGGCCGAGATCCCGATGCCCCGGCGCGCCTTCGTGATCCGGGACGAGGAAAGCGCATCCTGGAGGTTCGTCTCCGGCTCCTCCGAGGTCCAGGCGTCCCGCTCGCTCGACGACCGCCGCCCGGCCGCGACCCTGGAGGTCCGAGACCCCGATCGCCCCGGGGCGGTCCCTGACAGCCGCCCCGGGGTCCAGGCCCGTGCCGCCTCGACCCACCGGACACCCTCTAGGCGGGTGGCCTGGCCGCGGTGATGTTGCGGTACGCGATCTCCGCCAGCCGGCGCTGACCGTCCTTGCTCGGATGGAACCAGTCCCAGGGGCTCAACTGCGCACCGGTGAAGCGGTAGTCGAAGACGTCCCCGCCGTCGTACCGGCAGCGCAGGTCCTTCGCGCAGACACTCTTCAGGGCCCGGTTGTACGCCACGACACGGTCCTGCACGAGCGCCCGCCGCTCCTGCGCCGCCGTACTCAGATCGTCCGCGTCGCCCAGCATCGAGGCACAGATACCCAGCTTCCAGATCTGCCTGCCGAGCGGATTGCCCCGCCCGGTCGACCACAGCCGCTCCAGGTCGGGCACGCTCGACACATACACCTGCGTCCTGGGCGCGGTGCGGCGCAGCGCGCCCAGCGCCGACGTGAACGTCCCCGTGAACTCCGCGACCGGTGTCATCTGCTCCGGGCTGTCGCGGCAGGCGTCATTGGCGCCCACCATCACGGTCACCAGCTCGGGCCGGCGGGCCGCGGCCTGCGCCATCTGCCCGGGCAGATCGGCCATCCGCGCCCCGGACCGCGCATGGTTCCAGGCGCGCTCCGCGGCCGCCGCCGGACCGAGCAGCCGCTGCGCGAGACTGCGCACGGCCGTGTCGGTGCCGGTCGCCCAGGACACCTCGGGACAGTCGGAGAACAGCCGACAGGCGTCGAAGCCCCGGGTGATGGAGTCGCCGACGGCGGCCAGGGAGGCGGGACTGCGGTCCCAGACGGGAGTGGGGGAGGGCTGCGGCCGCTTCACCGGGCCGCGCTGGGCCGAGGGCCCCGGCACGTCACAACCCGTCAGCGCCGCCACCATGACGAGGGCCGCCGCCGTGAGGCCGGCGACGGCGCCGCGTCGTCGGCGTCCCGGCCGCCGGCTCCGCCGGAATTCACACATCTGCCCTCCCCCTTGACGTCCTCGCGGGTGAAAGCTTGGTGCGTACGGGCCCCGGGACGGGCGGTACGACGCCCCTGGGACCCCGCCGCACGGTAGCTTTTCCCACGTCGAACCAGAGGCACCTGGCTCACCGGCTCCAGTAAATTACATCACGTCACATGCTTTCCGTTTTGCGGAGTTTCACGCTTGATGTTGTTTACTGAGGCCGCTGGGAAGGCAATCCTCGTCCCACACTGGAGGTCCCGGTGACGACACGCGGCGTTCTCTACGTCCACTCCGCACCCCGAGCGCTGTGCCCGCACGTCGAATGGGCGGTCGCGGGTGTGCTCGGTGTGCGCGTCCAGCTCGACTGGATCCGCCAGCCCGCGTCACCCGGCACCTGGAGATCCGAGTTCTCCTGGCAGGGTGAGCCCGGCGCGGCGTCCAAGCTCGCGTCCGCGCTGCGCGGCTGGCAGCTCCTCCGCTTCGAGGTCACCGCGGAACCCTGCCCCACCGCCGAGGGCGAGCGCTACAGCGCCACGCCCGAACTCGGCATCTTCCACGCCGTCACCGGCATCCACGGCGACATCCTCATCCCCGAGGACCGTCTCCGTGCGGCCCTCGCCCGCTCCGTCCAGGGTGAGACGGACCTGGAGGCGGAGATCTCCCGGCTGCTCGGCAAGCCCTGGGACGACGAGCTGGAGCCCTTCCGCTACGCGGGCGAGGGCGCCCCGGTCCGCTGGCTCCACCAGGTGGTCTGACGCGCCGGCTCCGCGTTCAGGACGGCGGAGGCCTGCCTCAGTGCTCTCCTGCCGCCCGCTCCTGACGGTTCAGCTCCGCGAGCAGCCTGTGCAGCAGCGAGCGCGCCGCGGCGACGTCCTTCTCCGGCAGTGCGGCGAACAGCGTGCGGTGCTGCTCCGTCGCCCGCTCCGTCACGCTCGCGAGCGCGTCCCGTCCGCTCGGGGTGAGCGTCAGCAGGGGTGAACCCCGATGGTCGGGATTGGCCGTGTACGCGGCGTGCCCGAGTTCCACGAGGTCGTTGGCGACACGCTGCACGTTCTGTCGCGTGACGCCGAGACGGCGGGCCGCCTGCGGCACCGTGAGCGCCTCCTCGGAGGCGACGCTCAGCACCTGCCAGCGGGCCTGGGTGAGCCCCTCGGCCCGCGCGGTGCGCTCGCCGAGACGGCGCAGCGCCCCCGCGGCCTCGTACACATCCGCCACGAGCAGTGCGATCTCGTCGGGCACGGTCCTGCCTCCTTTGACAACATGTTGTCTGTATGTGAATGTGTTGTCATTCTAGCGGGAGGTACATCCCAAGGAGAGGTGCCATGCCCAGGATCGATGTGTACCGGAACGTGCATATGGGCCAGCGCGCCCGGCTGTTCGCCCTCGCGGTCGAGCTCGGCGCGGCGGACGACGCGGACCCCGCCGCCGTCGAGCGGCTCGCAGGAGAGTGCCTGGCCATGACGCAGGAGCTGCGCGAGCACGCCGGCCACGAGGACACCTACATACATCCGCTGCTGCGGGACCGGGCACCGGCGGCCGCCGACGCCCTGGACGCCGAGCACCTCAGGCTCGACACGGCTCTCGCCGCCCTGGACGAGCGGGCGCGCTCGTTCCCGAAGGCGGTCTCCGGCGCCCGGCCCGAGGACCGGCACGCGCTCTATCTGGCCCTCAACGAACTCATCAGCGCCTATCTGGCCCATCTGCACGCCGAGGAGACCGTCGCCATGCCCGCGCTGTGGGACCGCTGCGGCGACGACGAACTCGCCGCGGTGTTCGGCGCCTTCCGCGCGTCCCGCACTCCGGAGGAGAGCCTCGGTGATCTGCGCCGGATGCTGCCGGCCCTGCCTCCCGCGGACCGCGCGGCCGTCGCCCGCGCGACCGTCGAGGCCGTACCCGCCGGGGAGGCGGGCCGCGTACTCGACGCCCTCGCCACCACGCTCACCCCCGCACAACGCGCCCGCCTCTACGCGGATCTCGGCGCCCCGGAGGCATGGGCGGCCCTGCGCTGAAACGCACCGGGGCGGATACGCACCGGAGCCGAAACGCACCGGGGCCCGACTCCCGGGAAGGAGTCGGGCCCCGGTCGGGTCATGGACCTCAGACCGTACGGAACGCCAGCACCACGTTGTGGCCGCCGAAGCCGAACGAGTTGTTGATCGCCGCGATCGTGCCCTCGGGCAGCGCGCGCGGCTCGTCGCGGACGATGTCCGCCTCGACCTCGGTGTCGAGGTCGTCGACGTTGATGGTCGGCGGAGCCAGCCGGTGGTGCAGCGCCAGGACCGTGGCAACGGTCTCGATGCCGCCCGCGCCGCCGAGCAGATGACCCGTCATCGACTTCGTGGCGGAGATCGCGACATGGTCGAGGTCGTCGCCCAGCACCTTGCGCAGCGCCTTGATCTCGGCGATGTCGCCCTGCGGCGTCGAGGTCGCGTGCGCGTTGAGGTGGACCACCTCGGACGGCTTCAGACCCGTGTTGTCCAGCAGGTTCTGCACCGCAGCGGCGACACCGCGGCCGGTCGGCTCGGGCTGCGCGATGTGGTGGCTGTCCGCGGACAGACCCTGGCCCAGCACCTCGCAGTACACCCTGGCGCCACGCGCGGCGGCGTGCTCCGCGGACTCCAGGACGACGACACCCGCGCCCTCGCCGAGGACGAAGCCGTCGCGGCCCTTGTCGTACGGACGCGAGGCCTTCTCGGGCTCGTCGTTGTTCTTGGACATCGCCATCATGTTGGCGAACGCCGCGATCGGCAGCGGGTGGATCGCCGCCTCGGTGCCGCCCGCGACCACGACGTCCGCGCGGCCGGTACGGATCATCTCCACGGCGTAGCCGATCGCCTCGGCGCCCGACGCACACGCGGAGACCGGAGTGTGCACGCCCGCCTGGGCGTTCACCTCCAGGCCGACGTTCGCGGAGGGGCCGTTGGGCATCAGCATCGGCACGGTGTGCGGAGAGACCCGGCGTACGCCCTTGTCCTTCAGTACGTCGTACTGGTCGAGCAGGGTGGTCACACCGCCGATGCCGGAGGCGATGACAGCGCCCAGCCGCTCGGGGAGGATCTGCTCCTCCTCGCCCGCCGGGGCGGAGAAGCCGGCGTCGGCCCACGCCTCACGGGCGGCGATGATCGCGAACTGGGCCGAGCGGTCCAGCTTGCGCGCCAGCGGCCGGGGCAGGACCTCACCCGGGTCGACCGCCGCCGGGGCGGCGATACGGACGGGCAGGTCGGCGAAGCGTTCGCCCTCGAGGGGCTTGACGCCGGAGCGTCCCGCGATCAGACCTTCCCAGGTCGATGCGGAGTCGCCACCCAGCGGTGTGGTTGCGCCGATACCGGTGACGACCACGGTGCGATTGGTCGAGCTCACAGGAATTCTTTCTCCACGGTCTATGAGGGTTCGTGAATCAGCGGCGCCACCGCTGGGTGGCGTACCTGATCGGCCTGGATCAGGCCTGGTGCTTCAGGATGTAGCCGGCGGCGTCGCCGACCGTCTTGAGGTTCTTGACGTCCTCGTCCGGGATCTTGACGTCGAAGCGCTCTTCGGCGGCGACGACGACCTCGACCATGGACAGCGAGTCGACGTCCAGGTCGTCGGTGAAGGACTTGTCCAGCTGGACGTCCTCGGTCGGGATACCGGCGATCTCGTTGACGATCTCGGCGAGACCTTCGACGATCTCTTCCTGCGTGGCGGCCATGTGGCGCTCCTTCGATGTGTAGCTGAGGGTTGAACTGGGGCTTGCCCCGGAGGACCGGATATCCGGAAGATCCGGATGCTTGCCTAGGGGAGGGTAACGACCGTCGCGGCGTAGACGAGCCCCGCCCCGAAGCCGATGACGAGCGCGGTGTCGCCGCTCTTCGCCTGCCCGGTCGCCAGAAGCCGCTCCATCGCGAGCGGAATCGAGGCGGCCGAGGTGTTGCCGGTGGTCTCCACGTCACGGGCGACCGTGACGTGCTCCGGCAGTTTGAGAGTCTTCACCATCGAGTCGATGATCCGCATGTTGGCCTGGTGCGGAATGAAGACGTCCAGGTCGTCCGCGGTGATCCCGGCCGCGTCCAGCGCCTGCTGGGCGACCTTCGCCATCTCGAACACGGCCCAGCGGAACACCGCCTGGCCCTCCTGCGTGATCGCGGGGAACTTGATCTCGCCCTTCGAGTCGAGCGGCAGCTGCGACACGTCGCCGACGTGGAACTCGTTCCACGGCACGGTCTGCTTGATCGTCGCGGCCTTGTCGCCCTCGGAGCCCCAGACGGTCGGGCCGATCCTCGGCTCCTGGGCGGGGCCCACGACGACCGCGCCCGCGCCGTCGCCGAACAGGAAGGCCGTCGCACGGTCCTCCAGGTCGGTCAGGTCGCTGAGCCGCTCGACGCCGATCACCAGGACGTACTCGGCGGAACCTTCCACGACCATGCCCTTGGCGAGGGTGAGGCCGTACCCGAAGCCGGCGCAGCCGGCCGAGATGTCGAAGGCCGCGGCCTTGGCGGTGCCGAGCTTGTCGGCGATCTCGGTGGCGATGGCGGGGGTCTGGCTGAAGTGCGAGACGGTCGAGACGACCACGGCACCGATCTGCTCGGCGGCGATCCCGGCGTCGGCGATCGCCTTGCCGGAGGCCTCGATCGACATCGCGGCGACGGTTTCCTCGTCGTTCGCCCAGTGCCGGGTCGCGATGCCCGAGCGGGAGCGGATCCACTCGTCGGAGGAGTCGATCTTCTCGAGGATCACCTCGTTCGGCACGACCCGGATGGGGCGGTAGCCGCCGACACCCAGGATCTGTGCGTACGGGGCGCCCTGGCTGGGCTTGATCTTCGACATGCGCTACGGCTCCTTGTCAGGCTGAGTGCTCGGCGATCAGCGCCCGGGCCGCGTCGAGGTCTTCGGGGGTCTTCAGGGCGAGTGTCGCGACGCCCGGCAGGGCGCGCTTGGCGAGACCGGTGAGCGTGCCGCCCGGGCACACCTCGACGAGCGCGGTCACACCGAGCGCCTTGAAGGTCTCCATGCACAGGTCCCAGCGGACCGGGTTGGCGACCTGGCCGACCAGCCGGGAGAGGACCTCGTCCCCGGAGGCGACGGTCTGCCCGTCCTTGTTGGAAACGTAGGGCACTTTCGGGTCCGCGGGAGCGAGGGCCTTGGCGGCCTCGTCGAGCGTGGCGACGGCGGGCGCCATGTGGTGCGTGTGGAACGCGCCGGCCACCTTGAGGGCGACGACCTTGCGGACGCCCTCCGGCTTGTCCGCCTCCAGCGCGGCGAGCTGCTCCATCGTGCCGGCGGCGACGATCTGGCCCGCGCCGTTGACGTTCGCCGGGGTCAGCCCGAGCTTCTCCAGATGCGCGACACTCACCTCGGGGTCGCCCCCGAGCAGTGCGGACATGCCCGTCTCGGTGACCGCGGCGGCCTCGGCCATCGCCAGGCCGCGGGTCCGTACGAGACGCAGCGCGGCGGTGTCGTCGAGGACACCCGCGAACGCGGCGGCCGTGATCTCACCGACGCTGTGACCGGCCACGGCGCCGGGCGCGACCTCGCCCGCCCGTCGCCCACCACCACCCTCAACGGATGCCCTTCGGGCCACCTCTTGGTTCAGAGCGGACGCCGACAGCAGACCGGCCGCGACGAGCAGCGGCTGCGCCACGGACGTGTCGCGGATCTCGTCCGCGTCGGCCTTCGTGCCGTAGTGGGCAAGGTCGAGCCCGATGGCGTCGGACCAGGCCGCGATGCGGTCGGAGGCGCCGGGGAGTTCGAGCCAGGGGGTCAGGAAGCCGGGCGTCTGAGCGCCTTGGCCGGGAGCGACGAGTACGAGCACCCTCACACTCTCTCTTGTGGATGGTCCCGGCCGCCCGTGGGGACAGGGACCAAGAACCGTCAGGGGAATTGTTGGTGTCCGACAAAATCCTAGAGTTGCTGATCGCCGTCTACCAGACGCCCGAGGATGAGTGCGATCCGAAGAGTGAACGCGGAGCGGACATCAGAGGGTGACCAGCCGGTGACGTCAGTCACACGTCGGAGCCGGTAGCGGACGGTGTTGGGGTGGACGAAGAGCATCCGGGCCGCGCCTTCGAGACTGCTTGCCTGCTCCAGATACACACTCAGCGTTTCCAGGAGCGCCGAGCCGGCTTCTTCGAGCGGTCTGTAGATCTCCTCCACCAGTTGCTCGCGCGCCGACGGATCTCCCGCGATCGCGCGCTCCGGCAGCAGATCGTCGGCCAGCACCGGGCGCGGCGCGTCCTGCCAGGCGGAACACGCCTTGAGCCCGGCGGCTGCTGCCTGCGCCGACCTCGTCGCGGCGAGCAGGTCCGGTACGACGGGTCCCGCGACGACGGGCCCGGCCGCGTACGGGCCGATCAGCGCCTTGGCGACATGCAGCGGATTGTCGCTGCCGCCCGCGATGACGACGAGCCGGTCGCCGAGCACTCCCGTCAGCACCTGCAGCTTGGCGTGCCGGGCCGCGCGGCGGATCGCCTCGACCGTCAGCTCGCTGTCCCCGTCGGGCGCGGTGCCGAGCACGACGCACACGTGCTCCGGCGAGTTCCAGCCCAGCGCCGCGGCCCGGCTGACGGCTCCCTCGTCGGCCTCGCCCGACAGCACGGCGTTCACGACGAGGGACTCCAGCCGCGCGTCCCAGGCGCCACGGGCCTCGGCGGCCTGCGCGTACACCTGGGCGGTCGCGAAGGCGATCTCCCGCGCGTAGACGAGCAGCGCCTCGCGCAGCACCGACTCGTCGCCGGGCGCGGCGACCTCCTCGATCGCGGCCTCCATGACCTCGATGGTCGTCCGCACCATCTCCACGGTCTGGCGCAGCGTGATCGCCCGGGTCAGCTCGCGCGGAGCCGTACCGAAGACGTCCGTCGAGATCGCCTGTGGGGTCTCGGGGTGCCGGAACCACTCCGTGAACGCGGCGATACCGGCCTGGGCGACCAGGCCGATCCACGACCGGTTCTCCGGGGGCATCGCCCGGTACCACGACAGCGTCTCGTCCATGCGGGCGATCGCGTTCGCGGCGAGGCGGCCGGACGACTGCTCCAGGCGCTTCAGGGTCGCGGAGTGCGGATGGGCGGTGTTCGGAGGCAGAGCCGGTTCGGGATGGGGCACGGGGACAAGAGTGCCTTATCGGGACGCCCCTGCGGAGACGCGGGGTCGGGGCGGTGCCCCGAGCCCCGTCGCGGGCCCGGCCGGGGCGGGTCCGCGACGGGCGGGGCCAGGGAGGGGAGCCAGGCTCTACCGTGGACGGGTGATTTCCGTACGGCGCGCCGGAGGGCGCTTCCGCGGTGGGGACGAAGCCGCGGGTATCGAGTCTTTGCACGCGTTCTCGTTCGGGCGGTTCTACGACCCGGACAATCTCCGCTTCGGTCCGGTCATCGCCTGCAACGAGGAGCGCCTCGCCCCCGGCGCCGGGTTCGACGAGCACCCGCACAGCCACACCGAGATCGTGACCTGGGTGGTGGAGGGCGAGTTGACCCACCGGGACTCGACGGGGCACGCCACCGTCGTACGGCCCGGAGACGTGCAGCGGCTCAGCTCGGCCGGCGGTGTGCGGCACAGCGAGCGCAACGACGCCGGTGTTCCCCTGACGTTCGTGCAGATGTGGCTCGCGCCGAAGGACCCGGGCGGGGAGCCGTCGTACGACATCGTGCGCGGCATCGCCGACTCGACGCCGTACGCGCTGCCGGAGGCCGGGGCGATGCTGCACGTACGGCGGCTCGCGGCCGACGAGCGGACCGCGGTCCCGGACGCGCCGTACGTGTACGTGCACGTCGTCCGCGGAGTCGTCCGGATCGACGGCGACGACCTCGGTCCGGGGGACGCGGCCCGCATCACCGACGCCGACGGTCTCGAACTCGCCGCCGCCGTCGCCTCCGAGGTACTGATGTGGGAACTCCCGGCGTGAACCCGTGAGTTCGCCGCACGCCGTCCCCGCCGCGGGCCGGGAGGCCTACCGGCGCGTGCCGCGCAACTCCGCCAGTACGGCGTCGGTGAACGGCGGCCACGCCTCGACCGCCCACGGCCCGAAGGCGCGGTCGGCCAGCGCCACGCACGCGGCGCCCGCGTCCGGGTCGACCCACAGGAAGGTGCCGGACTGGCCGAAGTGCCCGAAGGTGCGGGGTGAGGACGTGGAGCCCGTCCAGTGCGGGGACTTGCCGTCGCGGATCTCGAAGCCGAGTCCCCAGTCGTTGGGCTTCTGGTGCCCGTAGCCGGGCAGGATGCCGGACAGCCCCGGGTGGACGACGGACATCGCCTCCAGGACGGTCCTGGCGTCGAGGAGCCGCGGCGCCTGCACCTCCGCCGCGAACCGCGCGAGATCGTCGACCGTCGAGACGCCGTCCTTCGCCGGTGAGCCGTCGAGCGTCGTGGACGTCATGCCCAGCGGCTCCAGCACGGCCTGGCGCAGATACTCCGCGAACGGGATGTCGGTCGCCTTCGCGATGTGGTCGCCGAGCACCTCGAAACCGGCGTTCGAGTACAGCCTGCGGGTGCCGGGAGCAGCGGTCGCCCGGTGCTCGTCGAAGGCGAGCCCGCTGGTGTGCGCGAGCAGATGCCGCACGGTGGAACCCTCGGGCCCGGCCGGCTCGTCCAGCTCGACGGCGCCCTCCTCGTACGCGACGAGCGCGGCGTACGCGGCGAGCGGCTTGGTGACCGAGGCCAGCGGGAAGCGCTGCCCGGTGGGGCCGGCGGTGCCCGCGACGGTGCCGTCGGCGAGGACGACGGCGGCGGCCGCGGTGGGGACGGGCCAGTTCTCGATCATCGCCAGGCTCTGCATGCGTACGAGCCTAAAGGGTCAGCCTCATGGCCGGATCGGGGGTCCGGACGAAGCCGAGCGAGGCGTACAGCGGCTCGCCCTCCTCGGACGCCCGCAGGTCGACCCGGCGAACGCCGCGCTCGCGGAACCAGTCGAGCAGGGCCTCCATACAGGAGCGCGAGTGGCCGCGGCGACGCCGGTCGGGGTCGGTGGCTACGCTGAAGACGTAGCCGGTCGTACCGGTGGGGTTGCCGGGGCCGCCGAGGCGGTGCTCGATCGTGCCGACGGCGCAGGCGGCGAGCCCCCCGGGCCGTTCGACCACGAACGCGGCGAGATCGCCGCCGGGGTCGCCGAGGCGGCGGCGCAGGGTCTCGGCCGCGGCGGGCCGCCAGCCGGTGTCGCAGGCCGGGTGACCTGACAGTGATTCATGCATGACGGTACGCAGACGGACCAGCTCTTCGGCGTCGTCGGGGCGGGCGCGGCGTGCACGGCTCATGGACGGCGAGGCCAGCCCGAGCGGTCCCGCACCGCTGACGGTTTTCCCACGGGGCCTCCCGTCCGGCCCGCCCTCGGTATTCGCTTGCTTGGAGTGCACTCCAACGTTCTAGCGTGGAGGTCATGACGGTGCTGGAAACCACATCCGCGACGACCGACATCTGCGTAGCCGCGCCCCCCGCCCACCCGCGGCCCGACGGACACGACCACTACACGATCAGCGAGGTCGTCGAATGGACCGGGCTGAGCGCGCACACACTGCGCTGGTACGAGCGGATCGGGCTGATGCCGCACATCGACCGCTCGCACACCGGCCAGCGGCGCTTTCGCAACCGCGACCTCGACTGGCTGAGCTTCGTCGGCAAGCTGCGGCGGACCGGGATGCCGGTGGCGGACATGGTCCGCTACGCCGAGATGATGCGCGAGGGCGAGCACACCTACCAGCAGCGGCAGGACCTCCTGGAGGCGACACGGCGCGACGTCCGCGCCAGGATCGCCGAGCTCCAGGACACGCTTGCCGTGCTCGACCACAAGATCGGCTTCTACGCAGACGCCCAGCGGGCGCCGGAGAGGGCCTGAGCCCATGACGGACACCATGATCGACCGGATACGACTCGGCGCGCAGGGGCCCGAGGTCGGCGTGCAGGGACTCGGCTGCATGGGCATGAGCGAGTTCTACGGCGGGACGGACGAGGCCGCCGCGCGCGACACGCTCGAAGCGGCCCTGGCCGCGGGGGTGACGCTCTTCGACACGGCCGACGTGTACGGGCGGGGCGCCAACGAGGAGTTCCTGAAGCCGTTCGTGACCGCGCACCGCGACGAGATCACCCTGGCGTCGAAGTTCTCCATCGTCCGGACGGACGATCCGCAGTTCCGCGCCGTCCGCAACGACCCCGCGTACATCCGTGAATCCGTCGAGGGCAGTCTGCGGCGGCTCGGCGTCGAGGTCATCGACCTCTACTACATGCACCGGCGCGACCCGGAGGTGCCGTTCGCCGACTCCGTCGGCGCGATGGCCGAACTGGTCGCGGCGGGCAAGGTCCGCCACCTCGGGCTGAGCGAGGTGACCGGGCCGGAACTGCGCGAGGCGCACGCCGTGCACCCGATCGCCGCGCTGCAGTCGGAGTGGTCGCTGTTCAGCCGTTCCGTGGAGCGGAGCGCGGTGGGTGCCGCGGCGGAGCTGGGCGTGGCGCTGGTGCCGTACTCGCCGCTCGGACGGGGCTTTCTGACCGGCGCCTTCGCCGACGCCGGGGAACTGTCCGAGGATGACTTCCGGCGCCGCCAGCCGCGCTTCACGGGCGACAACGCGGCGGTCAACGCGGCGCTGCTGGAACCGGTGCGGAAGATCGCGGCGGCGCACGGGGCGACGCCGGCGCAGATCGCCCTCGCCTGGGTCCAGCAGCGGGCCCAGGTCCACGGCCTGCCGGTCGTCCCGATCCCCGGCACCCGCAAGCGCTCCCGGCTGGAGGAGAACACCGGCGCGACGCGGATCACGCTGACCGAGGACGAACTGGCCCTGCTGGAGCCGATCGCGGGGCGCGTGGTGGGGGACCGCTACCCGGAGATGACGTCGCTGTCGGACACACGGGAGTAACGGGAGCAGGCGCCCGGCACCGCGGGTGGGCCGCCCCACGGCACGGAGGGCGGTCCACACGCCACGGTTCACGTCAGGCCCAGCGCGAACGCCGCGAAGCCCGCCGCCAGGACGCCCGCCACCGCGCGGCGGGCGGGTCCCGCCGTGCGCCAGGGGGACTCGAAGACGCGGGCGTGGCGGCCGATCAGGATCAGCAGGGCCGCGAAGAGCGGCATCCAGGCCAGTCGGGCCAGGACCCACCCGAGCGAGTCGGGCGCCGTCGTCAGGCCCGGGAGCGCGCCCGCGTAGGAGGCGGGGACCGCCGCCGCGAGCATCGCCGTCTGGTGCCAGCACAGGATCGTCATCGCCGAGAGGTTGACCACGACGACCGGCGCCCACAGCGCGGGCCGTGCCAGCAGCCGCCCGAGCCGCTCGCGCAGCAGGATCGCCGCGCCGCTCTGCGCCGAGGCCAGGGCGAGGACCAGCAGGGACGGCGGATGGGAGTTGGTGCGGGCCTCACCCGGGACGCCGACCATCGACGCCGGGTAGTGGAAGGCGACGAGCAGCACGGCGAACAGGACCGCCCCGCCGGCCAGCAGCAGCACCGCGCCCCGCTTACCGATGCGCTTCTCGCCCCAGGACACGCCGAGTTGGTAGGCGAAGAGCCAGCCGGGAAGGATGTTGAGCACGCTCAGCCAGGACGGCACGGCCTCCGCGTACGGCCCGTAGCGCAGGAGGTCGACGACGGCGACGGACAGCAGCAACGGCGCCGCGGCCCAGCCGCCCATGCGCCGGGCGGCCCGTACGCACAGCGGGGTCAGGGCGGTGACGACCACGTACACGCCCACGAACCACAGCGGCTGGACGACCAGCGTGGCCCCCGTCCGCAGCGTGTCCTGCGGCACCCCCGCGGCGGAGAGGACGGCGATCAGCGCCGCCCACACCGCGGTCACCCCCAGCACGGGCCGCCCCAGCCGGGCGACGCGCCCGCGGAGCCAGTCGGCGGGGCTGCCGGGGCGGCGGTGGTACGAGAGCACCGAGGCGTATCCGCCCACCAGGAAGAAGATCCCCAGCAGTTGCAGCACCCAGCTGACCGGGGCGAAGGATGCGAACGTGGACAGCGGGCTCGCGTTGTGGACCGCACCGTCCGCGTCGAGGGTGAACCCGCCGAGCAGCCAGTGCCCGGTCGGCACGGCGAGCAGCGCGAGGGCGCGCAGCCCGTCGATCGCGCGGTCGCGGTGGGCGGGGGTCGAGGACTCGATCCTCTCGACGAAGGGTGCGAGCCGGGGGAGCGGGGCGAGTGTCTTCATCGGGTCTCTCCCCCTCGGGTCTCTCCCCGGGCGATCGCGGCGAAGGCGCGCAGTGACGAGGTCCCCGGCGCGAAGTAGCCGGTGTGGCCGTCGGTGTCGTCGGCGGGGACGTGCCGCGCGCCGAACTCGGGTGCGGTGGGGTCGTTTCCGTGGCCGAGTCCGGCGAACTCGACGTTCGGGACCTTGGAGATCCAGTCGTCAGGGGCCTTCGCGGCCCAGACCCGGGCGTCCGTCCCCAGGTCGGCGACGCTGTCCGCGCGCATTCCGGGCGAGCCGAACGCGACGATGTCCGACGCCCCGGCCTCGTGCGCGGCGAGTCCGCACACGACCGAGCCGTAGCTGTGGCAGAACAGGGCGGGCTTCGCCGCGCCGGGTGCGCGGTTCGCCGCGAGGCCGCGGGTGAACCTGGTCAGCCGTTCGGCGCCGGCCTCGGCGAGATCGCCGGTGGCGGAGTCGATGCCGACGCCGACGGGCGTGGTGTAGCCGGCCCACGCGACCACGGCGGTACGGCCGTTCGCCGCCACGCCCCTGGCTCCGTTCGTGGCCTTGTTCGTGGCCTCGTACAGTGCGCGGGCCATCGCGGCCGTTCGGTCGAAGGTCGCGGCGTCGATGTCCGAGCCGGGCACGATCACGGCGATGTGCCGGGCGTGGCCGAGGTCCCCGTACACCTCGGCGAGCTGGCCCCGGCCGCGCGGGTCGTACGCGAGGATCCGCCGGCCGTCGGCCTCGGCGCCCAGGGCGCGGGCGTTGGCCTCGTACCGCAGGGCGACCGGGGCGCCGTCGAGGTTGCCGACGACGAGCGGATGACGGTCGGCCAGCGCGTGCCGCTGACCGGGCGTCAGCGCGGCGAAGAACGCGGCGATCTCGGCCGCTGACGCGCTCGCCGGGTCCGGCAGTTCGCGCCCGAGCGAGCGGTCCGCCCGCCACTGGGCGGTTCCCGGCGGCGGCCCGGTGACGGGCGTCTGGGCGGTCCCCGAGGCCCACCCGGCCGTACTCGCGACAACGGTCGCCGCGAGCGTCGCGGCGACCAGAGTCCTCCTGAACCGTCGCATGATCCCCTCTTCCTTCTCCGACTGCGTGGCGGAGAGGAAGGTAGGAAGACGACGCCTGAGGGAGCGTCACACCGGGGAGCCAACTGCCCGGTGATACCTGGGTACTAGTGGTCTCCAGGGGTCACGAGGCCGGACTCGTACGCGAAGATCACCGCTTGCGCGCGGTCGCGCAGGCCGAGCTTGGCGAGGATGCGGCCGATGTGGGTCTTCACGGTCTGCTCGGCGAGGACGAGATGCTCGGCGATCTCCTGGTTGGACAGGCCGCGTGCGATCAGCTCCAGGACCTCGGTCTCGCGCGGGGTGAGGCCGCCCAGGCGCAGGGCGGCCCGGTCCTTGCGCGGGGCCGGGCGCTTGTCGACGAGGTCGGCGATCAGGCGACGGGTCACGGAGGGCGCGAGCAGGGCCTCGCCCGCGGCCACGATCCGTACCGCCGAGATCAGATCGGCGGGCGGCGCGTCCTTCAGCAGAAAGCCGGACGCCCCGGCGCGCAGCGCCTCGTACACGTAGTCGTCGATGTCGAAGGTCGTCAGCATCAGCACCTTCGGCACGTGGACGATCCCCGGCGGCGGGGTCAGGATCTGCCGGGCCGCCGCCAGCCCGTCCAGCTCCGGCATCCGCACGTCCATCAGCACCACATCGGGGTGAGCCGAGTGCGCCAGGTCCACACCCTGCCGTCCGTCCGGTGCCTCGCCGACGACGTCGATGTCCGCCTGGGCGGACAGCAAGGCGGCGAAGCCCGCGCGCACCATGGCCTGGTCGTCGACGATGATCACGCGGATGGTCAACTGGGGTCCTTCACATCGTCCGGCACGGTCGTCAGGGGCATGCGCGCGGCGACCCGGAAGCCGCCGTCCGGCAGCGGACCGGTGTCCAGGCTGCCGCCGGTCAACCGTACGCGCTCGCGCATTCCCACCAGCCCGTGGCCCGTGCCGGTGGTCTCCAGCGCGGAAACCGGTTCGGCCGCGGGGCCGTTGACGACGAGCACCGTCAGATGTTCGTCGTCCGCGGTCACCGACACGCGCGTCAGCGCGCCCGGGGCGTGCCGCACCACGTTCGACAGTGCCTCCTGCACGATGCGGTACGCGGACAGGTCCACGGCCTGCGGCACGTCGCCCAGCCCGGCCGGGAGCGACAGCTCGGCCGGCACCCCGGCCCGTACCGTCGCCTCGACCAGCTGCTGCACCCGGCCGAGCCCCGGCTGCGGCGCCCGTTCGCTCTCGGAGCCGTCGCTGCGCAGCACCGCGAGCAGCCGCCGCATCTCCGACAGCGACTCCCGCGCTCCGGCGGCGATCGTCGCGAACTCCTCCTGCGCGGCCTCCGGCAGGCCCTGGATCCGGTACGGCGCCGAGTCGGCCTGCACCGTGATCACCGACATGTGGTGGGCCACCACGTCGTGCAGTTCACGGGCGATACGCGCGCGTTCCTCCAGCAGGGTGCGCTGCGCACGCTCGGCCTCGCTGATGGTCTCCTGCTCGGCCAGCCTCCGCTGGACGTCGCCCCGGGTCCGCAGCGTGTGGGCGACCAGCAGGACGACGCCGCTGAGGACGAACAACAGCACATGGATGCCGTCGCTGAGCTTCTGCGAGAGGAGTTCGAAGAGGAACCCGGTCGCACCGGTCACCAGCCAGACGGCCACCAGGGTGCGGCGCGGCGCGCGCAGCCCCAGGCAGAACATCAGCACCAGGTAGCCGACGACGATCATCGGCGTCCACGGCCAGCTCCTGCCCGCGGTGCCGTCCGCGTTCAGCAGGACGACCGCGCCGAGGACATCGGCGGTGAAGACGATCCACCAGGCTTGCAGCGGCCGGGTCACGGCCAGGAGCAGCGGGGCGGTCTGTGCCGTGGCCAGGGCGCCCGCGAGCGCGCCGCCCATCCGGTAGTCCTGGGTGAGCACGCTGATCGTGACCGGCAGCAGCGTGCAGACGGCGGCGAGGGCGAGGACGTACGGCAGCCACCGCTGCCAGCGGGCCGACGCCTGCGCGAGCAGCGGCGCGGACGGCGAGGTCGGTGTGGTCAGCGCGGCGCCGAGCGACCGCAGGGACTCACCGGCGGCGGAACGCGCCCGCAGTGCGGGCCCGGACCTCGCCGCACCGCGCAGCGCGCCGCGGACCCGGTCGGACCTCGTGGGGGTGGAAGGCGGTGCGGTACTCATGTCCGGCCCAGCGTAGGCAACCGGGGCCGCACGCGGCGTCATACCGCAGGGCCGGGTGGGACCTCATACCCCGGTATGACCCGGGCCCGCGGCGCCGCCCGACCGACCGGCCCCGGGGGCCCGGAGGTCCGGGCCCCGAGGTTCCTACAGCTCCGCCCGAGGTTCCTACAGCTCCGCCAGGAGCTCCGCCTTCTTCGCACGGAACTCCTCGTCCGTCACCAGGCCCGCGCTGTGCAGCTCCCCGAGGTGACGTATTCGCTCCGCGACGCCCGCCGGATCGTGCGGTGCCGCCGGTGCCAGGGGCAGGACCGGCGTGGCGTCGCGGACCGCTTCCAGTACGGCCGCGGCGAAGGGCAGGGACTCGTGCACCGGGCCGTAGCCGAGGCCGAAGACGACCGCCGCCGGGTCCTGGTCGGCCTGCGCGGGCCGGGCCGCCGGGTCGGCGCCGCGCGGCAGCAGCCGGAGGTAGCCGTCGAAGACGTCGGGGGAGCGCCACTCGACCCCGCTCAGCTCGGAGACCGCGTACGTCTGGTCGCCGGCCTTCCACTTCGCGGACGAGGCGCCCGTCCAGGACCAGCGGAACGACACCTTGTCGCCGTCGAACGTGGCCTTTCCGTCGTACGCCTTGAACTGCAGCGGCGCCGCGACCGAGGACGCCACCAGATATCTCCCCGCGGGTCCGTGCCCCGGTCCGGGCAGTACGGCGCGCAGTTCGTCCGCGTAGTACTCCGCGAGCGTCTCGCGCTCCGCGGGCAGCACGAGCCGGTACGGGTCGCAGCCGTCCTTCAACTGGCCCGCCGCAGCGTCCATCAGCGGATCGGCGCCCGGTCTCGGCACCGTGTGCAGCACCACCGTGCCGCGCTTGCCCGGGGAGAGGGTCACCGACTCGAGCGCTTCGAGGGGGATGCGCCGTTCGCCCAGCGCCTGGAACAGCTTCGGTGCGCCGCGGTTCCCCCGTGTGAAGCGGATGAGTACGGAGTCCGGTTCGAACTCCCAGGTGGCATGAATTCCGGCCAGCACATCACCCATGTGCCTCATCGTATGCGGCGTGCGCCCGCGCGTCGCCCCCGTACACACGACGGTCATATGCGCCCCGTCGCCGTTCTCTACGCGCGTCAGACCTCTTGCGCACCATAAATTCCACTGCGACACGCGCTTTCGCCGTCCGCGCAGCTCAAGGTGAGGTACGAACCGACGCCTATCTCGGCCAGGTTGCTGAGGCTCTCCGTACCCGGCTCGAAGTAGCCGGTGTGGCCGATCGCGCCGGCGGCCGACAGCAGACGCGCGCCGAAGTCCGGCGTCATCGGGTCGGCGCCGTGGCCGAGCCCGCCGACCTCCAGGTAGGGCACGTCCTCGATCCAGTCGTCGCGGTCCCGCATCGCCCACACCCGGGCGTTCGTCGCCAGCTGTGTCGTGGTCTCCGCCCGCATGCCGGGGCTGCCGGCCACCGCCATGTCGCCGACCCGGCCGGGCAGTTCACGTGCGGCGACCCCGCACACCACCGAGCCGTAGCTGTGGCAGAACAGCGTGACCCTGGCGTCGCCCGGCAGCGCGCCGGTCAGCGCCACGAGCCGGTCCGCGCCGCTCGCGGCGAGCCTGCCGGTCGAGGCGTCGAGCCCGATCCCGGTCGGCGAGGTGTAGTCGGCCCAGGCGATGACGGCCGTACGCACGCCGGGGGCGGCGGCCCGCTCCGCCGAGTACAGCGACTGCGCCATGCCCACCGGGGCCGTGTACTTGCGCCGGGTCCTCTCGAACGTCAGGACGTTGGTGTCGACTCCCGGGACGATCACCGAGACCCGCTGCGCGCGGTCGAGGTCGCCGAACACCTCGGCGACCCGGCCCTTGCCCGACGGGTCGAAGGCGAGGATCTGCCGGCCGGCGCTCAGCAGGGACTCGTACCGGTGCATCCGCCGGCCCGCCTCGTACCGGCCGTCCGCCGAGAGCCGGCTGTCGTGCATGCGCCACCGCTCCACCTGGCGTGCCTGGGTGAGCGCGACCCGGTTGGCGCGGTAGCGCAGCGTCACCGGTGCGCCGTTGAGATTGCCCACCACGAGGGGGTGCCGGTCGGCGAGCGAGGCCGCACGCGCGGGCCCGATGGAGGCGAAGAAGTCGGACAGCCGGCCGGCCGGCGAGCCGGGGTCGGGCAGCTCACGGCCCCCGATCCGGGCGTGCTCCCAGGCGGCGAGTGCGGCCTGTCCGGGCTCACCGGGACCGCGCTGATGTCGTACGGCGGTCCAACCGGTGGTGGCGAGCAGTACGAAGACAACGGCAAGAGCGAGAAGGGCGCGCCAGACGTTGAGAGTGGGGGAGGAGTCGAAAGCAGTCACTGAGGGGACAGCCTAGGGGGCGCCTACGGACGCTCGCGAAGACCGTGAGGGAGATCACGCGTCCGGACATTCGAGAGGATGAATCGACTACTCTCCGTGCGCGCCGGAGGTACGGGGAGACGTGTCCCGGGGCGCGGCGGCGACCGGGCTGTGCCAGTCCGCCGCCAGCGCGGGCCCGAGGTGGTCGAGATACTTCTCGGTCAGTTCGCGGATGGCGGCCAGGCTGGGGTCCTCGCCCTGTCCCCAGAGCCGGCCGGTCACCCGCATCACCGCGGCGACGGCGGCGACGGCGACCCGCGGCCGGGGGTCGGTGTCGACGTCGAGACCCTCGCGGTCGGCGATCAGCCGGGCGACCTGCTCGTCCAGTTCGGCGGAGCGGCGCAGATGGACGGCGATCAGGGAGGGGGTCGACTCGATCATCTGGTAGGCCCGCATGTGGAGTTCGACGGGGACGACCTCGCCGATGGCCTCTTCGATGGTGTCCCAGGCGGACCGCACGGCGTTGCGCATGGCGTCGAACGGGCCCTCCTCGGCGGGCCGTGCGCGCAGGGCGTCGACGAAGTGGGACTCGACGATGTCCTGGACGGCGAAGGCGACCTCTTCCTTGTTGGCGAAGTACCGGAAGAAGGTGCGCTGGGAGACCTCGACGGCGTCGGCGATCTCGTCGACGGTCGTGTGCTCGTACCCCTGCGTCGTGAAGAGTTCGAGCGCGGCCCGCAGCAGGGCGTCGCGGGTGCGCTGTTTCTTCAGCTCACGCAGTCCGGTTCCCGTCACCTGTCGGCTCGCCCTCCGTCGTCTCTGTGCTGCTTTCCCCTGCTCAGCGTACTTGTGAGCCACATGACAGTTACCGACTGATGAAATGTTTTGTCAACTGTCAGACGCTGACATAATGTGCTCGGCATGACTAGTCAGACCACCGTCGACAAGGTGCCCGTGGACCGCGGTCCCGTACCGGCACGGGCCAAGGGGCTCCGCGGCCACCCCTGGCTGACGCTCTTCTCCGTGGCCATCGGCGTGATGATGGTCGCGCTGGACGGCACGATCGTCGCCATCGCCAACCCGGCCATCCAGAAGGACCTCGGCGCGACCCTCGCCGACGTCCAGTGGATCACCAACGGCTATCTGCTGGCGCTCGCCGTCGCGCTGATCACCGCCGGCAAGCTCGGTGACCGCTTCGGCCACCGTCAGACCTTCCTCATCGGTGTCGCGGGCTTCGCCGCCGCCTCCGGCGCCATCGGCCTGTCCGACTCCATCGCGCTCGTGGTCGGCTTCCGGGTGCTCCAGGGCCTCTTCGGCGCCCTGCTGATGCCGGCGGCGCTCGGCCTGCTGCGCGCCACCTTCCCCGCCGAGAAGCTCAACATGGCGATCGGCATCTGGGGCATGGTCATCGGCGCCTCGACGGCCGGCGGCCCCATCCTCGGCGGTGTCCTCGTCGAGCACGTCAGCTGGCAGTCCGTCTTCTTCATCAACCTGCCGGTCGGCGTCCTCGCGCTCGTCCTCGGCGCGGTGATCCTCAAGGACCACCGCGCCGAGAACGCGCCGAAGTCGTTCGACATCCCCGGCATCGCGCTGCTGTCGAGCGCGATGTTCGCCCTCATCTGGCCGCTCATCAAGGCCGGTGAGTGGGGCTGGGGTTCGGCGAGCACGCTGGGCTGGCTGGCCGGGTCCCTGGTCCTCTTCGTGCTGTTCGCCTTCTGGGAGACCCGGGTCGCCGAGCCGCTCATCCCGCTGCGGCTGTTCCGTTCCGTCCCGGTCACCGCGGGCACGGTGCTGATGGTCCTGATGGCCTTCGCCTTCATGGGCGGTCTGTTCTTCGTCACCTTCTACCTGGCGAACGTGCACGGGATGAGCGCCGTGGACAGCGGTCTGCATCTGCTGCCGCTCACCGCCATGATGATCGTCTCGTCGCCGCTCGCCGGAGCGCTCATCACCAGGTTCGGCCCGCGCATCCCGCTCGTCGGCGGCATGGTGTGCACGGCCGTCGCGATGTTCGGGATGACCACCCTTTCGACGGACACCGGCACGCTGCCGATGTCCGTCTGGCTGGCCCTCCTCGGTCTCGGCCTGGCGCCGGTCATGGTCGGAGCCACCGAGGTCATCGTCGGCAACGCCCCGCTGGAGCTGTCCGGTGTCGCGGGCGGTCTGCAGCAGGCCGCCATGCAGGTCGGCGGCAGCCTCGGTACGGCCGTGCTGGGCGCGGTCATGTCGGCCAAGGTCAGCTCCGACCTCGCGGGGAACTGGGCGGACGCCAAGCTTCCGCCGCTTTCGCCCGATCAGCTCGGCCTGGCCAAGGAAGCGGTCGAGGTCGGCATGCCGCCCGTCGCCCCCGGGACCCCGACGCAGGTCGCGGCCCAGATCACCGACGTCGCGCACGAGACCTTCATCTCGGGCATGGGCATGGCCTTCACCGTCGCCGGCATCGTCGCGGTGCTGGCCGGGGCGGTCGCCCTGTTCACCAAGCGCGGGGAGAACGCGGATGGGGGTGCGGGCGCGGCCCACATCTGACGGCGACGCGTCGACGTCGATCCTTCGACGTCAACGCCGTGACGCGTGTGAGGGACGACAGCCCCGCCGGAACCGTCCGGCGGGGCTGTCGCCTATCAGGATGAACCGGCCCGGCGGGTCTTCCGTACCCGCGTCGGCGCGGGTCAGGCTGCGGCCGAGTGATCCACAACGACACGGGGGTTGATCCACCATGCGTACGACCGTCCTCGCGGCCGCCCTGGCGCTGACCGCGGCATTCGCACCGACCACAGCCGCAGGCGCCGCAGCTACAGCCACAGCCACAGCCACAGCCAACGCCGCGCCGCGGCCGCAGCTCGGCGCCTGCGCGCCCGGCGAGCTGTGCCTCTGGGAGAAGCCGGACTTCACGGGGGCCCGGCACATCCATGAGCTGTCCGGGCTCGACATCGAGTCCTGCGTGGCGCTCCCTGCGGGCGCGAGTGCCCAGGCGCTCGCCAACCGCACCGGCCGGCCCGTCACCACCTACCAGTCGGCGGAGTGCGCGGAGACCGCCGAGTTCGAGACGTATCCGGGCGGCGGGACGTGGGTGCCGCAGTCCCCGTACCGGGTACGGGCGTTCAAGGTGTGGGAGAACTAGGAGCAGGAGCAGGAGCAGGAGCAGGAGCAGGAGCAGGAACAGGAACAGGAGCAGGAACAGAAGCAGGAACAGAAGCAGGAGCGGCGTTCTGTGCCGGCACCTCGGGCGCAGGCGCCGCCGCCCTGTCCGACAGCCGCGCCACCTCCGCCCGCAGCTCCCTGACCTCCGTGGTCAGGGCTTCGAGGAGCGCCGTCTGACGGCGCTCCTCGGCGTCGTCCCGCTCGAAGCGGGAGATGAACCAGGCCGCGATGTTGGCCGTCACCACACCGAGCAGGGCGATACCGGAGAGCATCAGCCCCACCGCGAGCACCCGCCCGAGACCGGTCGTCGGCGCGTGGTCCCCGTATCCGACCGTCGTCATCGTCGTGAACGACCACCACACGGCGTCGCCCAGCGTTCTGATGTTCCCGTCGGGCGCGTTCCGCTCGACGTGCAGCACCGCGAGCGAGCCGAACATCATCAGCCCGACGACCGCGCCCGCCACGTACGTCGTCAGCGTGACCTGCGGGGCCATCCGGGCGCGCCGCCCGACCAGCAGCAGGGTGGCGACCACCCGCAGCAGCCGCAGCGGCTGCACGAGCGGCAGCAGCACCGCCAGCAGATCCAGCGGATGCTTGCGCACGAACAGTCCCTTGTACGGCGCCAGCCAGAGCCGTACGAGGTAGTCGGCGGCGAAGACGCCCCAGACCGTCCACTCCACGACCGCACAGAGATCGTGCACCCAGGCGTCGGCGTCCGGTGCCACGATCGGTACGGCGTACGCGACGCCGAACGCCACGGCGAGCCCCAGCAGCGGTCCCTGGGTACGCGCCTCCCAGCGCATCTGCGCGGTTTGTTCCTTCATGGGCCGCATAGTAGGCGGCGGTACGGGACGGCCCCCGCCCGCGCCCACCGTGGGCGCGCGCGGGGGCCGTCCCCTGCGCCAGGAACTACGCGTCGCCGCCGGCCGGGCCGGGGTCCGCCGCCGCCACGTCCAGCAGCTGATAGCGGTCCACGGCCTGCTTCAGCACCGAGCGGTCCACCTTGCCGTCGCGCGCCAGCTCGGTCAGTACCGCCAGCACGATCGACTGCGCGTCGATGTGGAAGTACCGGCGGGCCGCGCCGCGCGTGTCCGCGAAGCCGAAGCCGTCCGCGCCCAGCGAGGTGTAACGGCCGGGCACCCAGCGGGAGATCTGGTCCGGCACCGACCGCATCCAGTCGGAGACGGCCACGAACGGACCCTCCGCGTCGCCGAGCTTCCGCGTCACGTACGGGACGCGCTCCTCTTCCTCCGGGTGGAGCAGATTGTGCTCCTCGGCCGCGACGGCCTCGCGCCGCAGCTCGTTCCAGGACGTCGCCGACCACACATCGGCCCGGACGTCCCACTCCTCGGCGAGGATCCGCTGGGCCTCGACGGCCCACGGCACGGCGACACCGGACGCCATGATCTGCGCCGGGATCCGGCCCGCCTCGCCCGCCCGGTAGCGGTGGATGCCCTTGAGGATGCCGTCGACATCCACGTTCTCAGGCTCGGCCGGGTGCTGGATCGGCTCGTTGTAGACGGTCAGGTAGTAGAAGACGTCCTCGCCGTGCGGGTGTTCGGCGTCCGAGCCGTACATCCGGCGCAGACCGTCCTTGACGATGTGCGCGATCTCGAAACCGAAGGCCGGGTCGTACGCGACACAGCCGGGGTTCGTCGAGGCCAGCAGCTGGGAGTGGCCGTCCGCGTGCTGCAGACCCTCACCGGTCAGGGTCGTACGGCCGGCGGTGGCACCCAGGACGAAACCGCGCGCGAGCTGATCGGCCATCTGCCAGAACTGGTCGCCGGTCCGCTGGAAACCGAACATCGAGTAGAAGACGTAGACCGGGATCAGCGGCTCGCCGTGCGTCGCGTAGGCGGAGCCGGCGGCGATCAGCGAGGCCGTGCAGCCGGCCTCGGAGATGCCGTCGTGCAGCATCTGTCCGGTCGGCGACTCCTTGTAGGCGAGCAGCAGCTCGCGGTCCACGGCCTCGTACTGCTGGCCGAGCGGGTTGTAGATCTTCGCGCTCGGGAAGAACGAGTCCATGCCGAACGTGCGGTACTCGTCCGGCGCGATCAGCACGAAGCGCCGGCCGATCTCCTTGTCCCGCATGAGGTCCTTCAGCAGCCGCACGAACGCCATCGTGGTGGCGATCGACTGGTGCCCGGAGCCCTTCTTCACGGCCGCGTACGTCTTGTCGTCCGGCAGGGCCAGCGGCTTCGACCGCACGACCCGGGTCGGGACGTACCCGCCCAGGCCCTTGCGGCGGTCGTGCATGTACTGGATCTCCTCCGAGTCGCGGCCCGGGTGGTAGTACGGCGGCGCGCCGTTCTCCAGCTGGGCGTCCGTGATCGGCAGGTGCAGCCGGTCGCGGAAGCCCTTCAGGTCGTCGACCGTCAGCTTCTTCATCTGGTGGGTCGCGTTGCGGCCCTCGAAGTTCGGGCCGAGCGTCCAGCCCTTGACGGTCTGGGCGAGGATCACGGTCGGCTGGCCCTTGTGGGCGCGGGCCGCCTCGTACGCCGCGTAGATCTTCCGGTGGTCGTGACCGCCGCGGCCCAGCATCAGGATCTGGTGGTCGGTCATGCCGTCGACCATCTGGCGCAGCCGGTGGTCGTCGCCGAAGAAGTGCTTCCGGATGTACGCGCCGGTCTCCGTGGCGTACGTCTGGAACTGGCCGTCCGGCGTCGTGTTCAGCCGGTTGACCAGCACACCGTCCCGGTCCTGCGCCAGCAGCGGGTCCCAGGTGCGGTCCCAGATCAGCTTGATGACGTTCCAGCCGGCGCCGCGGAAGATCGACTCCAGCTCCTGGATGATCTTCCCGTTGCCGCGCACCGGGCCGTCGAGCCGCTGGAGGTTGCAGTTGACCACGAAGGTCAGGTTGTCCAGGCCCTCACGGGCGGCGATGGACAGCTGGCCGAGCGACTCCGGCTCGTCCATCTCGCCGTCGCCGAGGAACGCCCACACATGGCTGCGGGAGGTGTCGGCGATGTCGCGCGCCTCCATGTAGCGGTTCATCCGCGCCTGGAAGATCGCGCCGAGGGGGCCGAGGCCCATCGACACGGTCGGGAACTCCCAGAAGTCGGGCATCAGCCGCGGGTGCGGGTACGACGACAGCCCGTTCGGGTACTTCGACTTCTCCTGGCGGAAGGCGTCGAGCTGCGTCTCGTTCAGCCGGTCCAGCAGGAACGCGCGCGCGTAGATACCGGGCGAGGCGTGGCCCTGGAAGAAGATCTGGTCGCCGCCGTCGCCCTCGTCCTTGCCCCGGAAGAAGTGGTTGAAGCCCACGTCGTAGAGGGAGGCGGAGGAGGCGAAGGTCGCGATGTGTCCGCCGACGCCGATGCCCGGCCGCTGGGCGCGGGACACCATCACCGCGGCGTTCCAGCGGGTCGCGTTCAGGATCTTGCGCTCGATGTCCTCGTTGCCGGGGAAGAACGGCTCGTCCTTGGTCGCGATGGTGTTCACGTAGTCCGTGCTGCGCATCTCGGGCACGGCCACGCGCTTCTCGCGGGCCCGCTCGATCAGTCGCAGCATGAGGTAGCGGGCCCGTTCACGGCCGCGCTCGTCGACGGCGGCGTCGAGCGAGTCGAGCCACTCCCGGGTCTCCTCCGGATCGAAGTCCGGGACCTGGCTCGGAAGGCCGCCAATGATGATCGGGTTGCGATCTGATCCGGAAGCCACGCTGTTCCTTCGCTGGTCGGTTGCTGTGTCGTCACGCCGCCACCATCGTGTACCCCCGGGGAGCAAAACGTCATCTCTACCGAACGGTAACCAAGCGCCCCCGATTGGCGAACCGTGGGTGCGGAAGCGTACAAAGGTGGCGAAGGGGTGAGCACGGCTCACCAGGGCGGACGGAAGCCCGATCCGGAGTTGGGGCGAGTCGGCCGTAAACGTCACCGTTTCGGCGGTCTCGACGGCCGGGTACTTGCGCGATCCGTCCCGCCCGTGTGGACTACGGGCCAACGCCTCGCGTACGCGCGCGGCTGAAGCATTTTCCGAAACAAGATCAGGAGGCAAGCCGTGAGCGCGACCGCGGACCACGCGGAGGAGCGGACCAACCCGGCTGCAAGGCTGGGGTTCGAGCCCGGACAGGTGGTCCAGGAGATCGGCTATGACGATGACGTCGAGCACGAGCTCCGTGAGGGCATTGAGGCCGTGATCGGCCAGGAAATCGTCGACGAGGACTACGACGACGTCGCTGACGTCGTCCTGCTGTGGTTCCGTGACGAGGACGGCGACCTTACGGATGCGCTCGTGGACGCCATCGGTCTGGTCGACGACGGCGGAGTGGTCTGGCTCATGACGCCTAAGACCGGCCGTGACGGCTACGTCGAGCCCAGTGACATCAACGAGGCCTCCCAGACGGCGGGCCTTTCGCAGACGAAGAGCGTCAACGCGGGCAAGGACTGGACCGGTAGCAGGCTGGTCACGCCCAAGGCCAAGCGCTGAGTCAGAGCAGTCCAGGGCCCCCGTCGGCAGCCGCCGGCGGGGGCCCTGTGCGTAGGCTGGGCGCCACAGACACGGCACCGGCACGGTCCCGGACGCGGCCCGGACACGGACCCGCGCCGGTCACGGCCGGTGCCGGAGCGGCGAGCGAAGGGATGCACCAGTCATGGCGATCGAGGTCGGCACCAAGGCCCCGGACTTCGAGCTGAAGGACAACCACGGGCGGACCGTGAGCCTCGCCGGGTTCCGCGGCGAGAAGAACGTGGTGCTGCTGTTCTACCCCTTCGCCTTCACCGGGGTGTGCACCGGTGAGCTCTGCGCGCTCCGCGACGAGCTGCCGAGGTTCGTCAACGACGACACCCAGCTGCTCGCCGTCTCCAACGACTCCATCCACACCCTGCGCGTCTTCGCCGAGCAGGAGGGACTGGAGTACCCGCTGCTGTCGGACTTCTGGCCGCACGGCGAGACCTCGCGCGCGTACGGCGTCTTCGACGAGGAGAAGGGCTGCGCGGTACGCGGCACGTTCATCATCGACAAGGAGGGCGTGGTGCGCTGGACCGTCGTCAACGGTCTCCCGGACGCCCGCGACCTGAACGACTACGTCAAGGCGCTCGACACCCTCTGATCGCCCTGGCCGGCACCCGCGACTGCGGGAGGACCCCGGCCGCTGTGCCGTTCCGGGGGACAAACCCCCGGACCCCCGGCTCAAAGGGTGTCTCACCCGGGAACCGGTCACTAGGATCCACACGTTGATCCGAATGCCAACGCACGACGGGGGCGCTGCCCCTGAAACCACATGGGAGGACTCGTGGGAGTCAGCCTCAGCAAGGGCGGCAACGTCTCGCTGACCAAGGCCGCCCCCAACCTGACCGCGGTCACCGTCGGTCTGGGCTGGGACGTCCGCACCACCACCGGGACCGACTTCGACCTCGACGCCAGCGCCCTGCTGACGAACGACGAGGGCAAGGTCGCACTCGACGGCAACTTCGTGTTCTTCAACAACCTGAAGAGCCCCGACGGCTCGGTCGAGCACACCGGTGACAACATCACCGGCGAGGGCGAGGGCGACGACGAGCAGATCAAGGTGAACCTCGCCGGTGTCCCGGCCGACGTTCAGAAGATCGTGTTCCCGGTGTCGATCTACGACGCCGAGAGCCGTCAGCAGTCCTTCGGCCAGGTCCGCAACGCGTTCATCCGCGTGGTGAACCAGGCCAACGGCGAGGAGCTCGCGCGCTACGACCTGAGCGAGGACGCCTCGACCGAGACCGCCATGGTCTTCGGCGAGCTGTACCGCAACGGAGCGGAGTGGAAGTTCCGCGCCATCGGCCAGGGCTACGCCTCGGGTCTGCGCGGCATCGCGCAGGACTTCGGGGTCAACGTCTGAGCCACACCCGTACGTCCCAGTCTGCTGGGGGTCCGGGGGCCGACCCCGGAGAAACGCAGCCGGCGCCGCACACCATCCGTGCGGCGCCGGACGCGCCTGTAATTCCGCACATCCAGGGGAGGACACCGACATGGGCGTCACGCTCGCCAAGGGAGGCAATGTCTCCCTCTCCAAGGCCGCACCGAACCTCACCCAGGTCCTCGTCGGGCTCGGCTGGGACGCGCGCTCCACCACCGGAGCGCCCTTCGACCTCGATGCGAGCGCACTGCTCTGCCAGTCGGGCCGGGTGCTCGGCGACGAGTGGTTCGTCTTCTACAACAATCTGACGAGCCCGGAGGGCTCGGTCACGCACACCGGCGACAACCTCACGGGTGAGGGTGACGGGGACGACGAGTCGCTGATCGTCGACCTCTCCGCGGTCCCGGCTCACTGCGACAAGATCATCTTTCCGGTCTCGATCCATGACGCCGACAATCGCGGCCAGACGTTCGGCCAGGTCAGCAACGCCTTCATCCGTGTGGTCAACCAGGCCGACGGTCAGGAGCTCGCGCGCTACGACCTGAGCGAGGACGCCTCGACCGAGACCGCGATGATCTTCGGCGAGCTGTACCGGTACGGCGGCGAATGGAAGTTCAGGGCGGTGGGCCAGGGGTACGCGTCGGGGCTCCGGGGCATCGCTCTAGACTTTGGGGTCAACGTTTCGTAAAAAGCCGCGTGCGGCGCGGGGGAGTCCCGTTCGGCGGGAGAGCTCCGTACACAACGATTGGGTAGCCAGTGGTTCTGAAAACCTTCGGCTGGTCGTTCGCAGTCACTGCGCTCGGCTTGGTCGCTGCGGTGTTCTACGGGGGATGGACGGCCTTCGGGCTCGTCGCGATCCTGTCCGTCCTGGAAGTCTCGCTCTCCTTCGACAACGCGGTGGTCAACGCCGGCGTGCTGAAGAAGATGAGCGAGTTCTGGCAGAAGATCTTCCTCACCATCGGCATCCTGATCGCCGTCTTCGGCATGCGGCTCGTGTTCCCCGTCGTGATCGTCTCGATCACCGCGCAACTCGGCCCCATCGAGGCGGTCGACCTCGCGCTGAACGACCACGCGCGTTACGAGGAACTGGTCACCGACGCCCACCCGGCGATCGCGTCGTTCGGTGGCATGTTCCTTCTGATGATCTTCCTCGACTTCATCTTCGAGGACCGTGACATCAAGTGGCTCGCCTGGCTGGAGCGGCCGCTGGCCAAGCTCGGCAAGGTCGACATGCTGGCGGCCTGCATCGCGCTGATCGTCCTGCTCATCACCGCGACGACCTTCGCCGTCCACGCCCACCAGTACGGCGGCGTGCACGCGGACAAGTCGGCGACGGTGCTGCTCGCCGGCGTCGCCGGCCTGATCACCTACATGGTCGTCGGCGGTCTCTCCGGCTACTTCGAGGACAAGCTCGAAGAGGAGGAGGAGCGGGAGCACGAGGCCGAGGAGGAGGCCAGGCGGACCGGAAAGCCGGTCTCGGCCGCCAAGCTCGTCGGCAAGGCCGCGTTCTTCATGTTCATGTACCTCGAAGTGCTGGACGCCTCGTTCTCCTTCGACGGTGTCATCGGCGCCTTCGCGGTCAGCAACGACCCGGTGGTCATCGCGCTCGGCCTCGGTATCGGCGCCATGTACGTCCGGTCCCTCACGGTCTACCTGGTCCGCCAGGGCACCCTCGACGACTACGTCTACCTGGAGCACGGCGCGCACTACGCGATCGGCGCCCTCGCCGTGATCCTGCTGATCACCATCCAGTACGAGGTCCCCGAGGTCGTCACCGGTCTCATCGGTGTGGCCCTGATCGCCTGGTCCTTCTGGTCCTCCGTTCGGCGCAACCGCCGGCTGGCGGCGGAGGAGCCGAAGGAAGAGGTACTCGCGGCAAAGGAAGTGTGACGCCGCGGGGTTTGAGGAACGCTCTGAGCGGGGCGGCCAGGAGGCAGACGGTCTCCGGGCCGCCCCGCGCGGTTACCGGGACGAGGTCGTCACCGGGACCGCGCGAGGGGTAATCGGGACCGGCTCCGGGAGGGCCGGCGCAGGCAGGGGTGGGGGACATGGCCTTCTGGGACGGTTTGTGGCGCGGCAGGGACGCGCAGTTCGACTCGGGCAGCGCCTCGACGAACTCCATCCAGCTGACCAAGCGGCGCCCGCAGGTCTCGCTCAGCAAGCAGGGCGCCGCCACCGGAAACCTCCGGGTCAATCTCTCCTGGCGGATGCGGACGTCCGACATCGAGGGCCGGTCCCGGCAGAGCGGCCGGCTGCTGCGTCATCCGTCGAAGCTCTTCCGGCCCGAGGTCGTCCAGGCGCACACCCAGGGCGTCGTCAACGTGGACCTCGACCTCGGCTGTCTCTACGAGCTGACGGACGGCAGCAAGGGCGTGGTGCAGCCGCTCGGCAGCTTCTTCGGCAGCCTCAACGAGCCGCCGTTCGTCCGGCTCAGCGGCGACGACCGGTTCGGCGCACCGTCCGGCGAGACGCTGTTCGTCAATCTCGACCACCGCGACTCGATCAAGCGGCTGCTGTTCTTCGTCTACATCTACGACCGGACGCCGGCGTTCGACCGTACGCACGCGAAGGTGACGCTCTACCCGAGCAACGGGCCGCGGGTGGAGATCGAACTGGACGAGCGCGCACCACAGGCCCGCTCCTGCGCGGTCTTCATGGTGGAGAACGTCAAGGGCGAGCTGGTCGTACGCCGCGAGGTGAAGTTCGTGTACGGCTTCCAGGCCGAGCTGGACCGGCTGTACGGCTGGGGACTGCAGTGGGGCCGCGGCTACAAGACCAAGGCCTGAGCGGCTCCCGTCCCTGCGGTCTGCCCGTCTGCCCGTCTGCCGTCTGCCGTCTGCCGTCTGTCGTCTGCTGCCTGCCACCTGCCGTCTGCTGCGGAAGGACCGCCGGCTACTGCCGGATGAACTGGGGGCCCATCGGAGGCAGCCGGAAGTTCGGGTCGGGCGCGGGAGCGGCCGCTGCGGCGGGCTGCGGATAGCCGTACCCGGTCTGCGGGTCCGTGGCGGCGGCCGCCGGCTGCGGATAGCCGTAGGCCGGCTGCGTCGCCGGGGATGCGGGCTGGGGATAGCCGTAGGCGGGCTGGGCGGTCGGCGAGGCCGGCTGCGGGTAGCCGTAGGCGGGCTGCGGCTGCGGCTGCGGCTGGGCCTGCGGCAGCGGCGCGGAGACGGTGGGCGCGGCGGGAGACGTGGCCGCTCCCTGCGCCGGGGTGCCGGACGGCTCACTGTCGTCCACCGAGATGCCGAAGGCCGTGGCCAGGCCGATCAGCCCCGTCGGATAGCCCTGCCCCACCGCGCGGAACTTCCAGCCGTCGCCGCGCCGGTACAGCTCGCCGCAGATGACCGCGGTCTCCTCGCCCGTCTCCGCGCGGACGTCGAACGAGGCGAGCGGCTCACCGTCCGTCGTCGCGGCGTCGTAGATCATGATCCGCAGGTCACGCACGCCGGAGAAGGTGCCGCCGTCGCAGGACGCCGCGAGCACCACCTGGTCGACCGACGCGTCGAGCGAGCCGACGTCCGCCTGGACCGTGTCCGTGAACCCCTCGCCGGTGTGCTTCTTGGGCAGCAGCCGTACCAGTCCGGACGGGTGCCGGGGCTGGTTGTAGAAGACGAAGTCCTCGTCGGAGCGCACACGGCCGTCGGTGCCCAGCAGCAGGGCGGACGCGTCCACGTCAGGCACCCCGGCGCCGGGGGACCAGCGCAGAACGGCCCGGACCGCGGTCGCTCCGAGCGGAACGTTGGAGCCCTTCAGCATCGCGTGCGTCATGCCCGTCATCCTGCCTTCCCGCGCCCCCTGCGGACAACGCGGGGTCGACCGGGCATGTCCCGGGTCGGCACAGGGCAGTCTGAGTCGGGGACGAAGTGCACGAGTTACCTGGATTTCATACACCTGGGGAACTCTTGACACCTGTTCCTACGTACTATTACCGGCCACCTCAACCACGGGCCGCAGAGGCAGTACGGGGGATTCAGATGCGACATTTCGGGCATATCCCGGCCACTGCCCGGAAGGAACTGTTCCATCAGGAGCCGGCGGAATTCGACGCCGGCTCTCCTGCGAGCGCGCTCTCCGTCGCCCTCGGCGCCACGCTCTACAGCCCCGCGACCCGGCCGCGTCTCGCGGACGACGTGATCAAGCAGGCCGCGCGCGGAGTCGTCTCCATGGTGCTCTGCCTTGAGGATTCCATCGACGACGCCGAGGTCTCCGGCGCCGAGGAGAACCTGGTCCGTCAGTTCGCCGAGCTCGACGCCGCCCGGGGCGAGGTGCCGCTGCTGTTCGTCCGCGTGCGGGAACCGGGCCAGATCGAGGACCTCGTCCGGCGCCTCGGCGACACGAGCCGGCTGCTGTCCGGATTCGTACTCCCCAAGTTCACCGAGGAGCGCGGTGGCGCCTTCCTGGCGGCCGTGGCCGCGGCGGAGGCGGCGAGCGGCCGGGCACTGTATGCGATGCCGGTGCTCGAATCGCCCGAGCTGCTCCACCTGGAGACCCGGCGCGAGACGCTGAGCGGCATCGCCCGCACGGTCGGCACCCACCGTGACCGGATCCTGGCGCTCCGTCTCGGTGTCACGGACTTCTGCTCGGCCTACGGACTGCGCCGCTCGCCCGACATGACGGCGTACGACGTCCAGATCGTGGCTCATGTGATCGCGGACGTCGTCAATGTCCTCGGCCGCTCCGACGGCACCGGATTCACCATCACCGGCCCGGTCTGGGAGTATTTCAGGCACCAGGAGCGCATCTTCAAGCCGCAGCTGCGCCGCAGCCCCTTCCTGGAGGTACGGGCCGAGAAGCTGCGTACGACACTGATCGAGCACGACCTCGACGGACTGCTGCGGGAGATCGAGCTCGACCGTGCCAACGGACTGCTCGGCAAGACCTGCATCCACCCCTCCCATGTGCTGCCCGTCCACGCACTGTCGGTCGTCAGTCACGAGGAGTTCAGCGACGCGCAGGACATCCTTCGCCCGGAGCGGGGAGGAGGAGGCGTGATGCGTTCGGCGTACACGAACAAGATGAACGAAGTGAAGCCGCACCGCGCCTGGGCGGAGCGCACCATGCAGCGCGCCGAGGCGTTCGGGGTCGCCCGCGAGGACGTCGGCTTCGTGGAGCTGCTGACCGCGGGTCTGGCAGGCTGATGACGGAGGAATACGAAGCAGTGGAGTGGTCGGGCAGCTGGGTCTCCCAGCGACTGGGCGTGGAGCTCGTCGGCGACGACGGGCTGAAAGAGCTGCTGGGCCTGGCCCTGCGGCGCAACCCGAAGCGGGCGCATCTGCTGGTGTCCCACGTCCTCGGCAAGCACGTGCCGCAGAAACCTTCCGTCGTGTACGGCCACGGCTTCGCGCTCGGCGAGCGGGTGCGGGAGCTGCTGGGGACCGAGGAGGCGGCGCGCGCCGTCGTCCTCGGCTACGCGGAGACCGCGACCGGCCTCGGCCACTCGGTCGCCGACGGCCTGGGCCTCGCGCCGTACCTGCACTCCACGCGCCGTCCCGTCGACGGCGTCGACCCCGCCGGCGGCTTCGAGGAGTCCCACTCCCACGCCACCTCCCACCTGCTGCTCCCCGAGGACCCGAAGCTGCTGGCCGGCGAGGGCCCGCTGGTGCTCGTGGACGACGAGTTCTCCACCGGGAACACCGTCCTGAACACCATCCGCGACCTCCACGAGCGCCACCCCCGCAAGCGGTACGTGGTCGTCGCCCTGGTCGACATGCGCTCGCCGGCCGATCTGGGCCGCCTGGAGGTCTTCGCCCGGGAGATCGACGCCCGGATCGATCTGGTGGCGACGGCGGGCGGAACGGTCCGGCTCCCGGACGGAGTCCTGGAGAAGGGCCAGGCCCTGGTGGCCCACCACGAGACCACGCCCTCGGGGACCGAGTCCCCTGAGACCGCTTCCTCGCGTGTCACCGACGCGGGCGCTGCGGGCGACGCGGGCCCTGCGGGCGACGAGGGCGACGAGGCGCGGGGCGGGAGCGTCGTGCGCGTCGAGCTCGACTGGCCCGCGGGCGTCCCCGACGGCGGACGGCACGGCTTCACCCCGGCGCACCGCGTCGAGCTGGAGGCGGCCCTGCCCCGTATGGCGCGACGCCTCGCCGAGGCCCTCGGGACCCCGGAGGGGAGGGCCACGCCGCAGCGAGTGCTCGTGCTCGGCTGCGAGGAGCTGATGTACGCGCCGTTGCGGCTCGCCCTCGAGCTGGAGCGGGCCACGACCGCGCACGAGGTCGAGGTGCGCTACTCGACGACGACACGCTCACCCGTGCTCGCCGTGGACGACCCCGGCTACGCGATACGGAACCGGCTCGTCTTCCCGGCCCATGACGATCCGGCCGACGGCCCCGGCGACCGGTACGCGTACAACGTCACCGGCAGCGGCTTCGACGCGGTCGTGGCCGTCGTGGACTCGACGGCGGACACCCCCTCGCTGCACGCTCCGGACGGCCTGCTCGCGCAGCTCGCCGCACACGTCCCGCACGTCGTGCTCGCGGTCCTCCCCAGTCACGTCCCCGGAAGGGAACCCATGCACGTCCCCGGAAGGGAATCCATGCTGCCCGAGCCGCTCCGCGGACCCGACTTCTCCTCGTACGCGCCCGAAGAGGTCGGCTGGCTGCTCCAGGACCTCTCGGACGTCGAACTCGAAGCACCCACCGAGGAGCGCGAGGAGGCGATACAGAGCGGTGGCGCGCACTACGCCGAGTCCCTGCCCGTCGAGTACCAGCCCAGCGAGCAGTACCAGGAGCTGTTCCACGCCGCGCTCGACACCTCGGCCGCCCGCATCGCCCGTGCCGTGGGCGCCGTCACCGACACGGTCCTCGCCGAACTCCCCCTGCGCCGTGGCCGGCGCGCAGCGGACCCGCAGCCGCGCCCCGTCCTGGTCTCGCTGGCCCGCGCCGGCACCCCCGTCGGCGTACTCATGCGCCGCTGGGCCCAGCACCGCCACGGCCTTGACCTGCCGCACTACGCCGTCTCGATCGTCCGCGGCCGCGGCATCGACGCCAACGCGCTGCGCTGGCTCGCCGCCCACCACGACCCCGCCGACGTGGTGTTCGTCGACGGCTGGACGGGCAAGGGCGCCATCACCCGCGAACTGGCGGACGCGGTCGCGGAGTTCGACGGCTTCGACCCCGAGATCGCGGTCCTCGCCGACCCGGGCGGCTGTGTCCGTACGTACGGCACCCGCGAGGACTTCCTCATCCCCTCCGCCTGCCTCAACTCCACCGTCTCCGGGCTGATCTCACGCACCGTCCTGCGCACCGACCTGGTCGGCCCGTCCGACTTCCACGGCGCGAAGTTCTACCGCGAGCTGGCCGGAGCCGACGTCTCCGGCCACTTCCTCGACACCGTCGCGGCCCGCTTCGACGACGTCGCCGACGCCGTCGACGCCGACGTGAAGGAGCTGCTGTCGGCGGACCGGGCACCCACCTGGGTCGGCTGGGCCGCCGTGGAGCGGATCAGCGAGGAGTACGGCATCCACGACGTCAATCTGGTCAAGCCCGGTGTCGGCGAGACCACCCGGGTCCTGCTGCGCCGCGTCCCCTGGAAGATCCTCGCCAAGCGCGGCGCGGGCGCCGACCTCGACCACGTACGGCTGCTGGCCGCGCAGCGCGGCGTCCCCGTCGAGGAGGTCGACGACCTGCCGTACAGCTGCGTCGGCCTGATCCACCCCCGGTTCACCCGCGGGGCGACCGGCGCCGACGGCAAGGCGGTGGCCACGCCGTGACCTCGACCCCCCTCTCCCTGATCGCCAGCGATCTCGACCGGACGCTCATCTATTCGGCCGCCGCCCTGCAACTGCCGATGCCCGACGCGCAGGCGCCCCGGCTGCTGTGCGTCGAGGTGTACGAGCGCAAGCCCCTGTCGTACATGACGGAGACCGCCGCCGCGCTGCTCGCCGGCCTGGCCCGATCGGCCGTCTTCGTGCCGACCACGACCCGCACCCGCGAGCAGTACGGCAGGATCCATCTGCCGGGTCCCGCCCCGCGGTTCGCCATCTGCGCCAACGGCGGGCATCTGCTGGTCGACGGCGAGTCCGACCGCGACTGGCAGCGCGTGGTCGCGGCCCGGCTCGCCGACGAGTGCGCCTCGCTCGCCGAGGTCCGCGCGCATCTGCTCGCGGCGGCCGACCCGGCGTGGCTGCTCAAGGAGCGGGTCGCCGAGGACCTCTTCGCCTATCTCGTCGTGGAGCGTTCGCTGCTGCCCGACGGCTGGACGCGGGAGCTGGCGGAGTGGGCGGGGACCAAGGGCTGGACGGTCTCCCTGCAGGGCCGCAAGATCTACGCCGTCCCGAAGCCGCTCACCAAGAGCGCGGCGGTCCACGAGCTCGTCCGGCGCACCGGTGCCGAGCGCGTCCTCGCGGCGGGCGACTCGCTCCTGGACGCCGATCTGCTGCTGACCGCGGACCACGCCTGGCGTCCCGGGCACGGCGAACTCGCCGACACGGACTGGTCGCCGCCGCATGTCACCGCGCTCGCCGAGCGCGGCGTCGAAGCGGGCGAGGAGATCCTGCGCCGGTTCACCGAGACGGTGACGGAAGCCTCCGCGGCGCCCGCCGGCCCGGTGCGCGCGACCGTACCGGCACCGGGAGGCACGGAGGCGCCGGTCGCGCTGTAGGGGCCGCGTCGCCCGGGCGGCCAGGTCCGGTCGACAACGTCCGTCGGGTACTGGACCCAGCCGCGCCGCGCGGTTGTGGACCTAGCCCCAATGCCAGTGACTTAACGAGCCACTCGAAGCTCTGACGTGCGGAAACATCGCCCACGGGGCCTCCGCCGGGCGCCAAAGTCACTGGTATTGGACCTAGCCCCGCCGCGCTCCCCGCCCCGGACGCAGCAGCCGTAGCGTCACGAACAGCACGATCGCGGCCAGGGCGGACGCCAGCACGACCTTCGCGTAGGCGTCGACGTACCCCGTCACCTCGGACCAGTTGTCGCCGAGGGCGTACCCGGCGAGGACGAACGCCGTGTTCCACAGGCCGCTGCCCAGCGTGGTCAGTCCCAGGAACACCGGCAGCGGCATGCGCTCGATCCCCGCCGGTACGGAGATCAGGCTGCGGAAGACGGGGATCATCCGGCCGAAGAACACCGCCTTCGTGCCGTGGCGTGCGAACCACGCCTCCGTGCGTTCGATGTCCGTCGCCTTCACCAGCGGCAGGCGTGCCGCGATCGCGACCGTACGGTCCCGGCCGAGCAGCGCCCCGACCCCGTACAGCGCGAGCGCGCCCACCACCGAACCGAGCGTGGTCCACAGCACCGCGTCGAGCAGGTCCATCCGTCCGGTCGCGGCGGCGAAGCCGGCCAGCGGCAGGATCACCTCGCTCGGCAGCGGCGGGAAGAGGTTCTCCAGGGCGACGGCGATCCCCGCGCCAGGCGCCCCGAGGGTGTCCATGAGGCTGTTGATCCAGCCCGGTGCGCTGCTCTCAGCGCTGCTCACATCCATGGCCGCCACGCTAGGAACCCGCAGCTGAAGGCACCCTGAAGACGGCCGCACAGCTCGCTGAGGGCAGCCGGACGGCAATCCTGCGGTTTACCGCAGTGTGCGCGGGAGGGACGGCCCGTTAGCGTGGCCGATCATGAAGGACATAGCCGTACGAGGGGTGTGGTACGCGGCCGGGCTCGCCCTCGGGACCGTCACCGCCGTGGCCGAGCTGTTCTTCGCCCTGTTCGCGGGCCTGGCGCTGCTTCCCGTGCTCGCCTGGCCGCGCGGTCGGCGCGCGGTGCTGCGGCCGGTGGGCGCGGTGGCGGGCCGGTTGACGGAGCTGGAGCGGCGACGACTGCGCCGCTTCCTCGCCGTGACGCTCGCGGCGGCGCCCGAGGACGGCCGCGGCACCCGCTACCTCCTCGCGCGCTGGCCGCTGGGCCTGCTCGGCGGAGTCGTGCTCGGCTGCGCCCTCACCGGCGTTGCCTACGGCAGCTTCATCCTGTGGGGGTGGCTGGTCACTCCCATCAACTACCTCGGCCTCGTGGCGCTGAGCAGCCTCGCCGGCTTACTGCTGCTCTTCCTCGCCGCCCAGGGCGTCTTCGGGGTGGCGCTCCTCGAAGGCCATCTGGCCCGGCACTTCCTGGGGCCGAGCCATCAGGGCGAGCTGGAGCGGAGGATCGTCCAACTGGCCACCACCCGGGCCGAGGTCATGGCCGCGGTCGACGACGAACGCCGCCGTATCGAACGCGACCTGCACGACGGCGTGCAGCAGCGGCTCGTCGCCCTCGGCATGCTGCTCGGCCGCGCCCGCCGCAGCCGCGACCCCGAACGCGCGGACCGACTGCTGCTCCAGGCCCATGACGAGAGCCGCCGGGCCCTCGCCGAACTCCGCGACGTGGCCTGGCGCATCCACCCGACCGTCCTCGACGAGGCGGGGCTGCGGGCCGCGCTGGAGACGGTCGCCGAACGCACACCGCTGCCGCTCGCACTGGACTACACGGTGGCCGGCACGGCGCCGCTGGCGCGGACGGTGCAGAACGTCGCCTACTTCGTCGTCTCCGAGGCCGTCACCAATGTCGTGAAGCACTCGGGAGCCACCCGGATCGGCGTCAGCCTCACCCGGGACCGTGCGGCGGGCCCGCTGCGACTGCGCGTCGAGGACGACGGCCGCGGCGGCGCGGACCCGTCAGGCGGCGGCCTCACGGGGCTGGCGAGCCGGGTCGCCGCCCTCGACGGCCGGTTCGCGGTGCACAGCCCGCCGGGCGGCCCCACCGTCGTCACCGCGGAGCTGCCATGCGCGTGATGCTCGCCGAGGACTCGACCCTGCTGCGGGAGGGGCTCGTACGGCTGCTCGCCGAGGAGGGCCACGACGTACTGGCGGCGGTCGGCGACGCGGACCTGCTCCTGGTGGCCGTCGTCGCCGAGCGCCCGGACGTGGTGGTCGCCGACGTACGGATGCCGCCCACGCACACCGACGAGGGACTCCGGGCCGCCCTGGAGATCCGGCGCCGCTGGCCGGAGGTGGGGGTGCTGGTGCTGTCGCAGTACATCGAGCGGCGGTACGCGACCGAGCTGCTGACCGCGGACCCCTCGGCGCACTCGGGAGGTGTCGGCTATCTGCTGAAGGACCGGGTGGCCCAGGTCGACGAGTTCCTCGACGCGCTCGAACGGGTGGGCGACGGGCAGGCCGCCTTCGACCCCGAGGTCGTACGCCGGCTCCTGGTGCGCAGCACCCACACGGACCCGCTGGCGCGGCTGACCGGGCGGGAGGGAGAGGTGCTCGCCGAGATGGCTCAGGGGCACACGAACGCGGCGATCGCGGCGCGCCTGCACGTGTCGCAGAGCGCGGTGGAGAAACACATCAACGCGATCTTCGACAAGCTGGGGCTGACGGGGGAGTCGGCGGCGGGCTACAGCCGCCGGGTGCTGGCGGTGCTGCGGTACCTGGAGACGTAGCGGTGGTGGTGGCCGTGCCCGGCGGTGGCGGTGGCGGGACGTGGCCGGCGGGCCAGGGCAGGCCAGGGCGGCGGGGCAGGGCGGGCCAGGTCCTGGGGCCGGGGTTCATGGCCCTGGGGGTCTTTGGCCCCCAGGGCCATGGGGGCTCGGGGGCCGCTCAGCCGCAGCAGCCACCGCCGCAGCAACCGCCACCTCCGCCGCCGGAGGCCGACGCGGGGGCGGGGCCCGTGCTCGTACCGCCCACGGCCACGGCGGACAGCAGCTTCACCGTGTCGTCGTGCCCGGCGGGGCAGGTGGCCGGGGCGGAGGACTCGGCCATGGGCCGGCTCAGCTCGAAGGTGTCGTCGCAGGAGCGGCAGCGGTACTCGTAACGGGGCATGCGCCCAGATTAGCCGTGGCTCAGCCGTGGCCGTCAGATCCGGCTCCGGGCATCAGCTCCGGCCATCGGCTCCGGCCGCCAGCCGCGGCTGTCAGCTCCGGTCGTCCGAGATGGCCCCGCGCGCCTGCGCCGCGTGTGCCTCACGCGCCCGCTGCTCCTGCGCGGCCTCGTCCGGGTGGCGGGCCTTCCAGTACGGATTGTCGTGGGGCAGCGTGCTGCTCACCCGTCCGTACATCCCGAACCACATCAGCATGATCCCGACGACGAAGCTGAAGAGGACGTTCTGGATGCGGAAGTTGAGGAAGTTCGCGCCGCTGTCGAGCATCCCGAGGTTGATGAAGCCGCTGAGGATGAAGAGGATGCCGAGGACCATGTTGAGGGTGGAGGCGAAGTTTCCGCCGATGACCATCCCCACGAACAGCAGCAGTCCGATGCAGATGGACAGCACGCTCAGCGTGCCGTTGGTGTTGAGGCCCCCGACGCTGTTGTTGCCGGTGTCGAAGAAGCCGATGTTGTTCGTCAGACCGAGGATCCCGAAGGCCAGCAGCACCAGCCCCATGATCCCGGCGCCGTAGCGGTAGACCTGGCTGAGGCGGTGATCGACAGGCAGATGCTCGTCCAGGGGGACGTGCAGGCCGCCGCCGGGCTGCTGCGAGGGCTGTGCGGGCTGCGACGCGTTCGTGGATGCCATAACGGCCTCCTTCGGGCGGTGCGTACCTCCATGCCTCCATACAGCATCCGCCCGCACCGACGCCCCGACAAATGGGGCGGCGTCCTGCTCCTGGGGCCGGTGGTGCTCTCCTGGCGCTCGGTCCGCTCTCAGTCGGCTCTCGGTCGGCTCTCGGTCCGCTCAAGCTCCGGCGCCGCGCTCGCTGCGGATCTGGTCCACGACGCGGGCCACGGCCTGCCGCACGCCTTCGGTCTCCGTCAGGAAGTGCCAGTAGTCGGGGTGGCGGCCCTCGAGACCGGCGATCGCCCGGTCGAGCCGGGCCACGGAGTCGTCCAGGGGCCGGGCGTGACGCGGGTCCGGGGTGTTGCGGCCCGCCATGGCCAGGCGCTGGGCGTCGCGGATCGCGAAACGGGTCCGCTGGATCTCCTGCTCCGGATCCTTGGCGACGGCATCCAGTCGGCGCAGCCGCTCTCCGGCGGCCGACACGGCCTCGTCCGTGCTGTTCAGCAGGGCCCGGACCGTGCCGAGGAGGGCGGTCGCGTCCGGCCAGCGCTGCTCGTCGCGCGCCTTGCCCGCCTCCTTGAGCTTCTCCTCGGCGCGCCGGACGTTGTCGGCGGCCTGGGCGGGAACGGGCTGCAGATCCTGCCAGCAGGCCACGGTGAAGCGGCGCCGCAGCTCACTGAGGATGGGCTGCACGCCGTCCGCGCGGGTGGTGAGGGCCTGGGCGCGGGTGCGCAGCGACACCAGCCGTTTGTCGATCTCGGCCGCGCGCTCCGGGAGCCGCTCGGCCTCGGCCCGTACGGCCTCGGCATCGCGCACCACGCGGTCCGCGCGCTGCAGGGTCTCGGGCACGCCGTGCCGGCCGGCGCCTTCGTTGAGCCTGGTCAGCTCGGGTGCGAGAGCGGCGAGCCGGGCGGCGAGGTCGTCCGCCCGCATTCCGCCGGCCCGTGCCGCATCCAGGGCGTTGCTCGCGGCGAGCAGCGCCTGCCGTGCCCGCTCCACCGCAGGCGCGAGCCGGGCCAGCTGGGTCTCCGCCGTGTCGAGCAGCGGCCCGAGCCCCTGGGCGAACCGGTCGAGCTCACCCTTGACCCGGACCAGCTCGTCCTTCGCCTTCGTCAGCTGCGTACGCGCCTGGGCGGCCACCGAGGGATCGAGATCATCGCGGTCGAGATCGTGCGCGTCGACGGCCGTGATGTACGTATGGCTGACCTCGTCGATCCGCCGCCCGAGCGCGGCGAAGTCCTCGACCACTCGGCGCGCTCCCGGTGAGCTGTCCACCGCCGTGATCGTCTCGATCGAGATGCGCAGATCGCGCTGCGCCGTGTCCAGCTCGTAGAAGGCTGCGGCCGCCGCGTCCTTCGCGGCCTGCGCATCGGCCCGCTGACTCTCGCCCCGGCCCCCGAACCAGCGCCGCGTACCTCCGGCGGCGAAGGCGGCCGGCAGCGCGGCGGCGATCAACGGCAAGGGCAACAACACCAGGGCAACGACATCCCGCACGACACCCGCTCTCGCCTTCGCTCCTGCGTCCGGCCGCGCGTGTGTCGCCGTCACATCCCTCTCCCGTGCCGTGTCCGCCCTGCCCGGTTCATTCTCCCACTGGGTAAGGACGAACACACGGGCCTGTCAGTTCGCGATTCCTGCGACGATCTCACCACGTTCCCGTCGGGCCCCAGAGGGACGGCCCCCTCGCTCCCCTCCTCGTTCCCCGCGGGCCGCCCCACGGGTCTCCTTCGCAAGGTCTCCCACGCGACTGACCACGGGGTTGATCACGGGGTTGGCCCCTGCGCCCACCGGGATCTGGTTTGCGGCACCCACCGGTGCGCCATGTACGCTGTTGCCTCATTCACGGGTGCGTAGCTCAGGGGTAGAGCGCTGCTCTTACAAAGCAGATGTCGGCGGTTCGAAACCGTCCGCGCCCACCAGCGAAGAAGGCCCCGACCGAACCGGTCGGGGCCTTCTGCATGCCACGTGCGGACTCCAGTAGCTGCTTCGTCCGACCGACGTGGCGCGTCGAGGCGTGTAGGAACTGGCGCTGCGCCAGGGCGAGAGCGGCGCTGGCGGCGCGTGAGGAGAAACCTTCTCTACGGGTTCAAGGCGGCTCGCTCCGCTCTGATGAGGATCTCTGAAGAGGGCTCTGACCGCAGTTCCGTGAAGCCTCGGTTTGCCCAGCCTTGGTCACAGCAGAAGCCCGGTTCGGATCACCAATACACCTATCCGAGCCCTCTCCCGACGTCCCGCGAGCGGGAGACGCGCGATGGGGGTATGCCATTTCGCGCAAGGTGATCTCGGGATCCATGAGGAGAGCAACTATGTACGCAGTAGTTCGGCGCTACGAAGGGGTGACCGACCCTGCCGAGGCGGGACGCCGAGTGAACGAGGGATTCGTGCCTATCCTGCGCCAAGTCTCCGGATTCGTGGCTTACTACTGGGTCGACGCCGGGGATGGAGTGATGGTCTCTACCGGCGTCTTCGAAGACCAAGCCGGGGCCGAGGAGTCGACCAGGAGGGCGGCGGAATTCGTCCGGGCCAACCTCGCCTCGCTGCTCCCCAACCCTCCCCAGGCCGCGGCCGGCCAGGTTGTGGCTGCTGGGTAGGGACCTGCGGAGTGGCGCTGGATCCCACGTACCCCCAATCCAATGACCTGGCCTTTCACGAAACTCCGGCCAGAACCCTGAAGAGGGCCAGTGCTGCTCTTCACTCCCCAGGCGGTTGTCGCAGGCAACGGAGACGGGCTGCCTGCCCACGGCGGTCCGAAACAGCGCAGCCTTAGGGTTCTGGCATGCCCTTCTCTGATGCTCCGAAGCAATCCACGTTTGGGGGCGTGTTCTCGTCGCTGTCGCGACAGCGCACACGACGGCGGCGGCTTGCCACGACTACCGGGGCCGGTCTCGTCGTGATCGCCGGCGGCATGTGGCTTCTGTTGGGCACCGGGCCCAAACCCGGCGACCACGCGCCCATGGTCATATGCGCCCTCGACCGCACAATCCTGCGCGCCGACATAGACGCGGACGGTCAACTGGACGAGATCCACGACCAAGACCGCGACGGCACCAGCTCAGTGGTCTTCCAGAGAGACGATCAGCGAACCACGGTCAGCGTCGGCGATGCCCGCGGGTTGTGGCAGAAGCTGCGAGGCGTACCGCAGGAGGACATGGAGACACGGGGAACCTTCGGCGACTTCGATGGCGACGGTTACCTTGATCTGGCCCTCTTCTACAGTCAGCGCAATAAGGGTGACGCTTCGCGGGAAAACATGGTGGTGCATGAGGTGCGCTACGGGCCTCTCGCCCGCGATCTGAGCAGTGACCGGACCGGCACCATCCGTATGAGGAAATCGACGTTCGTGTACGGAGTGCGGGCCACCGACAGCGATCACGATGGCCGCGCCGAGCTCCAAGTCTTCCAGTCGAGCGGGGATGGCACCGTGTCCCGCTACATCGGTCGGCAGGACGGCGGCGGGGTCTCTGTGAGCCATGAGCGGACCGACTTCTACGGGGTGGCGGACTGGCCCGACCTCAAGCTCGGCTGGCTCGACTTCGGCGCCTGTGCAGGCCGGTAGTGCTCCGGTGTGACTCCCCGTATGGGGAGCTTCAGCGAGCAAGTCTGTGCCACTCCTGAGCAAACCGGGCGAGGAATTTCAGAGAGCCTCATCCGCTCGCCGCGCGGCTAGAGCCGAGGGACACCTGTGCGGTGGACAGCAGCCCGCTGTGCCTGGGCGGTCGGTTTCGCGGCTTTAGACACCTCACGATGCCAACGCGTCAAGCTGCGGCGGTGATAGCGATGGGGAACGCGGTGTCTTCTTCGAACAGCTTGCGGTGCTGAAGGCAGTGGAAGAGCTGGCCGATCATGCGGTTGAAGAGATTGCGTTGGGCAGCTGCGTGCCAGTCGCCGACCTCGCGTCGTCGCCGGTAATGGGCGTTGGCTCCGGCCGAGGCTCGGAGCGAGGCGAAGGCCCACAGGTATCCGGTGTGGTTGAGCCTGTCGTTCTTCACCCAGCGCCGGGTGATGGACGACTTCTTGCGGGCCAAGATCGGGCTGTCGCGGGCAGGCCAGGAGCCGACCCGATTCGCGGCCAGCGCAAGGGTTCATGCTCTCTCGCCCCATGGCGGCTCCCGCCCAAAGCCGCTCCGAGAGTTGTTCGGCGGCCCGGAAGAGTGGGGTGTGGCTCCACTTGCCGCCGGTGGCTCCGGGGGAGTGGCCGCCCCGCTCTTCGTGGCGCCGCTCCGCTGATTGATCTGCGAATTGATCGCTGTTCGCGGAGCTGACGGCGGGTGCTCCTCCATCCCGGGCTACGGCACGCTGCCGCACGCATGCCGTCCACGTGCTGCGCCCGCCTCGCCGCCCGTGTCAGCGGGCTTGCATGACCGAATCGGCATCAGCCACGGCTGCGACGTTGTCACAGGGCAGAGCACGATTCGGTCCCTTTCCAGTAAGAGACAAATCTCTCATATATCCCTATGTCGCCCATTGCCAAGCGATCCGAGGTCACGCGATGACTAAGACCACGATCAGCACCGACCGAGTCGCACTCGGTAGGCAGATACACACATCTGACGTTTCCGACACGGCGTTCGCGCTGCTCGACGAGCAGGGGACGGTGGTCGCGTGGACGCAGGCCGCCGAGCAGCTCGTCGGATACTCCGCTGGCGAGGTGGTGGGTCGGTCCGCCGCACGCGTACTGCCGTCCTTCGCGAAAGCGTCGGCGTTCGTCGAGCGGTGCCGTGCCCGCGACGGCTGGTCGGGCGCGCCGGCGGTGCGCCACCGGGACGGCTGGTCGGGCGCGACGGCGGTGCGCCACCGGGACGGTCGCATGCTCGACGTCTGTATGCGGATGTCGTTGGTGCGGGGGCAGGACGGAGGGACGCGGTGGCTTGCGTCCGTGACCGACATGGGCGCGCTGTCCGGGGAAGTGGGGAACGGATCGGTACAGGGATCGATTCTTGACCGCGCGCCGATCGGCGTCGTCGTCCGTGACCTGCAGCTGCGTTGCACCTGGGTGAACGACGCGGTGGAGAGCCACAACGGCATCTCCCGTGACCGGCGGCTCGGATCCCGGATGACCGACGCGTGGCCCGGTATCGAGGCCGAAGTGGCCGAGGCGGTGATGCGGCGGGTGCTGAGGAGCGGGAGCACCAAGGTCCACGAGTACCGGACGTGGCTGCCGACGGGTCGGGGTGAGGAGCACCCGTTCGCGGTTTCGTTCTCCTGCCTCCAGGGCGCCGACGGCCGAGGACTGGGGGTGTGCGTCATCAGCGTCGATCTCACCGAGAGCCGGCAGGAGCGCGAGCGCCTGGCGGTTCTCGGGGAGGCGGGCACCTGCCTGGGCAGCACCCTGGATGTCATGCAGACCGGGCAGGAACTGGCCGATCTCGCCGTGCCCCTGTTCGCCGACTTCGTCGCCGTGGACCTGGAGCAGTCGGTCCCGTTCGGAGATGGGCCCCCGGTGCGCATCGGCTCGATCGGCGAGCGTTTCCCCGTTCTCCGGCGGGCCGGCGTGGCCTCGACCCGCCCGGGGATCCCGGAAGCCGCGTGGGAGCGCGGTGAGCACGTTCACGTACCGCCCGCCTCGCCCTTCATCGACGTCCTGCGCACCGGCAGGTCACACATGGTGCCGGTCCTGAACATTGCTCCGGGCTCATGGATCGACCGGGACCCGGTGCGGGCGCAGAAGATCCGTGAGACCGGCATGCACTCCGCGATGGTCGTGCCCATCCGCGCCCGGCGCACGCTACTGGGCTCGGCGGTGTTCATCCGCACCGAGAATCCCGTGCCGTTCCAGGTGGACGATCTGCTCCTGGCCGAAGAGCTCGTCAGCCGCGCCGCGGTGTCGCTGGACAACGCGCGCCAGTACGCGCGCGAGCACACCGCGGCTCTCGCGGTCCAACGCAGTCTGCTCCCACGCCATCTCAGGGGAGGCGTGGCGGTGGAGGCGGCCTCGCGCTACCTGCCCGCCGATGTGGACCGCGGTGTCGGGGGCGACTGGTTCGATGTGATCCCGCTGTCCGGTGCCCGGGTGGCCCTCGTCGTCGGCGATGTGGTCGGGCACGGTCTCGACGCCGCGGTGGCCATGGGCAGGCTCCGCACCGCGGTGCGCACGCTCGCCGACATGGAGCTGCCCCCCGACGAACTGCTGGCCCGTCTCGACGACACCGTCCAGCGACTGGCGGAAGAGGACACCGATGACCCGCACCAGGGTGCCACGGTGGTGGGTGCCACCTGCCTGTATGCCGTGTACGACCCGGTCACCCGGAAGTGCACCATGGCAACGGCCGGGCACCTCCCGCCCGCGATCATCGACCCGCAGGCCCGGGTGACCTTCCCCGACCTTCCCACTGGAGCCCCGCTCGGCATCGGGCTGGGGGTCCCTTTCGAGGCCGTCGAGCTGGAACTGCCCGAGGGGAGTCTCATCGCCCTGTACACCGACGGCCTGGTCGAGACCCGCGAGGACGACATCGGGGAGGGGATGCGCCGTCTCGGCACTGCCCTGGCACAACCGAATCCTTCCCTGGAAGACCTCTGCACCCGCGCGATGCAACCTGCCCGAGGTCAGGCGGCGTTCGACGACGCCAGCCTGCTCCTGGTCCGCACCCGCGCGCTCGGCCCGGCCCAGGTCACCTCCTGGACACTGCCGAGCGACGACACCACTGCCCGCCGCGCCCGGAACCTGGTAGCCCGTCAGCTGGCCGAATGGGGTCTGGAAGGTCTTGAGGACTCCACGAAGCTGATCGTCAGCGAGCTGGTCACCAACGCCGTCCGGCACGGAACCGGCTCGATCGATCTGCGTCTGACCCGGCACCAGGTCCTGACCGTGGAAGTGTCGGATACCGACGCCTGCTCCCCGCGTCCGCGTAACGCGGGTACGTCCGATGAGAACGGTCGTGGCCTCTTCCTGGTCTCCCAGCTGTCCCGCCGATGGGGCACCCGCCCGATACCGGGCGGCGGCAAGGTCGTCTGGGCCGAGGCGGACCTTGCCCACGCATCCGGCGCCTGCGACCGCTGATCGATTGCCCGTCGGGGCGCCGACGTCCACGCACGTGAGGTGGCCGATCCCGGCACCTCTGGACACTGGGGTGGCCGTCTCATCGCGGAGGGTCGTCGCATGCCGTCCACGTGCTGCGCCTGCCTCGCGGCCCGCCAGTGGGCTTTCCTGACCGAACCGCCATCAGCCACGGCTGCAGCGCTTGTCACAGAGAAGAGCACCATCCGGTCAATGGGTCCCAAAGGGGTAAATTTACCTCCATGTCGCCTATTCCCCAGCCACCCGAGGACGACAGCTCGATGACGAGTACCACGATCAGTGCCGAGCGAGTGACGCTCGGTAGGCAGATGCATGCGTCTGACATATCCGATACGGCGTTCGTGCTGCTCGACGAGCAGGGGACGGTGGTCGCGTCGACGGAGGCCGCCGAGCACCTTGTCGGATACTCCGCCGACGAGGTGGTGGGCCGGTCCGCCGCACTCGTCCTGCCGTCCTTCGGTGCAGCGTCGACGATGTCGGCGTTCGTGGAGCAGTGCCGCGCCCGGAACGGCTGGTCGGGCGCGACGGCGGTGCGCCATCGGGACGGCCGCGTGCTCGACGTCTGCCTGCGGATCTCGCCTCTGCAGGGGCAGGACGGAGCAGCACGCTGGCTTGTGACGGTGACCGACCTCGGCGTGCCGTCCGGGGACGCGGTGAGCGCATCGGTGCAGGGATCGATCCTTGACCGCGCGCCGATCGGCGTCGTGATACGTGACTTGGAGCTGCGTTGCACCTGGGTGAACGACGCGATGGAGAGCCGCGACGGCATCTCCCGTGACCGGCGGCTCGGAGTCGGGATCACCGACGCGTGGCCCAGTGTCGAGACCGAGGCTACGGAGGCGGTGATGCGGCGGGTGCTGAGGAGCGGGAGCACCAAGGTCCACGAGTACCGGACGTGGCTGCCGACGAGTCGGGGTGAGGAACGCCCGTACGCGGTTTCGTTCTCCTGTCTCCTGGGCGCCGACGGCCGAGCGCTGGGCGTGTGCACCATCAGCGTCGACGTCGCCGAGAGCCGGCGGGCGCGCGAGCGCCTGGCCGTTCTCGGGCATGCCGGCACACGCCTGGGCAGCAGCCTGGATGTGATGCAGACCGGTCAGGAACTGGCCGATCTCGCCGTGCCCCTGTTCGCCGACTTCGTCGCCGTGGACCTGGAGCAGTCGGTCCCGTTCGGCGAGGGGCCCCCGGTGCGCATCGGCTCGATCGGCCAGCGCCTCCCCGTTCTCCGGCGTGCCGGCGTGGCCTCGATCCATCAGGGGATCCCGGAAGCCGTGTGGGAGCGCGGTGAGACCGTACTCGTACCGCCCGCCTCGCCCATCGCCGAGGTCCTGCGCACCGGCAGGTCCAGTCTGGAGTCGAAGGTGGACACCTCTCCGGGTTCGTGGATCGACCAGTCGCCGGCACTGGCGCAGAGGATCCGTGAGACCGGCATGCACTCCGTGATGATCGTCCCCATCCGCGCACGGCGCGTCCTGCTGGGCACGGCGGTGTTCATCCGCAACGAGAATCCGGCGCCGTTCCAGGAGGCCGATCTGCTGCTGGCCGAAGAGCTCGTCAGTCGCGCCGCGGTGTCCTTGGACAAGGCCCGTCAGTACAGCCGCGAGCAGACCGCGGCACTCGCGCTCCAGCGCAATCTGCTCCCGCACCGCCTGCGTGGCGGTGCGGCCGTCGAGGCGGTGTCGCGCTACCTGCCCGCCGACATCGACAGGGGCGTCGGGGGCGACTGGTTCGATGTGATCCCGCTGTCCGGCGCCCGCGTGGCCCTTGTCGTCGGCGATGTGGTCGGCCACGGCCTCGACGCCGCCGCGACCATGGGCAGGCTCCGCACCGCGGTCCGCACGCTCGCCGACATGGAGCTGCCCCCCGACGAACTGCTCGCCCGCCTCGACGACACGGTCCAGCGACTGGCGGAAGCAGACGCCGACGCTCCGGACGAGTGCACCGCGGTGGAGGGAGCCACCTGTCTGTATGCCGTGTACGACCCGGCCACCCGGAAGTGCACCATGGCAGCCGCCGGGCACCCCCCGCCCGCGATCGTCGACCCGCAGGGCCAGGTGACCTTCCCCGACCTTCCCACCGGGGCTCCACTCGGCATCGGGCTGGGGGTCCCGTTCGAGGCCGTGGAGCTGGAACTGACCGAGGGGAGTCTCATCGCCCTGTACACCGACGGCCTGATCGAGGCCCGCGGCCAGGACATCGACGAGGGAATGCACCGTCTGGGCACCGCCCTGGCACAACCGGATCTGTCCCTGGAGGAGCTCTGCACCCGCGCGCTGGAGCCCGTCCAGGGTCAGGCGGCGTGCGACGACACCAGCCTGCTCCTGGTCCGCACCCGCGCGCTCAGCCCGGCCCAGGTCGCCTCCTGGACCCTGCCCGGTGACGGCACCGTCGTCCACCGCGCCCAGAACCTCGCCGCCGATCAGCTGACCTCATGGGGCCTGGAAGGTCTCGCGGGCTCCGTGAAGCTGATCGTCAGCGAACTGGTCGCCGACGCCGTCCGCCACAGCACCGGCCCGATTCGCCTGCGCCTGATCCAGCACCAGGTCCTGACCGTCGAAGTGTCCGATGCCGACTTCTCCACCCCGCGTGTGTGTGACGCGCGCATCGTCGACGAGCACGGCTGCGGCCTCGCCAAAGTCGCCCAACTGTCCCGCAGATGGGGCACTCGCCCGGCGCGGGGCGGCAGGGTCGTCTGGGCCGAGGCGGACCTCGCCCGTGCATCCGGCCGCTGATCGCTTGAACGGCGCACCCGGACCAACGACCGGCCGGTCCACCGAGGTTCCCGTCGTGGTCAGGATTCCTCGGTGTCAGGATTCCTCGGTATCCAGCTCGAACGTGAAATAGATGCTCAGGCAATAGGGCTCGTCCTCGTCATGGAAGAAGTCCCACGACACGTCGGACAGGCGGATCCTGTGATCCCGCACCCACTCATGGGCTTTCTTGAAGGCGTCCGCGGCAGTTCTGGCGGGGAACAGCTTCCTCGCCATGGGATGCACCCCGGTTTCCGCGTCCGAATCGTCGAATCCCTCCGGAACGTCCAGGCAGAAGTTCGGATCGAGCACCATGGAGTACGCCCTTTCGGTCGGTTTACCCGTACGAGTCGACTGAGGCTGATCCTCCGAACAAGACGCCCGGTAAGACCGCCGCACACCTGGGAAGGTTGCCAACGATCCCGGCCGCGGCGCGCCATGTCGCGGCCCGGCGTGCCAGTCCCGTTCCGGATCGGCTGGGTCGCATACGCTGCGAGACGATCAACGTGGCGTCCTCGACCACGCGTACACACCGCGTACACACCGCGTAGGCAACGCGTACGCAACGCGCACCTGGACGGCGCAGTTGACGGATGCAGAAAGGGGTGTGGCATGGAGTCCCCAGGCGTGCAGCTACGGGAGGTCACCGACGACAACTGGGATGCCGTTCGTGCACTTCGCGTCCGACGCGACCAGAAGCAGTTCGTCGCCTCCGTGTCCAGGTCGCTCAAGGATGCGGCGAAGACGCCGGAGGCCAATCCCTGGTACCGCGCCGTCTACCGTGGTGACGAGCCGGTCGGCTTCGTGATGTTGTCGTGGAAACCGCCGGCCGGTCCTTACAAGGGACGGCACTTCCTGTGGCGCCTCCTCATCGACAAGCGGTACCAGAAGCGAGGCATCGGCCGGGACGCGCTTGCGCAGATCGCCGCCCTGGTTCGCGCGGACGGCGCCACCGAGCTGCTGACCAGCTACGAGCCCGGCGACGGCGAACCGTGGCCCTTCTACCAGAAGTTCGGGTTCGAGCCCACCGGGGAGATCGACGACGGCGAGATCGTCCTGCGGCTCACCTTCCCCGATCGGTGAGTTCGTAGACGAAGCAGCCGACGGTTGTGACCTCCTGTGGTTCCCGAGCCGAGTGCATCCGCTCGGCCCTGCCCCCGTCAGTCGAGCCAGATGAGCATGGCGTCATCCGCCGCAGCGGCGGCCTCGAAGAACTGCGTCAGGCCGCCGTACCAGTGGCGCCCCCACTCGAGCGCTCCGGGACCGTCCCATCCCTGCGGGTACACCGCGGCCTTGGTCAGGTCCGCACGGTCCACGTCGTCGATGAGTCGGTCGTACGTCACGGTGAGGAGAGATTGTGCCGCGAGCCGCACCCGCTCGGGCCGCAGGTACCTCGGTGGCCCGTATCCCCAGTCCTCGTCCTCGGCGAAGGGCTCCTCACCATGGATCACGTACACGGGGAACCCGGTGCGCGCCAGCAGGAAGCGGAGCATGTCCCAGGTCTTGTACGTGCTGAAACGGCGCGCCTCGGCCGGGGTGGGCGTCGACTCCTCCTCGCGGTCCTCGACCTCTTCGACGAAGTCCAGGGCCCAGACAGGGTTCTGGATCGCCCGGTCGAGTTCGACGGCCGTGACGCGCAGGTACTCACCGATCATGCTCATGGCCGGAGACTAGGCGGGGCCACTGACAAGGCTTCCGACGGCGTGCGGCAGTTGGCCGTCCACCGGCTTCCCCGGGCTGTCACTTGGGGAGGAGCTGCTGGCCGCCGTCGATGTCGTACGTTCCGCCGGTGAGCGCGTCGTTGCACATGATGTGTACGGCCAGGGCGGCGACGTCCGCCGGGCCGACGACCCGTCGGATGGGGAGCGTGGCGCGCAGTTCCGCACGTCGGGCGTCGAGCTGATCGCCCAGGAGCGAGGCCGACAGGGGAGTGTCGACGAAGCCCGCGGCGATGAGGTTCGCCCGGACCGGCGCCAGTTCGAGCGCCAGGTTCGCGATGAGGGCGGACAGAGCCGCCGTGAGGGCGGACACGACGGAAAGGCCGACAGTGGGACGGCGACCGCCGGTGCCTCCGATGAAGATCAGGGTGCCGCCGGCCCGGACCTTGCCGCGGCTGTGGAGGGCGATCCCGAGCGTCATGCTGAGACGCTGCTCGAACTCTCGTGAGGCGGCCGCGAGGTCCATGCCTTCCAGGGGCATGTAGAAGGGGCCACCGGCGGTGACCATCACATGGTCGACCGGACCGGGAAGATCCCCGAAGAACTGCTCGACGCGCTCGGTGTCCGTGGCGTCGAACGTCGCCGTGCCGAGGGGTTCGAGCTCGTGCGCGGCCTGTTGCAGCCGTTCGGGGTTGCGGCCCACCAGGACCAGCCGGGCGCCGTCCGCGCGTACCTGGCGGGCGGTTTCGAGCCCGATGCCCGCGCTGGCGCCGATGACCACAACGGTCTGGCCGGCGAGGGAGTGGTTGGGTTTGCCGGCCGTCATCCGCGCACACCTCCGGGTACGGCTATGGGGATGGGTGCGGGTTCGCGTGCGGGTACGGGTACGGGCTGTGGCTTCGGAGGAACGTGAAGGGAACCGGCTCGCTGCCGAAGGGTGTCAGCGGCCAGGGGCACGCTGCTTCACCTCCTGGAGCACCCAGCCGTTGCCGTCCGGGTCGCTGAAGGTGGCGTAGGTGCCGTAGTCGGCACGGGTGGGGTGCGGGCCGGCCACCTGCCCCTTGTTGCCGGCCGGGTACACGAACTTTCCGCCGTCGTGGCTGTGCGCGAAGATGCCTTCGGCATCGTGGAACAGCTCGCTCACGTCGATGCCGCGGCCGACGAGCTCCGCACGGGCCACCTCGATGTCGTACACGATGAGGTACAGGCCCTGCGTGGAGCCGGGCGCGGCGGAGGTGACCCCTTTTCCGAGGATGATCGCGCACTCGGAGCCGGGCGGTGTGAACTGTATGACCCGGTAGTCCTCATTCGCGGTGACGTCGATGTCCATCCGGAATCCCGCCGCCTCGTAGAAACTCTTGGCCCGGTCTACGTCGGAGACGGGCAATATGATGAGTTCGAGTTTCAGATCCATGAGGGATCTCTTTCTTCGCGCTTTTCGCTGGATGTCCTGCCTGATGCTGGGGGCCGAAACAGGGCCGCCGCCAGCGGGGCACCGACGAGGGCGGTGGCCAGGCCGGCGGCCGCGCTCGGGTAGCGGTTGTTGGTCCGGCGCATGTGCGTTTCCCACGCAAGACGGAGATGCGCGCCTCGTATCTCAACGTACCGGCTTGTGCGGCCGATCGCGCGGCGTGCCCGCCCGCAGCCCCGTAGCCGGGCGGAGCCAGGTGAATCGAGAGCTCGGACTGCGGGCCGGTGCAGCTTTTAACGTGATTGTCGCCTGCTGTCAAGCCCCGAAATGCAGCGACGTGACGTGCTTCGGTAGTGCGGGCGTAATTGAGTCATGGGTTCACGCGGAGCAGGTGGCCCACTCGAAAGGTCCGGCTCGTACCGGCAGGACTTTCCACCGAACCTTTTCGCCCTTTTCGCTGAGGAGATTTCCATGGCTCGCACAACCTGCACGCAGCGTCTCGTGATCCTTACCGCTTCGACCGCTCTCGCCGCAGGAGGTGCGCTCATTCCCTCCAGTGCATTCGCCGCCCCGGCGCCGCAGATCGGCGCCGTGAGCGCGAAGGCGCCCACTTTCGACCACCACGACAAGCGTGACCGCAACGGGGAGCGCAAGCGGGAGAAGACCAAGATCGTCTTCAAGACGGGGAAGACCAAGATCGTCATCGTGGTCGAGAAGAAGACCGTGAAGAAGAGGTAGGGCTCGGCCCTGAGCAACGGTCCGGCCGGACGGCATCGCCGTCCGGCCGGACCGCGCGTGCGAAAGCGGTGTGACCCCGGTGCGTGGCAACAGTCGTGGTGACGGCGGCAGTTCGGTTGCGGGAGTGCTGCACGTGCGGTTCCGTCGATACGGATCCGGCGTCAACCGCCTTGCGGAGGGGGCGCGGAGGGGGTGGGGAAGCGGCGGACGTACCGCCGTTGCCAAGGGGTTTCGACGGCGTGCCGGTCGTAGTGCCGTCGTACGAAGGCGACCGCCTCGGCGGGCGGTACACCGTCGAGGACCGCGAGGCAGGCCAGTGCCGTACCGGTGCGGCCGCGGCCACCGCCGCAGGCGATCTCGACCCGATCGGTGGACGCCCTGGTCAGGGCCTCGTGGAGGGCGGCGTGGGCGTCGGCGCGGTCGCTGGGGAGGCGGAAGTCCGGCCAGCGGAGCCAGCGGGCCTCCCAGGGGGTGCTCGGCGGCTGCTTGCCCAGCAGATACACCGCGTACGTGGGCGGAAGGCCGGGCGGCAGGGCACGGCGCAGGCCGCGGCCCCGGACGAGGCGACCGGAGGGCAGACGGAGCACTCCGGGGGCGCTCTCGGGCCAGGGTGCGGTCATGCCGCCAACGTAGTCGAGGCTCTGCGCGTCGTCGCAGGTCTTGCCGATGCGCCTGGCGGCGGGGCAGGGGCACCTGGCGTCGATCCTGCTCGCGGTGACCGAAGTGCCCGCGGTCGTCGGTGGTCGGTCGTCGGCCGTCAACGTCAGAGGTCGGCGTCGGTCGCCGGTCCGGGCGCAAACTCTGAGGGGTGAGCGGGACGTTGGGGTCGGTGACGGTCGCCCTGTCCGGCATATGAACTCCGTCACCGTGCGCGTCGCCAGGGTCACGGTTGTCAGTCCCGCGGCGTAACCTTGTGCGCATGTCCCCAACCCTTCGCGAGCTTGGTTCCGTGCGGTCCGCTGCCGTGGTGAATGCGGAGATTCGTGCGTTGTGGGCGAGGTCCGGGGCACGGCTGTCCGCCGCGGACGAGGCGAAGTACCAGCGTCTGCTCGTGGAGTGGGCGGCGGCTGTCGGCCCTGCGTCGGCCGAGGGCGCCGAAGGCGTTGAGCCCGCCCCTCTCGCCGAAGGCACCGCGCGAGCCTCGCTCGCCGAGGCGGCCTGACACCCACCACCCCGACCGGCCGGTGGAGTCGGCTGCGGGATCTGGGAGCCGGTCCGGTCGTCGCGCCGGTCGCGTCGGTCGCTCCGGTCGTGCCTGCCATACCGGGGTCGGCGCCGGGATCAGCCCGGTTGTCAGTGGTGTGGCCCACACTGGAGACATGTGCCGCAGCATCAAGACTCTCCGACCGCCGGTCCTCCCCGAAGAAGCCACCGAGGAGGACATCAGGGCCGCGGCCCTGCAGTTCGTACGGAAGGTGTCCGGGTTCCGGGCCCCCGCCGCGCACAACCGGGAGGTGTTCGAGCGCGCCGTGGACGAGATAGCGGAGGCGACGCAGAAGCTCCTCGACGGGCTGGAGGTGCGAGGCGGCGTGACCAGGACGGCCACGACGACCGGAGTGGACGGATCGGCCGGATCGGCCGGATCGGCTACGACGGTTCCGGCGCCGGACGCCGCATGACGTAGGCCGCGACGGACCCGGCGGCGAAGAGGGCGAGGACGGACACCGCCACGCCCACCCAGGTGGCGCCCAGCCACTGGCCGCCGAAGTAGCCGAGGCCGACGCTGTAGCCCGCCCATGCCACGCCCGCGAGGGCCGACCAGGGAAGGAACTCCCTCACCCTGCGGCGGGACGCGCCCGCGCCCAGGGAGACGACGGAGCGGCCCGCGGGGGCGAACCGGGCGATGACGACGAGCATCCCACCGCCTTGGACGAGCGCCGTGCCGAGACGTTCCTGCGCCCTGGTCAGGCGTCGGGAGCGCGCGATGGCCCGGTCCAGCCGCTCGCCGCCGCGCCAGGCCAGCCGGTACGCGGCGAGGTCGCCGAGCACGGACGCGGTCGTCGCGCAGAGCAGCAGCGCGATCAGCGACGGCACTTCGCCGGACACCTGGTCGGCCGCCGCCTTCGCTCCCGCGACCGCCCCCGACTCCGCGGCCGCCTTCGCCCCGGCGACCGCTGTCGATCCCGCGACGGCCGTCGACCCGGCCGCGGCCGCCGTCGCGGCCGTGATGACCAGCACGCCGCTCGGCAGTACGGGCAGAAACACATCGAGAAGGATCGAGAGGGCCACGACGGCATAGATCCATGGGCTGCCGGTCAGCAGCCCCACAGTCTCGAGCACCACGACTCCCCACAGGACGAAACGCCGCGACGTCGCAGGGGAGCGGCAGGGGCGGCATGACAGCCATACAGCGTACGCCCGAGTCGTGCGCACAGATCGTCAGGGGTGGGGTGAAGTCGGGCGCGGCCGTACGGGTGCAGTCTGCGGCACAGAGGCCTCCCTGCGGGCGCGGCTCGGCCGGTGATCCGACCCGCTCGCGGTAGGAGGGAGGCCGGGCGAGCCCGGCCGACGTGGCAGCTCGGCGAGCGCGGCGACCACGGAGAGCACGGCGAGTACGGCGAGCACGAGGAGTGGGCACATGGCGGTGACGTCGGCGGGAGTACTGGCCGGGGCGGCGGCCCTGGGGTTGCTGGCGGTCGGTGCCGTGGGTGCGGCCTACGGCACCTCGGACGGGTCCGGGGCCACGTCCGGGTCCGGGTCCGCGGGTGTGGGCGTCGGCGCGGGCGCGGGCGAAGGGCTCGTGCTGCGGGTCCACGGCCGGTTCGCGCCGCCCGGCTCGTTCGTACCGTCGACGGCGCTCACGTACGACCGGACACTCGTGCCGGCCGGGGCGTGGATCGTGGTCGAGCAGGAGGCGGGCCGGGCGGGAACCGTGGTGCGGGCGCGCGTGGGCGGGGTGAAGGCGGGCCACGCGTTCGGTGCGCACGTTCACACCGAGCCGTGCGACGCGGCGCCGGACCAGGCGGGGCCGCACTACCGCCACCATGCCGACCCGGCCGGTGTCGCCGAGGCCGCGAACGAGGTGTGGCTGGACTTCACGACCGACGCGACCGGCCAGGCGACCGTGGAGGCCCGGCACGACTGGGGATTCCGGCGCGGCAGCGCGAATTCGCTGGTCCTCCACCGGGAACAGGGCGGCGCCGGCGCCCGCGTCGCCTGCTTCACCATCCCGTTCGGCGGCTACGGAACACCGTGAGCCCGCACTGAATCCGCGACACGAGCCCCTGACCCGGACCGGCCCCGGACCGGCCCCGGACCGGCCCCGGACCTGCACCGCTACCAGCCGAACCGGCCCCGGCCCCACGCCGCTACCGGCCCCCATCCGGGCCGCTCGCACCGCCCGCCCGGCCCCGTACGCGTGTGAGCCCGGGTCCGGCAGGGTGCGGACCCGGGCTCAGCGGCCGGGAGGCCCGGGCGTCGGCGGGGCGCCGGGTGCCGGGCATCAGGCATCAGGTAAGTCGAGGACTCAGGCCGCGACTGCCGTCGGCTCGTCGCGCTTGGCGCTGTCGTTCGCGTTGCCGCGTGCGGCGAAGAGCCGGTCCAGGGCCAGCGCGCCCGGCCCGGTGAAGACCAGGAGCAGGAACGCCCAGGAGTAGACCGCCGCGCCCTCGCCGCCGTTCTGGATCGGGAAGAGGGCCTCGGTCTGGTGCACCGTGAAGTACGCGTACGCCATCGCGCCCGAGGCGACGAACGCCGCGGCGCGCGTGCCGAGGCCGATCAGTACCAGGATGCCGGCGGCGAGTTCGATGACGGCCGCGTACCAGCCCGGCCAGGCGCCGGTGGGTGCCGTGCCGCCGGCGGCCTCGGCGCCGAGGACGCCGAAGAGCGAGCGGGCGCCGTGGCAGGCGAAGAGCAGGCCGAGGACGATGCGGAACAGGCCCAGCGCGTACGGCTGGACCTGGTCCAGCCGTGAGGACAGCTGACGTGTGGCCATGTGGGGGGTCTCCTTCGGTCTGGGGACGTGAAACCGATGAGACCCCAAGTTAGGCGGGCCTAATCAATGCTTGCAAGTTCAACATTGTGCTCGCGGTCGTTCTTCATGAGAAATTCACGGCCGGCCGCGACGACACGCAGCACCGCCCGTGCCACCGCGTCCGCGTCGGAAAGCGTCACCGAGTCCACGCCCGGCCGCGCCCCCGCCGCGGTCACCCAGTGCACTCCCTCGGTGGGGACCCCGACCGCGAACCGCCGGGAGTGGGCCCTTCCCCGGCGGTCGATCAGACGGTAAGGACGCCCCGTCACGTCCAGGCCGCCGGTTTCGTAGCCGCCGATCGTATGCGGTCGGCACTGCCCCGTCCGAAGCATCCGCGCGAGCAACTCGTCCTGGCTGCGCCGCAGGTCGGGCTCCGGAAGCCGGGCCTCGATCAGCGTCGTCGCGGTCACCCGCGACCCCGGCACGTCGGGGGACTCGGCCGTGAACACCCCGCCCTCCGCCCGTACGGACATCCTCGGGCCGACCACGTCCAGCACTCCGGCCTCGATCAGCGCGGTCATCTCCTCGATCCGGCGGCGCGGCGGGCCGATGGAGAGGAAGGCGTTCAACGGCGTGTACCAGCGGTCCAGATGGTCGCGGCGCGACGCCCCTGACAGACCGCGGTGGTCCACGATCTGCCGTACCTCGTTGCGCACGTCCCGCAGGACGTCCAGGGCCGCCTTGACCGGACCCGCCACATTGCCGAGCGTCGCGTGCTCGGCGTCGCGCCGCAGATGGCCGAGCAGCCAGTCGCGGAAGGCGGCCGGACCGGTGAAGGTCTCGCCCTTGTACGGTCGTGAGATCCGCTCCCAGGACCAGCGGTCGGCCTGCGCGCACCCGTGGGCGTCCAGGACCGCCGCCTCCTCCGCGCTGCCGTGCGCGGTGTCCAGGAACGCGGCCCGGAAGCCACTCCGTTCACCGGTCCGACAGCCCGCCCGTCCGTGGACCCGGGAGCCGGTCCCGTCGCCCGGGCCCTGCGCGAGCAGCGCCTCGTAGTAGACCGTCTCCACCTCCTTCGCGATCCGCGGCCATATCTCGTCCAGGAAGTCCGGCGGATCACCGGCGTCCGCGCGCTTGCGCAGGACCGCGATCACATCCGGGGTGAGGACCAGCGGATGGTGCCGCCCCGACGCACCCTTCGCGTTGTCCCCGCGCGCCTGGTGCGGAACGCCGCGCCGCGAGCCCGCGTACAGCCGCGGCTCACGCCCCGAGGGCCGGTACGCGAGGCGGTCCCCGTCCCGGACGAACACTCCGCCGCGGGCCGTCGTCAACAGCGCCATGTGGTCGAAGAAGTTGAGGCCGAGACCGCGCAGCAGGACCGTTTCGCCCGGTGCGATCACGGAGAGGTCGAGGTCGGCGGGGTTGGCGGGGGCGTAGTGACGCAGTCCGTACCGCTCCGCGTACGCACCGAGCCCGGCCGGTGCCGCGCCCGCCGCCACCGGCAGATGGCCCTGCGCCAGCACCACCGCGCTCAGTCCGGTCAGTACCGTCCCGTCGTCCAGCGCCAGTTGCTGCGAGCCGTCCTCGGCGTCGTCGAGGCGTATCGCCCGTGCCCGGTGCACCTCCACCCGGACCGTCACCGGCGCGTTCAGGACGATCGAGCGGAACGCCCACTCCAGATAGCGGCCGTAGCAGGCGCGGGTCGGATAGTCGTCCGGGCCGAGCGTCCCGGCGGCCGCGTCACCCGTGGCGGCCCACTCGTACAGGCTCGGGCCCGGCCGCACCGGCCCCTCGCACTCCACGCTGGCGTCCGTGAAGAGCGTCACCTGCGAGGCGACCGTGTTCATCAGCAGCTCGGCCGGCTGGTCCGTACGCCACACCTGGCCGGGACCGGCCGGAGCCGGGTCGATGACATGGACGGTCAGCGGAGTGTCCGGGGTCAGCTCGGGCACGGAGGCGCAGAGCCTTTCGAGGACCGAAGTGCCGCGGGGCCCCGCGCCGACCAGCGCTATGGCGTGCGGAGCTGAGGGCGGCGCTGCGGGCAACACGGACAAAGCACTGACTCCCGGGGCAAATGTGGGGGCGTGTGGCGTCGCGAGAAGCGGATCGACCGCCTCATCATGCCGGTGCCTTGTGAGGACCCGAAGGGGCGGGGGTGAGGATCGTCGCCCGCTGTGTGAAGTGTCACGGACCATTCGTCAGGTTCCGCGTTTCCACGGTCAGGAGCCGCGTACCCGTACGATCCGCCCGCGCCTGATCGAGCTGGAGCTCGGCTGAACGCCCGTTCAGCGTCAGTGTCATCAGCTGGTTCCCGAACCAGGGGCCGCCGCTTCTGCTCCAGTCGATGACCGGCCGACCCGCCCGGCCGTGCCGGGCGAGCGCATGGCCCAGGCGCCGCCCCGCCCGGCTCCAGCCGAAGCGGAAGCCGAGCCGCACCCAGGAGTGGATGGCGTTGTGCACGGGGGAGCAGGTCAGCTGGAACACCCGCGCGTCAGGCGCCCCGCCGGTCGCCCCGCCCGGCACCGCGGCGGCGGCGCCGCCCGGTGTCGTGTCCATCGCCCTCGTCGTGTCCACCTCCCTGTCGGGCCACTCGGGCTCGGCGACGTAGGCGTGGTGCACGTCCCCGGACAGGACGCAGATCGTCGCGGGCGCCAGTGGTCCGCTGCCCACCTCCGCGATCAGCGCGGTCAGCTTCTCGAACGAGGACGGGAACGCCGCCCAGTGCTCCAGATCGGCCCGTCTGCGCAGGTCCTCGCCGAATCGTGCCCAGCGCTCGCCGCGCTCCCCGCGGCACAGCGCCGCGTTCCAGCTCTCCGCGTCATGGATGAGCGGCGGCAGGAGCCACGGCAGCGACGTCCCGATGAGCAGGTGGTCGTACGACCCCGGTGCCTCCAGCGCCTGGTCGCGCAGCCAGTGCGCCTCGTCCTGGTCGAGCATCGCCCGGTGCCGCTCGTCGAGGACCCGGGCGGCGCGGGTGTCGATCATCAGCAGCCGGCTTCTGCCGAAGTCGCGCCGGTAGCTCCAGCGGACGGCGGCGGGGTCGGCGTCGGCCGTGGCCGCGAACCGCCGCAGCGCGTCCGTACCGTCCGGGGTGTCCCGTACGGCCGCGTACACCGGGTCCGTGGCGAGCTCGGCCGGGGAGAGATTGCCCAGGTGCTGATAGACCCAGTACGACATCAGCCCGCTGAGGATGCGCTCCTGCCACCACGCCGTGGCGCGCTTCTCCGCCAGCCACGACGCGCTCGTGTTCCAGTCGTCGATCAGATCGTGGTCGTCGAAGATCATGCAGCTGGGGACGGTGGAGAGCAGCCAGCGGACCACGGGGTCCAGCCAGGACTCGTCGTACAGCCGGGTGTACTCCTCGTAGTCCGCGACCTCGACGCCGGGGGGCTCGTTCAGATCGCGCCGCGCGGCCAGCCAGCGCTGGGTCGCCTGCGACGTCGCGTCCGCGTACACCTGGTCGCCCAGCAGCACCAGCACGTCGGGGCGGGAGGCGTCGGGGTCGTCCGCCAGCCGGGCGGCGAGGGTGTCGAGCGCGTCGGGCCCGATGGGGTCGTGCTCGTCGGCCGGCGGGGCGGCCCAGCGGCAGGAGCCGAAGGCCACCCGCACGTCCGCGGCGGGGATCGCGGGCGTACGGATCGTGCTCGGAGGGAAGGGCGAGTCGTCGAGCGGCCAGACCCGGCGGCCGTCCAGCAGCACCTCGTACGCCGTCGAGGAGGCGGGCGTGAGGCCCGAGACCGGGATCAGCGCGTAGTGATGGCCCTCGACCTGGAACGTACGGGCGGACCCGCCGGCTCCGGGGCGGTCGGGTCCGGGCTGGTCGGGTCTGGGCTGGTCGGGTCTGGGCCGGTCGGCTCCGGACTCGTCGGCCCTCGTCACGGCGTCGGCCCCGGTCGCGGCGTCCGCCCTCGTCCTGGCTTCCGGCCCGGTGCCGTCCGCGCTGCCGGCCGTCCCGGTCCGGCCCGCCCCGGCGTCGGCGCACCGCACCTCGGCCGTGCAGGGCCGGTCGGCCTCGATCCAGATGGTCGCGTGCTCACCGGTGTCCCAGTCCACGTACCGCAGTAGTGGTCCCAGGCGCAGCCCCGCTGCCATGTGCCCTCCTCCGTCGCCCCCGTACGGTACGGAACGACGGGGGAGGGTAGCGCGGTTCCGTGTCGGCAGAACCCGCGGGGCCGGGCGGACCGCCGGCCCGCGGGTCAGCGGCCGCAGAGGTCGTCAGACGTCGTCGGCAGCCGCTCGGCGGCCGTTCAGCAGCCGTTCAGGATGGACTGCAGCGCGGACTTCTCGGCCGAGTCGACCGAGAGGTTCCAGTAGTGCTTCGTGTGCACCCACATGCGGGCGTACACGCAGTGGTAGGCGGTCCGTGACGGCAGCCACTCCCCGGGGTCCTGGTCGCCCTTGGACTGGTTGACGTTGTCCGTGACGGCGATCAACTGCGGGCGGGTCAGGTCGTTGGCGAAGGCCTGGCGCGAGGACGTGGACCAGGAGTTGGCGCCGGAACGCCAGGCCTCGGCGAGCGGCACGATGTGGTCGATGTCGACGTCGGCGGCGGCCGACCAGGTGGCGCCGTCGTAGGGGGAGTACCAGCTGCCGCTGGTGGCCGCGCAGCTGGAGTCCTGGACGACGTTGGAGCCGTCGCGCTTGAGGACGACCTCGCGCGTGTTGCAGGCGCCCGACTGGGTGATCCAGTGCGGGAAGAGATCCCGGCTGTAACCCGAGGAGGAACCTTCCGTCTTGACGGTGAGCTGGCCGAGATACGTACGGGCGGTGGCGGCGCTGACCGGGGTGGGCGGGGCGGCCTGGGCAGCGGGCGCGGTGAGCAGCGCGGTCGCGGACGCGAGTGCGACGGAGGCGGCGAGTATGGCGGTACGGGTCACTCGACGCGCGTAGACACCTGACATGCGAACTCCTATGGCTGTGGGGGACGTTGGCCGGAGCGAGCCCTGGGTCAGGGCCCGCGCCATCGTTGCGGCGCCAGGTTGCCCGGGGATGGGCGCCAGGTAACAGAGTGGCGACATGAACACGTCACATCAAGGCTTCGGTGTGCGGTTCCGGTGCCGTTCCGGTGCTGTTGCGGTGCGAGTTCAGACGAGTTCGGACGTGTTCGGACGGGTTCGGGCAGGTTCAAGCGAGTCCTGGCCCGATCTCAGGACTCCCTGACGCGACATCAAGAGCGGCGTCGGGCCTCGGGTTTCCCCAAGGCCTCGTGGGGATCCCTAGGGTTGGTGCGTGCTGCTGCCGGTCAATGTGATGCTCGGGGTCGTCCTCGCCGTACTGCTGGCGGCCGCGGCCACCGTCGCGGCCCTCGGCCGTCTCGGGCCACGCCGCGCCCGCGAGATCGTCGTCGCGGGTGTGCGGGCCGCCGTCCAGCTCGCCGCGGTGTCGCTCGTCATCGGGTGGGCGATCCACTCGCTGCCGCTGCTCCTGGCCTTCCTGCTCGTGATGTACGCCGTCGCCGTACGCACCGCGGGCCGCCGCGTCACCCCGAACGGCACCTGGTGGCTGACCGCCCTGCCGATCGGCGCGGGCGTCGTACCCGTCGTCGCCGCGCTGCTGCTCACCGGGCTCGTCCCGGTCAAGGGCATCGCGCTCATCCCCGTGACCGGCATCCTCATCGGCGGCGCACTGACCGCGACGGTCCTCGGCGGGCGGCGCGCCCTCGACGAACTCGCGACCCGGCACGGGGAGGTGGAGGCCGGGATGGCGCTCGGGCTGCCCGACCGCGAGGCCCGGATGGAGGTGGCGCGCGACGCGGCGTCCGACGCGCTGCTGCCGGGGCTCGACCAGACCAGGACGGTGGGCCTGGTCACCCTCCCCGGCGCGTTCGTCGGGATGCTGCTGGGCGGGGCGTCACCGCTCCAGGCGGGGGCGGTGCAGCTGTTCGTCCTGGTGGGGCTGATGGCGGTGCAGGCGGTCGCGGTCGCGCTGGTGCTGGAGCTGGTGGCGCGGGGGCGGCTGCACCGGGAGGTGGCGCGGAAGGAGCCGGGGGAGGTGGCGCGCGAGGAGGCACGGGAGATGGGTGACAGGCCGTCCAGTGGCGGGGCGGAGGGTGGCGAGGCCGGCGGTGAGGGGCATGCGGGGGGCGAGGCCGGCGGTGAGGGGCCTGCCGGTGGCCGGCCGGAACGGGACCAAGGTCCCTGACGGCGGCGGGCGGGCGTCGCGTACTCTGTACGGAGCAGAAGGGGAGTAGCTCTTCGCCGGAACGTCGACATACTGCCGGGCTCGCCCCGGCCGGCGCCCGGAGGCGGCCGCAGTGCGGCCCGCCAGCGAGACCTTCGGCAAGCAGTGACCATGACCATTCATGGCCGCTGCCGTGCCGAAGCGACCCCTGAAACGCTGGTCAGCAGGTCTCTCGGTGCGGCAGGGCCCGACCGATTGAGGAACCCCGTCCCGTGCTCAGTCTCACGATCATGGCGATCACCTTCGGCGTCGTCTTCCTGGCCGAACTCCCCGACAAGACGGCCCTCGCCGGGCTGATGCTCGGCACCCGCTACCGCGCCTCGTACGTCTTCGCGGGCGTCGCCGCGGCCTTCGCCGTGCATGTCGCGCTCGCGATCGCCGCGGGCAGTGTGCTGACGCTGCTGCCGCAGCGGCTGGTGCAGGCGGTGGTGGGCGTGCTGTTCCTCGCGGGCGCGGCGATGCTGCTCCTGAAGAAGCAGGACGAGGACGACGACGGCATCAAGGCGCCGGCCGACCAGTCCTTCTGGAAGGTCTCCGGCGCGGGCTTCATGCTGATTCTCGTCGCGGAGTTCGGTGATCTGACCCAGATCATGACCGCGAACCTGGCCGCCCGTTACGACAACCCCCTGTCGGTGGGCCTGGGCGCGGTGCTGGCGCTGTGGGCCGTGGCGGGGCTCGGGATCGTGGGCGGCAGGACACTGCTGAAGTACGTCCCGCTGCGGTTGATCACGAAGGTGGCGGCCGGGCTGATGCTGGTACTGGCGGGACTGAGCCTGTACGAGGCGATCGCGGGGTGACCTGGGCCCTGAACCCTGGGGCCCTGAGCTCTGAGTCCTGACCTCTGACCCGTGACCCCTGACCCCTGAGTCCTGAGCCCGTACCCGGGCCCGGAGGCAGGTCCGGAGGTGGGTTCGGAGGCAGGCCCGGAGGTGGGCCTCGCCGGCCGGACTTGATGAGAAGCCCTCGGCTTTGTATCGTTGGTGAACAAAGTGGTCTCCGTCCGCACTCCCTGACCGGTGGGCGGAGGCCGCTCCCTACTTCCAGGACGGCGATGTTGTCCAGCTCAGAGACGCCCCGCGCGGCGACCGCAGAGACCATCGGCTCCTTCAAGGCGCTGCTCCTCGACATGGACGGCACGCTCGTCAACTCCGACGCCGTCGTGGAGCGCGTCTGGCGCGGCTGGGCCGTCGACCACGGGCTCGACCCGGACGCGACGCTCAAGGTCGTGCACGGGCGCCAGGGCTACGCCACGATGGCCGTCCTGCTGCCGGACCGGCCGATGGCGCAGAACCACGCCGAGAACCGGCTGCTGCTCGCGCAGGAGACCGCAGACCTGGACGGCGTCGTGCCGATCCCGGGCGCGCCCGCGTTCATGGACGCCATCGCGGACCTGCCGCACGCCCTCGTCACCTCCGCGGACGAGGGCCTCGCCCGCGCCCGTATGAACGCCGCCGGGCTGCGCATCCCGGAGGTCCGGGTCACCGCCGAAAGCGTCGGCGCCAGCAAGCCGGACCCGGAGGGCTTCCTCAAGGGCGCGGCGGAGCTGGGCTTCGACCCGGCCGACTGCGTCGTCTTCGAGGACTCCGAGGCGGGCATCACGGCCGCTCGCGCGGCCGGTATGCGCGTCGTCGGCGTCGGCCCGCGCGCGGCCGCGTTCGCCCCGGACGCGCACGTCCAGGACCTCACCCGTCTCCGCGTCACGGCGGACGCGACCGGCACCGCCGTCTTCGCTTCTGCGTGAACGCCTCCGGCTGACCGCCTCTGCCTGAACGCCTCTGCGTGACCGGCTGACCGCTTCTGCCTGAACGCCGGGCACGGCCGGCTCACGGCGGCCGCACTGACCTGGGGCACGGCGCGGCTTACGCAAGCTCTGTGGGCGTGCGGCGCGCGCGCCCGGCCGCGCCGGGCGCGCTTCGGCCTCCAGCGGCTCTAGCCCCGCCCGCCGCCGTTGCCGCGGTCGTCGCCGTCCCCGTCGTCGTCCCAGCCGCCCCCGTGGGACGGGTACCGCGTCTCGGCCTCCAGGGCGCGGCGGGTCTCCGGGCCGTAGACGCCCTCGGGGTCGCCGTCGATGCCCCGGTAGGCCTGGTACGTCGCCACCGCATCCTCGACGCGGCCGTCGTAGTGACCGTGGGACGGGCCGTTGTACAGCCAGACCTGTTCGAGGCGCTCCTGGAGCTCGACGACCTCGTCACCGCTGTCGCCGGGTCGCAGGGTCCCGGGCGCGGACGGAGCGGACGGGTCCGGGGGCACCTCGCCGATCGTGGACGGAGAGGCGGGAGCGTCGGCGACCTTCGTCGGGGCCGACGGGCCGGCTTCGGACGACGCCGAGGCCGAAGGGGACGCGGAAGGTGACGCCCCGCGCGACGCCGAGGCCGAGGCTTCGGGCGAGACGGCCGACGGCGACGCCTGGGGTGCGTCGGGCGCGGCGGTCAGGAAGGGGGCCATCGTCTCGCTGTCGGGCAGCGCCCGGTCCTGCCCGTCACCGTCGCCCGCGAGCAGCCCGCTCGCATAGGCCGCGGTCCCGAGGACGGCGACGACGGCCGCGGCGGCGAGGAACACCCGGCGCCCGCGCCGACGCGCGGGCTCCTGCGCCGCGGGGCCGGAGCCCGTGTCCCGCTGCGGCACGTCGTGCCCGGACTCGTATGCGTAGGCGTACTGGCGCGGGATCTCCTGTGTGTCATCCTTCGCGCCGCCCTGGGCGCCCTGCGCCGCGGCCACCTCCGTGAGCTCGGGCGGCGGTCCGGCGGCGGGACCCGCGCCCGACGGGGCAGGGGGCCCGACATGGGGCACGTACGGCCGGACGCGCAGCGGATCGAAACCCGCCGCCGCGGTCTCCGCGCAGGCGCAGCCCGGGCCGCCCTGGCCGGCACCACCCTGTCCTCGCGGTGCTTCTGGTGCTCCCGGTACTCCCGGACCGTCCGGGCCTCCCTGGCCGGATCTGTCCTCCCCGTCACCCTGTCTGCCGCATTCAGGACAAGCGCGTCCCGTCATCGTGGGTTCCCTCCCCTTGAGCTGCCAGCGATTATGCAGCCCCTGTCCAGCGCCCGGTCGCCGCGTCCCCCTTCGGCAGGCCATAACAGGGTGGAACACCCAGGATGGGAGAAGCAGACGAGCGTGCTGCGGACCGGAGGTACGTACTCCATGGCGCAGGAACTGAGCAGCTCGGCCGTGAGTCCCGGCCCCGTACCCCGGCCGGGCGAAGGCGGGAACCGCCGCAGTGTGCTCGTCGCGATCAGTGCGCTGCTGCTCGGCCTGCTGCTCGCCGCGCTCGACCAGACCATCGTCTCCACCGCGCTGCCGACCATCGCCAGCGAACTCGGCGGCCTGGAGCACCTGTCCTGGATCGTGACCGCGTACATACTCGCCTCCACCGCCGCCACACCGCTCTGGGGCAAGCTCGGTGACCAGTACGGCCGCAAGAAACTGTTCCAGGCCGCGATCGTCATCTTCCTCATCGGCTCCGCGCTGTGCGGCATCGCCCAGAACATGCCGCAGCTCATCGCCTTCCGCGCGCTCCAGGGGCTCGGCGGTGGCGGCCTCATCGTGCTGTCCATGGCGATCGTCGGAGACATCGTCGCCCCGCGCGAACGCGGCAGGTACCAGGGCCTGTTCGGCGGCGTCTTCGGCGCGAGCAGTGTTCTCGGGCCGCTGCTCGGCGGGCTCTTCACCCAGCACCTCAGCTGGCGGTGGGTGTTCTACATCAACCTGCCCATCGGCATCGTCGCGCTCTTCGTGACCGCCGCCGTGCTGCGCATTCCGGCCCGCAGGACCCATCACACCATCGACTACCTGGGGACGTTCCTGATCGCCTCCGTGGCGACCTGCCTGGTCCTCGTGGCCTCACTCGGCGGCACCACGTGGCCGTGGGACTCGGCGCAGATCATCGTCCTCGCCGCCCTCGGGATCGTTCTCCTCGTCGCGTTCGTGTACGCCGAGAAGCGTGCCGCGGAGCCCGTACTGCCGCTGAAGCTGTTCCGGAACCATACGTTCACGCTGGTCTCCGTCATCAGCTTCATCGTCGGCTTCGCGATGTTCGGCGCGCTGATCTACCTGCCGTCGTTCCTGCAGATCGTCCAGGGCGTGACACCCACCGCGTCCGGTGTGCACATGCTGCCGATGGTGCTGGGCCTGCTGATCACCTCGACCCTGTCCGGCCAGATCGTCAGCCGCACGGGACGGTGGAAGGTCTTCCCGATCGCCGGTACCGCCGTGACGGCCCTGGGACTGCTCCTGCTGCACCAGCTGGAGCCGGCCACCTCGGTCTGGGAGACGAGCGTCTACCTGTTCGTGTTCGGATCCGGTCTCGGTATGGTGATCCAGGTACTGGTGCTGGCCGTGCAGAACGCCGTCCGTTACGAGGACCTCGGCGTCGCCACCTCCGGCGCGACCTTCTTCCGCTCCATCGGCGCCTCGTTCGGCGTCGCCACCTTCGGCTCGCTCTTCACCGGCCGACTGCGGGAACTGCTTCCCGAAGTGCTCGCCGGGCAGCAGCTGCCGCCCGGAATCGGCCCCGACCAGCTGGCCTCCGACTCGCGCACCATCCTGGAGCTTCCACCGGGGCTGCGGCCGCCGGTCCTGCAGGCGTACTCGACCTCCATCACCGACGTCTTCGTCTACGCCGCGCCGATCGTCCTCGTGGCCTTCGTCATCGCCTGGTTCCTGAGGGAGGACAAGCTGCGCGGCTCGGTCACCGCGCCCGAGGTCAGCGAGACGCTCGCCTCCAACCCCGTGCATCGCTCCTCGTACGAGGAATGCGCCCGCGCGCTGTCCGTGCTCGGCTCGCGTGAGGGCCGCAAGGCGATCTACGTCAAGATCACCGACAGGTCGGGGCTCGATGTGAGCCCGGCGGCGAGCTGGCTGCTGCTGCGTATCAAGCGGCACGGAATGGTCGAACCGTCCCGGCTCGCCGACACCACTCCCGTTCCGATCAAGGCGATCACCGAGGCGTCCCGGCAGGTGGAGGAGCGAGGGCTGGCCCGGCGGGAGGGACTGTCGCTGATCCTCACCGACAAGGGCGCCGACGCCGTGGCGAAGCTGTCGGCGGCGAGGGAGGAGTCGCTGGCGGAACTGCTCGGCGACTGGTGGGGTCCGGACCGGCCCACCGACCTGATCCAGCTGGTGAAGGAACTCACCTCCGAACTGTGCGGTTCGGACGGCGAGCGCCCCGACGTCGGCGTCCCGCACCGCGATCACCAGGCCTGGCACCATCCCTCGCCGCACTGAGCAGGGCGAGGGCGAGGGCGAGGGCGAGGGCGCGGGCAACGGCAACGGCAACGGCAACGGCTCTGGGCTCGGCCGACGGAAGCGCGGCCGTCACAGTTCCCTGCCGTCACAGCTCCTTGCCGTACCAGATGTCCATGTACGGCCCCTCGCAGTACGCCGGGATCTCCCGGTAGCCGTACCGCGTGTACAGCCCGCGTGCCTCGACGAGGTCCAGGCGGGTGTTGAGGACCATGCGCCGCGCCCCGAGACGCCTCGCCTCCTCCTCCAGCGCGGCCAGCAGCGCTCCGCCGCCTCCCGTGCCACGGAAGGCAGGACGTACGAACACCCGGGTCAGCTCGGCCCTTTCCGCGTCCAGCAGCAACACCCCGCCGCACGCGGCGGCGGCCCCGCCGTACCGCCCGACGACGAACCCCCCGCCCGGCACGGCGAGCCGTTCCACCTCGTCGTCCCTGAGCCCTTCGTCGATCTCGGCCTCGGTGACCGGCCGCCGCCAGTAACTCCCCGCGACATCCGCGTAGTAGTCGCGCCGCAAGGCTGTGGCGTCGGGGGCGTCGAAGCGCTCGGGGAGTACGGACCAGATCGTCATGCCGGTCTCTCTACCTGATCCGGCCGCCGCCCGGCGAACGCATTTGTGCGCTCCGGTGCGGAGAGCGCGGCCTCGGTCGCCGGTCGCCGGTCGTTGGGGGCGGGGCCGGATCACCGAGGTCTTCAGGGGCGCTTACCCGGGTCGTACTGCACCAGCGAGGCCTTGACCGAGCGGGCGTAGGGGCCCTCCCACCAGGGGATCGTCTCCACCAGGACCGGCCTGGTGCCGGAGGCGAGTACAAGGGCGCGGCCGGGCGGCATCGAACCCAGGTCGGAGACCTGCAGGACGCGTTCGCGCCGTACGGACTCGTTCACGGTGCGGTTGCCGGACCAGCCGCCGAACTCCGACTCACGGGTGGTGGAGAACTCGCGCAGGTCGTACTCGCCCGCCAGCTCGGACAGATCGCCGAGGAAGCGGGTGTCGGACACACCGCCGCCGTAGACACGCACGTTGGCGGCGGACCAGAGCTTCTCCATGCCGCGCTCCCCCCACACCTCGATGCCCTGCGCCCAGGACTGGAGGATCGTCATGAGGATGATGCCCCGGGAGCCGTAGTGCGAGTACAGGTCCGGCAGCGCACGCCAGCGGCAGACGTTCGCCGCCTCGTCCAGGACGCCGACCAGCGGCAGCGGCAGCCGTCCGCCGCGCTGCGTGGTGGCGTACTCCTCGGCGGCCTCGACGACGGCCACGGTCAGTGCGGTCACGAGCGGGCCCGCGGAGTCGCTGCCCTCGCGGGAGAGGGAGTACAGCGTTGAGGCCTCGCGGACGAACGTGTGCGGGTCGAACTGCGCTCGCGGGGCTCCGTCGCCCGGGGTCACCCATTTGTTGACCTCGGGGTTGATCAGACAGGACGCCATCTGCTGGGCGACACCGTAGATACCGCTGCGCTGCTTGTCCGGGGCGGTGATCACACCGGCCAGCGCGTCGGCCGGCATGAGATGCCCCGCGCCGCGCAGGACGCGTTCGGGGGTGTCGTCCTTCGGGGTGGCCAGCCAGGTGTAGATCTGGGTGATCGGGGCGTTCGCGACGGCCGCCGCGAGCAGCAGATTGGCCAGCAGGTCCTGTCCCGCCGGGTCGAAGTACGCGTCGGTGGAGGCGTCCGCGTCGCGCGAGCCCGACGCGAAGTGGTCCGCCAGCTTACGGGCCTTGGCCACATCGGTCACGTACGACAGGGGATTCCACCACCAGGTGGGCGGCTCCTGCGCGACCTGCTGCGGGTCGAACACCCAGACCGGCCCGCGTGACGCGCGCGGGCCACGGGTGGCGTCGACGACGTCCCGCTTGTTGGAGGTGACGAGTACGGCTCCGGGAGCGTCGAGGATCGCGGGAATGGCGCGCCGGGTCGTCTTGCCGGTACGCGGACCCCAGATGTCGATGTGCATGTCCTCGAACGAGCCGTACAGCGGCTGGCGGCCCCGCAAGGAACGGCCGATGAAGACGCCCGGCACATTGCCCTGCACACCGAGACGGTGGGCGGTCGCCGCCGCGCCCTTCATGGTGAGCTTGCCGAGTTCCTCGCCCTGGGCGAGATGGCGGGCCGCGTCGTCGACGTCGGGCTTGTTGCGGACACGCTGGCGCACCCGGTAGCCGGCGAGGCCGGCGCACCCGAGCAGCAGCGCCTCGCCGGCCGCGACGGCGCTCGACGCGCTGCCGGGCCAGTCGTAGTCGCCCTTGACCAGGGCGATGGCGAAGGAGAACGGGTCGTCGGGCGGGGCGGGACGGCCGTCGTACGGTGCGCCGGTCCGGGCGGCGAACCACGCGCCGGTGAGCAGGAGCAGTACGGCCACGACGAGAAGGACGATCTCGATCGTCCAGTCGTCCTCGGAGCGGGGCTTCTTCTGCCGTTCGACAGTCATGACGCACGGCCCGTCGTGAATCCGGACACCAGCGCGGTCCCGGGCACCAGCACGATGCCGGTCCCGGTCCCGAGCGGGATGCTCCTGCTCCTGCGCGTGCTCATCAACTGTCCTTTCGCTTAGGCATGTTCCGTGTCGCCCTTGCCGTCGGCCTCCGACGGATTCGTGCCCTGGGGGATCGGCACCCGGTACACGGCGGTGATCTTGTCCTGTACGTCCCACGTGCTGAACTCGACGTTCTTGCCGGGGCGCGGAGCGTGGACGATCTTCTTGCCGGCCGGGTCCCACACGATGCCGACGTGCTCCGAGCCGCGTGAGCTGGGCCGGAAGAAGATCAGGTCACCGGGCTGGGCCTCGCTCAGCGAGACCTTGTAGCGACGGAGCTTGTCCTCCTGTACGAAGGTCGTCGCACCGATGTCGATCTTGCCGCCGCTCGCCTGGTAGTAGGCCCACTGCGTGTAGCTGGAGCAGTCGAAGGTCGTCGGGCTGACGCCCTGCAGGCGCGGTGCGCCGAGCACGTACGGCACGCCGATGCCGCGCTGCGCCCAGCCGAGTGCCGCCCGTACCACCGGGTCGTCGGAGTCGGGCAGTACGCCGGTCACACCCGCGCCGTCGGGGGCGACCGGGGTGCCGCTGCCCTCCTTCGCGCAGTCCACGTAGTCGGCGTCCTTGCCGCCGTCCCCGCCGGGAACGGTGCCGTAGTCGGGCTTGGCGGACACCTTGCCCTCCAGCCACGCCTCCGGGTCGACCATGCCGGGACCCTTGTCCTGGCCCCCGACGAAGGGGTTGTCGACACCAGGGACTCGGACCTCCCAGTGGAGGTGGGGACCGGTGGTGTTGCCGGTGACGCCGACCTTGCCGATCTGGTCACCGCGCTTGACGGTGCTCCCCACGGAGACCGAGACGGTGCTCTGGTGGGCGTACAGCGTGATCACGCCGTTCGCGTGCTCGATGTGGGTCTCGTTGCCGTACGACCCGCCACTGGAGCTCTTCACCACCTTGCCGTCGGACGGGGCGTAGATCGGCGTGCCGACGGGGGCGACCAGGTCGAGTCCGGTGTGATATCCGAGGCTCCAACTGCTCCCGCTCTTACGGTACTCGGTGCCGACCTGGTAGGAGCCTTTCTTCAGCGGCCACTGCCAGTCCTTGCCGGTGGCCGGTCGCGGTTCGTCGGCCGGGGCGGCCAGCGGACGGGAGTACGCGATCGGTGCCATCGCGGTCGTCGTGCCGTCGTCGCTCGTGCCGCCGTCGCCTCCGCCGCCGTCGAGGGGCGGGGTCGACCAGGAACGTGCCGACTCGGCGGGGATGCTCAGCGCCTTCTTCGGGTCGGCGTCGTTGCCGACGGGCTCGGGGATGTCCGACTGCTTGCCGAGCGTGGGGAAGCCCGGGTTCTTGTCCACGGTCTTCTTCAGGTGCGCGTACCAGTCCTTGATCAGGCCCTTGTCGCCGGTGAGGGTGCCGCGGTAGCGGGCGGCCTGGGTGAGGACCACCCGCATGTAGATGGTGTTGCTCGCCCGGGAGCCCGAGTAGACCCGGAGCGCCTCCCACGCCTGTGTCTCGGCCTTCTGGGCGTGCAGGAAGTTGGCGGCGGCGAAGGCCGCGTCGTCGATGTTGTACTTGTCCTTCGTGCCGTCGTCGTTGCCGTCGGCGCCGTAGTCCGTCCAGGCGTCGTCGCCGAACTGCAGCAGCCCCATGTAGCCGGCGCTGTTCTTGCCGCCGGGTGCGGCCGACTTGTCCTGGCCGAACTTGGTCTCCTGGTACATCTGCCCGGCGATGAGCGTCCAGTCCAGCCCGTCGTAGCGGGCCGCGGCGCGCATCGAGGCCAGGATCATCTTCGGGGGTATCTCGTGACGGGCCGTCTCGCTCGGCATGTACATCTTGCCCGCCGGCATGATCGGACTGGTGGCGGCCTGGTCACCGGTGTTGCCGGCCTGGGCGTTGTCCCCGTAGTCCCCGCAGGCGGCCTGGGCCGAACCGCCGCCCAGACCGCCGACCAGGCCGCCGATCAGGACGATGGCGACGAAGCCGACACCGGCGACCGGCAGCATCCCGCCGCCCCCGATGATCAGCAGCCACTTGCCGCTGCCCTTCTTCTTGCCGCCGCCATCGCCGTCCGGACCACCCTGGCCCCCGGCCGACTGGGTCGCGTTCTTGGCCGACTTCGCCACCTTGGCCGCGGCCGCCAGTACGGCTGGAGCCACCATCGGTGTCTCAGCCCTCCGTCTCGTCGGACGCGCCCACGTTGCCCAGGCCGAACAGGTCGAACCCGGAGACCTGCCACCCGGATCCCCGCTTCTGGGCTGTCACCAGCCAGGAGTTGGACTCGGTACCGGTCTCCTCGCCGCCCTCGGAGCGGGTCGCGGTCACGTTCACGACGCTGGAGATCATCTGGCCGCTGCCGCGCGTGAGATCGTCGGCGATCATCGCGTCACGGACCACCGTCGCCCTCCCCTCGGAGGAGCATCGGGCGGCCAGACACGCGCCCCACTCCTTGCCGGAGGGCAGGGCCGTCTCCTGCTTCAGTGCCTCGTCACGTGTGGTGAGCGCGAGCAGCGGCGGCGCCCAGGAGGCGTCCTTGTCGGTGTGCTCGTACGTGCTCAGGCCGGCCATGTAGTCGGCCATCACCCGATGGGCCTCGGCCACTTCGGCCGGCGGCACGATGGGCCGGGGCGTGCCGGCGGCCGGCCGGGCACCGTCCTCGCCGTTCTGCGCCTTGCCGTCGTTCGCCGCGCTCGCGGTGGGGGCGGTGCCGGTCGGGGCCTCGGAGTCGTCCTCCCCGTTGAAGACGGTGAACACCACGAGTGCGCCGACGAGCAGAACGCCCATGACCACCAGGGCAAGTACCGCAGTTCGCTTGTTCTCGGCAGGTGAATCCACCGTCCCCGGCCTCCCTCAGTCAGGTCGCCGGGTCACGGTAGGGCCTGGGAAAGCCAGGGGAACGCGCGAATTCCTCATGGGGAAAGCCGAGGAAAACGGGAGGTGGGACGGGGGCAGGAAGGAGTGTGCCGAGTGAGGAAAGCCGGTGCGTGGAAATGATGGAGAGCTGCGGGGGCATCCACACCGGCTCCCCTCAAACGGTGCGTGGATCCGGTGCGTGGGGCTCGACGGGGAGCGGCTCGAAGGGGTGCGACGTGTGCCCGCCCTTGGGTGAACAGGCCGCGAACGGACCGAGATCCGCGTCCATCAGCACCCGCAGATGCGGGTCGGCGTGGTGAAGCCACCAGGTGGACATCCCGAGCGCCGAGTCGTGCCGCAGATGCTCCCAGGCCAGCCACAGCGCGGACAGCCGGGCGCCCGCCTCGGGGTGCTCCCACCAGCGCGGACACCAAGTGGCGGAGGAGCCGTTGATACGGCGCCGGACCATCTGCGCGAGGTAGTCGGAGACGAAGAGATAGACGTCCGCGAAGTAGAACTCCACGTCGTCGCCGGACGACTGCTGCTCCTCGGGACCGGTGCTCATGTCGGCTCTTCCGTACGCGGGTTGGGGTTGGTGGTGGATGGTGACTGGCGGGCGGTGGGGCCGCGGGGGCCATGAGGGCTCCGGTCGCGGCATACCGCGCCCGGTCAGGTGAGGAAGATCCCCAGCACCAGCAGGCCGACGACCACCGCGCCCATGATGAAGCGGGCTTTCGGGTCCTCCCGTTCCCACAGGTCATGGACGACGGCCCAGCCCGTCAGACGGGCGGCCCTCCCGTCGTGGATGCCGGGGCTGTTGGCAGGGGCGGACGGGTCGTCGTCGTCCCGGCCGTCGGCCGTCGGCAGGTCCGTCTCCGGCGTCCCGGTCATGCCCTGCTGCTCCTGCGCGACCATGACGAGCCCTTCCAAGAGCTCGGGCATGGTGTGCGGAGTGAGGGGATAGGCGACGGTTCCGTACGGGGTCTGCAGGCAGAGCCTCGACTGCCAGGGGTTGCCGGGCTCGTAGCCGTCGATCCAGGCCGACTGGGCGTCGACGACAGGCGTGGCGGCGGGGCCAGGGACGGATGCGGGCGGTGCGGCCTGCTGCGGGTGGGCGTACTGGTCGCTCAACTCTCGTCCTTCGCACGGTCGACGACGGCTTGGCACCCGCCTTCCGGGCACGACCTCGCATTGTGACGGAGGGCAGGATGTGCCGCCGCGCCGAGGATTCCCCGCGATTCCCAGGAGGATTCCTCCGTCCTTCCTCGCGTTTTCCTCGCGTTTCCCCGGCGGGGAAACGCGGGAGCCGCCGCGCCCTCCGTTTGCCACACTGCGTCCGCACCTGGCCGAGCCAGGGCCCGCCGCACGCCCGACCCGAACCGGCGGACTGGGGACCACACGCCTGGGAGGGGACCGAACTCGATGACGGACCACAGCAGTTCTGCCGGCGGGGTCGGCCACGGCCGGCCTTCGGAGCAGCCCGCGCAGTTCGGCCCTGTGGAGCAGGCGGCCTGGCAGCAGGCGCAGGCACAGCAACACGGTCAGCACCCGCAGCAGCATGGTCAGCAGGCACAGCAGCATGGTCAGGCGGCGCAGGCACAGCACCCGCAGCAGACGCGCAGCCCTTACGGCTGTCCGGCCGCCGCCGCCCCGTCCCCTCAGCCTCAGCCCCAGCAGCCGACCGACGCCGCGCGCGCCCAGGTCGCCGCCGCCTGGGTGCGCCGTGCACCGCAGGCCGCCGTGCCGCCGAGCCAGGCGGCCGTACCGACCCTGCCGCCGCGTGCGGACCAGCCCCCCGCCGAGTCGAAGAAGGACAAGCGGGAGCGGGCGAAGGCCGAGCGCAAGGCCGCGTACGAGCGCAGGAAGGCAGAGCGAGGGGAGCGCGGCCGATCCGCCCCTGCGCCGACGGGCGGGCAGCGCACCGCATCCGCGGGTCCGCACACCGTCGCCGCCTCCACGGCGCCGCAGCAGGTCGCGTCCGCCGCGCCCGCCCGTGCGGGGTTCGACGTGCCGCGGCCCGGCGGGCGGCTGCCCGCCCAGGGCCGGCGTACCCATGTCGCCCTGCGCGCCACCCTCTTGATCACCACCTGCGCCTTCGCGCTCGGCTCGTGCGGTGTCATGGGCCTGGTCGTCGGCAAGTCGTCCGACGTGCGGAGCGCCGCCCTGGACACCAAGGACGTGCAGCGCTTCCGGCTCACCGAGTTCCCGACGCGGACCGCGGCGACCTTCGCCGAGGAGTACGCGGCGCTGTGTCTCACGTACTCGCCGCCGACCGCCGACCAGCGCCGCAAGGCCCTGACCCGCTACGCCTCGGCCGGCGTCGACGCCGACTGCGGGTGGGACGGCAGCGGCAAGCAGAGCGTCACGCTCGCCACCTGGGACGGGACCGCCGAGGAGATTCCCGAGTACGGAAAGAACGGCCGGTACCTGGGAGTTCAGGTCAGGCTGTCGACAGGCCGCACGACGACCCTCTCCGTGCCGGTGTACGTGAAGGACCTGGCCGGGGCCTCGGGCCTGCGGATCGTCGGCGACGTGGGCGAGATGCCGCTGCCGGTGCGCGGTACCGCGCCCGAGGTGGACAAGGACGACGAGGTCGTCGACCAGGACCTCTCCGATCAGCTCCGGACCAAGGTGCTGCCCGGCTACTTCGAGGCATGGGCGGAGTCCGACGCGACGGCGATGACCCGCTTCACCACTCCCGACGCGACCCTCGCGGCCACTTCGGGGCTGGCCGGCGCACTGTCAGCGCCGAAGATCCACGAGGTGGCCGCCCTGGCGCCGGCGGGCACGGACGACGGCGACTCGGTCGCGTACGACGAGGGCGAGTCGGTGTGGGCCCGTGTGACCGTCGAATGGGGCGGCGGCACTTCGGCCGACGAGACGGCCGGCCGCGAGCCGGGCCCGGTGGTCCGGCGTTCGTACCGGGTGACGGTGGTGAACACCGCGCAGGGCTGGTTCATCAAGGACATCCGGGGCGGGGTGCTCGACCCGACGGGCGGGCGTGCCGACGAAGGCGATCCCGTCACCCCCGGCACCGAGGGCGTCCCGCCCGCCGACGACGCTGAGCCGTCCGGGACCGGAAAGCCCGCCGACAACGCCCCGCCGCCCGGGGGCGCAAAGCCCGCCGACGGCGGGAAGCCGGCCGGTGCGAAGCGTCCCTGACCAGGGGCGTCCACGGCACACGGCGTATCGATCCACGTACGGAATCCGCACACAGCAGCAGTACAGCGAAAGGACACGCCATGTACTTGGCAGCAACCTCCCTCGAGGGAATGTTCGGTGAGATCCAGGACATCCTCCGCAACGTCGGCACCATGGTCGCCGTCATCGCCCTGCTCATCCTCGGCATCCGGATGCTGCTGTCGATGAAGCGCGGCGACGGAATGCGTGAGGCCTTCCAGGGCTTCGGCATGATCGCGCTCGCCGCACTGATCATCGGTGGCGCGACCGGTCTGGCCGGTCTGCTCATCGACCTCGGCGGCCAGATCGGCGGCGGTGGCGAGGGCGGCGAGAGCTGAGCCGCGGGCGGCACGGCCGCCCGCGGCCCTTGGACCTCGATCCGCACACCACGTCTGAGAGGAGGAGCGACGGATGGCACAGGAAGCGCCGGACGCGATCGACCCGCTGATCGCATACGACCACACGGATCTGCTCAACCGGCCGAAACGCATTTGGAACTGGGGCAACATCCCGCTCCCCGGCCTCCTGCTCCCCGCCCTGGGCGCCGCCTTCGGATTCGGGGTCGTGTGGCTGGTCACGATGCTCTCGCTCTCCGCGTTCCTGCCGTTCCTGAGCCTGTCGATGGTGACGTCGGTCCTGTACCTCGGCCCGCCCGTCGCCGTGTACTTCGTCTGGGGCCGGCCCCTGCCGTCTGCCCTGACCCTGAGTCAGCAGCTGGTCGTGTGGGCCGACTTCTGGTTCCAGCCGAAGCATCTCCAGGGCCTGGCGGCCGACCGCGAACCCGAGGAACTGCACTGGCAGGTCATCCTCTGGCAGCCGGGCTCATCGCGCTGGCAGCGGCAGTACGACAGCGCGTCGGAGGAAGCGGCCCGCAGCGGCTCCTCGTACGCCGCCGCACAGGGCGTCACGGCCCGCGCCTCCGCCGCACCCCAGGGCACGGCCGGTTCCACCGCCACGTCCCGGAACGCGGCACACTCCGCCGCCGCACCGCGTGGCACAACACACCCCGGCGCCGGGCTCTCGGCCGCCGGACACTCCGAGACCGCAGGATGACTCCTCCATGTTCATGATGATCCTTCTGGGCGGGGCGGTCGCCTTCTTCGTGATCGCCATGATCCTGGCCGCCGGTTCCCCGGCCTCCAAGGGGAAGAACCGCGGCTCCGCAGGCGGGCGCGGTTCAGGAGGCTCCTCGGCCCGGACACAGGACCGGGCCGCCCGCCGCGAGGACATGCGGCTCCCGTACCGCTTCGCCGACGACATGCTCTTCGTGCACGGCGACTCGGTGTGGACCGGGCTCGTCCTGCCCACCGCCATCGACGAGTACCTCAACGAGTCGGAACTGCGGGCGATGGCCGAGGGCCCGGCCCGCGGCCTGCTCAACCTCGCCCGTGGCGACCGGAACGTCGAGTGCCACTACCGCAAGGTGTACCGGCCGATCACGGCCGTCGACTGGGCCGAGCAGCTCAACGCCGTCGCCTGGGACCCGACCGAGAACTACAAGGCGTACAACCTGCGCAAGGCCGAGTACCAGGAGCGCATCGGCGCGATGCGCGAGCGCAACATCCTCCTCGTCAAACTCGGTTCCCTGAAGCGCGGCTCGAACGGCGACGGCGGGGTGCTGCCCGGCGGCGACGACCCGGTCGAGGACCCGGGGCTGACCCGTGCCCTGCGCGGTGCGACGGACCGCGCGGCCGCGAGCGCCACCGGAGTCCACGACGAGTATCTGTCACCGGTCGTCCTGGCCCAGTGGACCCAGGTCGCCCGCGAGGTGCACGAGAGCCTCGAAGGCCTCGGCGGCGCGCCGTTGACCCGCGAGGAGCTGGTCTGGCTGATCCGCAAGCCGCTCCACGGCGAACTGCCCGTGCCGCCCGAGCCGGTGCTCGGCTCCCGCTCCTGGGGCCCCGACCAGTTCGACCTGGTCGTCGACTTCTCCGGCGAGAACCGCAAGACGCACATCGTGCTGCACCAGTACGACGAGGTCACCGGTGAACGGCACACCAGCTACACGACCACCCTGGTCGCCGCCGGCTGGCCCGCCGAGACCCGCTTCCGCCAGTCCACGGCATGGGCGCGCTACGCCGCGCAGAACGTCGAGTTCCCGGTCGAGATCGACATGCGGTTCACCCTGATCCCGTACCTCAGGTTCAAGGACCGTGCCGGGAAGATCAACGGCAACCTCATCGACGAGATGAACGACATGGCCACCTCCGGCCGTTCACCCGACACGAAGCTCGCCAGCCAGGTCACCCGCGCACAGCACCTCGTCGACGATGTCGAGGAGCACAAGATGCCGGGCATGGAGGCGCAGATCCGCTTCACCATCTCGGCCCCCGACGTCGCGGAGCTGGAACGTCGCCGCCGGGTCCTGGAGATGCAGTTCAAGCAGGACCTGAAGGTCACCCTGCTGCGCCCCACGCGCCAGCAGTGGCGTCTGCTGCAGTCCCAGCTGCCCGGCGACGCGCCCAAGCTGCCCATCGCGCCCTATCTGCGGCTGCAGGAGGTCGAGCAGCTCGGCGCCGGTCTGCCCACCGCGGGCACCGAGCTGGGGGACAACCCCGAGCAGCGCTCCGGGAAGCGGCTCGGCTGGGTGGGGAACCTGGTCGGCTGGGCGGGCAAGATGCCCGTCCACTACTCCCTGCACGTCGGCCCCGCCCGCAACGACGGCGGCGGTCTCGCCATCGTCGGCGCGTCTGGCGGAGGCAAGTCCTCGCTCGCCCTGCAGAAGTTCTACGAGGAGTCGGAGGCGGGCGTGCGCTGCCTGGTCATCGACCCCAAGACCGACTTCGCCCAGCTCTGCTACTACCTGGGCTTCGGATCGCAGGTGAACGACCCGGACTTCGCGCACGACGCGGAGACGGGCCTGCTCGGCACCGAGGCCAGCCGGTTCCGGCCGGTCAACCCGGAGTTCTGGGCCGAGACCGAGGTCGTCGACCTCCTCAAGGGCCAGGCCGGTGTGCTCGATCCCTGGGTGATCGCCCGCGACGTGCCCTCGGGCCGGCTGCTCGCCGAAACGATGCTGCGCGGCTTCCTCGGCGACGAGGACTACCAGCGGGTGCGCCTTCCCGTCATCGAGGCGATGGCCACCGTCGTCGGCTGGTACAACTCCGCGATCCGGCAGGCCACCGAGCAGGGACTGGGCGCACGCGACGCCGAACAGCGCGTCCCCAGGCCCACGCTGTGGCAGGTCGTCGACGAGGTCGTACGCGCCTACGACCACGCGGTGTCCACCGGCGACCGTGAGTCCGCGAAGGATCTCAAGCTCGCCCAGATGCTCCTCACCGAGCTGCGGACACTGCCGTACGCGCGACTGGCGTTCGCCGAGCGTCCGCAGCCGCTGTCCGCGATGCGCAAGCGCCGTACGGTCATCACCCTGCGCGGCTTCCAGTCCCCTGCCGCATCCGACCCCCGCAGCTGGAACCCGGCCGAGCGCCTCGCCGCCACCGCGCTGATGGCCGTCGTGGAGCTGGGCAGCCAGATGCTGGACGTCGGTTACGAGAAGAACCCGGTGACGGGCGAGGTCGGGCTGCGGCCCAAGGCCCTCTTCGTCGACGAGGCGTACGTCGTCACCGCGACCGAGAGCGGCCGCGACCTGATGCGGCGCGCGCTCAAGCAGGGCCGCTCGTATCTGGCCGTCACCGTCCTGATCACCCAGCAGGCCATCGACCTCGTCCAGATCGAGGACTCCGAGGCCCGCAGCGGTGGCGCCAACCAGATCCACACGGTCTTCGCCTTCAAGCAGAAGTCCGCCCAGGAAGCGTCCCTGGTGGCACCGTTGCTGGGCCGCCCCGAGAACGACCCCAAGGTCATCTCGGCCCTGCAGGAACTGCGCACGGGCGTGTGCCTGCAGCGCGACGCCGACAAGCGGGTGGGCACGGTGGCGGTGGACCTGGTCTTCAAGGAGATCCTCGCGGCCACGGACACCAACGGCACGACCCGGCCGTCCCGGCAGGGGATCGACCCGCCGCTGAGCGTGTGGGACTGGACCTTCCTGCAGGAGGCGGGCGAGTCGGATCCGGCGCCGCGACCGGAAGCGGAGCCGACGGCCGCGGTCTGACCCGCCACGACGCACACCCGAGGTACCGAGACACACCACCTGAGTACCGACGCCCACCCGTACCAAGGCACACCGAGGAGCCCACCCATGCGACGCCTGCCCAGCACTCTCGCGATCGGCACCGTCTTTGTCGCGCTCGCGACGGTCACTGGTTGCGGATCGGATTCCGACTCCGCGAAGGCGGCGGGAGACGTGGCCGGCTCGTCCGGCTCGGCCGGTCAGGCCGACGAGAAGGATCAGGCCGGCGGCGGCCTTCCCGGCGCCGGGACGATGCGCGGTGCGCAGGAGTTCCTTCTGGGCGCGGGTCTGCCCTGCACCAGCGTCAGCACGGATCGGAACGCCAAGGGAGCCCCCGCCCAGGGGTTCCTCGGCACCACGTCTGCCACTGCCACCGACGAGGAGAAGCGCAAGGCCGCGTCCTGGAGGATCAAGGAGGCGGGGGTCTGCGGCGAACACCACGGCAGCAGCTGGGTCATCTACCTGCCCGAGGACATGGAGACGTTCCAGCGGAAGTACCGGGACGCCGCCCTGGAGACCGCGAAGGAGAGCGACGGCAGCTACGGCAGCCTGCGCACCGGCCGCTACCTCTTCGGCGCGGACTTCGTGGTCGATCCGACCTCCAGCCTCCGGGACAGCGGCCTCCTCGAGACCGGTCTGCTGATCTTGAACTGTGACCCCGGTCTGAAGGTGGCCAGCGGCTACCGCAAGCAGGACGCCCTGGTGGACGGCTGCGCCCTGACGAACTACATCCCGGGCTGATCTCCCACGGCTGTCCGGTCTCACCACCTCTCTCGTACCGAAGGAACCCTCATGCGCCTGTCCCGGACCCTCACAGCCGGCGTCGCCACCCTTGTCGCGCTCGCCGCGCTCAGCGGCTGCAGCAGCGACCCGATGGAGGACCTCGGGCTGCCGGCGGCGGACGACATCGCCGGAGTGGAGCGCTTCGTGAACAGTGTGTCGTCCTGCCAGGAACTCGAGCCGAAGGGGAAGCTCGAGAGCGGCGACGTCGTCGACCCGGCGGACGAGGCCTGGGGTGTGGGGGAGAAGTGGTACTGCCACGACGAGGGCGGTGAGGAGATGGCCCTGATGACCGTCACCGACATGGAGAAGTTCCAGGCCTCGCTCAAGAAGGAATCCCTCCGTCAGGAACGCGAGAACGGCTCCGGCGGCGGCGATTCCGCCCTGGTCGGCGAGAACTTCGCCGTCTACCCCGAGGATGACGACACCGTCCGTGACCTCATGCAGGGCGGATTGCTCCTCATGGCCTGCAAGGAGAAGTACAAGGCGGAGATCCCCAGTGGCTACACGGTCCACGAGGGGCCGGTCGAGGGCTGCTTCGCGACCGACTTCATCCCTTCCTGAGCCCCGTTTCCGCCCCCGCTCCCGCCCCTCGACCGCGAGAAAGAAGCCGATGTTCGTGCGCCGTAGCGCCAAGTCATGCGGAGCCCTCGCTGAAGCCCCGTCCTTGCTCGACCGGGCCAAGAGGGCCGGCCGGGTCGCCAGGACCGGAGTGTTCCTGATCCTGGCGCTGCTCGCGCTGACACTGGCCGTCCCCGGCACGGCGCACGCGGACTTCGCCTGCGACTTCACCGGCGACGACAGCTACCAGATGGACACGCCGGGTACCAACGGCGAGTCCCTCATGCCCGCGACGAATCAGTGGGAGGACAAGGCGGACCGTGCCAAGAACCTGAACGACACCACGGGCATGGTCACCGGTGCGGTCAGGATGCCGAAGAGCGCCGATCAGTACACGTTGTACGAGCTCAACGGCATGCGCGGCATGAACTGGTCCATGACCTTCAAGGACAAGGACGACGGCTCCGAGCGGAACGGTGAGACCGGCAGCGGCGCCGACGACTGCGAGATCATGGACTACGTCAACAACGGCGTCGCCGACATGGTCTTCAACGGCACCAAGATCCTGACCCGTACGGCCATCTCCATCAAGGAGTCCGCCTCCAACCCGAGCCCGCTCAGCGGGCTGTACGAAGGTCGCGACAACGTGGTGAAGACGCTGAAGCGGCACGTCTTCATTCCGGCCGTGCCCGTCATGATCGCGCTCACCGGCCTCTGGGTCTTCACCAAGTGGCGCAAGGGCGAGATGCGTGAGGTCTGGTCCGGCGTCGGCTGGGCCTGTCTGACGACCATCGCCGTCGTGGCCCTCCTGACGGGCGGAAACTACGACAAGGTCATCGACCAGGCGGACTCCGGCATCGCCCAGGCCAACTCCTTCCTGACCGAGGCGGTCCTCAGCGGCGCCTCGGGGGAGATGCAGTCTCCTTGCGACCTGCCGAAGGAGGCGGACAACCGGGGTCTGCGCATATCCAGTTGTGCCATGTACGACACGCTGGCGTTCCGGCCGTGGGCGCTCGGTCAGTTCGGCGAGGGTGGCACGAACTGCATCTTCAGGAAGGACGACGGCGGCAGGGTGGAGGACGGCGCCTGCCTGCCCAAGAGCGCCGGCACCAAGTGCGACTGGGGCAAGGGAGCCCGTTGCGAGGACCTGCGGGCCCGCCAGGTGGTGGCCCAGTCCATGACCAATAAGGACATCCAGGCCGAGAAGGAAGAGAACAAGGAGTTCAACAAGTACGACGACGACTGGGTGGACATCCGGATCGACTTGACCGGCGGCGTGGAGGAGGATGGGGAAGACCTTCCCGACAGGAACGTCTACGACGTCGCGTACGACGACTGGGCCGGTAAGAACGCCGGGAACCGCGTCGGTCTCGCCTTCTACTCCCTCGTCGCCGCGCTCATCGTCGGCCTGATGGTCATCGTCCTCAGCGCGCTCACCCTGCTGTGGCACGCCGTGACACTGATCCTGATCATCCTGCTGCCGCTCGTCGCCACTCTCGGCATCCACCCCTCCCAGCAGAAGCTGCTCAAGGGCTGGCTGGAGACGTTCATCCACAGCTTCGTGCTGCGGGCGGGCTTTGGCGTCATCCTCACCGTGCTGCTCGTGCTGTACCAGATGATCCTGCCCGCGAAGATCGCGCTGGGTATGCAGCTGCTGCTGCTCGTGCTGGTCACCGTCGCTGTCGTGATGATGCTGAAGAAGCTGCTCGCCGGGAACTTCAGTCCGCAGATCGCGGGCGCGCAGGACGCGCTGGGCGTGCGGGACATGGCCAACACGGTCAGCGGCAAGGTCGCCGACAAGGCGCCGGGCACCGCCCGCGCAACAGGGCGTGTGGCCGGGAACGCCGCCGCGCGCGTCGGCCGGGGTGTGGACGGCGCGGTGCTCGGGGGCCGGCTGCAGAAGGGCGGATGGCTGCCCGCCAACAACTCCAAGCGGCAGCAGCGCAAGAGCGCGCACCGGGCCAAGGAGATGCAGCAGAGGGCGTACGAGAGCCAGCAGGGCACAAAGGCAGGGCAGCAGCCGCCCGCTCCCGAGCCCGAGCCGCAGCCGACGCCCCGGCGGAGCGGGCGCGTCAGCGCCTCCGCGCAGGCTCCCGCCCCCACGGCTCAGCCGCCGCAGTCGCAGCCGCAAGTGCAGCCTCAGCCCCGGCCGGTGGCACCGGCGAGCGCGGATCCGCGTTCACCGCAGCCGCCCGCCCAGATCCCGGCGCAGCAGCCGTACCAGCCGCCCCGTGACGACCACCGCATGCCCCGATAGGAGGCGAGGATCATGGCAAGCGTCATCACCGACCACGGGCCGCGGGGCCTCGCCGCGGAGCTGAACGGGCTCCTCGACCTGGACTGGCCCACCGTCTGGGCCGGCATCCCGGCCGACGAGACCAAGCGCGGCTACTGGTGCGAGGGGTTCGGCTGGCAGCCGCTGTGGTTCCAGTCGGGCCTGTGGGTCCGTACGCGCACGGGCGCCCGTCTCCATCTGGCCTCGGTCCGTCCCGGACGTCCGGTGACCGGGGTCTCGTACACGGCCTGGCAGGTCCGCGCGGACGTGGCGGCCGAGAACGCCTCGATCACCACGGCCGCCGAGGAGCACCACGCGGCATGTCTGGCCGCCCTGCGCGAGATCCTCGGCCCGCCCGATCCGCCGGGGGACCAGGAAACGGGCAAGGCGCCGCACAGGCTCGCGCGGTGGACGTTCCGTACTCCTGAGGCCCCCGACTTCGAGCTCGGCCTGCACCTGGCGCCCGGCATGGCCGAGGGGTGGGGACCGGGGAGTGCGACGATCTCTTTGACCTGCCGCGGCCAGGCCGACCCTGGGACGCCTCAGGGGCCGGGCTGGCGACTGTGACGTACGAGATGACGGAAGAGACGAGAACGAGCATGGGCCTGAAGCTGGAACGAGTGAGCCGCACGCCTCAGCAGCTGATCGAGGAGCTGCGGGGTCTGGCCGACGTGGACTGGGCGACGGTCTGGAACGGCCCGCCGTACCCGGGGCAGGGGCTGGACATGTGGTGCGCGCAGTTCAACTGGGTGCCGACGAGTTTCGAGCGGGTCCTGAGTGTTCGGACGGACTCCGAGGGTGAGCTGTGGTTCCCCTCTTCAGGAAACTGGGCCCCGGTCCATGCGGTGGTGCAGGAGCAGTGGGGCGCGTGGGCGGACACCGGAGCCGACAACCCGCTCGTTCTGGAGCGAGCGGCCGTTGTCTGGCCGCAGTACCTGACGGCTGCGTGTTCTGTCCTGGGCGAACCAGCCTGGGAAGGGTCGTGGGAGAGCAAGGACTTTCCCGAAGGGCTCGGTAGCTACACGATTCCGGACCGCGAGAAGCGCATCGTGCGCAAGTCCCCGTATCGGCTTGCCTACTGGATGCCCGCTTCACCCGGGAAGCCGTTGTCCGTTCTGGAACTCACCCTTGGGGCCGGAGCGACGGAGACCGTGAAGCCGCGTGGTGCACTGCTGAATCTGGAATTCCACCCGAGGCCGATCGAGAGCGGACAGCCGTGAGCGCATCGCCGATTCCCGTGGAGGTCGAGGCGCTGGCGCTTGAGCTCGCCCGCCGCGAAGCTGAGGCCACGGCGGCGGCCGATCCCGTCTCCATCGCAGACCAGTTGGAGGCGGCTGCAGGGGACAGGACCATCAGCGAGTACCTTGAGGAATTCGTCAAGGACAGCAAGGGTGTCACGCCTCCGGACGGGGCTGCGCCAGTTAGTGCGTTCTGGTCATTTCATACGGAACACCCCGAAGCGCCGAAGGTCTTCCAAGGGAAGCATGTCCTCGAAAACCGTTTCATAGCTGAGGCGTGGGCGCAGCTACGGAATGAGGAGCGTCCCGGCTCGGCTCAGACGCTGGAAACCACCGATGCCGGCCGCCAATTGAACGCAATGCATCTTTGGGAGCGAAAGGTTCTCAAGGAGCTCGCGTCCAGGGATGGCAGAATCGACTGGGAATTCACAAAGAAGTGTTGGGCTGACCTCTCCGAGACCTACGCCAACGCGGCCAAGGGCCCCGTAGTCGTGTTCGCCGAAACCGGCCACACCCTCTCCATCCTGTACAACCAGGAGAGCCCCACCCTCCAAGCCAACTCCGATGTCGGTCTGGGCAACATCCACTTCGCCTTCGAGGCTCCGCAGTCCTGGCGCGAGACGGCGCGACGCGAACTCGGCACGAACGCGGTTCGTGCCGTCGCCCAGTTCGACAACCCGACCCGTGATGGGTACATCGATCCCGAGACATACGCGACCCTCGCACCTGAGGTTCGCGAGGCCGCGCTCGCCAAGGTGATGGAGCGCGCGACGCCTCAGCGGGAGGCTGCGGCGCAAGAAGTCCCCGCGGCCGAGGGGTCCATCGCCGAGACGGAGGCGCAAGCGGAGGTTGAGGCACCCGCCACGGAAGCCCCGGTAGCGGAAGTCCCCGCCACCGAGACCCCCGAGGTCAGCGTGCCTGCCGCAGAGGTCCCCGCCGCAGAGGTCCCCGCCCCAGAAGGACCCGCAGCGGAAGTCCCCGCGGCCGAGGGGCCCGTTGCCGAGGCGGAGACTCTGGAGCCAGAGGTCCCCGCCGCCGCGCCCCTCGAGGCCAACACGCCCCCGCCGCCCCTGTGGCAGGCCGGCTTCAACCCGAAGCCCAGCCGTGCCGCCCACGGTTCCTCCGGGCCGTCGGCGGTCAACCCCGAAGGTCCCACCGTCGGCGCCGAGCTCGCTTCCCGCGCCGCCGGGAACGGAATGGACGGCCCGGCATGACGGCTCGATCCGCGTCCGCGGCCCTCGTCGCGCTGCGACGCGTCCTGCGGCAGGACGGCGACGACACGTGGGCCGTCCGGCTGCTGCCCCGGGCCGTCTTCGGGCTGGCCGCGGCGTACACGCTCTTCGTTCTCGCGTCGGCCGGCATGTCCTCGTTCATCGCGGTGTGTGCCGTGCTCCTCCTCGTCGCGGCCCTGTGGTTGCTACGTAGCCGAGGCCAGTTGCTGCTGGCGCTGGCATCGACGGTCGTGACCGTCGCGATCACCGGATATCTGGCCGCCGTGGGTGACATCGCCCGGGGTGCGGCGAGCGGACTCCTCAGCGGTCAGGCGGTGTTCGGCTACTGGGCCCTGTCCGGAATGGCCCTGCTCGGGGCCTGGATGGTCAGGAGTCATCCGGGTCGGCGGGGCGTCACGGTCGTGATCGCCGACGTGATAATGGTCATGACAGCCGCTGCGGGGACGATCGTTCCGTCCCTTTCCGTACCTCTTGGGTTCACCGGAGTGGTCGCCGTGCTCGCGGTCAGAGGCGGTGGCGCCGCTGCCGTCCGACGCGGTGTACGGCGGGCGAAAGCCCTGGTCGGGCGGCGGTTGGCGGCAGCCCGCCCCACGGACGGACAGTGAGCCGAGGATGGCTCGAATGAGTTGTCATGTACACAGGGTGAGACACGCGCCGGAATCGTTGGCTTTCGCCAAGACAGTTGATCTAGAGTCCCCTGGGCCACAGATCAACTCGGGGGATTCCACTTATGGTCGCGACGGCTCGCAGAGTGCTGCCCAAAACCGTTCAACAGGCCGCTCTGTCCACACCTATGCCGTGCTTGCGGCGCCCGGACGTATTCCGCCATCCGCTGCTGGAGAACACCGGCACCGCCGCCGCGGGTTCCTCGATGCAAACGCGAAGGATCCGGGCTCTCACGCATGCCGCACGACAGCTCTGCGCCTCCTGTCCTCTCTGGGCGGAGTGCCTGCGGGGTGCGGTCACCCAGTCCGAACCGGGCGGCTACATCGCCGCCACCACCCTGGAGGACCGTCGCTGGATCCGCCGGCGGCTCGACATCGGTGATGACCAGGGGGACTTGCCCGACACGAGTGCAGGCCCCCACAGCGCGGATCACGATGCCGTGCTCGACGCGTTCGACGCCCTCCAGGAACGCCGGTCGGCGGGCCGGGGCACGGCGGCGCGCGCCACGGCACAAGGCCAGCAGCACGGACACACGAACGAGGTAGCGATGACGGCCCCGGCTGGCGAACGGATCACGTTCTCACTCAGCGATCCGGCCCGCGCCATACAGGACGCCGTCCTCGCCCCACTGGTGTGCTCCGCCCTCGCCACGCTCGAAGTCACCGAGAAGCTCGCCGGGATCCTGGTGCACACTCCCTCGGCCGGACCGACGCCCCGGATGCTCGACGCCTTGCGGAGCGCACGTCTGCGTCTCGCGGCATGGCGTACCGCGACCGGGGACGAGACCCCGTACTTCCCGGCGGACGGCGGGCTCACCGCGTCCGTCAGCCTGGAACTGGCGGCCAGCAATCCTCTTGTCGCCCTGCGGCAGGACATCTTCGAGCCGCTGCTGCGTCGTCTCGCCGAGTCGCTCCGGCACATCGAGGACCTCACCTCGATCCTGGTCGCCGCCCCGGGCGACACCACGGATGGCGTCCCCCACGCCACGGAACTGGCGGCCGTCCGCGCCGCACTGCGCGAACTCGACTTCCACCTGGAGCAGTACCAGGTCACCTCACCGCACCGCGAGGCCGAGGCCCCGGATCCCGCCCGTGCGCTCGGTGTCCCGCAGAACGTCGCCCACCACCCGCATCTGCGGCCCGTCTCCTTCGGTGCCCCTGCCGACACCGCGACCCCGTCCGCCCCGCGCGCCGTACCGAGCCTGCGCAAGGCGGTGGAGCAGGCGGTGGCCTCGTTCCCCGGTCCCTTCACCGGCAGGGACGTCCTGCTGGCGCTGCCTCCCGGCGCGTACCGCGACGCGGGGAAGTCTGTGAGCAACGCCCTGTCCGCGATGGTCAAGTCGGGCCGGCTGCGGCGCCTGCACCGCGGTACGTACACGGCGGTCTCCCCGTCCTCCAGCACCGCCTCCTCGCACTCCTGAAGGGCACTCGCGACCATGCAACCGACCTATCCGGCCGCCGACGTACGCGTCTTCTCCCTCAACGCGGGCCTGATCGACGGGGTTCCCGTGACAGCTCCTCCCTACGGGGACATCCAGGAGGTGGTCATCGGAATCCTCCAGCAGCGTGCCCAGCAGCTCGGAGCGCCGACCGAGGCCGTGATCACGGACGACCGCTACGGCGGCTCGATCCGCATCCTCATCCACCCGGACGGTATGACGGAGCCCCTGGACTGAGCGCCGGCTCCCTCGCCGGAACGTCAGGCGTCCGGTTCGCGGTACCCGCTCCGTGTCTGGCAACTGCCCTCCCTGGGCAGGCGTCGCATGATCGACGATCGACGGCCGGATCTACGTATAGGTACGTGGACGGAGCCGACGAAGGCCCTCGCGTCGTGTCTTCGCGCTGGTCGGCGCCGTTCACAGCCCGAGCCGCACCGGCACTCGGCGGCACCCGCCGAGTGCCGGCCGACGTACCGCCGAAGTACCGCGACGTACCGCCGAAGGAAAAGGAACGCATCTGATGCCATCCACCGCCTCCAGCCTCGCCAGTGTCGCCACCTGGATCGAAGCCCTGGAGCAGGCCGTCCAGCAGCGCAACCCCGGTGAGCCCGAGTTCCACCAGGCCGTCCACGAGGTGCTGGAGACGCTCGCACCGGTGATCAGCCTCCGTCCCGAACTCCGCGAGGCGAAACTGGTCGAGCGCATGGTCGAGCCGGAGCGGCAGATCATCTTCCGGGTGCCCTGGCAGGACGACCGCGGTGAGATCCACGTCAACCGCGGCTTCCGGGTGGAGTTCAACAGCGCCCTCGGCCCGTACAAGGGCGGGCTGCGCTTCCACCCCTCCGTGAACCTGGGGATCGTGAAGTTCCTCGCGTTCGAGCAGATCTTCAAGAACGCGCTGACCGGACTCGGCATCGGCGGCGGCAAGGGCGGCAGCGACTTCGACCCCCGTGGCCGCTCCGACGCCGAAGTGATGCGCTTCTGCCAGTCGTTCATGACCGAACTGCACCGCCATCTCGGCGAGCACACCGACGCCCCGGCGGGCGACATCGGCGTCGGCGCCCGGGAGATCGGCTACCTCTTCGGCCAGTACCGGCGCATGACCAACCGCTGGGAGGCCGGCGTGCTGACCGGCAAGGGCACCGCCTGGGGCGGCTCGCACGTACGCACCGAGGCCACCGGGTACGGCACCGTGCTCTTCACCGCCGAGATGCTGAAGATGCGCGGTGAGCACCTCGCCGGCCAGCAGGTCACGGTCTCGGGCTCGGGCAACGTCGCCATCTACACCGTCGAGAAGGCGCAGGAACTCGGCGCCCACGTGCGTACCGTCTCCGACTCGGCCGGTTACGTCGTCGACGACAAGGGCATCGACCTGCCGCTGCTCAAGCAGATCAAGGAGGTCGAGCGCGGCCGGGTGAGCGACTACGCGGCCCGCCGGGGCAGCTCCGCGCGCTACATCCTGGGCGGCAGCGTCTGGGAGGTGCCCACCGATGTGGCCCTGCCGTCCGCGACCCAGAACGAGCTGACCGCGCAGGACGCGGCCACCCTCGTACGCAACGGGGTCAAGGCCGTCTCGGAGGGGGCGAACATGCCCACCACCCCGGACGCGGTACGGATCCTGCGGGACGCGGGCGTCGCCTTCGGCCCCGCGAAGGCCGCGAACGCGGGCGGGGTGGCCACCAGCGCCCTCGAGATGCGGCAGAACGCGGGCCGGGACAGCTGGCCCTTCGCCCGGGTCGAGGAGGAACTCGCCCAGGTGATGGGCCGTATCCACGACACGGTGTACGAGACGGCCGAACGCTACGACAGGCCAGGGGACTACGCGGCGGGAGCGAACATCGCCGGCTTCGAAAGGGTCGCGGACGCGATGCTTGCCCAGGGGCTCATCTGACCCCTGTACCTCTGCGCCGCTGTCCGGGGTGCCGCTGACGCCATGTCCGCCCCCTGTCCCTGGCACACTGCACCCGGAAGCGGGACGGTGCGGTGTGGGCGGGAAACGGGGGCGGTCGTGGTGGACGACGCGGCGGGGACGGAACACACGGGAGCGATACCCACGGAGCCGGGCCGGGTCGCCCTGCCCGGCGCTCCCAGCGTTCCCGGCGCTCCCGAGCGGGCGGTCCAGGCCATGGGGGAGCGGTGGCTGAGGGAGTTCGGCGAGGAAGGCGACTTCGTCTGCTCGCCCGCCGGACTGTGGCTGGCGCTCGGTGCCGTGGCGGCGGGCGCGCGCGGCGGGACCGCGGAAGAACTGCGAGCCCTGCTGGGAGTCGCCGGGGACGACGCGGCCGAGGCCGTCACGTCCACGGCGCGGGTGCTCGCCGGGACGGACGCGCTGGCCGTCGCCACCCGGGTGTGGAGCAGGATCCCGGTGTACCGGGCCTACCGCGAGGCGCTGCCCGATATCGGATTCGGCCCGCTCGGCCTCGACCAGGACGAGATCGACGCCTGGGTGAGGGAGGCGACGGACGGGCAGTTGGACAAGCTGCCGATCCGGATCCTGCCGGAGACGCTTCTCGCGCTGGTCAACGCCCTCGTCCTGAAGGCGTGTTGGGAGACTCCCTTCCAGGGGCACCTGACGAGGCCCGCGCCCTTCACCGACGCCATGGGGACGGTGCACCAGGTGCCGACGATGCACCGGCAGCTGGCACCCGGCGAGGCGTGGAACGCGGGCACGGCCCAGGTCGCCGAGCTGCGCTGCGACGGCGAGGCCGGGGCGAGGGTACGCCTCGTCCTCGGCCCACCCGGGGCCGGCCCCGCGGAGGTGCTGCCCGCCGCGTGGGCACCACGTGACACACGCACACCCCTCGACGCGGAGGCCGTGGGTATCGCCTTGCCGCGCCTCGCCCTGCGGACGACGACGGACGTCACGCCTCGACTCCCCGCGCTGGGAGTGCTGCGGGCGACGAGCCCGCTCGCCGACTTCTCCGGACTGTCACCGGAGCCGCTGGAGATCTCGCTGGTCGTCCAGGAGGCCGTCCTCAAGATCGCCGAACTCGGCGTGGAAGCGGCGGCCGTCACGGCGGTCCTGGCCCGCCCGGGCGGCGCGTTCCGCCCCCGGCGGACCGTCCGGCTGGCCTACGACCGCCCGTTCGGCGTCGTCGTGCTCGACGCCTCCGGGGAGCTCCCCCTCTTCGCCGCCTGGCAGTCGAGCGTCCCGGCGGGCGACCCGATGCCCGAGTCGGACCACCTCGGCACGTTCCCGCCCCCGCCGCCGCTCCCGCCGTCGTTCCGGCCGGTGGTCCCGGGCGCGGGGTCCTGACGCGCCACCCCCGCCGAACAGCGCGGAGCCCCGCCGGAACGACGTTCCGGCGGGGCTCCCCTCAGTCTGCGCTCACGCGGTGTCAGCCGCGCAGGCTCCACACGACGTCGACGGACTCGGACGGATCGTCAGGCCCGATGACATCCGCTCCACCGCGCAGAGCGCTCACCTTCGCGCACTGCACATAGCCCGCACCGCTCCTGGAACGGAGGCCGAGAACGAGCCGGTGCGGCCTCCATCGGGACGGGACGCCGGACGCCTCGAAGATGCGCTCGCTCTCCGCTTCGTCGAACGTGTGAAGTTCGAGCGCTTCGTAGCGGGTGATCAGCTGCATGGCCTCCACGCCCTCGAAGTGGAGATCCAGGCGTTGTGGCTGCGAGGGCTCCGGAGCCGCCCGGAGCAGCAGCTGCGAGTGCCCGACACCGTAACGCCAGACCTTGAACGTCCGTTCAGAGCTGAACAGGACGGAGAAGTCGGCATCGTCGCATCGCGAACCTATCGCCAACTCGTCGCGCCTCCTGAAGATCATGAAGTGAGGATGTGTGTATGTGGCCGGCGGAACCGAACGCCGCCGGCGCCGGGCCGGCCGCGAGGCCGCCCGGGCGGGCCCGCGGCCGGGACGGCCGGTGTCAGCCCTTCTTCGGAGCGGCCTGCTGGACCACCTCGAAGGACCACAGGGTGGACCCGGTCGCGGCGGGCTTCGGGCGCTCGCCCTCGCCGCCGCCCTCGCCTCGGTGGGCCGCCTGCATGGGCCCGGACATCCAGTTCTGGAAGTCCTCCTCGCTCCGCCAGCGGGTGTAGACGAGGTAGGTGTCGGTGCCTTCCACCGGACGCAGTAGTTCGAACCACTCGAAGCCGTCCGAGGACTCCACCGCGCCCGCGCGCGCGGCGAAGCGCTTCTCCAAGGCCTCGCGCTGCTCGGCGGGAACCGTCAGCACATTGATTTTCACGACGCTGGGCACATGACCCCACTTACTCAAGAGGTCCCCCGGCTGGAGACCTGACACGGACAGTGTGCGTGCCGTGATCCCGTGCCCGACAGCCGCAGCGCCGGTGGCCCGGCTCCCGGCCGACAGCGATACCCCGGCGGGAGCATGGTTCACGCGAGGGGCGAGGGGCGAGGGGCGAGGGGCGAGTGGCGAGCGGCGCGTGGCCGATGCCATCGGTCCGCCGACAGCGAACCCATCTGGGCGGTCGGCATTCGCGGTGCTTGAGTGGCGGGATGGAGATCCTGGTTCTGGGTGGTACGGCGTGGGTGGGCCGAGAGCTGTCACGGCAGGCCGTCGAGCGCGGTCATCGGGTGACGTGCCTCGCGCGCGGTGAAAGCGGCGAAGTCGCGGACGGAGCCACGCTGGTGTCCGCGGACCGGCGTGATCCTTCCGCGTACGAGCCACTGCTCGACCGCGAATGGGACGCGGTCGTCGAGGTGTCATGGCAGCCGGGCTTCGTCCGTGGCGCCCTCGACGCGCTGGCCGGCAGGGCCGGGCACTGGACCTATGTGTCCTCCGTCAGCGCCTACGCCTCCCATGCCGCGTCCGCCACGGACGAGTCCGCCGACCTTCTCCCCCCGACCGGCCGGAGCGAGGTCGACCGCGAGCTGTACGGCGAGGCGAAGGTCGCCTGCGAGCAGGCGTCGACGGCGGCCGTGGGCGACCGCCTCCTCATCGCCCGCGCCGGTCTCATCGGGGGTCCGGGGGACCACAGCGGACGCTCCGGCTACTGGGTGGCCCGCGCCGCCCGCGATCCGCAAGGCCCGATGCTGGTTCCCGACGTACCGGCCATGCCCACACAGGCCGTTGACGTACGGGACCTCGCCGGCTGGCTGCTCGACGCCGCGGAGGCGGGGACCACCGGCACGTACGACGCGGTGGGTCCGGTCGTACCGTTCAGTGAGTGGATCGAGCTGTCCCGCGCGATCGGCGGGCACGACGGTCCGGTGGTCACCGCCGACTCGGCCTGGCTCCTCGCGAACGGCGTGGCCGAGTACATGGGGCCCGAGTCGCTGCCGATGTGGCTGGTCGAGCCGGGGTGGGAAGGCTGGTCGGCCCGGACCGGGGCCGCGGCGCGCGCCGCGGGACTCCGGCATCGGCCACGGGCCGAGCTGCTGGCCGACACACTGCTCTGGGAACGCGAGCAGGGACTGGTCCGCGTACGACGTGCCGGCCTCAGCGCCGAGCGCGAGCGCGAGTTGCTCGACGCGCTCGGCTGACGGCTGACGGCGGCGTGCGCTCGCCGCCGCGCCCGCGTCACCCGCACGATCGGCGCCGCGTCCTGGCCGGTCATCGCCGGCCAGGACGCTTGCAGCGGGCTTCGGGTGGCTCAGCCGGTGACGCGGGCCAGCAGGAGGCCGTCGTAGCCGCGGGCGCCCACCGTCTGGACGGCGGTCGCCGTGAGCCGCGGGTTCTCCGAGACGACCTCGAACATCCGGCGGGTGCCGACGACCGCCGGGTCGTCGCTCGTCGCGTCGGCCACCGTGCCGCCGCGGACGACGTTGTCGACGATGATGAGGCTGCCCGGACGGGACAGCTTCACCGCCCACTCCACGTAGTGGGGGTTGTTGGCCTTGTCCGCGTCGATGAAGAAGAGGTCGAAGGGTTCCGCGCCCTCCGACTCCAGCTGGGCGAGGCTGTCGAGTGCCGCGCCGACGCGTACCTCGACGGTCTTGTCGAGGCCGGCGCGGGCAAGGTTGGCGCGTGCGACGTCCGCGTGCGCCGGGTTGTACTCCAGCGAGACGAGCTGTCCGTCGGCGGGCAGTGCCCGGCCGAGCCAGATGGTGCTGTAGCCCCCGAGCGTGCCGATCTCGAGGATCCTCCGCGCGCCCTGGGTGAGGGCCAGCAGATGGAGCAGTTTTCCCTGGTTGGGTGCCACGGCGATCGGCGGCAGTCCGGCCGCGTCGCTCGCGGTCACAGCTTCCGTCAGTGCGTCGTCCTCGGGGACCAGCAGATCGGTGAAGTAGGCGTCCACGGCGTTCCATTGCTGTTCAGACATACGGGAAACGTATCCCAAGTCCGAAGTCCCGGACGGGTCCGATCCCGGCCCGTTCCTGGCCGATCCCGGCCGGATTCCCCCGATCCCGGCCGGATTCCCCTGATCCGGGCGCGTTCCCGGCCGATCCCGGTGGAACCAGGCCCGATTCCGGCGGATCCCGGCGCGATCGACGCCGACTCAGGACAGCGGTAGCGATGCCTGCGGTGCCTGCGACGCCGACCGGCCCCGGAGCCGGCGCGACCGTACCCGCAACAGCAGCAGCAGCACCGCCGTCAGCGCCGCGGCGAGCACGGTGCCCACCGCAGGCAGCCACACCGGCACCCCCGCGACGGTCAGCAGCTCGTTCTCGTACGCCACCCGTCGGTACGGGGTGTCGGCGTCCGCCGCCCGCAGTTCGTGGTCCCCGTCGATCCGCGACGGCTCCGGAAAGCGCTGCTCGAAGGAGGTGAGGAAGGCGGGAGCGCCTCCGGTCAGCCGTCCGACCGCGCCTTCGGACGGCGCGATCCTCCCCGCGTACGTCACCTCCGGCGCATTCCCGCCGATCCGGCCGCGCGGCTCCATCCGGTGCGGTGCGACCACGTACAGGCCCAGCGACTGGGGTTCCCGTGCGAGCCGTGACAGCCGCATCGGGTAGACATGGCCGGACGTGCCCGGGGAGACGCCCGGGGGCGCCTCCCCGGGTGGATCGTCGCGTCCAGCCAGCATCCCTCCGCGGGCTCCGTCGCGCCATTCGACCAGCTCCCGGGGCCTGGCCTGGTCAGCCCCCGGCCACGTACCGCCAGAAGTCCCTCATCAGCGCGGGCGGCGTCGGCCCGCTCATCGAGACCTGGCTGCACATGACGCTGACGGTCCCGGTGGACGGGACGACATGCGCCGTGGTGCCCGTGCCGCCGACCCAGCCGTAGCGGCCTGGCACGTTCCAGGGGTGGGTGGCCTCGACGTCGACCGCCCCGCCGAAGCCCCAGCTCTGGCCCTCCAGGAACAGATCAGTGGCCTCGCGCTGGGACCTGGTCAGCTGGTCGTGGGTCATCCGCCGGACCGACTCGGGCGACAGGATCCGGTGGTCCCCGAAGGTCCCTTCGGCGAGCAGCATCCGGCCGAAGGCGCACCAGTCGTCGACCGTCGAGACCAGGCCGCCGGCGCCGGACGGGAACGCGGGCACGCTGCTCCACTGCCCCTGCTCGTCGGGTGCGTCGACGAGTTCGAGTCCGCAGGGCTCATCGGGCCGGTACTGGCTGGTGAACCGGTCCAGCTTGCTCTTCGGTACGGCGAATCCGGTGTCGGTCATCCCCAGCGGCTCGAACAGCCGCTCGGCGAGGAACTCGGGCAGCGGGCGGCCCGTGACCCGCGAGACGAGTACGCCCTGGATGTCGGAGCACGTGTTGTACAGCCATGCCTCGCCGGGCTGGTGCAGCAGCGGGATCCGGGCCAGCGCCGCCATCCAGGCGTCCGGCGCCGGAACGCTCTGCGGCTGCGGCGGCCCCTGCTTCAGCTCGCCGAACAGCGGGGCGAGCGCCGGCAGCGAGAAGTCGGACGCGAACCCGTATCCGGCGCAGGAGCTGAGCAGGTCGAACACGGTGATGGGCCTGACCGCCGGGACGACGTCGTCGACGGGACTCGACGGCGTACGGACGACCACGGGGGCCGCCAGCTCCGGCAGCCACGGCGCGACCGCGTCGTCCAGCGCGAGCCGGCCCTCGTCGACCAGGACCATGACCGCCGCGGCGACGACGGGCTTGGTGATCGAGGCGATCCGGAAGATCGAATCCCTGGACATCGGGGCGCTGCCGCCGACGTCGACGGACCCGACGGCCGCCACCTCCACCCGGTCACCGTGCACGACCAGACCCACGGCGCCGGGCACCGATCCGTCGCCGACATGTCTCATGAGGGTCTCGCGCAGGCTGCCCATCGGTCCCCTTCCGCAGTGTGCGTTCGAAGGTAGGACTACAGCCGCGGCCCGGACTCATCGCTGCTCCGCCGATCCGACACGCTCGGCGTGTGCGCCCGCCGGCGTCGAAGCGGGGTGTGACACTACGCCGTGCCACTCCCACCTCGTCCCGTTCCACCCCCTGTCCGCTCGGAGGGCCTCATGGCTGCAGCACCCCTGGTCGTGGTCACGGGAGCGAGCCATGGCATCGGCAGGGCGGTGGCCGCGGCCTTCGCCGCGCAGGGGCACCCTCTGCTCCTGGTGGCGCGGCATCCCACGCCGCTCGAAGGGCTGCCCTCCGAGCAGATCGCCACGGCCGCGGTCGACGTCTGCGACCACGAGGCCCTCGAAACCGCGATCCGTGCGGCGGAGGCCCTGCACGGACCGACCGAATGCCTCGTCAACTGCGCGGGGTTCCTCCGGATGGGCGCTCTGGAGACCCGGGATCCGGCGGACATGTCGTACGAGGTCGACGTGCTGCTCAAGGGCGTGCTCAACGGCATCCACGCGGTGCTGGGCGACATGAAGAGGCGCAACAGCGGCACGATCATCAACATCAGCTCCGTCGGCGACCGCGTGCCGGGCCCCGACGGCGAGGTCTACCACGCCTGCAAGGCCGCGCTGCGCTCGCTGGCGGGCTCCCTGCAGAAGGGCGAGGCGAAGAGCGGCATCCGCGTCATCAACGTCGCGCCGGGCTTCGTCAGGACCAACATCCACGCGGAGATGGGCATCAGCTTCGAGGAGTACAACGAGCGTCTGGGCCATCCCGACTTCATCGGCGCCGAGGAACTCGCCGAGATCATCCTGTTCTGCTGGAAGCAGCCGCAGCGCATCTGCGTCCGCGACATCGTGGTGATGCCGACGGGTTCGGACTTCGGCTGACGGCCTCGGTGTCCATGGCCGCCCAGCCCTCACGCCCCCGTCACCTTCTGAGGCTGTTGTCGTCCGGTCGGGGCACGTGACGGCACTCGAACCAGACCGTCTTCCCCGGCGCACCCGTCTGCGAGACCCCCCACTTGTGCACCACCGCGTCAAGCAGCGCGAGCCCGCGCCCCGACTCGTCCTCCGGTGATGCGCTCAGCAGCCGGGGGAGTACGGGAGACTCGTCGCGCACCTCCACGCGTACGCCCTCCGGGCCGCGCTCGATGAGCAACGCGCAGCGCCGGTCGGGGACATGGCGTACGACGTTGGCGAGCAACTCGGTCAGAGCGAGAGCGGCGTCGTCGGCGAGGCCCGGCATGTCCCACAGGGCGAGGTAGCTGCGCAGGATACGGCGCACATGGCGGGCGGAGTGCGCTCCGACGGTGAACCGCATGCCGTACTGGGAGGCAGCAGCGGGGGTGAAGGTGGGGGCGATGTATTCGTTCACGCTACGAGCGTGGAGGTCGACGGCTACGCTCGGCTACCGACCGAATACAACCCGTCCTGAAGTGGGCGGGGTTGCTTGCGTACGAGGGGGACCGGCGTGGCCCACATCAACATCCTCGACCCGAGCGCCTCACCGCTCGACTACTACGGCTACGAGTTGCGCCGCCACCGCGAAGCGGCCGGACTCACACAGCGGCAACTGGGCGACGTCATCAACTACACGGGCTCGCTGGTCGGCCAGATCGAGACGGCACGGAAGCTGCCGACGGAGCCGTTCAGCGAGCGCGTGGACGCGGCGCTGGGGACGGGTGGGTTACTGACGCGGCTGCTGGGGCTGGTGCTGCGGAGCCAACTGCCCGCATGGTTCCAACAGGTGGCCGAGTTGGAAGCGCGCGCGACCGAGGTCTACACCTTCCACACGCATCTGGTGCATGGCCTCTTGCAGACTCAGGCGTACGCGAGCGCCGTGCTCGGGGCGATGGATCGCAGCAAACTCGATGACCGTACGACGGTCCGGCTCGCGAGACAGCGCATCCTGAAGAAGGAGCAGCCGCCGGTGTTCTGGGCGATCGTCGGCGAGGCGGCGATGCGCCAGGAGATCGGCGGGCCGGATGTCATGCGGGAGCAACTGTCACGCCTGATGTCGTACGAGATCGATCCGAGGGTGAACATCCAGGTGCTGCCGTTCAATGCCGGAGCCCATGCTGGACTGACTGGCCCGTTCGACCTCTTCCGCTTCACGGACGACCCGACCATCGTCTACACGGAGGGCTATGGGGCAGGGCATCCGACCGCTAACCCGGACACGGTCAAGAACTGCTCACTCCGTTACGATCACCTCCAAGCCGCCGCCCTGTCCATCAAGGACTCGGCCGCGCTGATCCGGCGCACGATGGAGGAGCACTATGGAGAGTCGCAACTCTCGTCTGACGGGCGCTCGTTGGCGTAAGTCCAGCTACAGCAGCGACCAGGGCGGATCCTGCGTCGAGTGTGCCCCCCTCGGCGCCGCCGCCTGGCGTAAGTCCAGCTACAGCGGTGACACGGGCGGCGACTGCGTCGAGATCGCCGAAGCCCCGCACCTCGTCGCCGTCCGCGACTCCAAGGTCCCCGACGGCCCCCATCTCACCCTCACCCCGGCCGCCTTCACGGCCTTCGTCGAGGCGGCCGCTCGCGACGGGCTCGGCTCCGCCTGAAACGACGGGGACCCCGGCGGCTGGGCGCCACCGGGGTCCCTCGGCTCAGTCGGCCGCTTCTCGTGGGTTGCGGGTCAGCTGATGGAGCGGATGGTGTCCCAGGCGCCGGTGCCGACCTTGGTGCTCGGGCCGTCGATCGGGCCGTGGATCGATGTCCCACCCTTGTAGAACCACAGGGTGCCGTCACCCGCGGTGGTCCACATGTCGGCGACGCCGTCGAGGTTGGCGTCGGAGGCGCCGGCGATCAGGGGCCGGTTGGTGACGGTGTACGCGCGCCCGTACTCGGTCCGGTCGCCGAACGTTCCGTTGGCCTGTCCGAGGTAGTGGTACAGGATTCCGTCACGGGTGTCCCGGGCGAGCAGATCGACCCGGCCGTCCTTGTCGGCGTCACCGGGTGCGGTCAGGGACATGACGTTCCAGCCGCTGGTGCCGATGAGGACAGGTGCGGCGACGGACGGGGCCGGGCCGCTGACGCCGTCGTACCGGTACAGCTTGTCGTTGTACGAGATGACGAGGTCGGGCCGGCCGTCGCGGGTGACGTCGCCGACGCCGACGAGCTTGGAGGTGGTGGGCAGACCGCTGCCGATCTTGATCGGAGCGGCGAGCGAGCCGTCGCCGCGGTTGGGGTAGACGCGCAGTTCGCCGCCGACGATGGCGACGATGTCCTCCATGGCGTCCCCGGTCCAGTCACCGCGGTGCGTCACAGAGGCACCCGACCATCCACCGGACCCGATGTAGGTGGGCGAGCCGAGGGCGCCGGTGCCCGTACCGGGGTAGAGGCGCAGCTTGCCGAGGTCGTCGACGGCGACGAGGTCGGGCTTGTTGTCGCCGGTCATGTCGCCCGGAGCGGCGAACGCCGTGCTCGTGATCCACGTGCGCACGTCGTCGACACGGGTGGCGACGGCTCCCGTGCGGGTTTCCGTCGACGGCGTACCGAGGCAGCCGCCCTGCCACGACGTGCTGGTGACGGCGACCAGTTCCTGGGTGCCACCCGCTTGTCGCAGGACGGGGCCGCCGCCGTCTCCATGGCAGATGACCGAGTCGCCCGTGGCGGTCAGGGCGACGTTCGCCGAGCTGTCGCCGACCGCGGTGAACGGCGCGGTGTGCAGCTTGTCGGGGACCCAGGTCGTCTTCGTACGACCGAACCCGGCCGCTTGGACGCTTTCGTCGGCCGTCACCGGTGTGGCGGCCAGGGCGACCGGCTTCACGCCGGCGACACCGGTGGCCAGCTTCACCATGACCAGGTCCCGGTCGGGGTGCGGGACGAGTTCGACCGCGTTCCGGGTGGCCCCGACCGTGGTCTGGGTCAGGTCGGTGCGGCCGATGGTGGCGACGGTCTTCTCTGCGGGCTTGCCGGGGGCGAGTTGGGTGAGGCCGCCGGTGAAGCAGGAGGCGGCGGTGACGACCCAGCGGGGGTCCACCAGCACACCGGAGCAGGCGCGGGCGGTGTCGCCCTCACCGATCATCAGTTTGGCGGTGAACGCGTAGGCGTTGTCCGCGACAGGGGTGCCGGCGGCGGCGTGGGCGGGCGAGGTGAGGACACCGGTGACGACGGTGGCCGCGAGCAGTGTGCTCGTCAGGGCCATGCGTCGGCGATTTCTGGACACGTGGGTTGCTCAGTTCCTTCGGATCTACTCTACGTGGCTGACGCGTTCGGCCGGCGACGTCACGGAGCGGGCACGCGAGGTCGTCCGTCCGGGGCCGGTCAGCCGGTGACGCGGAGTTCGAGGAGAACCGTGGGGGCGTCGCCGACGCCCTCGCCGACGCCCTTCAGGTTGTTCTTGGGCACGTCGACGGTCTGGCTCTTGCCCTCGGCGGTGAGTTCGGCACGGACCGGGTGGGACTCGGTCTGGATCGCGAAGACATCGGCCAGTTCGAGAGTGAGGTGGCCGGTGGCGGAGGTGACCTTGAAGCAGAACTCGCCTGCGCCGACGCGCGTGAGGACCTTGAGCTGGTCGGCGGCGTCGCTGCACGTGGCAAGGGTGATGTGACCATCGCCACGCTTGAGGGCGATGCCCTGCTCGGCGAGGATCTTGTCGGCTCCGGGGTAGTTGAAGTCCTCGACGGCGAACGGGGGGACGTCGGCGGCCGCGGCCTCGGCGTTGGCGTCGGTGTGGGTCGCGGCGAGGGTGGAGGCACCGATGATCACGGCGGCGGTGAAGGCGGAAAACAGCAGCTTACGGGCGTGGGATATCACCAGAGTGTTCCTTCCGGAAGGCATGCGGAAAAACGAATCCGCAAAGGCAGTCTCAGCAGACTCGACAGGCGCAGGCTGACCGAGGTTTGACGCGTTGTCGAAATTTGCGCACAGGGAAAGCAGCCCGGAAAGCCGTAAAGGCGTTCTTTCGCGCGCAGGCGTTGAGGGTGAGTTTGTCGGTGCGCTCGTTGCGCGCTTGGGCCCATCCCCCTTGGGCCTCGTCCCCCACTGCATCCAGACGCTCAACTCGCGCCGTACGCCACCCCGTCCGCCCCCCGGCGGTGAACACACGATAGCAAGCATCTCAACCATGTGCATCCAGTGGGTGTACGACACCTGCGTATACTCGGCGAGCCGAAATTCGGTAACTGGTGGGACAGTTGGCGCCAGATAGGGAAATGGCTGCTTGATACTTTGAGACAACGACTCGGAGCCCGCGCCGGACTGGCCGGCGGAAAAGGGCTTACAACCAGAGTGAAGCGATCGATACGGGCCATGCGGGCACTGTGCCTGACCCTCTTGATCTCGCTCATGGCCGGACTCGTCGGGGCCGTTCCGGCCCAGGCCCTCGAAGACCCCGCCCAGGGCGAGGATCTGAGCAGCGATCACATTCCGGCCACCGACCGTGGCAAGGTCCTGGAGGCGTGGAAGGCCGGTGGCCCCGCGGTCAAGGCGGCTGCGGAAGTCGCCTTGTTGGGGTCGGACTCGGACGTACGCACCTTCCTCGACGGCGAGAAGGCGGTGGCCGAGCTCAGCGATGACCGGGTGGCCACCGTGCAGATCTTCTCGGCCGGCGGTCGTGGCGTGCGGGAAGCGGCGGAGCGGGCCCTGGCCGGTACGCCCGCACAGCTGGACACCTTCCTCAAGACCGGCTGGCAGGCGCCGTTCGAGCAGGACCAGCGAGTCCGTGCCACCCAGATCATCAGCGCCGGCGGCCCCGAGGTGAAGGAGGTCGGCCAGGCGGCGCTCAACGGCACCGCCGACGACGTCCAGAACTTCATCGCCGAGAGCCAGTACGCGGCCCGGCAGAACGACGAGCGCGTCCAGGTCGTGCAGATCCTGAGCACGGGTGGTCCCGCGACCAGGGAAGCCGCGCAGGCCGCACTCGACGGCGCGCACGAGGACGTGACGGAGTTCCTGGAGGTGGGCCAGCACGTCGCGCGCGCCCGCGACCAGGAACAGGCCACCATCGAGGACCTCGTCGCCCTCGTCGAAGAGGCCGGCCGTCAGGCCCGGGTGGAGACCGAGGCCGCGAAGGAGGCGTCGGCCCGCGCGGTCGCCGCGACGAAGCTGGCCAAGGAGGCCGCGCAGAAGGCGGCCGCCGAGACCGCGGCCGCCAAGGACGACGCGACCAAGGCGTCCAACGCCGCCGGCCGCGCGGCCGACGCCGCCGAGGGTGCGGCCAAGGCCGCGCAGCAGGCGATCACCGCATCCCGTGCCGCCAACACCTCGGCCCGGGTCGCCGCGAACGCCGCGGCCCAGGCGGCGTCCGCCGCCGCGGCAGCCGCCCAGGCCGCTTCCCGCGCCCGTAACGCGGCCGCGGCCGCCGCGACCGACGCGACCAAGGCCAAGGAAGCGCGCCAGGCGGCCGAGGGTGCCCGTACCGCCGCCAAGGGAGCCGAGAAGGCGGCCGTGGCCGCCGAATTCGCCGGCGACGCGGCCGACGAGGCCGGCAAGGCGGCCCTGGCCGCCGCCGGCGCGGGCAGCAACGCCGACCTCGCCGCGGCCGCGGCACAGCAGGCGAGCGGTCACGCAGGCGTCTCCAGCGCCCAGGCCCAGCGGGCAAGGGACGCGGCCGCGGCGGCTCGCCGCCACGCGGCCGAGGCCACCCGGGCCGCGAACAAAGCCGTGGAACTGGCCGGCAAGTCCGCCAAGGCGGCGCGCGAAGCCCGCGACGCCGCCAAGTCGGCCGCCGCGCACGCCAGGAACGCCGCTGCCGCCGCGGACGCGGCCGCCGAGCACGCCGGTGACGCCGCCGTGGCCGCGGCCGAGTCGACCAAGCACGCCGCGGAGGCCAAGAAGGCGGCCGACGCGGCGACAGCCGCGGTCGCCAAAGCGAGGACCACCTACGACCTGGCCCGTGAGGTCGAGGCGGAGGAGCTGGCCGACCGCAGGTACAGCGAGGTCGAGGAGGCCAAGGCCCTCAAGGTCGCCGACGACGAGCGCAAGGCGGAGGAGCAGAAGGCCGCCGCAGAGGCCAGGGCGGCCGACGAGGAGGCGCTCCGTCTCGCGGCCGAGGTGACCAACCCGGGCAACGACCTGGGGGAAACGGCCACGAAGTCGCGCAAGGTCGCGCTGCACGTCGCGAAGACCCGGGGCCCTTGGAGCGTCACCACGGCCGAGGCCGCCCTCGCGGGCTCCGACGCACTGGTCGTCGAGTACATCCGGGCCGGCTGGAAGGAAGCAGGCGAACGGGACGAGTACGCCCGCACCGTCAACCTGGCCCTGGACTCCGAGTACGAACCCGTCCGCACGGCCGCGAAGACCGCGCTCAAGGGCGACACGGCGCAGATCGGCGCCTTCATCGCGACCGGACAGCACGAGGCGGCCAAGAACGACTACCGGATCAGGACGACCCAGCTGATCGACGGCGCCGGATCGGGGGTGAAGAAGGCCGGGCAGGACGCGCTCAACTCCGGCTCGACGGACAAGCTGCGGGAGTTCATCCACACCGGCTACTACACGGCCCGTACGACCGATGAGCGCGTCCGCGCCGTCCAGTTGAGGAGCACCGGCGGCCCCGAACTGAAGGCCGCCGCCGATGTCGCGCTCGCCGGACCGCCCCAGGTGCTGCACCGGTTCATCGAGGTCGAGCAGTTCCGCGCCAAGCGCAAGGACCAGCTCACCGCCAGCCATGTCTCCCGGGTCCAGCGGCTGATCGCCGGGGCGGCCCGCGTTGCCGCGACGGCACAGAAGGACGCCGCGCTGGCCGCCAAGGTGGCGGCAGAGGCCCGTAAGGCGGCGGAGGACGCGGCCAGGTACGCCCGGGATGCCGAGGAGTCCGCGAGGCAGGCGGGCGAATACGCCAAGCAGGCCGACGCCCATGCCGATGCCGCCGAGAAGTCCGCCGCCGAGGCGGCGGCCTCGGCCCGGACGGCACGCGCCGCCGAGGCCAGCGCGAAGGACGCCGTGCTGCGCGCCGACCTGTCGGCGTCCCGTGCGGAGGCCTCCGCCGTCTCGGCGCAGCACTCCGCGAGTGAGGCCTGGGCGGCGGCCGACGCCGCCTACGCCTCGTCCGTCGCCGCCGGCAAGGACGCCACCGCCGCCAGCAAGGCGGCCGACGAGGCCGGGGACATCGCCTTCCGGAAGCTGCAGGAGGAGATCAGGGCGCACTTCGCGAACCTGGTCGCCGAGATGGAGGAGCGCTCCCTCAAGGCGGAGGACGAGGAGTTCGAGGAGTACCTGCGCAAGCTCGACGAGATCGACTGGGGGAAGGTCTTCTCCGAGGGCGGCCACTTCACCCTCGACGCGCTCGGCCTGATCCCGGGCTTCGGCGAGATCGCGGACGGCGCCAACTGCGCCTGGTACTTCGGCGAGGACAAGAAGATCGACGCGGGCCTGTCCTGCGCCGGCATGGTCCCGTTCGCCGGATGGGGCGCCGCGGGCGTCAAGTTCGGCAAGTGGGGCACCAAGGCGGACGGCTTCTTCAAGAAGCTCTTCGGCAAGAACGCGCAGTTCCCCTCGTGCGCCAGGTCGCTCGCCAGGTCCCTGACCAGGTCCATGGCCAGGTCCATGACGCAGGGGATCTCCTGCCCCGTGGGCTTCGCGAACATGGGCAACGACATCTTCGTGTCGCCCGCAGGCCTGGTCTACATGCGCGAAAGCGCCGCAAAGCACCGCATCGACCACATCATGGACCACACGAAGGCCGTCGACGGCAAGCCCCTGCACGGCGTGTTCAAGGTGAAGAACCAGGACGAGCTCCTGAAGATGATCGACGACGCCTGGAAGAAGGGCGGCGAGGTCGTCCCGACCAACAACAAGAACAAGGTCACCCGCATCGACTACGACGAAGCGATCGGTGAAGGGGGCGAGAAGTTCCTCTGCGTCGTCACCAGGGTCGTCAAGAAGAAGGACAGGGTGATCACCGCCTACCCGTCCTCCTCGCGCGACTGCCCCAGGTTCTGAGGACGCGGCGGGGCCGACACCCCCGTCCTGACCTCATGGAGCGCGGTGGGCCCGGCATCCGGCCGGGCCCACCGGTGTCCACCACACGCCTGCACAACACGAAGGACCCGACCATGCTCCCGACCGACGAGATCCGGGCGCTCCTGAGGGAGCACGACGATCCGGACCACCTGGAACGCCCGCCGCACTTCGACCTGGTCGTCGAGGGGAACCGCTTCGCAGGGCTCGTACGCGCCCTTGAGGGGCGCTTCGGGCCGGCCTGCACGAGCGGCCTCACCCAGGACACCAGTCACTACGGCGGCATCACGGTCCCCACGGAAGTGACGGGCCTCGAGCGGCCGTTGTGGGTACTGCTGAGCAACTTCGGCGGCTTCGTCACGGCCGGGACGGGCGGCGAAGGCATGCCCGGTTCCGAGCAGGGCCTCACCGAGGAGTTCCTGACCTGGCTCGACGGCGTCTGCACCGACCTGGGCTGCGTCTTCGTCCCCGTGGAGCTCCTCCTGGAGCCGTACGACGGCAGGTCCGTCCTCGAGCAGATGTACGCCGAGCCGCTCCTGGCGGCCCTGGCGGCCGAGCAAGGCTGGGACGACGACGAGGACGAGGACGAGGAGGACCTGCCCCCGGTCTGGTTCGACCGCTACTTCCAGTACATGTGAGGCCCACCCCCGTCGGCCGGTCCTTCACCGGCCGTGCCGGCCTCCCCGACATCACCCGGAACCAACCGCCGTCCGGCCACCATTGGGCGGCACACCCCGAACTCAGGACACCACACATGAGCTACACAAGACCCGTGCGCTTCGCCACGCTGGCCACCGCCCTGACAGCGGTCCCGCTCGCGCTCAGCGCCGCACCCGCCTCCGCCGTCACCGGCGGCACCGTTCCCACCGGCAGCGCCTTCGCCTACACCGCGCGCCTGGACATCGGTGACACCACCCGCGGGTGTTCCGCCGTGCTGGTCGACGCAGAGTGGCTGCTGACCGCGGCCAGTTGCTTCGCCGACGACCCGGTCGCGGGCCTCGCCGTGTCCGCCGGTGCCCCGAAGCAGAAGACCACCGCCGTCATCGGCCGCACCGACCTGACCGGCACCCAGGGCGCCGAGCGTCGCGTCGTGGAGCTGGTCCCGCGCACCGACCGTGATGTGGTCCTGGCCCGCCTGAACCGCCCGGTCACCAACGTCACCCCCATCTCCCTGGCCACCACCGCCCCTTCCGCGGGCGAGGAGCTGACGTTCGCGGGCTACGGCCGCACCAAGGACGAGTGGGCGCCCCTCAAGCTGCACACCGGCACGTACACGGTGGACTCGGCAGCCGCCACGACGGCCGGCGTCACCGGCAAGAGCGGCGCGGCCGCGTGCATGGGCGACTCCGGTGGCCCCGTGGTCCGCATGACGGGCGGCACGGCCACCCTCGCCGCCCTCACCAGCCAGTCCTGGCAGGGCGGTTGCTTCGGCGTCGACGCCACCGAGACCCGCACCGGCGGCATCGCCGCCCGTGTCGACGACCTGGCCTCCTGGGTGAACTCCAAGGCCGGTGCCACGCGCATCACGGACTTCAACGGTGACGGCGTCGAGGACATCGCGATCTCCGACCCCAAGGCCGTCGTCGGCGGCGACGACGGGGCCGGTGTGGTCCGGATCGTGTACGGCGGCGGCAAGGGCACCGCCGAGATCAACCAGGACCTCGACTGGGTGCCGGGCGGCGCCGAGGCGGGGGACTGGTTCGGTGAAGCGCTCGCCACCGTCGACCACAACGAGGACGGCTACACCGACCTGGTGGTCGGCACTCCGTCCGAGGACCTCGGCACGGCGCCCGACGCGGGCATGGTCGACGTCTTCTACGGCGCCGCCGGCGGCATCGGCACGGGTGCCACGAAGGGCGTCCACTTCGAGCAGGGCGCCGGCACGGGCGCCATCGCGGCCTCGGCGGCCGAGAACGGCGACCGCATGGGTCACGCCGTCGCCGCCGGGCGGACCGCCGCGGGCGAGCCGTACCTGGTGATCGGCGTGCCCGGCGAGGCCCTCGGGTCCGTCGCCAAGGCGGGCAGCGCGTTCTACCTGCGCGGCGCCACCAACGTCGCCGTCCACCAGGACAAGCCGGACGTCCCGGGCAACGCGGAGGCCAACGACCGCTTCGGCACCAGCGTCGCGGGCGACGCCCACCACATCGCCATCGGCAACCCCAACGAGGCCATCGGCACCCTGGCGAACTCCGGCGGCGTGGCGGTCTTCGGCCACGGCGGCGCGGACGGGGTCCCCACCCCGCAGATCGGGCTCGACCAGGACCTCGACACCGTCTCGGGCGCCGCAGAGGCGGGCGACGAGTTCGGTGCCTCCCTGTCCCTGGTCACGTACCGCCCCTCGGGTGCCGCGACGGCCACGGAATCGTTCCTCGTGGTCGGCTCGCCCGGTGAGGCCCTGGCCGTGAACGACGCCGACAAGGCCGATGCGGGCCGCGTCGTCACCTTCCGCGTCACCGCCGCCGGTGCCTTCAACGAGGTCGACGCCCTCTGGCAGGGCACCGCTGACGACACCGTGTCCGGCACGGCCGAGGCCGGCGACCGCTTCGGCGAGAAGGTCACGGCCGTCAACACCGCACCGCGCGCGACGAGCACCGTCTCGACGCTGCGGGTCGCGGTCGGCATCCCCGGCGAGGCCGTCGGCACGGCGGCGGGCGCGGGCGCGGTCCAGACGTTCCCGCTCCTCGGTACGGCGGGCGACTCCGACGTCTGGATCGAGGCGGGCAACCCCTCGGGCCTGCCCGGCACCCCCGGTGCCAACCAGCACGTCGGCAGGAGCATCACCTTCACCGGCACGAACCTGTACGTCGGCATGCCGTACGGCCCGGCCCTCGGCGCCGTCCACGTGCTGCCCTGGCTGAACGTGAGCGGCGGCACGAAGGCGCCCGTGACCACGCACCAGCCCGGCGCGGGCGGCCTCCCGCCGGCCGGCGGGCGCTTCGGCTACGTGGCGAAGTAGCCGTATCCACCGAGTAGTCGGCACGAAGGAGCCCCCGAAGACCCGGAACCGGTCTTCGGGGGCTCCTCTTTGTCGCTACCGGGAGAGCTCTGCCTATCCGGCGAAGAGCGTCGCCACCGAGGCCACGATCGCGAGGGCCGGCTGGGCGATGTCCGCGCCGCCGGTGAGGAGTTCGCGGAGGCGTTCGAGGCGGGTCCGTACCTGAGGCGCGTCCGGTTCCGGGGCGGTGGTGATGCGGGCCAGATCATGGACCGCTCCCGCCGCCTCCTCCCGGTCGGCGTCCGAGAGGTCGCGGCTGGACAGGACGAGTTCGAGCAGGCGGGTCAGCTCGTCGCCGCCGAGCCCTGAGGCGTACGTGTGCTGGAAGTCCCGTACGACGGTGTCCTTGGGGCGGTTGACGAACGTGGTGTTCGTGCCCTGGAAGGAGAAGTCCTCCGACACCGATGCTCCTGACGTGACGACGACTCGGCAGTTGTGGAGGGCGAAAGTATGGGTGTGGTCGGGCCGGACGGGCTCGGCGGGGCGGAGCGCCGCCCGGATCGAGTCCGCCGCCGCACGGACGCGGGCGAATGCCGCGGAGTCCGGGCCCTGGCCGGGGGCGGGGGCTGCCAGGCGGCGCAGGGCGGTTTCGGGCGTCGAGCCGGGCGGCACCGGTGCGAAGGAGGGCCGTCCCCCCTCCATGAGCTTCGCGAGGTCGGGGAGCGTCTCGTCGTTCACCGGGCGGAGCGCGGACGAGATGCCCCCGAACAGCGACCGGAAGGACGCCGGCGAGGCGTCATCGAGACGGAACACGATCTTCTCGCCCTGGTGCAGGGGTCGATCAAACTGGCGAGCGACCTGGGCGACCCGGGCAGGCGACCCGGGTGGGAGGGGCCGGCGGGAGACGGGGGCGGGGCGTAGGGGGGATCGCCCCCGCCTCCCATGTCCGGGTACGGCGTCGGCGGCTCAACCACCCACGCTGACCTGGAGCTCCTTGATGCCGTTCAGCCAGGCCGCGCGCAGCCGGCGCGGGTCGCCGACCAGGCGGAGGTCCGGCAGGGTGTCGGCGATGGCGGTGAAGATGAGTTCGATCTCCTGGATGGCCAGGGACTTGCCGAGGCAGAAGTGCGGGCCTCCGCCGCCGAAGCCGAGGTGGGGGTTCGGGTCGCGGGTGATGTCGAAGGCCTCGGGGTTGTCGAAGACCTCGGGGTCGTTGTTGGCGGAGGAGTAGAACAGCCCCACCCGGTCGCCCTTCTTGATCTTCTGGCCGCCGAGTTCGGTGTCCTGGGTGGCGGTCCGCTGGAAGGAGACGACGGGCGTCGCCCAGCGGACGATCTCCTCGGCCGCGGTCGCCGGGCGGTCCCGCTTGTACAGCTCCCACTGCTCGGGGTGGGTGAGGAAGGCGTGCATGCCGTGGCTGATGGCGTTGCGCGTCGTCTCGTTGCCGGCGACGGCGAGCAGCAGCACGAAGAAGCCGAACTCGTCGGAGCTGAGGTTGCCCTCGCCCTCCGCGGCGACGAGCTGGGTGACGATGTCCTTCGCCGGGCACTGCTTGCGGTCGGCGGCGAGGTTCATCGAGTAGCCGATGAGTTCCATGGCCGCCTCGGCGCCGATCTCCTCGGTGATGGCGTACTCGGGATCGTCGTACGCGACCATCTTGTTCGACCAGTCGAAGATCCGGGCCCGGTCGTCCTGGGGGATGCCGATGAGTTCGGCGATCGCCTGGAGCGGCAGCTCGACGGCGACGCTGGTGACGAAGTCGAAGCTGCCGTCGGCGGCCGCTCCGCTCCGCGCCGTCTCGACGATCTTCCGGGCGCGGTCGCGAAGTGCCGACTCCAGGCTGCGTATCGCGCGCGGGGTGAAGCCGCGCTGGACGATCTGGCGGACCCGGGTGTGCTCGGGCGGGTCCATGTTGAGCATGATCAGGCGCTGGACCTCGATCTGGTCACGGCTGATGTGCTCGTTGAAGCGGATGACCGCCGTGTTCTCGTTCGAGGAGAACAACTCCGGGTGGGTGGAGACGTGCTTGACGTCCGCGTGCCGAGTGACGACCCAGTACCCCTCGTCGTCGAAGCCGGTGATGCCGCGCGGCTGCGGGCACCACCAGACCGGTGCGGTCTGCCGCAGTTGGGCGAACTCGGGGAGGGGTATACGGCTCTGCAGCAGATCGGGGTCGGTGGCGTCGAACCCTTCGGGGAGATGGGGGCAGGGCATCGGCAACTCCAGGTCTGACGGCTGGGCGCTGGCTGAAAAGTTCTGACGGCCCATCAGAAGTGTCCGCAAGGTAGTAACGGGTTCTACAACTGGCAAGGGTCACGGCGGGAACTGTTGCGTGCAGGAGCCTTGCGTACCTGGGGTAACCCTCATAAGACTGCAGGAAGAACTAGAACGCGTACTAGTTCTTCTTGCGGTTCTTGCGTGCGGGGTGCCGGGACACCCCGCCGCCGTGCTGAGGAGAGGACGAGCTCATGGCCGCGGAACCCGTCATCGTCGAAGCCGTACGCACACCGATCGGCAAGCGCGGTGGCGCGCTCGCCAATCTGCACCCCGCCTATCTACTGGGCGAGACCTACCGGGAACTGCTCGGCCGCACCGGCATCCACGCCGACTGCGTCGAGCAGATCGTCGGCGGCACCGTCACCCACGCCGGCGAACAGTCCATGAACCCGGCGCGCAACGCCTGGCTCACCATGGGCCTTCCGTACGAGACCGCAGCGACGACCGTGGACTGTCAGTGCGGCTCCTCGCAGCAGGCCTCGCACATGACCGCCAACATGATCGCGGCAGGTGTCATCGACATCGGCATCAGCTGCGGCGTCGAGGCCATGTCGCGCGTACCGCTGGGCAGCGGATCCAAGCACGGGCCGGGCAAACCCTGGCCGGACGAGTGGAACGTCGACCTGCCCAACCAGTTCGAGGCGGCGGAACGCATCGCACGCCACCGCGGGCTCACCCGGGAGAACGTCGACTCGCTCGGGCTCATATCGCAGGAGCGGGCGGCCGTCGCCTGGTCCGAGGAGCGCTTCAAGCGTGAGACGTTCGCCGTCCAGGTGCCCACGACCGAGGAGGAGCAGGCCGCGGGGCAGGGCATGTGGCGGCTCGTCGACCGCGACGAAGGGCTGCGGGACACCTCCATGGAGGGCCTGGCCGGGCTGAAACCGGTCATGCCGACCGCCGTCCACACGGCCGGGAACTCCTCGCAGATCTCCGACGGCGCCGCGGCGATCATGTGGGCGTCCAAGCGCATGGCGCGGGCGCTGAAGCTGAAGCCACGCGCCCGGATCGTCGCGCAGGCGCTCGTCGGTTCCGATCCGCACTACCACCTGGACGGGCCGATCGACGCGACCCGGGCGGTGCTGGGGAAGGCGGGGATGTCGCTCAAGGACATCGACCTCATCGAGGTCAACGAGGCCTTCGCCTCGGTCGTCCTGAGCTGGGCGCAGGTCTTCGAGCAGGATCTGGAGAAGGTCAACGTCAACGGCGGGGGCATCGCGCTGGGGCACCCGGTCGGGGCGACGGGAGCGCGGCTGATCACCACGGCGCTGCATGAACTGGAGCGTACGGACAAGGAGTTCGCGCTGGTGACGATGTGTGCGGGCGGGGCGCTGGCGACCGGGACGATCCTCCAGCGGCTGTAGGTCCCCCTTCCCTCGCGTGCCCGGCGGGCACGACGAGCACGGTCGAGGCTCCGAAGCGATGACCGCTTCGGAGCCTCGGCCATGTGGGGACGTCACTCGGGGTTCGTCGCGGAAACGATCGAAACGCTCAACTCCGTCTGTTCTATGGAGCGATTGAGCGTATGCGTGCTAGAAACCGCCAGCGGTAATCGCCTGCTTCCCCCTCCGTGACCAGCCCTCCCCCCGTACAGGAGACCGCCATGACGCGTTCCTGGTCCCGTCGCACCTTCCTGCGCACCACCGGCGGTACGGCACTCGCCCTCGGCCTGACCGCCGGTCCGCTGCCGGCCGATCAGGCCGTCGCCGCGTCCGCGTCCGCGTCCGCGTCCGCGGCCGACTTCAGTGCCCTGCGCGCCAAGTGGCGCACGCTGATACTCGGGGAGGGCTTCAGCCCGACCGCCGAGCCGTTCAGGACGAAGCTGGCCGCACTCGGCGCCCGCGCGGGCGAGCACCGGTCGGCGATGGCACCCGCCACCGGATCGCTCTGGCCCGACCTGGTGTGGGCCGACCCGGAACCCGACACGGACCAGGAGTCGTTCGGCTACTCGGCCCGGCTGGTCGACAGTCTCAACCGGCTGAGCACCATGGCCCAGGCCTACTGCCAGCAGGGCACCGGGCTGACCGGGAACGCCGCCCTGAGGGACGCGGTCGTCACCGGCCTCGACCACATCCACGCCCGGGTCTACCACGAGAACCAGGCCCGCTACGGCAACTGGTGGAGCTGGCAGATCGGCGGCCCGCAGGCGCTCCTCGACGTGTGTGTACTGATGTACGACCAGCTGTCCGCCACGCAGATCGCCAACCACTGCCGTGCCGTCGACCACTTCGTGCCGGACTCGGCCGTCGCCGCCTACACCGGTACCAGCACCGGTGCCAACCGCGTCGACCTGTGCCGGGTCCTGATCCTGCGGGGCATCGTCGGCGGCAGTGCGGCCAAGATCGCGCTGGGCAGGGACGCGCTCTCGCCCGTCTTCCCGTACGTCACCTCCGGCGACGGCCTCTACGCCGACGGCTCGTTCGTCCAGCACGGCACCATCTCGTACACGGGCTCGTACGGCGCGGTGATGCTGGGCGGCCTCGGCGCGCTCTTCAGCCTGCTCGCCGGCTCCGGCTGGGCCGTCACCGACCCCGGCCGACAGATCGTCCTCGACGCGGTGGAGAACATGCCGATCACCGCGCCGCCGGAGCCCGGCGCGGACGCGCGGTTCTCCGCCGGCGTCCCGTCCGGCGGCAGCACCGCGCCGTGCATGCGCCGCACCTTGCCCTGGGCGGCGAGCGTCTCCACGTCCCGGCGCAGGGTCACGGCGGAGACGCCGAGTTCGGCCGCGAGCTGTGCCACCCGGAGGCTGCCGCGCTCCCGTACGAGCGCGAGCACCCGCTCATGGCGCTGGTCGACGTGCAGTCGCATGGGCTCCCCCTGGGCGAGTCGGGTTGCGTCACTGTACGCCGCAGTCGTATTGATCGGTTCCGGTCAATACGCTCGCCGAGGCCGGGGCGGTCGTGGCCGACGCGGCGGTTTCGGGCAGGGGCCTGAAATGGAGCAAGGCTCCGAAGCGGGGTCACCGCTTCGGAGCCTTGTGATTCTGGGTGCCGCCGTGGCGGCCCGGTGGTGCCGGTGCGTCGGCTCATGGCCGGTGCGTCGGCTTAGTACCAGTGGTTGGCCTGCCAGAAGTTCCAGGCGCCGCACGGGCTGCCGTAGCGCTCGTTCATGTAGTCCAGACCCCACTTGATCTGGGTCTTGGGGTTGGTCTTCCAGTCGGCGCCGGCGGAAGCCATCTTGCCGCCGGGCAGGGCCTGGACCAGGCCGTAGGCGCCGGAGGAGGCGTTGGTGGCGGACGGGTTCCAGTTGGACTCGTGCGTCACGATCTTGTCGAAGCACTGGAACTGGGCGGCGGGCATCATCTGCTTCGCGATCTCCTGCGGCGTGGCGGTCGAGGCCGACGCCGCGGATCCCGTCCCCATGACCGCACCGACCGCACCCAGAAGCACGGCGGTACCGGCAACGACGGACTTGTTGCGGGCAGAGAATCGGTTGATCAGCGAGCGGGTCAAGGGAGTGCCTAACGTTCGGGGACTGGGCGGTCGCGAGGGGCGGGCCGAGCCGGGCTCGTGTGCTGGGCTTCCAGGCCCTGCGACTCCTTGCGACGGGAACAGTTGTAACCAGCCCCCGGGCCCCCGCGCCGTGACCGGGCTCACCCCGTAGATACGACGTAGACAGGGCAGGGAGGGCCTAAAGTCCCAAACTGGACATATGGGGTTTATATGCAGGTCAGGGACGGTGCCCCGAGGACTCACGTCCTCGTACGGCGGCTACGAAGGCCGATAGTTTTGGGACCAAAGTCCTGTGGGCCGCCTCACGGCTCCGGGGAGGTTTTGGCGGGCTCGAATGTGACCTGGGCCTCGAAGGCCGCCCTCCTCGTCGCCCTGCGCAGCGCCTTCAGCAGCGTCGGGCCGACGGTGAGCGTCAGCACGACGGTGAGGGCGGCGCGGCCCAGGTCCCAGCCCAGCGAGGTGGCGAGCACGTACGCGACGAAGCGGACGAGGTTCTCGCCGATCGGGTCGCCCGCGTGGAAGGAGATCCCCGAAGCCGTGCCCGGCACGATCGTCCAGCCCTGCAGATTCATGACCGTGCCGTACGCGAACGACGCGGCGAAACCGTATCCCGCGAGCATCAGCAGCTCGGCACGGCCCCTCAGCCGGTCCGGGCCCGGCAGCAGGCCCGCGCCCATCGTGAACCAGCCCATCGCGAGCATCTGGAACGGCATCCACGGCCCGACACCGCCCGTGAGCAGCGCGGACGCGAACATCGTCACCGAGCCGAGGACGAAGCCGAAGCCCGGGCCGAGGACCCGGCCGCTCAGCACCATCAGGAAGAACATGGGCTCCAGGCCCGCCGTGCCGGCGCCGAGCGGACGCAGCGCCGCGCCGACCGCGGCGAGGACGCCGAGCATCGCGACCGCCTTCGCGTCCATGCCTCCGTCGGCGATGGTCGCGACGACGACGCCGACGAGGAGGGGAAGGAGCGCGGCGAAGAGCCAGGGAGCGTCCTGGGCGTGGTCCGTGATGGCGGAGTCCGCGTCGGCGAGCAGCGGCCAGCCGAAGGCGGCGACGCCGATCGCACTGATGAGGACGAGCGCGGCGACGGCGCGGGGGCCGAGGCGAACGGAACGGGCGGGGCGGATGCCGGGGGCCTGGACGGGGCCGGGGAGCGGGTCGCGGCGAAGGCTTGGGCGAGGGGCCCGGCGTGGGCCTCGGCCGGGGGACACGGGGGGCACGGAGGTCACAGGGCCGCCTCCACCTGGGCGACCGTGAGCCACGGCTGGGGGGCGAGGATCTTCGCGACCTGCGGGGCGAAGGCGGGGGACGACGTGACGACGGCGGCCGTCGGGCCGTCCGCGACGACCTCGCCGTCCGCGAGGATCACCACCCGGTGCGCCAGCTCGGCGGCGAGCTCCACGTCATGGGTGGCCAGGACGATGGCGTGCCCCTCGGCCGCGAGGCCCCGCAGGACGGCGACCAGACGGGCCTTCGCCGCGTAGTCCAGGCCGCGGGTCGGCTCGTCGAGGAGCAGCAGCGGGGGGCGGGCGGTCAGCACGAGCGCGAGGGCGAGCGCGAGGCGCTGGCCCTCGGACAGATCCCGCGGGTGGGTCGCGTCCGGAACGCCCGGCAGCAGCGCGGTGACGAGGTCCCGGCAGGTGCCCGGCGCGGCTCCCGCGTCCGCGTCCGCGGCGGCGCACTCGGCGCCGACCGTGTCCGCGTACAGCAGGTCCCGCGGCTCCTGCGGTACGAGCGCGACCTGGCGGATCAGCTCGCGCGGCGCCGTACGCCGCGGATCGCGGCCCCCGACCCGCACCGACCCGGACGTCGGCCCGACCAGCCCGACGAGGCTGCTGAGCAGCGTCGACTTCCCGGCGCCGTTGCGCCCCATGAGCGCGACGGTCTCGCCGGGCGCGACGGTGAGGTCCACGCGCCGGAGCGCCTCGACGCGTCCTCGCCGGACGCCGAGCGCCCGGACGACGGCCGCGGGTGCGTCGGCGGCGGTGACGGCCCCGGGTGCGTCGGCGTCGTCGGTGGCCGCGGGCGAACGCACCGGCTGCGCGGGTGCCCCGTCGGCGGCGGTGGTGGGCCGGCTCCGCCGCAGCAGCCTGCCGAGCAGGCTCGTGCGGGCGGGCTCGTCCGCTCCCGCCGGGCGCTCGCCCTCCACGGGGCGCGGCCGCGAGTCGACGCCGCCGGGAGGGGACAGGACGAGGGAAGGGGAAGGGGAAGGGGACGGCTCGGCCGGCCCGGACAGCGACGGCGGCGTCCGGCCCGACAGGCGGGCCCGTACGTCGGACGCGCGGCGGCGGGCGTCGCGCACCGACAGGGGCAGCGGGTCCCAGCCCGCGAGGCGGCCCAGCGCCACCACCGGGGGATGGACAGGGGAGACCGCCATCACCTCGGCGGGAGCGCCCATCACCGGGGGTTCGCCGGGAGCAGGGAGCAGGATGACCTGGTCGGCGTACTGGACGACCCGTTCGAGGCGGTGTTCCGCCATGAGGACCGTCGTGCCCAGGTCGTGGACCAGGCGCTGGAGCACCGCCAGGACGTCCTCCGCCGCGGCCGGGTCGAGCGCCGACGTCGGCTCGTCCAGGACGAGCACCTTCGGGTGCGGGGTCAGCACGGAACCGATCGCGACCCGCTGTTGCTGGCCGCCGGAAAGCGTCGCGATCGGCCGGTCGCGCAACTCCGCGAGCCCCAGCAGATCGAGCGTCTCCTCGACCCGCCTGCGCATCACGTCCGGGGCCAGGCCCAGCGACTCCATCCCGTACGCGAGCTCGTCCTCGACCGTGTCGGTGACGAAGTGCGCGAGCGGGTCCTGGCCCACCGTGCCGACGAGGTCGGCGAGTTCACGCGGCTTGTGCGTGCGGGTGTCCCGGCCGTCCACCGTGACCCGCCCCCGCAGCGTGCCGCCGGTGAAGTGCGGCACCAGCCCGGAGACCGCTCCCAGGAGTGTCGACTTGCCGACTCCCGAGGGGCCGACGAGCAGGACCAGCTCTCCCTCCGGAACCGTCAGGTCCACCCCGGCGATCGTGGGCGGCGCGGCGGGGTCGCCGTAGGTCACCGAGACGTTCTCGAAGCGGATCATGACGACGACTCCTTCAGCGACGACTCCTTCGCCGGCGGTACGGGGGCGACGAACGCGGGCAGCAGGCCCACCAGCACGCCCACGGCGGGCCACAGCGGCAGGACGGGCGTGGTCAGCGGTACGACGCCGGGGTGCAGGGCGTCGGGAGCGTACGAACCCGCGCGGATCATCAGCACCGCGACGGCGACGCCCGATCCCGCCACCAGCCAGGCCCGCGCACCCCAGCGGTCGGGGCGGTAGCGGGTACGCACCTGGCGCCGCCCACCGAGCCACAGCCCGCCGGCCGCCGCGGCGAACCCGCCCAGCAGCACCGGCAGTCCGTATCCCGCGCCCTTCGCGGCGAGCAGTCCGTACGAGCCGGCGCACACCCCGAGCAGACCGCCGAGGGTGAGGGCGGTGGTGGTGTGCCGCACCGCGGGCGGAACCTGTGCCGTACGTCCGTACCCGCGCGCGTCCATCGACGCCGCCACCGCGACCGACCGTTCCAGCGCGCCCTCCAGCACCGGCAGCCCGATCTGCAGGACCGCCTTCACGCCGCCGGTGGGACGGCCGCGCAGCCGGCGGGCGGTCCGCAGCCGCACCACGTCCGCGACCATGTTCGGCGCGAACGTCATCGCGACGACGACGGCGACTCCGGCCTCGTAGAGCGCGCCCGGCAGTGACTTCAGGAGGCGGGCGGGATTGGCGAGCGCGTTCGCCGCGCCGAGACAGATCAGCAGGGTCGCCAGCCTCACCCCGTCGTACAGCGCGAACACCAGCTGCTCGGCGGACACCCGGCCGCCGATCCTGATGCCCTGGGCCCAGTCGGGCAGCGGGACTTCGGGCAGGGTGAGGAGGATGTGCGTCCCGGGGATCGGTGAGCCGAGGACGACGGAGAACACCAGCCGGATGGCGATCACGGCGAGGCCCAGCTTCACGAAGGCGCCGTAGGAACGGGCCCAGGGCGCGTCGGTGCGGCGTGCGGCGACGACGTATCCGGCGACGCCGACGAGCAGCCCGAGGAGGAGCGGGTTCGTCGTCCGCGACGCGGCGACGGCGAGACCGAGCGCCCACACCCACCACGCCCCGGCATGCAGCGCGTTGCTCCGGCCCGCCACGGGCGCACGCAGCGCTCCGCGGTGGGGCGTCCGCCCCCGAGGGCCGCCGTGACGCGCGGCGTCACCGTCCTGGCCGGGACGGCGGGGACGTCCGTCCTCGGGCCCGGTACGGCCCGTGTGACGGCCGGTCCCGCCGGGACGGCCGACGACTGCGTCCTCGGACGCCGGACGGGCGTCATACGGACGGCGGGGACGTCCGTCCCCGGACGCCGGACGGGCCGGGTGGGGTGGCGGGTCCCCGTCCCCGAGCGGGGGACGGGCCTGCTGGGGCGGAGTCATCCTCGGCGGCGGGACTGCCAGAACGCCGCCGCGCCCAGCGCGAGGACCGCGGCGACGCCCGCGAGGACGCTCAGCGACGGGCCACCGTCGCTCTCCTCGGCAGACGAGGACGAGGACGAGGATGCGGACTCCGAAGGCGCCGACGTGGACTCCGGCGACGCGGGCGCCCCGGCCGAGACCTGTTCGCCGCAGCCCGTCCCCGGGTATCCGGCGATCGCGCACAGCAGCGCGTCCGCGTTGTAGCGCAGGGGCTTGGCCACCGCGGCGAGCGCCTCGGCGCTGCTCGCGTCCGTACGCACCTGCGCGCAGCCGGCGCGCGGCGAGACGGGCGGGGTCTCGCCGGACGGCGCGTCCGTGGCGCTGCCGAAGTCGATGACGACGCCGACCCGCTTGGTGCCGGGCTTCGCGGGCGTGTCCGCGCACAGCGCGGCGAAGCCCGGGGCGGTGCGGGGCTTCGCCGAGTCCTGCGAGTCCGCGCTGACGGAGAAGCGGAAACCGTCCACCGTGCCGTCGGCCGGCCTGGCCGTCGCCGGGCCCTGGGTGGCGTACGCCCAGGACCCGCCGTCGGACTGCCAGAACGACCAGTACCGGTAGCCCGCCGCCTGCGCCGCCCCCGCCGCACCCAGCACCGTGACGACGGCGGCGAGTGCGGCGCAGAGCGCGAGGACGAGCGCGGCAGGTCGCCCGCGCATCACTGCTGCTTGCTCTTGCGGCGGCCGCTGATCAGGATGCCGATCCCGGCGCCCGCCGCGACACCGGCGCCGATGAACCACCAGATCCCGGCGCTGTCGCCGCCCGTGCCCGACTCCGCGGCGGTGTCGTCGGCCTGCGCCTGCGGAGCGGCCGGCGCGGTGGTGGAGACCGGCGCGGGGCCGGTCGCGTTCAGCTGCTGGACCAGGTCGGCGCCGCCGAAGGCACGCGGGTCTGCGCCGAAGGCGTGCGCGGCGAGGATCAGCTGCGCGTACGCGGCCGGGCCGGCCTCCTTCGCCCAGGCGGCGGAGTTCTGCTCCAGCCACCGTATGGCGTCGGCCGCCTTGTCGGAGTGCCCGGCGGCCGACAGCGCGAGCACCGCGTCCGCCGTGTTGCCGAAGTCCGGCTTCGGGGCCGGGTCGGTGGCGCCGGGCAGCGGAGGCGAGTCCAGGTGACCGGTCTTCGCCAGCGCCTTCGCGAGGTACGCGGCGCCGTTGCGCGCCGACTGCTCGGGGGTCGCCTTGGCGGGCGTGGCGCACCGGGGCTCGCCGTCCGGCTTCGGTCCGGCCAGGATCATGCCCCGGCCCAGCCCGGCCAGGACGCCCGCCGCGGTGGCGTCGCCGTTCGCGAGGAGCTTGCCCGCCTTGTCCGGCTGGTAGGCGAACGCCCCGCCGCCCGCCGTGTCCGTGCACGGGATGGCGAACGAGACCAGCGCGTCGTACGGCGTCTTCCCGCTCTTCGACGTCAGCTCACCCGGCCTCGCCTTCGCCGCGGCGAAGGCGCTGATCACGATCGACGTGGAGTTGGCGTCGGAGGGCATGCCCGGGTTGTAGCTCCAGCCGCCGTCCTCGTTCTGGACGGACTTCAGCCAGCCGATGCCCTTGTTCACGGCGTCCTGGTGTCCGCCGAGGGCGCGCAGGGCCTGCACCGCGACCGCGGTGGCGTTGGTGTCCAGCATCGTCTTGGCGTCGCACGGCTTGGTGACGTCGGCGCGGTACGAGGCGAAGCCGCCGTTGGCGCACTGCTGCCCGGTCAGCCAGTCGACGGCCTGGTCGGCGGGCACGGTCTTGACGACGTCCTGCGCGAGCAGCGCCAGCGACTGCCGCCACACACCGTCGTACGTCGGGTCCTGCGTGCCGTACAGCCCGGTGGGGAGCGCGGCCGAGGGGGAGGGGGACGGAGTGGGGGCGGCCGTCGCGGCCGGGGCACCGGCCACGCAGAGCACGGCGGAGGCGGCGGCGAGCGCTGCTGCGCTGCGGCGAACGGACATAGGGGGCTGGGCCTCTCCTGCGGGGAGCCGGGCACAGGCACGCATAGGTACCAGGCTCCGGCCCCGTATTCCTCGACGGTGCCTGCCAACGGGCCGGTCCCGATGACACGAGCCGGTCACGGCCGGTACGAGGCGTTCCGACTCGCCGCCTGCGAGGGCGGCTCACGGTTGCGGGTCAGTGCCGGATTTGCACCGGCTTTCCCTCGTACGGGTGTGATGACGACTCGCACACTCTACCGGTGCGTATACGGGACCCCCGGGGCTGCCCCTGGGCCGGGGGGAGTGCGCGGGGTCTCTGGGCCGGGGGGAGTGCGCAGGGTCAGCCGGTCGCGGTCGCGGTCGCGACGTACGTCACCGGCTCGCTGCCCGCCACCGCCTCCGCCCGCCCCAGTTTCACCAGCCGGCGCAGATGGGCCTCCGCCTCCGAGACCGCGATGTTGCGTGAGCCGTACGGGATCCGGTCCCAGGGGCGGTTCCACTCCATGCGCACGGCCAGCTGCCACGGGGTGAGGGGGGTGGCGAGGAGCGACAGCAGTCCGGTGAGCCGCTCCTCGTGGTGGGCGAGCAGCTCCCGGACCCGGCCGGGGGCGTCGGTGAAGGCGTGCTGATGGGCGGGGAGCACCTCGGCGACGCCCAGGCGCCCGACGCGTTCCAGGGAGTCGAGGTAGTCGCCGAGGGGGTCGGTGACCGTGGAGTCGTCGGGGTCCTCGTAGAGGCCGATGTGCGGACTGATGCCGGGCAGCAGATGGTCGCCGGAGAAGAGCCGGCCGTGACCCGGGAGGTTCGCCGGGTGGTCCTCCTCCAGGTGCAGACACACATGCCCGGGAGTGTGACCGGGCGTCCATATCGCGCGCAGCCGCCGCCCGGCGAGGTCCAGCAGCTCACCGGGAACGATCTCCCGGTCGGGCAGCGCCGCCCGCAGCCCGGGCAGGGTCCGCATCCGCCCTTCGTCGCGGGCGGCGCGCAGCGGGGCGAGGTGCTCCTCGGGCGCCCCGACGGCGGCGAGCTTCCCGGCCAGGTAGTCGAGCCAGGCCCCGGGCCGTGCGTCCCGGGTGCGGCGTACGACGTCGATGTCGGCCGCGTGCATCGCGATCCAGGCACCGGACGCCTCGCGCACCTGGCCGGACAGCCCGTGGTGATCGGGGTGGTGGTGGGTGACGACCACACCGTGGACGTCGGCCATCGCGATCCCCAGCGCGCCGAGACCCTCCGCGAGCGCGGTCCAGGACGCCGGATCGTCCCAGCCGGTGTCGACGAGGACCGGGCCGCGGTCGGTGTCGAGGACATGGACCAGGGTGTGGCCGAGCGGGTTGTCCGGGATGGGGACCTGAAGGGACCATACGCCTCCGCCGTGCTCCGTCACCTGTGGCATACGACCTCGTCTCCCCTGTGCGGCACGGCCGTTGCCCACTATAACGAGAACTGATGCTCCGTCAGAACGGGTGGGAGTCGTTCGCCGGAATCCCCGGCCGCCCCACGCCCCGCAAGCCCTGCCGGTCGTCGACGGTCACCTCGGGCCGCCGCTCGGGCCGCCGCCTTCTCGAAGTCCCTCTCGTTCGTCGCGTCCCACAGCGGTGATCAGGGCGGCGGCGACGGCGGTCAGGAGGAGGCTCCCCACCGTGACCGTTCCCACGCCGACGACGAACAGCCCGCTGGAGTCGTCCGACCAGTCGTAGAAGGCGGCAAGGGTGAGACCCGCCGTGGTGCCGAACACCGCGACCGCGCTGCTGTGCCGGGACGCCCCCCAGTAGACCGGGGCCAACAGGGTCAGTACGAGCCCGATGACCTGCCACGCCTCGTACGGGCCGGTCGTCGTGCCATCGGGTTGCACGTCGCGGTGCTGGTCCCAGCCCAGCCAGGCGGCCCATGCCGCCATCGTGACCAGGGCCGACACGAGTGCTCCCGACAACTGGGGAGCGGGCTTGAGTGGTTGCTGTCGCATGGGCCGAGCGTCCCGGCTCGCGCGACGACCGGCCAGCGCGCAGGTACTCATGCGTGTCTGAGCACTCCGTACCGCGGGCCCGGCGCCGGCCTGGGCCCGCGGGTCAGTGCGCCTGGGCCCGGCGGCCGGTGTGCAGGACGGCGAAGAGCCCCGTTTCGCGGGTGCCGTCCGGCAGGTGCCAGGTGCCCGCGAGGTGGCCGGTGGCCCCGTGCGGAGGGAGGGTCCGGTCGTCCGGGGCAGGTCGCAGGACGCGGTGCAGGCGGAGGGTCGTGCCCTGCGGTGCGGGCATCTCGGTGCTCTCCCGGTCGTCGGTGGCCGTGCCGACGACGTCCGTGGAGAGGGAGCCTCCACCGGTGTAGGAGCGGGTGACCTCCCGGTCCGGGAGGTCACTGGTGTTCTGGTCCTGGGCCTGGACCCGGCCTTCGATCACGCCCGTCAACTGGGCGACCAGCACCGGGTCGTGGCAGCCGTCGTAGGCCCAGCGCCGTCCCAGCACCCCGTGTTCCATGGTGCCGATGAGAGCGTGCTCCGCGCCGGCGAGCGGGGCACCGCGATAGGTGAGCGGGACCAGGTAGGCGGTCGGGTGGGGAGTCGAGGCATCGGTGACCACCATGAACTCGATCCCGACCTCGCCGTGCGGGTCATCCAGCCGGAAGCCGCCGGCCTTGGCCAACTCCGGTTCGCCCGCCCCGCCGCGGTACCACGGGCGGGACGGGAGCCAGGAAGTGAGCAGTTCCAGCTTGGTCGGCTTGAGGGAAGTGCGGTGGATGACGGCCATGCCGAAGGTTCTCCTCCATCACGTGGACACGAGCCCTCACACCTTCCCATCCGCGCGGCTCCGAAGAAGCGGTTCTCCATCCGGTCTGCATTCGGTTTCCCTCCGGCAGGACGCCTCGGTCGACCGTGTCGCGGGGGACGGTCAGTGGGACGTGAGGGACGGTCATCGGGACGTGAGGGGGGTTTCGGACTCGACGCGGGTGAGCTTCTCGGGATTGCGGACGTAGTAGAGGCCGGTGACGCGGGCGTTCTCCACGCGGAAGGCCAGCACGCCGTCGATCACGCCGTCCAGGCGCAGGACGAGTCCGGGGTTGCCGTTGACCGTGGTGGACTCACTGGTGAAGGCGCCGCCGGCCTTGGCGACACTGCCGGCCATGTAGCGGAGCACCTTGTCGGCGCCGACGACCGGCCGCAGGGCCGCCAGCTTGAGGCCGCCGCCGTCGCTGACGAAGACCACGTCCGGGGCGAGTACGTCGAGCAGCCCCTGGAGGTCCCCGGTCACGAGCGCGCGCTGGAACGAACGCAACGCTGCCCGGGCTTCTTCCGGGGAAACCGCTGTGCGCGGCCGGCGGGCGTCGACGTGCCGGCGGGCGCGGTGGGCGATCTGGCGTGCGGCGGCGGGGCTCTTGTCGATCGCGGCCGCGATGTCGTCGTAGCCGATGTCGAAGACCTCGCGCAGCACGAAGACGGCGCGTTCGGTCGGTGAGAGGGTTTCGAGGACGAACATGAGTGCCAGCGACAGGTTCTCGGACAGTTCGACGTCCTCGGCCACGTCCGGGGCGGTGAGCAGGGGCTCGGGCAGCCAGGGGCCGACGTAGGCCTCCTTGCGCCGTTTGAGGGTGCGCAGCCGGTTGAGTGCTTGCCGGGTCGTGATCCGTACGAGGTAGGCGCGCTGGTCCCGCACCTGAGCCAGGTCGACCTTGACCCACCGCAGCCAGGCCTCCTGGAGGACGTCCTCGGCGTCCGCCGCCGATCCGAGCATCTCGTAGGCGACGGTGAACAGCAGGTCTCGGTGGGCGACGAAGGCCTCCGTCGCGGGGTCGGTGACGTGGTCGTTCATGGCGTGCGCTTCACTCTCTCGTGGTCGGCCCCCCATGCCGCGAGCAGGCCGTGGGGCATGTACCCAGTTTGACGACGGGGCCGTCACCGGCGGCCTGCCCACTGATCAGGGGCACTGCGGCTCGGTCCTCCTCGGCCGCGGGATGCGCGGGACGCGCGGGAACCGGCCTTGCGTGCCCCGGACACCAACTTGTCGAGGGTGAACCGGCAGGCGATCTCCTTGACGCCGGCACCGGGCCGCCCGCTGATGCTGAGCGCGTTCACCTTGTCGTTCGGGTAGGAGAACTGGGTGACGCCCTCGTCCCGGCCGAGGCTGAGGCACTGCCCGGCGAAGAACATCCGGACGGCAGCGGCTTTCTTCCCCGCGATCCTGCGCAGGATCGTGTCGGCGGCCGCCGGGCCCAGCTGCACGGCGGCCTGGCAGCTCATCCGGAACGGCGTGTCCGTCATCACCGCCGCGTCCCCGGCGGCGACGATGCGCACGTCGTCCACGCTGGTCAGCGTCGCGTCGGTGACCAGACGGCCTTCGGCGTCGGTGCGCAGCCCGCTGCGGGCGGCCAGGTCCGGGACACGGAATCCAGCGGTCCAGATCGTCACCGTGCTGGGCAGCTCGCGGCCGTCGTCGAGCCGCACGCCGTCGCGCGTCACTTCCGTCACCCGCGCACGGGGACCTTCGAGGACGGTCACACCCAGCTCGGCGAGCCGGCGGGCGACCGGGCGGCGGACTCGGGCATGCAGGGAGGGGCCGAGCACGTCGCCGCAGACCAGGGTGACCTTGCGGCCCAGTTCTGCCAGCTCGGCGGCGGTTTCCAGACCGGTCGGCCCGGAGCCGACCACGGTCACCGGATCGGACGCGGGCGTCGCGGCCAGCACCGACCGCAGTCGCTGCGCTCCCTCGAGGTCCGACACCGCATGGGTGAACTCCGCGGCTCCGGGCACGCCGGGACCGGAGGCGCCGCTGCCCACCGCGTAGACGAGGTAGTCGTAGGGGAGAGTGCCACCGCCCGCCAGCGACACCCGGCGCTCGGCGGCGTCGATCCGGGTCGCGGTGTCGACCACCAGCCGGACGTTCCCGCCCAGAACCTCGTCGAAGCCCACGACCGCGTCATCGGAACCGGTCACGAGCTGGTGCAGGCGGATCCGCTCGACGAAGTCGGGACGCGGATTGACCAGGGTCACCGACACGCCGTCGCGCCGGGCCAGGCGGTTGGCCGCCGTCACACCCCCGTACCCGCCGCCGACCACGACCACCTCGACGTCCCTGTTCCCGTTCCCGTTCATCGTGTCTCCTTCGCGTTGTGGACTCGGCATGGAGACACCGGCCGCCGATCCGGTGTAACAACCCGCGGATGAGACCTAGCGCACATCGGACGGGGCGGCCGCATGAGAGCGGCCCGCACCAGCGACAAAGCCGCTGGTCGGGGCCTATTCGGTCCCGCGTCTGGCTTAGTTCAACTAGAACTGGTATCAGTTCTGAAACAGTGTCAGAAGATCCCCCGGTGGAACCCCGGTGCGCGGGAGGCAGTCGCCATGACCGAACTGATCGAGCACGGAAAGCTGTTCATCGGCGGGGAGTTGGTCGATCCCCTCGGCGCGGACACCATCGAGGTGATCTCGCCGCACACCGAGCAGGTCATCGGACGCGTCCCGCACGCCTCGCGGGCCGATGTGGACCGGGCGGTCGCGGCCGCGCGTGCCGCGTTCGACCAGGGGCCCTGGCCGCGGACGTCGCTGGAGGAGCGCGTCGAGATCGTGGGGCGGATCAAGGACGCGATCGCCGTACGGCACGAGGAGATCGCCCGCTCGATCAGCTCGCAGAACGGGTCCCCGTACTCCTGGAGCGTCCTGGCGCAGGCGCTCGGCGCGATGATGGTCTGGGACGCGGCCATCACCGTCGCCCGGGACTTCACGTACGAGGAGCGGCGCACCGGTGTGCTCGGGCCGCTGCTGGTGCGGCGGGAGCCGGTCGGTGTGGTCGCGGCGGTCGTCCCGTGGAACGTTCCGCAGTTCGTCGCCGCGGCGAAGCTCGCGCCCGCGCTGCTCGCCGGCTGCACGGTCGTGCTGAAGCCCTCACCGGAGTCCCCTCTCGACGCGTACATCCTGGCCGACATCGCCCGCGAGGCCGGGCTGCCGGAGGGTGTGCTGTCGATCCTGCCCGCCGACCGCGAGGTCAGTGAGTACCTCGTCGGACACCCCGGAATCGACCGGGTCTCCTTCACCGGCTCGGTCGCCGCGGGCAGGCGCGTGATGGAGGTCGCCGCCCGCAATCTCACGCGCGTCACCCTGGAGCTGGGCGGGAAGTCCGCCGCCGTGATCCTGCCCGACGCGGACCTGGACGCGACCGTCCAGGGCATCGTCCCGGCGGCCTGGATGAACAACGGACAGGCCTGTGTCGCCCAGACCCGCATCCTGGTGCCCCGCGCCCGCTACGACGAGTTCGCCGACGCCTTCGCCGCCGCGGCCGGCGCGCTGGTCACCGGCGACCCGCTGGACCCGGCGACCCAGGTCGGCCCGCTGGTGGCGGACCGTCAGCGGCAGCGCTCCCTCGACTACATCAGGATCGGCCAGGAGGAAGGCGCCAAGATCCTCACCGGCGGCGGCCGCCCGGCCGGACTCGACCGCGGCTGGTACGTCGAGCCGACGCTCTTCGGCGGTGTCGACAACTCGATGCGCATCGCGCGCGAGGAGATCTTCGGGCCGGTGATCTGTCTGCTGCCGTACGGCGACGAGCCCGAGGCCGCCGCGGTCGCCAACGACTCCGACTACGGGCTCAGCGGCAGCGTGTGGACCGCCGACGTCGAGCACGGCATCGACTTCGCCCGCCGGGTGAGGACCGGTACGTACAACGTCAACACGTTCAGCCTCGACATGCTTGGCCCGTTCGGCGGATACAAGAACTCCGGTCTGGGGCGGGAGTTCGGTCCCGAGGGCTTCGGCGAGTACTTTGAGCACAAAATGGTGCATTTGCCGTCGGGATACGGGAGCGAAGGCTGATGGGCGACCGCTGGCACATCGAGATCGACCGGGGCGTGTGCATCGGCTCGGGCATGTGCGTGAGCAACGCACCGGACGGGTTCACACTGGACTCCGCCCGTCAGTCCCACCCCACCGAGCCGGACACCGACGCCAACGAGCAGATCCTCGCGGCGGCGGAGGGCTGTCCGGTCGAGGCGATCCTGATCACCTTGCCGGACACCGGCGAGGCGGTGTTCCCGCCCGAGGAGTAGCTCCGGCCCTCCTCGACCGGAGCCCGAGCCCGAGCCGGAGCCGAACCCCGGAGCCCGAGCCCGAGCCGGAGCCGGAGCCCGAAGCCGGTGCCGCAGACAGTCGCGGTGCCGGCTCCGGGCTCAGCCGGTGGGCCGGCGCCCCGCCCGGCCCCGCCCCGGGGCCGGGCCCCGCTCCTGGCGCGGGTCCCGTTCCGGGTCCGTCAGGTCGATCAGGCGGCAGACCGTCTCGATGTCGATCTTCACCTGGGCGATCGAGGCGCGTCCGGACAGCCAGGTGATCAGGGCGGAGTGCCAGGTGTGCTCGATGACCCGGACGGCGGAGAGCTGCTCGGGCGTCGGGTTCTCCAGGCCCATCGCGTCCAGGATGATCGCCGTCGTCTGGCGCGAGACCGTGTCCACCTCGGGGCTCACGCTGCGGTCGGCGAAGGTGAGCGCCCGCACCATCGCGTCCGCCAGGTGCGGCTCGCGCTGGAGCGCGCGGAACGCCCGCATCAGCGTCTCCGCGACCCGCTGCGCCGAGCTCTCCGCGGCCGGCGGGCGCTTGCGCAGGGTCGTGTGCAGATGCTGGAGCTGGTCCTGCATGGTGGCGACGAGCAGATGCACCTTGGAGGGGAAGTAGCGGTACAGGGTGCCCAGCGCGACCCCGGCGGCCTCGGCGACCTCACGCATCTGTACCGCGTCGAAGCCGCCCCGGCTGGCCAGCTGCGCGCTGGCGTGCAGAATGCGCCGGCGCCTGGCCTCCTGGCGCTCCGTCAGAGGAGGGGTCGCCGGAACCGCCGTCACTGACGGAGCCGCTGTCCTGGCTTCCGCGGTCATGTCTCCTGCCCCCGTCCCCGATTCCGGTAACGCGCTGTCTCCGTTCCCGGTGACGCCCGTCTCCGTTCGCGTCCCCCGGAGCTTCGGAGGGCACAGCATGGCAGGGCTCCGCGCCGTGGCGCGAATCACCTGATCCGGGCCTTACAGCAGCGCTACCTGCCGGTAGATTCGATGCTCCTTGAGCGATCAAGAACGATCAAGTGTGAAACTTGTTCTAGATTAGCGCGAGCGGTTACGCTCCGGCGAAAAGTGGAGTGAGAAGGGGGCCGTGAGTGACCGCTGAGGCCATAGCGACCGGGCCCCGTGCGGGTGCGGCCGGTGTCGGTGACCGACCACTGCGCATCGCTCTCCTCACCTACAAGGGCAACCCGTTCTGCGGGGGCCAGGGCGTCTACGTACGGCATCTGTCGCGCGAGCTCTCCCGCCTCGGACACAGCGTCGAGGTGATCGGCGCGCAGCCCTATCCCGTACTCGACGAGGGCGTGCCGCTCACCGAGCTGCCCAGCCTCGATCTCTACCGGCAGCCCGACCCCTTCCGCACGCCGAAGCGGGGCGAGTACCGCGACTGGATCGACCGGCTCGAGGTCGCCGCCATGTGGACCGGCGGCTTCCCGGAACCGCTGACCTTCTCCCTGCGGGCCCGGCGTCACCTGCTGGCCCGCCGCGGCGAGTTCGACGTCGTCCACGACAACCAGACGCTCGGCTACGGCCTGCTCGGCGACCTCGGCGCGCCCCTCGTCACCACCATCCACCACCCCATCACCGTCGACCGGCAGCTGGAGCTCGACGCCGCACCGGACTGGCGGCGGCGCGCCTCGGTGCGGCGCTGGTACGGCTTCACGCGCATGCAGAAGCGGGTCGCGCGCCGGCTGCCGTCCGTGCTGACCGTCTCCGGCTCCTCGCAGCAGGAGATCACCGACCATCTCGGCGTACGGCCCGAACTGGTGCGGGTCGTGCACATCGGCGCGGACACCGACCTGTTCTCGCCGGACCCCTCGGTCGCCGAGGTGCCCGGCAGGATCGTCACGACCTCCAGCGCGGACGTCCCCCTCAAGGGCCTCGTGTTCCTCGTGGAGGCGCTCGCCAAGCTCCGCACCGAGCGCCCCGACGCCCACCTCGTCGTCGTCGGCAAGCGCGCCGAGGACGGGCCGGTGGCGCGGATGATCGAGCGGTACGGGCTCGAAGGTGCCGTCGAGTTCGTGAAGGGCATCTCCGACGCGGAGCTCGTGGACCTCGTGCGGAGCGCGCAGGTGGCGTGCGTGCCGTCGCTGTACGAGGGGTTCTCGTTGCCCGCGGCCGAGGCCATGGCGACCGGCACCCCGCTCGTCGCCACGACCGGTGGGGCCATCCCGGAGGTGGCGGGCCCCGACGGCGAGACCTGTCTCGCGGTCCCGCCCGGTGACGCGGCCGCCCTCGCCGACGCGCTCGGCAGACTCCTGGGCGACGTTTCCTTGCGCCGGCGCATCGGGACGTCGGGCCGCGCCCGCGTCCTGTCCCGCTTCACCTGGACCCGGGCGGCCCAGGGCACGGCGGACCTCTACCGCGAGGCGATCGAGGCACGCACGGCCCCGGCCGGTGCCCGATGACCTCCCGGCGCACCGCGCCGTGGGCCCGGGGCCGCACCGCGCGTGCGGGCCGGTGGCCCGCAGACTCTGCAAAGCGCGCCCCGTACGCGGGCGCCGTGACCCATCCGGAAGGGCAGACCTCGTGCTGACCGTCGACTTCTCCCGCTTTCCGCTCGCCCCGGGCGACCGCGTGCTCGACCTCGGGTGCGGTGCCGGGCGCCACGCGTTCGAGTGCTACCGGCGCGGGGCCCAGGTCGTGGCCCTCGACCAGAACGGCGAGGAGATCCGCGAGGTCGCCAAGTGGTTCGCGGCGATGAAGGAGGCCGGGGAGGCACCGGAGGGCGCGAGCGCCACCGCCATGGAGGGCGACGCGCTCAACCTGCCCTTTCCCGACGAGTCGTTCGACGTCGTGATCATCTCCGAGGTGATGGAGCACATCCCCGACGACAAGGGTGTCCTCGCCGAGATGGTCCGGGTGCTCAAGCCCGGCGGCCGGATCGCCGTCACCGTGCCCCGCTACGGCCCCGAGAAGATCTGCTGGGCGCTCTCGGACGCGTACCACGAGGTCGAGGGCGGGCACATCCGCATCTACAAGGCCGACGAACTCCTCGCCAGGATGCGCGAGGCCGGCCTCAAGCCCTACGGCACCCACCACGCGCACGCGCTGCACTCGCCGTACTGGTGGCTCAAGTGCGCCTTCGGCGTCGACAACGACAAGGCGCTGCCCGTCCGCGCATACCACAAGCTGCTCGTCTGGGACATCATGAAGAAGCCCTTCGCGACCCGGTTCGCGGAGCAGCTGCTCAACCCCGTCGTCGGCAAGAGCTTCGTGGCCTACGCGACGAAGCCGCACACACCGAAGGTGGGCGAGTGACCGTGCCCTGGCGCGGTCCCGGCCGCACCGACCATCTCGTCCTGCCCGGTGTCCTCACCGCCGACCAGGCCGCTCAGACCGTCGCCGGCATCCTCGCCGTCCAGCGCGAGGAAGGCGCCATCCCCTGGTTCCGCGGGCACCACCTGGACCCGTGGGACCACACCGAGGCGGCCATGGCGCTGGACGCGGCGGGCGAACACGACGCGGCCGCGCGCGCCTACGAGTGGCTGGCACGGCACCAGAACGAGGACGGCTCCTGGTACGCCGCGTACCACGACGGCGACGCCGACCAGCCCACCGACCGCGGCCGTGAGACCAACTTCTGCGCCTACGTGGCCGTCGGCGTCTGGCACCACTACCTCGCCACCGGCGACGACGTCTTCCTCGACCGGATGTGGCCGTCCGTCTACGCGGCGATCGAGTTCGTCCTGCGGCTGCAGCAGCCGGGCGGTCAGATCGGCTGGAAGCGCGAAGCCCCCGAGGACGGCGGCGCGATCGTCGACGACGCGCTGCTGACCGGTAGTTCGTCCGTCTACCACGCCCTGCGCTGCGCCCTCGCGATCGCCGAGGAGCGCGAGGAGCCGCAGCCCGACTGGGAGTTGGCGACCGGCGCGCTCGGCCATGCCGTACGCAGCCACCCGGAGCGCTTCCTCGACAAGTCGCGCTACTCGATGGACTGGTACTACCCGATCCTCGGCGGCGCCCTCACCGGCGCCGAGGCGAAGGCCCGCATCGAGGAGTACTGGGACGCGTTCGTGGTGCCCGGGCTGGGGGTGCGCTGTGTGCTGCCCAACCCCTGGGTGACCGGCGGCGAGAGCTGCGAACTGGCCCTCGCGCTCTGGGCGATGGGAGAGTCGGACCGTGCGCTGGAGATCCTCCAGTCCATCCAGCACCTGCGCGCCGACGACGGCCTCTACTGGACGGGTTACGTCTTCGAAGGCAACCGCGCCCTCTGGCCGGAGGAGCTGACGACGTGGACGGCGGGCTCCCTGCTGCTGGCGGTCGCCGCCCTGGGGGGAGACGAGGCGACCACCGCGGTCTTCGGCGGGGAACGGCTGCCGCGCGGGCTCGAACCCCAGTGCTGTCAGTGACCGCCCGCGGGCGGGAGGGCCACCGGGGCTCTCCCGCCCGCGGACGGGAACATCAGGCCTGGCGGCGCAGGCGGCCGGCCACGGCGTGCCCGACGACGAGGTACACGACGGCGGCGAGGCCGTAGCCCGCCACCACCCGTGCCCAGGCGTCGTCGAAGGTGAACAGGTCGTACGACCAGCCGGCGAGCCAGCGGGCCACGTCCTGGATGAAGCCCACCAGGCTGTTGGCCCGGTTCGCTTCCAGTAGGTACATCAGGATCCACAGGCCGAGGATGACGGCCATGACGTCGGCGATGACGGTGATGATCGTCGCCGCCTGGTGACTTCCACTGCGTTGACGTGGGGACATGGGCTCCGCTTTGCCGTTCTGGCTTCAACGAAACCTGTCGGGGTTCGCCCGAGTGGCGGAAGGCACGCTCGCGGGTGACGCTTGCGCAGAGGTCTCGGGGAGGTCAGGGAGGACTGCCATGCCCACTCCGATACGCCGCGCGGCCCTCGCGCTGCTGCTCTGCTGCGCACTCGTCCTCGGCACCGGCGCCTGCGGAGGCGACGACGAGGCGGGCGGCGGAGCGTCGCCGACGAGTTCGGCGGAGAAGCAGAAGTTCGCCAAGACCCGCTTCGTGGCCAACGCCGGCCTCGCCGCGGGCGCGACGTACCAGTGGATCGTCAAGCCCTACCGGGAGGGCAAGTTCAAGAAGGGCGCGGACGGCCAGAAGGTGGCCCTGGTGAAGGCGGGCCTCGCGGGCGCGTTCGCGTACAACCGGCTCAAGGCGGCGTCGAACAACGCCAAGGGCGACCCGCTGCTGTCGAAGGCGGTCGCGCCGATCACCGCCGGCATCGAGTCGCTGAAGGGGCTCGGCACCAAGCTCCGCAAGGGCCAGGCGAACGAGTCCGACGTGGGCGCCTTCGAGGACGTCATCACCAACATCAAGAACGCCGGCAAGAGCGCCGGCGCCGAGGTGAAGGACAAGGTGCCGTCGGCGACCCAGCTCAGCGGCGGGTAGCCGGGCGGCGGCCGGTCGGGACGACGATGAACGACGAGACGGACGGCGCCGGTTACAGCGCCGCGAACACCGGCCTTCTGCTGGTCGACCCGTACAACGACTTCCTGTCCGAGGGCGGCAAGCTGTGGCCGCGCACCGCGCCCGTGGCCGAGCAGGTGGGTCTGCTCGGCCATATGCGCGAGGTGCTGGCGGCGACACGGGCCTGCGGCATCCGGACCCTGTTCGTACCGCACCGCAGGACCGCGCCCGGCGACTACGCGGACTGGCGGCACCTGTCGTCCTCGCAGCAGGCGACCGCGCGGGCGCAGCTCTTCGCGGTGGGCTCCTGGGGCGGTGAGTTCCATCCGGACTTCCGGCCCGTCGAGGGCGAGACCGTCGTGCACGAGCACTGGTCGGCGAGCGGATTCGCCAACACCGACCTCGATCTGCTGCTGAAGCAGTACGGCATCTCGCGGATCGTGCTCATCGGCATGCGCGTGAACACCTGCATCGACACCACGGCCCGCTTCGGCCAGGAACTTGGTTACCACGTGACGCTGGTCAAGGGCGCCATCGGAGGGTTCGGGCCCGAGGAGCTGGAGGCCACCTTCGAGGTGAACGCGCCCACGTACGCGCACGCGATCGTCACGGTCGACGAGTTCGTGGCGGCGCTGCCCGGGAAGCCCGCGTAGCCGTCCGGGTGGCGAGGCCTCCGGTGGCGAGCCGTCCTGTGGCGAGGCGTTCCGCTGTACGAGGCGTCCGGTTACGAGGCGTTCAGCTCGGCCAGCACCCGCAGGGTGCCGGGGTCCGGTGCCGTCACCAGCAGATCGGTGACCGGGCCCTTGCGCCACAACTCCAGGCGCTCGGCGATCCGTTGCCGCGGCCCGATGAGCGAGATCTCGTCGGCGAAGGCGTCCGGGACGGCGAGCACCGCCTCCTGACGCCGGCCCTCGGCGAACAGCCGCTGGATGTGCCGGGCCGCGTCCTCGTACCCCATGCGCGCCATCAGATCGGCGTGGAAGTTACGGGCGGAATGGCCCATGCCGCCGATGTAGAAGCCGAGCATCGCCTTGACCGGCAGCAGCCCTTCCGCGACGTCGTCGCAGACCTGGGCACGGGCCATCGGCGCGATGACGAAGTTCTCGGGCAGTTCGGTGAGCGACGCCTCGTAGACGTCCGTCCGCAGCGGGGACCAGTACAGCGGCAGCCAGCCGTCGGCGATCCGGGTCGTCTGGGCGATGTTCTTCGGCCCCTCGGCACCGAGCAGGACCGGGAGTCCGGCCCGCAGGGGGTGGGTGATCGGCTTGAGCGGCTTGCCGAGGCCGGTGCCGTCCTCGCCCGCGTACGGGTGGGTGTGGAAGCGGCCGGCGAGCTCCACGGGGCCCTCGCGCCGCAGGACCTGGCGGATGACGTCGACGTACTCGCGGGTCGCGGTCAGCGGGCTCTTCGGGAACGGCCGTCCGTACCAGCCCTCGACGACCTGCGGCCCCGACAGCCCGAGACCGAGCATCATCCGGCCGCCGGAGAGATGGTCGAGCGTGAGCGCGTGCATCGCCGTGGCGGTGGGGGTACGGGCCGCCATCTGCGCCACCGCCGTGCCCAGCCGGATCCGTGAGGTACGGGCGGCGATCCAGGTCAGCGGGGTGAACGCGTCGGAACCCCAGGCCTCGGCGGTCCACACCGAGTCGTAGCCGAGCCGCTCGGCCTCGACGGCGAGGTCGACATGGTCGGGGTTCGGACCGCGGCCCCAGTACCCCAGTGCGAGTCCGAGCCGCATGACGCCCAGCCCCCATCCGTCACGTCCGAGATGTCTGACGAACCGTCAGTTCGCTGTCCGGGGGCGACTGTACGGCAACGGCCCCCCGCCCGGAAGGGCGAGGGGCCGCGAGGCGCTGTGCGGATGCCGATCAGCCGCGCTGGATGCCGCTCGTGTCCTGCAGGACGCCACGGCGGCCGTCCTGCGTCTGGGCCACCAGGCCGGGACCGCGCTGCTCCACCGCGAGATACCAGGTGCCGGGTGCCAGTTCGGCGATCGGCGTCTGCGAGCCGTCCTCCGCGAACAGCGGGCGGGCCACCGGCACCGCGAACCAGAACGGGGCGAAGTCCGAGGCCTGCGGGGCCGGGCCGCCCTGCGGCTGGCCCTGCGCCGGACCGGCCGGGCCGGGCTGGGGCTGGCCACCGTACGGCTGCGGCTGACCCGGCTGCGCGCCGTACGGCGGCTGCTGGGCGCCGGGGTAGCCGTAACCGCCCTGCGGCTGCGCGCCGTACGGCTGCGGGGCCTGCGGCTTGGGCGGGCCGACCAGGGCGACCTTGAGGGCGGGCACGAGCGGGGTGGCGATCGCGGCGCCGGCCAGCAGCAGGGTGCCGAGCAGGCCGAGGATCGCGCCGGCTCCGGCGTCGGCGTTCATGTCGATGATCGTCCAGAACATCGTCCACAGGGCGAAGATGCTCAGGGCGACGCCGAACTGGCCGATGTCGAGGCCCAGGACCTTGCGCCCCGGCAGCGCGCGGGCGACGACGATGAGCGCCGCACCGATGATCCCGGCGATGTAGATGGACATCACGGTGCCCAGCGAGTCCCAGGCGTTCGGCAGGTCCGCGCGGGAGCAGTCGATGCCGCTCGGGCAGTCGACGCTGATGAAGCCGAGGAACGAGGCGATGAACAGCACCACCGCTGCTCCGATCACCACGCCATCGCCTCGAGTGAGGGAGCGGATGTTCACGTGTAGGTCCTTAGTCGGTTGCGTCTCATCGGGGCGGTCGTCGGTGCCGCCGGTCGGCGGTGCACGGCGCAGAACTCGGGGGTGGCCCCATCGTACGGGTGCCGGGCTGTCCCGGCATGCGGCCCCCGACCCGGCGGGAAATGAATCTATCGCCTGTCGGGTCTACCCCAGCAGGTAGGTGCTGATGCCGTCCGCGATTCCCTGTGCCGCCTTCTGCCGCCACTGTGAACTTGTCAGCAGGGCGGCGTCCTTCGCGTCACGCATGTTGCCGCATTCGATGAACACCTTGGGAACGGTCGACAGATTCAGTCCACCGAGGTCCCCGCGGACGTCCAACCCGGTACCGCCGCCCACGTAGTTGGAGGGCTTGCTGCCCGTGGCGCGTACGAACGTCCCGGCGATGCGCTCGCCGAGTTCGCGGGAGGGTCCGACGATCTTCGTGGTGTCGGCGGAGCCGTCCTTCACCAGTGCGGGAAGGATCACATGGAAGCCGCGGTTCCCGACCCCCGAGCCGTCCGCGTGGACGGAGACCACGGCATCGGCGGAGGCCTTGTTCCCGATACGTGCGCGTTCATCCACGCAGGGACCGAAAGGCCGGTCGTTGTCCTGAGTGAATTGCACCCTTGCGCCCTGCTTTTCCAGCAGGGTGCGAAGGCGGTGTGAAACATCGAGGGTGAATTCCGCCTCGGTGTGACCATCGTTGGTGGACGTGCCCGTGGTGTCGCATTCCTTGCGGTGTGTGCCGATGTCCACGAGCGCGTTGATCTCACGGGTGTGCCGGAAGTTGCCGGGGTTGTGGCCCGGGTCGATCACGACGACCTTTCCGGCGAGCGGGCCGGTCCCGGCGCCCGGCTCCGCGCCGGGGTCCGCGGGCTTGGCGTCCCCGGAGGGCGGCGTCCCGGCGGGGCGCGGTGTCGGGGTGTCCGTCGCCGTGGCGGACGGCGAGGCGCCGGCCGCGGCCTCGGGCGGACCGCTCGGCCCGCCGCATCCGGACAGGCAGGCCACCGCCAGCGCGGCGACCGCGAGCAGGGCTCCGCCGCGGACCGGGCGGCGGGACCGGACGGGGGGCTGGTTCACGTCGTACGGCACGTCGTGATGCTAGGGGATGTCCGGCGCCGTCCCTCAGATCCCGGTTCCCGTGCGCCGCAGCACCCGCAGCGAGTCGGTCGCCGACACCTCGGTGAAGGCGCCGGAGGCCAGGGCCCTCAGCCAGATCCGGTACGGGGCCTGGCCGGTCCATTCGTCGACCGGGTCAGGGAAGACGTCGTGGATGACGAGGAGGCCGCCCGCGGCGATGTGCGGGGCCCAGCCCTCGTAGTCGTTCACGGCGTGCTCGTCGGTGTGCCCGCCGTCGATGAAGACCAGTCCGACCTCCCGGCCCCACACCTTCGCCACCTGCGGAGACCGCCCGACGACCGCGATCACGTGGTCCTCCAGGCCCGCCCGGTACAGGGTGCGGCGGAAGGCGGGCAGGGTGTCCATCAGGCCCACCTCGGGGTCCACCACCGACGGGTCGTGGTAGTCCCAGCCCGGCTGCTGCTCCTCGCTGCCGCGGTGGTGGTCGACGGTGACCGCGACGGTGCCGGCCTCGCGGGCGGCGTCGGCGAGCAGGATCGTGGACCGTCCGCAGTACGTCCCGACCTCCAGCAGCGGCAGCCCGAGCGCCCCGGCCTCGACAGCGGCCGCGTGGAGTGCCAGCCCTTCGCGTACGGGCATGAAGCCCTTGGCGGCCTCGAAGGCCGCGAGGGTCTCCGGCCTGGGGGCGGCGGGGGCGACGGCCATGGGTTCCTCCGGCGGGCAGCGCTACTCGGCGGTCACATCGTAGGCGGACGGCGTCCCGGTCCCCCCGGGGCCCACCCCGCCCGGCCCGACCGGGTGGACACGGTCGCGGCGGCCGTGTCGGCGGGGCTGCGGCGCGGGGCGGACCGTGAGGGTGAGGCGCATGGACGCAGCGCTCGATGCCGTACTGCACGCCCTGTCCCTCAGCGGTTCGATGGCGTGGGAGATCACCTGGGCCCTGATCCTGGGCTTCGCGCTGTCCGCGGTCGTGCAGGCCGTGGTCCGCAAGTCCACCGTCGTCTCGCTCCTCGGCGACGACAGCCCGCGGAGCCTGGTCGCCGCGGCCGGCCTCGGCGTGGCGTCGTCGTCGTGTTCGTACGCGGCCGTGGCGCTCGCGCGCTCGCTGTTCCGCAAGGGGGCGAACTTCACCGCGGCGATGGCCTTCGAGATCGCCTCGACCAATCTCGTCGTCGAGCTGGGAGTCATCCTGGCGCTGCTGATGGGATGGCAGTTCACCGCGGCCGAGTTCGCGGGCGGGCCGGTCATGATCGTGGCGCTCGCCGTGCTCTTCCGGCTGTTCCTGCGTGAGCGGCTGCTCAGTGAGGCACGGGCGCAGGCCGGGCGCGGGCTGGCCGGCTCGATGGAGGGCCACGCGGCCATGGACATGTCCGTCGGGGGCGAGGGCTCCTTCCGGCGCCGGCTGCTGTCCGCGGCGGGCTTCACCGCCACGGCGCACGTCTTCGTGATGGAGTGGGCGGCGATCCTGCGCGATCTGGTGCTGGGCCTGCTCATCGCCGGGGCCGTGGCCGCCTGGGTGCCGGACGCGTTCTGGAGCGCGTTCTTCTTCGAGGGGCACCCGCTGCTCGCGAAGCTGTGGGGCCCGCTGGTCGGGCCGCTCGTCGCCATCGCCTCGTTCGTCTGCTCGGTCGGCAACGTGCCGCTCGCCGTGGTGCTCTGGCAGGGCGGGATCAGCTTCGGCGGGGTGATCGCCTTCATCTTCGCCGACCTGCTGATCGTGCCGATCCTGAACATCTACCGGAAGTACTACGGGGTGCGGATGGCCGCGTTCCTCCTCGGGACGTTCTACGCCTCCGTCGTCGTCGCCGCGTACGTCGTCGAGTTCGTCTTCGGGGCGCTCGGGATCATCCCGGACCGGTCGGGCGCGAAGGTCCCCGACGAGGGGGTCTCCTGGGACTACACGACCTGGCTCAACATCGTCTTCCTGCTGCTCGCGGCGGCGTTCGTGGTGCGCTTCGTGCGCACCGGCGGTGTGGGGATGCTCCGGTCCATGGGAGGCGCCCCCGGCGCGTGAGCCGGGCGCGTCGGCGGGAATGCGGAGAGGATGGACATACGTACGTGCACAGGACTGCTGCGGAGGCGTGCCATGGACACCTGGGCGACCTGGACCACTCAGGGAATCGTCGCCGGCACGGGCGGGGTGATGACCACGGAGGGAGGTCCGATCACGGGAGACCTGACCGTGCACACCACGTGGATCGACGGCCTGGCCCAGGTGACCGTGCAGCACACCGGCGCGACCGAGTGGTACGCGGTGGAGGGCAGTCCCGTACCGGCCGTCGACGAGGACACCGGCAGGGCCGTGCACCAGGCGGCCGTGGAGGCGGTGAAGGAGGGCGGCGGCGTCACGCTCGCGTTCCCCGGCTGAGCGGCGGTTGTCCCGTCCGACTGAACGTTGCGAGCCCTGCTCCTGGTGATCTGCGATTCGCAACCTTCGCTTGGGCAGGTGAGGGCCGGATCGTCTCACCATAGGTTGCGTAATCGGCGGTCTGTTGGGCGCCGAGGCGATGTGAATTGACTCTCGGACGGGGGTTGTCAGATCAGGCTGAGCTGTTCTCTCAGAGCCGGTGGCAGAAGAGCGTTTAGCAGTTGAGAGATGGTCGCTCGCCAAGGGCCACCCTTGTCGCTTTCACCCCAGAGTTCCATGAGCTCGGACGGCTCGGTGACGACTCGGTCGAGGGCGTGGATGGCGAGCTCGCGTAGATCGGCAGGCAGCTCGGGGATGGGCAGGTCCGGCCCGTAGGCGGTCGTGATGGGCTCGCCTCCGGGGCACTGTGCGGCCACCAGGGCCGCCGCGGCGATTGCCTCGACCGAGACGTCGTGGTTGAGGCAGCCGTGGGTGTCGACCGTGCGGACCAGCGCCGCGCGGATGATGCTTTCCCGCTCGCCCTCGGCTGCTTCGTCGAGGGTGTAGGAGAAGTCCGCCGCGGTGTCGTTGTCGAAGGGGCCGACGTCCCAGGTGCCCATGTCTCTCCTGATCGTGTGGATGCCCGGGCATCGTGCCAGAAGGGGGTGTGAGACTGGTAGGCCCGCATGTTGAGGTATCGCGTATTCGTCAGCCGAGACGTGTTCATGGCCTGATGGAGTGACGGACAGTGATGCTCGGGAGTCTCGCTCTCCGCTGTTGACCCCGTCTTGTGACTGCGAGCTTCTGCCTATTCCAGATAGAGAGCTGCCAAGCGGGGCAGTCGGCGAGTCATTTCGTCGTGGTCATCGAAATCGAAGTTCCAGGTGGGGTCCAGCTCCCGGTAGCGGATGGTGGGTGGGCTCGCGGGGAGCTGATCACCGGTCGCTGAGATGTGTGCGTTCCAGGCGATGCCCAGCATGTCCTCACCCTCCAGGTCGACGCCGTCGGCTGCGGAGGCTTGAACGATGGGCAGTTCTGCCAGGGCATCGGGGTCAGCGACTACATGTTCGAAGACTTCACGGCCCTGAGCGATCAGCCAGCCGCGGAAGTAGTCGAAGCCGTCGTCAGAGCAGCCACCGTTGGCGATGTAAGCAGCGGCCCACAGAGGATTGGTGTAGGAGTCGACCATCAGGTCCCACAGCACCTGTTCAGCTGCGAGGATCTCCTCGACCGGCCGGGAGGCCAGCAGCGAGGTCGCCTCGCGAGCGACCGCTTCGCCGTCGTTCGGGTTGGACGCTTGATTGCGGGCTGCCTCAATGAGCTGCCAGAACTGCTGCTTGTTCATGGAGGCAGAGCCTGCCACCTGGTACTGACATCGGGCCGCTCGCGGGAGCTTGGCCCATCAGAGCAGCCACGTCGCTCCTGTCAGCGTGTGTGGTCGCCGGGTGCATATCGGCTCCAGGTTCCTCCGGCTTCGGTGACCAGGCGGGTGGCGGTCTTGTCGTGGTAGCCCAGCGCCTTCGCGATGACGGGTGCCGGGGCTTGGAGGACGAGCTGGCGGATCGCGGAGGTCCTGCCTCGTTGCGGCGGGACGCCGATCTTTCGGAGGTGGACTTGGAGGCTGACCGGGTTCATGGGCTGTCCGGGCTGGCGGCCGGGGAAAAGCCACTGTGAGCTTCTGCTACTGGCGTAGGGCATGTGCTGTCGGGACCGGATGTAGGCCCGCATCAGGTCGGCGACGGGCTCCGGCAGCGGGGACGGCGGCTCTCCCAGTCGGACGGTGACGGTGGTCCCGTCGTCGGTGATGTCATCGATGGCGAGGCGGACGATGCGGCTGACGGGTTGCGCATAGAGGAGAACGAGTGCGGCGGCGACCCGGGCCCGCAGGGGCAAGGAGTCGTCATTGAGGACCCGGCGGAGGATCGCGAGCCGGCAGTGCTGGTGCAGCGGTTCCGGGTCCTGGGTGATGACCGCGGGCGGCAGTGTGAGGCGGGGCATCCGGCCGGTCGTCATGCACCACCGCAGGAATGACTGGGACGGACGGCGGGTGGCCAGGCTCTCGGTGTGCCAGGCGTCGATGTCGGCCTGCTGGCACTGCCCGATTGTGCGCCCTCGGTCGGCGAGCCATGCGAGGAAGGCGCCGGCTTGGGTGACTTCCTGCTTGGTGTGGTTGGTCTGGGAGCGTCCCAGCGGTGCCTTCTCGGCCTTTGCCCGCAGGCGCCGCATCTGGTGCCAGATGGCGAAGTGCCGGAGAAGCTGGTGGTGTTCGGGTTCCCCAATGGTGGCGAGCCGTTCCGTCAGCCAGCGTTGGTAGAGCAGGAGCTGCCGGTCGACTCGCGGGAGGACGCCGCTGTCCATCAGCAGGTCACGCAGGTGGGTAACGGTTCGCCAGGGGGTTTCTTGGTGCAGCCCGTCGTGGGTGAGCGGAATGCTGCCGGTGGCCAGGCCCCGCAGGAGACGGACGACATTGGGGTTGCGGAGCCAGATCAGGCGGCTCTTTGGCCGGTCCATCTCCAGAAGGATCTCGACCAGCGGCAGGAACTCCGGGGCGACACGGCCGGTGCCGTCGTCGAGGTGGTGGGCGAGCGTGTCAGCGAGGGTGCAGTGTTCGCAGAGACGCCCACCGAGTAGGAGCCCCTCGAAGCCGCAGCGATCACAGAAGAAGTCGCGGACGATGCCCGCGCAGTCGCGGCAGATCGGTGTGCCATCGGTGTCCCGTCCGGGCAGCAGCCGGTCAGTCTCGCAACAGGGGCAGCGGCCGCGGACGCGCATCGCACGTTCGTAGCAGGTTCGGCAGATCGGGCCGTCCGACCACTCGGCGGACTTGGAAGCCCGACGGCCGCAGCGTGCGCAGTCGCGGATCATCCACCGCTCGTACTCCTCCGGCGTCACCGCTCACCCCTCGGGCGTCAGCCGGACCCGTGTGGGTCGGCGGGCGGCCAGGTTGATCGGAGCTTCTTCGCCGGCGGCGCGGCGGGTCGGGAGGTTCTGGGCCGAGGTGGCGATCAGGTCGGTGGGCGTGCAGTCGAGGATGTCGCAGAGAGTGGCCAGCACGGGCAGGGACAGCCGTTCCGGGGTTCCGGAGACCAAACGGTGGACCTGGGAGGAGGACAGTGTGATGCCGCGTTCGGCCAGGTGCGGCATGAGCTCGGCGACGGTGAACATGCCGCGGGCGGCCATCAGCTCACGCAGGCGCCACCGGTAGCTGATCTGGCGTGACATCAGGAGGTCCTTCCCGTCCGCAGAGCGGCCTCGATGGTGGCGTCCAGGACGCGTCGCAGGGAGCGAGTGCGGAAATCGGAGGAGACGCAGGTGTAGATCGCGGTGGTGGAGGCGTGGTCGTGGCCGACCTGCTGTTGGACGAACAACGGGTCGTGGCCGTCCTCGATCAGATGGGTGATGTAGGACCTGCGTAGCGAGTGGAACTCCAGCGCGGGGTCCAGGCCGACGGCGTCCCGGTAGGCGGCGAAGCGCGAGTCCAGACGCTGGACCCCGATTCGCGGGCCTCGCTCGGACGGCCAGAGGGCCCGGCTTGGCGCATGCCGCATCCCGGGCCGCACCTCGCTGATCCATTCCTCGATCGTGCCGGGCGTCCAGTGCCAGACGGTCAGCACGCTGCGGCGCTTCGGTGGCGACCCCTTCTTGGCCTTGCCGTAGCGGACCAGCAGGGTGCCGTACTCACCGAACTCCCGGCCTTCTGGGTTGCGGCCGAAGTCGGTGAGGTCGAGCATCCGGGTCTCATTGCGTCGCAGGCCGTAGGCGTACGCGACCTTGAACAAGGCGGCGTCCCGGAAGGCCGGCAGCCAGCCCTTGCGGCCCTTGTCGCGAACACGCAGCACTTCCTCGTCGGCGTGGTCGAAGAATGCTTCCAGCTCGGGCCGGGTAAAGGCCCGTCGTTCCGGCTCGCCCTCGGCTTCGTCGGCGTGCGTTGCGGCGTTCCAGTCGTAGACCACCTGGACCGGGTGGGTACCGAAGTGCCGCAGACGCTCGTCGCTCCAGCCGTAGGCCGGGTTGGTCAGGAAGTCGCAGAACTGCCTTACTGAGCCCTGGTAGTTGCGCAGGGTGGAGCGGACACAGCCGTGCACAGCCCGCAGATCGGCCGACCACTCATCGACGTGCTGCGGCGTCCACTGCCACGGCATAGCGTCGGCATGCCGGACGAAGGCCCGGACCGTACGTTCCTGGTCATCGACGTATCCCAGCGAGAGGTTCCGGGCGAGCTGCTGGTTGCGCCAGCCTTTGATCATCGCCTCGAAGACCTGCTCGTCCGGCCGCAGCAACGGCAGACCGTCGATCAGGTGCAGCCGAGCAGACCCTGGAACGAGACCGTCCCCACCCATCCGCCATCACTCTCCGTCTATCGCATCTGACGCGAGAATTTCGCATCAGATGCGACTCGGGGGCGTCTTCGCAGTTCAATCGCTCGATGGAGTGAGACGCGCAGATGTCCGCCGACAAGACCGCTACCGTGGCTCCGAGGCCAACGGCCCTGCTCGGACCGCATCTGTGCCGTGTCCGGCCAGCATCCGGGGCGGGTGTCGCCTATTCGCATCCGATGCAATTGGCGTCGGTACCGAGATACGCGCCAAAGGGGCAACGGGATGATCTTGAAGCCCTGAGCGCCGGGCCCGTCCCGTATTTCAGAGGGACACCTACGCTGTTCTGCCAGCGGCAGAACACCGGCCGGACCGGGCTCGACGATCACTACAGTCCAGTCTCATGATGACGATTACGACGCGTACGGTCGAGTACCCGGCCGACGGTTTGACGATGATCGGGCACCTCGCGCTCCCGGCCGGTGTCGACCGCCGGCCCGCAGTGCTGCTCGGACCAGAGGGCATGGGGCTCAGCGACGTCGAGCGCCGCCGGGCCGATGCTCTCGCCGAGCTGGGATATGTAGCGCTGGCCTTCGACCTTCACGGCGGGCGCTATTTGGGTGACCCCGAGGAGATGCTGGCCCGTTGCATGCCACTGCTCGCTGATCCCGACCGGATGCGGCGCATCGGCCACGCGGCACTCGACGAGTTGCGCACCGAGCCCCGGACCGACCCCGACCGGATCGCCGCCATCGGCTACGGCACCGGGGGCGCCATCGCGCTGGAACTCGGGCGAGGCGGCGTCAACTTGCGCGCGATCGGGACAGTCAACGCAACTACCACGGGCCGACCGGGCGAGGCAGCGCGCATCCGCTGCCCGGTGTGGGCCGGGGTCGGATCGGAAGACCCGATCATGCCGCCCGCGCAACGAAACGCGTTCACCGCTGAGATGCAGGCCGCGGGCGTCGACTGGCGCCTCGCGGTCTATGGCGGCGCCTTGCACGCCTTCCACCACCCGCCGGTCGACCACCCCGTGGTCCCCGGTGTCGGCTACCACCCACAGCACGCGCAGCGAGCCTGGCGCGACGTCGTCGACCTGCTCGCCGAGTGCCTGCCCGTGACGGAGGACCTGGGGGCATGACCCAGGCAAACATGCTGGCGCCAGGACTGGTCAGCGTCGCGCACTGACAGTCTCCTCCCCTCAAGCCCTCACAGCAGAACCACATTCGGGCAGTTGTGCGATCGCGGAGACGTAATCACAACTGCCGCAGTAAATACTGGATTTACTGCGACGGAGCCCTGGCCGTGATCGTCGCGACCTGCGGCGGACCGTTCCGGCTTCCAGGGCGAGATGTACGCATTTACTGCGGCGTCACTGTGCTGACCACGCGTAAAGCCGCATCAAGATCTACTCATTGCCCCCTTGACGCGTATCTCGGCTGAACCCCAGAAGGGACTGACATCGGGGGCGCGCGGAGAGCGGGAAGCCGTGGCCTGCGTTCATTCGAACCGGTTGAGATAGCGGCTGTAATGAGGGTGGGGCTGGTTGGTGATGGAGCAAGTCCGGATGGGATTCCAAGCGCGCCGGTAAACAGATGCGACATGGCGGTGCATGACGAGTGCCTCGCCAGCTCGGTTGGTGGAGTCGAACTCGCGGGCATGGCGTTGCTGAGTGCGGCGTGTGGCGGCGTGCAGGGACGGCCGGTGGAGGTGCGGGGTGCGGGTCGGTTTCCTGTCGGTGAAGAGACGGATGGGAGCAACTGGCGGGCGGCGGGAACTGACGTCGGCCCAGTAGCTGATTGGGTCGTCCTGACGGTCCCGGTGGTAAGCAGGGTGGGCCAGGAGCCGAGCGATTTCCGTGTCGAAACGGGCGCGGTCGTCCAAAGATCCCCGGGCTTGTAGGCGCCAGTGCGGGGAGGCGAGACATGCTGCGAGGGAGATGGCCTCGGGATAGACGGCAGCACAGAGTCTGGCCGTGGAAAAGGATGACTCTGATGTTCCTGGCGGAATGAGGATGTTGGCGCGCCGTACCCACTCATGCCAGGCGCCGGAGGGGTCTTCAGAGGGGCTGGACCAGAGTTGTGCGCAGATGAGGATCGCGGTGAGGACGGCGTCGTAGGTGTTGGCCCAGCCAGCCCGCTGGAACAGGAGCAAGTGACGTCGTTGGGCATGGATGACTTCGGGTAGATCGGTGAGTGGTGTGGTGAGGTGGTCGACGTCTGGTGGTCCGATCCAGATTTGGTGACGGACGCAGACGTAGCGGTGATGTGGCAGCAGCTGAAGGACAGGGCCGCCGGGGTGGGGTGCTGTGCAGATGTGGCAGGCGGGTTGTGGTTCATGCCGGAAGGTGTGCCAGTCGGGTGCCGGTGTCCGAAGCTCGGGAAGGGCTCCGGCGAGCTGATGGACGGATCGTCCCGTGAGCATCGCGAGCTGGTCTGGGACGAGTCGGCGGACGCTGCTTCGGGGCTTGATCGGTTGCGAAATCTGCTCCCAGAGCGTGGGGAAATCCATGCCGTGGATCCGCGCAAGCCGGGCGACGTAGGAGCCTGTGATCTCGTGGCGGACGGGCGGGATCGGGTCAGGCAGGCGGCGGACGGCCATCAGGCCGCGCGCCTTCGCCGACCTGTGCGCTTGGTCGGTGCTGTGAGCTTTTCGGACTGTTCGGCGGCGTAGTCGATCGGAACGCTGTCCAGGAGGTCTTCGGTGATGCGTTCGCTGCCGTCCTCGATGGCCAGCACGGCGGCGCCGCGGATGAGCTGGGAGAGGCTGCCGATCATTCCGCCGGTGCGGTGGAAGAGGTACCCGCTCAGGCTGGGGAGGGATCCAGGCCGATGGTGATGCAGCCTGAGCATCGATTCCAGGGTCTGGACCAACGCCGTCCAGGTGTCCCGGTCCTCATTGGTGGCGTAGGAGAACGGGGAGGCTGGAATCACGGTGAAGCGGCCAGCGATCTGCCGTCCGCGGGTGCCCGCGAACAGTCCCTGGGCCTCGACATCGATGCCTGCGTAGATGAACGTGGCGGGCAGCCGCTCAGCGAAGTACTTGAGTTGATCGGAAGCTTCGGCACCGGTCCGACTGGCCAGGTTGAGGTTGTGGAGTTCGTCGATCAGCACCAGGTCGACGTGGACGTGGGCAGCGGTCGCGCAGACCGCGTCGACGACGTCGGTGATGTTGGACCGTGCCGGGAAGGACAGGCCGAAGAACCGGGCGAACTCCACCGCGAGCATTCGCGGGGTGGCAGCCGGCGGGACCGTTGCGTAGAGGACGGGTAGCCGGTTGCGGTCGCGAGGATGACGCTTGCGGACGGCGAGTTCATGGGCACGCCCCAACTGGGACAGCGCGGTGGTCTTTCCGGTGCCCGAAGCGCCGCTGAGGATGACGCCGCGGCGGGCGGAGATCTGCTGGCGGTTGAGCTGGACCAACAGGCGGGAGGTAGCGACGACCTTGCGGATGGTCGGGGTGTTCACGAGTGGGAGGTCGGCGTGATAGCCGCGCCGCGAGTCGTCCGCGCGCATCCGTTGCCGCTCGGGCAGAGCTGCCCGCTCGTCGGCCGACAGGAGAACGGGAGGGATCGGTTCGTGTTCGACGAACCGTCGCCAGCCCTCCTTGGTGGTCAGTGGGCTGTCCGGCGGCGGCCCCTGCTGTGTCTCTTCCTTGACCGGAGTCGTGGGCGGGGAAGGCATGTATCAGAGCCACCTTTCGGCTTCAGCGTGGGCGTCGAAGACACCGAAGGGCGCCACCGGGGCGGGCAGCTGGATTGGTGAGGGCGTGTCGGATTCAGGTTCGGCGGCAGGTGCAGGGATGGCGACTGCCGCTCGGGTTCGGTCGAGCACGCGGACCGTGCGTTTGTCGGGGCCGTGCTCGGCCCGGCTCAGCAGCTTGTCCAGCACGCGGGCGACCGCGTCTTCGTTGGTGTCGTCCAATCCGGCTTCGGCGGCCAGACGGCGTGCGTGCTGCCAGGTGAAGTCCGCGAACGGAGCGTTGATCAGCGGTAGCTGGATCCAGGGCACGGTGATCCAGCCGTGCTGGGTGCGTACGAACACTCGGGACAGGTCGTAGGGGTCGTAGTACACCTCCCAGAGACCACGCTTGGCAGCAATTCCGGACTGCTGGCGCCGCCACGGCCCCAGGTCCGCACAGTCGTAGGTGCGGTGGTTGATCCGGACTCCGTAGTCGTTGACCGCTCGCCAGGCCACCGGCAACAGTTCGAGGTAGTCCTCACCACGCAAGACCAGCGGCAGGTAGCCGCTGGCGGCCACCAGCGACGTGTATTTGTCGTTCGGCGACATCGCCATTTTGGGCCGGTAGGGATCGCGGAGGCTGTCATGCGGCCGCATCTGCCATCCGACGAGAAGCCACTCGTCCAGCAAGTCCTGGAGTTCGGGAATCGTCCAGGCCGCGTGTGCTTCCACCCGCTCGCCACGGCGGGAGACGTTGGGGCCGGTGTAGGCGGCGACATGCTGGCAGAACAAGGTGTTGATCGCGGAGAAAGTCGCCTCCACGATGGCCTTGTCCGTAGGGGTGCGCGGACGTGCCCTTTGGACTGAGACTCCGAGTCGATTGCAGGCCCGGATGAAGGTCTCCGAGATGAACACCTTCCCGCCGTCGATGACGACAGTGTCCGGCACGATCACCGGTTTCGCGGCGGCCTGTTCCATCCGCGCGTCCACATCCAGCAAGCGCAGGTGCGGTATCCGAGAAGCCGTCATCCGAAGCGACGTCGACCAGCCCGGGCGCATCGGTTCCGGCACCAGCATCCGGGCCAACAGCAGCGAGGCGTCCACCGCCTTCGTCCCCATCGGCCGCAGCACGGCCGCGCAGATCGTGCGGGTTGCAACATCGACAGCAATCGTCAGATCGGCGCGGGCAGTCAACCCGGAATCGAGCACCACCATCACGTCCAGCGGGGTGGAGTCGATCTGCACCTGTTCCCCGGGCCGGTCCGCGAACGTCGGCGTGAACGGGCCTTCAGGCCGGTTGGCCATCTGGCGGCGGGTGACGGCAGAGCCGAAGGTGTGTCGACCGGTGGAAAGCGCGTCGACAAGCCGATAGAACGTGCTCCTGCTGGGCAGCGGGACCGTCCCCGGTCCGTGCGCATCCTCCACCATTTTGATCACTCGGCGGATCAGCCGCGAGCGGGTTCCGGTCGAGGTAGTTGTTTCGCTGTCCATCACCTGGCAGATCGCATCGATCAGTCGTGCATCCGCTCGCCCCGTGGTCTCCCACTCTCGGATCGTGCGCTGATCGACCAGCCCCCACAGTCCTTGACGCGCATAGCGGGCCCGCCTGCTTTGGACAGTGCGGGCGCTGACCCCCAGCTCGTGTGCCTTTGCCGCATCACGCTCGGCCAGAGTCCGCCGTGCCGGGTCATACTCCTGCCGTGGCCCCGACCCTGGATCAGTCGTCGGCGGCAGCCCGGTCTCGACCTCGACGACGTGACGTTCCCACTCTCGCGCGGCCGCCAGCACCGACTTCGGAAGGCTCTCCAACAGACCGAACGGCTCGACAGCTGCCGGGGGTTCTGTTCCGGCGACCGCGAAGCCGGGAGAGGCCATCAGATACGAAGCCAGAACCACCGACTCCGCCCCGTCCTGAGAGCGCAGCCGTACCGAAGTTCCAGCCAGGGCCACTACCTGGTGGTCGCCGTCCGCGTAGGTGACCCAGTCGCCGGGGCGCAGCACCGAAGCACTCCCGCCCGCCATCACTGCATCGGCCCCGATGACACCATCGCTGCGGCGTGCAGCGGAACCCGCACATCCACCAACAGCTCGTGGAGCCACAACAAGTGGAAAAGCACCGGCAGCACGGCGATGGGATCCCCCGCCATCGTGGCGCCAGCCATCAACGGGTGTGGTGCGGCGAACACCTCCCGCAACCCAGATGCGATTGGCTCCACCAGGTGGCGCGGATGCCGGTAGCCCGACAGCCACTTCACATTCCTCACCAGGATCTCGTCCGGCGCCCCCACCAGGCGGAACTCCCACCCCACCTGATCGCAGGCGGTCCTCGTCGCCTCGAACTTCTCCCAGTCCCGGGGCCGGCGCCGTTCCGCCGGGCGGCAGTCGAGCAACACTGCGGAACCGTCATCCCGCCGTGCGAAGTAGTCCGGCGCGTGCGAGATGACCTTGCCGTTCCCTGACGTCCAGAACAGCCAGAACGGCTGTGACGACACCCCCACCACCGACGGGTCGAAGTCCATCAGCATCACGTGATCGCGTTCCAGCCAGGACTCGTAACCGATGTGGCCCCCCGCCGTCGACGACCACCACAGCCCTGGCAGGTGCCGCTGCCCTTTGTACGACTTGAACGTGCGTACCGGCGCGACGCCCTCGAACCGCACTGACCAAACATCGGCCAGTGGCCGCCGGAACTCCGACCCGTCCGGCTCGACGTACCCGACCTCGAATCCGCCAGAAGGCGGCCCCTGTACGCCACCGGCCAGCACACGTAGCCCAGCTTCCACGGGTGGCCTAACGCCAGGTCTGCTCGCAAGGTCACGCGGGACTTCGCTAGAGCCCTCGCAATGTATGCCCGGACTTCGCAGGGTTCAGTGAGACAAGACAGCGGTCCGCCGAGCCGCCGGCTTTCCGGTCCACCGGGTTTCTGACCTTCCGTCAGATTGGAACGTGTTCTAGTCTGCCGGTTCATGGGCAGTGCAAGCACCGGTACGGACAGCGGCGGCATCGCCATCACACAGGAGCAGCGCGCTCTGGCGGACTCCGTACGCGGCTGGCTCGCGCGAGCGGCCCCGCCGGAGACCGTGCGCAAGCTGCTCGACGCGCCGGAGTGCGGCAGCGGGGGACGGCCCGGGTACTGGGACGGCGCCGTGGAGCAGGGGCTGCTCGGGGTGCACCTGCCCGAGGAGCACGGCGGCGGGGGCGGGACGCTTCTCGACCTCGCCGTCGTCCTGGAGGAGACCGGGCGGGCCGCGCTGCCGGGTCCGTATCTGCCCACCGTGCTCGCCTCCGCCGTACTGGTGCGCGCCGGGCGAGGCGATCTGGCCGCCGGGCTCGCCGACGGACGGCGCATCGGGGCCGTGGCGCTGGGGCCCGGCAGCCTCACCGCCGCCCCCGTGCCGGACGGCCACCGGCTCGACGGGACCGCGCCGCCCGTCCTCGGCGCCGGGCACGCGGACCTGCTCGTCCTCGGCGCGGGCCGGGCCTTGCTCGCCGTGGACGCCTCCGGGCTGTCGATCCGTACGCACGAGAGCGCCGACCCGACCCGTCCCACGGCCGAGGTCACCGCGCAGGCCGTCGGCGTCCCCGCGGACCGGGTCCTCGACGCCCCTGCGGCGCTCGTACGGGACCTCGCGGCCGTGCTGTTCGCGGCCGAGGCATGCGGCACGGCCGGCTGGGCGCTGGGCACCGCCACCGCGTACGCCAAGGTGCGGGAACAGTTCGGGCGGCCCATCGGGCGGTTCCAGGCGATCAAGCACCTGTGCGCGGACATGCTCGTACGGCTCGAACAGGCCCGCGCTCTGACCTGGGACGCGGCCCGGGCCGTCGACAGCGACACGGACGCCGACAGCGATACCGATGCCGCGTCGCTGGTCGCCGCCCTCGCGGCCGCGACCGCGCTCGACGCCGCGTACGGCTGCGCCAAGGACTGCATCCAGATACTCGGCGGCATCGGCTTCACCTGGGAGCACGACGCCCACCTCCATCTGCGCAGGGCGGTCGTCGCCCGGCAGCTCCTCGGCCCCGGCGACGCCCACCGGCTCCGCGCGGTCGGGCTCGCGGCTGCGGGCGCGCGCCGCGAACTCCGCCTGGAACTCCCGCCGGAGGCCGGGCCCTACCGTGCGCAGGCCCGCGAAGCCATCGCCCCCGCCCGGGGCCTGGACCCGGCCGCCGCGCGCCGCGTCCTCGCCCCCACCGGCCACGCCGCCCCGCACCTGCCGCCGCCGTACGGCCTCGGCGCGGGCCCGCTCCAGCAGCTCGCCGTCCAGCACGAACTGCGCGCCGCCGGGGTCGGGATGAGCGAACTCGGCATCGCCACCTGGGTGGTGCCCTCCCTCCTCGCGTACGGGACGAGGGAGCAGCAGGACCGCTTCCTGCTGCCGACGCTGCGCGGCGAACTCCTCTGGTGCCAGCTCTTCAGCGAGCCCGGCGCAGGCTCCGACCTCGCGAACCTGCGTACCCGCGCCGAGCGCACGGCGGACGGCCGCTGGCGGATCACCGGGCAGAAGGTGTGGACGAGCGCGGCGCACCGTGCCGACCACGGCATCCTCCTCGCCAGAACCGACCCCGAGGCCCCCAAGCACAAGGGTCTGAGCTACTTCCTCGTCGACATGAGGGCCACCGAAGGCATCGACGTCCGGCCGCTGAAGGAGATCACCGGTGAGTCGATGTTCAACGAGGTGTACTTCGACGGGGCACTGCTGCCCGCGGACGCGATCGTCGGCGAGGTGAACGACGGCTGGCGGGTCGCACGGAACACGCTCGGCAACGAACGCGTCCACATGGCCGACCAGTTGAGCTTCGACACCGGTCTGGAGGAGCTGATCGGGCGGGCGGACGAACTCGACGACAGCTACCGGGCCCGGATCGGCGCGCTCGCCGCCGAGGCGCACGCCCTCGCCTGCATCGGGCTGCGGACGACCCTCATGCAGGTCGACGGCATCGAGCCGGGCGCGGGCGCGTCCGTACGCAAACTCGTCCAGACCCCGCACCAGCAGAAGGTCGCCGAGCTCACGCTCGAACTGCTCGGCCCGGCGGGCGCGGTACGGGAGGGGCCGGGCGAGCGGGCCGTCCACGGATTGCTGATGTCGCGCTGTCTGACCATCGCCGGCGGCACCACACAGGTGCAGCTCAATGTCGTCGCCGAGCGCATCCTCGGCCTGCCGCGAGACTGAAGGAGCCACGAGACCATGAAGAGCTACATCGCCGGCGTCGGGATGACGAAGTTCGAGAAGCCCGAGTCGAGGGACTGGCAGTACTGGGACATGGCCAAGGAGGCGGGATCGGCGGCGCTCGCCGACGCGGGCATCCCGTACGAGCGCGTCCAGCAGGTCGCCGTCGGCCACTGCTTCCAGGCCTCCACGGCCGGCCAGCGCGCCGCGTACGAACTCGGCCTCACCGGAGTCCCCGTCTACAACGTCAACAACAACTGCGCGACCGGCTCGACGGCGCTGATGATGGCGCGGCAGTTCGTGGCGGGCGGTCTCAGCGACTGCGTGCTGGCGCTCGGCTTCGAGAAGATGAAGAAGGGCGCGCTGGGCGGCGGAGCGGACGGGGGAGACTTCAGCACGTCACCCGTGGCGCGGCACTACGGGATCATGGCGGCCCGGCACGGCTTCGAGATGACCCCGCCCACCGCCCAGATCTTCGGCAACGCCGCCCGCGAGCACATGGAACGCCACGGCACCACCGCCCGGCAGCTCGCCGCCGTCGCCGCCAAGAACCACCGGCACTCGGCGGGCAACCCCAACGCCCAGTTCCAGGACGTCTACGAGGTGGACGAGATCCTCGCCGCGAAGCCCATCCACGAACCGCTCACCAGGCTCCAGTGCTCACCGACCTCCGACGGGGCCGCCGCGGTGCTCGTCGTCTCCGAACGGTTCGCCGTCGAACACGGCCTGCACCACAAGGCCGTCGAGATCGCCGGACAGGCCATGGCCACCGACACCGCCGACTCCTTCACCTCCGGCTCCTGCATCGACGTCGTCGGCCGGCCCATGTCCCGGGCCGCGGCCAGGGACGCGTACGAGGCGTCCGGCCTCGGCATCGAGGACATCGACGTCATCGAGCTGCACGACTGCTTCTCCGTCAACGAGCTGCTGACGTACGAGGCGCTCGGCATGTGCCGGGACGGCGGGTCCGGCGAGCTCGTGGAGTCCGGGGCGACGACGCACGGCGGGCGGTGGGTGGTCAATCCGTCCGGCGGGCTGATCTCCAAGGGGCATCCGCTCGGCGCGACCGGCCTGGCCCAGGCGGCCGAGCTGACCTGGCAGCTCCGGGCCGAGGCGGGGGACCGGCAGGTGCCCGGCGCCCGGACGGCCCTCGCGCACAACATCGGGCTGGGCGGGGCGGCGGTGGTGACCGTGCTGCGGAAGTGACCGTGCTGCGGACGTGACCGTGGTGGGGAAGTGACCGTGGTGCGGAAGTCCTAGGACCCGGGGTCCCGGCATCCGTACGCCGAAATCCTGATGTACGGGCCGTCGGGCGCCTGGGACCATGACGGTCATGGTCCAAGCCCCGTCACCCACAGCAGACCCCCGGATATCCGCGCCGGGCCGCCGTCCCACGCGTATGTGGGCCGTCGTCCTGGCCGCCTGCGCCGGGCAGTTCCTCGTCGTCCTCGACGTCTCCGTCGTCAACACGGCGCTGCCGTCGATGCGGGCCGACCTGGGGCTGAGCGCGGTGGGACTGCAGTGGGTGGTCAACGCGTACTCGATCGCCTTCGCCGGCTTCATGCTGCTCGGCGGACGGGCCGGGGACCTGTACGGACGCAAGCGGATGTTCCTCGTGGGGCTCGGGCTGTTCACCGCCGCGTCGCTCGCGGGCGGGCTCGCCCAGGAGGGCTGGCAACTGCTCGCCGCACGCGCCGGGCAGGGCCTGGGTGCCGCGGTCCTCGCCCCGTCGACGCTGACGCTCCTCACCTCGGCCGTGCCCGAAGGCCCGGCCCGGGCACGGGCCATCGCCACCTGGACCGCGGTCGGCGCGGGCGGCGGCGCGGCGGGCGGACTCGTCGGCGGCGTGCTGACCGACGCCCTCTCCTGGCGCTGGACACTGCTGATCAACGTGCCGGTCGGCGCGCTCGTCCTCGCCCTGGGGGTGTGGTGGCTCACGGAGAGCCGCGCGGGGGAGCGGCGCCGGCTGGACCTGCCGGGCGCGGTGCTCGTCACGGCGGGCCTCGCGACCCTCGCGTACGGGATCGTGCAGACCGAGCAGGAGGGCTGGACCGCTCCCGCGACCCTGGTGCCCCTGGGCGCCGGGCTCGCGCTCCTCGGCGTGTTCGTCGCGGTCGAGGCACGGGCGAGGACACCGCTGATGCCGCTGAAACTGTTCCGGACGCGGTCGGTGTCGGCGGCGAACGCGGCGATGTTCTGCTGCGGCGCCGCGATGTTCTGCATGTGGTACTTCATGACGCTGTACGCCCAGAACGTCCTCGACTACAGCCCGCTCGCTGCCGGGCTCGCGCTGATGCCCAGCTCGCTCGCCGTCATCCTCGGCTCCAAGCTCGCGCCACGGCTGATGCCCGTCATCGGCGCGCGCAACGTCGCCGTGCTCGGTGTGCTGGTGTCCGCGGCCGGCTTCGGCTGGCAGTCCACGATGGACGCGCACGGCCCGTACCTGACCGCGATCATGCTGCCCGGCATCGTGATGATGGCGGGCGCCGGTTTCGCGGGGACGCCGCTCGCGGCCCTCGCCACCTCCGGCGCCGCGCCGGGCGACGCGGGTCTCGTGTCCGGGCTGATCAACACCTCCCGCGTGATGGGCGGCGCACTCGGCCTCGCCGCCCTGTCGACGATCGCGGCGGCCCGCACCGCCGGTGCGACGACTCCGGAGGCGGTGACGGCCGGGTACGCGCTGGCGTTCGGAACGGGCACGGGGATCCTGGTCTCCGCGGCGCTGCTGATGGTCCTGTGGCTGCCGAGGGACCGGGTACGGAAGTGACTCCTCAGAGCCAGCCCTGGCGGCGGGCCGCGCGTACCGCCTCCATGCGGTTGCGGGTGCCGGTCTTGCCGATCGCCGCGGAGAGGTAGTTCCGTACCGTCGACTCCGACAGGTGCACCTTCGCCGCGATGTCCGCCACCGTCGCCCCGTCCACCGCCGCGTTCAGCACGTCCCGCTCCCGCGGCGTCAGCGGGCTCGGCCCCGCGCTCAGGGCCGCGGCCGCGAGTACCGGATCGACGACGGTCTCCCCGCGGAGAACGGCCCGGATCGCCTCCGCCAGCTCCTCCACCGGCCCGTCCTTGACGAGGAATCCCGCGGCCCCGGCCTCCATCGCACGCCGCAGATACCCGGGCCTGGCGAACGTCGTCAGGATCAGCACCCGGCAGTCGGGCACCTCCTCACGGAGCGCCGCGGCGGCGTCCAGCCCGCTGAGGCCGGGCAGTTCGATGTCCAGCAGAGCCACATCGGGCCGTGCCACGAGCGCCGACCGGACGATCTCGTCGCCCGCGGCCACCTGCGCGACGACCTCGATGTCCTCCTCCATCCCGAGCAGCAGCGCGAGCGCGCCCCGCATCATGCCCTGGTCCTCGGCGAGAAGGACACGGACGGACCTGGCGGGCCGGTGCTCCCGGGGCATCTCGTTCACAGGCCAAGGGTATGGCCGGAATTGTCCGGCGAACCGTCCCTCGCCGGGGCCTCGGGAACTTCGGCCGGGGGGTGGGAGACTTCCGCCGCGACGACCTCCGCCGCGGGCCTCGGGGGCTTCCGCCGGGAGCTCGGCAGGGAGTTCCGCCGTCACCCGGAATCCGCCTCTCGGCGCCGCGCCCGCCACCAGGGGCCGCCGGCCGTCGCAAGTCGTTCGGCCAGGCCCTTGAGGCCGCTGCCGGGTGGGCCGCTGCTGTCCGCGTCATGCCACGACGCCATGGCGCGGGCGCGGGTGCGCGGCAGATGCGACTGTCCCGATCCGGCGATGGCAAATGTCCTGGGTGAGCCGGTACCGGCGGGCCGACACGACCGATCTGACGTTGCGTCAGGAGCCTTCACAAGTCCTGGGGGGTGCGTTATACATAGGGTCCGACCGGCCCTAGTCTGCTGAGTCAGGAGTTCTGTTCAGATATGTAGGCTTGCCTCATGGCGCGGACGGGGCGGCCGAAGGCCGAGTTGAGACTGTCGGATGAGGAGCGGGCTGCACTCGAGGGGTGGGTGCGGCGTCGTTCCACGCCGCAGGCGTGGGCCTTGCGGTGTCGGATCATCCTGGCGTGTGCCGAGGGTGCCTCGAACAAGGATGTGGCGGCCCGGCTGGGTTCCACGCCTCATGCGGTGGGCCGTTGGCGGTCCCGCTTTGTGCAGTACCGGATCGCCGGCCTGGGTGACATGCCGCGTCCGGGCGGACCCAGGACGGTGACGGACGAGCAGGTCGCCGCGGTGGTCACGAAAACACTGGAGTCCACGCCGAAGAACGCAACACACTGGTCGACTCGGTCGATGGCGAAGGAGGTGGGCCTGTCGCAGTCGTCGGTGTCACGGATCTGGCGGGCGTTCGGACTGCAGCCGCATCGGTCGGAGACCTTCAAACTGTCAACCGATCCGTACTTCGTCGACAAGGTCCACGACGTCGTGGGGCTTTACCTGGACCCGCCCGAGCGGGCGTTGGTGTTCTGCGTGGATGAGAAATCGCAGATCCAGGCCCTGGACAGGTCCCAGCCCGTGCTGCCGATGATGCCCGGGGTTCCCGAGCGGGCGACCCACGACTACGTCCGCTCCGGGACCACCACACTGTTCGCGGCCCTGGAGGTCGCCACCGGCAAAGTCATCGGCTCGCTGCACCGCCGACACCGCGCCGAGGAGTTCAAGAAGTTCCTGGTCAAGCTCGACAAGGAAGTGCCCGCCGGCCTGGATGTCCACCTGATCTGCGACAACTACGCCACCCACAAGACACCCGCCATCAAGAAGTGGCTGCTGGCCCATCCCCGGTTCCACCTGCACTTCACACCGACGGGCTCATCCTGGCTCAACCTCGTCGAGCGATGGTTCGCCGAACTCACCAACAAGCAGATACGGCGAGGCGTCCACAGATCCGTCCAAGCCCTGGAGAAGGACATCCGCAACTGGATCGCAGCCTGGAACACCGACCCGAAGCCCTACGTCTGGACCAAGACAGCCGACGAGATCCTCGAACGCCTTGCCTCATATCTGAACAGAATTCCCGACTCAGAAGACTAGAACGCGTTCTAGAACGGGCGCGTGGAGCGGCCGGCCCCCGTACGGCCTCGGTGCGACCGACGGTGCGGACGGCCGCACCGAGGTCTTCCACTCCTCCCGGAGCCAAGGAACCAAGGAACCAGGAACCAAGGAGCAGTGTCCATGCCCATCGATGCCGCCAGGGCGGTCGCCGCGGAGCCGCGCAGCGCCGAGATCACCTGGGACCACAAGGACATCCAGCTCTACCACCTCGGCCTCGGCGCCGGTTCGTTCCAGGGCCAGGGCAGTCCGGCCACCGACCCCGACGAACTGCGCTACACCCTGGAGTCCCGGCTGCACGTCCTGCCCAGCTTCGCCACCGTCGCGGGCGCGGGCATGGGCGTCGTCGGCGGGCTCTCCGCCCCCGGCATCGACGTCGACCTCGCCGCCGTGCTGCACGGTGGCCAGACGATCACGCTCCACCGCCCGATCCCCGTCAGGGGACGGGCCACCAGCACCTCGCGCGTCGCCGCCGTCTACGACAAGGGCAAGGCCGCGATCCTCGTGCTCCGTTCCGAGGCGGCCGACGAGGACGGCCCGCTGTGGACGAGCGACGCGCAGATCTTCGTACGGGGCGAGGGCGGCTTCGGTGGCGAACGCGGCCCCTCCACACGCGCCGAGCAGCCGGACCGCGAGCCCGACAAGGTCGTCGAACGGGCGGTACGCGAGGACCAGGCGCTGCTCTACCGGCTCTCCGGCGATTGGAACCCGCTGCACGCCGACCCGGAGTTCGCCAAGCTCGCCGGCTTCGACCGGCCGATCCTGCACGGCCTGTGCACGTACGGCATCACGCTCAAGGCCGTCGTCGACACGCTCCTCGACGGGGACGTCACGCGCGTCCGCTCGTACAGCACGCGCTTCGCCGGGGTGGTGTTCCCGGGGGAGACCCTGCGTATCCGGATGTGGGCCGGAGCGGACCGCGTCCAGGTGTCGGTGACGGCCGTGGACCGGGACGACGCACCGGTGCTCGCCGACACCATCGTCGAATTCTCCTGACCTCCCGAAGGGAGCCGCACCATGCGCGCAGCCGTATTGCACGAGATCGGCCAGGACAAACTCGACGTCCTCGACGACGTCGAAGCGGTGGGCTTCGGCCCCGGCAAGGTGAGGGTCCGCCTCAGGGCGACCGGGCTGTGCCACTCGGACGTCTCCGCGATGAGCGGTGTGCTGCCGCAGCCCGCGCCGTTCATCCCCGGCCACGAGGGCGCCGGGGAGATCCTCGACGTCGGCGATGGAGTGACGGGCGTCCAGCAGGGCGACCGGGTGCTGATGTGCTGGCTGCCGTCCTGCCGGGCCTGTCCGGCCTGCAAGCGGGGCCAGACCCAGCTCTGTCTGGCCGGGTTCATGAACGCCGGCACACCCAACTTCAAGCGCCCCGGCGGCGATGTCTTCGGCTTCGCCGGGACCGGCACCTTCGTGGAGGAGGTCGTCGTCGACGCGGGCTGCGCGGTGCCGATACCGCAGGACGTCCCGTTCGAGATCGCCGCGCTCATCGGCTGCGGAGTGACCACGGGTCTCGGCGCGGCCATCAACACCGCCAAGGTGGAGGCCGGTTCGTCCGTCGCCGTCATCGGCTGCGGCGGCGTCGGCATCTCCACGATCCAGGGCGCGCGGGTACAGGGCGCCGCGCAGATCGTCGCCGTCGACCCGGTGGCGTCACGGCGCGAGGCGGCACTGTCCTTCGGCGCGACCGAGGCGGTCTCGCCCGACGAACTCGCCGACGCCAGGCAGCGGATCACCGGCGGCGAGGGCTTCGACTACGTCTTCGAGGTCGTCGGCAAGTCGGCGACGGCCAGGACGGCGTACGAGACGACCCGGCGCGGCGGGACGCTGTGCATCGTCGGCGCGGGCGCGATGGACGACTTCCTGCAGCTCAACATGTTCGAGCTGTTCTTCGACGAGAAGCGGATCCTGCCGTCGATGTACGGCGGCGGCGACGTGCTCCGCTCGTACGAACGGGCCATCACGCTGTGGCGGGCCGGCCGGATCGACCTGGAGTCGCTGATCACGCACCGGGTGCAGCTCGCGGAGATCAACGAGGCGCTGCACCAGATGCGTACCGGTGAGGCGCTGCGTACCTGCATCGAGATCTGAGGGGGACCCGCTCGTATGTCACTTCCACAGTCACTTCCCCTGCAGGGCCTGTCCGCGGTCGTCACGGGCGCGGGCCGCGGGCTGGGCCGGGCGGAGGCGCTGGAGCTGGCCCGGCTCGGGGCGGCCGTCGTCGTCAACGACTACGGGCAGCCCGGCCGGGACGGCTCGGGCGAGGCGTCCGCCGCGCCCGCGGAGCAGGTCGCGGCGGAGATCCGCGCGGCGGGCGGGCAGGCGGTGGCGCACGTCGGCGACGTCGCGGACTTCGACGCCGCCCGCGCCCTGGTCGACCTGGCGACCGGCACGTACGGCAAGCTCGACATCCTGGTCAACAACGCGGGCATCCTGCGGGACCGGATGGTCTTCTCGATGAGCGAGGACGAATGGGACTCGGTGATCCGGGTCCATCTCAAGGGCCACTTCAACACGACCCACTTCGCGTCGGTGCACTGGCGCGAGCGCTCCAAGGCGGCGGGCGCCCCGGTGTACGGCCGGATCGTCAACACCTCGTCGGAGGCGTTCCTGGCGGGCTCGGCGGGCCAGCCCAACTACGCGGCGGCCAAGGGCGGCATCGTCGGCCTGACGACGTCGACCGCGCAGGCGCTGCGGAAGTACGGCGTCACGGCCAACGCGATCTGCCCACGGGCCCGTACGCGCATGACCGAGGACGTCTTCGCGGGCCTCGCCGTACCGGCCGACGGCGGACTCGACCCGCTCGCCCCGGAGCACGTCGCACCGCTCGTCGGCTACCTCGCCTCCCCGGCGGCGTCCCGCGTCAACGGTCAACTCCTGGTCGTCCACGGCGGCATGGTCGCGGTGGTCGAACGGCCAAAGGTCGCGGCCCAGTTCGACTCGGCGAAGGAGACGTTCTCTTACGAGGAACTCGACGGGGTCCTGGGCGCGTACTACGCGGACCGTGCGCCCGACGAGACCTTCGCGGCCACGGACGTCCTGGGCCTGAAGCGGGCCTGACTCCCCGTGTACTCGATCGCCTGACGGGCTCCGACGGAGCCCGTCAGGCGGTCCGGAACCTAGTGCCCGCCACCCGTCGGGCGGCGGTGGCGGCCGTGGGCCGGGGACTGTGTGTCCTCCGATGCCGCCGCACCGCCCCGGTGCTTTCCGGCGGCGCCGACGGGCTCGGCCCGGTTCGCGGCCGCTCCCTGCGGACGCGCCTGGGTCGTGTCGGTTCGGGCTTCAGACATGTGGGAAGTTCACCCCGTTGTTCATCGCTGATTTCTGTCACCGGGGGAATCCGTCGGAATTCGCGGATTCGCGTTCGCGGAATTTCGCCGGAACCCGTCACCGTCGGCATCCGGACGGTGCGGCTGCGTAGCCCCCGGCCGCAGAGTCTAACCACGTGCTCCACGCGCCGTGAGTGGCGCCTGCTGCAACGGCACAGGTCTGCACACAGCAGGACTCCCGGCACCCTCGTACGGTTCCCCACCTGCGCATTCCGATTGTGGCGGTGCTGTGACCGGCTCGTGCGGGACGGGTGGGACAAGGGCCTCGGGGGGCTCCACCCGGGCCACCCCGCACGGCACCTCCCCGGTCGCGTACGGCAGTTGCAGCACCCCGTCCCGCGTCCACAGCCCCGAGCCCGCCAACCAGCCCTCCGGTGCGGCCAGTTGATCCATCCGGCGCCCCGCGGGCCGCCACACCCCCACCCAGCTTCCCGCCGCCGCGTCGATCCGCAGCGCCACCGCGCACGTCTCCGGTATCAGCACCTGCCCCGGCTGGATCGCGAACGGTGTCACCGCCGCGTCGGCCAGGCGCAGGCACTCGGGGAAGCGCACCGGCCGCAGACTCCCGAGCACCCCCCACCCCAGCCGGTCGTGTCCTGCCGCGTCCGAGCGGATCAGCAGCAGCCCGCTCTCGGCGTCGGCGAGCAGCAGCCGGTCGTTGCTGTCCTCCGTGATCTGCAGCAGCGGTGTCACCTCCCCACCGCGCTCCAGGTCGACCACCACCGCCTTGGTGATCCCGTCCCGCTCCCGGTCCAGGGCGAGCATCCGGCCCGTACGGTCCAGCCACGCTCCGCCGGAGCAGCGGCCGGGCACCTCCGCGACCCGCTCGGGTCCGAACGCCCCGCCGGCCACCAGCCACACCGTCGTGGAGTGCTCGCCGGGCGCCAGCGCGTACGCGCAGGTGCCGTCCGGCGACGGCGGCAGCAGCCGCAACCTCTCGGACTCGACCGCGCCCAGGAGCAGTTCGCCCGTGCCCGGCCCCGTCGGATACAGCAGGGAGAACGCCCGCCGCTCCGCCACCCGCCGGTGGACGAGCACCCGCCCGTCGGCGAGCGGCGCCACCTCCGTGTCGGACTCCTCCGGCTGGCCGAGCGGCAGCGGCACCGCATACGGCTCCGGACCGTCGAGCGTCCAGCGCTCCGCGAACCGGGCGTCTCCCTCACCCGCGAGACGGGCCGCGTAGCAGCCGTCCGCGCCGACCGTGAGCGCCGCGCGCGGAGCGGACCGTGCGATCCCGGGCTCCGCGGCCTCCTCGATGGCACACGCTGTCATCGGATGGTCACCTCCGGCCATCGAAGCTAGTTTTCGTACGTCCAGCCGAACGGCGAGGGCCCTCTCACTTCACACATAAGGGTGGCCAAGTCGCGATTCGCCTGAGGGTGAGGGGGCGGTTGTGCTGAGAAGGGCGCCGGTTAAGGTAAGGCACGCCTAAGGCGGATCCTCGCGGTCCGCTTGTGTCCACTCGTACGTACTCGTACGCACCCCGTCGTACGCACCTCGCCCCGCAGGAGCCCCCGCCATGTCGCCACGCCGCGGAACCGCAGCCGCACTCGCCCTCGCCGCCGCCCTCACCCTCGCGGCCTGCGGAAACAGCGGGGGCGAAGGCGCCGACGGGACCAAGGCCGACAGCAGCGGCAAGAAGTCCGTCGCCCAGGGCGGCAAGGACTTCGGCGACGCCGCGAAGAAGACCGCGGCGATGGGCACGGACGCGGCCCCCGGTCACTTCCCGCGCACTCTCACCCACGCCATGGGCACCACCGAACTGAAGTCCGCCCCCAAGCGCGTCGTCGTCCTCGACGTCGGCGAGCTCGACAACGTTGTTTCGCTGGGCCTGCAGCCCGTCGGCTACGCCCCCGCCGAGGGCGACGGCGGCATTCCGTCGTACCTGAAGAAGGCCGCCGGCAGCCCCAAGAGCGTCGGCACCATCAACAACCTCAACCTCGAGGCGATCGCGCAGCTCAAGCCCGACCTGATCCTCGGCAGCCAGCTCAGGGCCGCCGACAAGTACAAGGAGCTCACGCAGATAGCACCGACCGTCTTCTCCATCCGCCCCGGCTTCACCTGGAAGGAGAACTACCTCCTGAACGCCGCCGCGCTGGACAGGACGGCGGAGGCGAAGGCGAAGCTCGACGCGTACGAGAAGAAGGCGGAGCAGCTCGGCACGGACATCGGCGCGGACAAGCCGACCGTCTCGATGGTGCGCTACATGCCCGACCGGACCCGTCTGTACGCCAAGGCCTCCTTCATCGGCACCATCCTCGACGACGCCGGACTGCCGCGGCCCAAGAACCAGCAGGTCAACGACCTCGCCACGGAGGTCAGCCCGGAGAGGATCGACGAGGCCGACGCCGACTGGATCTTCACCGGCGTCTACGGCGACCCGTCGAAGACCAAGCGGGACACCGCCCGTGCCAACCCGCTGTGGAAGAACCTGACGGCGGTCAAGGCGGGCCGGGCCAAGGACGTGCCCGACGAGACCTGGTACCTCGGCCTCGGTGTCACCGCGGCCGACAAGGTCCTCGACGACCTTCGCGGCCACCTCGTCAAGTAGGCGGCGAACGCGGCGAACGCGGCGACCGGTCCCGGGGCGGAACGGCTCCGGGACTCGGTCGCCCCGGGACGGGGATCACGGCAGAGGGATCACCGCAACCGTCGGTCGAGCGACCGCCACGGCGACCGCCACGGCGACCGGCCCGGTGATCGCCACGGTGATCGCCTCGGCGACCGGCCTCGGCGACCGGCCCGCTCCGCGAGAGCGGCGCCGGTTCAGCCGCACAAGGGGGCCAGGTAGCCTTTGCTCCGTGCCCCGTCTGTCTGAAGTCACCGCCGCGCTCGACGCCCTCTGGCCCCCCGAGCGGGCCGAGGGGTGGGACGCCGTCGGCACGGTCTGCGGCGAGCCCGACGCGGACATCACCCGCGTCCTCTTCGCCGTCGACCCCGTCCAGGAGATCGCCGACGAGGCCGTCGCGCTCGGCGCGGACCTGATCGTCACCCACCATCCGCTCTATCTGCGCGGTACGACGACGGTCGCCGCCTCCCATTTCAAGGGCCGGGTCGTGCACTCCCTCATCAAGCACGACATCGCGCTGCACGTCGCGCACACCAACGCCGACACGGCCGATCCCGGAGTGTCCGACGCCCTCGCCGGCGCCCTCGACCTGCGTGTCCTCGGCCCCCTCGTGCCGGAGACCGGTCTGGGCCGGATCTGCGAGCTGGACCACCCCGAGACGCTGCGCGAGTTCGCGGCCCGCGCCGCGAAGCGGCTGCCCGCCACCGCGCAGGGCGTCCGGGTCGCCGGCGACCTCGACGCCACCGTCCGCAGGGTCGCCGTCAGCGGCGGCTCCGGCGACAGCCTCTTCGACGCCGTACGGGCCGCGGGCGTGGACGCGTTCCTCACCTCGGACCTGCGGCACCATCCCGTGTCCGAGGCCACCCAGCACTCACCGCTCGGTCTGGTCGACGCCGCCCACTGGGCCACGGAATGGCCGTGGTGCGAGCAGGCGGCATCCCAGCTCGACGAGATTTCCGACCGCCACGGCTGGGGCCTGAGGGTCCACGTCTCGAAGACGGTCACCGACCCCTGGTCCTCCCACCACACCTCTGGAGCCCCCAACTGAACGCCGCGCCCGCCGACCAGATCCGACTCCTCGACGTCCAGGCCCTCGACGTCCGCCTGTCGCAGATCACGCACAAGCGCAAGTCGCTGCCCGAGCACGCCGAGATCGAGTCGCTGAACAAGGACCTCACGCAGCTGCGCGATCTGCTCGTCGCCGCGCAGACGGAGGAGAGCGACTGCGCCCGCGAGCAGACCAAGGCCGAGCAGGACGTCGACCAGGTCCGTCAGCGCTCGGCGCGGGACCAGCAGCGTCTCGACTCCGGCGCCGTCACCTCCCCGAAGGACCTGGAGAACCTCCAGCGGGAGATCGTCTCCCTCGCCAAGCGGCAGGGTGACCTGGAGGACGTCGTCCTGGAGGTCATGGAGCGCCGCGAGTCCGCGCAGGAGCGCGTCACCGAGCTGACCGGACGCGTCGGCTCCGTCCAGGCGAAGGCCGACGACGCCACGGCCCGCCGGGACGCGGCGTACGAGGAGCTGGACGGCGAGGCCGCGTCCACCGGCAAGGAGCGCGAGGTCGTCGCCGGGTCCGTGCCCGCGGACCTGATGAAGCTGTACGAGAAGCTCCGCGGGCAGCAGGGCGGAGTGGGCGCGGCCCGGCTGTTCCAGCGCCGCTGCGAGGGCTGTCACATCGAGCTGAACATCACCGAGCTGAACGAGGTGCGGGCGGCCGCGCCCGACGTGGTCGTCCGGTGCGAGAACTGCCGCCGCATCCTGGTCCGTACGTCGGAGTCCGGTCTCTGATGCGCGAGTTGCTCGTCGAGGCCGACGGGGGCTCCCGGGGCAACCCGGGGCCGGCGGGGTACGGCGCGGCCGTCCTCGACCCGTCGACGGGGGAGACGCTCGCGGAGCGGGCGGAGTACATCGGCGTCGCGACGAACAACGTCGCCGAGTACCGGGGGCTCATCGCGGGCCTGAAGGCGGCGAAGGAGCTGGCACCGGACGCCAGGGTCCGTGTCCGTATGGACTCCAAGCTCGTCGTCGAGCAGATGTCGGGCCGCTGGAAGATCAAGCACCCGGACATGAAGCCGCTCGCGGCGGAGGCCGGCCGGGTCTTCCCGGCCGCGCAGGTGACGTACGAGTGGATCCCGCGAGAGAAGAACAAGCACGCGGACCGGCTGGCCAACGAGGCGATGGACGCGGGCAAGCGCGGCAAGCAGTGGGAGCCCTCCGCGTCCTCCGCTGCGCTCGTGCCGTCCGCGGAGGACGCACGGGCGGCCCGGGTCGTCGGCGACGCGGCGGCGGGCGCGGCCAAGGCGCGAGCCGCGCTGGCCGGGGCCGTGGCCCCGGGCGCACAGGCGGTCCCGACGGCGCGGGCGCCGCTCGCCATGAGCACGGAGGTGCCGGGAGCCGGCTGGGGGCCGGACCTCGGGCCGCCCGCGACGTTCGTCCTGCTGCGGCACGGCGAGACGGCACTGACCCCGCAGAAGCGCTTCTCCGGCAGCGGCGGCACCGACCCGGAGCTGTCGGAGGTCGGTGAGCGGCAGGCGGAGGCCGTGGCGGCGGTGCTGGCCGCACGCGGGACGATCCAGGCGGTCGTCTCCTCACCGCTGAAGCGCTGCCGGCAGACCGCGGCGGCGGTGGCGGCGCGCCTCGGGCTCGACGTACACATCGACGAGGGTCTGCGCGAGACCCACTTCGGCGCCTGGGAGGGCCTGACGTTCGGCGAGGTCCGCGAGCGGTACGGGGACGATCTGGACGCCTGGCTCGCCTCCCCGAAGGCGGCGCCCACGGGCGGCGGCGAGAGCTTCGCGACGGTGGCGCGGAGGGTCGCGGCGACGCGGGACCGCCTCGCGGAGGACTACCGGGGCCGCACGGTCCTCCTGGTCACGCACGTCACCCCGATCAAGACCCTGGTCCGCCTCGCCCTCGGCGCGCCCCCGGAGGCACTGTTCCGTATGGAACTCTCGGCGGCTTCGCTGTCGGCGGTGGCGTACTACGCGGACGGCAACGCCTCGCTGCGTCTCCTGAACGACACGTCCCACCTGCGCTGAGCCCGCGTCTCCCGCGTCTCCTGCGTTTCCTGCGGGGTGGACGGGGGTGGTGTCCGTCCTGTGCCCCGCCGCACCGTGCTGCGGCGGGGAGGGGACGGCGGGCGATCCGCCCACCGTCCCGCACCGGGGCCGGTTTCGCGGGGCGCCCGGTTACGCGCGGAGCCCCGACGCCTCGCGGGCCAGGGACTCCACGCGGTCCCAGTCCCGTGCGGCCAGCGCGTCGGGCGGGAGCATCCACGTACCGCCCACGCACCCCACGTTCCGCAGCGCGAGATACGAAGGCGCCGACGCGAGCGAGATGCCGCCCGTCGGGCAGAAGCGGGCCTGCGGCAGCGGGCCCGCGAGGGAGGTGAGGTACGGGGTGCCGCCGGAGGCCTCCGCGGGGAAGAACTTCATCTCGGTCACGCCGCGTTCCAGCAGCGCCACCACCTCCGACGCCGTCGAGACGCCCGGCAGGAACGGCACCCCGGACATCGCCATCGCGTCCAGCAGCGCATCGGTCCAGCCCGGGCTGACCAGGAACCCCGCGCCCGCCGCGGTCGCGTCGGCCACGCTCCGCGGTGAGATGACCGTGCCCGCGCCGACCACCGCGTCCGGAACCTCGTCCGCGATCGCGCGGATCGCGTCGAGCGCGGCCGGCGTGCGCAGGGTCACCTCGATCGCGGGCAGCCCGCCCGCGACGAGGGCGCGGGCGAGCGGTACGGCGTCGGCGGCGTCGTCGAGGACGACGACGGGCACCACGGGGGCGAGGTCGAGGACGGAGGTCATGCCCGCCATCCTGCCCAAGCGAACCGTCCTGTGCAATGAGCGTTGCGCAGGGCGCAACGGCTGGTCAGGCGGGCGTCGGACGTCCGGGCGGGAAGCTCGCTGGTTCCCGCAGGTGCCGGGGTGCGGAGCCCGGCCCGACGGCGTGCACGGCCGGACGTCGGACGTCCGGGCCGGGGAAGCTCGCCCGTCCCCGCAGTGGTGCCCGCCGTGGGCCGGGCGGGACTTGGCCCGGCTCACGGCCGGCCGGCGCCCGATGCGGAGCCCGGCCCGACCGCGTGCCCGGCCCGACGGCGGCCGGCCCCGACCGCGTGCACGGCCGGGCGGCGCGCCGGACGCCATGGCCGTCAGTGGATCTCGTTCACCAGCACATCGATCGACCACGCCTTCCCCGCCCTGCCCGGGGCCTCCGCCTCCACCACGTACCCGAGGTCCCGCAGCGCCTCCACCAGCTCCGCCGGAGTCCGCGGCGCCGCCCCCGCCTCCAGCAGGCTGCGCACGATCCGCCCCTTCGTCGCCTTGTTGAAGTGGCTGACGACCTTCCGGGTCGGCGCGTGCAGCACGCGCACGCTCGCCGTACGGTCCGCGACCTCGCCCTTCGGCCGCCACGCCGCCGCGTACGCGGAGGACCGCAGGTCCAGGACGAGCCCGTCCCCGGCCGCCTCGGGCAGCACGGACGCCATCGGCGCCCGCCAGAACGCGCCCAGCGCCCCGAGTCCCGGCAGCTTGACCCCCATCGAGCAGCGGTACGAGGGAATCCGGTCGTCGAGACCCACCGCCCCCCACAGCCCGGAGAACACCAGCAGCGACTTCCGGGCACGTCTGCGCGCGGCCGCGTCGAGCGTGGCGAGACCGAGGGCGTCGTACAGCACGCCCGTGTAGATCTCACCCGCCGGACGTGCCCCGGCGGTCCGCAACGTCGAGTTCTTCGCGATCTCGTCGCGCAACCCCTCGCTCAGCCCGAGCACCTCACGGGCCTTCTCCTCGTCCCCCAGGCACACCTCGACGAGCCCGTCGAGCACCTCGGCGCGCGCCCCGGCCAGACCGGGCAGCGACAGGGATTCCGGCTTGAGCGGTGCCCCGCGTCCGGAAGCGGCCTTGCCCTCCGACGGCGGCAACAGCACGAGCACGGCGGTTCTCCTCTGCGTACGTACGGAAAGGGGGTGCGGCCCCCGCGCCAGGGTAGTCGGCCGCCGCCCGCGCGAGGGCTCCGCCCGGTCGCCGCCCCGTCGCGGCCGACCTACGCTCGGCACATGCCCCGCCGTCATCTCCATGTGACCTGCGCCGCCGAGGCTCCTCTGCTCGCCGCGCTGCGTGCGCTGCGTACGACCCTCGGCGTACCGGAGGACTTTCCGGCCGCGGTGCTCGCGGAGGCGGACCGTGCGGCGCGGGAGCCGCGGCTTCCGGAGCGGGACGCCACCGACATCCCGTTCTTCACGATCGATCCGCCGATGTCCACCGACCTGGACCAGGCGATGCATCTGGAGCGGCGTGCGGGCGGCGGATTCCGGGTGCACTACGCGATCGCCGACGTCGCCGCGTTCGTGACACCGGGCGGCGCGCTCGACGCCGAGGCGCATCGCCGGGCGCTGACGCTGTACTTCCCGGACGAGAAGGTCCCGTTGCACCCGCCGCTGCTGTCCGAGGACGCGGCCAGTCTGCTGCCCGACCAGCCGCGCCCCGCGCTGCTGTGGACCGTCGACCTCGACGCCGACGGCCGGGCCGTCACCACCGACGTACGGCGGGCCCTGGTGCGCAGCCGGGCCAAGCTGGACTACGCCGGTGTGCAGGCGGCCATCGACTCCGGCACCGCGGAGGAGCCGATGGCCCTGCTGAAGGACATCGGACTGCTGCGCGAGCGGCTGGAGATCGAGCGCGGCGGGATCTCCCTGAACGTTCCCGAGCAGGAGATCCTCCAGGAGGACCACGGGTACACGCTCGAGTTCCGCGCACCGCATCCGGTGGACGCCTGGAACGCCCAGATCTCGCTCCTGACGGGCATGGCCGCGGCCGATCTGATGACCGCGTCCGGCACCGGCATCCTGCGGACCCTGCCGACCGCGCCGGGCGGCGCCGTCGCCCGGCTGCGCCGTACCGCGAAGGCGCTGCACATCGACTGGCCGCACCATGTCTCGTACGCGGAGGTCGTCCGCTCGCTCGACCCCACGAACCACCGCCACGCCGCCTTCTTGCAGGAGTGTACGACGCTGCTGCGCGGCGCCGGCTACAGCGCGTTCAGCGGCGGCCGGCTCCCCGACCCGGCGGTCCACGCGGCCGTCGCCGACACGTACACGCACTGCACCGCCCCGCTGCGGCGGCTCGTCGACCGGTACACGGGTGAGCTGTGCGTGGCGGCGGTCGCCGGACAGGAGCCGCCCGAGTGGGTACGGGAGGCCATGGACACGCTGCCGAAGGAGATGGCCGACGGTTCGCGCCGCGCGAACACCGTGGAGCGCGAGTGCGTCAACACCGTCGAGGCGGCCCTGCTCGCGGGGCGGATCGGCGACACGTTCGACGGGTTCGTGGTCGATGTGAAGGACCACGAACCGGACGTCGGCACCGTGCAGTTGCAGGACCCGGCGGTCGTCGCGCCCGTCGACGGCGGCGGTGCGGAGCTCCCGCTCGGGGAGGAGCTGCTGGTGCGGCTCACACAGGCCGACCCGGCGGCGGCGAAAGTGCGCTTCGCGCCTGCGTGAGCGACTTCAGCAGGGCGCGGGAGTCGTCGGCGTGGAGGCGCACGGTGCTCACCTCGCGCCGCTTGCCCAGCAGCCCCACCGCCGTGACGGGCTCCGACAGCCGCAGGGTGAGCGACGTCTGCGCGCCGACGGGCACGTTCAGGACGTCGTCCTCCTTCTTGTCGTGCGTGAACAGCAGCTCGTACGAGGCGGAGTCGATCCGCTCCAGCGGGATGCGGACGTCGACGTGCCCGGCCTGGCGCAGCCGCAGAACGTCCGCGGACAGGACGTGCGGGCGGGTGACCGAGGCCGCGTGCAGCCCGATGATGAAGACGACGGTGTACACGTCGAGGACGAGGACGACCGCGTGCACGACCGGCCAGTCGCTCAGCAGGTAGGACATGCCGATCGTCTCCACGACGCACACGAAGGCGAAGCCGAAGATCATCGCGGCCTGGTCGCGGGCGTGCCCGAACGCCTGGTCGCCGTCGCCGACACCGTGACGGCGCCGCGCCACCCACAGGACGACGCTCCACATCAGCTTCAGCTCGTGGCCGATGAGCCGCAGCACCGACTCGGGCACCAGCTCGCGCACGGCCGACCGGTTGCTGTGGCCCTGCCGACGCAGCCGTACGAACACGGCGGCCTCGGCGAGGACCAGGAGCAGCATGGCCGCCTCGGTGGCGGTGACGGCGGCAGCGGGCGGCCGTACGCCCGCCAGCAGACAGACCACCAGCGCCAGTTCGGCCGGTATCACGGTGTAGGCGACGCCTCTGAGGGCCTTGATCAGCCGCTTCACCGGGCACGCTCGGCGACGATGCGCAGCGCGCGGCGAACGGCGGCGGCCTGGGCGGGGGAGAAGTCGGCGAAGAAGGCGTCCTGGAAGGGGCCTTCGGGCAGCGTCCCGTCGGCGCCGAGTCCCTCGGCGACCGCGTCGGGAACGGAGTCGGCCAGTGCCCGCGCCGCCTCCTCGACCCTCGGGTCGTCCGTGCCGGTGTCCTCGTCCGCGAGGGCGTCGAGCAGCTCGTACACCTCGTAGGCGCGTTCCGCGGCGCCCGGCGCCTCGGTCATCCGCCGCATCGCTTCGAGCAGCCGGTCGCGCTCGGCGTCGGGCGCGACCGTGTCCAGCAGGGCGAGCAGTTCCCGGTCCTTCGCGGCCATGGCGGACTCGGGACGCCCGGCGGGCGCCTCGGCCAGGTTCCCGAACAGCGCCGCCAGCTCCGGCGACACGGGCCCCTCGGCCGTCAGCCGCCCGGCCCGCGCCTGTTCCAGCAGTGCCCCGAGCCGCCGGCGCCGCTCGGCGATCTGCTCCTGCTGCCGGCCCAGATCCTCGTCCAGCTCCTCCAAAACCTCGGCGAGCTCCCTTCCGGCGTCGTCCGCGAGCACGTCCCGGACCTCGTCGAGTCCGAGCCCCAGCTCCGTGAGCCGCCGGATCCGCGCGAGCAGCACGGCGTCCCGCACCGAGTAGTCCCGGTAGCCGTTGGCCCGCCGGGTGGGCTCGGGCAGCAGGCCCTGATGGTGGTAGTGCCGCACGGCCCGCGGGGTGACCCCGACGAGAGCGGCGATCTCTCCGATCCGCATGGCCTCAGTAGAAACCCTGACGCTGCGGCAAGGTCAAGCGCGGGCTGATGCGCCGCGGCATATGCCATGCCACACGGTGAGGGGAAGCGCCCTCGCTTTCATGATCGTGTGCCACGATCGAGGGAAGGTTCCCCGACCCCAAGGACGGCCGGTGCAGTGATGTCCGAGTCTGGCGAGCGACCGAGGAAGGAGCGCGACATGAGCGCCATGCCGCACGAGCCGCTCACGCAGGCGGACGTCCTGCTGGAGGGCTTCCTGGCGCTGGGCACGCCAGAGGGCTTCCGCGCGGAGTTGATCGAGGGGGAGATCGTTGTGACGCCGCCGCCGGACGGGGACCACGAGGACTACATCAGCCGGATCGTGAAGCAGGTGATCAGGCAATCGCGTACCGAGATGGACTTCTCCGGAAACAAAGGCTTGAAGCTCGTCGGCTCGCCCGGCTCCTCGCGGAATCACGTGATCCCCGACATCACCTTCGCGCCGGCGGATCTGTCCTTGTTCCGTGGAGCCGACTCGTGGATGCCCTGTGACGGAGTGGCCATGGTCGTGGAGGTGACCTCGACTCGGGCGCAGGTCGACCGCGAGTCCAAGCGCTGCTCCTATGCGCGCGGAGGAATCCCTCTCTACCTGCTCATCGACCGGGGCGCGTCGGCGCTCACCCTCTTCAGTGAGGCAGAGGGCAGCGACTACCTGCAGCGGCGGACGATCCACTTCGGCAAGGTCCTTCCGTTGCCCGAGCCGTTCGCCTTCGAGCTGGACACCGCGGCCTTCGAGTGAGGGGCGTCGGCCGCTCGCCCGCTCCGGGTAGCATGTGACCACGGCAGACGAGCCGGGCGGACGGCCGCGTGAGGTCCCTTCGGGGTGCCTCCCGAGGAACGTCCGGGCTCCACAGGGCAGGGTGGTGGGTAACGCCCACCCGGGGTGACCCGCGGGACAGTGCCACAGAAAGCAGACCGCCGGGGACCTCGGTCCCCGGTAAGGGTGAAACGGTGGTGTAAGAGACCACCAGCGCCTGAGGTGACTCAGGCGGCTCGGTAAACCCCACCCGGAGCAAGGTCAAGAGGGAGCGTCCTCGGACGCTCCTGCGCGGACGATCGAGGGCTGCCCGCCCGAGTCCGCGGGTAGACCGCACGAGGCCGGTGGCAACACCGGCCCTAGATGGATGGCCGTCTCCCCGGCGACCGCGAGGTCACCGGGCGACAGAACCCGGCGTACAGCCCGACTCGTCTGCCGCCACTTGCGGCTTTGCCTTGGAAGGGCCTCCGACTTTCAGCGGAGGCCCTTCCTGGTCTTTCAGGGAGACGTGTCCCGAAGACCAGGTTCACGGGGCGGGATTCAACGACCCGACGGCGGCGCAGCAATGCGTCGGTGAGGAAACGGCACACGGTGCCCACGTACATGAAGTCCCGCGTCCGAGTGCCGTCACCGTGCGCGACGGCAGCAGCGCGGCCGTTGGCGCCACAGCAGGCGGACGAACTCGGCCGACGAATCGGAAACGAGGGGCTCGCGGCAGGTCAGCCCAGTGTCTTGTCCAGGTTGAACGCCGCGCTGATCAGCGACAGATGGGTGAAGGCCTGGGGGAAGTTGCCGTTCTGTTCGCCGGTGTGGCCGATCTCCTCGGCGTACAGGCCCAGGTGGTTGGCGTAGGTGAGCATCTTCTCGAAGGCCAGCCGGGCCTCGTCCGGCCGGCCGGCGCGGGCGAGGGCCTCGACGTACCAGAAGGAGCAGATGGAGAACGTGCCCTCCTCGCCCCGCAGCCCGTCCGGGCTGGCCTGGGGGTCGTAGCGGTACACCAGGGAGTCCGAGACCAGCTCGTCGCCCAGCGCGTCGAGCGTGGAGAGCCACTTGGGGTCGGTCGGCGAGATGAACTTGGCCAGCGGCATCATCAGGACGGCGGCGTCGAGGACGCTGTCGTCCTGGTGCTGGACGAAGGCCATGCGCTCGGGCGACCAGCCGCGCTGCATGATCTGCCGGTAGATCGCGTCCCGTACGGCGCCCCAGCGGACCATGTCGGCGGGCAGCCCCCGGCGCCGGGCGATCCGCATGGCGCGCTCGATCGCGACCCAGCACATCAGCCGCGAGTAGAGGAAGTTCTTGCGTCCCCCGCGCGTCTCCCAGATGCCCTCGTCGGGCTGGTCCCAGTTCCCGCACACCCACTCGACGAGGCCGCAGACGTTGTCCCACTGTTCGCTGGAGATCGGCTCCCCCCACTTGTCGTAGAGGTAGATCGAGTCGATGAGCGCGCCGTAGATGTCCAACTGGAGCTGGCCGACGGCGTTGTTGCCGACGCGTACGGGCGCGGAGCCCAGATAGCCCTCCATCTCGTGCAGTTCGCGTTCCGGGAGCTCACGGCGGCCGTCGATGCCGTACATGATCTGCAGCGGTTCGGCGCCGTCGCACGAGATGCAGACGTGCTCGGTGAGGAACTGCATGAAGGCCTTGGCCTCGTCGGTGAAGCCGAGCCGGAGCAGGGCGTAGACGCAGAAGGCCGCGTCGCGGATCCAGACGTAGCGGTAGTCCCAGTTGCGCTCGCCGCCGATCTGCTCGGGCAGGCTCGTCGTCGGCGCCGCCACGATGGCGCCGGTAGGTACGTACGTGAGCAGCTTGAGCGTCAGCGCGGAGCGGTGCACCATCTCGCGCCAGCGTCCGCGGTAGCGCGACTTGGACAGCCAGCGCCGCCAGTAGCGGACCGTGGCCTCGAACAGGTCCTCCGCCATGGCGAGGGGGCAGGCCTGCGGCAGCAGTTCGCCGCCGACCCGGTCGAGCGCGAAGACCGCGGTCTCCCCCTCGTGCAGCTTGAACAGCGACCACACGTCCCGGCCGTCGCTCTCGACCGGCACGCTGGAGGTCAGCGAGAGGGTGAGCGGGGACGAGTCGAAGACCGTGTAGCCGTTCTCGGTGCGCACGGTGTGGGGCTGGGACCCGTAGTCGAAGCGTGGCGCGATACGCGCGTGGAACGGCAGGGATCCGCGGACGCAGACCACCCGGCGGATCAGCCGGTGCCGGTCGGCCTCGCGCGAGTCGTCGGTGATCGGCATGAAGTCCTGGATCTCGCCGACCCCGTCGTCCGCGAAGAACCGGGTGATGAGCACGTTGGTGTCGGGGAAGTAGAACTGCTTCGTCCGCGTCGGCATGTCCGGGGCCAGCTCGAAGGAGCCACCCTTCTCGGCGTCGAGGATCGAGGCGAAGACGCTGGGTGCGTCGAAGCGGGGGCAGCAGTACCAGTCGATCGTGCCGTTCGTCCCGACCAGGGCGGCGCTGCGCAGATCGCCGATCAGCCCGTGCTCGGAGATCGGCAGATAGCGGGGGGTGCCGGTGCCCGCGGGGCCGCGCGCCGCACGGGGGTCCTCATGGGTCGCGGTGTCGTCCTCGGCGGTCACAGCCTCTGTGGCAGTCACGGTCGGTCCTCTCTCCACCCACCGGCAGTCGCTCCCTGCCCCCGCAATTCATACTAAGTCGGTCAGGCTCCTGGGCATCCCGGGCCCGGTCAGGCTCCTGGGCATCCCGGGCCCGGTCCGGCTCCAGGGCATCCCGGGCGATGTCACCGCCCGTGTGTGAGCGGTGACATCGCGGGAGTGGTGACGGGCCCCGGCGGGGACGGGCCCGGCCAGGCCCCGGCGGGACCGGGCGGGCGGTGGAGTGCCCCAGCCGTCAGAAGACGAACGGGCCGGGGTTCTGCGGCGAGGTCGCGTTGCAGGTCGCCGTGATGCCGAAGACCACGACCGTGAGGGACGTCGCCTCCAGGCTGTCGCCCGTGGCGACGGTGCCGTTCAGCGGCCCGGTGGAGACGGCGCCGCCGGCCGGGATCTCCGGGTTGGCGTTGCCGGTGAACGTCGTCGTGCCGGAGCCGTTCTTGGTCAGCGTGAGGGTCGACTTCACCGAGTTCGCCGAGATGGTGAACGGCGACGTGATGGCGGAGGTGGAGAGGCTGATCGTCGCGGCCGTGCCGTCCTGGGTGGCCGTGAGCGTGGCTTCGCCGGAGCCGAAGGAGCCGCAGTCGAACGACAGGGTCGCCGTCGTCGGGTCGACCGCGTGGGCCGCGGGGGCCATGGCGAGCGTGCCGGCGGCCGTCGCGGCCAAGAGGGCCGTGCCGATGCCGAGTGTGCGGTGCTTCATGGGGGTGCCGCCTTCGTGTGTGGGGGTGCACGGGATGGCGTCGCCGGGCTGCGGCCACCGAAGACTGGTGGGGCAGCCGGGTGACGGTTGTCATTGGGGCAGGGGGTCCCCGAGAAAGCAAGGCCGTGTGCCGTGATTGTTGGCATGTAACGGTCACTTCCGGCCGCCAGGTACGGGCGGTGGGTGGCGCCGGGTGACGCGCCGCGGGTGGGCCAAAGTCCGCGGGACGGACAGCGCGTTGGTGTACGGGTGAGGTACGCAGTCGAGTGTCGCGTGCGGCACACCCCGTACCCGGAGGCCCTCATGACCATCCGCCCCGACCAGCTCAACGACCCCGCCGTGCGCGCCTTCGTCAAGGCCCTCAACTCCGGTGACCGTGACGCCTTCCTGGCGGTCCTCACACCGGACGCGACCATGTCCGACGACGGCTCGGACCGGGATCTCGTCGCCTGGACCGACAAGGAGATCTTCTCCTCGCGCGGTCACATGGAGGTCGAGTCGCAGTCGGCCGACGGGCGCGACCTCGTGGCCCGCTACCGCAACGAGACGTGGGGCGAGATGCGGACGAAGTGGAAGTTCACCGTCCAGGGCGAGAAGATCGCGCGCTTCGACACCGGCCAGGCGTGACCCGTCGCCTTGGGGGAACCGGGTGCCGGCGCCGTTCGGCATCTCAACTCGCCTGTATCGAAGTGTGGTTGGCTGATTGCGGTATGCCTGAGCTGTCGTCGGTAGCGTGATGCACGCGGGCGTTCCGCCGCCCGCGTCGTCGCCGTCACGGGCAGTGCCGGCAAGACCTCCGGCCACTGCGGGATCAGCCGATGCGCGTACCGGCCCCGCTCACGTGGACCCGGGGGTCGCCCGCGTACAGCGTCACCGTGAGCTCGCCGGGACGGCCGAGGTCCTCCCCCTGGTGGAGGGTGACGACGGCGTCCTCGGGGGCGAGGCCCAGCTCGCGCAGGTACGCCCCGAACGCGGCGGCCGCGGCGCCGGTCGCCGGGTCCTCCACGACCCCGCCGACGGGGAACGGGTCGCGGACGTGGAAGACCGTGGGCGACTCCCGCCACACCAGTTGCACGGTGGTGAGGTCCAGCCGGTGCATCAGCGCTTCGAGGCGGGCGAAGTCGTACGAGAGGTCCGCGAGGCGTGCGCGGGTCGCCGCGGCGAGCACGAGGTGACGGGCGCCGGCGAAGGCGACCCGGGGCGGGAACGCCGGGTCCAGATCCCCCGGGCTCGCCCAGTCGAGCGCGGCGAGCGCCTCGGCGAGATCGTCGGCGCCGATGTCCTCGACCCGCGGTTCGACACTCGAGAGCGTGGCCCGGTACGTGCCGGCCTCCTCGGCCACCTCCACCGGCACCCGGCCGGCGCGCGTCATGAACTCCAGCCTCCCGGGCCCGGTCCGCTCCGCGAGCGCGACGGCACTGGCGACGGTGGCGTGCCCGCAGAACGGCACCTCGGCCCTCGGGCTGAAGTAGCGGATGCGGTAGGTCCGCTCGTTCTCCGCGGTCAGGAACGCGGATTCCGAGTACCCCAGCTCGGCGGCGATGGCCAGCATGCCGGCGTCGTCCAGGGCGGAGGCGTCGAGAACGACGCCGGCGGGGTTGCCGCCCGAGGGATCCGTGGAGAACGCGGTGTATCGCAGTACGTCGACCCGTGGCGCGTCATTCGTCATGCCCGCCCCAACGCCCCACCGTCGCGACGTGTTCCCAGGCCACCCAGGCCACCCAGGCCACCCGGGCCACCCCCGCCACCCGGTCGCCCGGATCGCTCGGTCGCTTCCCGGAGGCGCGTCAGCCGCGGCCGATGAACGGCATCGTCGTGGCCATCACCGTCGCGAACTGGACGTTCGCCTCCAGTGGCAGGTCCGCCATCTGGACCACGACCCGGGCCACGTCCGCCGCGTCCATCAACGGCTCGGCCGCGAGCCGGCCGTCGGCCTGGAGGACGCCCGTCTGCATACGGGCCGTCATCTCGGTGGCCGCGTTGCCGATGTCGATCTGGCCGCACGCGATGCGGTACGGGCGGCCGTCCAGGGAGAGGGACTTGGTCAGGCCGGTCATGGCGTGCTTCGTCGCCGTGTAGGCCACGGAGTCGGGGCGCGGTGCGTGCGCGGAGACGGAGCCGTTGTTGATGATGCGCCCGCCCTGCGGGGACTGGGCCTTCATCAGCCGGAACGCCGCCTGGGCACACAGGAACGACCCCGTCAGGTTGACGTCCACGACGTGGCGCCACGCCTCGGGGCTGAGGTCCTCCAGCGCCACCCCGCCCGGCCCGAACGTGCCCGCGTTGTTGAAGAGCAGGTCCACGCGCCCGTAGCGCTCGCGCACCGCCGAGAAGAGGGCCGTGACCTCGTCCGGGGACGTGACGTCGGTGGGGACGGGCAGCATGTCCGCCGTGCCGCCCGCGAGCGACGCCGTCGCCTGGAGCGCCTCGGCCCGCCGGCCGGCCAGCGCCACCGACCAGCCGGCGTCCGCGAGCGCCAGCGCGACGCTCCGGCCGATCCCCGAACCCGCGCCCGTCACCACCGCACTTCTGCGTTCTGCGTCCATGGCGCCGCAGCGTACGGCAGAGCCCCGTACCCGGTTCTCATCCGTCCGACACGCGGATGTTGTGTACCCGACAACCAGACGACGTCGCCTCCCACTCCAATGCGAACTGACAACAGCTGTCAGGGGAGGGGCACATGACACCCGCACAGGTATCCGCACAGGCGTCCGCACAGGTTTCGCCACAGGTTTCGGCACCGGCACCCGCCCACCGGCACCCCGACGAGTTCCGCGCCGCCGCCCGGCATCTGGGCCGCCGCCGGTTCCTCACCGTCACCGGTGCCGCCGCCGCGCTCGCGTTCGCCGTGAACCTGCCGGCCGCCGGTACCGCGGCCGCCGCCGAACTCGACGCCAGGAAGATCACCGAGGACCCGTTCACCCTCGGCGTCGCGTCCGGCGACCCGCTGCCCGGCTCCGTACTGCTCTGGACCCGCCTGGCGACCCGTCCGTACGAGCCCGGCAGCGGCCTGCCCAGGGCGCGCGTCCAGGTCGCGTGGGAACTCGCCCACGACGACCGCTTCACCCGCATCGCCAGACGCGGACGGGCCACCGCCCACCCCGAGTTCGACCACAGCGTGCACGTCGAGGTCGCCGGACTCGACGCCGACCGCGTCTACTACTACCGCTTCCGCGCCGGCACCTGGACCAGCCCCACCGGCCGCACCCGCACCGCTCCCAGGGCGGGCGCCCGGATCTCCGAGCTGAAGCTCGCCGCCGTCTCCTGCCAGGCGTACCACGACGGGTACTTCACCGCGTACAAGCACCTCGCCGACGAGGACCTCGACATCGTTTTCCACCTCGGCGACTACCTCTACGAGTACGCCGTCAACGCCGTCGGCGGCGCCCGCAACCACACCGACCGCCGGCTGCCCGCCCACTTCAACCGCGAGACCATCACCCTCGAGGACTACCGGCTGCGCTACGGCCTCTACCGCAGCGACGAGGACCTGCGGGCCGCGCACGCCGCGCACCCCTTCGTCGTCACCTGGGACGACCACGAGACCGAGAACAACTACGCCGACGAGACGCCCGAGAACGACGTCCCGCCGGAGGAGTTCCTGCTGCGCCGCGCCGCCGCCTACCGGGCCTACTGGGAGAACCAGCCGCTGCGCAGGCCCCAGCAGCCCGAAGGGCCGGACATGCGGCTCTACCGCCGGCTGACGTTCGGGCGGCTCGCCCAGTTCGACGTACTCGACACCCGCCAGTACCGCTCGAACCAGGCGTACGGCGACGGCTGGCAGGTCCCCGGCCCCGAGTCCGAGGACCCGGCCCGCACCATCACCGGCGCGACGCAGGAGCGGTGGCTGCTCGACGGCTGGCAGGCGTCGAACGCCCTGTGGAACGTCGTTCCCCAGCAGGTCACCTTCGCCCAGCGGCGCGACGTCCCGAGCGCCGCCTACAAGCTCTCCATGGACGCCTGGGACGGCTACCCCGCCTCCCGCGAACGGATCCTCGACGGAGCCGAGGCCGCGGGCGTCGACAACCTCGTCGTCCTCACCGGCGACGTCCACGTCGGCTACGCCTTCGACCTGAAGAAGGACTTCGACGACCCGGCGTCCCGGACCGTCGGCACCGAATTCGTCGCCACCTCGATCAGCAGCGGCAAGGACGGCGCCGACAAGCCCGCCAACTGGGACAACCTCACCCAGGCCAACCCGCACATGAAGTTCTACAACGGCCGCCGCGGCTATGTGACGGTCACGCTCACCACCGGGCAGGCCCGCGCCGACTTCCGGACGGTCGCCGCGGTGACGACGCCGGGCGCGCCCGTCACCACGGCCGCGTCCTTCGTGACGGAGGCCGGCAACCCGGGCCTCACGCCGGCGTAGCGGCGGCCCGCGCCAGTTCCTGTGGATAGCGGACGCCGATGCGGTCCCGTACCGCGTCGAGCGTCCGCATCACCGCCAGCGAACCGTCCAGCGGCACCAGCGGCGACTCGGTCTCGCCCGCCCGCAGGCACCGCATCACCTCCGCCGCCTCGTACCGCAGCGACTGCCGGTCGTTGCCGGGCGCGTACTCCTCCGGGTCGCGGCCGTCCCGGTGCAGCACGAACCGCTCCGGGAAGAAGAAGCCGCGCGGCAGCTCGATCCGGCCCGCCGACCCCGTCACCGCAGCCGTCATCGGAGTGTCCGCGACGACCGAGCAGGACAGCAGCGCCGACGCCCCCGGGTCCGACCAGCCCAGCAGCATCCCCGTGTTCAGGTCGACACCCTCGTCGGAGAGCAGCGCATGCGCCTGTACGTGATCGGGCTCACCCAGCAGCAGCTGCGCGAACGACACCGGGTACACCCCGAGATCGAGCAGCGCCCCGCCGCCGAGCTCCGGGTCCCGCAGCCGGTGGTCCGCAGTGAACGGACCGGCGAGCCCGAAGTCCGCCTGCACCGTGCGGACCTCGCCGATCGCACCGTCGCGCACCAGCTCCGCCAGCCGCCTGACCACCGGATTGCAGTACATCCACATGGCCTCCATCAGGAACAGGCCACGCGAGCGGGCGAGCGCCACCAGCTCCGCCGCCTCGGCGGTGTTCAGCGTGAACGCCTTCTCGCACAGCACCGCCTTTCCCGCCTCCAGGCACAGCCCGGCGGCCGCGCGGTGCGCCGAGTGCGGCGTCGCGACGTACACGACGTCCACGTCCTCGTCGGCGGCGAGCATGTCCCAGTCGCCGTACGCCTTCGGTATGCCGAACCGCTCGGCGAAGGCCCGCGCCGACGCCTCCGTACGGGACGCCACCGCGACGACCTCCGCGTCCGGCATCGTCTTCAGGGCCGCCGTGAACGAGGCCGCGATCCCTCCGGTCGCCAGCACACCCCACCGCACCGTGTCAGCCATGTCCCACCTCGAAAAGGTCTCGACCACTCCGGACGAGCTGAGAGCATAGGGGGCGGCGACGTCCAGAACAGGAGCAGTTGATGCCGGAGAGCGGCCCGACCCGTACGCAAGGACACATACCGACCGTCGACGCGGCCCCGACCCCGGCCCCGATGCAGACCGCGGCCCCGGACCCCATGCAGGCCCCGGACCCGATGCAGACCCCGACCGTGGACCCGGTGCAGACCCCGGCCCCGGCTCTGGCATCCGGCGTCGCCGCGCGCCGCGCCGGCCTCCTCGTCACCCTCGTGCTCGGCGGGCTCACCGCCCTGCCGCCGCTGTCCATGGACATGTACCTCCCGGCCCTGCCGGAGGTCACCGGAGCACTCCACGCGCCCGCCGCGACGATCCAGCTCACCCTCACCGCCTGCCTCGCCGGCATGGCTTTCGGGCAGCTCGTCGTCGGCCCCATGAGCGACAAATGGGGCCGCCGCCGGCCGCTGCTCGTCGGCATGGTCGTGTACGTCGTGGCCACCGCGGCCTGCGCCCTCGCGACGGGCGCCGAGATGCTCATCGCGTTCCGGCTGCTCCAGGGCCTGGCCGGAGCCGCCGGGATCGTCATCGCCCGCGCCGTCGTCCGTGACCTCTACGACGGCATCGAGATGGCGCGCTTCTTCTCCACCCTGATGCTGATCTCCGGGGTGGCCCCGATCGTCGGGCCGCTCCTCGGTGCCCAGATCCTCCGCGTCACGGACTGGCGCGGCGTCTTCCACGTCCTCACCGTCATCGGCGTACTGCTCACCCTCGTCGTCGCGAAGTGGCTGCACGAGACACTGCCGCGCGAACGGCGGCACAGCGGCGGCGTCGTCGAGGCTCTGCACACCATGCGCGGGCTGCTCACCGACCGGGTCTTCACCGGCTACGTACTGGCGGGCGGTCTCGCCTTCGCCGCGCTCTTCGCCTACATCTCGGCCTCGCCGTTCGTCGTCCAGGAGATCTACGGCGCCTCGCCGCAGACCTTCAGCCTGCTCTTCGGGCTCAACTCGATCGGCCTGGTCGCGGTCGGCCAGATCAACGGCAAGCTGCTGGTGGGCCGGGTGAGCCTCGACAAGGCCCTCGGCTTCGGGCTCGTCACGATCGCGCTCGCGGCGCTCGCCCTGCTGCTGATGACGACGGGCGTCTTCGGCGAGGTCGGACTCGCTCCCGTGGCGGCGGGCCTGTTCGTGCTGATGTCCGCGATGGGTCTCGCGATGCCGAACACGAACGCCCAGGCCCTGATGCGCGCCCCGCACGCCGCGGGTTCGGCGTCCGCCCTGCTCGGCACGTCCTCGTTCCTCGTCGGCGCGATCGCCTCGCCGCTCGTCGGGATCGCGGGCGAGGCCACGGCCGTACCGATGGCCGTGGTCCAGCTGGTGTGCGCGCTGGGCGCGGTGGCCTGCTTCCTCGGCCTGTGCCGGCCGTGGCGCGCACCGAGCGCACAGATCACAAAGATCGCGCAGAGCACGCAGAGCTCATAGAAACCGGCTCCGGCGTACGTGACCGTCCGCCGGAGCTAGCTCCTGCGTACGTAACCGATCAGATGCAGCCGGTCCCGCGTGTCCGTCCAGCGGAAGACACCCACTCCCGAGGCCTCCGCGCCCGGCAGCCGGGTGTTGAGGGAGAGGGGCTCCGGCACGCCCGTCGCGAGATCCACCTCGTGCGGCACCCCGCCGCCGGCCAGTGCGTCCGCCGGGCCGCGCGAGTTCATCGCCCCGTACGCGAGGCCCTCGTCGGTCACCGTCGTCAGGGTCAGCGGTCGTGTGCCGTCGGCCTCCTCGAAGCACCGGCCGGTCCGCTCCTCCAGATCGAAGGCGAGGTTCCCGGCGATCAGATAGCGCTGCGCGGGGGAGAGCACGGCCTGCGGATACTCACCCGGCGCGATGACCGGTTTGCGGCATTCGGTCGTCGCCAGGGGCTTTCCGGAGGCGGCGTCGTGCACCGCCCAGATGTCATGGGTGGCGGCACGCTTGCCGCCCTTCGCCTTGTGCCAGCGCACCAGCAGCCGGTCGGAGGCCAGGGACACCGGCACGCCGTACGCGCGGTCCGCGCCGGGCGGCGCGACGTTCCGGCTGAACCACCCGTCGCGCACCCAGAACTCCCGGGCACCGCCCACCAGTAGCCCCTTCGCGGTGAGCCCGTGGACCTCCGTCAGCTGCCGGCAGGTGACGCAGCCCTTCGGAGGGCGCAGGTCCTTCGGCGCGACCAGGGACACCTCGCCGCTGTCCGGGTCGACGACCGCGCTGCGGGCGCCCCCGTCGCCGATGAGGACGCCCGGCCCGGCGCCGGAGACCGTCGGCGCACCGGTCCAGGGCACCTCGACGCGCTGCCGGGAGCCGTCCGCGGCGTCGTAGATGTCGACGGAGACGAAGGTGCCGGTGGGGGTGGGGGAGTCGCGCCCGGTCTTCCCGTAGGACCACACGACGAAGAACTGCCGGCTGTCCTTCGTGACGGACAGCAGCTGCGGGAAGTTCTCCGGGCCGGCCAGCGGGAAGAACGGCTCGCCCGACCAGTCGGGCCGGCCGCTGCGGGCGCTCAGCGTGCGCAGCCGGAAACGGTCGTCCTTCACCCGTTCGAGGTAGGCGATCAGCCCGGTCTCACGGGCGAGGGCGTGGTCCGGGGAGGCGTCGGAGATCTCCCAGCCCCTGGCGGTGTCGTACGCGCCGGGGACGGTGAGCTGCGTGGCCGGGCCGGTGCTCCGCTTCACCGGCTTCTTCGGTTTCCCGCCGGGTTCGTCGTCCCCGCCGTCCTTGCCGCCTTCGCCGCCGCAGGTGGCGAGCAGCAGGATCAGCGCGAGTACGGCGATACCGGCCACCAGGGCCATGCGTACGACCCTCTGTCCCATGGTCCCCCCGATGAGCACTGCCGCCGCGCGACGGCCGTCGGACAACGGCCGTCAGGTTAGCAACTGGCGGGGTGCGCCGAGGAGTTCGGCCCTGTCGTCGTTCCTTCTCGGTTCGGCACGGGCGGGTGAGCCGATCCATGCCTAGAATTTGCCGGTGAACACCACCCTCCCCGATGCCCTCGCCGACCTTCTCGACGGTCTGCCGCAGGGGCGTGCCGCCCAGGCCGTGGAGCGGCTGATCGCCAGCTACCGGGGGGACACACCGACCGACGCGCCGGTGCTGCGCGACCGCGCGGACGTCGCCGCGTACGCCGCGTACCGGATGCCGGCGACGTTCGAGGCGGTACGGTCCGCGCTCGCGGCGCTCCGGGCGGCGGCGCCCTCGTGGGTGCCCGCGACGCACACCGACATCGGCGGCGGTACGGGCGCGGCGAGCTGGGCCGTCGCCGACGCCTGGCCCGAGGGCGGGCACCGCACCACCGTGCTCGACTGGGCCGAGCCAGCGCTGGCGCTCGGGCGCGAACTGGCGGCGGGCGCGGACTCCGCGGCGCTGCGGGGCGCGCGGTGGCAGCGGGCGCGGATCGGTGACGCGATGCGGCTGGAGCCGGCGGACCTGATCACGGTCTCGTACGTGCTGAAGGAACTCGACGAGGCGGACCGGACGGCGGTCGTCGGCCAGGCCGCGGCGGCGGGGCAGGCGGTCCTGATCGTCGAGCCGGGCACACCGGACGGCTACGAGCGGATCATCGCGGCACGCGACCAGCTGATCGGGGCCGGGCTGCGGGTGGCGGCGCCGTGCCCGCACAGCGAGCGCTGCCCGATCGTGCCGGGCACCGACTGGTGCCACTTCGCCGCGCGGGTGAGCAGGTCGTCGCTGCACCGCCGGGTGAAGGGCGGGTCGCTGCCGTACGAGGACGAGAAGTTCAGCTACGTCGCCGCGACACGGTTCCCGGTGGCTCCGGCGCCGGCCCGGGTGACCCGCAGGCCGCAGATCCGCAAGGGCCAGGTCCTGCTGGAGCTCTGCGCCTCCGACGAAACCCTCCACCGCGAGACGATCTCCAAACGCCACGGCGCGCTGTACCGCGCGGCCCGCGACGCCTCCTGGGGCGACGCCTGGCCCCCGCCTCCGGCGGACTGACCGGTGGCACGGTGCGGGGGGCACGGGGTGACTCCGTACCCTCCCCGCGGGCGGGTCAGGGGCGCAGCTCCTGCGTACAGCACTTGACGCTGCCGCCGCCCTTCAGCAGCTCGCCCGTGTCCAGCCCGATCGGCTCGAAGCCACGGGCCCGCAGGGGCTCGAAGAGGCCCAGGGCCGCCTGGGGGAGCAGGACGTGGCGGCCGTCGCTCACCGCGTTGAGTCCGAAGGCCGCCGCGTCCGCCTCGCGGGCGATGAGGGCGTCGGGGAAGAGGCGGGCGAGGACGGCGCGGCTGCCGGGGGAGAACGCGCCGGGGTAGTACATGATCTCGTTCGTCTCGTCGTCGAGGACGGACAGCGCGGTGTCCAGGTGGTAGTAGCGCGGGTCCACCAGGTCCAGCCCGATCACCGGTCGCCCGAAGAACTCCTGCGCCTCGTCGTGGGCGAGCGAGCTGGACCGGAAGCCCCGCCCCGCCAGCAGATACGCCGAGGTCACCGCGAAGTCGCCCTCGCCCTCGTTGACGTGCGAGGGCTCGTGGATCTCGGTGAAGCCGTGGGCGCGGAACCACTCCAGGTGCTCCTCGGCCTCCGCGGTCCGTTCCCGGTACGCGAAGCGCGCGCCGAGCACCCGTCCGTCGACGACGGTCGCGCCGTTCGCGGCGAAGACCATGTCGGGCAGGTCCTCGCGGGGCTCCAGCAGTTCCACGGTGTGGCCGAGCGCGCGGTAGCGGTCGTGCAGGTCCTCCCACTGGGCCAGCGCCAGTGACAGGTCGACGGGCTTCCCGGGGTCCATCCAGGGGTTGATGGAGTACGTCACCTCGAAGTGCGTGGGTGGGCACATCAGGTAGCGGCGGGATCTGGCGTCACGAGGCAATGCGGGCTCCTCACGAGCGTCTGGGCGCACAGTTGTGCTGGAGCCATGGTGCGTCGTCCGCGGCCGTCGCGCTGTGATCCGAACGGGTGGTTCATCAGACGTACGCCAGTGGTCACCCGGTCGTCACCCCGGCCCGAGCAGGGGCGCTGCGGGAACCGGTCGGGAACGGGGCGGGAACCGGCGGGAATCCGGCCGGATCCAGGCGGTGCGCGGGTCGACCAAGACGATACGTATCGTCGCGTTTGTTGCTAGATTGAGTCCATGGCCGAGAGCAAGAAGCCCGACTCCTCCCGCCGCAGCGAGCGCTCCCGTCGCGCCATCTACGAGGCCGCCCTCGCCCTCGTCGGCGAGACCGGATACGCCAGGACGACGATCGAGGGTATCGCCGCCCGCGCCGGGGTCGGCAAGCAGACCATCTACCGCTGGTGGCCCTCCAAGGCCGCGGTCCTGCTCGAAGCCTTCCTCGACGTCGCCGAGCAGGCCGCGCAGGGCGAGCCCCTGATCCCCGACACCGGTGACCTGGAGGCGGACCTCAAGCTCGTGATGCGCGCCACCGTCGACGAGCTCAACTCCCCGCCCTACGACGCCCCCGCCCGCGCCCTCGCGGCGGAGAGCGTCGTCGATCCCGGGCTCGCCGCCGAGTTCGTCGGCAGACTCCTCGAACCGCAGCTCCAGCTGTACGTGCACCGACTGCGCAGCGCCCAGGACGCCGGCCACGTACGCGCCGGCGTCGACCCCCGTATCGCCCTGGAACTCCTCGTCGGACCCCTCGCGCACCGCTGGCTGCTGCGGACCCTCCCGCTCACCCACGCGTACGCGGACGAGGTCGTCGAGTACGCGCTGTACGGCCTCGCGCCCCGGCCCTGACCAGGAAGCGGCCACTCGATCGGGGGGTGCGGCGGCCGGGCGCGCCCGATGGTGGGACGATGGCACCAGCGTCGATGCGCGGTTCCACCGCGCGGACCGGGGCGAGCATTGAGGTGTGAGGGGATAGATGGGCGACGGTATCGGCCGCTACCGCGGCACGGAGAGCAGGCTGTCCTGGGAGAACCGGCTGCCGCAGTGGCTGCGCAGACGCCCCCGGGAGGACGCCGCCGAGGGCGAATCGGCCCGTCTGGACCTGCTCCTCGCCACCGCCGCCGCCGGACTGCCGCTCGCGCCCGCCGCGTACCCCGCGGGCTACAGCTGTTCCTGTGAGCGCATCGGCTGTCCCACTCCGGCCCGGCATCCCGTCTCGTTCGCGTGGCAGACCCAGTCCACGACCGACCGCGACACGATCGAGCGCTGGGCGGACGACCAGCCCGAGGCCAACTTCATCACCGCGACCGGCATGGTCCACGACGTCCTCGACGTACCGCTGGAAGCCGGCCGTGCCGCCCTGGAGCGGCTGCTCGCGGAGGGCATCGACGTCGGACCGGTCGCCGAGTCGGGTGACGGGCGGATGCTGTTCTTCACCGCCACCCGCGGCACTCCCGAGGTCGAGGACGAGTGGTGGCCCTGTGAACTGGACTGCCATCCCGAGACGATGGACGAGCATCCCGGCCTTCGCTGGCACAGCCGCGGCAGCTATGTCCTCGTACCGCCCGCGCGACTTGCCGACGACGTCGTCATCAGCTGGGCGCGCGGCCCGGAGCATCCGCTGCCGGACCCGCTGACGCTGCTGGAGGCGCTCGCCGACGCCTGCACGAAGTACGCGCAGGAGGCGGACTCGCAGGGCCTGGACCACCACTCGGTGGCGTGGCCGCTGAGCCGCTGAGGACGTCCCCCTGGCCTGCGGGCGCCGTCGGCCGGGCACCGGCCGGGGGCCTGGAAGCCCGGGCACGGGCACGGGCCGGGGTCCCAGGAGCCCGGGCACCGGCCGGGGGGGGGCTCAGGACCCCTTCGCCGACGTCACACCCTGCAGCCTGCTCACGATCCGCACCGACGGACCGGTCCCACCGCTCGGCGCCAGCATGACCGCCTGGCTGGACACCCACTCCTTCGTGAGCGTGCGGTTCACCTGCCCGGACAGCAGCGCCCGCACATCCGGGCCGACCTTGGGCCGATAGCCCTTCGCCGCCGTCTGCTGGTCGAAGTAGCGCAGCGCGAAGAACACCAGCGCCCCGCCGTCCTCCGTGGCCAGCCCCAGCGGCGCGAAGTCCCCGGTGTCCAGCGCCTGGTCGACGTACTGCGTCTGCAGCCCCGGACGCCGCTCGTTCTGCTCGCGCGCCTGCCGCCACCCGGTCGTGTGCGTGCCTTGGGCGAAGTGCTCCGGCTTGCCGGTCTGCAGGTACGAGGCGTACTCCTCGCTCAGGTCCCGCGGCGCGACCGCCGTCCGCGCGGAGTCCGCGGCCACCGGCTCCACCCAACCGTCCTTGTCGGTGAGGAACTTCGGCACCGAACCCGGCGACACGATCGCCAGATACGCGGCCTCCCACAGCTGGTTCTTGCCGTTCTTGACGAACACCATCAGCCAGCGGGTGTCCTGATCGCCGGAGTCGGTGTCGCGGTTGCTGTCGACGTCCGCCAGGAACCAGCGCGGCCAGCCCGCCTTCTTCGGGACGTGGAACGTCGCGTCCGTCAGCTCCAGCGGACGGTGCTGCGGATTGCCGCCCGGCGTCGTGATGCTGCGCGCCTTCAGCCCCGCCTGGTTGATCGCTCCGAGCGCACCCGTGACCCGGCCCGCGTTGAGCGCGGGATCGTAGGCCTTGTCCGCCCTGTTGTACGCGGCGGTGAAGTCCTTCAGCGCCTGCGCGGCCTCAGCCTTCGTCGCGGACGGTACGACCTCCAGCTCGCCGTGAACCGTCACGCACCCGCTCGCCGCCAGCGACAGCACCGTCACTGCCGCGAGCCCCGTCGCCGCCCGACCCAGCCTGCTCATCGGTTGCCTTCTGCTCCTCGCCCCGCACTGACCGTCCGAACCCTACCGGGGCCAGGAACAGTGCGAGCGTCGGGATCAGATACAGCGCCCACACCGTGACCTGGAGGACCGTCGGGTCCGGCTGGAAGTTGAACACACCCTTCAGCAGGGTGCCGTACCAGCTGTCCGGCGGAATCGTGGCGCTGATGTCGAACGCCTTGTCCGCGAGACCGCCCAGGAACCGGGCCTCCTGCAGGTCGTGCACGCCGTACGCGAACACACCGGCGGCAACGACGACCAGCATCCCGCCCGTCCAGGTGAAGAACCTCGACAGATTGATCCGCAGCGCGCCCCGGTAGAACAGCCAGCTCAGCAGCACCGCGGACGCGATCCCGAGCAGCACCCCGGTCAGCGGGCCCGACGAGCCGCTCGCGTCCGTGGCCGCGCGCACCGACGCCCAGACGAACAGCGCCGTCTCCAGACCCTCCCGGCCCACCGCCAGGAACGCCGTGACGACCAGCGCACCCGTGCCCATCTGCAGCGCGGTGTCCAGTCTGCCGTGGAGCTCGGCCTTCAGATGCCGCGCGGTGCGCCGCATCCAGAAGACCATCCAGGTGACCAGGCCGACCGCGACGATCGACAGGGAGCCGCCGAGCAGCTCCTGCGCCTCGAACGTCAGCTCCTGCGAGCCGAATTCGAGGGCGGCGCCGAACGCGAGCGACACGGCGCAGGCCACCCCGACACCGATCCAGATCGGTTTCAGGGCGTCCCGGCGGTCCGTCTTCACGAGATACGCGACGAGGATGCAGACGACCAGACCGGCCTCCAGCCCCTCGCGCAGGCCGATCAGATAGTTGCCGAACACAGAGGGTTCCTTCCGCTCAGGAGAACAGCGCCCGGCCCCACCAGTCGTCCTCGTCCCGGACGCCCGGCGGGATCGCGAACAGCGCCGAACCCACGTGCTGGATGTACTCGTTGAGGTCGTCGCTCGCGGCGAGACTCCGCTGCACCGGCACGAAGCCCGCCTCGACGTCCCGCTGGTAGGCGAGGAAGAACAGGCCCGCGTCGAGCCGGCCGAGACCGTCCGTGCCGTCCGTGAAGGAGTAGCCACGGCGCAGCAGCCTCGCCCCGCCGTTGGTGTCGGGATGCGCGAGGCGCACGTGCGCCGTCGGCAGCATGGCGGGCAGGAACGGCTCGTCGCGCTCCTTGGCCCTGCCGACCGGGGCGCCCTCGCCCTTGTCGCGGCCGAAGATGTCCTCCTGCTCCTGCAGCGACGTACGGTCCCAGGTCTCGATGTTCATCCGGATCCGGCGGGCCACGAGGTACGAACCGTCCGCCATCCAGGCCGGGCCGTCCTTCCGCGACACCCACACATGCCGGTCCAGGGCCGCGGAGTCCGTGCCCGAGATGTTCCGGGTGCCGTCCTTGAAGCCCATCATGTTGCGCGGCGTCTGCTCCTCGGGCGTCGTCGACGACGTCTTGCCGAAGCCCAGTTGCGACCAGCGGACCGCGACCTTGCCGAAGCCGATCCGGGCGAGATTGCGGATCGCGTGCACCGCGACCTGCGGATCGTCCGCGCACGCCTGGACGCACAGATCGCCGCCGCTGCGCGCCGGATCGAGGTTGTCGCCCTTGAACCTGGGCAGCTCGACGAGGGCCGCCGGCCTGTGCTCCTTCAGCCCGAAGCGGCCGTCGAAGAGGGCGGGGCCGAAGCCGATGGTGAGCGTGAGCCGGGAGGGCTTCAGGCCCAGCGCCTCACCGGTGTCGTCCGGCGGCGCCTCGGCGAGACCGCCGTAGGCGCCGTCGCCGACGGCCTGCCCGGCCGTCATCCGCTCGGCGGCCCGTGTCCAGTCCTTCAGCAGCCGGACCAGCTCCGCGCGGTCCTCGGTCTTCACGTCGAAGGACGCGAAGTGCAGCCGGTCCTGCACGGCGGTGGCGATGCCGGCCTGGTGCGTCCCGTGGAACGGCACCGCCGCACCGCTCATGGCGGCGGGTACGGTCCGGTCCTCACCGCCGCCCGTCACGGCCGCGACCGTGCCGCCGGCCGCGGCGGCACCGAACGCGAGCCCGGCACCGCCCCAGCCGAGCAGGGCGCGCCGCGAGGGTGCGGCCGGGGTCGCGGCGGCTTGTGCCGGCCCGGTCCGGTCCGTGGTGTCCTCGGCCATCGTGTCCTCGGCCATCGTGTCCCCTCCCCTTACTTGACCACGGCCGCGGCGAGCTTGGAGAGCGGCTCGGCCAGGGCGTTCACACCGTCGGACAGCTCCTTGCGCTGCGCCCCGTCGACCTTGTCGTACGAGGTGAAGACGTACGAGGCCTTGTCCGTGCGGTACTTGTCGAGCAGCCCGTTCAGCGCGGCGAACTGCTTGTCGAGCTCGGCGACCAGCTGCGGGTCGTTCTTCGACGCGACCGGCTTCAGCAGCTCGTACGACTTCTGCGCGCCCTCGACGTTCGCCTTGAAGTCGACCAGGTCGGTGTGGGAGTAACGCTCCTCCTCACCCGTGACCTTGCCGGTGGCGACCTCGTCGAGGAGTTCCTTGGCGCCGTTCGCCATCGATGTGGGCGTGATCTCGGCGGTGCCGACGCGCTTCACCCAGTCCGCGAGGTCCTTGTCGAGCGTGTCGGCGAACGTCTTCTCCTCGGCGCCGAGCTTCTTGTCCTGCCACAGGGCCTTCTCCAGGCGGTGCCAGCCGGTCCACTTCTCGCCCGGCTTCAGATCCGCCACGCCGTCCTCGCGGAGGTCGACCTTCGGGTCGATGTCGCCGAACGACTCGGCGACCGGCTCGGTGCGCTCCCAGCCGATCCGGGAGTCCGCGTACGCCTTCTTCGCCGCCTCGATGTCGCCGGCGCGGACGGCGTCGGTGAACACCTTCACCTTCGGCAGCGTCTCGTCGGCCTGCTGCTGCACGTACGTGCGGTACCGGGCGACCGCCTCGTCCATCTCCGGGGAGCGCTTGGCGGCGTTGCCGCCCGTCGCCTTGACCTGTTGGCGGATGCCGTCGCCCTTCATGCCGGGCTTGCAGGCGATCTCGTAGTCACCGGCCTTCACCTCGGCCGTGAGGCTCGCCTTGGTGCCCGGGCCGATGTTCTCGCGCTCGGTGACGATGCGGTCGTCGGGGAAGAGGATGTAGACCTCGGTGACCTTGGAGCCCTTGTTCTCGATGTCCAACTGGACGTGCCCGGCCGGGAACTCCTTCTTGGACACCTCGCAGGAGTCGTCCTTCGCGGTGACGGCGATGGCGTCGTGGCCGCCGCCCTTGGCGTCGCTCTTCTCTGCGCAGCCCGTGACGGCGGTGAGAGCGGTCACGGCGGCGACGGCGGTGACGACGGAGAGGCGGGCGGGTCGCATAACGGGCTCCACGGAAGGACGGGAACGTGTGGGGTGGTGGCTGGTGAGGCGGGCCTAACTTAACCGAGCCTTACCTGATCGGTACCTGCTCGTCCAGTGATTCAGCTCTCACCTTCCGGTGGAGGAAACGAGGCAGTAACGGCTCGGCCATGAGCCCCCCTCGGGCGGGTCAAGTGCTGGTCAAGCGTCACGTTTCGGCAGGACGAGCGGCGTCCCTGTGCGGGGATGCGGCAGGACCTCGACCGGCTGCCGGTAGACGTCGCTGAGCAGTTCGTCCCGGAGCACCTCGGCGGGCCGGCCCTCCGCGGCGAGATGCCCGCCGCGGAGCACGGCGACGCGGTCGGCGTACGCCGCGGCGAGGCCGAGGTCGTGCAGGACGACGACGACCGCGTCGCCCGCGGCGGCCCGTTCGTGGCAGATGCGCAGGACCAGTTCCTGGTGGCGCAGATCGAGCGCGGCGGTCGGCTCGTCCAGCAGCAACAGCGGTGCCCGCTGGGCGAGTACGCGGGCCAGCGCGACACGGGCGCGCTCACCGCCGGACAGCGCGGAGAACGGCCGGGCGGCGAACTCGGCGGTCTCGGTCGCCGCCATCGCGGCCCCGACCGCCGCGTCGTCCTCGTCCTCGCGGGCGGTACCCGCCCAGGGCGCGCGGCCCATCCGCACGACGTCCTCGACGGGGAACGGGAACGACAGCGTGGCGGCCTGCGGCAGGACGGCGCGACGCAGCGCGAGCTCCGGCGCGGACCAGTCCGGCGCGGGCCGTCCGCCGACGCGCACCTCACCCGCGGCCGGCGCGACATCCCCGCCGAGCGCACTCAGCAGCGTCGACTTCCCGGCCCCGTTGGGGCCGACCAGCGCGACGACCTCCCCCGCGCACACCCTGAGACCGACGCCGGCCACCACCTCCCGCTGCCCGAGCCTGACCCGTAGCCCACGGGCCTCCGCGAGCAGGTCTCCGGGAGAGGGGCGGGGCGGCAGATCCCGACCCCGCCGTGGAAGAAGCACGTTGATCACGCGGAACCGCCTTGTGTGCGGGGGAGGGGTGGGCCGGTGGGAAGGGTCACGCCCAGCCGCCCTGGGTACGGCGCGTCCTGCGCAGGAGCCAGAAGAAGAAGGGGCTGCCGAACAGCGCCGTCAGGACCCCGAGCGGGAGTTCCGCGGGGGCCGCGACCGTGCGGGCGGCGAGGTCGCCCGCGACCAGGACCACCGCGCCGCCGAGCGCGCTGCCCGGGACCAGGAAACGGTGCCCGGGACCGTTCGCCATGCGCAGGAGGTGGGGGACGAGCAGTCCGACGAAGGTGATGATGCCCGACACCGCGACCGCCGCCGCCGTGAGCAGCGCCACCACCAGGATCAGCACCACGCGCAGCCGCTCCACCTCCACCCCCAGGTGCCTGGCCGGGCGTTCACCGAGCGAGAGGAGGTCGAGCCTGCGGGCGTACAGCGGCGCGACGATCAGGCCGGCCACCGCGAACGGCAGCACCGCGAGCACCTTCGGCCACGTCGCCTGCGCCAGCGAGCCGAGCTGCCAGAAGGTGATCTGGGTGATCTGCGCGTTGTCCGCGAAGAACACGAAGAGCCCGATCGTCGCCCCGGCGAACGCGTTCACCGCGATCCCGGTGAGGATCAGCGTCACGACCTCCGTACGGCCGCCGGAACGCGACACCGCGTACACCAGCAGCACCGTGCCGAGCCCGGACACGAACGCGCAGACCGTCACCGTCCAGCCGCCGAAGAAGCTCAGTCCCAGCGCGATCGCCCCGACCGCCTCCACCGCCGCGCCCGACGAGATCCCGATGACCCCCGGCTCGGCCAGCGGATTGCCGAACACGCCCTGCATGAGCGCGCCCGCGCATCCCAGCGACGCCCCGACGAGGAGCGCGAGGACGACCCGCGGCAGCCGGATGTTCCACAGGACGCTCTCCGCGGCCCGGTCCAGCGGATGTCCGCCGAGACCGATCCGGTGCTGGACGGAGGCGAGAACGTCCCCGAGGGGGAGGTCGTAGGCCCCGAGCCCGGCGGACAGCAGACACAGCAGGAGCAGCGCACCGGCGAGGCCGATGGTGAGGACGTACGCGGCGCCGCGCCGGGCACCCCTGTGCGGGGACGGGTGCGGGGGTGAGTCGGGCGGCTCCAGGGGTGTCGTGCCGGTGGACGGCACCGGAGCCGTCGAGGCCGTCACTTCACGTTCCCGTACAACTGCCCCACCAGCGAACTCAGCACCTGGTCGGTGCGCGGCCCGTAGTTCAGCAGCACCCCGTCCTCGATCGAGACCACCCTGCGGTCCATTCCGGCCGGTGTCTCGGCGACTCCGGGGATCTTCACCAGGCCGTCGACCCCGCCCACGGAGTCGAGGCCCTTGCTCATGACGAGGATCGCGTCCGGCGCGGCCTTCGCGAGCGCCTCGCTGGTGATCGGGGTGAAGTCCTTCGTCAGCCCGGACTCCTTGCCCGCGTCGACCGCCCCGGCCGCCTCCAGCAGCGAACTCGCCCCGGACTCCGCCCCGCCCAGGAGATAGACGGCCGCCGAGCCGCGCACGTAGAGGAACGCCACCCGCGGCTTCCCGCCGTCCTTCGCCGGCGCCGGGATCTCCATCCGCACGGCGTCGATCCGCTGCTGCGTACGGGCCTTCAGGGCATCGCCGGCCGGGGTCACACCGAGCGCCGCCGCGACCGTGCCGATCCGCGACCCGACGTCCGCGAGGCTCTTGGCGGGCTCCACCACGACCAGCGGGATCCCGGCGTCCCGTATCTGTGCGACGGCCTCCGCCGGTCCGGTGGAGGTGTCGGCGAGGACGACCGTCGGCTTCAGCGACAGCACGCTCTCCGCCGAGACGTCGTGCGCACGCGTCACCACCGGCAGGCCGGCGGCGCCGGCCGGAGCGGGTGCGCTCGTCGTCGCCGCGATCGCCGTGTACGCCGTCCGCCGCCGCCGTACCGCGTCCGCTGCCTCCGCCCCGGCGGACACCGGCGCCACCACGACCACCGATCCCACCGCATAGACGGATCCCCCCCGGATCCAGCGGTTTCCCGCACCGACCGACCCCGGCCCACCATGCCTTCGAGGAGATCCCGACCATGCCAGCCAATGCCCGCCCCATAGCACTCGCCTCCGCCGTGGCCACGGCCGCCGCCCTCGGCGCCGCCGCTCTCGCCCTGCCCGCCCTCGCGGCGGAGAAAGCCCCCGCGGCAGCGGCGCCCGCGCCCACGCTGGAGCTGAAGGACGGCACGCTGGACTGGGGCTTCAAGGAGTCGTTCCGCAAGTACCTCCTGTCGCCCGTCGCGCACGGCAGGATCACCGTGGCGGACGGCGCCAAGCAGGCCCCGGACAACGGCGTGTTCACCTTCGTGGACGGCACCGGCACCTACGACACCGGGACGCACGCCACCGCCAACGCGTTCAAGGGCAGCGTGCACTTCACCGGGCACGACGGCGCCCTCGACATCACGATGTCCGACGTGAAGCTCGCCACCAAGGGCTCCGCCGCCCCCACCGGCGAGATCACCGCGGACGTCGTGGCGAAGAAGATGGACGGCACCGTCGATTCGAAGAACGACATCGCCATCGCCGCGCTCGACATGACCGGCGTACGACCGGGCCAGGGCACCGGCGGCGCCATGGTCTTCAAGGACATCCCGGCGAAACTGACGAAGGCCGGTGCCGACGCCTTCGCCGGCTTCTACAAGGAGGGCGACGCGCTCGACCCGGCCACGCTCACCGTCAAGGCCGTCACCCCGCCCCCCAGCCCGGACCCGACTCCCACGCCGACCGCCACCACGCCGTCCCCGACCCCGAGCGCGACCACGAAGCCGACCACCACCCCCTCCACCACCCAGGCGCCCGGCAAGGTCCTCAACGGCAGGCTGACGTGGGGCGTCAAGGAGTCGTGGCGCACCTACGTGGACAACACCTGCGGCGGAGACATCACGCCGGCCGGCGGTGCCACCAGGAACGGCCAGGTCTACGACTTCGGGTTCGGCAGGGCCGAGCTCGACCAGGCGGCCCGCACCGCCGACGCGGGCTTCGTCGGCAGCGTCCTGTTCGAGTGCGCCGCGCACGGCATCAACTGGACCGTCAGCGACGTCAGGGTGAAGGCGACCGGCACGTCCGGAAGGCTCGTCGTGGACGTCACCACCCTCAAGGGCACCAAGAACGACGTGACGTTCGCCGACCTCGACCTCTCCGGGGCCGACTACAACGCCATGGACGGTGTCGTCACGCTCAAGAACGTCCCGGCCAAGCTCACCAAGGACGGCGCCGCGCAGTTCGCCGGCCCGAACGGCGAGGAGTTCTACCCGCCCGGCACCGTCATCGACCCGGTGACGGTGGCGCTCACCCTCGACGAGGACGCCGAACTGCCCACCACGTCCGGTGGCTCGTCGAGCGGCGGCAGCACGGGCGGCTCGGCCACCGGCGGTGCGGCCGGCGGCGGCACGGCCGGAGGTTCCGTGGGCGGTGGCTCCGTGGGCGGATCCGGCGCCCTCGCCAGCACCGGCTCCGAGGTCCCCGCGGGCGCCCTCCTCGCCGCGTCGGGCGCGATCGCCGCCACCGGAGCGGGCTTCGTCCTCGTCGTCCGCCGCCGGGCCGCCCAGGTCTGAGTCCCACCCCTCCCGTGGCAGGGCCGCATCCGTCGCCCGGACGGATGCGGCCCTGCCGTGCACGCCCCGACCGGGATGCTTGAATGCCGGAGTGACCCACGAACGACCCCGCGGCCTCGACGTCCTCCATGTCTTCTGCGCAGGCGACGGCCGCCACGGCAACGCCCTCGGCGTCGTACGCGACGGGCGCCCGTACCCCGACGAGAAGTCCCGGCAGGAGCTGGCCGCCGAACTGGGCTTCAGCGAGACGGTGTTCGTCGACGACCCCGAGCGCGGAACCGTCGACATCTACACCCCCACGCTGCGGCTGCCGTTCGCCGGGCATCCGCTCGTCGGAGTGGCCTGGTTGCTGGACCTGGAGTGGGTGAACCCGCCCGCGGGCGAGGTATGGGCCCGCTCCGACGGCGAGTTCACCTGGATCACCGCGCGTGCCGAGTGGGCGCCGCCGCGCAGCCTGCGCCGGTACGGGTCGGCCGCCGAGGTCGACGCACTGGAGGTGCCGCCGCCCGGCGAGTGGATCTACGCCTGGGCGTGGGAGGACGAAGCCGCCGGCCGGGTCCGCGCCCGGGCGTTTCCCGGGAGGGGCGACGGTATCGACGAGGACGAGGCGACCGGCGCCGCGGCGCTGCTGCTCACCGCACAACTGGGCAGGGCGCTGAACATCACGCAGGGCCGGGGCTCGCAGATCCTCACGGCACCCGGCCCCGACGGCACGATCGAACTGGGCGGCCGCGTACGCCTCGCCGCCCGCTGATCCGGCCGGCCGGTGACCGACCGGACATGCCCTGGGCCGTCACCCGACCTAGGCGATGAGCGGGCCCCTGCTGTCCGGGGCGTAGGCCTGGCCCAGCTCGCGGAACACCGCGCCGTTGAAGTCGAAGGCGCGCTTGCACTCGTCGATGATCCGCTGCTTCTCCAGGTCGTTCGCGTTCACCTGGTCGAGCAGTTCCCGGTAACCCCGCTTGAACGCGGCCGGGTTGGCGATCTGCTCGAAGACGTAGAAGCGCACGCCGTCGCCCTTGCGCTCGAAGCCCCAGGTCCGCTCCGCCTTGTCGCGGATGATCTGGCCGCCGGAGAGGTCCCCGAGATAGCGGGTGTAGTGGTGGGCCACATAGCCCGCGGGCCAGGTGCGGGCGCACTCCTCGACCCGCGCCGCGTACGCCGCCGTCGCGGGCAGCGCCTGGACACCGTCGCGCCAGTCCGCGCCCCGCAGATGCCGCAGATCGCGCTCCAGCTCGGCCGTACGGAACAGCTCCGGCTGGATGAAGGGGCCGGCGACGGGGTCCTCCCGGAGCGTCCCGGCGGCGTCCTCCAGCGCCCGGTACACGAACCACAGCTGCTCCGTGTAGCGCGTGAACGCGTCCACCGCGAGCCGGCCGCCCAGCAGGTCGCTCATGAAGGTCGACGTCTCCGCCTCGGTGTGCTGCTCGTGCGACGCGACGCGGATCAGGGTCGAGAAGGGCGTGTCCAGCGTGTCCAAGGCGGGCCTCCGGGGACCGATGGGGACGGGAACCAGTAGGATCCTGCTACTTAGGCTTACCTAAGTCAACTGGTTCCCGACGACCTGTCGGTAAAAACGCTACCCGCGATCCGCCTCACGGCAACGTCTGTCTTTCGGCGACGCCCGTCCAGGGGCGGCGTCCGTCTCAGGGCAGCGTCAGGATCTCCGCCCCGCTGTCCGTCACCACCAGCGTGTGCTCGAACTGGGCGGTGCGCCTGCGGTCCTTCGTGACCACGGTCCAGCCGTCGTCCCACATGTCGTACTCATGCGTGCCGAGCGTCAGCATCGGCTCGATGGTGAAGGTCATGCCGGGCTGGATGAGCGTGGTCGCGTGCGGGCTGTCGTAGTGGGGAATGATCAGTCCGGAGTGGAACGAGGAATTGATGCCGTGTCCGGTGAAGTCGCGCACGACCCCGTAGCCGAACCGCTTCGCGTACGACTCGATGACCCGCCCGATGATGTTGATCTGGCGGCCCGGCCTGACCGCCTTGATGGCCCTGGCCAGCGCCTCCTGCGTCCGCTCGACCAGGAGCCGGGACTCCTCGTCCACGTCGCCGCACAGATAGGTGGCGTTGTTGTCGCCGTGGACACCGTTGATGTACGCGGTGACGTCCAGGTTCACGATGTCGCCGTCGCGCAGCACCGTGGAGTCGGGGATGCCGTGGCAGATCACCTCGTTGAGCGAGGAGCACAGCGACTTGGGGAAACCGCGGTAGCCGAGCGTCGACGGGTAGGCCCCGTGGTCGCACATGAACTCGTGCGCGACACGGTCCAGTTCGTCCGTGGTCACCCCGGGAGCGATGAGCTTCGCGGCCTCCGCCATCGCCTGCGCGGCGATACGGCCCGCGAGCCGCATGCTCTCGATCGTCTCGGCGTTCTGGATCTCCGGCCCGGAGTACGGCGTCGGCGCGGGCTTCCCGACGTACTCGGGGCGCCGGATGTTTCCGGGTACGGAACGGGTGGGAGAGAGCTTCCCTGGTACGAGCAGCGACTGGCCAGACATGCCAGCGAGTCTAACCGGGGGTTCCCCGCGTCCAGGGGCGCAGGGGAAGGCGGTGGGGCAGCATGGCGTCAGAGGAAGGAGCCGACGATGGCCCTGTTCAAGAAGCGCACGGTGGGCAAGCCGGGTGAGTGGTACTACTGCCTGGAGCACAAGAAGGTGGAGGAGGGACCGGAGTGCCCGGCCAAGGACCGCTTCGGTCCGTACGCCACCCGTGAGGAGGCCGAGCACGCCATGGAGACCGCGCGCGAGCGGAACCTGGAGTGGGAGAACGACCCGCGGTGGCACGACGCGGCGCGCGGCCGGGACGCGACGGCGCCCGACGACGCGTCCGACTGACGGCGATCCGGCCACCGGTCAGATCGCAGCCTCCGCCGCCGTCTCCTCCTTCTGAGCGCGGCGGCGCAGTGCGTCCTCGTCCGTCGCCGCGTCGTAGGTGACGAGCTTCGGCAGCAGCGCCGTCAGCAGACCGACCGAGGCCACGCAGAGCACCCCGCCGCTCCAGAACGCCGCACGGGTGCCGGTCCAGCCGGCCGCCGCACCCGCGCGGACCTGGCCCAGCTGCGGACCCACGCTGTAGGACAGCACCTCGATGCCCGCGAGCCGGCCGCGCAGGGACTCGGGGATCGTCTGGTTCCAGATCGTGGACCTGCCGAGACCGCTGAGCATGTCGCCCGCTCCCGCGAACGCGAGGCACAGCAGCACCAGCCAGATGTTCGTGAACCAGCCGGCCGCGGCGATCGCGAGCCCCCAGCCGGCGGCGCCGAACACCACGAACAGCCCGTGCCTGCGCACCCGGGAGGTCCAGCCGCTGGTCAGGCTCAGCACGATCGAACCCACCGACCCCGCCGCGTACTCCCCCGCAGCCTACGGCGCGGGAGGTGCCCCCAGCCCCAGCGACCACTCCGCGTCCAGTTCGTCGGCGAGGAACGGGAAGATCGTGTTGGGGAACGCGAAGAACATCGCGACCAGGTCGACCGCGTACGTACCGAGCAGCACCGGCCGGCTCCACGCGTACCGCGCCCCCTCCGCGATGCCCCGGAGCGACGGCTTGTCCGCGTCGTGGGCGGGCGGCGCGGGGGACAGCCGTGAGCACATCACCACGGAGACGACGAAGCCGGCGGCGGTCGTGGCGTACGCCGTGGCATGGCCCGCGTACGCCACGACGAGACCGGCCAGCGCAGGCCCGGCGATCGCGCCGAGCTGCCAGCGCAGGGCGTTCAGCGCGGCGGCGGCGGTCTGCTGGTCGTGCGGCACGATCCGGGCCATCAGCGAGTCCAGCGCCGGCCGCTGGAGCCCGGCCAGTGCGGAGACCCCGGCCGCCACGACGTACAGCGGCCACAGCACGGGCTCCGGCAGCAGCGCGTTCACCAGCAGGATCACCGCCATCACGGCCATGCCGGCCTCGGTGAGCAGGAGGACCCTGCGCCGGTCGACGGCATCGGCGAGCGCCCCGCCGTACAGCCCGAACACGACCAGCGGCACGAGCTCGACGGCCCCCATGGCACCGACCGCGAGCGGCGAGCCGGTCAGCTCCTTGATCTGCAGCGGCAGCGCGATCATCGCCATGAAGCTGCTGAAGAAGGTGACGAGGCCCTGCACCCACAGGAGCCGGAAGTCCCGCGAGGACCGCCAGGGCGACAGATCGGGGAGGAGCGTGCGCCCGTTGCGTCGTGATGCCACGACCCCTGATCCTCCGTGCGTGCCACGGCCCCTGGCAACCGGGTTTCCCCCGGGACGGAGTCCTGCCCGCGACGCCCGCTACCAGCGCGGTGGCGGCGGAGCGGTCAGCTGGTCCGCGAGGCGCGAAAGCCGGTCGCGCAGACGGCGCCGGCCGCGTCGCACGGACTGGAGGACGTTCTCCCCCGTCGCCGCGCTGACCAGATGCTGCACCGTGTCGAGGTCCACCTCCGCCGACCCGCTCACGGTGAGCGCCTCGTGCGCGAGCCCCAGCACCTCGGGGTCACCCGCGTCCAGCGACAGCACCGTCGCCCCGGAGCGCCGGGCGTCGTGGACCCGTTCCAGCAGCCCGGCGTCCGGCTGCTGCGGCGCCACCACCAGCAGCGTCTCGCCGCGCCCGGCCGCCGCGACCCGGCCCAGCCCGACGGCCAGGTGCGCCGGGTCCCCGGCCCGCACCCGGTGCCGTACGAGCGTGGGCGCCAGCTCGGGCTGCCCCGACCAGGCGGCCTCGTCCACGAGGTGCGCGGCCAGGTGCCACGGCTCGTACTCCGCGGTCCCCACCAGCAGCAGCCCACCGCCCTGCGGGACGACGGAGGAGCGCAGCGCACCCGCGAACCGGCGGGCCGCCGCGGGCCACTCGGTCCCGGCGAGGACCTCTCGCAACAGCGCGACGCGTACGGCATCCATGGCCCGGCATCCTGCCGTACGGGCACGGATCGCGGGGCCCGGTCGGCCGTACTCCACCCGTACGGGACGACGGCGCCCGGCCACTACCTGCGAGTAAGGTCGGATCATGACTTCCGAAGACAACGCCAGCGCCCCGAAGCCCGCAGCCAAGGACCCCTGGGACCTCCCCGACGTGTCCGGTCTCGTCGTCGGCGTTCTCGGCGGCACCGGTGACCAGGGCCGTGGTCTCGCCTACCGGCTCGCCCGCGCCGGACAGAAGGTGATCATCGGTTCCCGGGCCGCCGAGCGTGCCGCGACCGCCGCGGCCGAGCTGGGCCTCGGCATCGAGGGCGCCGAGAACGCCGAGTGCGCCCGGCGCAGCGACGTGGTGATCGTGGCCGTGCCGTGGGACGGACACGGCAAGACCCTGGAGGCGCTGCGCTCCGAACTCGCCGGAAAGCTCGTCGTCGACTGCGTGAACCCGATCGGCTTCGACAAGAAGGGCGCCTACGCGCTCAAGCCCGAGGAGGGCAGCGCCGCCGAGCAGGCCGCGGCCCTGCTGCCGGAGTCCCGGGTGACCGCCGCGTTCCACCATCTCTCCGCGGTGCTGCTGCAGGACGAGTCGATCGAGGAGATCGATACCGATGTGCTGGTGCTGGGCGAGACGCGCGCCGACACGGACATCGTGCAGGCGCTCGCGGGCCGGGTCCCCGGTATGCGCGGCGTCTTCGCGGGCCGGCTGCGCGGCGCGCACCAGGTGGAGTCGCTGGTCGCCAATCTGATCTCGGTGAACCGCCGCTACAAGGCACACGCGGGCCTGCGCGTGACCGACGTCTGACCGGCGCCCCGGCATGGGGGACACTGGTCCGGAAACACCCGTGACCGGACAGGAGCCGACCCCCATGCCCCGCCTCGCCCTCTACGCCCTCGTCATCTGTGTCCTCGCCGTCGCCGCGGCGGTCGTCTCGTTCGTCGAGGGCAGCTGGCTGGGGATCGTGTGGGTGCTGCTCGCCGGTGTGTCGTCGAACATGGCGATCTACTACATCCGCCGTGGCAGGGCGACGCGCACGACGACCACCGGCTGACCGCTTCCGTCAGCGGCTGACCGCCTCCGTACAGACCGGGTACTGCTCGGTCCAGAAGCGGTACAGGTCCTGGCCGCAGGCGACCTCCGCCCGGGAGACCCCGAGGCCGTCCATGAGGGCGAAGATCGCGTCGAAGAACGCGTGGTTGACCTCGGGGATGAAGAGGATGCCGAAGACGGCCAGCAGGCCGAACGGCGCATACGGCTCCACCTGCCGGCGGAAGCCGGGCGACAGCCAGGGCTCGATCACCCCGTACCCGTCCAGGCCCGGAACCGGCAGGAAGTTCAGGATCGCGGCCGTCACCTGCAGCAGTGCCAGGAACGCCAGGGCGAAGCGGAACGCGAGCGGAACGCCGTCGAGCGCGCCCAGCCAGAACGGGGCCGTGCACACGACCGCGAACAGCACGTTCGTCAGCGGGCCCGCGGCGGAGATCAGGCTGTGCTTCCAGCGGCCCCGGATGCGGTGCCGCTCGATGAAGACCGCACCGCCGGGCAGACCGATTCCGCCCATGATCACGAAGAGGACGGGCAGCACGATGCTCAGCACGGCGTGGGTGTACTTGAGCGGGTTGAGCGTCAGATAGCCCTTCGCGGCCACGGTGAGGTCACCGCTGTGCAGCGCGGTGCGGGCGTGCGCGTACTCGTGCAGACAGAGCGAGACGATCCAGGCGGCCGTGACGAACAGGAACACCGCGAAACCGAGGCTGGGCGAGGAGTCCGCCCAGACCGCCCAGCCGGTGACCGCCATGATCGCGCCGATGCCGAGGAAGACGGGTGAGATCCGCCGCTCGCTGCTGCGGGTGGTGGCCGAGGTCATGGACGAGGCTCCCGGGGTGGATGGCCGGCAGGGCATGCCGACCGTACAGACCGTACAGGCGGTACGGCGGAAACGTTCCGGGTGCCGAGGAGAGTTCCGCGCGTCACGGAGAATGGGCAGGTGCGCTACTCCGTACTCGGCACCACCCAGGCCCTTCACGACGACGGCAGCCCCGCCGCGCTCGGCGGAGCGCGGCTGCGGACGCTGGTGGCCGTGCTGGCCCTGCGCGGCGGACGCACCGTCCCGGTCGGTGTGCTCGTCGACGAGGTGTGGGACGGCGACGCCCCCGCCGACGCGGTCGGGGCGGTACAGGCCCTCGTGGGCCGGGCACGGCGGGCCCTCGGGCACGGCGCCGTGGTCTCGGTGGACGGCGGATACCGGCTGAGCGCCGAGCCCGACGACATCGACCTGCACCGCTTCGAGCGGCTCGCGGGGGAGGGGGCACGCGCCCTCGCGGAGGGCGATCCGGGCAAGGCCGTGGATCTCCTCGACGAAGCGCTCGGACTGTGGCGGGGCCCCGTCCTGGCCGATCTGCCGGACCGTGCGCCCGAGGTGGCCCGCTGGGAGGCGCGACGGCTGGCCGCCCGCCGCACCCGGCTGTCGGCGGCGCTCGCGCTGGGCCGGGCGGAGGAGACGCTGACGGAGCTCACCGGGCTCTGCGACGACCATCCCCTCGACGAGGACCTGCACGCGCTGCGCATCCGCGCCCTGCGCGCCGCCGGGCGTACGGCGCAGGCCCTCGCGGCGTACGAGTCCGTCCGGCGCGAGCTGTCCGCCCGGCTGGGCACGGACCCGGGTCCGGAGCTGCGCGCGCTGCACGCGGAACTGCTGCGACCGGAACCGGCGGTGCGGCCCGCCGCGCCCGACGGGCGCGCCGGCAACCTGCGCGCCCGGCTCACCAGCTTCGTCGGGCGCGAGGCGGACATCGACGCCATCCGCGAGGACCTCACCCGGGCACGCCTCGTCACGCTGCTCGGCCCCGGCGGTGCGGGCAAGACCCGGCTCTCGCTGGAGAGCGCCGAACGGGCCGTGGGGGCGTATCCGGACGGGGTCTGGCTGGTGGAACTCGCGCCCGTCGGCGACCCCGAGAACGTTCCCGAGGCCGTGCTCACCGCGCTCGGGGCGCGTGAGACCGTGCTGCGCGGGGCCAAGGCGGAGGAACTGCGCAACGCGTCCGACCGGCACGGCGACGACCCGCTCGTGCGGCTCGTCGAGCACTGCGCACGCCGGCGCATGCTGATCGTCCTCGACAACTGCGAGCATGTCGTGGCCGCGGCGGCACAGTTGTGCGAGCAGTTGCTGGAGGGCTGCCCCGGGCTCACGGTCCTCGCCACCAGCCGTGAACCTCTGGGCGTGCCCGGGGAGGCGGTGCGTCCGGTCGGCCCGCTGCCGGGGCCGATGGCGCTGCGGCTGTTCGCCGACCGTGGCGCGTCCGCGAATCCGCTGTTCCGGATCGACGCCGGTGCCGGTGCCGGTGCCGGTACCGACACGGGCACGGGTGCCGGTACGGACGCCGAGGCGGCCGCGGAGATCTGCCGCCGGCTCGACGGACTGCCCCTCGCCATCGAACTCGCCGCGGCGCGGCTGCGGATGCTGACCCCGCGCCAGATCGCCGACCGCCTCGACGACCGCTTCCAGCTCCTGACCAGCGGCAGCCGCACCGTCCTGCCACGCCAGCAGACGCTGCGCGCGGTCGTCGACTGGTCCTGGGACCTCCTCGACGACGCCGAACGCACCGTCCTTCGCCGCCTCTCCGTGTTCGCCCGTGGCTGCGACCTCCCGGCAGCGGAACACGTCTGCGCCACGAGACCCCCGGCCACCGCGGGGGCCGCCGCCATCGACGCCCGTGACGTCGTGTCCGTACTCGGCGCACTTGTCGACAAATCGCTGGTGGTCGCCGAGGTGTCGGCCGACGGCCACATGCGCTACCGGCTGCTGGAGACGGTGAGCGAGTACGCCGCCGAGCGGCTCGACGCGGCGGGTGACCGGACGGACGCCGAGCGGGCCCATCTCACGTACTACCGGGAACTGGCGCGCCGTACCGACCCGTTGCTGCGCGGGCCCGGGCAGAACGCCGCCGTCGCCCGGCTGGAGCTGGAGTACGAGAACCTGCGCACCGCGCTGCGCCGGGCGACCGCCGCGAGCGACGAGGAGGAGGGGCTGTGCCTGGTCCTCGCGCTGGCCTGGTACTGGCAGATGCGGAATCTGCGTGCCGACGCCAGGCACTGGGCACAGGCCGTCGCCGACCTCGGTCCCGACCCGTTCGAACCGCCCCTCACTCCCGCCGCGCCACTGCACACGGCCGTGACCGACACACCTCCGCCGATGGCGCCCGAACAGTTGCTGGAGGCGCGGCGCGGAGTGCGGCTGATCGGGATGGTCAGCCTGGAGCACGGGCTGGACGACTGGCTGACCCCGGAGCGGACGGCGTGGCTCCATCGGGTCACCGAGGTCTATCGCCCCGGGCTGCCGCAGACCTGCCGTTTCCCCGGGAATCTCTGGTTCTTCGCGCTCGTCATCACCGGAGACGCCGAGCGGCTCCGCCATGTGCTGGACGCGACCGTGCACGGCTGTGAGGAGTCCGGCGACGAGTGGTCGCTCGGTGCGGCCCTCCAGATGCGTGCCAACATCCTGGCCAATCGCAGCGAATGGGCCGGCGACGCGAGCGCCGACGCCGACCGCAGCCTGGAGATCTTCGAGCGGCTCGGTGATCTGTGGGGCGCGGCCGAGGCGCTGTCGGCACGGGGCGAGGCGCGGGAGCGGCGCGGTGAGTTCCGGCTCGCCGCCGAGGACTTCGCGGCGGCCGTCGACCGCGCCGAGCGGCTCGGCGCCCAGAGCCAGGTGCCGCTGCTGCGGTCCCGGCTGGCCGGCGTCCTCGTCGAACTGGACCGCGGCGAGGAGGCCGAGGCCATCCTCCGGGACGTGCTCGCCGAGGCCGGCGAGGGCGGCGCCGCCTACGAGGCCCTGCCCGCCGCCCGGCTCTTCCTGGCCCTGCAACTGGGCCGCACCGGCCGTACGGCGCAGGCGCGCGAGCAACTGGACCTGCTCGCCGAGGAGTTCCGCTCCTCCACCCTCGCGATCTTCGAGGGTTTCCGGCTGGGCTGCGTCGCCTGGCTGGACTGCCTGGAGGGCCGGTACGAGGACGCCCTGGACCACGCACACCAGGCGCTCGAGCGCGCGCTCACCCCGTTGTCGGCCATGGTCGCTCCGCATATGCCCGCGACCCATCTGGTGAGCGCGGCCGAGGCCCTCGCCGGGCTCGGCCCGGAACCGGCCGCCGATGCCGCACGGCTCCTCGGCGCGTACGAGCATGTGCTGCCGGCCGGGCATGTCGTGGCCGCCTCCCTGGAGCGGGACAACCGCGCCCGCGCGGAACGGAGCGTCCGCGCCGCGCTCGGCGACGCGGACTTCGAGGCCCGGTACGCCGAGGGCGGCGGCCTCACGCTGGAGGAGGCCGCCGCCCTCGTACACGACCGGAACCGGAGGCTCAGGGCCGCGTAGTGCCGGGACTTCGTGGGGTCAGGACTTCGTCCGGAACTTGCGGATCGCCACCGGGGCCATCGCCGCGGTGATCACGGCCGACCAGATCAGCGTCACCCACACGTCGTGGGCGACCGGGCCGCCGTTCATCAGCCCGCGGGCCGCGTCGGCGAGCGAGGACAGCGGGTTGTAGTCCGTGAACGCCTGCAGCCAGCCGGGCATGGAGCTCGTCGGCGCGAAGATCGAGGAACCGAACTGCAGGGGCATCAGCACGAGGAACCCCATTCCCTGAATCGCCTGAGCGTTCTTCATGGTCACGCCCATGGTGAGGAAGATCCACATGATCGAGGCACCGAAGACCAGCGACAGCCCGATGGCCATGAACAGCCCGGGGACGTCCGAGACGGACAGCCCGAGCAGGAAGCCGACCGTCAGCAGGATCGCCGTGGCGACCATCATCCGGCCGATCTCCACGACGATCTTGGCGATCAGCACCGAGGACCTGGCGATCGGCAGGGACCGGAAGCGGTCCATGACACCGGTCTGGAAGTCCTGGTTGAAGCCGGTGCCGACACCCATCGCGATGTTCATGCCCTGCATCGCCATCAGGCCCGGCACCACGTAGTTGACGTACTCCTGCTGGTTGCCCTTGCCGGCGATCGCGCCGCCGAAGACGAACACGAACAGCAGCGTGAACACGATCGGCATCAGCACGGCGTCGAACATCGACTCCGGGTCCTGCCGGATCCACAGCAGATTGCGGCGGACGAGCGCGCCGATGTGCCGCATGTTGCCGCGCAGGCCGATCCGGCCCTCCTCGTCCGGGACGAGGGACGCGGCGGATGCGGTGGCAGTGGCGGCGCTCATACCGCGACCTCCTGGGGAATCGAGTCGGTGACGGACAGCGGCGTCTTCTCGCCGGTGATGGCGAGGAACACCTCGTCCAGGCTGGGCAGATCGGTGCCGATGTCGGCGATGGCGAAGCCACGGGCGCCCAGCAGGCCGACCACGGCGGTCAGCTGCTCGTCGCTGAGGATCGGGACGTACAGCACGCCCTCGTCCGGGACGACCTGGGTGCCCGAGACGCCGTCCAGGCCCGCCTCGCGGACGGCCGCGGCCATGGCGGACAGCTGCGCCGGGTCCGCGGGCCGGATGCGCAGGGTCCGGCCGCCGACCCTGGCCTTCAGCTCGTCGACGCGGCCCTCGGCGATGACGCGGCCGCGGTCGATGACCGTCAGCTCGTTCGCCAGCTGCTCGGCCTCTTCCATGTACTGGGTGGTGAGGAGCACGGTGACGCCCTCGGCGACCATCCGCTGGACCTCGTCCCACACCTCGTTACGGGTCCGCGGGTCGAGGCCCGTCGTCGGCTCGTCCAGATACAGCACGGCCGGCTGCCCGATCATCGAGGCGGCCAGGTCCAGCCGGCGCCGCATACCGCCCGAGTAGGTGGCGGCCGGGCGCTTCCCCGCCTCCGTGAGCGAGAACCGCTCCAGCATCTCGTCGGCCCTGCGCCGGGCGTCCTTGCGGGAGAGATCGAGCAGCCGCCCGATCATGTACAGGTTCTCCCAGCCGGACAGCTTCTCGTCCACCGAGGCGTACTGGCCGGTGAGACCGATGACGCGGCGCAGCTGGCGGGGCTGGCGCAGCACGTCGTATCCGGCGACGGTGGCGCGTCCGGCGTCCGGGGTGATCAGAGTGGAGAGGCAGCGGACCAGCGTGGTCTTGCCGGCGCCGTTGGGCCCGAGGACACCGAGGACCGTGCCCTCGCGGACATTGATGTCCACCCCGTCCAGCGCCTTCGTCTCGCCGTAGTGCTTCACGAGGCCTCGTACCTCGACGGCGTTCCTGTCGATTCGCGTCATGGCGTAACCGTCTCAGGCGCCACCGACAATCCGCCGACAAGCCGCCGACAGGGCCCCGACGGCTGTGGAAATCCACGGCTGCGACCGAGACCGCGACTGCGACTCCGACTGCGGACGGCGCCGGCCGGCGGACGGCGACAGCCCGCCGACGGGGGAAGATCGGCGGGCTGTCGTTGGTGCCGCAGTGGTCTGAGGTGTGCGGTGGCGGCCCCGGTGGCCCGCACGGCGGGCCGGCCAGGCCGTCGGCCGTCAGTGGAAGGTGTGCTCCTCGGCCGGGAACGCCCCGCCGACGACGTCGTCCGCGAAGGCCCTCGCCGCGTCGCCGAGGGTCTGCCGCAGGTTCGCGTACTGCTTGGTGAAGCGCGGCACCTTGCCGCCGGTCAGGCCGGCCATGTCCGTCCAGACGAGGACCTGCGCGTCCGTGTCGGGTCCCGCGCCGATGCCGATCGTCGGGATGTGCAGCGAGCGGGTGACCTCGGCGGCCAGCTCGGCGGGCACGAGTTCGAGGACGACGGCGAACGCGCCCGCGTCCTGTGCGGCCTTGGCGTCGCGCAGCAGCCGGTGCGCGGCCTCGTCGCTGCGGCCCTGGACGCGGTAGCCCATCGTGTTGACGGACTGCGGGGTCAGGCCCAGATGGGACATGACCGGGATGCCTGCCTGGACCAGCAGCTCGGTCTGCGGCAGCGAGCGCTCCCCGCCCTCCAGCTTGACGGCGCCGACCCCGGCGTCCTTGACCAGCCGGGTCGCCGAGCGCAGCGCCTGCACCGGGCCCTCCTGGTACGAGCCGAAGGGGAGGTCGCCGACGATCAGGGCGCGCTTCGTGCCCCGTACGACGGCTGCGGACAGCAGGGTCATCTCGTCCATCGTGACGGGGACGGTGGTGTCGTAACCGAGATGGCAGTTGCCCATCGAGTCGCCGACGAGCATGACCGGGATCCCGGCCTCGTCGAAGACCGACGCCGTCATGGCGTCGTAGGCGGTCAGCATGGGCCACTTCTCACCGCGCGCCTTGGCGGCGGCGATGTCCTGGACGGTGATGCGGCGAGTGCCCTTGCCGCCGTACAGCGCCTTGCTGCTGTCGGCGGGCTGCGTCTGGGCAGCCTGAAGCGTCATGGTGAACGGCTCCTTCGTCATCTCGAGGCGCCCTTACGGCGTCCCCGGACCGCATCCATGGTGGCATCCCGGCGCCCGTCGCGTGAAGTGGGGCCGTTCACACCGCTGCAATGTTCCGCGGTGTTTGGGCCATCCCGGTCAATTTTCTATACGAAACGGTCTCGTATCGAAATTCCGGGAAGTACTGGGACCATGTCCATATCTCCGGGGGCTCCCCCCGCCCCGCCCCGTATCCCGGACATCGTGCACCGACGCCGCTGGGCCATCCTCGGCGTCCTGATGTTCACCGTACTCATCATGGTGCTGGACCACTCGGTCCTGAACGTCGCGGTCAAGACCATCGCGAGCCCCGCGCCCGTAGGCATCGGCGCCAGCCAGGGGGAGCTCGAATGGGCCATCAACTCCTACACCCTGGTCTTCGCCGCGCTGCTCTTCTCGGCGGGGCTGGTCGGTGACCGGCTGGGCCGCAAGCGGGTGCTGCTCTTCGGCATGGCCGTGTTCGGCGCCGGCTCGCTGCTCGCCGCGTTCTCCGGGTCGTCCACGGAACTCATCGCGTACCGCGCGGTGATGGGCTTCGGCGCGGCGTTCGTGATGCCGGCCACCCTCGCCGTCCTGATGAACGTCTTCGAACGGGACGAACAGGCCAAGGCCATCGGCATCTGGGCGGGAGGCGTGGGCATCGCCATCGCCCTCGGGCCGCTCACCGGCGGTCTGCTGCTCGAACACTTCTGGTGGGGTTCGATCTTCCTGGTCAACGTCCCCGTGGTGATCGTCGGCTTCGTCGCGATGGCGCTGCTGATCCCCGACTCCCGCGACCCCGACCCCGGCCGGATCGACCCGGTCGGCGTGCTGCTGTCCATCGTGGGACTCGTCCTGCTGGTGTACGGGATCATCCACGGCGGCGAGCTGGCCTCCCTCACCGACCGGACCGTGCTGTTCCCCCTGCTCGGCGGCCTGGCGGTGCTGGCGGCGTTCGTGGTGTACGAGATGCGCATCGACCATCCGGCGCTCGACTTCTCGCACTTCAGGAACCCCGCGTTCTCCGCCGCGATCACCGCGACCGCGCTCGCCTTCCTCTCGATGATGGGCGTGGCCTTCTTCTCCGTCTTCTATCTGCAGAGCGTGCTCGGCCACAGCCCGCTGGAGGCCGGACTGCTCGTCCTGCCGCTCGCGGTGGCCCAGTCGCTGTTCGCCCCCCGTGCCCGGCTGATCGTCGCCCGGTTCGGTGCCAGGGCGACCTGCACGGCGGGCATGGTGATGATCGCGACGGGCCTCGCGTCCTTCGCCTTCTTCGACGCCTCGACACCGTTGTGGGCGCTGGAGATCGCCTTCTTCATCCAGGGCGCCGGAATGGGGCACGTCATGTCACCGGTCACGGTCACGGTGATGCAGGCGCTGCCGCGCGAGAAGGCGGGGGTCGCCTCCGCCATCAACAACACCTTCCGGCAGATCGGCGGCGCCCTGGGCGTGGCGGTGCTCGGCTCGCTGCTGTCCGCGGCGTACCGGGGCGGGATCGAGAGCACCCTGGAGCGGGCGCCGGGCGTACCGGACAGCGCCAGGCACGCGGCGGGTGAGTCGCTGGAGGCGACCCTGGCCGTCGCGGAGAAGCTCGGACCGCCCGGGCAGGTCCTGATCGCACCGGCGTACGAGGCCTTCCTCGTCGCCATGCACCTCGCGGCGCTCTGCGCGGCGACCGTGACACTCGTGGGAGCCGTGGTCGTCGCGACCTACCTCCCGGGCCGCCGCGTGCCCGGCGAGGACGGGCCGCCCGTGCCCGGGGAGCGGCCGACGGCGGGCGTGGCCCAGGGGTGACCGGCGTCCGGGAGGATCGGCGGATGCGAGGCGGCGAGACGGAGGCGACGGTGGAGGCGGCGGTGGAGGCGGTGGTGCCGGGCCGGACGGGGGCGAAGCGGGAGGCCGAGGGCGGTGGAACGGCCCCGCGGCGCGGCCGCCCCCGGAGCGAGGCGGCCGAGCGGTCCATCCGGGACGCGGTGGTGTCCCTGCTGGAGGAGGGCGTACCGCTCGGCGACATCTCCATCGAGCGCATCGCCCGCACCGCGGGGGTGGGCAAGGCCACCATCTACCGTCGCTGGTCCGACAAGGAGGAACTGTTCGTCGACGTGCTCCGGGACATCGAGCCGCCGGACCCCGACCTGCCCGGTACCTCCGCCCGGGACGACCTCGTCGTCATGCTGGAGTCCGTCCGCCTGGGTGGCCTCGCCCAGCGCTCCTCCGCGCTCCTGCACAACGTCCGCGCGCAGATGAAGAGCCACCCCAAGCTGTGGGACGCGTACGTCGCGACCGTGATCGACCCGCGGCGCGTGACCGTCCTGGAGATCCTGCGCCGGGCCGTCGCCGAGGGAGAGATCCGTGCCGATCTCGACATCGACCTGGTCAACGACCTCATCGTGGGTCCCATGCTCGTACGGGCCGTGATGCGGCCCGACGCCCCGCTGCCCGGCGATCTCGCGGAACGCATCGTCACCGCGGTGCTGGAAGGACTGCGCCCGCGGGCCGTCTGACCGCGCCCGAGCAATATGCGCGTTCTGTCACAGCCGCCCCTTCACCGAGCTTGATCGGAACCCGTCGCCGCGCCCTGCCGTCCTCGAACCCGTACGGCAGTAACGCATCGGGCATCGCCTAGGGTCATGGGACGGGCACGATGTGCACGGCAAGGCAGTGAGGACGACACACATGCGGCAGCAGGCATACATGGCGGAGACGGAGAACGGCAGCGCGGAGGACCCCCGCTCCGGTTCCCGGTTCCGGGCCCTGCGTGACCGCTGGCGGGACGATCCGGGGATCTGGCGGCGCGGCATCGTGCTCGCCGGTCTCGCGGTGCTCCTCGGCCTCCTGATGATCCTGCACGCCCAGATCCCCAACAAGATCGGGAACCTGGGCAGCCTCACGGAGACGTTCCTGCCGTGGCTCGGCCTGTTCGTCCCGGTGCTGCTGGTCCTCGCGCTCGTACGGCGCTCCGCGACCGCGCTGATCGCCCTGCTGGTGCCGGCGATCGTCTGGCTGAACCTCTTCGGCGGGCTCGTCACCGACAAGTCGGGCGACGGCGGAAGCCTCACCGTCGCCACGCACAACGTGAACGCCGAGAACACGGACCCGGAGGGCACCGCCCGCCAGGTCGCGGCCTCGGGCGCGGACGTCGTCGCGCTGGAGGAACTGACGGCGGACGCGGTCCCGGCGTACGAGAAGGCGCTGGCCACGCAGTACCCCCACCACTCGGTGCAGGGCACGGTCGGGCTGTGGAGCAAGTACCCGATGAGCGACACCCGGCCCGTCGACATCCAGCTGGGCTGGGTCCGTGCCATGCGGTCCACGGTGGCGACGCCGGCCGGCGACGTCGCGGTCTTCGTGGCACATCTGCCGTCGGTACGGGTCAAGATGAACGCGGGCTTCACCGCCAGCCAGCGGGACACCAGCGCGGACGCGCTGGGCGAGGCGATCGCCCGGGACCGGGTCGGCAGGACGGTCCTGCTCGGCGACCTCAACGGCACGATGAACGACCGCTCCCTGAACGCGGTCAGCTCCCAGATGCGCTCCACCCAGGGCGCGGCGGGCGACGGCTTCGGCTTCAGCTGGCCGGCGTCGTTCCCGATGGCCAGGATCGACCAGATCCTGGTGAAGGGTGTCGAACCGGTCTCCTCATGGACCCTGCCGCGCACCGCGAGCGACCATCTCCCCATCGCGGCACGTGTGAAACTCTGACCCGGGGTAAAGCCGCCGCAATCAGGCGTTCACCCGCGGGAACAATCCGCATGAGAGCCTTTGTTCCGTTTGAGAACTAAACCGGAAAGGCTCTTCCCATGCCCCTGGCGCTGCTCGCGCTCGCCGTGTCCGCCTTCGGCATCGGCACCACCGAGTTCGTGATGATGGGCCTGCTGCCCAATGTCGCGGGCGATCTCGGCACCTCCGTCCCCACCGCCGGGTACCTCGTCTCGGCGTACGCGATCGGCGTCGTCATCGGTGCCCCGCTGCTCACCGCGCTCGGCTCCCGCGTCCCGCGCAAGCGGATGCTCCTGCTGCTCATGGCGCTGTTCGTCGTCGGCAACCTCGCCTCCGCACTCGCGCCCGGCTTCGGCACGCTCCTCGCCGGGCGCGTCCTCGCGGGGCTGCCGCACGGGGCGTTCTTCGGGGTCGGCGCGGTCGTCGCCGCGCGGCTCGTCGCCGAGGGGCGGCAGGCGCGGGCCGTGGCCACGATGTTCCTCGGACTGACCGTGGCCAACATCGTCGGCGTACCCGCCGCGACGCTCCTGGGCCAGCACCTCGGCTGGCGCGCCACCTTCCTCGTCGTCACCGTGATCGGGCTGGTCGCGATGGCCGCGCTCGCCCGGCTCGTTCCGGACGTACCCGTCGACGCCCATCAGGGCCTCGGCCGTGAGCTGCGCGCCCTCGGCAACCGGCAGGTGCTGCTGGGACTGCTCACCGCCGTGTTCGGCTTCGCGGGCGTCTTCGCCGTGTACTCCTACCTCGCGTCCATCACGACCGAGGTGATGGGCCTCGGCGAGTCCTCCGTGACGCTCGTCCTCGCCCTGTTCGGCATCGGCATGACGCTCGGAGCGCTGGCGGCCGGCCCGCTCACCGACCGGGCCCTGCGCCCCACCCTGTACGGCTCGCTCGCCGCACTCGCGCTGGTCCTCGTCGCCTTCCGCTTCACCGCGCACATCCCGTGGGCCGCGCTCGTCACCGTGGTCGTCCTCGGCGCGGTCGGCTTCATGACCACGACCCCGCTCCAGATGCTGGTGATGAACAAGGCCCAGGACGCCCCGACCCTCGCCTCCGCCTCCAACCACTCCGCCTTCAACCTCGCCAACGCCGGCGGCGCATGGCTCGGCGGGGCGGCGATCGCCGCGGGCTGGGGCTGGATCTCGCCGGCGCTCGTCGGCTCGGTCCTCGCCGTCGCGGGCCTGGCGATCGCGGCCGCGGCGGGACTGCTGGACCGTACGACGAAGGGGGCTTCCCGCGTCGTCGCGGGAAGCCCCCTCGCAGCGGCGGCCGACCAGCAGGTCAGTGCGTCGTCTCGCGCCAGCGGTTCGTGATCGGCAGGCGCCGGTCCTTGCCGAAGCCCTTCGCCGAGATCTTGGTGCCTGGCGGGTACTGGCGCCGCTTGTACTCGGCCGTGTCGACGAGGCGCAGGGTCCTCGTGACCAGCTCCTCGTCGTAACCGGCGGCCACGATCGCGTCCTTGCCCTGATCGCGGTCGACGTACAGCTCCAGGATCCGGTCCAGGACGTCGTAGTCCGGTAGCGAGTCCGTGTCGACCTGCCCCGGGCGCAGTTCGGCGCTCGGCGGCTTGACGATCGAGCTCTCCGGGATCGGCGGGGTCTGGCCGCGCTCCTCGGCCGCCCGGTTGCGCCACTTCGCCAGCCGGAAGACCGAGGTCTTGTAGACGTCCTTGATCGGGCCGTACGCGCCGACCGAGTCGCCGTACAGCGTCGAATAGCCCACCGCCAGCTCGGACTTGTTGCCCGGGGCGAGGACGATGTGGCCCTCCTGGTTGGAGACCGCCATCAGCATCGTCCCGCGCAGCCGCGACTGGAGGTTCTCCTCCGCGAGACCGGTCAGCCCGAGCGAGCCCATGTAGGCGTCGAACATCGGCTCGATCGACACGGTGCGGAAGTTCAACCCGGTGCGACGGGCCAGCTCGGCCGCGTCGCCCTTGGAGTGGTCGGAGGAGTACTTGGACGGCATGGAGATGCCGTACACGTTCTCCGCGCCGAGCGCGTCACAGGCGATCGCGGCGACGAGTGCCGAATCGATACCTCCGGACAGGCCGATCAGGACGGACCGGAAGCCGTTCTTGGCGGCGTACGCGCGCAGGCCGACGACCAGCGCGGAGTACACCTCCTCGTCGTCGTCGAGGCGCGGGGCGTAGCCGCCCGTCAGCTCCCGCTCGTACGCGGGGAGCGGCTCCTCGGAGAGGACGACCCGGTCGACGGCGAGAGCGTCGTCCACCCGCTGCCCATGGGCGGCTCCGCCGCCGGGCGTGCCGGGCTCGGCGGACGCGGCCGGGAGGTCGAGGTCCAGGATGACGCTGCCCTCGGCGAACTGCGGGGCGCGCGCGACGACCTCGCCGTTCCTGTCGACGACGATCGAGTCGCCGTCGAAGACGAGCTCGTCCTGGCCGCCGATCATCGCGAGGTACGCGGTGGTGCAGCCGGCCTCCTGGGCCCGCTTGCGCACCAGTTCCAGACGGGTGTCGTCCTTGTTCTGCTCGTACGGCGAGGCGTTGATCGAGACGAGCAGCCCGGCCCCGGCGGAGCGGGCGGCGGGGACGCGGCCGCCGTCCTGCCAGAGGTCCTCGCAGATGGCGAGCGCGACGTCGACGCCGTGCACGCGGACCACCGGCATCGTGTCGCCCGGCACGAAGTACCGGAACTCGTCGAAGACGCCGTAGTTGGGGAGGTGGTGCTTGGCGAACGTCAGCACCACCCGGCCGCGGTGCAGCACCGCGGCGGCGTTCTGCGGGGCGCCGGCGGGCTGGCCGTACCGCGGCTGTGCCTTCTCGGAACGGTCGAGATAGCCGACGATCACCGGGATCTCCCCGTACCCCTCGTCGGCGAGCCGCCCGGCGAGCGCGCGCAGCGCGGTCCGCGAGGCCTCGACGAAGGACGACCGCAGGGCCAGGTCCTCGACGGGGTAACCGGTCAGCACCATCTCGGGGAACGCGACGAGATGCGCACCCTGCTCGGCGGCGTGCCGGGTCCAGTGCACGATCGACTCGGTGTTGCCGGCGAGATCGCCGACGGTCGAGTCGATCTGATTCAGAGCGAGACGAAGTTGGGGCACGCGGCCCAGTGTAATCGTCTCTCTGACGCGATGTCCCGCGGTGTGTCCCGCGCCACCCCGGAGGCGCCTGCTCCGCCCGGGCGAGAGGGAGGGCGAGGGCCAGGGCGAGAGGAGGGGCGGGCCCCTCCCCGCTCGGTCAGCGGCGGTACGCCAGCGTCGTCATCATCCCGGACTCCGAGTGGTAGATGTTGTGGCAGTGCAGCATCCACAGACCCGGGTTGTCCGCGTCGAAGTCGAGGACCAGCTTGTTGTGCGGCAGGACCACGGACGTGTCCTTGCGGGCGCCGTGGGAGTCGATGCCGGCCAGCGAGTAGGTGTGGCCGTGCAGATGGACGGGGTGCCACATGTCCGTGGCGTTGACGACCACCAGACGCACCCGCTCACCGTGCTCGATCTTGTGGATCCGGTCCGGTGAGTAGGGCCGGTGGTCGATGCCCCAGTCGTACTCCTCCATGCCGCCGGTCAGCGTGAGCTTGAGCAGGCGGTCCGGCCGGCGCCGGTCCATGGCCACGGACTCGTGCGGCCGCAGCCGCCGGGCCGACTGGAGCACGTTCCGGTACAGCTCCGCCGGACGCGTGGACGGCTTCGGCGCCGCCCCGCCGCCGGTGCGCAGGACGGCCATGGCCGAGCCGTTCTTGCCCTCGGCGAGCGCGGTGAACGGGAAGACCCCGCTCTTCGCGGTGATCAGCACGTCGTAGCGCTCGGCCATGCCCACCAGCAGCGAGTCGACCTTCTCGTGGTGCACGGGGAAGCCGTCGCTGTGGGTGATCGTCATCTGGTGTCCGCCGAGCGCCACCCGGAACGGCGACTCTCCGCCCGCGTTGATGATGCGCAGCCGGATGCGCTCGCCGGGCTTGGCCTGGAACTGCGTCGGGTCGTCCGGCGTGCGCCCGTTGATCAGGTAGTGCGGGTAGGCGACATCGCCCGCGTGGCCGCCGAGCAGCTCGCTCTTGGCGCCCTTCATCAGCCGGTACGGGCCCTTGCCGCCGTGCGGTGACGGCGAGGGGCCGCTCCGCGCCGCCGGGGCCTGGGCCCAGCCCGGCCCGTACCCGGCGTCCACTCCTCCGGCGGGCCGGGAGGGCCGGGCGCCGTGCTCGTCGTCGTCCTCGTCCTCGTGGTCCTCGCCGCGCTCACCGCCGTGCCCGGAGCCGTGCCCCATGGCGGGCTTGCCCTTGCGGAGCTGTGCGAACACGTCCTCCGGCGTGGAGCCGTTCACCCCGTCGATCCAGTCGTCCAGGATGATGATCCACTCCCGGTCGTAGGAGAGCGGCTCGTTCGGGTCGTCCACGATCAGCGGCGCGGCCATCCCGCGGTCGAGCTGCAGGCCCATGTGCGGGTGGAACCAGTAGGTGCCGGGGTGCGGCACGAAGAAGCGGTACGTGAACGACTTGCCGGGCTTGATCGGCGGCTGCGTCACATCGGGCACGCCGTCCATGTCGTTGGTCAGGGCGATGCCGTGCCAGTGGACCGTGGTCGGCTCCGGCAGATGGTTGTTCAGCGTCATCTTCAGTGTGTCGCCGGCGGTGATCCGCACCTCCTTCCCCGGCATCTCGTTGTTGTACGTCCAGGTCCTGACGGTGCGTCCGCCGCCCAGCTCGACCGTGCCGGGGGTGGCGGTGAAGGTGAGCCCCCGCTCCAGGCGCTCGGGGCTCGGAGTCCAGGTGGGGCCGACCTGCTTGCCGTCCGGCGCCGGGGCAGAAGCCTGGGGCCTGGACCCCGGGGCCCCCTCCTGGCCGCCGCGGTCCGGACCGTCGCCCGAGCAGGCGGCGAGCAGTCCGGATCCCGCGGCGGCGATCCCGGCGCCGAGTACCGCGCGACGGGTGTGAGAGGTCTGACGGGTGTGCTCCTGCCTGTACATGGCCCTCCGGTCGGTCGAACCTGCGCGCCCCCACCCCACCGGGGGACAGGCCCCGGTGGGGCCGGACGCGGCACGACCTAGCATGGGGCACAATGCCCGAAACATTCGGTACATCCGTTACATCCAGAACTGTCGCGCTGCTGATCGCGCTCGGTTCCCTCGCCTACACCGCCTGGGTGCTCGAACTGATCCTCAGCACCGGCATCGACCCGGTCAGGGCGTACGTGAGCGAACTCGCCGCCGCCGACCAGCCCTTCGGCGGACTGTTCCGCGCCACCGATCTGGCCGCCGGGCTGTTCGTCCTCACCGGAGCCGCCGGGGCACTGCGATGGCTGCCGCGGCGCCCCTGGTCCGTGCTCGGCTGGGCGGCCCTCGCGCTGTTCGGCGCGGGCACCGCGGCCGACTCCCGGCTGCCGCTCAGCTGCGCACCCAGCGCGGACCCGCAGTGCGCGGCCCGGGAGACCGCGGGCCTCGTCCCCGCCACGCACGCCGCGCACGCCATCACCTCCACCCTCGCCACGGCCGGCGCGCTCGTCGGCCTCGTCGCGCTGACCGTCGCCGCGCGCCGCTACGGATGGTGGCCCCCGCTGGCCCGGACGGGACCGGTCCTCATCGCCCTCGAACTCGCCGCCACCGTCTGGACGCTGACCGCCGTCGCCGCCTTCCGGGCGGGCCGCGGCATCTGGGCCCTCGGCGCCGGACAACGCCTCCAGGTGCTGCTCGTGGCAGGCTGGCTGGCGGTACTCGCGCTGTCCGTGGCGCGGGACGGCAGGCGGGGGACACCCGGGATGCCGGGCACACAGGGGACGAGGGGCAGAGCGTGACGTTCGTACGGGTCGGCGGAGTGCCCCATCACATGGTCGTCGAGGGCAGCGGACCGGTCTGTGTCCTCAGCGCGGGCCTCGCCATGAGCTGGTTCGACTGGGACCCCGTCGTACCGCTGCTCGCGCCGTACCGCACCGTCGTCCGCTTCGACCGTCCGGGACACGGCCTGAGCGGACCGGCGGCGGTCCCCCCGTCGGCGACGGGCGAGGCCCATCGCATCGCCGCCCTCCTCGACGCGCTGGGGCTCGCCGGGCCCGCCACCGTCGTCGGCCACTCCATCGCCGGATTCCACGCCGAGGCCTTCGCCCGCCTCCACCCCGCCCGTACGTCCGGCATCGTCCTCGTGGACTCCAGCGTCGAGGAGGACGCGCGTGCGCCCGTCGCCCCCGCGGTGCGTACGGCCGTGGCGCACGGCGTCGGCACCGCGCTGAGCGCCGTGGGAGCGCCCGCCGCGCTCGGCCCGCTCACCCGCCGCGCCGTCGTCCGGCTCTCCCGCACGGGCGGCGGCGACCCGGCCCCCGCCCCGCTCGTACGCCGCTGCTACGGCACCGCGCGCGTGCTCCAGGGCGCCCTGCTGGAGAACACCCACTACCGCGCGGTCGCCGCCGAACTGCTCGCGCTGCGCGGGCGGTTCCCGCTTCCGGACGGGGTCCCGGTGACCGTACTGGCCGCGGACGCCGGCCGGGGCGGCCTGGGCGGCCGGTTCACCCGGCGCTGGCTGGAGCGGCAGCGCGCGCTGGCCCGGCTGCTCGGCGACGCCCGATTCGAGGCCGTCGGCGGCTCGGGCCATCTGATGATGCTGGACCGCCCGGACGCGGTGGCCCGGGCGGTCCTGACGCCGGAGGAGGGGGCGGGAGAAGGAGCGGAGCGGGTCAGCCCCGCGCGTACACCTGCTCGACCCACGACGCGATCTGGTCCTCCGGCAGATGCTGGGCCAGATCGGCCTCGCTGATCATTCCGACGAGGCGCTTGTTCTCGATGACGGGCAGCCGGCGGATCTGGTGGTCCTGCATCTCGTGCAGTACCTCGTTCACGTCCGCACCGGCTTCGACCCAGCGCGGGGTGCCCTTGGCCATGTCGCCTGCCGTGATCTTCGACGGGTCATGGCCCATGGCCACACAGCCGACGACGATGTCACGGTCGGTCAGAATGCCGCAGAGGCGTTCCTCGGAGTCGGCTATGGGCAGGGCGCCCACGTTCAGTTCGCGCATCAACTGCGCGGCACGGTCGAGCGTTTCGTGTGCCGGGATCCACTGGGCCCCGGGATGCATGATGTCCTTGGCGGTGGTCATGGGGTTCGTACCTCCTGAGTGCGGCCCACGCGACCGTTGTCACCCGATGTCACGCCCGGACCCCCGCTGGAGGACCCAGGGGCGGAGAGGAGCCTTCCGATGGCCCGGCTGACGTTGCGCATCACGGGCCGGGATCTTCCCGGCCGTCACTGCGGGGACTTCTCCGACGTGCACGTGGGCACACAGCGGGGCAGGGAACCCGACCAGCTGGTCCCGGCGGACGCCGGGGAGGCCGTTTTCGACCTTACCGCCGACGTCGTCGAGGCGCCCGACGGGACGACCGACTTCCGCGGCCCCTACGTGCAGGGGCGGCGCGGCGAGCGGTTCGTCTGTCTCACCTGGGGAGAACTGCCGACCGGCGGCACCTTCGCGATGTTCCGGCGCGCGAAGCTCTTCCTCGCGGACATCCCCGCGGACCTGGTGGCGGCGGGCGCGGCCGAGGCGACGATCGGACTGACCGACGACCACGGCCTGCCGCTGTGCGCGGTCGTCCGCCCGCCCCGGGTGCAGTGGCGGGCCGGGGCGGGCGGAGGCTGAGGCCGGGTCGGGCGCGAGCCGGGCGCGAGCCGGCCGCGGGGCAGGCCGGCCGCGTGGCCGGTCCGCCGCGAGACGGACCGGCCGCGGGGCTCGTCGGCCGATGGGCAGGCCGGTCCCGGGGCGGACCACCTGCGGACCGGGTGCGAACCGGCTGCGGACCGGGTCAGCCGCGGGGCGCCGCACCCCGCTTCTTCAGCAGGTCGGCCATCAGCGCCAGCTCGGACTGCTGGGCGTCGACCATGCCCTGGGCGAGGGACTTCTCCGTCCCCACGGTGCACAGGTCCGCGCAGCCCTGGGCCATCGTGACGCCGCCCTTGTGGTGGTCGGTCATCAGCTGCAGGTAGAGGACTTCGGCCTGCTTGCCGCTCGCCTTCGCGAGCTGTTCCAGCTCGGCCGCGGTGGCCATGCCGGGCATCAGCGAGGCGCCGCCGGCTTCGTGCCCGGCGTGTGCGCCCGGCCCGTCCTCGTGCTCGCCGCCGTGCCCGCCGTGGCCCTTCGCCGAGGTCATCCAGCCCATCGGCTCGGACCCGGACTCGACCTTCGGCAGCCCCCACAGATCCAGCCAGCCCAGCAGCATGCCGCGCTGGTTGGCCTGTGTGTTGGCGATGTCGTACGCGAGCCGGCGCACCTCTTCGTCCTGCGTACGGTCCCGGACGATGAAGGACATCTCCACCGCCTGCTGGTGATGGACGGCCATGTCACGGGCGAAGCCCGCGTCGGCGGAGCCCGACGCGGGGGCCGCCGCCGTACCGCCGCCGTGGCCGCCCTCGTGCCCGGCGTCGCCGCCCGCGGACGCGACCGTGGCCGCGCCCGCGAACAGCAGCGCCAGCACCACCGCGGTGATCGCGGCCCAGTGCGTCCGGGTCGGCTTCGGCATCACCCGCTCAGTCCGCCCGTGCACGCGGCACCCGGCTCGGGCGTCTGCGGACCCTGCACGTACCGGGTGAAGAACTGGTCCACGCGCGGGTCGTCCGCGGCGTCCACCGTCACCTGCTTGCCCCAGGCGCTGAGCATGATCGCCCCGGCCTGGTCCTTCACCGGGCTGATCATCGAGTACGAGGTCTTGCCGACCTTGTCCTTCAGCTTCTGCACCTCGGCGGCCGGAGCCTTGTCGCTGTAGGTCACCCACACCGCGCCGTGCTCCAGCGAGTGCACGGCGTTCACCTCCGGTATCGGCTTGTCGTAGACGTTGCGGTCGCAGTTCATCCACGCCTGGTGGTGGTCACCGCCGACCGGCGGCTTCATCGGGTACGTCACCGCCTTGGTGACGTGGTTGCGGCCGAGCTTCTTCGCGTCCCAGGACTTCTCGTCCTTGATCGGAGCCTTGGCGGCGGCCTCCGCCTGCTCCTTCTTCTCGGACTCCTTGTTCAGCATGAACGCACCGAAACCGATGAGGCCCGCCACCACGACGGCGCTGACCGAGATCGTGATGATGCGGTTGCGGCGCTCGCGGGCCTGCTCGGCGCGGCGCATCTGCTCTATCCGGGCGCGTCGGTCGTTCGTCTTCTTCGACACTCTGCTTCGTCCTTCGTCTTCTGCGTCTGAGGGATGTCGGGGGTGTGCGGGAGGGCGCGGTCCGCTCAGGTCCGCAGCACCTGAAGGACGTGGAGATCCGGGGCACGGGGGAGCGCCCCGGAGCGCGGCGGCCGGCCCCCGAGGGCCGACGTCGCGGGGTCGGTCGGGAGCCCGGAGACGGCGAGGGGGGAGTCCAGGGGCGGAGCGGTGAGCACGGCGGGGCCCAGGTGCGGGAAGAGGTCGCAGTCGCCCCGGTCGTACGGACAGCTGTACGCGGCCGGGTCCGGGGTGCCGGGCGCGGCCGTGAGCCCCTCGAACCCCTGGTGGGCGTCGTGCGGGCGCGCCGTTCCCGCCGCGGTTTCGGCCTGGCCCAGACAGAGGAAGAGCGCGGCGAGGAGCGTCGCCACGGCACTCCCCAGTGCCATGGGACGCGCGGTGTGCGCGGTGCGGGTGTGCCGCAGGCCCCCCATGGGCGCAGATGGTAACGGCGGGTGCGTGCCCCATGTCATACGGGGTGCGTAATCTGGGCGAAACCCCGGGTCGTGATACTGAAGTTCTCCGCTACGCCCTGGCGGTGGTGCACAGGCCGTCTGAACTGCAAGGATGTGGCTTATGGACAAGCAGCAGGAATTCGTGCTCCGTACGCTCGAGGAGCGCGACATCCGGTTCGTACGCCTCTGGTTCACCGATGTGCTCGGCTTCCTGAAGTCGGTCGCGGTGGCACCCGCCGAGCTCGAGCAGGCATTCGACGAGGGCATCGGCTTCGACGGGTCCGCGATCGAGGGCTTCGCGCGGGTCTATGAGTCCGACATGATCGCCAAGCCCGATCCGGGCACCTTCCAGATCCTGCCGTGGCGCGCGGAGGCCCCCGGCACGGCCCGGATGTTCTGCGACATCCTCATGCCCGACGGCTCCCCGTCCTTCGCGGACCCGCGCTTCGTGCTCAAGCGCATCCTGGCCAAGACCTCGGACCTCGGCTTCACGTTCTACACCCACCCCGAGATCGAGTTCTTCCTGCTGAAGAACCGGCCGCTGGACGGGTCCCGCCCCACGCCCGCGGACAACTCCGGCTACTTCGACCACACCCCGCAGAACGTCGGGATGGACTTTCGCCGCCAGGCCATCACGATGCTCGAATCCATGGGCATCTCGGTGGAGTTCAGCCACCACGAGGGCGCGCCGGGGCAGCAGGAGATCGACCTGCGGTACGCGGACGCGCTGTCGACCGCCGACAACGTCATGACGTTCCGTCTCGTCATGAAGCAGGTCGCGCTGGAGCAGGGGGTCCAGGCGACCTTCATGCCCAAGCCGTTCTCCGAGCACCCGGGATCCGGGATGCACACGCATCTGTCCCTCTTCGAGGGCGACCGCAACGCGTTCTACGAGTCCGGCGCCGAGTACCAGCTCTCCAAGGTGGGACGGTCCTTCATCGCCGGCCTGCTCAAGCACGCCGCCGAGATCTCGGCCGTCACCAACCAGTGGGTCAACTCCTACAAGCGCATCTGGGGCGGCTCGGCCCGCACGGCCGGCTCGGGCGGCGAGGCCCCCTCGTACATCTGCTGGGGCCACAACAACCGCTCGGCCCTGATCCGCGTGCCCATGTACAAGCCGGGCAAGACGGGCTCCGCACGGGTCGAGGTCCGCTCCATCGACTCCGGCGCCAACCCGTACCTGACCTACGCGGTACTGCTCGCCGCGGGCCTCAAGGGCATCGAGGAGGGCTACGAACTCCCCGCCGGCGCCGACGACGACGTCTGGGCCCTCTCCGACGCCGAACGCCGCGCGATGGGCATCGAGCCGCTGCCGCAGAACCTGGGCGAGGCGATCACGCTGATGGAACGCAGCGAACTGGTCGCGGAGACGCTCGGGGAGCATGTCTTCGACTTCTTCCTGCGCAACAAGAAGCAGGAGTGGGAGGAGTACCGCTCCGAGGTCACGGCCTTCGAGCTGCGCAAGAACCTGCCGGTGCTGTAGGCGCGGTTCGCGTCCGCATTCGCACGGTGCGGCACTCCGGGCCGACGGTCACCGACCGCCGGCCCGGAGGCGTCTCACGGACCTGTCACCGGCCCTGGACCACTCTCCATGGCCGTCCGGTCTGCCCCCTCGGTGCGGTCCTTCGGCTGGTCGGAGCCCGTCCTCCGGGCGGCCCGTACTGAGCGCTGGTCGATCAGTGCGGTGGCGAGCAATTCCCGCATGCGTTCCGTGTCCTGTGGCGCGTTCAAGCCGCGTTTGGGCAGTATCAGCACTCCGGCACCCCAGACATCTGGGGTGAGGAGCACGAAGACCCGGCGACTCTCGACACATCGTCCGTAGAACTCCCAACCGGTGTGGTTCGTATGGCGCTCGGACACAGTGCCGATCCCTGACCGGTCGACCGTGACGCGATGTTCGCCCAGGTGCCTCGCGTATCCGAGCAGGGCCAGAGCCATCAGCCAGCGGCACGCGATCATGATGACGACGACAGTCGCGGTGAACCGCAACACCCCCAGGGCGGGGGAGTCGAAGCCCTTGGCCGCAAGGTTGATCGCGATCACCAGGCCGAGGAAGCCGGCCACGGCCCACAGGACGCGATAGCACCACCGGCCGACCGGACTGTGCCGCATCTGAAGCTTCAACCCGTCGGATATCTCCCGCAGTGTCACCGTGTATGTGAACTGAACGGATACGTCGGCGGTCATACGTCCTCCCCAGGCCGGATGGACAAGGGATCGTACTGGTAGTCGATCAACCCTGGTCGTCCCACCGCAGGCGGATTGCAGATCTCGGTGCGACCTGCCGCCCCAGGCGAAGCGACTCGATCCGGCACTCCGGGCCGACGGTCACCGACCGGCGGCCCGGAGGCGTTTTACTGCCCCGGAACCCGTCCCGGCATCGCGCAGCGGTCATCTCTGCCGGGGCATGGCGATGAGAGGAAGCGGCGTGTGTGCCGCCGGGTGCGGGGGGCCGCGGAGGGTGCGGGGCGCGCCTTCGCGGTGGGCGGGGCGGTGGAGAGCGGTGTGAAGGATCTCCGGACCGCGGAGCGGCTGGAGACCCCGGCCGGCCCCGTACCCGGCCTCGTACGACGAGGTCGTCGAATGCCGCCGTGTCCGGGCCAGCCGGCCCCGGACATCAGGTGCCGGCTGGACAGCGCTCCGGGCCGGCGGTCGGTGACCGTCGGCCCGGGGGCGTTCTCGTGTGCGTCAGAGCTTGTGCATGCCGTAGTAGGGGCTGACGATCCGGGTCTGTTGCGAACCGAAGTCGACGAGCATCGCTTCGCCCGAAGCTTCCACGGCGATGACCTTGCCAAGGCCGTGCTGGTCGTGTGAGACGCGGTCTCCGAGGGTGAAGTGCTTCAGCACCGGGTCGGCCGGCGCCTTGAAGGGGCTCGTGGGCAGGTGGCGCCTGGGCGCTGGTCTCTTAGTCATTACAGCCCAGTATGCGGTCTGGAACACCGGCCGGACAGACTCGAACGCCCGTCCGTCAGACCTGGCGCCTGTCCGAGAGGGGTAGCGGGGACTCCTGGATGACCCAGCCGTTGCCGTCGGGGTCGGTGAAGAAGACGAAGGAATTCCAGGCTTCGCCCTTGCCCGGGGCCCAGCCGGAGGGGGCGACGTGCTGGACCGCGCTGACGGCGACACCGCGGCCGAGGAGCTCGTCGTGGGCCGCTTCGATGTCCGGTACACAGAGCTGGAGGCCCTGGATCGCGCCGGGGGTCATCGTCGTCTGGCCCGGTGCCGGCGGCATGCCCTCGCCGATGACGATCGAGCAGGTGGAGCCGGGCGGCGTCAGCTGGAGGATGCGGACGCCCTTGGCGATGCGGGTGTCGTGGTCGACCGCGAAACCGCACTGGTCGGCGTAGAAGGTCCTGGCCCGGTCCACGTCGGAGACCGGGATGACGATCACTTCGAGGGTCCATTCCATGGCGCCGCCAGGGGAGTGGGCCGTGCGGTCAGCGGTCCGTCAGGGGTTTCGGGGCCTCCTGGACCACCCAGCCGTTGCCGTCGGGGTCCTGGAAGAACACGAACGAGTTCCAGGCGTCGTCCCCCTTGCCGTCCTCCCAGCCGCTCGGTCCGACGTGCTGCACCGGCCCGACCACCACACCGCGGTCCACCAGCTCCTTGCGGGCCGCCTCGATGTCGGTGACGCACACCTGCAGGCCCTGCAGGGAGCCCGGGGTCATCCGTGGCCGGCCCGGCGAGTCGGGCAGACCGGACTCGAGGACGATGGAGCAGCGTGAGCCGGGCGGGGTGATCTGGACGAGCCGGGCGCCTACGAACGGTGACGTGTCGAGGTCGGCCCGGAAACCGCATTGGTTCACGTAGAAGTTCTTGGCCCGGTCGACATCGGTGACCGGGATGGAGACCACTTCGAGGGTCCATTCCATGGCTGGGTACTCTCCTCGTCTCAGCCGGTGAAGCGCCAGCGTGTCTGGCTGTAGGTCCCGCCGCCCCTGCCGAAGCCGAAGGCGGTCCGCGGCGCCACCCCGAAGACGAGGGCGCGGCCTCCGCCTTCGTGCCAGAACGCCTTGTTCCGAACTTCGAAGCGCCATTCCGGGCCGTACTTCGCCTCCCAGGCCTCGGCCAGCCGCGCGAGCCGGGCCTCGTCGGACACCACGACCGCCTCACCCTCGACGACCAGGTCCCGGCCCTCCTTGTCGCGGCTGGTGCCCGTGGTGAGGACGACCTGCGGGTTGGCGGCGAGATTGCGGGCCTTGCGCTCCTCCTCGCCGGTGGTGAAGTGCAGCGCGCCCTCCAGCCAGACCGCCAGCAGCGGGGTGACGTGCGGGCGGCCCTCGGGACGTACGGTCGACAGCCAGAAGATCCCCGATTCGTCCAGCTGGGTGACCGCCTCCGGCCAGGGTGTCGCCGTGGCGTCGGCGGAGCTGTACCGGGGATCCAGGTCGGTCTGCGGTTCCTGTGTCGCCATCGCGGCGTCCCTCCGGGGTCCGGTCATGAACATCGTCCCTTCGATGTACTGACCCCGCCCGTCGGCCGGACTCATCGGCCGACGCGGATGCTCACCGGGCCGACGGCGTCCAGCGGAGGGTTCCGTCCAGACCGATCGCGGCCACCCCACCGGCCACCCCACCCGTGACTCCACCGGTCAGCCCCGCGGGCGCGCCCGCGAAGAGGAAGCCGGACTCGGTCCAGGCGGGCCCGCGGGTCCCGGGCACCGTGGGCGTGGACGCCGCCTCGGACACGGACGGTGTCGTCGCGAGGGTGCCCGTGCGGGACCGTACGGCGAGCAGATCGCCGGCGGCGCTGACCGGACCGAAGCCCGCCACTCCGGCGGAGGGCACGGCCGAGGTCACCGGCGCGGCCGTTCCCGCCGTGCCGCGAAAGCCCAGGCCGCGAGGGCCGGAGCCGCGTAGGACCGGGTCGCCGAAGTGGACGCTGCGCACCTCGCCCGTCACCGGTGCCCGGTACCAGAGCCGTACGCCGTCACCGCCCGGGTCGGCCGTCGCGCTCAGCGCCAGCGTCGTCGGCGGCAGCCCCGTCGGTCGCGGACCCGACGGGAACGCGTCCGGCGCGGCCCGTGTCCAGGCCACCACCGACCTCGGCGTGGAGACGAAGACCGTGTGCCGGCCCGCCGCGTCGGCGGCGACGACCGGATCGCCGTGCAGATCCGACCCGCCCAGCGGCGTCCACGCACCCCAGCCGCCGCCGGGGAGCTCGGCCCGGCCGCTCAGCCGGTGGCCGCCGTCGCGGAGGTAGACGGTGAGCCGGCCGGCGGTGTCCACGGCCGCGGCCGGGGCACTGATGTCGGACGTGCCGCTCGCGTCGTCCCGCTCGGGTGTACCGAGCGGGACCCACGGCCCGAAGTCGCCGCCCGGCGTGCGCTGCACGGTGAGGACGACGTCCCGGCGGTAGTCGGCGGCGCGCGCGCCGAGTGTCGTACGCGTCCCGAGGACGGCGATCCGTCCGTCGGGCAGGCGTACGGACGTCACCCCGCTGTCGATGCCGCCGCCGGAGAGCAGCCGGGGCCCGGTCCATGCCGCGTCGGCCGCCGCACGGTGCCAGACCGCGAGCCGCCGGTCGAGCACGGAGAACGCCCACGCCGCCCCGTCCGCGCCGGGCTGCACCCAGGAGGTCGAGTCGCCGCGCGTGTAGCGGACCGTCTGCGCCCAGCCGTGGCCGGCAGGCCGCGCCGCCACCTTGCGGTCTCCGCAGCCCGCCGGGTCGCCGCAGTGGTCGGCGCCGTCCATCCATGCGTACGTCTTCAGGGTGCGCAGCTTGGCCTCGGCGCCTGCCGGGTCCAGGGTGCGCGGCAGCCCGCCGGTGAAGTAGCCGAGGTAGGTCTGGACGCCGAAGCGCGGGTGCCCGGGCACCTGCGCGTAGCGGGCGAGCGCCGCCTGCGCGAACCGCGCCCCGTACAGATGGTCCTGGTGGTCCGCGTACGTGCCCTTCGCCGTACGGCCGGGCGTCGGGTCCTGCATCCGCACGAAGGTCGGCCGGAACCGCTCCAGCAGTCCCGCGATGGTGTCGACGACCTGCCGTTTCGTGTACGCGAAGTCCTCCCGTACGGGCGCGCCCGAGGCGAGCTGCGACGACAGCGCGTCCACCCGGCCGTCCCACAGGCCGTGCAGGCTGCGCGGCCGGTCGCCGTTGATGCTGCCGGCCTCGCGGAGCTGCACCCAGACCAGGCTTATCTGCGGCTCGGCCCGCAGGACGTCCAGCTCGGCCGTGCCGCCGCCCGCAGTCGGTACGGCCGTACGCGACCACGCGCTGGTCCGGTCGCCGGTGGCCATCTCGGCGTAGGCCGCGCGTATGCCGTTCTGGCGTGCCTCGGCGTAGGCGGCCTTGTCGGCGGCGGGCGGACGCGGGTCGTCACGGCGGGCGTTGACCCCGTCGGACTCGCCCGCCGTCAGATACACCGAGGTCAGGCTACGGCCGGTGGCGACGGACTGGCCGGTGTCCGGGTTCATGAAGAACAGGTCGTCGTCGGGGTGCGCGACGATCTGCATCACCCTCTCGCCCACGGTCGTACGCACCGGCGGCACCGCCGGCGCCTCGGCCGGTCCCGCCGTGCCCGTACCCGGCCGGTCCGCGGAGGCGCTGCCGGGGACGGCGATCAGCGCGCAGACCAGCCCCAGCAGCGTGGCGACGACGAATCCGGCGGCGAGAACGCGACGAGGCGCCTGACGAAGAGCGCGGCGGGGCGCCTGACGAAGAGCGCGACGAGGCGCTGGACGCAGAGCGCGGCGGGGCCGGATGGGCATGGCGGACAGTGCTTTCGTGCGGGCGTGACGATGCCGTCCGGGCATCTGACATCCGGACGGCACAGAAGACGGAAAGTCCAGGAATAAGGGTTGATCCGCCCGAACCACGAAAAACATGGCAAATATCACGGTAGGGGTGAAGCCGCTCGCGCGCTCACCCGGACTCCGCGTCCCGCGCGGGCACCTTCCGCGCCCCTGCGGCTAGGCTCGGTCCCGGATCCGGACCTTGATCGGAGGCGGCGGGATGACATCGGTGCCGGGGCGCAGAAGCAGTACGTTCACCCGTCTGCTGCGGCACGGCTTCACCCACCCCGCCGTCGCCGAGCGGCTCCTCGACCTGCCCGAGATGGCGCCCGTGCGCACCGACTCCGTGCTCCTCGACGCGCTCGGCGCCACCGCCGACCCCGACCTCGCGCTGCGTGGACTCGTACGCCTCGTGGAAGCACAGCAGCCGGAGGAGCGGCAGGGCCTCCTCGACACCCTGATCGCCGCGAAGCCGCTGCGGGACCGGCTGCTCGGGGTGCTCGGCACGTCCGAGGCGCTCGGCGACCACCTGGCGCGCCATCCGCACGACTGGCAGGCGCTGGTGATGTACGAGGCGGCCGATCTGCACCCCGGCGTCGCGGAGTTCGAGCGTGGACTGGCCGAGGCGGCCGATCCGGTGTCGCTGCGCGTCGCCTACCGCCGCTGCCTGCTGTCTATCGCGGCCCGTGACGTGTGCGGCACGACCGACATGACCCAGAACGCCGCCGAGCTCGCCGACCTGGCGACGGCGACGCTGCGGGCGGCCCTCGCCATCGCCCGTGGCGCGGCGCCCGAGGACGCCGCCGCCTGCCGGCTCGCCGTGATCGCCATGGGCAAGTGCGGCGGCCATGAGCTCAACTACGTCTCCGACGTCGACGTGATCTTCGTCGGTGAGCCGGCGTCCGACGGGACCGACGAGTCCACGGCGCTCAAGGCCGCGACCCGGCTCGCCTCGCACCTCATGCGGATCTGCTCGGAGACCACCGTCGAGGGCGCGATCTGGCCCGTCGACGCCAATCTGCGCCCGGAGGGCCGCAACGGCCCGCTCGTCCGCACCCTGTCCAGCCATCTCGCGTACTACCAGCGCTGGGCGAAGACCTGGGAGTTCCAGGCGCTGCTGAAGGCCCGGCCCGTGGCCGGGGACCTCGAGCTGGGCGCCGACTACATCGAGGCGCTCTCCCCGCTCGTCTGGCAGGCCGCGGAGCGCGAGAACTTCGTCACCGACGTGCAGAAGATGCGCCGCCGGGTCGTCGACAACATTCCCGCCGCGCACATCGACCGCGAGCTGAAGCTCGGGCCCGGCGGACTGCGGGACGTCGAATTCGCCGTCCAGCTCCTGCAGTTGGTGCACGGCCGCAGCGACACCACACTGCGCAGCGGCACCACCCTCGACGCGCTGAAGGCGCTTGCCGCCGGCGGGTACGTCGGCCGGACGGACGCGGCACAACTCGACGAGGCCTACCGCTTCCTGCGCAGCATGGAGCACCGCATCCAGCTGTACCGCCTGCGCCGCACGCATCTCGTCCCCGAGAGCGAGGAGGACCTGCGGCGCCTCGGACGTTCGCTCGGGCTGCGCACCGACCCGGTCGCCGAGCTCGACAAGGAGTGGCGGCGGCACGGCTCGGTCGTACGGCGGCTGCACGAGAAGCTGTTCTACCGGCCCCTGCTGGACGCCGTCGCGCAGCTCACGCCCGGCGAGACCCGGCTGAGCGCGAAGGCCGCCGGGCAGCGCCTGGAAGCCCTCGGCTACGCCGATCCGGCCGCCGCGCTGCGCCATCTTGAGGCCCTGTCGTCCGGTGTCACGCGCAAGGCGGCGATCCAGCGGACGCTGCTGCCGGTGCTGCTGGGCTGGTTCGCGGACTCCGCCGACCCCGACGCGGGCCTGCTCGGCTTCCGCCAGGTCTCGGACGCGCTCGGCAAGACACCCTGGTACCTGCGGCTGCTGCGCGACGAGGGCGCGGCCGCGGAGAACCTCGCCCGCGTCCTGTCCGCGGGCCGGCTCGCCCCCGATCTGCTGCTGCGCGCCCCGGAGGCGGTGGCGCTGCTCGGCGACCCCGAGGGACTGAAGCCGCGCGGCCGGGAGCATCTGGAGCAGGAGGTGCTGGCGGCGGTCGGCCGCGCGGACGGCGCGGAGGCGGCGGTCGCGGCGGCCCGCGGGGTGCGGCGGCGTGAGCTGTTCCGTACCGCAGCGGCGGATCTGATCAGCTCGTACGGCACCGAGGAGCGCCCTGCCGAGCACGACCCGGGAGCGCTCGTCGACCGTGTCGGCAACGCCGTCACCGACCTCAACGCGGCGACGATCGCCGGCGCGCTGCGGGCCGTCGTCCGCGAGAAGTGGGGGGACGAACTCCCCACCCGCTTCGCCGTCATCGGCATGGGCCGCTTCGGCGGCCACGAGCTTTCGTACGGCTCCGACGCCGACGTCCTGTTCGTCCACGAGCCCCGCGAAGGAGTCGACGACCACGAGGCCGCCCAGGCCGCGAACACCGTCGTGGCGGAGATGCGACGGCTGCTCCAGCTCCCCACCGCCGACCCGCCGCTCCTCATCGACGCCGACCTGCGCCCCGAGGGCAAGACCGGTCCCCTGGTGCGCACGCTCGCCTCGTATGCCGCGTACTACCGCCGCTGGTCGCTGGTCTGGGAGAGCCAGGCGCTGCTGCGCGCCGAGCCCATGGCGGGCGACGCGGACCTGGGCGCGCGCTTCATCGAGCTGATCGACCCGCTCCGCTACCCGGCCGAGGGCCTCGGCGAGGACGCGGTACGGGAGATCCGCCGCCTCAAGGCCCGTATGGAGACCGAACGTCTGCCGCGCGGTGCCGATCCGACGCTGCACACCAAGCTGGGGCGTGGCGGCCTCAGCGACGTCGAATGGACGGTCCAGCTCCTCCAGATGCGCCACGGCTGGTCGGAACCGGGACTGCGCACCACCCGCACCCGCGAGGCCCTGGCCGCCGCGCACGCCGCGGAACTCATCTCCACGGAGGACGCCCAGATCCTCGACGACGCCTGGGTGCTCGCGACCCGCGTGCGCAACGGCGTCATGCTGGTCCGCGGCCGCGCGGGCGACACCTTCCCCTCGGACGGTCGTGAACTCGGCGCGGTGGGGCGGTACCTGGGGTACGGCTCCGGGCACGTGGGGGAGATGGTCGACGAGTACCGGCGTGCGACGCGACGGGCGCGCGCGGTGGTGGAGGAACTGTTCTACGGGGCCTAGGTCCAGTGACCTGGAGCGTTGGTCACGCGGCCCGGGGGCGGGCCTCCGGCGGCGAGGGCGCGGCGGCACCGCCGCGGAGAGCGGCGGCCCGGACCGACAGGCTCCGCTGCCGACCCGGGCCGCGGGCCCCTCAGGCGCCGTACGTGATCCGGACGTCCGTGAATCCGAGGGAGCGCAGGAGGCCCTGCAGCATCCTCGTGGTGTTCTGCTCGGCCTGTGCCGTCAGCCTGCTGTCCTTCGCCGCTGCCGCGATGTGCTTGGTCGCCAGTTGCTGGACCGCCTGTTCGGTGTTGGGGTTGTCGGAGAAGAAGTCGCCGAGCCGGTCGAGCAGGCCGCGCTGCTTCGAGACGGCGTAGGACCGGTCCGGGTCGAGGGCCGGCTTGCCCAGGGCCGCGTGCGGGAGTCTGATGGTGGCGGCGGTGCGGGCCTCGTTGACCGTGATGTCGTCCTCGGCGAGACCTTCCATGTCGACGTACGCGTCGACGGTGCCGGCGCCGACGTACAGCGTCCTCGTGCCCCGCAGCGCGTCCGGGAGGTACTTGGCGTCCTTCTCCAGGTCCACGACGACCTGGAAGTTGCCCGTGGCCGCCTCGTAGCGGCTGATGTCCTGGATGGACTCGAGCAGCGCCGGGCCCGAGCGGTCACGGGTCTCCTCGCCGAAGACGTCGCCGAACGACGGCAGCAGGCTGAGGCGCATTCCCGCCACCAGCAACACGACCACCAGAGCTGCACCTCCGGCTGCCTTCGCCCACCAAGGCACAGCTTTGCCAGAACTCATGAGGGTGTTTCCCTTCCTTTCCCTACGGATGCCCTCGTCCGCGGCGATCAGGCACGGCCATGTCCCAGTCATGGCAATGTCGTGTTCCTGTCACGTCGTTGAACGCCCCGCCCGTCCCCAATTCGTCGTCCGAATCGGTGACTTGGAGGCAAAGGCCCGCGCCGCGTCGATGCCTACGATCGATGATCGCGAGGCTTTGTGCAACGCGTCACACCCGGGTGCCGGGAGAGTCCTTCATGTCCTCGTCCATGTCCTCGTCGGCGACACGCGGAAGCGACCCGCGGACCTGCTGGGGCCGACCGTGATGGGTGGGTATGCGACGCACCACGCCGGCCGAGGTGTGGACCGGGCGCGAGCGATCCGGCGGCCGGGGTGTGCGCTACGCACCGTGAGCGGAGACGTTTCGGCGCCGCTCGTGCGTCGGCTCAGCGACGGGCGGTGTTCAGCTTCGCCGACGACCAGATCCCGTCGCTCGCCGTCGCCGTCGCCGTCGTCGTCACGTGCCGCGGCAGCCGGTGCGGCAGCGACCCGTACCAGACGTACGACAGCCCGTACCCGAAGGCGAGGCAGAGCAGGCCGCCCACCGCGTCCAGCCAGAAGTGGTTGGCCGTGGCCACGATCACTATGAGGGTCAGCGTCGGGTACAGCAGGCCGAGGATCTTCGCCCACGGCGCGGTCGTCAGGGCGAAGATGGTCACCCCGCACCACAGCGACCAGCCGATGTGCATCGAGGGCATGGCCGCGTACTGGTTGGACATGTTCTTCAGGTTGCCCGAGGCCATCGAGCCCCAGGTGTGGTGCACCAGCACCGTGTCGATGAAGTTCTGGCCGGTCATCAGGCGCGGCGGGGCCAGCGGGTACAGGTAATAGCCGACGAGCGCGACGCCGGTGGTCGCGAAGAGGACGAGCCGGGTGGGTGCGTAGCGGCCCGGGTGACGCCGGTAGAGCCACACCAGGACGCCGATGGTCACGATGAAGTGCAGCGTGGCGTAGTAGTAGTTCATCGTCACGATCAGCCATGTCACCGAGTTGACGGCGTGGTTGACCGTCTGCTCGACGGCGATGCCGAGGGCGTGCTCGGCGTCCCAGATCCAGTTGGCGTTCCGCAGGGCCTGCGCCTTCTGCTCGGGAACCGCGTTACGAATGAGGGAGTATGTCCAGTAGCTGACCGCGATGAGCAGGATCTCGAACCAGATGCGCGGCCGTCGAACCGACCGCATCCGCTGCAGTCTGCTCCGCTCCGGGGCCTGGCCGTCCTCGGTCACCATGGGTGACGGGGACGCGGTCAGGCCTTCCAAAGTCTTTACGGTCGCTTCACCCATAGGTGCAGAGTCTGCCAGATAGGTGCCTCCGGTCCGATCATCCCTCGGTCGGGTTCGCGGCACCCGCGGTACGTCCTGAGTACTAGGGCGATCCCCCGCATTTCCCGGGTGTTCCGCGGAATGCCTCGGTCCGCCGGATCAGGACGGCCGGGGGCGGAGGGGGCGGATCAGGAGGCGGCGTGCACGGGGCCCGCCGCGGTCGAGCCGCGGACGACCAGCTCCGGCATGAAGACGAACTCGCTGTGGGGAGCGGGCGTCCCGCCGATCTCCTCCAGCAGGGTGCGTACCGCCGCCTGGCCCATCGCCGGGACCGGCTTGCGCACGGTCGTCAGCGGCGGGTCGGTGAAGGCGATGAGCGGGGAGTCGTCGAAGCCCACGACCGAGATGTCGTCGGGGACTTCCAGTCCGCGCTGCCGCGCCGCCCGGATCGCGCCGAGCGCCATCATGTCGCTCGCGCACACCACGGCCGTGCAGCCCCGGTCCATCAGCGCGGACGCCGCGGCCTGGCCGCCCTCCAGGGTGTAGAGGGAGTGCTGGATGAGCAGGGACTCGATCTCCGGCTCGCTCAGGCCGAGCTGGTCGTGGACGGCCTTGATGAAGCCCTCTATCTTCCGCAGGACCGGGACGAAGCGCCGGGGCCCGAGAGCCAGTCCGATACGGGTGTGGCCGAGGGAGACGAGATGGGTCACCGCCAGCTGCATGGCCGCCCGGTCGTCGGGCGAGATGAACGGTGCCTGCACCTGCGGGGAGAATCCGTCGACGAGGACGAAGGGCACGCCCTGGGCGCGCAGCTTCTCGTAGCGCTGCATGTCGGCCGTCGTGTCGGCGTGCAGCCCGGAGACGAAGATGATGCCTGAAACGCCCCGGTCCACCAGCATTTCGGTGAGCTCGTCCTCGGTGGAGCCCCCGGGAGTCTGGGTGGCCAGCACGGGGGTGTAGCCCTGGCGGGTCAGCGCCTGTCCGATGACCTGGGCCAGGGCCGGGAATATGGGGTTCTCCAGCTCGGGCGTGATGAGCCCGACGAGCCCGGCGCTGCGGCGCCGCAGCTTCACGGGACGCTCGTAACCGAGGACGTCGAGTGCGGCGAGCACCGATTCGCGGGTGGTCGAGGCAACGCCTGGCTTGCCGTTGAGCACCCGGCTGACCGTCGCCTCGCTGACCCCCGCCTGGGCTGCGATGTCGGCAAGCCGTGCGGTCATGGGATTGGACTGTACCGGTCGCATGTCAGATTGCCCACCAGACGGTCGAGTCGGCGGGCAGGCGGACCCTCCCGCCGTCGAATTCGGGGGTCGCCGAGGCCAGCAGGACGCTCCCCGGCGCGGGAAGCTCCACGTCCGTGCCGCGGGTGTTCATCGTGCAGACGAACCCGTCGCGGGCGAAGGCGAGGACGCCGTCGGGGGCGTCCAGCCAGGTCACACCGGAGCCGGCACCGAGGCCCGGGTGCTCGCGGCGGGTGGCGAGGGCTGCGCGGTACAGCTCCAGGGTGGAGCCGGCGATCCCGGTCTGGGCCTCCACGCTCAGCTCGGCCCAGTCCGCCGGCTGCGGAAGCCAGCTGCCGCCGCTGCCGAAGCCGTACGAGGTACCCGACCGCGTCCACGGGATCGGCACCCGGCAGCCGTCCCGGAACCCGTCCTGGCCCTCCGCACGGAAGAACGACGGATCCTGACGCACCTCGTCGGGGAGGTCCGTCACTTCGGGGAGGCCGAGTTCCTCGCCCTGATACACGTACACCGACCCGGGCAGCGCCAGCATCAGCAGCGCCGCGGCCCGGGCCCGGCGGAGCCCCTGCTCCCCTCCGCCGTAGCGCGTGGTGTGCCGGGTGACGTCGTGGTTCGACAGCACCCACGTGGTGGGCGCGCCCACGGACGCCGTCGCCGCCAGCGAGGCGTCGACGACCTCCCGCATCCGGTCCGGATCCCAGGGGCAACGCAGGAACTGGAAGTTGAACGCCTGGTGCAGCTCGTCGGGCCGTACGTACAGCGCGAGCCGCTCAGGGCTGGGGGCCCAGGCCTCGGCGACGCCGATGCGCTCGCCGTCGTACGTGTCCAGGAGCCGGCGCCAGGAGCGGTGGATCACATGGACACCGTCCTGGTCGAAGAACGGCAGCACCTGCGCGCCGATCATCTTCGCCTGCTCACGGGCCCCGATGTCGGGCAGGCCGGGGGCCTTGACCATGCCGTGGGCGACGTCGATCCGGAAGCCGTCGACGCCCAGGTCCAGCCAGAAGCGCAGGACCGCGTCGAACTCCTCGCGCACGGCGGGGTGCTCCCAGTCGAGATCGGGCTGCTCGGGGGCGAAGAGGTGCAGGTACCAGTCCCCGTCGCCGCCGTCCGGATTCGTGGTCCGGGTCCACGCCGGGCCGCCGAAGACCGACTCCCAGTCGTTCGGCGGCAGTTCCCCGTCCGCGCCCTTGCCCGGCCGGAAGTGGTAGTACGCCCGCTCGGGACCGCCGGCGAGCGCGGAACGGAACCAGGCGTGCTGGTCGGAGGTGTGGTTCGGGACGATGTCGACGATCACCCGCAGGCCCAGGCGGTGCGCCTCGCGTACGAGGTCGTCGGCGTCGTCGAGGGCGCCGAAGAGCGGATCCACGGCCCGGTAGTCGGAGACGTCGTAGCCGCCGTCGGCCTGCGGGGAGGCGTAGAAGGGGGTCAGCCAGACCGCGTCCACGCCGAGGCCCGCGAGATGGGGGAGCCGGTCGCGGATGCCGCGCAGATCGCCGATGCCGTCGCCGTCGCTGTCGGCGAAGGAGCGGACGTACACCTGGTAGATCACGGCGTCCCGCCACCAGTCCCGCGGCTGCCCGGGGCGGCGCGGCGGAGCGACCGTGGCGGCCTGCGGCACGGTGGCCGTACCTGACTGCGTCAGGGAGGCCGTACCGGTCTGCGGCGTGGAGGTCGTACCGGTCTGCGGCGTGGCGGTCGTGCTGAGCTCCTGCGTCATGGGCGCTCCTTCGGATGCCTGTTTCGGGATGTTCCGGATCTTCCGGTTCAACGCCGACCTATGCCGAAGGTAACAGCGCTGCAATCTCTTGCGGAAGCAGTTGCGCAGGCCTTACGGAGCGGTGGAACGGACGAAGCCCCCGTTGGCAAGGCGCGCAACGGCTACCGTGAGGACACGCGGATGTAACGATCGCGGCTGCTTGCGGAAATCTCTCGCAAGGTCTTTCGGTCTTCTTTCAACCTTGTTACGTTCCTCGACGAATCGGCGCCGTGATGGAGCGGCCCAGGTCGAAGGAGTTCACATGCGACGTGGCATAGCGGCCACCGCCCTGGTCGCGAGCCTGGCGCTCACGGCGACGGCGTGCGGCGGGGACGACACCGAGGGCGGCAAGAGCAGCTCGGGCAAGCTGTCCGGCACGGTCACCTGGTGGGACACGTCGACCGTCGGCAGCGAGGACAAGGTCTTCAAGAAGCTCGCCGAGGGCTTCACCAAGCTCCACCCCGACGTCAAGATCAACTATGTGAACGTGCCCTTCGGCGAGGCGCAGAACAAGTTCAAGAACGCCGCCCAGTCCGGCTCCGGCGCCCCCGACGTGATCCGCTCCGAGGTCGCCTGGACCCCCGAGTTCGCCGACCTCGGCTACCTCGCCCCGCTGGACGGCACCTCGGCCCTCAAGGACGAGAAGGACTTCCTGCCGCAGGCCGCCGCCTCCACGAAGTACAACGACAAGACCTACGCGGTCCCGCAGGTCATCGACTCCATGGGCATCTTCTACAACAAGAAGATCTTCGAGCAGGCCGGCGTCACGCCGCCCGCCTCGATCGCCGATCTGAAGACGGTCTCCAAGACCATCAAGGAGAAGACCGGCAAGACGGGCCTGTACCTGCGCGGCGACGACGCGTACTGGTTCCTGTCCTTCCTCTACGGCGAGGGCGGCAACCTGGTCGACGCCGAGAAGAAGCAGATCACGGTCGACAACCCGGCCGGCGTCAAGGCCATGAAGGTCGTCAAGGACCTCGTCGACACCGGTGCGGCCAAGACCGACGCCACCGACGGCTGGAACAACATGCAGACCGCCTTCAAGGAAGGCAAGGTCGCCATGATGATCAACGGCCCGTGGGCGGTCACCGACACCTACGCCGGCAAGGAGTTCAAGGACAAGACGAACCTCGGCATCACCCCGGTGCCGGCGGGCTCCGCCGGCCAGGGTGCCCCGCAGGGCGGCCACAACCTCGCCGTCTACGCCGGCTCCAAGAACCTCGAGGCCTCCTACGCCTTCGTCGAGTACATGAGCTCCGTCGACTCGCAGACCACGGTCGCCAAGGAGCTCAGCCTGCTCCCGACCCGCACCTCCGTCTACAACAAGCCGACCGTCTCCGGCAACGAGATGGTCGCCTTCTTCAAGCCGGTCGTCGACAAGGCCGTCGAGCGCCCCTGGATCCCGGAGGGCGGCAGCCTCTTCGCCCCGCTGGTGACCGAGTACACCAAGGTCCTCACCGGCCAGACCACCCCGGAGAAGGGAGCCAAGACGGCGGGCGACGCCTACCGGAAGCTCCTCAAGGACTGGAAGTAAGGAAGAGACCGACTGATGGCTGTCCACACCAGCGGCCAGTCGGTGGCGAAGGCCGCGGAGCCCAACAGGGCCCGCGGCCGTCGCCGCGACACCGCAGGCGCGCCCGGCAAGCTCCGCCGCGCCCTCTCCACCCACTGGTACGCCTGGGCCATGGTCACCCCTGTGGTGATCGTGATCGGGGTGATCATCGGCTACCCGCTCGTCCGCGGCGTCTATCTGTCGCTGACCAACGCCAACGAGCGGAACGTCGAGCGGTCGATCGGGGTCAACCACCTCCCCGCGACCTACGAATTCGTCGGGCTCGACAACTACGCCGACGCACTCACCGGCAGCCAGTTCCTCGACACCCTCGGGTGGACGCTGGTGTGGACGGTCTCCTGCGTGGCCGTCACCTTCGGCCTGGGCCTCGCCCTCGCCAACATCCTCAACCGTAGGATCGCCGGCCGGTCGTTCTACCGGATGATGCTGATCCTGCCCTGGGCCGTGCCCGGATTCGTCTCCGTCTTCGCCTGGCGCTTCCTCTACAACGAGGACAACGGCCTGCTCAACAAGATCCTCGCGGGTGGCGGCCTCGACGCGGTGCCGTGGCTGAACGACCCCACCTGGGCCAAGTTCTCGGTGATCGCCGTCAACGTCTGGCTCGGCGTCCCGTTCATGATGGTCGCCCTGCTCGGCGGTCTGCAGTCCATACCCGGCGAGCTGTACGAGGCCGCGGAGATGGACGGCGCCAACGCCTGGCAGCGGTTCCGCCACATCACCATGCCGGGCCTCAGGTCGGTGTCCACCACCGTCGTCCTGCTGAGCACCATCTGGACCTTCAACATGTTCCCGGTGATCTTCCTGCTCACCCGGGGCGGTCCGGGTGAGGCCACCCAGATCCTGGTCACCCAGGCGTACAAGTTCTCGTTCGAGATCAGTCCGCGCGACTTCGCCCAGTCCTCCACCTGGGGCGTGCTGATCCTCGTCCTCCTGATGGTCTTCGCCGCTGTCTACCAGCGCGTCCTCCGCAAGCAGGGAGAAACCTGGTGACCTCGACCCATGTCCCGGCCAACGCTCCCGTGCGCGGCCGCCGCTCGCCGCTCGCCTCGGCCCTGCTGCACCTGACGCTCTTCGTCGCGTCCGTGATCGCCGTCTTCCCGGTGCTGTGGGTGCTGCTCACCTCGCTGAAGCCGGCGGAGTACGCGATCACCACCGACTTCGTCAAAGAGACGACGTTCGAGAACTACACCAAGCTGCTCGACGACACCGAGTTCCTCACCTGGTTCGGCAACTCGCTGCTCGTCGCCGGCCTCACCACGGTCCTCGGCGTCTTCGTGGCCGCCACCACCGGCTACGCCGTCAGCCGCTTCCGCTTCCCCGGCAAGCGCGGCCTGATGTGGACCCTGCTCATCACCCAGATGTTCCCGGTCGCGGTCCTCATCGTGCCGATCTACAACATCATGGCGGGCCTCGGTCTGCTCAACGAGCCCGCCGGCCTCGTCATCACGTACCTCACCATCGCGGTGCCGTTCTGCGCCTGGATGATGAAGGGCTTCTTCGACACCATCCCGCGCGAGATCGACGAGTCGGGCCAGGTCGACGGCCTCACCCCGTTCGGCACCTTCTGGCGGCTGATCCTGCCGCTCGCCAAGCCCGGCATCGCGGTGACGGCGTTCTACTCCTTCATCACCGCCTGGGGCGAGGTCGCGTACGCCTCCGCCTTCATGGTCGGCGACGAGAACCTCACCCTCGCCGGGGGCCTGCAGAAGTTCGTCAACCAGTACGGCGCCCAGTGGGGGCCGATGACCGCGGCCTCGGTGCTCATCGCCATCCCCGCCGCGGTCGTCTTCCTCTTCGCCCAGCGCCATCTGGTCACGGGCGTGTCGGCAGGCGCCGTCAAGGGCTGATCCGTCAAGGGCCGATCCGACCAAGGCGGATCCGGCAAAGGCCGATCCGACAAGGGCCGATCGGTACAGCGCCGGTCCGTCGCGGATCCCCACGTTCCGTACGTTCCCCCCAACCACCACCATCCCAGGGATGAAATGACCCAGCATCTCGCTGCCCCCGCCACCACGACGACGACCGGCACCCACGCCGAGCCAGCGCCATGGTGGCGGGACGCGGTGATCTACCAGGTCTATCCGCGCAGCTTCGCCGACGGCAACGGCGACGGCATGGGCGATCTCGCCGGGATACGCAGCCGGCTCCCGTACCTCAAGGAGCTCGGCGTCGACGCGGTCTGGCTCAGCCCGTTCTACGCCTCCCCACAGGCCGACGCGGGATACGACGTCGCCGACTACCGGGCCATCGACCCGATGTTCGGCACCCTCCACGACGCCGACGCGCTCATCCGCAGTGCCCACGCCCTGGACCTGCGCATCATCGTCGACCTCGTGCCCAACCACTGCTCCGACCAGCACGACTGGTTCCGCCAGGCGCTGCGCGAGGGCCCCGGCTCCCGGCTGCGCGAGCGGTTCCACTTCCGGCCCGGCAAGGGCGAGCACGGCGAACTGCCGCCCAACGACTGGGAGTCGATCTTCGGCGGCCCGGCCTGGACGCGGACCACGAACCCGGACGGCGGCGCCGGCGAGTGGTACCTGCATCTCTTCGCGCCCGAGCAGCCCGACTTCAACTGGGAGCACCCGGCCGTCCAGGACGAGTTCCGCTCGATCCTGCGGTTCTGGCTGGACCTGGGTGCCGACGGCTTCCGCGTCGACGTCGCCCACGGCCTGGTCAAGGCCCCCGGCCTGCCCGACATCGGCTCCGGCGACCAGCTCAAGCTGCTCGGAAACGATGTCATGCCGTTCTTCGACCAGGACGGCGTCCACGAGATCTACCGCTCCTGGCGGCGGATCCTCGACGAGTACGAGGGCGAGCGCATCCTCGTCGCCGAGGCCTGGACGCCGACGGTCGAGCGCACCGCGATGTACGTGCGCCCCGACGAGATGCACCAGGCCTTCAACTTCCAGTACCTCACCACCAACTGGGACGCGAAGGAGCTGCGGCAGGTCATCGACGGCTCGCTCGCCGCGATGCGGCCCGTCGGAGCCCCCACCACATGGGTGCTGTCCAACCACGACGTGACCCGCCACGCCACCCGCTTCGGCAACCCGCCCGGCCTCGGCACGCAGCTGCGCGAGCAGGGCGACCGTGAGCTGGGGCTCCGCCGGGCGCGTGCGGCGACACTGCTGATGCTGGCGCTGCCGGGGTCGGTGTACGTGTATCAGGGCGAGGAGCTGGGTCTGCCGGATGTGACGGACCTCCCCGACGAGGTGCGTCAGGATCCGTCGTTCTTCCGTGCGGAGGGCCAGGACGGGTTCCGGGACGGCTGCCGGGTGCCGATCCCGTGGACGCGGTCGGGTACCTCGTACGGCTTCGGCAGCGGCGGCAGCTGGCTTCCGCAGCCGGCGGACTGGGCCGAGCTGAGCGTGGAGGCCCAGACCGGAATCGCCGGCTCCACCCTGGAGCTGTACCGCGCAGCCCTCGCCACCCGCCGCGAGCACCCGGGCCTCGGCGCGGGTGAAGCGGTGACCTGGCTGGACGCCCCCGACGGCGTCCTCGCCCTGTCCCGCGACGGGTTCGTCTGCACCACCAACACCACGGGCGCGCCGGTACGCCTCCCCGCGCCCGGCACGCTCCTGCTGGCCAGCACACCGGTGGCGGTGAGCGACGGCTCCGCCGTCCTGCCGGCCGATGCGACGGCGTGGTGGACGGTGTGACGATCCCCCGGCCGAGGGGCACCGCGGGGGCGGGCGCCCCTCGGCTCACGGACATCGCCGCGCAGGCCGACGTCAGCGAGGCGACGGTCAGCCGCGTCCTCAACGGCAAGCCGGGGGTCTCGGCGGCGACCCGGACACGGGTGCTCGCCGCGCTCGACATCCTCGGCTACGAGCGTCCCGTACGGCTGCGGCGGCGCAGCGCCGGGCTGATCGGGCTGGTCGTACCCGAACTCACCAACCCGATCTTCCCCGCCTTCGCCCAGGTCATCGAACAGGTCCTGGCCGGACACGGCTACACCCCGGTGCTGTGCTGCCAGCAGCCCGGGGGAGCGACCGAGGACGAACTCGTCGAGCAGCTGGAGGAGAGCGGCGTCGACGGCATCGTCTTCCTCTCCGGTCTGCACGCCGACACCGCGGCTGACCAGACCCGCTACGCCGAACTGGCCGCCCGCCGGGTCCCGTTCGTCCTCGTCAACGGCTACAACGAACAGGTCTCCGCGCCGTTCGTCTCGCCCGACGACCACATGGCGGCCGGCATGGCCGTACGCCATCTCGCCGAACTGGGCCACGAACGGATCGGCCTCGCCGTCGGCCCGCTCCGCTACGTCCCCTCGCGCCGCAAGACCCAGGGCTTCCTGGAAGCCGCGGGCCCGGGTGCCGACCGCTACGTCCGGCACACCCTCTTCAGCCTGGAGGGCGGCCACGCCGCGGCCGCGGACCTCCTCGACGCGGGCTGCACCGGCATCGTCTGCGGCAGCGACCTGATGGCCCTCGGCGTCATCAGGGCCGTCCGCGAACGCGGCCTGGACGTACCGGGCGACGTCTCGGTCGTCGGCTACGACGACTCCGCCCTGATCCCCTTCACCGACCCGCCCCTGACCACCGTCCGCCAGCCCGTCCAGGCCATGGCGTCGGCGGCGGTCGGCGCCCTGCTGGAGGAGATCCGCGGCAATCCCGTGCCGAGCACGGAGTACGTCTTCCAGCCGGAACTGGTGGTCCGGGGCTCGACGGCGCGGGCGCGGAGCTGAGGGCTGCCGCCAGGACGGTCAGGCCGTGGGCCAGCCGTTCAGGGACACCTGGGCGCCGTCGTTCTTGAGGTAGTGGTGCAGGGCGCTCGACGTGGTGTCGACGAATGCTTCGGGAATGGCGTCGGCGTCGACCCAGCGGACCTGGGAGTGCTTGCGGGGCTCGCGATTCTCCGGTTCGCCACGCCACTCGTGGGTGGCGAAGACGACGGTGAGGAAGCCGTTGGGTGCTTCGACGCCCCAGGCGCCGTGGATGATGTGGGCAACTCTGAGGCACTGCGGCTCTACCGTGAGACCGGTCTCCTCGTAGAGCTCACGGACCGCGGTCCCGGTGATGGGCTCACCGGACTCGCTCTTTCCTACCGGGAGGTCCCACAGGCCCTGCGCGAACTTGGCGTTCTCACTGCGCTGGAGCAGGACGACACGATGGTTCGCCCTGTCGTGGACGATGACGGCCGCCACCAGCAGGGTCATGGATTCGAGCGACGGCTCGAGGGCTACGGGACTCTCGTCGGTCTGCCGGGTCACGGGTTTCCCTTCGGCGGGTGGGGTCTGGGCATGCTAGGCGAGGGCTTCCCGGGCACGACGGGCCAACTCCGCGGCGCCGGGGACGCGGCGGCGCTGGTACATGGCCAGTGGGGAGCGGATCGACGCGATCGCCTTGCGAGTGCGGTCGGACGTCATGCCCTCCATGAGAACCAGAGCCTGGGTCCAGGCGGCGATCGCCTCGTCGGCGCGGGCCTGAGCGGCGAGGCTGTCGCCGAGGTCGGCGTGCGTGAGGGCGTGGACGCGTTTGTACCTTTCCGGGTCCCAGCGAGTGAGGGCATTGCGGTGCTGCTGTTCGGTACCGATGTGGTCGGCAAGGTCCGTCAGCGTGCGAGCGGTATGGCTGGCCACCGTGCCGGCGGCGGGGCCGCTGACGCGGGAGTAGCTGGGTTGGGGGCCGTTGTCCCGCATGAGGGCGTCTTCCGAGGCCAGTAGGGCCCGGGCAGCCGACGAGCTCTGACCGACGGCCGCGTAGGCGCGTGCGTGCGTGATGTGCAGGAGGGCTTCGGTCCGACCGTCGACGTGGCCGAGGCCGCGGTGTAGGGCACCTTCGACGAGGTCGACGCAGTGGTGGGGCTGCTTCAGGCTGAGTGCCTGATGGGCCAGGGCTCGCATCATCCAGGCGGCGTGGCCGTGAGGGTCGGCTTCGCAGGCGAGCTGATATCCGACCTGGTAGTACCGCTGTGCTGCGCCTTCGTGTCCGAGGTCGTGGTGCTTCCACCCGGCGAGGTAAGCGAGTTCGGCGACAGCCCCGAAGGCAACCTCGCGTAAGGCTTCGGAAGAGAAACGTCCGCGGAGCATCGGGGCTGCGGTGTCGGCCAGATAGGCAGTGACGGTTGTCAGCCCGTGGCCGCCGCCGAGACGTTCGTCGGCCGAGCTGAAGGCTGCCGTGATCTGCCGCACGACATCGACGTCCTCAATGCCCACAAGGCATAGGCCGGTGCGGGCCCGCAGCATTCGGGACGTTGCCTCGTGATCGTGCAGCAGTGGCATGGCGACGCCGGCTGTCGTGAATGCGGCGACGGCGAGGAAGTGACGGCGCTCGACATCGGCACGTCCGAGATCCGTGGCGGTGGCCACAGGGTCGCTGCTGGTTCCGGTTTCCGTGTCCCGTGATTGGAGACCGATCTCCGTTTGGGTGACGACACGGCCGAGACGGCGCGAGAGCGCTTCGGCAAGATACTGGCCGGACTGGCCGGACGGGCTTCTGGTGCCGTTCACCCAGTGAGAGAGGGCGGACTTATTGGTCTGGAGAAGTTCACCGTTCTCTGCGGCGATGCGCCGTACGTCCTTCGCCAGCGCCTCGTACGTGCACCCCGCCGCGTGAACGATGTCACGCAGGCGGGAGTTTGGGCTCGTTCGACGCCGCCACGCTGCTCCGTCCTGGAGTCGTAAACCGCGTATACCGCTTGGTCTCGGCACCACCGTACCCACTCTGCGTAATGGGCGGTTCACTTGATGAAACCCCCGCGGCGGAGGCGACCGCCCGGGGGCCGTGGTCAACACTGACAAGGAGCGTCGACATGCAAGAGCGTATCTGTCGTGCCCTGGAACGGATGGCAGCACTGCTCGCAGCGCAGCCACCCCACTCGGCCGAGCGCCATATCCGCGGGGGAGTGGTATCCGGCACGTATGCCGCCCACGCTGTGGAGTTTCCCTGATGGCGGCCCCAAAGGGGCTGCGTCTGCTCCCGTGGACGGGGCCTGAGGGGAAGCCCTCCTATCTGGCGGGCGACGGATCAGGCTATTTGTCCCGGCTCGCCGACGATGTTGAGGCCGTGCAACTCCGCATGGCGGATGAACTGCTGGGCCATGCCGCCGATCTGCTGACCGACCGCCGGGCAACGGCTGCTCAACTTCACTTCCTGGCCTGTCGGCTGGGCGAGTCGCTCCGCGACGTAGTGCGCGTGGCGGAGTCCCGGGGCGCACGCCTGCCTGGGGAGGTCCAGGACGACGAGGACGAGATCAACGATCAGGCCGAGCAGTCTGGCACCCCGCGAGAGCTGCCGTCCGCCCACCACCGAATCAGCTCGCCCCACCCGATTGATAGGAGACCACTCGATGACGGTCACGTTCGAGAGGCCATCGACCACGATGACTCGTGATCCTCGCTCCCTCTTCAACGCGGTGCGTCCGCATGTCAGGGACTGTACGTACAACGTCTTCGAGAGCCCCGGTTCGGATGGCGCCGACCTTTACGGGCGCGAGATCAGGCTCATCATGAGGGACAACGTCACGGTCCAGAACATGGCGGAGCGCATCCTGGACAATGCCGTCGCCTACCTGATCACGGCCATGGAGCGCCCGGACCTCCATCTCGGCGTCGGCAGGATCGTGGACATCGGCGTCCACCAGATCATCCTCGACACACCTGTCTACTTCGCCTTCTGCCACCTCTACAACAGCGGCCGCTACAAGCACCATGCGCCGCTGATCCAGCGGCGCAACGACGGCCTGTGTCTGCGGACCGCCGACGTCATCCGGGCAAACGGGTTCGCGGCAGACGAGGAACTGTGGTCCGTCGATGGCGCCGAGTGCTCACCGTGCGACGACAAGGTGCCCGACAGTCACTGATCGATCCGCCTACTCTGGTGCCCTGTCGGCTGGTACCGGCAGGGCACCGGACAGCGAAGTGGTGAGCGAAGGAAGTGCGTTGACTGTTCCGCACAACCATGACCATGAGCGCGTCCTGTGGGACACCTTCGCGGAGAGTGCGTGGAAGGCCCCATGCGAACTCGAGCCTGCTTTTTGCTGGACCCAGTACACGGGCCACGGACCCGGCCCTGAGCTCCTCGGTACACCGGATACGGTGCTGGAGATCGGATGCGGGACCGGACGGCACCTCGCATATCTCGCGCAGCGGAACATCAAGGTCACAGGTGTCGACATGTCGCCTGTGGCGGTGAGGAAGGCGTCAGAGCGCTGGGGGCCGCTCGGGGTGCAGTTCGTCTGTGCCGAAGCCCTCGAACATCTCGCGGCCAGCGTCGAGACCTACGACGCGGTGTACTCCGTCTTCGGGGCGGCGTGGTTCACCGATCCCGAACGGCTGTTGCCTCAGGTGGTCCGTGCGCTGAATCCTGGTGGGGTCTACCTCTTCTCTCACGCACCGGCCATTCCCGGTGCATACGGGCCCCAGGGCATGTACAAGGGTGGATTCGCGGGGCCAGCCATGTACACCTACCGCTACAGCTATACACCCGCGATGTGGCGGGATCTTCTCCTTGCGTCAGGATTCGCGACCGCTGATGCCGCCGTTCTTGATGCTCCCGAGCCAGGTCACATCGGAACCCTTATTGTTCGCGGCGTCCGATAATGAACAGTTCGGCGGACGTGGTCGGCACCCTTACTGCGGGCACGGAGGTGCCCGTTCGTCTCGGCCAACTGATCGGCGCTCTGGCGATTGACGTCGACGAGCACGCAATCCGCGAGTGCCGCTTGCCGCGTCAGCCCGCCTGAAGCCTCGCGATGAGGTGCTCCGCCATGCGGCGGGCGGGCTCCAGGCGAGGGTCCTCCGGATGTGCCTCCGGCCCGAGGATCTTCGAGCACACGAACAGCGTCATGAGCTTGCCGTCCCGGCTCTCGAAGTCGGAGCGCCGCTCTCGCAACACGCGATCGGCCAGAGCCGGGACGGCAAGGGAGCTTCCCCACAGCGATGCGGAGTCCAGCCCTCGCGGGGCATCTCCCCAGTCCTCCCAGTCGAAGAGGCAGAACATCGGCGAGGTCATGTTGGCCCAGTTCAGATCCGCGTGTGCCGGCACCCACTGCTCGACAGTCGTGTCGAACTCGGCCCGGAATGCGTTGCGGATGGACTCGGTGACGAGAGCCTGCGTGATGGTGACGGTGTCCGGAGTGGCAATGCGCTTTGTGTGCTGATCCGCGAGCGCGTCCATCGACGCGTTGAACGCTTGCCACCACTCATCCGGCAGCTCAGGAGCATTGCTCAGCACGGCAGTGCCGATGGGCGCTCCAGGCAGGAGTTCGGTCTCGTCGGCCCGCCACATCACCGGCTCGCGAGCGTCCCGCCAGACCACACACCCGTGCCACGCGGGTTGGGCGATGCCGTCCAGACGGGCGGCGCATTCCGTGCCGTTCCAGCCTTGGACGCCGATCCTTTCGAGCCCTCGTCTTTCGATACGTACCCACGTGTCGCGGCCCGTACGAGCCCCGACCGAGCGGCGCTTTCGTACTACGGTGCTCCCGACGAGGCAGGTCTGGAGCGACCGCTCCACATGGGCGAGAACCTCATCCACGGGTTCAACGCGCAAGTCGACGGATCGAGTCGACGATGCCGAAAGCGTCATACCGGCGACCGTAGCAGCGGGTCGACTGGCGCCAGGCATCTACTGGCCCCGACGCGTTCCGCCCGCCGCTGGTCAGTCCCGTCGCGGCTTAACAACACGGCACTGCGGCCGGCACGAAAGCCTGCAAGTTCTTGCGGAATCATCACGTCCATGTGTCGCGCACATGTCTCAACCGTTGACCGATGGACCGTCTGGCCCTACGGTCACCTGCGCAGAGGGCCTTTCAGCTTTGCAGCAAGAACATTCAATCCCCACGCAGGGCCCTCGGCTCGACCCCCACACCCTTCCTGAGCCGCAGGAGGAACCACATGGCCAGCAGATCTCTGGCCGCCGCACTCGCCCTCGTGGCGGGCGCAGCGGCTGCGGTGATCGCGCCGACAGGAGCCGCGCAGGCGGCCCCGCCCGGTAGCAAGGACGTCACCGCCGTCCTGTTCGAGTGGCGCTTCGACTCGGTCGCGCAGGCGTGCAGCAGCACCCTGGGTCCCGCCGGGTACGGGTACGTCCAGGTCTCGCCGCCCCAGGAGCACATACAGGGCGGGCAGTGGTGGACCTCGTACCAGCCCGTCAGTTACCGGATCGCGGGGCGGCTGGGCGACCGCGCCGCGTTCGCGAACATGGTCAACGCCTGCCACGCGGCGGGCGTCAAGGTCGTCGTCGACACCGTCATCAACCACATGGCCGCCGGGAGCGGGACGGGCACGGGCGGCTCGTCGTACACGAAGTACGGCTACCCCGGCCTGTACTCGTCGTGGGACATGGACGACTGCACGGCGCAGATCACCAACTACCAGGACCGCGTCAACGTCCAGTACTGCGAACTCGTCGGGCTCGCCGATCTCGACACCGGTGAGGAGTACGTCCGCACGAAGATCGCGGGCTATATGAACGACCTGCTGTCGCTCGGCGTCGACGGCTTCCGGATCGACGCCGCGAAGCACATACCGGCCGCCGACCTCGCCGCGATCAAGGGCAAGCTCGCCAATCCGGGCGTCTACTGGAAGCAGGAGGCCATCCACGGCGCCGGTGAGGCCGTCCAGCCGACGGAGTACCTGGGCAACGGCGATGTGCAGGAGTTCCGTTACGCCCGTGACCTCAAGCGGGTCTTCAACAACGAGAACCTCGCCTATCTGAAGAACTACGGCGAGGGCTGGGGCTACATGGAGAGCGGCCGGTCCGCCGTCTTCGTCGACAACCACGACACCGAGCGCGGCGGTGACACGCTCAACTACAAGGACGGCGCCGACTACACGCTGGCGAACGTCTTCATGCTGGCCTGGCCGTACGGGGCCCCGGACGTCCACTCCGGGTACGAGTGGTCCGACAAGGACGCGGGCCCGCCGAACGGCGGCACGGTCAACGCCTGTTACAGCGACGGCTGGAAGTGCCAGCACGCCTGGCGCGAGATCTCCTCGATGGTCGCGTTCCGGAACACCGCCCGGGGCCAGGCCGTCACCAACTGGTGGGACAACGGCGCCGACGCGATCGCCTTCGGGCGCGGCGACAAGGCGTACGTCGCCATCAACCACGAGTCGTCCTCGCTGACCCGCACGTTCCAGACCTCGCTCCCGGCCGGGTCCTACTGCGACGTCCAGACCGGCACCGGCGTAGCGGTCAACAGCTCCGGCCAGTTCACCCGGACCCTGGGCCCCAACACCGCGGTCGCCCTGCACGCCGGTGCGAGGAACTGCACAGCCTGACCCCCTGCGCCGGCCGGGCCGTGCGGGTGCGGGTGCCCTCGCACCCGCACGGCCCGACCGGCCTTCCGTACACGAAAGGGAGACCTCTGTGATACGCCCCCCGCGCGGCCGGCGCAGAACGGTGGCGGCCACGCTCGCCGCCGCCCTCTGCGCGGCGCTCGCGCCCGCCGTACCGGCCGCGGCGGCGAAGCCGCCCGCCCCACCCGCGGACGCGAAGCTCGCCGCCGAGCCCGCACGGCACGATCTGACCCGGGAGCAGTTCTACTTCGTGCTCCCGGACCGGTTCGCGAACGGCGACAGTGCCAACGACCGCGGCGGCCTGACCGGTTCACGCCTCCAGACCGGCTACGACCCCACCGACAAGGGCTTCTACCAGGGCGGCGACCTCAAGGGCCTCACCCGGCGCCTCGACTACATCAAGGGCCTCGGCACGACCGCCATCTGGCTCGCGCCGATCTTCAAGAACCGGCCCGTGCAGGGGTCGGGCAAAGATGCCTCCGCCGGCTACCACGGCTACTGGATCACCGACTTCACCCAGGTCGACCCCCACTTCGGGACCAACGACGACCTGGAGACCCTGATCGACAAGGCCCATGCCAAAGGCATGAAGGTCTTCTTCGACGTCATCACCAACCACACCGCGGACACCGTCGACTACGCCGAGAAGGCCTACGGCTACCGCCCCAAGGGCGCCTACCCCTACCTCGACAGGACCGGCCGTCCCTTCGACGACCGGACCGCGGTCGGCACGGTGGACGCCGACTCCTTCCCGTACACCCCGGTCAAGGGCGCGGGCGACGTGACCAAGGTCCCGGCGTGGCTCAACGACCCGACGATGTACCACAACCGCGGCGACTCCACCTGGGCCGGCGAGAGCGCTGAGTACGGCGACTTCGTCGGCCTGGACGACCTGTGGACCGAGCGCCCCGAGGTCGTCGACGGCATGCGGAAGATCTACGAGAAGTGGGTCCGCGACTTCGACATCGACGGCTTCCGCATCGACACCGTCAAGCACGTCGACCTCGACTTCTGGACCCGGTGGGCCACCGCGCTGGACGCGTACGCCGCGAAGCACGGCCGCGACGACTTCTTCATGTTCGGTGAGGTCTTCTCCGCCGACACCGCCGTCACCTCGCCGTACGTCACGCGGGGACGGCTGGACTCGACCCTCGACTTCCCGTTCCAGGACGCGGCCCGCGCCTACGCCTCTCAGGGCGCCGACGCCGGCCGGCTCGCGAAGGTCTTCGGCGACGACCACCGGTACACCACCGACAAGGCCAACGCCTACGAGCAGGTGACCTTCCTCGGCAACCACGACATGGGCCGCATCGGCACCTTCCTCAAGCAGGACAACCCCGGCGCGGACGACGCCGAACTGCTGAAGCGGGCCCGGCTCGCCAACGAGCTGATGTTCCTCAGCCGCGGCAACCCGGTGGTCTACTACGGCGACGAGCAGGGCTTCACCGGCGCCGGCGGCGACAAGGACGCCCGCCAGACCCTCTTCGCCTCGAAGACCGCCGACTATCTGGACGACGACCAGCTCGGCACGGACCGCACCCACGCCGACGACGCCTACGACCCCACGCACCCCGTCTACCGCTCGATCGCCGCGCTGTCGAAGCTGACCCGCGAGCACCCGGCGCTGCGTGACGGCGTCCAGCAGGAGCGGTACGCCAAGGACTCCGTCTACGCCTTCTCCCGCACGGACGCGAAGAAGCGCACCGAGTACGTCGTCGCCGTCAACAACGCCACGGCCGCGAAGACCGTCACCCTGCCCGTGGACGCCACGGACTTCCGCGTCCTGTACGGAGGCTCCGGCGCCGTCCGCGCCACCGGCGGGGAGATCACCGTCACCGTGCCCGCGCTGTCGTCGCTGGTGCTCGAGGCCGGCCGGCCGCTGCCCGCGCCCGCCGCGAAGCCGTCCCTCACCCTGAAGGCCCCGGCCGCCGGAGCCACCGGCACGGTGGAGATCTCCGCCGGAACCGACGGCGGACAGCTCAACCGGGTCGTCTTCGCCGCCCAGGTCGGCAACGGCGCCTGGCGCACCCTCGGCACCGCCGACCACGCCCCGTACAAGGTCACCCAGCACATCACCGCCCCCGCCGGAACGCCCCTGCGCTACAAGGCGGTCGTCGTGGACAGCCTCGGCCGCACCGCGAGCGCCCTCGCCGCCACCACGGCCGGTCAGGTCCCGCCGCCCGAGAAGCCGACGGCCGTCGAGCGCACGTACGCGGTCGTCCACTACAAGCGCCCCGACGGTGACTACGACGGCTGGCAGCTGAAGTCCGGTGACCTGACGGCCGGCTTCACCGGGCGGGACGCTTTCGGCGCCTTCGCCTGGGTCAAGATCCCCGAGGGCGCCTCGACGGTCGCGTACACCGTGGAGAAGGACGGCGCCGCCGACGGTCCGCAGCGAAGCATCACCCTCGCCCGCACCGGCGAGGTCTGGATCACGCAGGGCCAGGACGGCCAGTCGGACACCGCGCCCGACGGAGCCAACCCGCCGCAGGACACCGGGAAGGCGGTGCTGCACTACCAGCGGGCCGACGGGGACTACGACGGCTGGGGCCTGCACACCTGGACCGGCGCTGCCGAGCCCACCGACTGGTCGAAGCCGCTGATGCCGGTCCGCAAGGACGCGTACGGCGCGGTCTTCGAGGTCCCGCTCGCCGAAGGCGCCACCTCGCTCAGCTACATCGTCCACAAGGGCGACGAGAAGGACCTGCCGACCGACCAGTCGCTGTCGTTCGGCAGCCACGGCCGCGAGGTGTGGATGCTCGCGGGGCAGCCGAAGTACCTGCTGCCGATGACCGGCGGCGCACCGTCCCTGGACCTCGCCACGTCCGAGGCGCAGTTCATCGACCGGAACACGGTCGTGTGGAAGGTGAAGGCGACCGACGCCACCAGCCAGCAGCTCGTGTACGCGCCCGGCGGCGGGATCGAGGTCGTCGACGGCGCGCTCAGCGACGAGGGCCGGTGGCTGCGGCTCGGCCCGTCCGCGCTGACCGACGCCCAGAAGGCGAGGTTCCCGCACCTGAAGGACTTCCCCGCCTTCACCGTCGACCCGCGCGACCGCGACCGGGTCCAGGAGGCCCTGCGCGGCCAGCTCATCGCCACCCAGCGCAACGCAGCGGGCGCCCTGCTCGCCGCCACCGGTGTGCAGATCCCGGGCGTGCTCGACGACCTGTACGCCGGGAAGGCCCAGGGAGCCGCGCTCGGACCGGTGTTCCGCAAGGGCCGCCCGACGCTGTCCGTATGGGCGCCCACCGCGCGGAAGGTCGCCCTCGAACTCGACGGGAAGACCGTGCCGATGCGCCGCGACGACGCCTCCGGCGTCTGGTCGGTCACCGGCCCGGCGAGCTGGCGCGCAAAGCCGTACCGGTACGCCGTGACCGTCTGGGCGCCGAGCGTCCGGCAGCTGGTCACCAACAAGGTCACCGACCCGTACTCCACCGCGCTCACCACCGACTCGGCCCGCAGCCTCGTCGTCGACCTCACCGACCCGAAGCTCGCCCCCAAGGGCTGGTCGACGCTGAGGAAGCCCGCCGCCGTGCCGCTCAAGGACGCCCAGATCCAGGAGCTGCACATCCGGGACTTCTCCAGCCGCGGCTATCTGGGCTTCACCGACCGCGACTCGGCCGGCATGAAGCATCTGACGTCGCTCGCGAAGAGCGGCACCTCGTACGTCCATCTGCTGCCCGCCTTCGACATCGGCACCATCCCGGAGAAGACGTCGGACCAGGCCGTGCCCGGCTGCGACCTGACGGCGTACGCGCCCGACTCCGACGAGCAGCAGGCGTGTGTCACCAAGGCCGCCGCGAAGGACGCCTACAACTGGGGCTACGACCCGCTGCACTACAGCGTCCCCGAGGGCTCCTACGCCTCCGACCCCGAGGGCACCCGCCGCACGGTCGAGTTCCGGCGGATGGTGCAGGGCCTCGGCGACGCCGGGCTGCGCACGGTCATGGACGTCGTCTACAACCACACCGTCGCGAGCGGTCAGGACGGCAAGTCCGTCCTGGACCGCATCGTGCCCGGCTACTACCAGCGGCTCCTCGACGACGGCACCGTGGCCACCTCCACCTGCTGCGCCAACACCGCGCCCGAGAACGCGATGATGGGCAAGCTCGTCGTCGACTCGGTCGTCACCTGGGCCAGGGAGTACAAGGTCGACGGCTTCCGCTTCGACCTCATGGGCCACCACCCGAAGGCGAACATCCTCGCCGTCCGCAAGGCCCTCGACGCGCTGACCGTCGAGAAGGACGGCGTCGACGGAAAGAAGATCATCCTGTACGGGGAGGGCTGGAACTTCGGCGAGATCGCCGACGACGCCCGCTTCGTCCAGGCCACCCAGAAGAACATGGCCGGGACCGGGATCGCGACCTTCTCCGACCGGGCGCGGGACGCCGTCCGCGGCGGCGGGCCCTTCGACGAGGACCCGGGCGTCCAGGGCTTCGCCTCCGGCCTGTTCACCGAGCCCAACTCCTCGAAGGCCAACGGCACCCCGGCCGAGCAGCGGGCCAGGCTGCTCCACTACCAGGACCTGATCAAGGTCGGGCTCTCCGGGAACCTCGCGTCGTACACCTTCACCGACACCCGCGGAACCGAGGTCAAGGGCTCCGAGGTCGACTACAACGGCTCACCGGCCGGCTACGCCGCCGCGCCCGGAGACGCCCTCGCCTACGCGGACGCCCACGACAACGAGACGCTCTACGACGCGCTGGCGTTCAAGCTGCCGGCGAGCGTATCCGCCGCCGACCGCTCGCGGATGCAGGTGCTGGCGATGGCGACGGCCGCGCTGTCACAGGGACCGGCGCTGTCGCAGGCAGGCTCCGACCTCCTCCGGTCGAAGTCGCTCGACCGCAACTCCTACGACAGCGGCGACTGGTTCAACACCATCCACTGGGACTGCCGCGACGGCAACGGCTTCGGCCGCGGCCTGCCGCCCGCCGCCGACAACAAGCCCAAGTGGCCGTACGCCGCGCCGCTGCTGACCGCGCCCACGCTGACGCCGGGCTGCCCCGAGATCACCGGCGCCTCGGCCGCGTACCGCGATCTGCTGAAGATCCGTACGACGGAGCGGGCGTTCGGGCTCGGCACGGCGGACCAGGTGCAGTCGGCGCTGTCCTTCCCGCTGTCGGGGAAGGACGAGACGCCCGGTGTGATCACCATGCGTCTGGGCGAGCTGGTCGTGGTGTTCAACGCCACGCCGGAGCGCACGTCGCAGCGGATCGGCGCGCTCGCGGGCACGTCCTACGGTCTGCACCCGGTGCAGGCGGCGGGGGCCGACGCCGTGGTGAAGTCGGCCTCGTACGAGGCGGGATCGGGGACCTTCACCGTGCCCGGCCGGACGGTGGCCGTCTTCACCCGCGGCTGACCGCCGTGGGTCAGGCGTCGCGCTGCTCCGGCACGCGTACCGCCTGAGGCGCCGGCGCCATGAGCCGGCCGACGAGTTCAGCGAAGGGACCGTCGGCCGGCTCGTCCGCGAGGATGCGCATCAGCACCGTGGCCATGGAGTCGTCGTACGCCGCAGGCACCGCCACCAGCGCCACGAAGTCGTGCACCAGCTGCACCTCCAGCTCGGCGCGCGGAATCTCCCGCCCGTCCAGCCACAGCAGCGCCGTCGTCTCGGCGAGCGACACCCAGGAACGGACGACGAGCCGCAGCCGCGGCGACGGATCGCCGACGTCGAGGTGGGCCATGATCTGCTCGTACGCGGCGTGCCTGACCTCGTCGATCATGGCGTTGGTGGTCGTGGCCGCGCCTGCCGGGTACGACCCGCCCGCGGTGACGGCCGGGCCGCCGCGCATCAGCGCGGAGAACCCGGGACCGTGCTCGTCCACGAAGTCGAAGAACCGTCCCATGACCCGCAGCAGCCGGGCCCCGAGCGGCCCCTCCTGCTTCTCCTCGAACCGGGCGGCGAGTTCGTCGGCCGCGCGCCGCAGCGCCGCCTCGTACAGGCTCTGCTTGCCCGGGAAGTAGTGGTACACCAGCGGGCGCGAGATGCCCGCGGCGGCGGCGATCTCGTCGATCGACACCTCGTCGGGGGAGCGGTGGCCGAACAGCTCCAGCGCCACTCCGATCAGCTGCTGTCTGCGCTCTTCGACGCCCATCCTGCGGCGAACCCCGGTCGTCATGCGAACAGCGTAACGGCCGGTCGTCGAACAGCGTCCGCCTCGTGCCGGGTACGCTCCCGGGATATGACCGCTTCTGACCAGGACACCACCGCCCCTGTGCCACAGGGCATGACCCCGCGCCAGGCGCGGCTCCTGCGGATCACGGCAGCGTCCGTACTGCTCGTGGCTCTCGCGGTCGTCCTGGTGGTGCGGCTGGCCAGTCGGACGTCCGTCCTCGTGGTCGGGGTGTACGGACTGGCCATGATCCTGTGCGGAGTCGTCATCGAGCTGAGCCGCCACGGACGCACCCGGCTGGGTACGTATCTGCTGGGCGCGGGCCTGGTGGCTGCGCTGGCGGCGGACTGGGTGCTGCTGCCCTGAGCCGGGCGGACCTCTTGAGCCGCAGGGCCCCTTGGCCCGGCGGACCCCTGAGCCGCGCGGACCTCTTGAGCCGCACGGGCCGGGGTCACAGGTCCAGGACGAGGCGCCCGCTCGTGCACCGTGAGACGCAGATCAGCATCGAGTCGGACCGTTCCGCGTCCGTGAGCAGCTCGTCCCGGTGGTCGATCCCGCCCTCCAGCACCCGCTGTTGGCAGGTGCCGCAGAAGCCCTGCCGGCAGGAGTAGGAGACGTCCGGCAGCTCGTCGCGCACGGCGTCGAGCACCGAGCGGCCGGCGGGGACCGTGAGCGTCCGCCCGGAGCGGCGCAGTTCGAGCTCGAACGCACCGCCGGGGGCTGCCGCCGCGGCCGTGAACCGCTCCAGTCGAAGCTCCCGGCCCTCGGGCAGGGCGGCGGCGACCGCGTCCATCAGCCCTTGCGGGCCGCAGCAGTAGACCACCGTCTCCGCGGGAAGGCCGGCCAGGAACCCCAGGTCCGGCCGGCCGGACACGGTCGTTGCGCCCAGCTCCTCGGCCTCGTCGACGTACGGCATCGTGGCCCGGTCGCGCCCGCAGTACAGCAGCCGCCAGTTCGTGGCGCCCGCCGCGTGCAGCGCCCGCACCATGGGCAGGACGGGGGTGATGCCGATGCCGCCCGCGAGGAAGAGGTACGAGGCCGACCCGGCCAGCGGGAACCGGTTGCGCGGACCGCGGATCTCCACCTCCGTGCCGTCGTGCAGGTGCTCGTGCACCTCGCGCGAACCGCCGTGGCCGTCCTCGACCAGTCGGGTCGCGATCGTGTACGTACCGGAGTCCTCCGGGTCGCCGCAGAGCGAGTACTGGCGTACGCGGCCGGAGGGCAGGACGAGGTCGATGTGCGCGCCCGGCTCCCAGCGCGGCAGGTGGGCACCCTCCAGCCGGAGCTGGACGACGCCTTCGGCGGGCGTGGTGCGCTCGGTGACCAGCACGCGGTGGGAGGAGGCGCGGCGACCGCCCCGGCCCGAGACCGGTTCCTCCAGCGCGGGCATCGGCCACAGCGGGGACGCCGCGATACGCCGGCGCAGGGCACGCCTGGCGAGCAGCGCGGTTCCGGCGACGAGGGCGACGGTACGCAGTCGGGGCATGTCAGCGGCCTCCCTTCGGGCACGGGCCGTCCGGGCCGTTGTCGTCCACGCCCTTGCCGTCCATGCGCTTGTCGTCCATGCGCTTGTCGTCCATGCGCTTGTCGTCCAGGCCCTTGTCGTCCAGGCCCTTGTCCTTCATGGCCTTGTCGTGCAGGCCGTTGGCGCCGGGTGACGAGGCCAGATAGGCGACGGCCTGGGCGGTGCTGCCCTCCTGGCTGGGGTGGTAGGCACGGCTGAGATAGCGCGGGATGGAGCGCAGCAGGTCCGGTGTGGACGGGAGGACGCCGCGGGTTCCCGCGCGGTAGAAGTCCCGGAAGCTCGCCCTGCCGTCGGGCAGCGTGGGGTCGTTCTCCATGAAGAAGCGGGCGCCGCGCTGCCAGAGGAAGACGAGCGCGGAGAAGGCCGCCGCCCAGGTCCTCACCCGGCGCCGGTAGCTGCCGTCGACGTGCATGAACAGGTCGAAGGCGACCGAGCGGTGCTCGACCTCCTCCGCGCCGTGCCAGCGCAGCAGATCCAGCATCATCGGGTCGGCGCCGCGCCGGTCCAGTTCACCGGCGTTGAGCACCCAGTCGCCGAGGAAGGCCGTGTAGTGCTCGATCGCGGCGATCAGCGCGACCCGTTCCTTCAGCCACCATGCGCGCGGCTTTCCGGGCGGCAGGGTCCGGTCGCCGAGCAGCTTCTCGAAGAACCAGTCGACCTGCGCGGTGTAGGGGGTGGGGTCGAGGCCCAGTTCCCTGAGGTGCGGCAGTACGTCGTCATGGGCCTGCGAGTGGACCGCCTCCTGGCCGATGAAGCCGATGACGTCCTCGCGCAGCCGGTCGTCGTGGATGTGCGGCAGGACCTGCTTGTAGACGTGGACGAACCAGCGTTCGCCGGCCGGGAGGAGCAGATGCAGCACATTGATCGTGTGGGTGGCGAACGGATCGCCGGGGACCCAGTGGAGCGGGGTCTCCTCCCAGGCGAAGGAGACCTTTCGGGCTGTGAGCGCCGTGTGTTCCGACGCCACCTTGACCGGCCGCGTATTAGACATGGCGTCAATGTACTGAGTGGTACGCCGTGGGAACAGGGCCCGTGCGGCAGGGGATCGGGACGGGCCGATCCCGGTTCAGCGCAGCGAGTCGAGCCGCGTACCGTCCGCGAGACGTCCGTTCAGCTCCGCCCGTGCGCCCTTACGCGCCGGTACGGAGAGGAGGTTGCCCCGGGTGCTGCCCGTGACCCCGCCGCTGGCGGTCAGCGAGGCGAACTCCTCGCTGCCCGCGGCCAGCACGTACCACTGCCGCGCCCGGGACTGCCACAGCACACCCGTCAGCACGCGTGGATCACGTGGTCCGCAGGCGGGCGAGGCCTCGGAGCGGGCCACGACCGTGCCCGGCGCTTCGACGGGCGGGCGGGGCGACGGCGTCTGGATCTGGGCGAGCACACGGCTGCCCGTGCCCCGCCAGGTCTCGGCCCGCGTGCACAGCCAGGCCGCGGTGCCGTCCCCCTCCGGCAGGGTCTGCCGGGCGTACTCCCAGGTGTTGACCTCCCGCACCCCGTGCGAACGCATCGCGCGGAGCAGGCAGGCCGTACGCGCCCACGACCGACGGGCCGACCGCCCCTCACCCGGCACATCGGCGTTGGCCGAGGGCGGACCCCAGGTCAGCCGGGCCGGGGTCAGCTCACCCAGATCGGTCACCAGCCGCTGTGCGCCGTCGTCCGTCAGCTCCAGCGCGGCCCAGGTCCGGCAGTCCCTGGCCTGGACCGCGCTCGCCAGCGGCCCGGTCACTCCGTGCGCGTCGCGCCGCAGCGGACGTGGCTCCCCCGACGGGTCGAGCAGATCACGCACGGCGGACCCGCGTACCCAGGGAGCCGTCAGATAGCGGACGTTGCCGTGGCCACGGCCGATGAGCAGGGCCCCGGAGGAGGCCGCGTCCGCGGCGTCGGCACGGGCGAGGTCGAGGGCCGGGCCGCCGGTCGTGTCGTCGGTCGGCTCGGCGTACCGCACGATCCGCAACCCGTCGTGGAACAGCACCACCCGGGCGCGGTCCACCTCGCCGGCGAACAGCAGCTGCGGTGCGCCCATCGGCGGCCCGGGCGGGGTGCCGGGCGTCGCCGACACCTGCACCCGGACGCCCGGCCGCGCCCATACGGCGAGCGCCCGGCCCAGCAGCGCGCGGTCGCCCGTCAGCCGTCCGCGGGCCGGCCAGACGGAGAAGTCGGTGCGCGTGGCGCTCTGCCAGGCCAGGGGGCCGACGCGGCGCAACTGGCCAGGGTCCAGGGCCGCCTCGGCCGCCGGGTTGCGCGCGTACAGCGGGGCCGCGGCGCCGTCGCGCCCCCAGCCCTCGCCGGGCAGTCCCAGCAGCAGGCCGCAGACCAGCACGGCCGCCACCGCCGCGAGCGCCGCCTTCGCGTGCTGGCGGCGGCGCATCAGATCGGTGGGGCGGGCCTGGAGCGAGCAGGGGTCGAACTCGGGGGAGGCCAGCAGCGCGGCGGCGCTCCTGCCGCCCGGCGTCCGGACGCCGTCGGCCTCGGCGAGCGGCGCGTGCGGGTCCCCGACCCCGGCGTCGCTCAGGACGTGCCGCACCTCCGCGTCCGGCAGCCGTTCGAGACCGCGCAGCACGTACGCGGCGCGTGCCGGACCGGACAGCGCGGACAGCCGCTGGTCCAGGGCGAGTTCATCGGCGCCGCCGGAGCGGGGGAACACCCGCAGGCCCCACACCTGGGGCAGCAGCGGCGGGAACTGGCCGCGCTTCGGCCAGGCCCACCGCCTGAGCGGAAGCCCCGCCTCCAGCGCCTGCCGCAGCACCCGGCCGCGGATGTACGCGTATCCGGGAGCGGCCGTCCCGCGCGGCACGGGCACCCCCGCCGAGCCCTCGGAGCCGCGGCCGGCCCGTCCGCGCGGCAGCGAACGCTGCACGACGGAGTGGGCGGTCAGCACCCGCCGGTTGCGGCCGAGCGACGGCGGCAGGACGAGATACGCCATCCGCACCAGACGCGGATAGTGCTCGACGAGCGCGGCCTCGGCCTGCTCGACACCGACGGCGGGGCGTACGAGATCCTGGGTGCTCACGTTCAGCAGAACGAGCGAATACTGCGATAGTCACCAGGCCGGGGAAAGCCGTACCACCGTGCCGCGGTGAGGCGTTCACGCATCCGTTCCACCGCTTCGTCCGGCACGCCGAGACCCTCCCGTACACAGCGTTCCATCGAGCCGTGGAGCCTCGTCGGCTGCTCGTCAGCTGCTCGAACGCGGCCGCCGGGTGCCCGGGCGTCACACCGGCGACCGTCAGCGCGAACCCGGCACGGTGCCGGTCGCCACGGTCCGCCCGGACCGGTACCGCCCTGACCGGTACCGCAGGACCGGAACCGCCCTGACCGGAACCGGTGAGCGGACGCGGTCAGTCCGACGGCCAGCCCGACAACCCGCTGAAGGCGACCGTGCCCCTGGCCCCGGTCCCGTTGTGCGCCGCCGTCATGAACAGGCCCGCGTCCTGCACCGCCGCCGCGCCCGGCACCGTCAGCGTCGCGACGGGACGCCACGTCGCGCCGTCGTCCGTGGAGCACTCGCCGGTGAACCGGCCGTCCACGCGGCCCAGCCGCAGCAGCACCGGCGCCGTCACCCCCGTCACCCGCCGGTACGCGTCCACCGTGCCGTCGCCGTCACTGTCGTACGAGAACACGACCCCGTTCGCCGGGGTGACCGCGAGATTGAGGAATCCCGGGGAGCCGGCCGTCGTCAGGCTGTTGCGCACGACGATGCCCGCCCGCGCCCAGGCGCCCGTCGCCGGCTGGGAGTCCACCCGCAGCGTCAGGCGCACGCCGTCCCGCAGCACGCCCTGCCGGTGGACCGCACCGAACTGCTCGGTCGTCCGCCACAGGTCACCGCCGCTGCCGTTGATCGCGAAGCGGCCGTCCAGGTGCCCGGACACGGCCGAGTTGCTCGAATGCGTCCGCCATCCGGCAGGGAGCGGACCGGCCACGTACAGGCTGCCCCGGTGCACCGCGGTGACGGGCGTCTCGCCCTGCGGGCCGTAGGTGATGCGCAGTTCGTACGGCATCGGTTCGAGCGGGGAGGTGAGCGGGCCCGGCGGGGCCTGCACCGTCCAGCCCACCGTCCCCGAACCGGCCGCCGGCACGGGCGGCAGGGAGCGCGGCGGCTGCTCGCCGAGCCCGGTGACCGCGAAGTCCACCGGCCCCGTGCCCCGCAGCCCGTTCACGTTGCGGAAGGCGGCCGTGACCCCGGCGGTGCCGCCCGGCCCCAGCACCGGGGGCGTCGCCGTGACGGTGACGCTGCCCTGGTACGGAGCCCGGGACAGCACCTCGTGCACCCGGCGCGCCGTACGGTACGGATCGCGTACCGGCCGCAGCGGATACGCGGTCCGCTCCCGGGTCCATGGCTCCTCGGTCGCGTACCAGTCGAACGCCTTCGGCGGCCTGCCCTGCGCGAGCGCGTCCTCCAGCTCGTCCAGGAACGCCTGCCACTGCGGCAGATGGACGTCACCGATCAGGCCCTGCCAGTCCCGGTTGGCATAGTTCGCGAGCCGGCCGGCGTCCGCCGTGACCCGGTCCGCCCACGTGGTGAGGAGAACCCGGGCGGTGCGCTCCAACTGCACCCGCTCGGCCTCCGACGAGGCCATGCGCTTCGCGTCCTCCAGCCACGGCCCGAGCAGGAACGCACGATGCGAGCCGGTCATCTCCTCGCTCAGCCGCATCACCTTCAGCCACAGCCGCGACAGGGTCCGGAAGGCCACCTGGTCGCCGCGCCCGTGGGCGGCCTCCAGGTGCGGCAGCAGCTGCCAGGAGCGGTTGGCGAGCGCCTGCCGGCCCAGATCGGTGAGGTCGTAGCGGTACGCGTCGGATCCCCGCAGCTCCTCCCGTACGTCCAGCAGCGCCGCGAAGGCCTGGTCGAGGACGCCGGGGTGGTAGGCGGGCGTGTGGGTGGCGTAGTACGTACCGGACGCGGCCGTCAGCGACGGCCGGGCGGCGAAGATGGAGTCGTGCGGGCGGCCGTCCCGGCTGCTGATCCGGTAGACGGAGTCCCGCAGCGCGGCGAACGCTGCCCGGGCCGCCTCGTCCAGGCCGCCGTAGCGCAGATCGGCGTACCCGGCGAACCACTCCTCGCGGTCGATCGGCTCCTCGTGCCACGCCAGTTCGGAGAACAGCTCCAGCGCCGCCGGATCGCGCTCGGCGGCCTCGGGCATGTAGGCGGTCCCGGCCAGCGCGGAGCCCGGCTTGTCCCGCCACCGCGTGAACCGCTCGGTCCAGATGTGCGTCTTGGCGCCGAGCGTCGTCCGCCCGCCGAAGTTCGGGATGGTGCCGAACGCGTACGGCGCACCTCCCCAGTCCTTCTCACGGTCCACGACGGTGTCGAGATCGGACAGTCCGTCGACGACGAGCAGATGCCTCTTGTCGAGGGCGTCGAGCAGATCGCGGCGGGGATTGGCCTGCCAGCCCAGGATCAGCCACAGCGCACCGGGGCGGGCGGTCCGCAGGGCCCGCTCCACGGCACGGGCGGCGTCCGGCACGGGCACGTCCCCGGCGGAGCCGCCCTCGTGCAGCAGGTCCATCTTGAAGTGCCCGATCTCGCCGAACAGATCGTGCTGGTGGCGGTAGAACGCGGCCGCGACCCGCTCGAAGGCCTCCGTGCGCGGATCGAGCCAGTCGGGCCGCTTCAGACCGGACCAGGTGCCCTGCGGAACCGTCCGGGCGCCGGGGTTGCGGTCGGTGAAACCGTCGGGGACGGTGCCGAAGTAGCCGGGCATGACGGGGGACATGCCCAGCTCGCGCAGCCGGCCGGCGATCCGCCGGCCCAGCTCGGCGCGCCGTGCGACCAGCTCGGGGCTCATCGGGCCGCCGTACGCGCTCATGTTCTGCAGGAGCCACCACGGCTGATGGGACGGGGCGGGGAGCCAGCCGCGCGCCTCGGCGTCGGAGTAGCCGAAGTCCTGGAGCAGCCGGTGGTAGACGGCTTCCTGGCCGGGGGTGACCAGGACCTCGTTGCAGCCGTGCAGGGCGAGGACGTCGATCAGCCGCTCCCAGCGCGGCCAGTCCGCGTACGGGGCCGTGTAGCCGTCATGGGTGTCGTTGAACGCGAACCGGTGCGGGACGGTGGCCGCCCGTTCGATCGGGCGCCGGGGTGCGGGGAGCAGGAGGGGGAGGTCCAGCTGGGTGCCGGCCCAGGAGACATGGGCTCCGCACCCGTACTTGAGGTACCAGTGGACGCCGGTGAGCAGGGCCACGGGGCCGGTGCCGGCGACCTCGATGCGTCCCGTGGTGCCCAAGACCCGGAAGCGTTCCCCGCCGCCGTCCTCGGGCAGGTGCGAGAGCCGGAACTGTGCGGCGTGGTGGGGGAGCAGCAGGCGGCGCAGCGCGGCGCGGGCGGGGCCCGTAGCGGTGTGTCCGTCGCCCCTGCCCCTGCCGGCGCCACTGCCGCGGGTGCTGCCGCTGCCGGTGTCACTGTTGTCGGTGGAGGCGCCGGAGGCGGGGGCGGCGAAAGCCGTACTCACCCCGATCGCTCCCGCGGTGCTCAGCAGTGAACGTCTCGAAAGCCGGCTCATCGCGCTCCTCCGTGTTGCTGGTGAGACAACAGGTGCGTGTGCGTCGCGCGGCACGTTACCCGGCGTTCGCCGGCGCACGAGGGTGCCGAGCGGGCACGATGGCCGGATGCGTACGGAACGAGCTCGAAGCACCACCCCGATAGCCCTGGCCGCCCTGGCCCTGACCGCCGTCACGGCCCTGACCGCCTGCGGCGCGGACGACGAAAAGGCCCCCGACGCGCCGAAGACGGCGACGGGGACCCTGGAACAGCTGGCCGAGCAGGCCGAGTGCGACCCGAACATCCAGACGGACGCCAAGGAACTGCGGCAGGCGAACTGCGCGACGAAGGACGGCAAGTACGTCCTGGCCACGTTCACCACCGACCGCGGACAGCGCGAGTGGATCAACGAGGCCAACGACTACGGCGGCTCGTACCTCGTCGGCAGGAAGTGGGTCGTGGTCGGCGAGGAGAAGGTGGTCACAGCACTGCGCGGCCGGCTCGGCGGGACCGTGGAGACCGGCTCGTCGCACGGCGGACACTCGGGGAGCAGTGCCGACGGCGGTGGGGGACACGAGCAGGAGCACTCCGGCCATCACTGAGCAGGCCGCGCAGTTGGGTGGGGGGTCAGGGGGGACGGGGGCGGTCGGGGGAGGGGAGAGAGCGGAGCCGGCGCCGAACCCCAGGGGCTCAACCCGGGAGCCCCGGGGCTCGGCGCCGGCTCACTCGGCGGACCTGGCCGATTCGGTGGTCATCGGCACCGCCGGCCGCCGTTGATGCAGTTCACCACCTTGTTCATCAGGTTCTCGTCGAAGACGTTGATGAAGTCGCCGTGGTCGGTGATGGGCTTGTGCAGCTGCTCCGGGAAGGAGTCGACCGCGAAGACGCTCGGGTTCTCCCCGTCGAAGACGGGCGGCGGAACGTCGTAGACGATGCGCTGCACCAGCTGCGGAATGGCCCTGAAGCCGTTCTGGCAGCTGCCGTTCTCATCCGCGAAGGCGACATGGGTGCGGTGATTGGCACTGTCGGTGTTCTGACCGTCCCAGCAGCTCTGGAATTTGAATGTCCGTACCACCTGACTGCCCTCCGGGCAGATCGGGTACTTGTCCTTCAGCTGACGGTCCTCGAATCCGGTGCAGCTCCACGACGCATTGGCATTGGCATCACCGTTGACAAAGGCCTTGGCGTCACCGGTGATGATCCGCAGGAATCGCGGCATCGCGGTGACCTTGGAGACCGGACTTCCCACGAAATTCAGCGTGACCTGGGCCGGGGTCTGGATCTCACCGACATTCTGGTCCTTGCCGCCGCCGTCGGCCTGGGCGTCGTTCTCGTCCTGCCCGTTCTGCACTCGCAGCACCGGCCAGTAGTAAGTCGACTTGTCGCCCTGGTTGCGGCAGGTGGTGTCACCGTTGGCAAGGTCGTCGTCGCTGGCGAAAGCGTCGTTGGCCTGGTTGCCGACGTAGTCGTGCATATGGTGCGCGCCATTGCTCACACCGGGCGCGACGATGACATTGTCCGGGTTGAACTTGCCGTTCTCGTTCTTGCCGCAGTCGGTGCTGAAGGTGCCCTTGGAGGCGCCTCGGCGGTTCCGGGGGCCGTTGACGTTCGGCTGCACGGACTGGATGTCGACGAAGTCGTTCTGCTCGGGACCGTTGCCGGCCTGACCGCCGTTGTCATTGCCGCCCTGGTCGCCGCCGTCCTGGCCGCCGTCCTGACCCTGGCCCTGGTCCTGACCCTGGTCCTGGCCGCCGTCCTGACCTTGATCCTGACCGCCGTCCTGGCCCTGGTCCTGACCTTGGTCCTGACCTTGGTCCTGGCCCTGGTCCCCGCCGCCGTCGTCGGCGTCGTCGGCGCGCAGGGTGCACGGCGCCATGTTCTCCAGGCCTTGCGGTTTGGGTGCGCCGCGCTCGATGAGGGAGACGATCCGCTGGATGATGACCAGCCGCTCGTTTCTCAGCGGATCGAGAATCTGCTGCTGTCCGTAGGAGGGGTCGCTCTCGACCCGCTCCTTGTTCTCGGCGAATCGCTGATACGCCGTGGTGATCTGGGTGTCCAGCGTGGCGAGTTCACGATCCACGGAACCGCGTTCCTGCTGCGGTACTTCGGGCAGTTCGTTTCCGACGTCCGGACAGTCGATGGTCGACACCGACTGTCCGGCGGCCTGGGTCTGGTCGGGGCTCTGACCGGTCCAGCCCTCACCCGCGGATGCGTAGACATTGACCGCGATCAGCCCACCCCCGCCCAGAATGAGGGCAGCCGAGGCGGCTATCGCCCGGTTTGCCAGCGTTGAGCGTTTGCGTGTTGTGCGTGCCATGGAACTCCAATCCCGGGAGGGGAGCAGCGCGTCGTTCCATACGGACGGCGACGACGGCTCGTTCAGCCGGAGCCGGAATTCGTAGAAGTCTCCATTCGCAAACCGGACGTGACCGGACGTCAGTGACGGCAGTGACCTCGGTGAGCCCGGTGACGTCAGTGGCCGAGATGGGCCGGTGCGGTCGCACCGGCCGCCGCTCAGGAGCGGGCGAGCAGCGCGGACTCCTGGTCGGGGGACAGGCCCACCGGACTGCGGTCCGTGCGCTGCGGTGCGCTGCCGCCGAGACCGCTCAGCCAGGCCCATGTGTCGGCGACCGTCTCCTGGACCGGCCGGCAGCGCAGTCCGGCAGCCAGGGCCTTCGACACGTCGGCGTCGTGGATCGCGTCGTACAGCTCGCCGCGCGGGATCCAGACCGGCAGATCGGTCCAGGGCTCGACCCCGGCCGCCGCGATGGTCTCCGCGTCCAGCCAGCGCAGCTCCGCGTCGGAGCCGGTCACCCGCACGCAGCTCTCCAGCAGCTCCCCCATGGTGGTGTGCCCGGGCGGGGACACCAGGTTGTACGGGCCGGCGAGGCCCTGCTCCGACGCGTCGAGGGTCCACTGCGCGAGATCGCGTACGTCGACGTACTGCACCGGCAGGTCCCGCGGTCCGGGCGCGGGCACCGGGCCGCCGCGCGCCACGCGGTTCAGCCACCAGGGCAGCCGGCCCACGTTCTCCCACGGGCCGATGATCAGCCCCGCGCGTACCAGCAGCGACCGCTCCGGGCCGAAGGCCTCCGTCACGGCCAGTTCACCGCCCCGCTTGTCCCGGGCGTAGTCCGTGGCCTCGGCGCCGGCCGCCGCGCCCGCCACCAGGGGACCGTTCTCGTCGAGTCCCGCGGCCGGCGGCCAGGCGTAGACCGAGCGGCTGGACACATACGCATACCGGCCCACACGGTCCGCGAGCAGCCGTGCCGTCTCCTGCACGGCGGACGGGGCGGCCGACCAGGTGTCGACCACGATGTCCCATTCACCCTCCGCGAGCGCCTTCAGCCCACCCGGCGCGACCCGGTCACCGTGCAGCACCCGCACACCGGCCGGGGCCTCGTGCCGCCCCCGGTGGAACACCGTCACCTCCCAGTCGCGCCGGAGCGCCGCCTCCGCGACCGCCCGCCCCACGAACTCCGTACCGCCCAGAATCAGAAGTCTCATGCTGCCGACCCTGCCCTCCCGAACGGCGTGACGTGCGCGATTCCGCTGCCGGGAGAATTCGTTGATGCAGGCCGTGGTGGGGCGTGACGCAGGTCGTGACGCAGGTCGTGATGCAGGTCGTGATGCAGGCCGTCTGACGGAATCAGGCCAGGGGATGGCACCATGTGCGAGCCATGACAGATGCCCGGTCGCCGATGCGCGCCCTGCGAGCCGCACTTTTCGCGGCGGTGTGCATCTCTTTGGCGGCGGTGGGGCATTCGTCCATGTCCGGCCATGATCTTCCGGTCACCGCGGTGCTGTTCGCGTTCGTGCTCACCGCCGGTGCGGGGTGGCTCGCGGGCACCCGACGCCGTGGCGCGCTCACCATCGGCTCGGGCCTGCTCACGGTCCAGGGCGTCCTCCACCTGATCTTCGCGGGCTCCGAACCGCATGACTCCGGCGGCAGGGGCCACCACCACACGGCGGCGACGGGCGCGGACGCCACGTCGAACGGCGCCACCACGCTCGACATGGCGCCGACGGCCGGCACGGCCGCTGCCGACACCCTCGTGGCCGAGGCCACCGCGCACCTGACGCAACTCGCCACCGGCCCCGGCGGCATGCTCGCCGCGCACGTCCTCGCCGCCGCGGTCTGCGCGCTGTGGCTCGCACACGGCGAGGCCGCCCTCTTCCGGCTGGCCCGCACCGCCGGGACCGTCCGCACCTCGCTGTTCGCGCCGCTGCGGCTGGTCCTCGCCGTCGTGCGCGTGCCGGAACTCCCGTACTCCGTACGCCCGCGCCCCCGCACCCGGCGCCTTCACGGAGTCGTCCTCGCGCACAGCGTCTCCCGGCGGGGCCCGCCCGGCCGCCCGTACACCCGCGCCACGGTCCCTGGAGCACTCGTCTGACACCGGGGGCCGCATCCCCCATGTCAACGCCGACTCCTAGGACACTCATGGCCATTGACGACCCCGTACGGGGCAACACCGACACCCCTGATGCCCCCGAGGCACAGGCCGCGGCGGAGACCCGCTCGACCTGGAGTGCGCTCCGCCCGCTCGTCCTGCGCATCCACTTCTACGCGGGCGTCCTCATCGCCCCGCTGCTGCTCGTCGCCGCCACCAGCGGACTCCTCTACGCCCTCTCCTTCCAGGCCGAGAAGGTCCTCTACAGCCACGAGCTGACGACCGACGTCGGCGAACGCAAGGTCCCGCTCGACACCCAGGTCGCCGCCGCCCGCAAGGCGCACCCCGAGGGCACGGTGACCGCCGTGTGGCCCTCCGCCGAGGACGGGGCGACCACCCGGGTCCTCATGAGCAGCGACGAGGTCGAGGAGGGCAAGTCACTCGCCGTCTTCGTCGACCCGTACACCGCCCAGGTGCGCGGTGACCTTCCCAGCTACGGCAGCTCCGGCGCGCTCCCGCTGCGCACCTGGCTCGACGAGCTCCACCGCGATCTGCACCTCGGCGATCTCGGCCGCAACTACAGCGAGCTGGCCGCCAGCTGGCTCTGGGTGGTCGCCCTCGGCGGGCTGCTGCTGTGGATCGGCCGCAAACGCTCCGCCAAGCGCGCCCTGTTCGTCCCCGAGCGCGGCGCGAAGGGCCGCCGCCGCACCCTGTCCTGGCACGGTTCCGTCGGCCTGTGGGCGGTCACCGGTCTGGTGCTGCTCTCCGCCACCGGGCTGACCTGGTCGAGGTACGCGGGCGAGAACATCGGCGCGGTCCAGGACCAGCTCGGCGGCGCCACCCCGGTCGTCGCCGCGACCCTCGAGGGCGCGGCCGCGGGCGGCGACGAGCACGAGGGCCACGGCGCCGACGGGCACGGGGACGCCCACCAGGGCGCCGACATCGGCATCGACAACGCCGTCGCGGCGGCCGCGGGCGAGGGCGTGGACGGCCGGATCTCCGTCATCCTCCCGGCCGACGGCAGCGGCTACGTCGTCAAGGAGACCGACACCCTCTTCCCGGTCAACCTCGACTCGGTCGCGATCGACCCGGCCGACGCGCGCGTCATGGACGAACTCCGGTTCGCCGACTACCCGCTGCTCGCCCAGCTCACCCGGTTCGGCATCGACGCCCACATGGGCGTCCTCTTCGGACTGCCCAACCAGCTCGCACTCGCAGCGCTCATGATCGGGCTGATCATGCTCACGGTATGGGGCTACCGCATGTGGTGGCTGCGCCGTCCGACGAAGGACCGCGGACTGGGCTTCGGACGGCCGATACCGCGGGGCGCCTGGCGCAAGGTACCGGTGACGGCGCTGCTGCCGCTGGCCGCCGTGACCGCGCTGGTGGGCTGGTTCGTCCCGATGCTCGGCGTCAGCCTGCTGGTGTTCCTCGCCGTCGACATCACCCTGGGCCTGGTCGCACGGGCGAGGGCCGGGGCCCCCGCCGCGTAGGTCGTGGCCGAAGGGCCCGGTCCCGCGGACGCCGTGAGGCTGCCGCGGGACCGGGCCCAAGGGCGGTGTCAGGGCGTGTACTTGTAGCCGACCCGCCGCACGGTCCGGATCGTGTCGCGGTGCTCGGCGCCCAGCTTGCGGCGCAGCCGCGCCACATGGACGTCGACGGTCCTGCCGTCGCCCACATGACCGTAGCCCCACACGGTCGTCACCAGCTGGTCGCGGGTGTGGACCCGGTGCGGATGCGCCACGAGATGCGCCAGCAGCTCGAACTCCAGATACGTGAGGTCGAGCACCTGCCCGGCCACGGCCGCGGTGCGCCGGGCGGTGTCGATGCGCACGGGACCGGCCTCGCCGCCGTCCGCGACCGGACCGGGGCCCGGGCTCCGGCCCGCGTCCTGGCCCGGGCCCTGCTCGGTGACCGCGACCGGCGCCTGCGCGGTGGCCGCGAGGAGCGGAGGCTGCTGGTCGGCCGGTACGAGAACGAGGTAGCCGACCATCGGAGGCCGGCCCGGGAGCACGGGCAGGGTGTGCTGCGGTGCCGGGAGCCAGGTGGCGCCCGGCGGGAGGAAGTCCCCGACGTGCACCACCTCGTCCGGGTCGACGGCTCGCAGCCGGTGCCGGTTCTGGACGGTGGCTGCGGTGCCGGAGCCGGCGACGGTCGCGGTCGCGGTGGAGAAGGAACGGGAGTTCGCCATGAGAGGTCAGCTCTTTCGCGCGGAGAGTCGTCGAGCCGCCGGGTCGGCGGAGTCGGATCGACATAACGGACGGACGTGCGTACGTCGTGCGCGTCGGCCGAAGGCCTCGGCAGGCCCCGCTGAGGGGTCCTGGGGAAGGCTTTAGAGGGCCGACGCGTTCCTCGCGCGGCAACACACACGGTCGAAGTCGTGGTGCTGACGGGAAGGCCAGAACGGCTCCAGGTCGCTGCGACCTGTCACGTTGTCCCGAAGTCTGGCCATACGCCTATTCAAGCAGATGAAGCGGCAGGACAGCAGACCCCTCTCACGAGACGGACACCACCGTCCGCCCCCCGCGCGGTCCTCAGCCCACGAGACGCTTGCGCCAGTCCAGCGGGGTGACCGTGATCGCCCGGCCGGGATCGCCGTCCCAGTCGGTGGCGAGCCCCACCCCGGCGAGCGCCGCCACCACCTCGCGCCCGACCGCGGCCGTCGTCTCCGGGGAACCGTCGAACCCGCCGTACAGCAGCATCAGTCCGTATCCCGCGGCCACCGAGTCCGTGCACTGCGTGTGGAAGTAGACGAAGCCGCGCGCGCCGGGCGACCCGGCGTCGCCTATCTCGGACTGGCCGCAGTTGCGGCAGCAGGCGAAGTTCTCCCGGGCGGTGATGCCGGCCGTCTCCAGGGCCTCGAAGGCGCGCGTGAGCCGCTCGGGGTCCGTCTCGCCCTCCCAGCCGGCCTGCTCGGCCACCCGCTCCAGCCACATCCGGTCCACCAACTGTCGTGCCTGCTCGGGCGACACCGGGCGATCGTCGCCGGAGACGAGATAGTCCTCGGCCGCCTCGGCCAGCCCGGCCCGGGTGACGTAGCCGCCGACCAGCAGCCCCTGGACCAGCTCCTCGGCCTGCTTGCGATCGTCGGGGTCCAGCTCGGGAGCGGCCGCCGGGGCGGGCCCCAGGTCCAGTGGCTCCCAGCCGAGCCCCGCGTCCCAGTCGTCCTCGTGCCGCGCCCAGCCCAGCATCGCCGCCACCACGGCTTCCGGGGCGTCGACCCGGACCTGGAAGTGCCGGTCGGGCGCCCCGGCGCGATGCTCCAGCGTGTAGTCACCACCCGTCTCGTGCCACACCTGGACGAAGACGTCGGGCAGGTCCGGTATCCGCTGCACCACGAGGAACTTGTCCTGCGGGCCGCCGATCCGGTGCACCAGCTCACCGAGCCGCTCCGCGGTCGCCCGGACGTGCCGCTGCCCGTTCTCCGTCATCACTGTGATCGCCAGCATGCGCACCACCATGGCAGGCCCCACTGACAAAGGGGGCGACGGGGGCGGCCAGGGCGATGGGGGGCGACGAGGGTGAGGAGGGCGGCGAGTGCGACGAGGGCTGTGGCGACGACGAAAGGGCGCCCACCGAAAGCGGTGGGCGCCCCTTCGCGAGCGGTCGTGAGCGGATCAGACCTGGCCGGCCTTCTCCAGTGCGGAGCAGCAGGTGTCCACGAGCAGTCGCGTCACCACGTACGGGTCGACGTTCGCGTTCGGACGGCGGTCCTCGATGTAGCCCTTGCCGTCCTTCTCGACCTGCCACGGGATACGGACCGAGGCGCCGCGGTTGGAGACGCCGTAGCTGTACTCGTTCCACGGGGCGGTCTCGTGCAGACCGGTCAGCCGGTCGTCGATGCCGGCGCCGTAGTTCTTGACGTGGTCGAGCGGCTTGGAGCCCTCGCCCAGCGACTCGCACGCGGTGATGATCGCGTCGTACCCCTCGCGCATCGCCCTGGTCGAGAAGTTGGTGTGCGCGCCCGCGCCGTTCCAGTCGCCCTTCACCGGCTTGGGGTCGAGCGTCGCGGAGACCTTGAAGTCCTCGGCGGTGCGGTACAGCAGCCAGCGGGCGATCCACAGCTGGTCCGCGACCACCAGCGGCGCCAGCGGGCCGACCTGGAACTCCCACTGGCCCGGCATGACCTCGGCGTTGATGCCGGAGATGCCCAGACCCGCCTCGAGGCAGTTCTCCAGGTGCGCCTCCACGACGTCGCGGCCGTGGATCTCGTCGGCGCCGACACCGCAGTAGTAGCCGCCCTGCGGGGCCGGGAAGCCGCCGACCGGGAAGCCGAGCGGACGGTCGCCGTCGAAGAACGTGTACTCCTGCTCGATGCCGAAGACGGGCTCCTGCGCGGCGAACTTCTCCGCGACCTCGACCAGCTGCGCACGCGTGTTGGACGGGTGCGGCGTCATGTCCGTGTTGAGGACCTCGCACAGCACCAGGATGTCGTCGCCGCCGCGGATCGGGTCGGGACAGGAGTAGACCGGCTTCAGCACGCAGTCGGAGGCGTGACCCTCGGCCTGGTTGGTGCTGGATCCGTCGAAGCCCCAGATGGGAAACTCGGCGACGGTCGTGGCGGAGCCCGTCAGAATCTTCGTCTTCGAGCGAAGCTTCGCGGTCGGCTCGGTACCGTCGATCCAGATGTACTCAGCCTTGAAGGTCACGGGGGCCTCATCCTTTACGGGTGCAGCGGGTATGAGGCGCAGCTTCGCAACACCGGATTTCCCGTCCATTGCTCGATTGTGAACCCCGTGTTACTCAGGAATCCTTCGTTTCCCGCGACCTCTCCGCGACCGCACGGGCGTTGGGCGACGCCTCGAATCCGGCATTCCGGATTCGCCGGACGAGCCGAAGCCGTCCGCGTCGTATACGGGGTTGAGACGCACCCTCACGCTGTCCGGTCGCCGTGACCGCGGCGGCGTTGACGAAGAACAGCACGTCCTCAGTCGCGATCCGTGTGCCGGGAGGCCGGTGCCGGCCCCGGTGCCGGCGCCGGTTCGAGGAGGTTCCGGCGCAGAGCGGTCTCCCAGGCGTCGTTGATGCCCAGCAGGTTGCGGGTGTAGTCGCGTACGGAGCCGTGCTGCCGCGTCAGGGCGGTGAGGAAGAGGCGCATGACGTCGGCGGGGGCGCGGCCGTAGCCGGGCCAGGCGGGTTCCTGGCCGGGGTGGTCGGCACGCCAGTCGTGGAGGAGCCGCTCGGTGGCCAGTTCGGTGAGGGCGAAGTCGTCGATGACGCGCTGCTCGGGCACGCCCAGAAGGGTCAGTACGAGCGCGGCGACCAGTCCGGTGCGGTCCTTGCCGGACGCGCAGTGGAACACCACGGGCCCGTTGCCCGCCGTGGCGATCACCTCAAGTGCCCTGCGCAGTTCCTTGACGCCGTCGTGGGCGACCTCCATGTACTTCTCGGCGAGGAACGGGCCGGTCTCGACCCCGGGGCCCAGGGCCGCCTGGTCGTACGGGCGGTGCTCGATGCTGAGGTTGTGGTAGGTCAGCGACTCGTGCTCGGGGATCCGGCCCTTGGCCTCGATCTCCCAGGGGTAGCGCAGATCGATGACGCTACGGACACCCAGGCCGAGGAACCGGTCCCAGTCCCCGCCCGTGAGCTTGCCCAGCGAGTCGGAGCGGTACAGAAGTCCCCACCGCACCGTGCTGCCGTTCTCGGCCTGATAGCCGCCCAGGTCGCGGAAGTTGTGGAGCCGCTCGAAGGGTATGTGTCTCTTCACAACGCGTCACCCTACGTCCGCGCCGGGAGCATCGCTGTCACCGTGTCTCCGCCTCGGTGCAGACTGGCCCCATGACGAAGCTGAGGATCGGACTGATCGGAACGGGCCCCTGGGCGGAGCGCACCCAGGCCCCTGCTCTCGCCGCGCACCCGGAGGCCGTCTTCAGCGGAGTGTGGGGGCGGCGCCCGGAGGCCGCCGCCGCGATCGCCACGGCCCACGGGGTCAAGGCGTACGACGACGTGGACGCCCTCATCGAGGCGAGCGACGCCGTCGCGATCGCCCTGCCGCCCGACGTCCAGGCGCCGCTGGCGGCGCGTGCGGCCGCCGCCGGGCGGCATCTGCTGCTGGACAAGCCGGTGGCGACGACGGTGACGGGAGCCCGCGAGGTCGTGACCGCCGTGGAGGGCACGGGCGTCGCGTCGATCGTCTTCTGCACGCTGCGGTTCGCCGCGGACACCGCGCCGTGGATCGCGGAACAGGCCGCCGCGGGCGGCTGGTTCACCGCGAGGGCGCACTGGCTGGGCTCGCTGTTCGCGACCGGCTCGGACAGCCCGTACGCGGCCTCGCCCTGGCGCCGGGAGAAGGGCGGGCTGTGGGACGTCGGCCCTCATGTGCTGTCCGTGCTGCTGCCCGTACTCGGCGACGTGAGCGACCTGACGGCGCTGCGCGGACCGGCCGACACGGTGCATCTCGCCCTGCGGCACGAGTCCGGGGCGTCGAGCACGGCCACCCTCGGCCTGAGCGCGCCGGCGGAAGCCGCCGGCGCCGCCGTCGAACTCTACGGCGAGCGGGGGCGGGTGCCGATGCCCGCGTGGGGCGATGCGATCGGCTCGTTCCGGTCGGCGGTGGACGCGCTCCTGGAGTCGGCGCGTACGGGGGACGCGCACGCCTGCGACGTACGGCTCGGGCTGCGCATCACGGAGATCCTGGCGGAGGCGGAGGAACGGCTTCGATAGCCGCCCCTCCGCCTGCCCGTGGCGACCGCCGTCAGCCGACGCGCTCGATGCGCGCGTTGCGGATGAGGAACTTGCCGGGCTCGCGGACCTGCTCGAACGCGGCGTTGTTCAGCAGCGCGCAGCTACCGGACACCGAGGTGACCTCGACGGTCGTGGACTTGTCGTTGTCGAGGTTGGTCACCTTCAGCTTCGTACCGGCCGGGAACTGGCTGCTGGAGGCGGCCGGGGCGCCGCCCTCACCGGACAGGGTCACGGTCGAACCGGCGCAGACGACCTCACCGGCGGCCCCGCCGCCGTTCCCGCCGTCCTCGGCGCCGCCTTCCTCACCGGCACCGGCACCGGCACCGCCGTCGTCCGCGGGCGGCTGCTCCTCGGCGGGCGGCTCCTCCATGCCCGGGGGTGCTTCCTCGGCCGGCGGCTGCGCGGGCGGCGCGGCCTGACCGCCGCCGCCCTCCCCGGCGCCCTCGCCGACTTCACAACCCGACGCCTCCTGCTGAACGTTGATCTGTGCGATCACGGCTTCGCGGTTGGCGATCCGGGCCGCCGACTGGGCATCGGGATTGGCCCGTTGACCGGCGATGAAGTTCTCGTTGTTGCGAATCGCCTGCGCGAGTCCGTCGCAGGCCACCGAGGCCTGGCTTGTCCCAGTCATGACAACCGCAGTACCGCCGACCAGCGCCGCGGCGCCGATCATGAGGGCGATCTTCTTCTTGCCGCTGAGGGTCTTCTTGCGCGACACGTAAGGCTCCTGTCCCCGGCCGTGAACGGCGGCCGGATGGGTTCCGTGTGCCGTTACGTACGAGTAGGCCGAGGGCTCTGCTCAACCGCCACAGGCGTGACTTCCTTAACTGAGGCTTAAGTTTTCGCAGGTGGGCGAGGAGCTGCGGTTTCGCGGTCCGACCGGCGAGCGCGTTCAGCGGTCGAGAGCGCCCAGGGCGCTCGGTGCGGCGGCGCGCTCAGGGCGGCGGCGCGTTCAGCGTTGCAGTGCGTCCCGTACCGCCTCGTCCGTGCGCGCCACGACCGCCGTACCGTCGTCCGCCGTGATGATCGGACGCTGGATCAGCTTCGGGTGCTCCGCGAGCGCCTCGATCCACCGGTCCCGCGAGGCGGCGTCGCGCGGCCAGTCCTTCACGCCGAGTTCCTTGGCGGCCGCCTCCTGTGTGCGGGTGATGTCCCACGGCTCAAGACCGAGCCGCCCGAGCACCTCGCGGATCTCGTCCGGCGACGGCACGTCCTCCAGGTAGCGCCGCACCGTGTACGACGCGCCTTCCTCGTCGAGCAGATGCAGCGCACTGCGGCATTTCGAGCACGCGGGATTGATCCAGATCTCCATCCCGACACCGTACTCCCCATGCGTCTCTCGAACACCCTGAACACCCTTTGGCCAGGGGCGATTGTCAGTGCCGGGCAGTAAAATCGAACTAGTTCGTGAGGGTCCAACCACCGCGCCAGGAGGTCGCCGATGGCCGTAGCCACGATCACGACGAAGCCGGGGACGAGGACGAAGAGGGGGACGGGGACGACGACGGGGGCGCTGCCCGAACCGACGAAGCGGCCACTGCCCGCGGGCCTCCCGCGCGAGTGGTACGAATCCCACAACCGCCGGCTCAAGGCCATGCGCATCGCCATCGCCCTGCTCGACACGGGCGTCTACCACCCGGCCAACGCCAGCAACCGCCGGATACGCACCACGGCCGAGCGCATCGGCATCCACCCGCCGTCCGAGACGACGTGCCACATGGTGCGCTCACTGATCCACTACGCCGACTGACAGCCGGGATCCACGAGTCGGGATCCACGAGTCCGGAGCCAGGAGTCCGGAGCCAGGAGTCCGGAGCCAGGAGTCCGGACCTGGGAGTCCGGAGCCAAGATGTGCGTGGGCGCGCCCCGCGGTCCGGTCCGTCGGCCGGCCCGCGGGGCGCTCAGGCGCACCCGCGGCGGGCGAGTCCTACCGACGTCTCTCGATCCTCGGCAGCCGGTAACTCCTGTCCAGCACGTCCTCCTTGGGCGCGTACAGACGCACCACGGGCCGGAAGTCCCCGGGCGGGGCGGGCAGCCAGTTCGCGGCCTCGGCCGGATCGGCCGGGCTCTCCTGCTGGATGTGGACGGTCAGGGAGCCGTCGTCGGCGTGGACGAGTCCGGGGGTGCGGTCGCCGATCGAGTACCGCCCGATCGGATTGGCGACCAGATAGTGGTCCGGGGTGTCGTACATCGTCACCGTCCAGAACGACTCGACGGGCGGCGGCTGTTCGAAGCGCAGCGTGTACGCCCGGGAGCCGGTGAGCCCCTCGCCGTCGGCGTCCGTGAAGACCTCGGCCTGCACGGACTCGTAGCCGTGGTTCCCCCACAGCGCGCTGCGCGCCGCGACGGCCCGTACGAGGTACGACTCCTCGCGGTCCGCGATCTTCCACCGGGGTGAGTCGTGCGTGCCGACGCCGAAGTGGTCCAGGTTGTAGTCGTGGGCGTGCGGGTCCAGCGCCCACTCCCCGGACCCTGCGCCGTCGCCGGCCCGGCTCCGCAGTGCCTCCTCGATCCGGGACCGGCCCTGGACGAAGCCGTCCTTCAGCGCCATCGCCAGGCCGGCGGCGGGGGAGACGTACGGCGACGGGCCCTCCTCCAGCAGTCCGAGGGGCTGGAACTTCTGCTGGTACGCGGCATCCTCGGCCGACGGAGGGAAGTCGGCCATCCACACCCGCAGCTTCTCGAAGAACCCGAGCGCCTCACGTACCCCCGGCTCCGGCGTCGGCAGCCCCGCCCGGTGCTCCCGTCCGTCGAGCGCCTCGACCGCCAGCGTGTCCTGCAGCGCGGCGACTCTCGGCAGGTCGTCCGGACCGTCGCACGACCAGCGCCCGACGGCCGTCACCACGGCGGTCGGCGCGTCGATGACCCCGCGCACGCCGTCGGGCTCCCGGCCGGCCCACCCGGGTGGCGCGATGAGCCAGCGGCCGCCCTCGGTGCCGGTCGCGCGGGAGCCGACGTACGCGAAGGGGTTGCTCCACGCGTCCACGAACTGCACCACGTGGTACGCGCTGCCCTCGCTGCCCGGTACATGCAGCACCAGCGGGCCGCCGGACAGATCCAGCTGCGCGACCGAAGGAACCGTGTCGTTGCTGACCGAGGCGAACGTGTCGTGGTGATCGGCGAGCTTGCGGGCGTGCGCGAACGCGTTGAACGGCGTCGGTGGCAGCCGCCCGATGCCCTTGCGGACGAGCGCCCCGGCCATCGTCAGCTCGTACACCAGCGGATACCCGTACACGTACGCCTCGGCGGCGAGTGCTTCCGTCACCGTCGCATCGGCCATCGAGCAGCCCCTCCGGACCAGGGTGTTTGCCCCGTAATAGTGAACTTATGGACGATTGATCAGCATGCGGAGTCTAGATCCCGTCGGGCCGCCCGCCCCGTATTGCTGCGGCGCCGTGCCGCACCGCCCGCACCGCTCGTGCCCTCCGCACGCCACGGCCGTGTGACGTGTCACAGACAACCCGGCGGAGGCTGTGGGAACTTCAACTGTGTTACTTCTCAGTTCAGTTGGGGATGGTCTTGTCTTGCCCTGCCCACACACCGAGAGGATCGAATGAGCACTCTGGAAGCAATGACGCTTGACCAGGTGGTCGACACGGCCCGATATCCCCTGTCGGAACTCGGGAGCGCCGAGGGGCAGGCCGTGGTGTCCCGGGCCCGGCGCGAACTGTCGGCGCTCGGCTGCACCGTGCTGCCGGACTTCATCCGTCCGGTGCTCCGTGACGTCCTGCGCGAGGAGTGCTCGGCCATCGCCCCACGGGCGCACTTCGACCTCGAGACGGTGAACGTCTACAACATCGCGGTCGACGCGGCACTGCCGCGGGACCACCCCGGCCGCAGGACCTTCCAGCGGGGCAACGCGTTCGTGGCGCGGGACCGTGTCCCCGAGAGCTCCCTGATCAGCCGGCTCTACTCGAACGAGGCGTTCCGGCGGTTCGTCGCCGAGTGCTTCGGACTGCCCCGGCTGCACGAACTGGCCGATCCGCTCTCCGGACTCGTCCTCAACGTCGTTCAGCCGGGGATGGAGCACCCCTGGCACTTCGACACGAACGAGTTCACCGTCAGCATGCTCACGCAGGAAGCGGAGGACGGCGGCGTCTTCGAGTACTGCCCGAACATCAGGTCGGCGCACGACGAGAACTTCGCCGACGTCCGGGACGTCCTGGACGGCCGCGGCGAGCGACTGCTCCGGCGTCTCCCTCTGCACCCCGGTGACCTGCAGCTGTTCAAGGGCCGCTACTCCCTGCACCGGGTGAGCCCCGTGCGGGGCGCGACGGCGCGCCACTCGGCGATCTTCGCGTACAGCGAGCGCCCGGGAGTCATCGGGAGCGTGGCACGGACCCGGCAGCTCTTCGGCCGGGTGCTGCCCGAGCACCTGGCCGCCGAGGGCCGCGCGGTCCGGAGCGACCAGCTGCTGGACTGACCCCCGGCGTCCGTCCAGGACCGCGCTGGACCGCGCTGCCCAGCGACCGAGCAATCCAGAGACTCAGTGACCCACGGAGGGCCAAGCCCCGTGCGATTCGACGAGACCGGAAAAGTCACCCTCGACCACATCTACACCCAGCCCGATCCCCGCACCTACTTCAGCGTGCTGCGTCCCCTCGGCTACCGCGTTCCGCAACAGGCCAAGCCCTACTTCGCCAAACTCATCAAGGAGTACCGGGAGTCCGAGCAGGTCGCGGCGCCCCAGGTGCTGGACATCGGGTGCTCGTACGGGATCAACGCCGCCCTCGTGAAGTACGACGCGACGATGGACGAGTTGTACGAGCGCTACGAGGACGACGGCGAGGACGCCGGCGAGGACGGCGGCCGCGAGGCCCTGCTGGCCCGCGACCGGGAGCTGTCCCGGTCCCGCCGGCCCGCCCAGCCCATCCGCTTCGTCGGCCTGGACGCCGCAGGCAGCGCGCTGTCCTACGCGCTCGAGGCCGGCTTCCTCGACGACGCGGTCCACGCCGACCTGGAGAACGACGAGCCCACCCCCCGGCAGCGCGACCAGCTCTCCGGCACCGACCTGGTGATCTCGACGGGCTGCCTCGGCTATGTCACCGAGCGGACGCTCACCCATGTCGTACGGGCCCAGGGCGGCCGCCTGCCCTGGATGGCGCACTTCGTCCTGCGGATGTTCCCCTTCGACCGCGTCGAAGGCGCACTGGCCGAACTGGGATACCGGACCGTCCGCGTCGACGAGGTCTTCAAGCAGCGCCGGTTCGCCTCCCCGGAAGAACAGGCGCTCGTACTCGACGGCATGTCGGCCGCCGGAGTGGATACGCAGGGCCTGGAAGCGGAAGGCTGGCTCTACGCACAGCTCTATCTGTCCCGTCCGAACGGCACCTCAGGTCACAACGATCCGAATCGAGAGCAGAAGTGAACATCAGTCAGGGCGTAGCAGGCGGCACGGCGGCCGGCGGCACGACGAGCGGCGGCACGGCTGCCGGCGGCACGGCGAGCCACGGCGCGACGACCTTCGCCAACGAGGAAAGCCTGCCGCGCGTACCGCTGCCCACGCTGGAGGCGAGCTGCGAGAGGTTCCTCGCCTGGTGCGCACCGCTGCTCGGCCCCGACGAACTGGCGGCGACCGAGGCGGAGGTCGCCGCCTTCCTCCGGCCCGACGGGCCCGGCCGGGCGCTGCACGCGGCCCTGGAGGAGTACGACGCCACGGACGGCGTGCACAGCTGGCTCGACACCTTCTGGCCGTACCGCTACCTGGGCCGCCGGGACCGGATCGCGCTCAACGCCAACTTCTTCTTCCTGTTCCAGGACTCCGGCCTGGCCCAGACCGAGCGCGCGGCCGGGCTCATCGCGGGCGCCCTGAACTACAAGCGGCAGCTCGACCGCGAACTCCTTCCGCCCGTGGTGCAGCGCGGCGTGCCCCAGTCGATGGTGCAGAACAGGTTCCTCTTCTCCGCCACCCGTATCCCGGGCGCCCAGCAGGACACCGTCCGCGCCCCCTACAGCGACGCCTGGCCGGGTCCGTCCGACGCCCGGCACATCGTGGTCTTCTTCCGCGGCGGCATGTTCCGCCTGGAGGTGCTCGGCGCGGACGGCGTCCCGTACGGGCTGGACGACCTGGCGGCCGGGCTGCGCGCCGTCATGAAGGCCGGCGACGAGCCGGCCGCCGCGGACACCTCGGTGGGCCATCTCACCACCATGGCGCGGGCGGAGTGGGCGGCCGCCCGTGCGTCCCTGCTCGACCACGACCCCCGCAACGCGGACGCCCTCGACGTCGTCGAGACCGCGCTGTTCTGCGTCTGCCTGGAGGACTTCGCCCCGGCGGACACCCAGGAGGCCTGCGACGAACTGCTCTACGGCGACCGCGGCAACCGCTGGTTCGACAAGGCCCTCTCCCTGATCGTCTTCGCGGACGGCCGCGCGGGCATCAACGTCGAACACTGCGAACTCGACGGCACCACCATCCTCAGCTTCACCGACTTCCTCCTCAGCAACCCGGCGGAGGAGCACTCCCGGAACTCCGGAGCCCGCTCCCAGGGCCTGCCGGCCATGGAACAGGTCGTCTTCGGACTCGACGCCGCGCTACGGGACCAGGTGCGCGCCGCCGCCGACGCTTTCGCCGCGTACGGCCGGGCCGCCGCGACCACCACCGTGTCCTTCCCCGACTTCGGCAGCACCACGGCCAAGGCCCTCGGCGTCTCGCCGGACGCCTTCGTCCAGTGCGCCTACCAGCTGGCCCACCAGCGCGCCAAGGGCCTCCTCGGCGCCACGTACGAGTCGATCGCCACCCGCCAGTACCGCAACGGCCGCACCGAGGCGATGCGCGTCGTCACCCCCGAGATGGTGGCCTTCGTCGCCGCGATGGAGGACCCCTCGGCCTCTCCGGCCGCCCGCCGTGCGGCCTTCCGCACCGCCGCCCAGGCCCATGTGGCCCGCGCGAAGGCCTCCCAGGCGGGCCAGGTCCCCGAACAGCACCTCTGGGAACTCGAACTCATCCAGCGCCGCCGCGGCCCCGCCCTGGGCGTCGACGAGCAGCCGGCCCTCTACCGCACCCCGGGCTGGCTCACCCTGCGCGACGACTACCTCAGCACCAGCTCCGCGCCGTCCCACAACATCCAGTACTTCGGCTTCGGCTCCACCAGCAGCCGCTGCATCGGCGTCGCCTACGTCCTCCTGCCGGACCGCTTCAACCTCTACCTGAGCACCCCCGAACCGGTCGCCGACCAGATGCGCACCTTCGCGGACCGGCTGAGGGAGGCGGTGGCGGAGCTGCGGGAACTGATGGAATCCGGGCGGGCCGGGAGCTGAGACCGAACGGCTGAGACCGAACGGCTGAGACCGAACGGCTCCCGCAGAAAAGGCCGTCGGCCGTGCCTTCCGTTGAGGGAAGAGCACGGCCGACGGCCCACGGACGGCCCAGGCGAGCGGATACCCGCTCCGACCCGGGGCGTTCCTAGATGTCGAAGTACAGCTCGAACTCGTGCGGGTGCGGACGGAGCTGGATCGGCGCGATCTCGTTCGTGCGCTTGTAGTCGATCCAGGTCTCGATCAGGTCGGACGTGAAGACGCCGCCCGCCTGCAGGTACTCGTTGTCCGCCTCCAGGGCCTCGAGGACCGCCGGGAGGGAGGTCGGGACCTGCGGGACGCCCGCGTGCTCCTCCGGGGCCAGCTCGTAGAGGTCCTTGTCGATCGGCTCGGCCGGCTCGATCTTGTTCTTGATGCCGTCCAGACCCGCCAGCATCAGGGCGGAGAAGGCCAGGTACGGGTTCGAGGACGGGTCCGGGGCGCGGAACTCGACGCGCTTGGCCTTCGGGTTGGAACCAGTGATCGGGATACGCATCGCGGCCGAGCGGTTGCGCTGCGAGTACACCAGGTTGACCGGCGCCTCGAAGCCCGGGACCAGGCGGTGGTACGAGTTCACCGTCGGGTTGGTGAAGGCCAGCAGCGACGGGGCGTGCTTCAGGATGCCGCCGATGTAGTAGCGGGCGGTGTCCGAGAGGCCCGCGTAGCCCTGCTCGTCGTAGAAGAGCGGCGAGCCGCCCTGCCACAGGGACTGGTGGACGTGCATGCCGGAGCCGTTGTCGCCGAAGATCGGCTTGGGCATGAAGGTCGCGGTCTTGCCGTTGCGCCAGGCGACGTTCTTCACGATGTACTTGAAGAGCATCAGGTCGTCGGCCGCGGCGAGCAGCGTGTTGAACTTGTAGTTGATCTCGGCCTGGCCGGCGGTGCCGACCTCGTGGTGCTGGCGCTCGACCTGGAGGCCGACGTTCTCCAGCTCCAGGGAGATCTCGGCGCGCAGGTCGGCGAAGTGGTCGACCGGCGGGGCCGGGAAGTAGCCGCCCTTGTAGCGGACCTTGTAGCCGCGGTTGTCCTCGATCGCGCCCGTGTTCCAGGCACCGGCCTCGGAGTCGATGTGGTAGAAGCCCTCGTTGGCGCTGGTCTGGAAGCGCACGCTGTCGAAGACGTAGAACTCGGCCTCGGGACCGAAGTACGCGGTGTCCGCGATGCCGGTGGAGGCGAGGTAGGCCTCGGCCTTCTTGGCGATGTTCCGCGGGTCACGGCTGTACTGCTCGCCGGTGATCGGGTCGTGGATGAAGAAGTTGATGTTGAGGGTCTTGTCGCGGCGGAACGGGTCCAGACGCGCGGTGGACAGGTCCGCGCGCAGCGCCATGTCGGACTCGTGGATCGCCTGGAAACCGCGGATCGACGAGCCGTCGAAGGCGAGCTCCTCGGACGGGTCGAACGCCGTGGCCGGAATCGTGAAGTGCTGCATCACGCCGGGAAGGTCGCAGAACCGGACGTCGATCATCTTCACGTCGTTGTCCGCGATGTACTTCTTGGCGTCGTCGGCGTTCTGGAACATCCAACTCCTCCTACTCCCGACCCGGGGATGGGCGGGGTTGTGACTCGGGTCGTGCGGCCAGTGCGGTGGCACACGCTGCACACGACCCTAGGCAGACGGGATTTCTCCAGCATGACTCATTTGTTTCGCGGAAGTTAACCGAGCCGGTGGTGAGCCGTGTGAAGACCGTGGGTACGGGTGACCGGAGTGGGCCCGAGGTGTGACCCGGGCGGCGGTGATCAAAAGCGTGCACAGTACCGTTGACGGGTGGACAACAGGCAAGCAATCGGATCGTGGCTGTCCGGGCCCCGCGCGGCGGCCGAGGACATGGGCGCCGAATTCGGATACCGGGGCGAGCGGCTCGGGCTGCCGGAGCAGGGCCCCGGCTCCGTCGCCCCGCTCGGACGGCGCTTCGGTGCGCTCTTCATCGACTGGGCCCTGTGCATGCTGATCGCATACGGGCTCTTCGCGGACGGTGACCAGCAGGCCGCGGGGAACTGGGCGCTGGGGATCTTCCTCGTCCTGAGCGTGCTGACCGTGGGCACCCTCGGCAGCACTCCCGGTAAGCGGATCCTCGGTCTGCGCGTCGTCGCCGAGGACGGCGGACGGCTCGGCATCGGCAAGGTCCTCGTCAGGAGCGTGCTGCTCTGCCTGGCCATTCCGGCGCTGGTGTGGGACCGCGACGGACGCGGCCTCCATGACCGGCTCTCCCGCTCCGTCCAGGTGCGGATCTGACTCAGCAGGGCCGGCTCCGGACAGTGGGCCGGCTCCATGGCGCGAGACGTGAAGAACCGAGACATGAAGAGGGGCGCCCCGGGAGATCCGGGGCGCCCCTCCTCACGTCGTAGCCGCGAGTACGTCAGCGCATCTTTCCGCCGCGCGGCATCCGCATGCCCTTCGGCATCGGGCCCTTCGGCAGCGGCATGTTGCTCATCAGGTCGCCCATCGCGCGCAGACGGTCGTTCGTCTGCGTCACCTGCGGGCCGGTGAGCACGCGCGGCAGCTTCATCATCGTGGTGCGGAGCTTCTTCAGCGGCACCTGGCCCTCGTCGTTGCCGACGACGATGTCGTGGACCGGGGCGTCCACGGCGACCCGGGCCATCCGCTTCTTCTCGGCCGCCAGCAGGGTCTTCAGCCGGTTCGGGTTGCCCTCGGCCACCAGCACGATGCCGGCCTTGCCGACGGCCCGGTGGACGACGTCCTGGCTGCGGTTCATCGCGACCGCGGGGGTCGTGGTCCAGCCTCTGCCCACGTTCTGGAGCACCGCGGCCGCCGCACCCGGCTGTCCTTCCATCTGCCCGAAGGCGGCGCGCTCGGCGCGGCGTCCGAAGACGATCGCCATCGCGAGGAAGGCCAGCAGGAAGCCCAGGACGCCCAGATAGATCGGGTGGTCGATCAGAAAACCGATCGCGAGGAAGACACCGAAGGTGACGATTCCCACACCCGCGAGGACAAGACCGATCTTCGAGTCGGCCCGCCTGGTCATCTTGTAGGTAAGGGCGATCTGCTTGAGTCGCCCGGGGTTCGCAGAGTTCTCTGCCTGTTCCTTCCTCGCCATGCCTGAAGTTTACGTGCCTCAGGAAGAGCGAGTCGCCACGGCCTCCAGCACGTGCTGCGCCTCGACCCGGTCCTTGGCGCGACGGCGGTCCTCGAGGACCGCGGTCCAGGCGTTGCGGCGGGCGGTGCGCTGGCCGCCGCTCAGGAGTACGGACTCGACGGCGAGGAGAGCCTGGGTGAAGGTCGGGAAGGCGTTGGCGCGTACGGAAGTCGCGGCCTGCATGGTGGAGATCTCCCTCGGGGGCGGGGTGATGAGCGGTGGGAGTGTGCGTGCGGTGCGTAAAGCCAGAGTCACTGATTGGTGTTACCAGGGCGTGACCGACCGGTCAAACACCGATGAAACCTTTACTCGCTACCCCGGAATCCTGACGCGGCCCGTACGCGCCCGCGACCTGCGGGGAGCGTACGGGCCGCGCCCAATTGGCCGTTACCGGCCGGTAGTTTCCTGTGCGGGAGTTCACACCGCCTGCGTAACGGCGATCTCCCCACGCTTCTCGATGGCCTGCTGGAAGAGGCGGCCCGCGCGGTACGAGGATCGCACCAGCGGACCCGACATCACTCCGGAGAAGCCGATCTCCTCGGCCTCCTCCTTCAGCTCCACGAACTCGTGCGGCTTCACCCAGCGCTCGACGGGATGGTGCCGGACCGAGGGCCGGAGGTACTGGGTGATGGTGATCAGCTCGCAGCCCGCGTCGTGCAGGTGCTGCAGCGCCTCGCTGACCTCCTCACGGGTCTCGCCCATGCCGAGGATCAGGTTCGACTTGGTGACCAGGCCGGCCGCGCGGGCCTCGGTGATCACCTTCAGCGAGCGCTCGTAGCGGAATCCGGGGCGGATGCGCTTGAAGATCCGGGGGACGGTCTCGACGTTGTGCGCGAGGACCTCGGGGCGGGAGGAGAAGACCTCGGCCAGCTGGTCCGGCTCCGCGTTGAAGTCGGGGATCAGCAGCTCGACCTTGGTCCGGCCGGCCTCGCGGTCCGCGGTCTGGGCGTGGATCTGGCGCACGGTCTCCGCGTACAGCCAGGCGCCGCCGTCCTCCAGGTCGTCGCGGGCGACGCCGGTGATCGTGGCGTAGTTCAGGTCCATCGTGACGACCGACTCGCCGACGCGGCGGGGCTCGTCACGGTCGAGGGCCTGCGGCTTGCCCGTGTCGATCTGGCAGAAGTCGCAGCGCCGGGTGCACTGGTCGCCGCCGATGAGGAAGGTGGCCTCGCGGTCCTCCCAGCATTCGAAGATGTTCGGACAGCCGGCCTCCTGGCACACCGTGTGCAGACCCTCGCTCTTCACGAGCTTCTGCAGCTGGTTGTACTCGGGGCCCATTTTCGCCCGGGTCTTGATCCACTCGGGCTTGCGCTCGATGGGGGTCTGGCTGTTCCGGACCTCCAGACGCAGCATCTTGCGTCCGTCGGGTGCGACAGCGGACACGACCGGCTCCCTACACTTCGATTCCTCGGCGCACACCAGGGTACGCCCGATGATTGTGATGCCCTCACCGGTGGCCAACCTCTGGCCAGAGGCGGGCATTCCTCAGGCTGTCGGCGCCGGGGCCGGCTCGGGCTCGCGCCCCGTCCCACGCCCGGCGTCCAGGCCGGTTTCCCCCTCGACCTCCCGCGGCCGCAGATCCGCGTTCTCCAGGACCTCGCGCAGATGCCTCTCGACGACCGGGAGCACCTCCGCGATGCTCACGTCCCGGCCCAGTTCGTTCGCCAGCGAGGCCACCCCCGCGTCCCGGATGCCGCACGGCACGATCCGGTCGAACCAGGTGTTGTCCGGGTTCACGTTCAGGGCGAAGCCGTGCATCGTGACGCCCTTGGCGACCCGGATGCCGATGGCCGCGAGCTTGCGGTCCTCACGCCGCTGGCCGGCGTTGGACGGGGCGTACTCCGGTCCGCTCAGCCGCGGGTCGAACTCGTCGTCGTGCAGGCGCGGGTCGAAGTCGAGCGAGAGGCCGCCGAACGCCGGGCGCTGCTCGACCGGGTCGCCGAGCACCCACACACCGCTGCGGCCCTCGACCCGGGTGGTCTCCACGCCGAACTCCGCGCACGTACGGATCAGCGCCTCCTCCAGCCGCCGGACGTGGGCCACCACGTCCACCGGGCGGGGCAGCTGCATGATCGGGTAGCCGACCAGCTGGCCGGGCCCGTGCCAGGTGATCTTCCCGCCGCGGTCGACGTCGATGACCGGCGTGCCGTCCAGCGGGCGCTCGCTGTCCTCCGTACGCCGCCCGGCCGTGTAGACGGGCGGGTGCTCCAGCAGCAGGCAGGTGTCGGGGATCTCGCCGCCGAACCGGGCCGTGTGCACACGGCGCTGCTCGTCCCAGGCCGCCTGGTACTCGACGGCGTCGTCGCCGAAGCCCAGATGGACAAATCGCAGCTCGCTCACCGTTGTGCCTCCCTAAAGCTTTCACGGTGCACTCATCGCGCCCCCGGCCACTGTACGACTCGTGTCGCACCCGTCAGCGCCGCCCTCAATCCTCACACGATCGGATGAATGCCGGACGAACGTGGCGGTTGGGTCGGTATGGGCCGCTAAATTCGCGCCGTTCCTCCCCCGGAGCTTCTCCCCCAGAGCCGCGCCTGGGGGGGAACCCCCAGGAGGCACCCCCAGGCTGCGAGGGCCGCACCCGGGCCCGGAAGGCAGGAGACCGCACAGCTGATGACGGACCGACCCCCGCAGCGCACCCCCAACCGCCAGCTCGCCGCGCTCATCGCGGAAGCCGGATTCTCCAACGCGGGGCTCGCCCGCCGGGTGGATCAGCTGGGCCTGGAGCACGGCCTCGACCTGCGGTACGACAAGACGTCGGTGACCCGCTGGCTGCGCGGACAGCAGCCGCGCGGCACGACGCCCGCGCTCATCGCCGAGGTCTTCACCCGGCGGCTCGGGCGTCGGCTGTCGGCGCAGGACCTGGGGCTCGACGCGTGCGCGCCGGTCTACGCGGGTCTGGAGTTCGCGGCCACGCCCGAGGAGGCCGTGGACATCGTCAGCGGGCTGTGGCGCAAGGACTCCGGCAGCCATGCCGAGCTGCGGAAGATCGCGTTCACCCCGGCGGGGCTCGTCGTCCCGAGCCGGGACTGGCTGATCGGGCGCGCGGACGAACAGGTGAGCCGCGGCGATCCCGCGCAGAACGGCGGGCCGGTGCGCGTGCCCTCCCAGGGCCGCTCCACCGTGCCGCGGCAGCGCGGCACCGACCGCGGGCCGGGCCAGCGCGTCACCCCCGGCGACATCGCGGCCCTGCGGTCGGTCGGCGAGCTCTTCCGCACCCTCGACCACGCCTACGGCGGCGGACACGCCCGCCAGGCACTCGTCCGCTACCTGGAGCACGAGGCCGAGCCGATGCTGCGCGGCACGTACGGTGAGAACACCGGGCGCCGGCTGTTCGCGGCCGCCGCGGATCTGACCCGGCTGGCCGGCTGGACGTCGTACGACATCGCCGCGCACGGTCTCGCGCAGCGGTACTTCGTCCAGGCCCTGCGGCTGGCCCAGGCGGCCGGTGACCGGGCCTACGGGTCGTACGTGCTGGTCACCATGGCCCGGCAGGCGGTCTACCTGGGGCACGGGCGGGAGGCCGTCCAGCTGACCCGGGTCGCCCAGCAGGGCGTCGGTTCCGCCGTACCGCCCGTCGTCCAGGCACTGCTCCACGCCGTCGAGGCCCGCGGCCACGCGGTGCTCGGTGAGGTACGCGCCGCCACGGCCTCGCTCGTACGGGCCGAGCGCGCGCTGGACACGGCGCGTCCCGGGGACGACGCGCCGCACTGGGCACGCTTCTTCGACGAGGCGCAGCTCGCGGACGAGTTCGGGCACTGCCACCGCGATCTGCAGCAGTTCCGGGCGGCCGTGCAGCACGCGGAGCGCTCGCTGCACCTGCGCGCCCCCGGGTACGCGCGCAGCCGGCTCTTCTGCCGAATCGTCCTGGCGACGGCCCGGCTGGGGCTGGGGGAGCTGGACCAGGCGTGCGCCCTGGGTGCGGAGGCGGCGCAGCAGGCCTCGGAGATGCGGTCCGCCCGTGCGATCGAGTACGTACGGGACTTCGAGCGGCGGCTCGAGCCGTACCGCGACGCGGCCGCGGTACGTACGTACCGGGACCGCGTCGCGGCGATGGGCTGAGCAGCCGGCGCCGTCCGGCGGGACGACGCTGTGCTTAGGAGAGGAACTACGACCGGCTGCCTCTGAGCTGGACCTCCGCGAGCGAGAGCGGGTTCGTCGGGGACGACAGCTGGATGCGGACGTGCCGGGCCGTCGTGCCCGGCGGCAGCGGGACCGTGGTCGGGCGGCCCGCCCGGGCCGGGACGTGGATCGCCGTGACGCCCGGGGTCGCCTTGGCCTCCTCGAGACCGTCGGCCGTGATCGGGTCGTCCGAGGCCAGCAGCCAGAAGTCCGTGAGCCGGTCGGCACAGCAGTCCGTACGGTTCCAGATCTGCGCCTCCTCCAGCCGTGCGCTCGCGCCGAGATCGACCTGCCACCACGCCTGGTGCGACGGCTCGGCCGTGTGCGTCACCGATCCGCCGGAGAACGCGCCGTCCGTGTCGCCGTCCACCGCGCGTGAGGCCGGGGCGTCCCAGGCGGTCGACGACTGCGTGGCCGGGCGGCCCTTCGCCAGGTTCTCCCGGGCGACGGTCACCTTCACCTCCGTGGTCGTCGTCAGCCGGCCGTGCCGCAGGGTGATGTCCAGCGTGTACGTGCCGGACGCCGCCGACGCGGGCGGGGTGAGCGTGAACGGGACCTTCGCGTCCGCGCCGGGGCCGAGCGGCTTCAGCCGGGCCGTGGACGGGGTGACCGTCCAGCCGTCGGGGGCCGACAGCCGCAGGTCCGTCGAAGGCGCCGGGCGGCGGGAGGTGTTGGTGACGGTGAGTCCGCCGTCCGCCGTACGCCCCGGGTTCAGCTCCCGCGGCAGCTCGGTGCGTGTCCGCACCAGGCTGTGCACCCCCGGAGTGGTGACCTTGAAGACGTACGCGTGCTTGCCCGCCTGAGCCGGGGTCCTCACCACGACGCGGCCCTGTGCGTCCCGGTGCCAGGCCAGCTGCCCGGCCTTCGAGCCGAGCAGGGTGATCCGGGAGCCCGCCGTGACCGGGGTGTCGGAGCCCAGGGTCAGTTCGGCCCCCGGCCACGTCAGCGCGGTCGCGTAGAGCGCGCCGTCCTTCACCGTGTAGCGGACGTCGTCGTCGCCGTACGGCTCCTCGGCGTGGTGCCAGTACGTCGTCCCGTAGATCGCCTCGCCGTTCGTCCCCAGCCACGCTCCCATGTCGAGCAGCCGCTGCCGCTGGATCTCCGGGATCGTGCCGTCGCCGCGCGGGCCGACGTCGAGCAGCAGATTGCCGTTCTTGCTGACGATGTCCACGAGCGAGTCGACGAGCTGGTCGGACGTCAGATGGTCCTCCTCCGGCTCGTTCTGGTTGTAGCCGTACGAGTGGGCGATGCCGCGGCTCGCCTCCCACTTGTTCGGGTCGATGTCCGCCTTGACCGTGTACTCGGGCGTCTGGAAGTCGAGTTCGGTCGAGTCCAGGGCACCGGTCTCGATCTTGCAGCGGTTGGCGACCGCGACCTCCTTCGGCTTCGGCCGGTTCTTGGCCCTGTTGTAGTAGTCGGCGAGGACGGGGGCCGTCCTCCAGTACGAGGCAGGCTTCTCCCACTGGCCGTCGCACCACAGGATGTCCGGGTCGTACCGCTCGATCAGTTCCCGCATCTGCGGCGCCATGTAGTCGGCGGCGTAGTCGTCGACCGCCGGGGCTCCGGTGTACGCGACGGTGGCGCCCGTGTACGGGTTGGTGGCGGGGCGGCCGGTGTAGGACGGGTTGAACCACTCGTACAGCGAGTAGTAGAAGCCGGCCTTCAGCGTCTCTCCCCGGCCGTCCTTGCGGGCGGCGGCGAAGAGTTCGCCCGCGAGGTCCCGGCGGGGGCCGAGGTCGACGCTGTCGCGGCCGGACACCTCGGAGTCGTACAGCGCGACACCTTCGTGGTGCTTGGAGGTGAGCACGAAGTACTTGGCCCCGGCGTCCTTGAAGAGCTTCACCCAGTCGTCCGGGTCGTACTTCTCGGCCTTCCACTGCCCGATGAAGTCGTCGTAGTCGGCGTCCGCGCCGTAGGTGTCCCGGTGGTGGGTGTTGGTGGCGCTGCCCGGGGAGTTCATGTAGTTCCAGTACCACTCGGCGTAGCTGCCGCGCGGGCCCCAGGCGGGCACCGAGTAGGCGCCCCAGTGGATGAAGATGCCGAACTTGTCGTCCTCGAACCACGTCGGTGTGGGGTGGCTGTTGAGGGACTCGACGGTGGGTTCGTAGTCCTTGCCCCCGTCTGCGCCCCCGCCTCGGGCACCGTCCCCGGCGCCCGAGGCGGGCGGTGCGAGGAGCAGTGCCGCACAGGCGGCGAGGGCCGCCGCGGCCGCGGTGCGTCTCACTGTGCATCCCTTCGGAGGAGGTCGCGTACCTGTCCGGGGCTCAGCGCCTCGTCCCAGGTGCGCAGTTCGTCGAGATCGCCGCGGAGGCTCGCCTTCTCGGTGCCGATGGAGCGCAGCGGCAGCGGGACGGATGCCTCCACGGTGCCGACGCGCTCGCCGTCGGCGTACAGGGTGGTGCGGCCCGGCTCGGCCACCCAGGTCAGCAGGGTCCAGCGGTCGAGCGGGAGGGTGTAGGGGAAGGAGTGGTCGGCGGTGCCGTAGCGGGTGAGGCCGACCCGGCCGGTGCCGTACTGCATGAGTTTGAGCGCGCCCGCCTTCGAGCTGAGCAGCACCTGGTCGGCGGTGCGGGCGGTGGGGCGTACCCGTACGGAGACCGTCCACGGCTCGGCGGTGTCGAGGCCGCCGAGGCCGACGCCGTCCCGGTCGTGGTCGAAGCGCCAGGCGCCGCCGGTCGCGCCGTCACCGGTGACGGGCGTGGGGTTGTTGATGATGTACGAGGTGCCGGGCAGGGCGCCCGCGACGTCCTCGGCGTAGAGGGTGTTGCCGGGGCTGCCCGCGTACGTCCAGCCGCTCGGGTACGGGGCCGGGTCGAAGGTCCAGTGGTGGCTGGGGCGGCCGTCGTCGGTGCGGGGTGCCACGGGCAGGGGACGGATGCCGGGCGGGTCGCCGAGGCGGGCGACGAGGGCGCGGAAGCCGTCGACCGTGTCGGGGGTGGGGGAGGCGTTCCAGGCGCGGTCGGCGAGGATCGCGCGGGCTGCCGCCATCTGCTGCTCGAAGTAGCCGTCGTCCGACCAGAAGTTGTAGTCGGCCCAGTTGACCAGGCCGGAGCCGAGCATGTCGGGCGTGGTGCTCGGGGCCCAGGTGTCGTACATCCAGGGCTCGTCCGGATACAGGTGGTGGTAGTTGTTCGGGGTGACGTAGAAGGGGCCGATGGCGATCTCGTCATGGCCCGGAATGGCCGGCTCCGCGCCCGTGCCCTCCCAGGTGATGAAGACGACCGGGCCGTGGACCTTCTGCTGGGGCGCGGCGAGGTGCTCGGAACCGTTGTAGACGGCGGTGCGCCTGCCGTGCTTGCTCACGACGTCGTCGAGGGTGTTGATGTAGCGGTTGAGCAGGTCGCCGAGGGTGCTGACGTCCGGGTCCGCGGCCAGGAAGTCCTTCACGCGCGGGCATTCGGCGAGTTGGCCCGGGACCTCCTCGGCGCCGATGGCGAACAGCGGCGCGTCGAACCAGCCCGCGAACTCGTCGACGATCTCCTCGGTCTTCTCCACCGCCCGCTCACTGGTCATGTCGATGATCCAGTCGGCGGTGAGGTGCGAGTGGGTGTGCGCGCCGGTGCACGGGGCCGAGCCGGTGCCGTTGTCCGCGCCGAAGCCGATGCCGAACGCCTCGCTGATGACGGTCGCATGGCCCGGGACCTCGATGCCGGGCATCAGCTGGACGTGGTGGCGGGCCGCGAAAGCCTTGAGGTGCTCGATGTCGGCGCGGCTGTAGCTGTGGCCGGGGTCGGCGAGCCCGGGGAACTTCGGGCTGTGGAGGCGGAAACCCTCCGACTCCGACAGGTGCAGGAACAGGGTGTTGAGCTTCTGGTCGCCCATCCTGCGGATGAGGTTCTCCAGGTAGGGGATCCGCCAGTACTTGCGGCCCGCGTCGAGATGGACCGTGCGGACGGCCTGGGCGGGCCGGTCGGCGGCGCGGGCGCGGGGGAGCGAGTGGTGGTCGGGGGCGGTGGCGCGGAGCAGCTGGAGGAGCGTGCGGGTGCCGTAGAAGAGGCCGTGCGTGGAGGCGGCTTCGACGGTGACGGCGCCGCCCGTGTCTCCGGCAGTGCGGCTGCCGCTGCCGCTGTCGAAGCGGTAGCCCTCCGCCCCGAGTCCGGTGTCCGTGAGGCGCAGAACGATGTCGCCGGGGGCCGGGTGGCCGTACGCGATCCGGGGACGCAGCCCGCTGACGCTCGCGAGCTCGGCCCGCAGCTGATCGGCGAGCCCGCGCACCGACTGGCGTGCGGGACCGGGGAGTTCGGCGCGCCCGGCGGGAAGCGCGGTGGCCCGGGCGCTGCGGGGGTCCACGACGATGCGGGTGCGAGGGGTGAGGACGGTACGACCGCCGAGGTCCGTCCAGTCGGTGGGGCGCGGGACGACGGACGGTGGCGCCGTGGCCCCTGGCTCGCCCGCCCCAGCGGCAGTGGGAGTGATAGCTCCGATGACTAGGCTGAGGATGAAGAGGAGCACGGGCATGGCTCGGCGCACTACTGCCTCCCGGTGTCACTCCTGGCATCAAGGGACACGGGGACCGTAGTGCTGTGTCAGGTCACTGACAAGAGCTGGCGACAAGAGAGGTCGGATGTATTGCTGCTGGACTCCCAGAGCTACGCCGCAGCCGTGCTGAGGGAGGACGGGCTGAGCTCCGGCTGGATGCCGAGGTCGCGCAGGACCGCGTGCGCCGCCCTCCGGCCGGAGAACAGGGCGCCCTGGACGGTGCTCGTGTCGCGGTGGTCGCCACAGACGTAGAGCCCGCAGAGGAGCCGAACCGGGCGGCGTGCGTCGTGCGGCGGGGGCATCGCCGGTACGGCCTCCGGGTCGTGGTGCGCGTCCAGCAGCTCCCAGTCGGCGGTGGACGTGCCGTACAGCGTGGCGAGATGCGTACGGACCCGGCGGTCGAGCCCGGCGGGCGGGCGGCCGAGGACGGTGGACGTGATCAGCACCCGGTCCTCCGGCGCACGGGACGGGTCGACCTCGCTCATCACCGCGGTGTGCGCGACCGGGCCCGGGCCGTCCGCGTCCAGGAGCAGGGCCGGCTCGGCCAGCGGCGGTGCGGGGGCGGTGTGGTGCAGGACCGTCACGGGGTGGAAGTCCGGGACGCGCAGCCCGGGCAGGAGCGCGGCGGCGGCGCGGGCGCCGGTGGCCAGGAGCAGCGAGCGGCAGGTGAACGTGCCGTGCTCCTCGGTGGTGACGGAGCTGATCGACGCTTCGGTGACCCGGGCGCCGGTGAGGACGGTGCCGGGCGGGAGGGCGTCCGCGAGCGCCTCGGGAAGGGTCGCGGCGCCGCCGGCGGGGACGCAGAGCCGGCCGCGGGCGAAACCGCGCAGGACGAGGTCGGCGCAGCGGCTGGAGGTCGTGAGCTCCGGGTCGCCGAGGAGGGCGGAGAGCAGCGGACGGAGGAAGGAGTTGACGGTACGAGGGGGGAGCCCGCGGGCGAACAGGGCCTCGTGCGTGGGCAGTTCACGGCGGGCGAGCAGCCGGCGGGGCGGGGTGGCCGCGAGCCGGCCGAGCGCGGCGGCGAGGCGGGCCTGGTCGATGGCGCCACCGAGAGGCGTGCGAGGGGCGCTCGCGAGGGCGCGCGCAGCCGTGAGTGCGCCCCTCGCGCTCCGTGCGTGGCGTACGCCGCGGGTCTCACCGGCGCGGTGGTGCCGGCCGTCGCTGTGCACGAGCACGCCGGGGGTGAAGGTCCGCAGCGGCATGCCGGCGAGAGCAGGGTCACGGCGGAGCTCCGGATACGACGTGTTGAGCAACGGGCCGACCCGGTCCAGCCGGAACCCGTCCAGGTCCTCGGTGACCATCCGGCCCCCGACCCTCGGTTCGGCCTCCAGCACGAGGACCGTGACCCCCGCACTGGTCAACCTGTGAGCCGCCGCGAGCCCGGCGATACCGGCTCCGACGATGACGACGTCCGCGTGGCGTGCGCTGCTGAGCACGTGCCCCTCCCCGGGTCGGCGCGGCTGGTGTGGGGGCTCATGCCCCCAACCGGCGAGCGGAATGCCGAAGTTCGGATCGAGCGTAGAAACCTCGCCACCGACCGCGACGCGCGCGCGTCGGGGCGCCCGGTGGCACGGGGTCGCACGGGTGCCTCCGGCGGGACGGGCACGGGTTGCCCGGTGCCGTGACGGCGTCTCGTGGGGCGGTTCCCGTGCGGGACCCCAGGGACTCGGGCCGGGACTCGGACCGGGACTCCGGCCGGATTCGGACTCCGGGGTTCCGGCGGTTGCCTTCCCGGCCGCGCCGGCGGCTCAGTCGAGGGCCGCGCGGATCGCCTCCTCGATGGACGGGTGGCTGAACGTGAAGCCCGATTCGAGCAGCTTCGCCGGCAGTACGCGCTGGCTGCCGAGGACGTCCTCGGCGAAGTCGCCGAGGTAGACCCGCAGCGCGATCGGCGGGACCGTGAAGAGCGTCGGACGGCGCAGGACGCGGCCCATCGCCGCGGTCACCTCGCGGTTCGTGAGGGGGTCCGGGGCCGTGAGGTTGACCGGCCCGGACAGGGTGTCCGTGTCGACGATGTGCCGCAGTGCCGCGACCTCGTCGTGCAGGGAGATGAAGCTCCAGAACTGGCGCCCCTTGCCGAGCCGCCCGCCCAGGCCCGCCCGGAAGACGGGGAAGAGCCGGCCCCACGCCCCGCCCTCGCGGGCCACGACCAGGCCCGTACGGGCGAAGGCCACCCGGATGCCCGCCTCCTCGGCCGGCGCCGCCGCGTCCTCCCACTCCTCGCACACCGAAGGCAGGAAGCCGGCGCCGGGCGGTGCGCTCTCGTCGACCGCGCGGTCACCCGTGTCGCCGTAGTACCCGACCGCGGTACCGCACACCAGCACCCGAGGCGGTTCCTCCAGCGACGCCACCGCCTCGGCGATCGCGGCCGTACCGAGCACCCGGCTGTCCCGGATCTCCTTCTTGTACGCGGCCGTCCACCGCTGCTCGCCCACGCCCGCACCCGCGAGATGCACCACCGCCTCGCAGCCGATGAGCCCCGCCGCGTCCACGTGCTGCCGTGCGGGATCCCACTCCACCTCGTCCGCGGCCCGCGGCGCCCGCCGCACGAGCCGCACCACCTCGTGCCCGTCCTCACGCAGGGAACGTACAAGTGCCGTACCGATGAGCCCGGTCGAGCCGGTGACCGCAATGCGCATGTCTCACATCCTCCCCCCATGACACAGTGGCCGCCATGTCCGAACCCGGCACCCTCTTCTCCATACGCCCGGCCCGTGGCTGCGACGACGCCGCGCTCGGCGAGCTCGACCGCGCCACCTGGTCCACGCTGCACTCCGTGCAGGCCCGCCCGGTGCCGCCGTACGGCCCGTTCTTCAAGGCCCACCGCCCCGAGGACTACCTCGTCGCGGAGACGGACGACGGCGACGGCCGCGTCGACCACGGCGACCACGACGCCCGCGGCGACCACGACGCCCGCGGCGACCGCGACGGCGGCTGCGACCGCGGCGAGCACGACGACCGCCACGGCCGGATCGCCGGATTCATCTGCGTCGTCGCCCCCACCCCGCTCGCCTGCCACCGGCACGTACGCCAGATCCAGGGCCTCGCCGTGGCCGCCGGGGCGCGCGGTCAGGGCGTCGGGCGGGCGCTGCTGCGGGCCGCGGGGGATGAGGCCCGGCGTCAGGGCGCGACGCGCATCACCCTGCGTGTGCTCGGGCACAACACCCCGGCCCGCCGGCTCTACGAGTCCGAGGGGTACGCCGTGGAAGGTGTCCTGCCCGGTGAGTTCTACCTGGCCGGGCGTTACGCCGACGACGTGCTGATGGGCCGTTCGCTCACCCGGTAGCCCGCCCCGCGCCCGTCAACGGGCGCATCCCGCCCATCAGTTCGCGCAGACACCGCACAGCGAGCTCCGACGGCGAACCCGGACCCGCGAGCGGCGGGGCGTCCGCCTCGGCCCAGGTCTCCAGCGCGATCCTGACCGCGTCCGTGGCCACCGCCGCGGCCAGCCGAACCTCCAGCGGTTCGGCGTCCGGCCCGGTCAGCGCGGCCAGCACCGGCAGCAGCTGCTCCTCCGACTCCTGGTTCACCCGGTACCAGACCGCCCGCAGCGCAGGGTCCCGCAGCGCCGTACGCACCAGCCAGCGCGTCCAGCGCAGCCACTCGGCCGAGGTACCCGGCGGCACCGACAGCGCCTCGGCGAGAGTCCGCTCCAGCAGCTCGGGCAGCTCGGGCAGCTCGGGCCCCGTGGCGGGCCCGGGTCCGGGCGCGACCGCCGTCAGCCGCACGCGCCAGCGCTCGGCGCCGATCGCGAACAGCGGGCCGACGGCATCGCGCTTGTTGCGGAAGTACCGGTAGAAGGTGCGCAGCGCCACCCCGGCACGGTCCGCGATCTCCTCGGCCGTGGTGCCGTCGGGCCCGCGCTCGGCGAACAGCTCGGCGGCGGCGCGCGCGATCTCCAGCCGGGTCGTGGCCTTGCGGCGCTCGGTGAGCGGCCGACGCGGCGACGGCGGGGACGGCGGCGTGATGTTCACCGGAGAAAGCGTACGCCCGGCACCGGCCGGCGCCGGGCGGGCCGCGCCTCCCGGGTGCCCGCGCGTGTTGCGCGCGCCCGGCGGCAGGCGCGCGGCGCGGGCGGCGCTACGTTCCGAAGCGCTCCCAGAGCGCCGGGAAGCGCTCCGCCAGCGCGCGGTCGTCGTCGAAGTCGAACGGCGTGCCCTCCGGTTCCGCCGACTGCGCCGGGATCCCCAGATCGGGTGCGACCGCACCGGTGAGCTGTTCGTACGCCTCGTCGGCCGCGTACCCCAGCTCCTCCCCGTCCCCGTCGATCTCCTCGTCGAAGTCGTCCAGGAGCTCGGACAGGGAGTCCGGGTCGTGCACCGCGCCCTCGAACACCTCGCGCCCCTGGCCGATGAGCCAGCACCGGAAGTAGTCGAAGGCGTCGTCGCTCGCGCCGCCGAGCAGGACGGCGGCGGCGGCCCACAGGTCCCAGCGGTACGCGCGGTTGTACCGCGATTCGAAGTGCCGGGCGAAGTCCAGGACGGAGTCGGGGTCGAGCTGCAGCAGCCGGTCGACGAGCAGATCGGCGTGTTCCTCGGGGTCGCCCTCGGCGGCCTCGCGCGTGCTGTCGATGATCTCCCAGAACTCCGTCTCGTCCATCACGGGACAAGCATCGGGGTTCGCGCTGACCTGCGCACGTGGAGCGGCCGAAACGCTCCCTTTCGGAAATGTGGACAGAGGGTGTCGCATTTCCGTGCGACCGTCCCGGCATGGTGACGAACACAGCACTGCAGGGGAAGATCGCGCTGGTCGCGGGTGCGACACGGGGCGCGGGCCGGGCCATCGCCGTACAACTCGGCGCGGCGGGCGCGACGGTCTATGTGACCGGGCGTACGACCAGGGAACACGTCAGCGAGGTCGGCCGGGCGACCGAGACCGTCGAGGAGACCGCCGAACTGGTCACCGCGGCCGGCGGCGAGGGCATCGCCGTCCCCACCGACCATCTCGACGTGGACCGGGTCCGCGCCCTGGTCGCGCGCATCGACGAGGACCACGGCCGCCTCGACATCCTGGTCAACGACGTCTGGGGCGGCGAACACCTCATCGTCTGGAACACGAAGATGTGGGACACGGACCTGGAGGGCGGCCTGCGGATGCTGGAGCTCGGCGTCCGCAGCCACATCATCACCAGCAGCTGCGCGCTGCCGCTGCTCGTACGCAACCCCGGCGGGCTCGTCGTCGAGGTCACCGACGGCACCGCGGAGACCAACCGCCGGTTCCGCGAGAACTTCTACTACGACCTCACCAAGAGCGCCCCGATCCGGATGGCCTTCGCGCTCGGCGAGGACCTGAAGAGCGTCGGCTGCTCCGCCGTCTGTGTCACCCCCGGCTTCCTGCGCTCCGAGCAGATGCTGGACACCTTCGGGGTGCGGGAGGAGAACTGGCGGGAAGCGATCGCCGGGCAGCCGCACTTCGCGATCGCCGAATCGCCCGTGTACGTGGGCCGGGCGGTGGCCGCGCTCGCCGCGGACCCGGAGCGGGCGCGCTGGAACGGACAGTCGCTGTCCAGCGGACAGCTCGCCAAGGAGTACGGCTTCACGGACGCCGACGGGAGCAGGCCGGACGCGTGGGGCTACTTCGAGGACGTCGTGTACGGAGGCGGGGAGGGGACGGCGGAGGACTACCGCTGACGGCGGGAGTAGAGGGCGTGCAGCCCTGCCGCGGCCTCCGTGAAGCGCTCACGGAGGCCCGCCGGCTCCAGCACCTCCAACTCCGCTCCGAGACAGAGGAGCTGAGTGAACGCCACCACGTCGGACTCGACGGGCAGCGTCACCGTGACCCACCCCTGACCGTCGGGCGGTCCCGCGGCCGCCAGGGCCTCCTCGGCGGCGGCACGGTCGGTGACGTACGCAAGCCGGCGCGCGCCGTCCGGGGAGAGCCGGACGACCACCTCGGCGCGCAGGATCGAGCGGGCGAACTGGGCGGCGCGCTCCTCCCAGAAGCCCGCCAGGTCGAAGGCCTCGTCCCGCTCGAAGCGGTCCTCGGTGAGGGCGACGGCGGTGAAGCGGTCGATGCGGTAGACCCGGAAGGAGCTGCCGTCGGCCCGGGCGCACAGATACCAGACCCCGGCCTTCAGTACGAGGCCGTACGGCTCCAGCCGCCGCTCGGCGTCCCGGTAGCGGGCCGTGACGACGCGGTCGTCCCACACCGCCTCGGCGACGACCGGCAGGAGGTCGGGGGTCGCCGGCTCCTGGTACCAGCCGGGCGCGTCCAGGTGGAACCGCCGCGCCGCCGAGTGCGAGGCGTCCTTCAGCGACGGCAGCAGCGCGGCGGACACCTTGAGCTGTGCGGCGGAGGCCGCGTCCTCCAGCCCCATCTCGCGCAGCGCCCCCGGCACGCCGGACAGGAACAACGCCTCCGCCTCGCTCCTGGCGAGCCCGGTCAGCCGTGTCCGGTACCCCCCGATCAGCCGGTAGCCCCCGGCCCTGCCCCGGTCCGCGTACACCGGAACGCCTGCCTCCGAGAGCGCGAGGGCGTCGCGCGTGATGGTGCGCTCGGAGACCTCGAGCTCCTGGGCGAGCTCGGCGGCGGTCATGGAGGGACGGGACTGGAGGAGGAGAACCATCTTGATGAGGCGGGCGGCACGCATGCGGGCCATTTTCCCCTCCCCGCCCCTCCCCGCCCTTCCCCGCCCTTCCCCGGAGCCTCCTCGCCCGGGGGGCCGCGCCTCCTGTGCCCCTGCGGGCGTGGGGAACCCAGGACGCGCAGGCACGACGCCCCCGTCACCCAGTGGGCGACGGGGGCGTCACTGCGAGGGAGAGCCTCAGAAGCCGTACCGCTCCCGGGCGTCCTTGACCGCGGAGGCCGGGACCTCGCCGCGGCGGGCGAGCTGGGCCAGGGCGGCGACGACGACCGACTGGGCGTCGACACCGAAGTGGCGGCGGGCCGCCTCACGGGTGTCCGAGAGACCGAAGCCGTCCGCGCCGAGCGAGGACCAGTCCTGCTCCACCCACTGCGCGATCTGGTCCGGCACCTGACGCATGTAGTCGCTGACCGCGAGCACCGGGCCCTGCGCGCCCTCCAGCGCCTGGCGTACGTACGGCACCCGGGACTCGCCCCGCAGCAGTGCCGCGTCCGCCTCCAGCGCGTCGCGCCGCAGCTCGGTCCAGGAGGTGGCGGACCAGACGTCGGCCGTGACACCCCAGTCGGAGGCCAGCAGCTGCTGCGCCTGAAGCGCCCAGTGGATCGCCGTACCCGACGCGAGCAGCTGGATGCGCGGGTTGTCCGCCGCGCCCTCGCCCTCGTTGAAGCGGTAGAGACCGCGGACGATGCCCTCGTCCACGCCTTCCGGCTTCGCGGGCTGCACCATCGGCTCGTTGTAGACGGTGAGGTAGTAGAAGACCTCCGAGTCCTCGTCCGGGCGGGCCTCGCCGTACATCCTGCGCAGACCGTCCTTGACGATGGCCGCGATCTCGTACGCGAACGCCGGGTCGTACGTCAGCGCCGCCGGGTTGGTCGCCGCGATCATCGGCGAGTGACCGTCCGCGTGCTGCAGGCCCTCACCCGTCAGCGTCGTACGGCCGGCCGTGGCGCCCACCAGGAAGCCCTTGCCGAGCTGGTCGCCGAGCTGCCACATCTGGTCGGCGGTCCGCTGCCAGCCGAACATCGAGTAGAAGATGTAGAAGGGGATCATCGTCTCGCCGTGCGTCGAGTACGTGGTCGACGCGGCGATGAAGTCGGCCATCGAACCGGCCTCGGTGATGCCCTCGTTGAGGATCTGGCCGTCCTTGGCCTCGCGGTAGTACATCAGCTGGTCGCGGTCGACCGGCTCGTACGTCTGGCCCTTCGGCGAGTAGATGCCGAGCGACGGGAAGAGCGACTCCATACCGAAGGTGCGCGCCTCGTCGGGGACGATCGGCACCCAGCGCTTGCCGGTGTCCTTGTCGCGGATCAGGTCCTTGACCAGGCGGACGAAGGCCATCGTGGTCGCCAGGGCCTGCTTGCCGGAGCCCTTGTCGAAGGCGGCGAACGCCTTCTCGGCGGGCGCGGGCAGCGGGGCGAGGGGGTGCACGCGGCGGGCCGGGGCCGGGCCGCCGAGGGCGGCGCGGCGCTCCTGGAGGTAGCGGACCTCGGGGGAGTCCGCTCCCGGGTGGCCGTAGGGCACCTGGCCGTCGGCGAAGGCCGCGTCGGAGATCGGCAGGCCGAGCAGGTCCCGCATCGTCCTGAACTCGTCCACCGTCAGCTTCTTCATCTGGTGGTTGGCGTTCTTGGACGCGAAGCCCTCGCCGAGCGTGTAGCCCTTGACCGTCTGGGCCAGGATCACCGTCGGGGCGCCCTTGTGCTCCACGGCGGCCTTGTACGCGGCGTATACCTTGCGCGGCTCGTGGCCACCCCGCGAGAGGTGGAAGCACTCGAGGATCTTGTCGTCGGACAGCAGCTTCGCCATCTCGACGAGCGCGGGGTCCTTGCCGAAGAAGTCCTCGCGGATGTAGGCGGCGTCGCGGGTCTGGTACGTCTGGACCTGCGCGTCCGGGACCTCGCGGAGGCGGCGGACCAGGGCGCCGGTGGTGTCGAGCTGGAAGAGCTCGTCCCAGGCGTTGCCCCACAGGCTCTTGACGACGTTCCAGCCGGCGCCGCGGAACTGGGCCTCCAGCTCCTGCACGATCTTGAAGTTCGCGCGGACCGGGCCGTCGAGGCGCTGCAGGTTGCAGTTGATGACGAAGGTCAGGTTGTCGAGGCCCTCGCGGGCGGCGAGTGCCAGCGCCGCGGTCGACTCGGGCTCGTCCATCTCGCCGTCGCCGAGGAAGGCCCAGACGTGCGAAGCGGAGACGTCCTTGATGCCGCGGTTGGTCAGATAGCGGTTGAAGCGCGCCTGGTAGATCGCCGAGAGCGGGCCGAGGCCCATGGAGACCGTCGGGAACTCCCAGAGCCAGGGCAGTCGGCGCGGGTGCGGGTAGGACGGCAGGCCGTTGCCGCCGGACTCCTGGCGGAAGTTGTCCAGGTGGGCCTCGGTGAGGCGGCCGTCGAGGAAGGCGCGGGCGTAGATGCCGGGGGAGGCGTGGCCCTGGATGTAGAGCTGGTCGCCGGAGCCGTCCTGCTCCTTGCCGCGGAAGAAGTGGTTGAAGCCGGTCTCGTAGAGCCAGGCGGCGGAGGCGAAGGTGGCGATGTGTCCGCCGACGCCGTGCTTGGCGCCGCGGGTGACCATCGCGGCGGCGTTCCACCGGTTCCAGGCGGTGATCCGCTGCTCCATCGCCTCGTCGCCGTCCACGGCGGGCTCGGCGGCGGTCGGGATCGTGTTGACGTAGTCCGTCTCCAGAAGCTTGGGCAGATCGAGCCCTGAGACACCCTCGGCGTGCTGGAGGGTGCGTCGCATGAGGTACGCGGCGCGGTGGGGGCCGGCGGCCTTGGTGACGGCGTCGAGGGAGGCCGCCCATTCGGCGGTCTCCTCGGTGTCACGGTCCGGGAGCTGGTCGAGCTCGCTCGGAAGCTTGCCTACGGGGTCGGTCATGACGCCGCCTTCCGGAGAGGAGGGGGGTGGAGATGGGGCCTTGTCTGGCAGGACGGGGCCGACGGACTGGTGAGTCCGTGGTCGACTGTAAGCCGACGATCGATGATCGATCAAAGTTTGAAGCGAAAAACTTCTTCAGATCGACAAAGTCGGCACAGGGTGCCGCGAAATAGGGCACCGGGTGCCGAGATCTTTCGGTGCAGAGTGAGGCCCCGCACCCCGGACGGGGCTCCCACGGCGGGCGGGCGAGGCGCACCGCTCACGGGGGCGGGCACTCGACGAGGGTGCCGCGAATCGACGGGCAGGCAATGCCCCGGCGAGCTGCCGACCCCGCGGTACCGCTACCTCTGCCGGAGGCCGAGCCGGAGGCGCTACGCGCGAGGGGCGCAGCCGAGGACGTGGGACTTGACCAGGGTGCCGATCTGGGGGTCGCGGCGGCGGAAGGCCGCGACCAGTTCCTCGTGCTCCTCCGCGTAGGACTTCTGCTTCGTGCCCAGCCACCGGATGGACAGCGCGGTGAAGACCTCGATCCCCAGGCCCTCCCACGTGTGCAGCAGCACCCCGTTGCCCGCCGCCTTCACCAGCTCCCGGTGGAACGCCACCGTGTGCCGTACCTGCTCCGTCCCGTCCGCGGCGCGGTCCGCCTCGTACAGCGCTGCCACATGCGGCTCCAGCGCCGAGCAGTCGGCCGCCAGCCGCTCCGCGGCCAGCTCGGCCGCGATCTGCTCCAGACCGGCCCGGACGGGGTAGCTCTCCTCCAGGTCCGCAGCCGTCAGATTCCGTACCCGTACGCCCTTGTTGGGCGCCGATTCGATCAGCCGCAGCGACTCCAGCTCGCGCAGCGCCTCCCGCACGGGCGTCTGGCTCACGGCCAGCTCCGTGGCGATCCGGCGCTCCACGATCCGCTCGCCCGGCTTCCAGCGGCCGCTGACGATGCCCTCCACGATGTGCTCGCGGATCTGATCGCGCAGCGAGTGGACGACGGGCATGGTCATGGAAGCGCTCCTTCAAGAAGAGAAGACCCCTAGACAATACGGCGGCGCCCCTACCTGGGAGTACTCCCGGGCAGGGGCGCCGCTCGTGAGGCTGGTTACAGCCGGGTCGCTCAGAGGCCGAGCTCGACCTCGAACTCGCCGGCCTCCAGGATCGCCTTGACCGCCGTCAGGTAGCGGGCGGCGTCGGCGCCGTCCACCAGGCGGTGGTCGTAGGAGAGCGTCAGGTACGTCATGTCGCGGACGCCGATGACGGTGCCCTCGGCGGTCTCGATGACGGCCGGACGCTTGACCGTCGCACCGATGCCCAGGATCGCGACCTGGTTCGGCGGCACGATGATCGTGTCGAACAGCGCACCGCGCGAACCGGTGTTGCTGATCGTGAAGGTCGCACCGGCCAGCTCGTCCGGCGTGATCTTGCTGCCGCGGACCTTGCCCGCCAGATCGGCGGTGGCCTTGGCGATACCGGCCAGGTTGAGGTCGCCCGCACCCTTGATGACCGGCGTCATCAGGCCCTTCTCGGAGTCGACGGCGATGCCGATGTTCTCCGAGTCGAAGTAGGTGATGGTGCCCTCGTCCTCGTTGATCCGGGCGTTGACGACCGGGTGGGCCTTCAGCGCCTGGGCCGCGGCCTTGACGAAGAACGGCATCGGGGACAGCTTGACGCCCTCGCGGGCGGCGAACGCGTCCTTGGCCTGGGCGCGCAGCTTCATCAGCTTGGTGATGTCGACCTCGACGACCGAGGACAGCTGGGCCTGGCCGTGCAGCGCCTTCATCATGTTGTCGCCGATGACCTTGCGCATGCGGGTCATCTTGACGGTCTGGCCGCGCAGCGGGGACACCTCGAGGGCCGGGGCCTTCTTCGCGGCGGCCGGAGCGGCGGCGGCCGGAGCCGGCGCAGCGGCGGCGGCCTTCGCGGCCTCGGCGGCCGCGATGACGTCCTGCTTACGGATACGGCCACCGACGCCGGTGCCCTTGACCGAGGACAGGTCCACACCGCTCTCGGCCGCGAGCTTGCGGACCAGCGGCGTGACGTACGCGCCCTCGTCGGCGGCCGGAGCGGCGGGAGCCGGAGCGGCCGGAGCGGGGGCGGCGGGGGCCACCGGTGCCGGTGCCGGAGCCGGGGCGGCAGCGGCAGGCGCGGCCTGGACCGGCGCGGGCGCCGGAGCAGGAGCGGCCGGAGCAGCGGCCGGAGCCGGGGCGGCAGCGGGAGCCGGGGCCGCGGGGGCGGCCGGAGCAGCCGGAGCGGCACCCGGGGCGCCGATCACGGCGAGCTTCGCGCCGACCTCGGCGGTCTCGTCCTCGCCGACCGTGATCTCCAGCAGCACACCCGAGGTGGGCGCCGGGATCTCGGTGTCGACCTTGTCGGTGGAGACCTCGAGCAGCGGCTCGTCGGCCTCGACGGAGTCGCCGACCGCCTTGAGCCAGCGGGTGACGGTGCCCTCGGTGACCGACTCGCCCAGCGCGGGCAGCACGACGTCGGTGCCCTCGGCACCGCTGCCGCCGGCGGCGGCCTCGGCGGTCGGAGCCGGTGCGGGGGCGGCCTGCTCGGCGGCCGGGGCGGCCGCGGCGGGCTGCGCCGGCTCGGGGGCGGGGGCGGGGGCCTCGGCGGCGGCTGGGGCCGGGGCGGCAGCGGGGGCGCCCGTGCCGTCGTCGATGACGGCCAGCTCTGCGCCGACCTCGACGGTCTCGTCCTCGGCGACCTTGATGGACGCCAGGACACCGGCGGCCGGTGCGGGGATCTCGGTGTCGACCTTGTCGGTCGACACCTCCAGCAGCGGCTCGTCGGCCTCGACGCGCTCGCCCTCGGCCTTCAGCCAGCGGGTGACGGTGCCCTCGGTGACGCTCTCGCCGAGCGCCGGAAGGGTTACGGAAACCGGCATGGTTTCGGTTGCTCCTTACGAAAGTGCGGTAGTGGTCGTCGCGCCCGTGGACTGAATCAGTCGTGGGAGTGGAGGGGCTTGCCCGCGAGGGCCAGGTGGGCCTCGCCGAGCGCCTCGCTCTGCGTCGGGTGCGCGTGGATGAGCTGCGCGACCTCGGCCGGCAGAGCCTCCCAGTTGTAGATCAGCTGAGCCTCACCGACCTGCTCGCCCATACGGTCACCGACCATGTGGACGCCGACCACGGCACCGTCCTTGACCTGCACGAGCTTGATCTCGCCCGCGGTCTTGAGGATCTTGCTCTTGCCGTTGCCCGCGAGGTTGTACTTCAGAGCGACGACCTTGTCCGCGCCGTAGATCTCCTTGGCCTTGGCCTCGGAGAGACCCACGGAGGCGACCTCGGGGTGGCAGTACGTCACCTTCGGCACGCCGTCGTAGTCGATCGGGACGGTCTTCAGACCGGCCAGTCGCTCCGCCACCAGGATGCCCTCGGCGAAGCCGACGTGCGCGAGCTGGAGGGTCGGGACGAGGTCACCGACGGCCGAGATGGTCGGCACGTTGGTCTGCATGTACTCGTCGACCAGGACGTAGCCGCGGTCCATCGCGACGCCCTGCTCCTCGTAGCCGAGGCCCTGCGAGACCGGGCCGCGGCCGACGGCGACCAGCAGCACCTCGGCCTCGAAGGTCTTGCCGTCGGCGAGGGTGACCCGCACACCGTTCTCGGTGTACTCGGCCTTCTCGAAGAAGGTGCCGAGGTTGAACTTGATGCCGCGCTTGCGGAAGGCGCGCTCAAGAAGCTTGGAGCTGTTCTCGTCCTCGACCGGGACGAGGTGCTTCAGGGCCTCGATGATCGTGATGTCGGTGCCGAAGGACTTCCAGGCGGAGGCGAACTCGACGCCGATGACACCGCCGCCGAGCACGATCGCGGACTGCGGCACCCGGTCCAGGACCAGGGCGTGGTCGGAGGAGATGATGCGGTTGCCGTCGATGGTCAGACCCGGCAGCGACTTCGGGACCGAGCCGGTGGCGAGGAGGACGTGGCGGCCCTGGACGCGGCGGCCGTTGACGTCGACCGAGGTGGGGGAGGACAGCCGGCCCTCACCCTCGATGTACGTGACCTTGCGGGAGGCGATCAGTCCCTGCAGGCCCTTGTACAGCCCGGAGATCACCTCGTCCTTGTACTTGTGGACGGCCGGGACGTCGATGCCCTCGAAGGTGGCCTTGACGCCGAACTGCTCGCTCTCGCGCGCCTGGTCGGCGATCTCACCGGCGTGCAGCAGGGCCTTGGTGGGGATGCATCCACGGTGCAGGCAGGTGCCGCCGACCTTGTCCTTCTCGATCAGGGCGACGTCCAGGCCCAGCTGCGCTCCGCGCAGGGCCGCGGCGTAACCACCGCTGCCACCGCCGAGGATCACTAGGTCGAAAACGGTGCTGGCGTCGTTCGCCACGTCACGTCCTCCATGCATGTGCGCCGGGCGCCGGTCGTCCATGACCTACGCGGCGGCTGGTGTTCGGCCGCTTGTCTTCGGCCCTGTGGTGGGGGCCCTGTCCTGCCGAGAACCCATCTTCGCACTTGTCGACGGAAGGCGGGACGCGGGGCCGGGGTACGGGACGGCGGTTCAGCCGTCACCGGCGATTACTGGTACGTACGAACCTGCGAATTTCGTCGAAGGCGAACGGAAAGACCACCGGGTGGACAAACCGAGGACCCCCGCCCGGTATTCCTGCGGCACCCGCGGAAGGCTTCCCGCGGCGCTCGCGGAGAGATTCCCGCGGCGCCCGCGGAGGGCCACCGACGCCCGGGTCCGGAACGTCCTCCGGACCCGGTGCACGGTGGTGCGTCAGCCCAGGTCGCCCTCGGCGGTGCGCTCGGCCAGCCTGACCAGGGTGCGGACCGCGGAGCCGGTGCCGCCCTTCGGGGTGTAGCCGTACGGGGCGCCCTCGTGGAAGGCCGGGCCGGCGATGTCCAGGTGGGCCCACGTGATGCCCTCGCCGACGAACTCCTTGAGGAACAGGCCGGCGACCAGGCCGCCGCCCATCCGCTCGCCCATGTTCGCGATGTCGGCGGTCGGCGAGTCCATGCCCTTGCGCAGGTCGGTCGGGAGCGGCATCGGCCAGGAGTCCTCGCCGACCTCCTCCGCGATCTCGTGGATCGAGGTACGGAAGGCGTCGTCGTTGGCCATGATGCCGAAGCGGCGGTTGCCGAGCGCCAGCACCATCGCGCCGGTCAGCGTCGCCACGTCGACGATCGCGTCGGGCTTCTCCTCCGACGCCCTGGTGAGCGCGTCGGCCAGGACGAGACGGCCCTCGGCGTCGGTGTTGAGCACCTCCACCGTCTTGCCGCTGTACATGCGCAGCACGTCACCGGGGCGGGTGGCGGTGCCGGACGGCATGTTCTCGGCGAGCGCCAGCCAGCCGGTGACGTTCACGCGCAGGCCGAGCCGGGCGGCCGTGACGACGGCGGCGAACACGGCGGCGGCGCCGCTCATGTCGCACTTCATCGTCTCGTTGTGGCCCGCCGGCTTCAGCGAGATGCCGCCCGAGTCGTAGGTGATGCCCTTGCCGACGAAGGCCAGGGACTTCTCCGCCTTGGGGTGCGTGTACGCGACCTTCACCAGCCGCGGGCCGTTGGCCGCGCCCTGGCCGACGCCGAGGATGCCGCCGAAGCCGCCCTTGAGGAGCGCCTTCTCGTCGAGGACCTGCACCTTGAGGCCGTGCTCCTTGCCGGCCGCGGAGGCGACGGCGGCGAAGGACTCGGGGAAGAGGTCGTTCGGCGGGGTGTTGACCAGGTCGCGGGCGCGGTTGATCTCCTCGGTCAGCGCGATCGCCCGGTCGGCCGCGGCCTTGTACGCCTTGTCGCGCGGCTTGGCGCCGAGCAGGGCGATCTCGGCCAGCGGCTTCTTGCCGTTCTCGCCGTCCTGGTACGCGGTGAAGGCGTAGGCACCGAGCAGCGCGCCCTCGGCGATCGCCTCGGCGTCCTCGGAGGCCTCGATCGGCAGCGCGAACGCGGCCTTCTTCGTGCCGGACAGCGCCCGGGCCGCGGAACCCGCGGCGCGCCGCAGCGATTCCGCGGTGTACGAGTCGTCCTTCTCCGGGGCGGCACCGAGGCCGACCGCGATCACGACCGGGGCCTTCAGGCCGGCCGGCGCGGGCAGCTTGGTCACCTCGCCCTCGGCACCGGAGGCGCCGAGGGTCTCGAGGACGGTGGCGAGCTTTCCGTCGAACGCCTTGTCCACGGCCTCGGCGCCGGCGGCGACGACCGGGCCCTTGGCGCCCTTCGCGACGCCGACGACGACCGCGTCGGCGCGCAGCGTCGCAGCGCCGGCAGTGCTGAGAGTGAGAGCAGTCACGGTGGTGAAATCTCGCTTCCGTTGAGTTCCATGGCCGAAGAGGTGGGTCGGCCGCCCGGCGCATCGTAAATCGGGCGAGCCGGAGCGCCGCCACGAGCCTACGCGCGCCCGCTGTGTTCGCTCGCGCCAGCGGTGATTCACCCATCCGTGGTGTCTCCGCCACGTTTCCCCGGCCGATCGGTGAGTCCTGCGTCACACTCGGCCCGAATGCGCAAGGGAGCGAGTGGCTGCTTTGCATGATTTCCACATGTCCTCCCCGGATTCTCCGCGAGGGAGGGCCAACGAGGGGTGGGGGGAAACGCCATGGCGCCCGTATTCGGTACGAGGTTGCGTACGAGCGGATTCACGAGCGGATTCACGAGAGGATCCAACGGTTCCACGAAGGGCAGGCTCGGCACGGCGGCGGTGACGCTCACGACGTGCGCGCTGCTCACCGCCGTGCTGCCCGCGACGCCCGCGGCGGCCGCGGACCCGGTGCCGCGGATCGACCTGAAGGTCCTGGTCGTCGACGACGGCGGTGACTCGGTGGCCGCGGTCACCTCCGAGCTGCGCAGTACGGGAGTCCCGTACAGCGTCGTCGACCTCGGCGATCCGAGCCGTCCGACGATCAACGCGGCCTTCCTGAGCGACACCGTGAGCGGCCGGCCGCGCGCCAAGTACCAGGGTGTGGTCCTGCCGAACGAGGCGCCGTTCGGGACGGACTCCGCGGGCGCCGCCGAGCAGGCCGCGCTCGTCGCCTACGAGAAGACCTTCGGGGTCCGTCAGGTCGACGCCTACACCTGGGCGCATCCGGGCGTCGGGCTCGACTACACCAGCGAAGGCGGCTGGGCCGGCACCCTCGACGGCGCCGCGGCCACCGTCACCGCCGCGGGCCGCACCGGGCCCTTCGGCTATCTCGACGGCCCGCTGACGTTCGAGGACAACGCGCCCGACATCGGCGAGAGCTACGGCTATCTGGCGCGCCCGCGCGAGGGGTTCACGAGTTACGTCGACGCCCCCGTGCCCGGCGGCGAGGGCCGGGCCAGCCTGCTCGGCGAGTACGCGCACGACGGGCGCCGTGAGCTGGTCGTCACCTTCGCCTACAACCAGCACCAGCGGCAGTTCCGGCTGCTGGCGCGGGGCATCGTCGAATGGCTCACCCAGGGCGTCCACCTCGGACAGAGCCGCAACTACTTCGCGGTCCACGTCGACGACGTGTTCGCGCCCGACGCCCGCTGGGACAAGGACCGCAACTGCACACCGGGCGACATCGACTGCGGTGGCGGGGCCGAGGACACCACGCCCGACATCCGCATGACCGCCGCGGACGCCCAGTACGCCGCGCAGTGGCAGCAGTCCAGCGGCTTCACCCTCGACATGGTCTACAACGCCGGGGCCGGCGAGGAGTGGAAGGCCGAGCACGGCGGCACCGACGCGCTCGCCGCCCGGCTGGTCGCCGACCGTGCCAAGTACCGCTGGATCAACCACACCTACACCCACCCGTTCCTCGGCTGCGTCCAGAACGTGTCCGTCGTCCCGTGGCAGTGCGCGAAGAACGCGAACGGCACGACGCAGTACATGAGCCGCGCCGAGATCGCCGCGCAGATCCGCGACAACCACAACTGGGCGGTGAACAAGGGCATCTCCGTCGACCGTACCGAGCTGGTCACCGGAGAGCACTCGGGTCTCAAGACCCTTCCGCAGCAGCCTGTCGACAATCCCAACCTGGCGCCCGCGCTCGCCGACAACGGCGTCAAGTGGATCGCCGGCGACAACTCCCGCGAGCCGCAGCAGCGCCCCGTGGGCGGCGCCCTCACCGTGCCCCGTCACCCGATGAACGTGTACTACAACACGGGCACGGCCGCGGAGATGGCCGACGAGTACAACTGGATCTACACCTCCAGGGCGGACGGCGGCAGCGGCATCTGCGAGAGCAACCCGGCCTCCACCTGCCTGGACGAGTCCCTGGACGAGCAGACCGGCTACGCGCAGTACATCGTGCCGCAGGAGGCCAGGATCGCGCTGGGCCACGTCGTCGCGAACGACCCCCGCCCCCACTACGTCCACCAGTCCAACCTGGCCGAGGACCGCATCCTCTACCCCGTCCTCGACCGGATCCTCGCCGACTACCGGTCGCTGTTCGCCGACAGCGCGCCGCTCGTCAACCAGAGCCAGCGCGACACCGGTACGGAACTGAGCCGCCGCGCCGCGTGGCAGAAGGCCCTCGACACGGGCAAGGTCACGGCGTACCGCATCGGCACCACCGTCACCGTCCAGGCACCGAACGGGGTCGTCGTTCCCGTCACCGCGCCCGAGGGCACGCGGAAGCAACTGCTGCTCGGTACGAGCCTCTTCGGCAGCCCGTACGCGGGCCGGCGCTCGGCCTGGACCGGTCCTGACCTTCTGCAGTCCGCCGTCACCCTGCGGCTGCCCGCCGTCTGACGCGCGGGTCCACCCCGTCATCGCACGCACCCCGGCCGGTCCGGCCGGGGTGCGTCACCCACGCCCATGACGCACGTCCAGGGGGACCCAGCACGATGAGCCAGGGACGTCACGTCACCATGCTCACCGAAGGAACGTATCCGCATGCCCACGGTGGCGTCAGCACCTGGTGCGACCAGCTGATCCGGGGCATGCCCGAGGTCGAGTTCACCGTCACCGCCCTCACCGGAAGCGGCCGGGAGCCCGTCACCTGGGAGCTGCCGCCCAACATCCGCCGACACACCTCCGTGCCGCTGTGGGGGCCTCGCCCCGGCCGTGCCCGCGCGCAGTTCGGCAGAGCCGCCCGCCGGCGCTTCCCCGACCTCTACGCACGCTTCCTCATGTCGGTGCTCGACCCGCACGCGCACGCCGACTTCGGCGCCGGGCTGGACGCGCTCGCCGAGGAGGCCCGCGCCGGCCGCCTCTCCGCCGCGCTGCGCACCGAGTCCGCCGTCCGCACCCTGATGCGGCTGTGGACGCTGCCGCATCTGCCCACCGCCGCGGCCCGGCCCACCGTCCACGACGCCCTGACCGCCGTCGATCTGCTCGAACACGCGCTGCGCCCGCTCGCCGTGCGCATCCCCACGGACAGCGTCGCCCACGCCGTCAGCAGCGGGCTCGCCACCCTGCCCGCGCTCGCCGCCCAGCGCCTGGACGGCGTGCCCTTCCTCCTCACCGAGCACGGCATCTATCTGCGCGAGCGCTATCTCGGCCAGCGAGCCACGGCCCAGCGGTGGCCCGTCAAGGCGCTGATGCTGGGCTTCTACCGGGAGCTCAACACCCTCGGCTACGCGCGGGCCGATCTGATCACGCCGTGCAACCGGTACAACCGCCGGTGGGAGGAGCGCGGAGGCGCCCCCGCCGACCGGATCCGCACGGTCTACAACGGTGTCGATCCGCACGCCTTCCCGCATGCCGGTGCCGAACCCTCCGTACCCACGCTCACCTGGGCCGGCCGGATCGACCCCATCAAGGACCTGGAGACGCTGATCCGGGCCTACGCCCTGGCCCGGGCCGAACTGCCGGAGCTGCGCCTGCGGTTGTTCGGGGCGGCGCCCGCGGGCGGTGAGCGGTACGCGACCGGGCTGGAGAAGCTCGCCGCGGAACTGGGCGTCGCCGACGGCATCGTGTGGGAGGGGCGGATCAGCGATGTGGCGCGCGCCTACGCCGCCGGGCACGTGGTGATGCTGTCCAGCATCAGTGAGGGATTCCCGTTCTCGGTCATCGAGGCGATGTCGTGCGGCCGGACGACGGTGTCCACCGATGTGGGCGGGGTACGGGAGGCCGTCGGCGACACGGGCCTGGTGGTGCCGCCGCGCGAGCCGGAGGCGCTGGCCGCGGCGGCCCTGGAACTGCTGCGGGACGACGAGCGCCGGGCGGAACTGGGCCGGCGCGCCCGGCAGCGGGTCCTCGACCGCTTCACACTGCGGCGTTCCGTGGACGCCTTCCGCCGGATCTACCGGGAACTGGACGGGGCGCCGGGCGCGGTGCCCGAGCCGCTCGCCGAGACCGTCGCCGACTGGACGCTGGAACTGAGGGACCCCTGGTACCTGCAGCCGGCCGCGGACGGGAGCGTGTGGTGAGCGGATCGCTGTGGCTGAAGGAACCGGGCTCCGCCGGGCGGGACGCGCTGCCGTCCGTACCGGGCAGCCGGCTCCCCGCGGACCGGTCCGAGGCCGACCCGGTCGACGAACTCGCCGGGCGGCTGGGCGACTTCATCGCGGCGGCCGTCCATCCCGACGAGATCGCCGCGCTGCTGGAGTCCGACGGGCTGACGGACGAGCAGATACGTCTGCGTTACGGCCGCGAGGACTCCTTCGCCCTGGCGGAGGAGCTGTACGCACGCGCCGAGCGCCGCTTCCCGGAGCCCGGCGGCCCGCCGGCCGCACCCACGGGCCCGACGCTCCTCGCCTGCCTGCTGCGCGGCCTGGTCTTCACCCTCCCGGGGCTCGCCCACGTCCTGGCCGTACCGCTCCTCGCGGGCGGCCGCCCGGCGTACGAACCGCTGATCGCCGCCGCGCTCGCCGGCTGGGCGTGGAACCAGGCCCTCGCCCACCGCGCCTACACCTGGCTGGGCCTCGGCGACCGCGCGGCGGCCGCCCGGTCGCTGCTCCTGGGCGCGCCCGTGGGCGCGCTGCTCGGCACGGCCTCGGCGGTCACCGCCGAGGGGCCGATGGTCCTCTTCGCGGCCGGCCAGTCGCTGTACCTCGTGGCGGCGACTGTGCTGCTGGTGCTGGGCCGCGACCGTGCGCTGCTGCTCGTCCTGGCGCCGCCGGCCGGTGGCGCGCTGTTCGCCGCACTGCACCCGATGCCGGTCTGGGCGCACCTCGCCCTGCCGCTGGCCTCGGTCATCGCCGCGGTTGCCCTGGCGGCGTGGGCGGTGAGCTCGGAACTGCGCTCGGCCGGTGCGGGCGGTGCGGGCGGTGCGGCCGGTCCGGGCGGTCCGGGTGATCCGGGCGGGAAACCCGGCCCTGCCGGTGGCCGGGCCCACCGCACACCGGCCCGTGGCCTGGTCACGCGTATCCGCACCGGGGGCCGTGGCCGGCCGCGGCTCGGCGGGTCGGTGCCGTACGGGCTGTTCGGGCTCGGGGCCGGTGTGCTCGTGCTCCAGGTCGCCCTGGACACCCCGCCGTTCGCCGTCGCGCTGACGCTCGGCATGGGGCCCGCCGAGTGGCTGCTGCACCGGTTCCGGGCGGACAGCCTCGCCGGGCTGCGGGCCAGCACCTCCCCGCATCGCTTCCGCGTCACCGTCGCCGCGGCGCTGGCGCGCTGCCTCGCCGGACATCTGGGCGCGCTGCTGACGCTCACGGCGGCGGCGACGCTGCTGTGGCCGGGCAGCGGCCACGGACCGGGCGGAGCGGCGCTCGCCGGGGTGCTGCTGCTCGGCGTCGTGCTCTGGACGGCACTGCTGCTTCAGGCGTTCGGCGCGGTGACGAGCGCGGCCGTGGTGTGCTGCGCGGCCGCGCTCGCCACGGTCCTCGTCCCCGGCGCGGACCTGCTGCTCGTCCCCGCGGCCGCCGCCGTCGTGCTGGTGGGGCTGGTCTGTGCTCTGCTGGGCCGGGTCACCGCGCATCGCTGAGGAGCCCACGGAACATGAGCCTGTCGGTCCCGCCAAGACGTCTTATGCTGCTCCTGGCGCTGTTCCTGACACCGGTGCTGCTCGCCGGCTGCACCACCGTCCCGGACCACGCCGCCCCGGACGACGCCGCGCCGCCGCGCACCCGTTGGCAGCCGAAGCCGGGGCTCGCCTGGCAGTGGCAGCTCAGCGGCCGCCTCGATCCGACGGTCGACGTACCCGTCTACGACATCGACGGCTTCGAGCATCCGGAGTCCGTCGTCGCCGATCTGCACCGGCGCGGCCGCAAGGTCATCTGCTACATCTCCACGGGCGCGTGGGAGGACTTCCGCCCGGACGCGGACGCCTTCCCCAGGGCCCTGCTCGGCAAGGGCAACGGCTGGAAGGGCGAACGCTGGCTCGACATCCGCCGCACGGACGTCCTGGAACCGCTGATGGCCGAACGCTTCGACATGTGCAGGGAGAAGGGCTTCGACGCGGTCGAGCCGGACAACATGGACGGCTACGCCAACGACACGGGCTTCCCGCTCACCACCGCCGACCAGCTCCGCTACAACCGGCTCATCGCCCGGCTCGCCCACGACCGGGGACTGGCCGTCGGCCTGAAGAACGACCTGGACCAGATCCCGCAGCTGGTCGGTGACTTCGACTTCGCGGTCAACGAGCAGTGCGCGCAGTACGCCGAATGCGCCGCGCTGACCCCGTTCGTCGAAGCGGGCAAGGCGGTCTTCCACGTCGAGTACGAGCTGACGACGGACCGCTTCTGCCCGCAGTCGAAGCGGCTGCGGCTGAGCTCGATGCTGAAGAGGTACGAGCTGGGGGTGTGGCGGAAGGCCTGTTAGGAGCCCACGGCCAGCGCGATCAGCGTCGCCGTCGCCGCCGTCTCCGCGAGCGCGCCGAACACGTCTCCCGTCACCCCGCCGAAGCGGCGCACACAGTGCCGCAGCAGCAGTTCGGCCGCCGCCGCTCCGGCGAGGAGGGCCACGGCGACCCGGAGCGCCCCGTACCCGCCGGACGCCGCGCCCGCGGCCGCGCATGCCGCGGTGACCAGGACGGCGGCCGTCACGGCGTGGCGTACGGGGACGGTGGCGGCGACCATGGCGCCGAGGCCCTCCGGGCGGGCCGCCGGGACGCCCGTGCGCGAGGCGAGCGTGAGCGCGAGCCGCGCCGCGACGCCCGCGGCCGCCGCCCCCGCCGCGCCGTGGACCCAGCCGTGCCCGTACAGCTCGTACAGTGCCGCGACCTGCGCCAGCAGCACGAAGAGCAGGGTGATCACACCGAACGGCCCGACGTCCGACTGCTTCATGATCCGCAGCGCGTCCTCGGCGGGCTTGGCGCTGCCCAGGCCGTCGGCGGTGTCGGCGAGGCCGTCGAGGTGGAGGCCCCGGGTGAGCACGGCGGGTACGGCGGCGGAGCCGACGGCGGCGAGCAGCGGGCCCGCGCCGAGCACGAGCAGCAGTCCGCCGAGGGCGGCCGCGCAGAGGCCCACGACCAGCCCGGCGAGCGGGGCGCAGAGCATTCCCGCCCGTGCGGCGTCGCGGTCCCAGCGGGTGACGCGTACCGGCAGCACGGTGAGGGTGCCGAAGGCGAACCGTATGCCGACCGGGCCGACTGTCCTGAGAGAGCTCACCGCGCGCAGGGTAGTCGGTGCGCTCCGACGGTAAATTGCGCATGACGGACAAAACGGGAGCGGGTGGCATGGGTCACTGGTTTTACCGCAACATCGTGGAGCCGGGAAAGCTCCCGCTGCTCATCGCGCTGGCCTCTTTCGTCCTGACCTTCCTGATCACCCGCACGGTCACCCGGCTGATCCGGCTCGGAAAGGGACCCTTCCGGAACGTCAGCTCCGGCGGGCTGCACATCCACCATGTGGTGCCCGGTGTCGTCCTCATCATCATCGGCGGATTCGGGTCGGTCGCCAGCAGCCAGCACACCGGCGCGGGCACCGTCGTCTTCGCGGTGGTCTTCGGGATGGGCGCCGGGCTGGTCCTCGACGAGTTCGCGCTGATCCTGCACCTCGACGACGTCTACTGGACCGAGGCGGGCCGTCAGAGCGTCGAGGTGGTCGTGCTCACCGCCTCACTGCTGCTGCTGATCCTCGGCGGCTTCTCGCCGCTCGGGGTCGACAACCTCACCGAGGACGAACGCGACGACCGCCGGGTCTTCCTGCTCACCCTCGCCGTCAACTTCGCCTTCGTCCTGATCGCCCTCTTCAAGGGCAAACTGCGGATGGCGATCATCGGCACGCTGGTGCCGTTCGTCGCGATCATCGCGGCGCTCCGGCTGGCCAGGCCCGCCTCGCCGTGGGCCAAGCGGGTCTACCGGCGCCGCCCGCGCTCCCGGGCGAAGGCGGTGCTGCGCGCGTTCCACCACGACAAACGCTGGAGCGGACCGCGCCGCAAGTTCGAGGACCTGATCGGCGGCGCCCCGGACCGGCTGCCGGCCGGCCGCGCCCCCGCCCCGGCGCTGGAACCGGGCTCCGGTTCCAGCCCCGGTTCCAGCCGTGGCTCCGACACTGGTCCCGATCCCGATCCCGATCCCGATCCCGATCCCGATCCCGATCCCGGCTCCGGCACCGACCTCGGCTCCGGCGCCGGCCCGGGCTCTGCTCCCGGTTCCGTTTCCGACACCGGTTCCGAACCCGGCTCCGGCGCACGCTGAAAGCACGCCGTCACGGCGAGCACCACGAGCACGCCGGCGATCGCGGCGAGATGCTCCTTGCCCGCCAGATTGTTCTTCACCAGCACTTCGACGATCATCGCGACGACCACCAGGCCCATCGTCACCCGCGCCCCGTAGCGGTGACAGACCCAGACCGCGAGCCCCACCACCGCCGCCGACGGCCCCGTGTCCACGACCTGGGCGTCCGAGGCGGGCAGGCTCAGCGGATGACCGGGCCCCAGGGCGATCCCGGCCCGTGCGTACAGCGTCCCGGCGAGCGTGGCCGCGTACGCGACCATCAGGGTGCGCGGCCGTCCCAGACAGATCTCGCAGATGCCGAACACCAGGAGGACCTGGGCCAGCGCGCCCCACACCGGCAGATCGAGCGCCGGGACGAAGAGGGACAGCGGGGTACGGAGCAGAGCGAGCCAGAGCGGGTCCTCCGCCCGCACCGAGCCGATGTCCTGCACCGGCTGATAGCCCCAGGACTGGTTCTGCACCAGCTGGAACAGGCCGGTGAGACAGACCGCGCCGAGCGTCATGGGGACCGCGCGCCACGTCCTCGTCACGAGCGCCGTCCGTACGGTCGTGTACAGCGGCCCCCACTCGCGGCGCGCGAAAGCGCGCGCACGGTTCACCGCCGGCTCGCCGAGGGCTCGAGAACGGCGCTCACGTCGAAGAGCATGGAACGTGGCTCCCAGATGGGTCGGTATGTGGCGTCGGCGCGCTACAACGACTCGATCCGGTCCCGCCCCGAGCCCCGCGCCACGATCGAAGACCGGCGACGATGCCGAGAAGTTGAGTGGGATCCGAGTGATCCCGATCTCGCGCGGGCTGCGGGTGGGAACTACTCCGTACGCACGGGCAGTTCGGCGGCGAGCGCCGCGGACGCCCGGACGAGGGGGAGGGCGAGCAGGGCGCCCGTTCCTTCCCCGACGGTGACGCCGTGGTCGAGCAGCGGGTCGAGCGCCATCCGGTCGAGGGCCTTCGCCTGGGCCGGCTCTCCGGTCACCTGGCCCGCCAGCCACCAGTCCGGCGCACGGAACGCCGCCCGCTGCCCGACGAGGGCGCAGGCCGCCGAGACGACACCGTCCAGGATCACGGGCATCCGGCGCACCGCGGCCTGCAGCAGGAACCCGGTCGTCGCGGCCAGATCCGCCCCGCCCACGGCCGTCAGCAGCGCCAGCTGGTCGCCGAGCACGGGCCGGGCGCGGCGCAGCGCGTCACGGATCGCCGCGCACTTGCGCATCCACGCCAGATCGTCGATCCCGGCACCGCCGCGACCGGTCACCACCGAGGCGTCCGTGCCGCAGAGCGCGGCGATCAGGGCGGAGGCGGGCGTCGTACCGCCGACACTGAGATCGCCGAGCACCACCAGATCGGTACCGGAGTCGGCCTCCTCGTCGGCGATCGTCACACCCAGACGCACGGCCGCCTCGGCCTCGTCCGGGGTCAGCGCGTCCTCGACGTCGATGCGCCCGCTGCCGCGCCGCACCCGGTGCCGTACGACGTCCTCGGGCAGCAGGTCCGGATCGCAGTCCAGTCCGGCGTCGACGATCCGCACCGGCACGTCCATCCGCCGGGCCAGCACCGCGACGGGGCTCGCGCCCTCCAGCGTGGCCCGCACCAGCTCGTGCGCGGTTCCCGCCGGCCGTCCCGACACACCCAGCTCAGCGACCCCGTGGTCCCCCGCGAACAGCACCACCCGCGGCCGTTCGACGGCCCGCGCCGGCACGGCCCCCTGCGCGGCCGACAGCCACTCGCCCAGCTCGTCCAGCCGCCCCAGGGCCCCGGGCGGCACGGACAGCCGCTCCCGGCGTTCCTCGGCGTCGCGCCGCATACCGGTGTCGGGGCGCTCGATAAGGTCGGAGAAGTCGTCGAGATTCAGCGAGCTCATTCGCCGAACAGTACCGGCCCGCCCCGCCTTTCCGGCTCCCGGGCCACCCGCTCACCGCAGCGGCAGCGCCTGGCCCGCCACCACCAGCAGGACGTGCTCGCACTCCGAGGCGAAGGCCGCGTTCAGGCGGCCCAGTTCGTCGCGGAAACGACGGCCCGACGGGGTCGCGGGGACGACGCCCGAACCGACCTCGTTGGTGACGGCGACGACCGTGCGGCGCGTCTCGCGGACGGCCGCGACGAGGGCGGACGTGCGGGCGTGCAGGAGGCCGCGGCCGACCGTCTCCCAGCGCTCGTCGTCCCACGCGCCCACCTGGTCCATCGCGTCGGTGAGCCACAGCGCCAGGCAGTCGATGAGCAGCGGAGGACCGCTCTCGGCCAGCAGGGGAACCAGCTCGCAGGTCTCGATCGTGCGCCAGCTGCCCGGCCGGCGCTCCCGGTGCGCCGCGACCCGGGCCGCCCACTCCCGGTCGTTCCCGCGCGCGCCGCTCGTCGCCACGTACACCACGTCGGGGAACGACTCCAGCCGCCGCTCCGCCTCCAGCGACTTCCCGGACCGCGCCCCGCCGGTGACCAGCGTGCGCCGCGGTACGTCCGGGACCGCGTGGTACTCCCCGACGTACAGCGTCGTGCCGTCCGGCACGGTCCGCGCCCCCGCCGCCGCGAGCCGCCGGTCCAGCTCGGCACCGGGGGGCGCGTCGTGGTCGATGTGGACGGCGACGACGTCCGTCGTGGCGCCGACCGCGCCCACCGCCCGCAGCCTCGCCAGTCCGTCGGGGCGTCCGACGACATCGGCGACGATCATGTCGTACGGCAGTGGATCACCGTCCGTCACGCCGGCGGGCGCGCCGCCCGGCGGCAGGTACAGCAGTCGCTCCCCCTCCGGCGAGGTCACCTCGTACCCCGTACCCGGGGAGTCCAGCGCGACCGCCCGCACCCGGTGCCCGCTGATCAGCGTCAACTCCTGACCGTCCGGCACCCGCCCGGCCGTCGGCAGCCCCACGGGCAGCTCCATCGCGGGCCCGTCGTGCGGGTGCGACAGCAGGACCTGCCGTACCCCCACGAGTGAGTGGCCCGCCCGGGCGGCGGCCAGCGCCGCCCCCGGCGTCAGGTCGAGCAGCAGCGCGCCGTCCACCAGCAGGGCGGTCGCCGCGCGCGCCCGTTCGCCGCGGGCGGCGGCGCAGACGGCGCAGGGGCAGTCGGGGCGGGGGAGCCCGGTGGGGGCTCCGGTGCCGAGCAGAGTCAGTTCCACGGTCACGATCTTCCCGCGTCACCGCTGCGGGTGCGCGCCCGGCTACGCTGCGGGAAGCAAGGTCATCAGCGCGTGGACCCGGGAGGCGCACATGGCGTGGACGTGGCGGTTCGAGAAGTCCGACGGGACGGAGGTCCAGCCGGCCGTGGAGCCGGAGGAGTTCAGCACGCAGGGCGACGCGGAGTCCTGGATCGGCGAGGTCTGGCGAGAGCTCCTGGAGGGCGGTGCGGACCAGGTCTTCCTCTTCGAGGACGGCAGCCGCATCTACGGCCCGATGAGCCTCAACGCCGAGGGCTGAGCCCACTCACGGTCCGCACCCGGGGGAACCGCCCCGGGGCGGGCCCAGGCCGGGTCAGACACGGCCTACTGGCCCCGCACCCCGCACAGATGCAGCAGCGCGGCCGCCGAGCGGTAGGGGTCGATGCGTCCCGCGCGGTCCTCGGCCGTCAGCAGCCGGGCCAGTTCGTCCTCGGGCGGCAGCTCCGCGTCGTCGGCGGCGCCGTCCGTGAAGACCCGCACGCCGTACCAGGCGTGCAGGGGGGCGGCGATCCCCGCGAGGGTCGCCTTCAACGACGCCATGTGGTCCGCGCGGACCTGGATGCCGAGCCGGTTGGTGTACGTGTCCGAGTCGAAGGCGGTCAGCGCCGCGGTCCAGTCACCCGCGAGGCCGGGCCGCATCGCCAGCGCGTCCGCGTTCCGCACGAGCAGGGACAGCAGACCGCCGGGCGCCAGCATCCGCGCCAGGCCCGCCAGCATCGCGTCGCGCTCCTCGACGTACATCAGCACGCCGTGGCACAGCACCACGTCGAAGGAACCGGGCAGGAAGTGCACCCCGGTGTCCCGGCCGTCGCCCTCGATCGTCCGGAAGCGCTCCCGGATGCCTTCGGGCTCGGTCGCCAGCGCCTCCCGGGCGACCCGGAGCATTCCCGCGTCCGACTCCAGACCGGTCACCTTGTGCCCGGCCCGCGCCAGCCGCAGGGCCTGCGTGCCCTGTCCCATGCCGACGTCGAGGACCCGCAGCCGCTGCCCGACGGGGAAGCGTGCCGCTATCTGCTCGTCGAGCTGACGGGCGACGAGCTCCTGGCGGACGGTGTTGCGCAGCCCGCCCAGGCCCTTCAGCCAGGCGGCCGCGCAGCTCGCGAAACCGGAGACGTCCTGACCCTGACCGGAGACGACGTCCGCGCTCAGGGCCGCTCTCCGCGCTTGACGCGGGGCTTGGGCAGCCGCAGTCGGCGCATCTGGAGCGTACGCATCAGGCCGTAGGCCACGGCGCCGCGCTTCGGCTCGTCGGGGAAGCGCTCGGCCAGCTGCTTCTTCAGGCGGAGCCAGATGCCGATCGAGTCGATGACGATCAGCACGATCACACCGAGCCACAGCAGCAGCGCGATGTTCTGCAGCTGGGGCACGCGGATCATGGAGAGCACCAGGATCACCACGGCCAGCGGCAGGAAGAACTCGGCGATGCAGAACCGCGAGTCGACGAAGTCGCGGACGAATCGACGCACCGCACCCCTGTCACGGGCCGGGAGATAGCGCTCGTCGCCACCGGCCAGCGCCTCGCGCTGCTTGGCCAGGTCGGCGCGGCGCGCCTCTCGTTGGCGGCGCATGGCCTCCTTGCGGTCGGTCGGTGCCGACTGCGCGCGACGGCGCTGCGTCTGGGCCTCACTCCGCTTCGGGGTCGGGCGGCCCTTGGGGGCCTCGGGGTCGCGGGGCTGCTTGGAGAGGTCCGCCGTCACCTTGTCGGTGGGGGCCTTCTCATCCTTCGAACGGCTACGGAACACAAAACACAAGGGTACGGGGTGCCGGGCATGGACCCCAGCCCCCGGGGGAACGATCCGGCAACGGCGAGCGTCTGTACGGGGCAGAAGCAGGCAGAACGTACGTTGGCGCGTGTGCACGACGAGGCAACCGCGGCTTCCCCTGACGGTCACCTACTCCTTGCGCTGGATCGCAGCCGTGGACAGGTCGTTCTTGGGGAGGAGCGCATCCGCGCTCGAACAGTGCGGTAATGGATGCAGGGCCCGTACTGTGGGTCCTGGAGTAGCTGGAGCTGAGTCCGTCAGAAGGGGGCGCGCGAAGCCCATGAGCGGTGTCATGAAGCGTATGGGGATGATCTTCCGCGCGAAGGCAAACAAGGCCCTTGACCGGGCCGAGGATCCGCGCGAAACCCTCGATTACTCGTACCAGAAGCAGCTGGAGCTGCTGCAGAAGGTGCGCCGCGGAGTCGCCGACGTGGCGACCTCGCGCAAGCGCCTGGAGCTGCAGCTGAATCAGCTCCAGGGTCAGTCCACGAAGCTGGAGGACCAGGGCCGCAAGGCGCTGGCGCTCGGCCGTGAGGACCTGGCGCGTGAGGCGCTGTCCCGCCGCGCCGCGCTTCAGCAGCAGGTCACCGACCTGGAGACGCAGCACCAGACCCTGCAGGGCGAGGAGGAGAAGCTCACGCTCGCCGCCCAGCGGCTGCAGGCCAAGGTCGACGCCTTCCGTACGAAGAAGGAGACCATCAAGGCCACGTACACGGCGGCCCAGGCGCAGACCCGGATCGGGGAGGCCTTCTCCGGCATCTCCGAGGAGATGGGCGACGTCGGCCTGGCGATCCAGCGCGCCGAGGACAAGACCGCCCAGCTGCAGGCCCGCGCCGGCGCCATCGACGAGCTCCTGGCGTCCGGTGCGCTGGACGACCCGACCGGCATGGCGAAGGACGACATCGCCGCGGAGCTGGACCGGATCTCCGGCGGTACGGACGTCGAGCTGGAGCTGCAGCGCATGAAGGCCGAGCTGGCAGGGGGCAGCAGCGCACAGCAGCAGGCGATCGAGGGCGGCAGCGGTTCGGCGCAGGACCAGGCCCAGGGCCAGACCCAGCACAAGTTCGACAAGCAGTAGGGATGGCGCGTCATGATCGTACGGATCATGGGGGAGGGCCAGTGGAAGGTCGAGGACTGCCACTTCGTCGAGCTGAACAAGCTGGACGACGAGCTGCTCGCCGAGATGGAGTCGGGTGACGGGGCCGGCTTCCGCCGCACCCTGGGCGCCCTGCTCGACGCGGTCCGCCGCTTCGGCGCTCCGCTGCCCGACGACTCCCTGGAGCCGTCCGAGCTGATCCTGCCCTCCCCGGACGCGACGCTCGGCGAGGTCAAGGCGATGCTCAGCGACGACGGCCTCATCCCGGGCTGACCCCGGTACTCGGCACCTCGGCCCGCGCCCGGACACCCTCCGGGCGCGGGCCGGTTTCTGTTGCCCGTGGGGGACCGGGTTCCGTGCCCCTGAGGGAGCGGCGCCCCGGGGGTCGCGCACCCCGTACCGTTGCTTGACGTGACGGCACCTCTGACGGGATTCACCCGGCTCGCGCACACCCGTTGCTGGCTGCGCGCGCATCCGACGGCGTTCGACGCGGCCCTCGCCGTCGCCGTGCTCGTCTGCATGGTCACCGCGTCGTTCGCCGATCCGCACGGGCCGCACGGGCCCACTTTCGGCACCCGTACACCCGAGGTCCGCAGCCTGCTGCTGATGGTGGTCGCGGCCGGGGCCCTGGTGTTCCGGCGGAACCGGCCCGTGGCGGTGCTCGCGGTCACCGCCGCCGTGTCCGTCGTGGAGCTCGTCGCGGGCGATCCGCCCGCCCCCGTCGCCATGTCCGCGGTGGTCGCGCTCTACACGGTCGCCTCCCGCACCGACCGCCCCACCACCTGGCGGGTCGGCCTGCTGACGATGGCCGTGCTGACCGGCTCGGCGATGCTGTTCGGCTCGGCGCCCTGGTACAGCCAGGAGAACCTGGGGCTCTTCGCCTGGACCGGTATGGCGGCCGCGGCGGGCGACGCCGTACGCAGCCGGCGCGCGTTCGTCGACGCCATTCGGGAGCGGGCCGAGCGGGCGGAGCGGACCCGTGAGGAGGAGGCCGGGCGCCGGGTCGCCGAGGAGCGGCTGCGGATCGCCCGCGACCTCCACGATGTCGTCGCGCACCACATCGCCCTGGTCAACGTGCAGGCCGGGGTCGCCGCACACGTCATGGACAAGCGCCCCGACCAGGCCAAGGAGGCGCTCTCCCACGTACGGGAGGCGAGCCGGTCCGCGCTGAACGAGCTGCGCGCCACCGTCGGTCTGCTGCGGCAGTCCGGCGACCCTGAGGCGCCCACCGAGCCGGCCCCGGGACTGGCGGTGCTCGACGCGCTGCTGGACACCTTCCGCAACGCCGGACTGCCGGTCGAGCTGGCCCGTACCGACCACGGCACCGAGCTGCCCGCCGCCGTCGACCTCGCCGCGTACCGGATCATCCAGGAGGCGCTGACCAATGTGCAGAAGCACGGCGGCGCCGACGCCAAGGCCGAGGTGAGCGTCGTCCGGGTGGGCCGCACGGTGGAGGTCACGATCCTCGACAACGGCTGCCCGGCCGGCCAGGGGAGCGGACCTGGGCACGAGGCGGACAGCGGCGGCCACGGACTGATCGGCATGCGCGAACGGGTCACGGCACTCGGCGGCACCCTCAGCGCGGGACCCCGTTACGGAGGAGGCTTCCGGGTGCAGGCGATACTGCCGGTCAAGGCCCACGCGGAGGGGGACGAGGACGCATGACGATCAGGGTGCTGCTCGCCGACGACCAGGCGCTGCTGCGCAGCGCGTTCAAGGTGCTGGTCGACTCGGAGCCGGACATGGAGGTCGTCGGGGAGGCCGCCGACGGCGCACAGGCCGTGGAGCTGGCCCGCTCGGCCCGGGCGGACGTGGTGCTCATGGACATCCGGATGCCCGGTACGGACGGGCTCGCCGCCACCCGCCTGATCAGCGCCGACCCCGCGCTCGCCGATGTGCGGGTGGTGATGCTGACGACGTTCGAGGTGGACGAGTACGTCGTGCAGTCGCTGCGCGCGGGGGCCTCCGGCTTCCTCGGCAAGGGGGCGGAGCCCGACGAACTGCTCAGCGCCATCCGGATCGCCGCGGCCGGGGAGGCGCTGCTCTCGCCCGCCGCGACCAAGGGCCTGATCGCCACCTTCCTCGCGCAGGGCGGCAGTTCGGAGGGCGGCCAGGACTCGGGCGCGTACTCGGAGCGGCTGGCCGCGCTGACCGGCCGGGAACGCGAGGTCCTCGTCCTCGTCGCGGGCGGCCACTCCAACGACGAGATCGCGGAGCGCCTGGAGGTCAGCCCGCTCACCGTCAAGACGCATGTGAACCGGGCGATGGCGAAGCTCGGCGCCCGCGACCGGGCGCAATTGGTGGTCATTGCGTATGAATCGGGCCTGGTACGCCCAAGGGTGGAGTGAGTCTCCACCCGGCAGTACTCCAGGAGGAGTATGCGCCGGATAAGGATGTGGACCTGGGGCCTACGGATTCACCCTCCTGGATGGCCGATCGTATAGAGGGGCACCTGACCATGCCCGCCTCCTGCGTACCGCCACAGAAGAGAGACCCCATGTCCTGGCTGTCCAGATTCAGCCTCGCGCAACGGGCCCTGATAGGGCTGATGTCGATCGTGGCGATCGTCTTCGGAGCGATCGCCATTCCCCAGCTCAAGCAGCAACTGCTGCCCTCCATCGAACTGCCGATGGTGTCGGTGCTGGCCCCCTACCAGGGTGCGTCCCCCGATGTGGTCGAGAAGCAGGTCGTCGAGCCGCTCGAGAGCACCATCAAGGCCGTCGACGGCATCACGGGCATCACCTCCACGGCGAGCGAGGGCAACGCCGTGATCATGGCCACGTTCGACTACGGGGACGAGGGCACCAAGCAGCTCGTCGCCGATGTCCAGCAGGCCGTGAACCGCGCCCGCGTCCAGCTCCCCGACGACGTGGACCCGCAGGTCATCGCCGGTTCCACCGATGACATCCCGACCGTCGTCCTCGCCGTCAGCTCCGACAAGGACCAGCAGGCGCTCGCCGACCAGCTGGAGCGGACCGTCGTCCCGGCCCTGGAGGACATCGACGGCGTCGGCCAGGTCACCATCGACGGCGTCCAGGACCTCCAGGTCTCGGTCACGCCGGACGAGAAGAAGCTGGCCGCGGCCGGGCTGAACACCATGGCCCTCGCCGAGGCGCTCAAGGCGGGCGGCGCGACCGTCCCCGCGGGCTCCTTCTCCGAGGCGGGCAGCAGCCGCACCGTCCAGGTCGGCGGCGGCTTCACCTCGCTGAAGCAGATCGAGGACCTGCGCATCGCGCCGCAGGCCGCCGCGGCGGGCAAGGGCGGCAAGGCCAAGCCGGTCCGGCTCGGCTCCGTCGCCACGGTGGAGCAGGAGGAGTCGCAGCGCGTCTCCATCACCCGGACGAACGGCAGGCCCAGCCTCGCCGTCATGGCCACGATGGACAAGGACGGCAGCGCCGTCGCCATCTCCGACGCGGTCACGGAGAAGCTGCCCGAGCTCCGCAAGGACCTCGGCTCCGGCGCCGAACTCTCCATCGTCTCCGACCAGGGCCCGGCCGTCTCCAAGTCGATCTCCGGTCTGACCACGGAGGGCGCGCTCGGTCTGCTCTTCGCCGTCGTCATCATCCTGGTCTTCCTGGCCTCGATCCGCTCGACGCTCGTCACCGCGGTCTCCATCCCGCTGTCCGTCGTCCTCGCGCTGATCGTGCTGTGGACCCGCGACCTGTCGCTCAACATGCTGACGCTGGGCGCGCTGACCATCGCCATCGGCCGGGTCGTCGACGACTCGATCGTGGTCCTGGAGAACATCAAGCGTCACCTCGGCTACGGAGAGGAGCGCGAGACCGCGATCCTCACGGCCGTGCGCGAGGTGGCGGGCGCCGTCACCTCCTCGACGCTGACCACGGTCGCCGTCTTCCTGCCGATCGGTCTGGTCGGCGGCATGGTCGGCGAGCTGTTCGGCTCGTTCTCGCTGACGGTCACCGCGGCGCTGCTGGCGTCCCTCCTGGTCTCCCTGACCGTCGTGCCCGTCCTGTCGTACTGGTTCCTGCGCGCCCCCAAGGCCGTACGGGACATCGACCCGGACGAGGCGCGCCGCAAGGCCGAGGAGAAGGAGGCCCGCAGCCGGCTCCAGCGGATGTACGTGCCGGTCCTGCGGTTCGCGACCCGTCGCCGCCTCACCAGCGTCGTCCTCGCGATCGTCGTGCTCTTCGGCACCTTCGGCATGGCCCCGCTCCTGAAGACGAACTTCTTCGACCAGGGCGAGCAGGAGGTCATGTCGATCAAGCAGGAGCTGAAGCCCGGCACCAGCCTGGAGGCGGCCGACGCGTCCGCGAAGAAGATCGAGAAGGTCCTCGACGGGATCGACGCGATCAAGGCCTACCAGGTCACCGTCGGCTCCTCCGGCTTCATGGCGGCCTTCGGCGGCGGCACGGGCGCCAACCAGGCCTCGTACCAGCTGACCCTGAAGGACTCCGCGTCCTACGAGAAGACCCGCGACGTCATCGACGAGGAGCTGGGCAAGCTCGACGGGATCGGCGACACGACGATCGCGGCGGGCGACGGCTTCGGCAGCCAGGACCTCAGCGTCGTGGTGAAGGCGGCCGACGCGGACGTCCTGCGCACGGCGTCCGAGCAGGTACGGGACGAGATCGCGAAGCTCGACGACGTCACCGACGTCCAGAGCGACCTGTCCCAGTCCGTGCCGCGGATCTCCGTCAGGGCCAACGCGAAGGCGGCGGACGCCGGCTTCAACGACGCCACGCTCGGCGCCGCGGTCGCCCAGGCGGTGCGCGGTACCCCGGCGGCCACGGCGATCCTCGACGACTCCGAGCGCGATGTCGTCATCACCTCCGCCAAGCCCGCCACGACGATGGCCGAGCTGAAGAAGCTGCCGCTCGGGCCGGTGAAGCTCGGTGACATCGCCGACGTGAAGCTGGTGCCGGGCCCGGTCTCGATGACCCGGATCGACGGTGCGCGCGCCGCGACGATCTCGGCGAAGCCGACCGGTGACAACACGGGCGCCGTGAGCGCGTCGCTCCAGACGAAGATCAACGCGCTGGACCTGCCGGACGGCGCGACCGCGTCCATCGGCGGTGTCTCCGAGGACCAGGACGAGGCCTTCGCCTCGCTGGCCCTGGCGATGCTCGCGGCGATCGCGATCGTCTTCATGCTGCTGGTCGCGACGTTCCGCTCGCTCGTCCAGCCGCTGATCCTGCTGGTGTCCATCCCGTTCGCGGCGACCGGCGCGATCGGTCTGCTGATCGCCACCGGTACGCCGCTGGGCGTGCCGGCGATGATCGGCATGCTGATGCTGATCGGCATCGTGGTCACCAACGCGATCGTGCTGATCGACCTCATCAACCAGTACCGGGCGCAGGGCCTGGGCGTGGTCGAGGCGGTCGTCGAGGGCGGCAGGCACCGGCTCCGCCCGATCCTGATGACGGCCCTGGCGACGATCTTCGCGCTGCTGCCGATGGCGCTGGGCGTCACCGGCCAGGGCGGCTTCATCGCCCAGCCGCTGGCGGTCGTGGTCATCGGTGGTCTGGTGACGTCGACGCTGCTCACGCTGCTGCTGGTGCCGACGCTCTACGCGATGGTCGAACTCCGCAAGGAGCGCCGCCGTGCCAAGCGCGAGGCGAAGCGGGCGCGGAAGTCGGGGCCCGCCGCCCCGGCGGCCCCTGCCCCGTCGGACGACCCCGACCCGCAGCCGGTCAACGCGTAAGCGCGTAACGCCTCCGGCGCGCCGCCCGGTACCGGTCCATCCGGTGCCGGGCGGTTGCCGTTGTGGCCTTCGCCGGGTGCCCGGTGGTTCGCGGCGGTCGCTCCTGGTGCCGCGCGAACGCCGGTGCCCCCGGTACGCGGAGGCGTACCGGGGGCACCGGGGGTCGACGGGGCGCGGCCCCGTTACGGGAGCGCCAGCATGCGCTCCAGCGCCAGCTTCGCGAAGCTCTCGGTCTCGCGGTCGACCTGGATGCGGTTGACCAGGTTGCCCTCCGCCAGGGACTCCAGCGCCCAGACCAGGTGCGGAAGGTCGATGCGGTTCATCGTCGAGCAGAAGCACACCGTCTTGTCGAGGAAGGCGATCTCCTTGCCCTCGGGGGCGAAACGGTTCGCCAGGCGGCGTACCAGATTCAGCTCCGTGCCGATCGCCCACTTGGACCCGGCCGGCGCCGCCTCCAGCGCCTTGATGATGTACTCCGTGGAGCCCACGTAGTCCGCGGCCGCGACGACCTCGTGCTTGCACTCGGGGTGGACCAGGACGTTCACGCCCGGGATGCGCTCGCGGACGTCGTTCACGGAGTCCAGCGAGAAGCGGCCGTGCACCGAGCAGTGGCCGCGCCACAGGATCATCTTCGCGCCGCGCAGCTGCTCGGCGGTGAGCCCGCCGCCCGGCTTGTGCGGGTTGTAGACGACGCAGTCGTCCAGCGACATCCCCATGTCACGGACCGCGGTGTTCCGCCCGAGGTGCTGGTCCGGCAGGAAGAGCACCTTCTCGCCCTGCTCGAAGGCCCAGTCCAGCGCCCGCTTGGCGTTCGACGACGTACAGATCGTGCCGCCGTGCTTCCCGGTGAACGCCTTGATGTCCGCGGAGGAGTTCATGTACGAGACGGGGACGGTCGCCTCGGCGACACCGGCCTCGGTGAGCACGTCCCAGCACTCGGCGACCTGCTCGGCGGTGGCCATGTCGGCCATGGAGCAGCCGGCGGCCAGGTCGGGGAGCACGACCTTCTGGTCGTCACCGGTCAGGATGTCCGCCGACTCGGCCATGAAGTGCACACCGCAGAAGACGATGTACTCGGCCTCGGGGCGGGCCGCCGCGTCCTTCGCGAGCTTGAAGGAGTCGCCGGTGACGTCCGCGAACTGGATGACCTCGTCGCGCTGGTAGTGGTGGCCGAGCACGAAGACCTTGTCGCCGAGCTTCTCCTTCGCCGCACGGGCGCGCTCCACCAGGTCCGGGTCGGACGGGGACGGGAGGTCGCCGGGGCACTCGACGCCGCGCTCGCTCTTGGGGTCGGCCTCACGGCCGAGCAGGAGCAGCGCGAGCGGCGTCGGCTGGACATCCAGGGTTTGGGCGGTGGTCACGTCACGCACCCTTTCTCTTCTCGAGCGGTTGAGCGAGGCGGAAGCCTTTTCGTCTATATGACGCTATCTATCATAACCGCTTCACGTCACTTTGACGATGCCGATAGCGTCGATGTGACGCAATTCCTGGATCGCCGACTGTCCACAGGCTGGTGCCCCCACCGGAGCGTGTGTGCGAGCATGAAGGAGAAAGACTAGGGCTCGTCCGGAATGAATCCGGAGCCCCGCCGGTTGCAGAAGGTCGGCAAGCAGTCTCCGTACAACCCGGGAGAGAAGCAGATGTCCGTATCGGACGAGACCACCACCGTGAGCGACGGCATCCTCCTGTCCGACGCCGCCGCGGCCAAGGTCAAGGCCCTGCTGGACCAGGAAGGCCGGGAGGACCTGGCGCTGCGCGTCGCCGTTCAGCCCGGTGGCTGCTCCGGCCTGCGCTACCAGCTCTTCTTCGACGAGCGCTCGCTCGACGGCGACGTCGTCAAGGAGTTCGACGGGGTGAAGGTCGTCACCGACCGCATGAGCGCCCCGTATCTCGGCGGTGCCTCGATCGACTTCGTCGACACGATCGAGAAGCAGGGCTTCACGATCGACAACCCGAACGCGACGGGCTCCTGCGCCTGCGGCGACTCCTTCAGCTGAGCCCGCACGACAACGCCTGAGGGCGGCGACCCGACCGGGTCGCCGCCCTCAGGCGTTCGTCGCTCACTTGCGGGGAACGGCGTCCCCGCTCTCCACGTCGAGGACGGTGCGCCCGCCCAGCGGCTTGTCCAGCGTCACCTTCGCCGTCAGCTCCTTGGCGATCAGGATGCAGACCCGCCCGGGGTCCGGCCTCGACTCGATGATCTTCACCTTCACCTCGGTGCCGGTCTCGTCCGCGGCCGCCGAGTAGTCGCTGCACACCCCGCCCCAGAAGCGCAGGGTCAGCGTCCGCCCGTCCTTGGCCACGGCGTACGACTCGACGCCCCGCACCGTCGTCTCGGGAAGCTTCGACGGGTCGCCGGGTGACGGCACCGATGTGCCGGGCGGCCTGGCCGGCTCCTGGGTGACGGGTGGGGCGGCCGGCTCCTTCGGCGCCTGCTTCAGATACGCCGGGGCCACGGCGGGCTCGGTCATGGTGAACGGCTGGGCGCCACGCGTCGGCTTCACCTCGAACAGCCAGGACGGGACGAGCGCGGGCCGCCCGGCCACGGAGTGCACGGCGAGCCCGAATTCCGCCTTCGTGATCGTCATCACCTCGTCCGGACCCGTCGTGCCCTTGGGCTCGCACGGTGCGGCGGGTTCCGGCGCGGCCGGCTTCTCCTGACCCGTCAGCGGCCCGGGAGTCGCGCAGCCGCCGATGTCGACCCGGCCGCCACGGCGCGACTCGTTCAGCTGCTTCAGCGTCCGCTCCGCGCCGATCACCGGGTACTCGGGGCCCTTCACGGGCTTGGCCAGCTGACCGCTGCCGCCGCTCACGGTGCCGTCGGCGCCGACATGGACACCGGTCGACCAGCCGTACGTGGGCAGCCCGCCGACCACCGGATCGGCGCGCACGACGCGGACCGAGCCCATCACCTGGGTCGCGTCGAGCCCGGCGTCGCTCTGGCCGACCGCGGCCAGTACGGGAGCGGCGGCCTTCTTCGCGGCCTCCTCGCTCACCGTCCGCACCCCGTCCGTCTCCGGCGCCTGGGGCAGGATGCCTCCACCGGGCCGGCAGACGTCCTTCTTGACGCAGTCGTCGCCCTTCGGCAGCCCGAACCGGGCGAACGACCACGTCCCCGGTGCCTGCCGGTTCACCTGGAGCTGTGGACCGCCGCCGTCCTTCTCGCCACCGGCCTTCCACACATCGCCGTGCAGCCGCGGTGTTCCGGGCACCCCGAGGGCCTCGGCCAGGCGCTTCACCTCGGCCTCGCCCACCGTCCCGTTCGCCTCGTACAGCGGCGCCGAATCCGGGCCGTCGGGCAGCTCGCCCGCCGCCCGGTACTCCACGCCGTAAGGGCTGGGCTCACCTGCCGCGACACCCGTGCCGCCGTCCAGCGCCAGGGGTGGCGGCTTGTCGTCGGCGCCCGGCACGGCGCCGGCTCCGCCGTCGGAGGCCGTCGTGGCGAGGTAGGCACCACCGCCACCCGCGACCAGGACGGCGGCGGCCACCGAGGCGACGGCCAGCGGGGACCGGCGCAGACGGCGGGGGCTGCCTTCGGGTCCGTCGGCGCTGTTCTGGGGCCGCTCCGTACTGCTCACCGCATCGCTCCTTAGGGACCCTCGTCGGGGGACACCCATGGGACGGAGTGGGGGAGCGCGCGGTTCCCCGAGTGCGCCGTACGGGGGTGACGGCGCCGGGGAGGCGTGTGTCAGTCGCCGTACACGGACATCGAGTCGACCAGCCGCGCGGAGGCCGACGGGACGACGATGCCGTGGATCAGCGACGGGTGCACGGGTGCGGCCGCGGTGAGCGGCGGCACGGTCCAGTGCGGCGCCATCCGTGCGCTGTCACCGCGCAGCTCGGCCAGGCTGATCTCGGTGTCCCGGCGCTCAGGAGAGACGGTGTACGACATGTGCTTCGGCATACGGGAACCGTACGCAGGGTTACGTGGCGGAAAAAGCCCTACTATCGGGTAGTTTCCGTGCTTCAGCGCGGGCACCGCGAACCGGTAGCGTTAACTGTCAACGCCGCCTCCCTTCCAGGAGCACTTCGCCGTGCGAATCGCAGTCACCGGCTCCATCGCCACCGACCATCTGATGACCTTCCCCGGCCGTTTCGCCGACCAGCTGGTCGCGGACCAGCTGCACACGGTCTCCCTCTCCTTCCTGGTCGACAACCTCGATGTGCGCAGGGGAGGGGTCGGCGCCAACATCTGCTTCGGGATGGGCCAGCTCGGCACCGGACCCATCCTGGTCGGCGCGGCGGGCGCCGACTTCGACGAGTACCGCGCCTGGCTCGACCGGCACGGCGTGGACACCGCGTCCGTACGGATCTCCGAGGTGCTGCACACCGCGCGCTTCGTCTGCACGACCGACGCCGACCACAACCAGATCGGCTCCTTCTACACGGGCGCGATGAGCGAGGCCCGTCAGATCGAGCTGAAGTCGGTCGCGGACCGGGTCGGCGGACTCGACCTGGTGCTGATCGGCGCCGACGACCCCGAGGCGATGCTCCGGCACACCGAGGAGTGCCGGTCCCGGGGGATCCCGTTCGCCGCGGACTTCTCCCAGCAGATCGCGCGGATGAACGGCGACGAGATCCGGATACTGCTGGACGGGGCGACCTACCTCTTCTCCAACGAGTACGAGAAGGGGCTCATCGAGTCCAAGACCGGCTGGACGGACGAGGAGATCCTGGGCCGCGTCGGCCACCGGGTCACCACCCTCGGCTCGCGCGGTGTGCGCATCGAGCAGAAGGGCGAGGAGGCCATCGAGGTCGGCTGCGCCGAGGAGGAGTCCAAGGTCGACCCGACGGGCGTCGGCGACGCGTTCCGCGCCGGGTTCCTCTCCGGGCTGTCGTGGGGCGTGGGCCTGGAGCGGGCGGCGCAGGTCGGCTGCATGCTCGCGACGCTGGTCATCGAGACCCTGGGCACCCAGGAGTACACCCTGCGCCGCGCCCACTTCATGGACCGCTTCACCAAGGCGTACGGCCACGACGCCGCCTCCGAGGTTCGCGAGCACCTGGCGTAACCCCCGGCTGTCCGTCCCGTCCTCGGTCTCCCCGCGCACCGCGCGGGGAGACCGGGCGCCGGGCCCGGTGCGGAGTCCCGGGGATCAGGTCCGGCGGCGCACCACGTACGCCGTGCCCCGTTCCACCGGCGACTCGCCCACGTACTCCTGGTCGCGCATCTCGCACCAGGCGGGGATGTCCAGGCGCGCCGCCTCGTCGTCGGCCAGGACGGTGACCGTGCCGCCGACCTCCACATCGCCGATGACCTTCGCCAGCTCGATGACGGGCACGGGGCAGCGCCTGCCGAGCGCGTCCACGACGAGGGACGCGGACCCGGCGGAGGCTCCGGGGGAGACGGGCGCGCCGAGCCGCCCGCGGACGTCGGCGATCACCCCGGGGAGGATCTCCAGGAAGCGGTCCACGTCCGCCTCCTGCGTGCCCGGCGGCAGCGACACCCGTACGTTGCCCTCGCTCAGCACCCCCATCGCCCGCAGCACATGGCTCGGCGTGAGCGTCGAACTCGTGCACGACGAGCCGGAGGACACGGAGAAACCCGCCCGGTCCAGCTCGTGCAGCACGGTCTCCCCGTCGACATAGAGACAGGAGAAGGTGACGAGATGCGGCAGCCGGCGCACCGGGTCGCCGACCACCTCCACGTCCGGCACCAGCTCCGGAACGCTCGCCCGGATCCGGTCCACCAGCGCCCGCAGCCGCCGGGCCTCCTCCCGTGCCCCGTCCCGTACCGCCCGCAGGGACGCCGCGGCCGCCACGATCGCCGGGATGTTCTCGAAGCCGGGCGCACGGCCCGACTCCCGCTCGTCCGCGGGGTGTTGGGAGGCGAACCGGACGCCCTTGCGGACCGCGAGCAGCCCCACACCCGCCGGTCCGCCCCATTTGTGCGCGCTCGCGGTCAGCAGCGACCAGTCCCCGGCGACCGGGCCCCAGCCGAGCGACTGCGCGGCGTCGACGAGCAGCGGCACCCCTGCCGCCCGGCACGCCTCGGCGACCTCGGCGACCGGCTGCTCGGTACCGACCTCGTGGTTCGCGGACTGGAGGCACGCGAGCGCGGTGTCCTCGCGCAGTGCCTGACCGAACACGCCCGGTGACACCGCGCCCCAGCGATCCACCGGGACCTCGGTGACCGGACGGCCCTCCGCCGCGTGCAGCACCGCGGAGTGCTCGACCGCCGACACCACCAGATGGCTCCCGACACGCCGGCGGCCCGCCAGCGCGCCCGAGATGCCCGTATGGATGGCCCGTGTCCCCGAAGGGGTGAAAACGAGCTCGTCGGGGCGGCATCCCACGGCGTCCGCCGCGGCCTCCCGGGCCGCGTCCAGCAGCAGGCGCGCCCGGCGACCCTCGCGGTACAGCCGGGCGGGGTCCGCCCAGCCCTCGTCGAGGGAGGCCTGGAGGGCCTGCCGGGCGACGGGGTGCAGCGGGGCGGAGGACGCGGCGTCGAAGTAGGGCACGTTTCCACGCTAACGCGCCGCTTCGGAGAAGGCGTCAGAAGGCCGCCGCGAGCCCTCAGTCGGGGTCCGTGACCAGCCCCGGGACCGTTCCCGGAACCGCACGGTCCACCCCTTCGGGTCGTCGGACGGCGCGTTGGGCACCCTCCATGCGCGACCCCAAATAGCGTCCAGTAGGGTTTGGTCCGCATAAACATCCAAACCCCTGCCCGCGTCAGGGCCGGCGACCGACCAGCGAGACGGCCGCAGCCGGTTGCGCGGGCGAGACTCTCGGGAAGGCGCTACGTGAGTCCCAACGGCTCCGACCTCCCCCACCGCCCGCCGGGCGTGGGCGGTTCCCCCATGTCGCGGCGCCCGATGCGGCGGAAGCTGCCGCAGGTGCTGACTGCGGGCTTGATCGTGGCAACCGCCACTGGTTGCTCCCCCACTTGGGAGGACTTCCCCCGCCTCGGAATGCCCACCCCCGTCACGGAGGAGGCTCCCCGGATCCTCTCCCTCTGGCAGGGCTCCTGGGCGGCCGCCCTCGCCGTGGGTGTGCTGGTGTGGGGTCTGATCCTGTGGAGCATCATCTTCCACCGGCGCAGCCGGACCAAGGTCGAGGTTCCCCCACAGACCCGGTACAACATGCCCATCGAGGCGCTGTACACCGTGGTTCCGCTCATCATCGTCTCGGTGCTCTTCTACTTCACCGCGCGCGATGAGTCGAAGCTCCTGGCCCTCTCCGACGAGCCGGCCCACACCGTCAATGTGGTCGGCTACCAGTGGAGCTGGGGCTTCAACTACCTCGAGGACGTGGACGGCAACCCCGCCTCGGGCGACGCTCAGGCCGACAAGAACCTGAACGCGATTCCGGACAAGTACACCAACGACTTCCCCAAGGGTGCCGAGGGCGTCTACGACGCCGGCATCCCGGGCACCCGGAACCCGCAGACCGGCAACCCCGGCCCCACACTGTGGCTGCCGAAGGGCGAGAAGGTCCGCTTCATCCTGACCTCCCGGGACGTCATCCACTCCTTCTGGGTGGTGCCCTTCCTGTTCAAGCAGGACGTCATCCCCGGTCACACCAACGTCTTCGAGGTCACGCCGAACCAGGAGGGCACCTTCCTGGGCAAGTGCGCCGAGCTCTGCGGTGTCGACCACTCCCGGATGCTCTTCAACGTCAAGGTCGTCTCCCCGGAGCGCTACCAGCAGCACCTGAAGGAGCTCGCCGAGAAGGGGCAGACCGGCTTCATCCCGTCGGGCATTGAGCAGTCGGACCCGGCCCGGAATGCGGAGAAGAACCAACTGTGAGCATCCTCAACGAACCCCAGGGTGCTGCGACGACTGACGACTCGTACGAGAACGAGCTCCCGGTCCGTAGCAGGCAGCCCGGCAATGTGGTCGTGAAGTGGCTGACGACCACCGACCACAAGACCATCGGCACGCTCTATCTGGCGACGTCGTTCGTCTTCTTCTGCATCGGCGGTCTGCTGGCGCTCTTCATGCGCGCCGAGCTGGCCCGTCCGGGTACGCAGATCATGTCGAACGAGCAGTTCAACCAGGCGTTCACGATGCACGGCACGATCATGCTGCTGATGTTCGCGACGCCGCTGTTCGCCGGATTCGCCAACTGGATCATGCCGCTGCAGATCGGCGCGCCCGACGTGGCGTTCCCGCGGCTGAACATGTTCGCGTACTGGCTGTACCTCTTCGGCTCCATCATCGCGGTGGCGGGCTTCATCACCCCGAACGGTGCGGCCGACTTCGGCTGGTTCGCCTACTCCCCGCTGTCGGACGCGGTCCGCTCGCCGGGTGTCGGCGCCGACATGTGGATCATGGGTCTGGCCTTCTCCGGCTTCGGCACGATCCTCGGTTCGGTCAACTTCATCACCACGATCATCTGCATGCGCGCGCCCGGCATGACGATGTTCCGGATGCCGATCTTCACCTGGAACGTGCTGCTGACCGGTGTGCTGGTCCTGCTCGCCTTCCCGGTGCTGGCCGCCGCCCTGTTCGCCCTGGAGGCGGACCGTAAGTTCGGCGCCCACATCTTCGACGCGTCGAACGGCGGCGCGTTGCTATGGCAGCACCTCTTCTGGTTCTTCGGCCATCCAGAGGTGTACATCATCGCCCTGCCGTTCTTCGGAATCGTCTCCGAGGTCATCCCGGTCTTCAGCCGCAAGCCGATGTTCGGTTACATCGGCCTGGTGGCCGCGACCATCGCGATCGCCGGTCTGTCCGTGACCGTGTGGGCCCACCACATGTACGTCACCGGCGGAGTGCTATTGCCGTTCTTCTCCTTCATGACCTTCCTGATCGCGGTACCGACCGGTGTGAAGTTCTTCAACTGGATCGGCACCATGTGGAAGGGCTCACTGTCCTTCGAGACCCCGATGCTCTGGACGATCGGCTTCCTGATCACCTTCACCTTCGGTGGTCTGACCGGCGTCATCCTGGCCTCGCCCCCGATGGACTTCCACGTCTCCGACTCGTACTTCGTCGTCGCGCACTTCCACTACGTCGTCTTCGGCACCGTGGTCTTCGCGATGTTCGCCGGATTCCACTTCTGGTGGCCGAAGTTCACGGGCAAGATGCTGGACGAGCGGCTCGGCAAGATCACGTTCTGGACGCTGTTCATCGGCTTCCACGGCACGTTCCTGGTCCAGCACTGGCTGGGCGCCGAGGGCATGCCGCGCCGTTACGCCGACTACCTGGCCGCCGACGGGTTCACCGCGCTGAACACCATCTCCACGATCAGCTCGTTCCTGCTCGGTCTGTCGATCCTGCCGTTCATCTACAACGTCTGGAAGACCGCGAAGTACGGCAAGAAGATCGAGGTCGACGACCCGTGGGGCTACGGCCGTTCACTCGAATGGGCGACATCCTGCCCGCCGCCGCGGCACAACTTCCTCACCCTGCCGCGGATCCGCTCCGAATCCCCGGCGTTCGATCTGCACCACCCGGAGATCGCGGCTCTCGACCAGCTCGACCACGCCGGTCACGGTGCCATCAGCGCTGACAAGGAGGCCGGCAAGTGAAGATCCAAGGCAGGATGTTCATCTGGCTGAGCGTCTTCATCCTCGCCATGGCCATCCTCTACGGCGTGTGGTCGAAGGAGCCGGCCGGTACGACGGCGCTCTTCCTGGCCTTCGGCCTGAGCATCATGATCGGCTACTACCTGGCCTTCACGGCCCGGCGAGTGGACGCCATGGCCCAGGACAACAAGGAGGCCGACGTCGCGGACGAAGCCGGTGAGGTGGGCTTCTTCTCCCCGCACAGCTGGCAGCCGCTCTCGCTGGCCGTCGGCGGTGCGCTGGCCTTCCTGGGCGTCGCCATCGGCTGGTGGATCCTGTACTTCTCGGCCCCGCTGATCCTGGTCGGGCTGTTCGGCTGGGTCTTCGAGTACTACCGCGGCGAGAACCAGAACCAGTAGCGAATCCGCTGCTCCGCACTGCGCAGGGGCCCGGACACTGACCCGAACGGGTGTGTCCGGGCCCCTCGTTTGCAGTCATCCGGCGCGCCGCTGCCGGGGGTTCTTCATAGCGTGTGCTCATGAACGACACGCCGCGCAAGCGCACCGTAGTGAGCTGCACAGTGCTGGCCCTGGTCATCGGGGCGGGGGCGACCGCGTGCAGCGGCCAGGACAGCCATCCGTTGTCGGCGAGGCCGTACGACGCGGCGCGTCAGGTAACCATGAACGCACCCGCAGCGGGCAAGAAGGCGGACCCGGACAAGCCCCTGGAGGTCACCGCCAAGGGCAAGGACGGCCGGATCACGGACGTCACCGCCGTCGACACCGCCGGACGCTACCTGGCCGGGGAACTCTCCGCGGACGGCGCCAGATGGCGCTCCACGGGCCCTCTCGCGGCCGGAACGCGCTACACCGTCAAGGTGTCCACGGAGGACGGCCACGGCGCTCCCGGCGTCCGTACCGTGACCTTCGAGACCGCGTCCCCGAAACGGATACTCGACGTCGCGCTGGGCCCGAAGGCGGGCACCTACGGCGTCGGACAGCCCATCACCGCCGAGCTCAGCGCGCCCGTGGCCGCCAAGGAGGCCAGAGCCGCCGTCGAACGCGCCCTGAAGGTCCAGTCCTGGCCGGGCGTGGAGGGTGCCTGGCACTGGGTGGACGACAAGAAACTGCACTACCGCCCGAAGGAGTACTGGCCGACGGGCGCCGTCGTCGAGGTGCACAGCAACCTGGAAGGCGTAAAGGTCGGCGATCACCTGTACGGAGGAGCCGCGAAGCCCCTCAAGCTGACGATCGGCGACCGCGTGGAGGCCATCACCGACGCGAGCACCCACCAGATGACGGTGAAGCGCAACGGAGAAGTGATCAACACCATTCCGGTGACCACCGGCAAGCCGGGCTTCTCCACCCGTAACGGCGTCAAGGTGGTGCTCGGCAAGGAGTACTTCGTACGGATGCGCGGCACCAGCATCGGCATCCCCGTCGGCAGCGCGGAGTCCTACGACCTGCCCGTCTACTACGCGACGCGGGTCACCTGGAGCGGTGAGTACGTCCACGCCGCGCCCTGGTCGACCGGCTCCCAGGGGTACGCCAACGTGAGCCACGGCTGCACCGGAATGTCCACCGGCAACGCCGCCTGGTTCTACAACACCGTCCGCGAGGGCGACATCGTCAAGGTCGTCAACAGCCTGGGCGAGGCCATGGATCCGTTCGGGAACGGCTTCGGCGACTGGAACCTGGACTGGGACCAGTGGCGCACGGGCAGCGCACTGCTGGAGGGGACCAGGGACGGCAGCGGCGCCGCCGACGACGCACGGCTGCGTCCCCGCATCTGACCCCGGCCGGACCCGCACGGGGGCGGGCCGCCGGGCTCAGGCCGCGGCCCGCCCCTTGCGCAGCAGACCGGCCAGCGCGTCGGCGAACTCCACCGGCTCCACCGGAAGTGTCACGGCGGCGTCCGCGCGGCTCCAGGTGGCCAGCCAGGCGTCCTGCGGACGCCCCATGAGCACCAGGACCGGCGGGCAGCGGAAGATCTCGTCCTTGATCTGCCGGCAGACGCCCATACCGCCCGCGGGCACCGCCTCGCCGTCCAGCACACAGACGTCGATCCCGCCCTTGTCCAGCTGCTTGAGGACCGCGGGGAGGGTCGCGCACTCGATGAACTCGACCGCGGGAACGTCGGCGGCCGGGCGCCGGCCCGTGGCGAGCCGCACCTGTTCGCGGGTGCCGGCGTTGTCGCTGTACACCAGCACCGTGGCGGTCGACTGCATTGTTCCTCCGGTTTCGTCGGGGAGAACTGCGGGCTGAACCGATGCGCCGGATGCTACCCCTCACAGCGCCCCGACAGCACCGCTCGTGACGGCCCAATGACGGCATCTGATGGGCCGTTCGGGCTGGACACGGCTCACTGACACACCGAACGGCACCCCCCGGAGTGAGGGCTGGATAAGCGACCGACATAATGTCGGTCGTGGCGACAGCAACGACAGTAGAAACCGGGCACGCGCACCCGTCGGTCAATCGGCCGAACCTCACCAGCGTCGGAACCATCATCTGGCTGAGTTCCGAGCTGATGTTCTTCGCGGCCCTCTTCGCGATGTACTTCACCCTGCGATCGGTGCTGGGTGCCGAGTACTGGGCAGAACAGGCTTCGGCCCTGAACTTCCCCTTCTCGGCGACCAACACCACGATCCTGGTGCTCTCCTCCCTCACCTGCCAGCTCGGCGTGTTCGCCGCCGAGCGCGGTGACGTGAAGAAGCTCCGCACCTGGTTCGTGATCACGTTCGTGATGGGTGCGATCTTCATCGGCGGCCAGGTGTTCGAGTACACCGAGCTGGTCAAGCACGAGGGCCTCTCGCTCTCCTCCGACCCGTACGGCTCGGTCTTCTACCTGACCACCGGCTTCCACGGACTGCATGTGACGGGCGGTCTCATCGCCTTCCTGCTCGTTCTCGGCAGGACGTACGCGGCCCGGAGATTCACCCATGAGCAGGCAACCGCCGCCATCGTCGTGTCCTACTACTGGCACTTCGTCGATGTCGTCTGGATCGGCCTCTTCGCCACGATCTACATGATCAAGTAGCCGGGCTCGTACCCGCACACATTCCAGAAGCATCGACGCAGAAGATCCTGACACCGGGGTAATCCGTGAAAAAGCTCTCCGCACGACGACGCCATCCGCTGGCGGCGGTCGTCGTCCTACTTCTCGCGCTGGCGGCCACTGGGGGGCTGTACGCCGCGTTCGCGCCCGCGGACAAGGCGCAGGCCGATGAAACCGCCCAGTCCCTCGCCATCGAGGAGGGCAAGAAGCTCTACACCGTCGGCTGCGCCAGCTGCCACGGAACCGGCGGTCAGGGCACCTCAGACGGCCCGTCCCTGGTCGGCGTCGGTTCCGCCGCCGTGGACTTCCAGGTCGGCACCGGCCGTATGCCCGCGCAGCAGCCGGGCGCCCAGGTGCCGAAGAAGAAGGTCATCTACTCGCAGGCCCAGATCGACCAGCTCGCGGCGTACGTCGCTTCCCTCGGCGCCGGCCCGATCACGCCGACCGCGAAGCAGTACAGCCCCGACGGTGCCGACATCGCCAAGGGCGGTGACCTGTTCCGCACCAACTGCGCCCAGTGCCACAACTTCACGGGTGAGGGCGGTGCGCTGACGCACGGCAAGTACGCCCCGAACCTCGAAGGCGTGAGCCCGAAGCACATCTACGAGGCCATGCAGACCGGCCCGCAGAACATGCCCTCCTTCCCCGACACGACGATGCCGGAGCAGGAGAAGCGGGACATCATCGCCTACATCCAGACCGTCAACAGCGGCGAGTCGGCAAGCCCGGGCGGTCTCAGCCTGGGTGGCCTCGGCCCCGTCAGCGAGGGACTGTTCGCCTGGGTGTTCGGTCTGGGTGCGCTGATCACCGTTGCCATCTGGGTCGCGGCCCACACCGCTAAGGCCAAGAAGTCATGAGTAGCCAAGACATTCCAGAAGAGACCCTGCCCTCCGAGCAGGACCACGCGCGCGGCACCGTGGAGGCGAAGGACCCCTTCGCCGACCCCGGGCTTCCGGCCCACAAGCCGCGCGTCCAGGACATCGACGAGCGGGCCGCCAAGCGGTCCGAGCGTACGGTCGCCCTCCTGTTCACGCTGTCGATGCTGGCGACGATCGCCTTCATCGCCTCCTACGTGATCTTCCCGGTCGACGAGATCGTCTACATCTGGCCGTTCGGTCATGTGAGCGCGCTGAACTTCTCGCTGGGCATCACGCTCGGTCTGGCGCTGTTCTGCATCGGCGCGGGTGCCGTCCACTGGGCCCGCACCCTGATGTCCGACACGGAGATCGCCGACGAGCGTCACCCGATCGAGGCCGAGCCCGAGGTCAAGGCCAAGGTCCTGGCCGACTTCGCGGCCGGTGCGCAGGAGTCCGGCTTCGGCCGTCGCAAGCTGATCCGCAACACCATGTTCGGCGCGCTGGCCATGGTGCCGCTGTCCGGTGTGGTGCTGCTGCGCGACCTGGGCCCGCTGCCCGAGGACAAGCTCCGGCACACGCTGTGGGCCAAGGGCAAGCAGCTCATCAACATGAACACCAACGAGCCGCTGCGTCCCGAGGACGTCGTCGTCGGTTCGCTGACGTTCGCCATGCCCGAGGGTCTGAGCGAGCACGACCACAGCTTCCAGACCGAGATCGCCAAGGCCGCCCTGATGATCGTCCGGATCCAGCCGGAGGACATCAAGGACAAGCGCGAGCTCGAGTGGTCCCACGACGGCATCGTGGCGTACTCGAAGATCTGCACCCACGTGGGCTGCCCGATCTCCCTGTACGAGCAGCAGACGCACCACGTGCTCTGCCCGTGCCACCAGTCCACCTTCGACCTCTCCGACGGCGCCCGCGTCATCTTCGGCCCGGCCGGTCACGCCCTTCCGCAGCTGCGGATCGGTGTGAATGACGAAGGCTTCCTCGAAGCGCTCGGCGACTTCGACGAGCCCGTCGGTCCTGCCTTCTGGGAGCGCGGATGAGCACCAACGACGCAAACAAGCGGAAAGCGCCCGCGGGTGAGCGGGTCGCGGACTGGGCCGACGGCCGCCTGGGGATCTACTCCCTGGCCAAGACCAACATGCGCAAGATCTTCCCGGACCACTGGTCCTTCATGCTGGGTGAGGTCGCGCTCTACAGCTTCATCGTCGTCATCCTCACGGGTGTCTATCTGACGCTGTTCTTCCACCCGTCGATGAACGAGGTGGAGTACCACGGTTCGTACGTCCCGATGCAGGGCGTGCTGATGTCGGAGGCGTTCGCCTCGACCCTGGACATCAGCTTCGACGTCCGCGGTGGTCTGCTCATCCGGCAGATCCACCACTGGGGTGCGCTGATCTTCCTCGCGGCCATGATGGTCCACATGATGCGCGTCTTCTTCACGGGCGCGTTCCGCAAGCCGCGTGAGATCAACTGGCTGTTCGGCTTCCTGCTGTTCGTCCTCGGCATGTTCACCGGCTTCACCGGTTACTCGCTCCCGGACGACCTGCTCTCCGGCACCGGTGTCCGCTTCATGGAGGGCGCGGTCCTGTCCGTCCCGGTCGTCGGCACGTACCTGTCGATGTTCCTGTTCGGCGGCGAGTTCCCGGGCGGCGACTTCGTGGCCCGGTTCTACTCGGTCCACATCCTGCTGCTGCCGGGCATCATGCTCGGCCTGCTGGTGGCGCACCTGATCCTGGTCTTCTACCACAAGCACACGCAGTTCGCGGGTCCCGGCCGGACCGAGAAGAACGTCGTCGGCATGCCCCTGCTGCCGATCTACATGGCCAAGGCCGGCGGCTTCTTCTTCCTGGTCTTCGGTGTCATCGCGGTCGTCTCGGCCATCGCCACGATCAACCCGATCTGGTCGATCGGCCCGTACCGCCCGGACCAGGTGTCCACCGGTGCGCAGCCCGACTGGTACATGGGCTTCTCCGAGGGTCTGATCCGTGTGATGCCCGGCTGGGAGATCAACCTCTGGGGCCACACGCTGGTCCTGGGCGTCTTCATCCCGCTGGTGATCTTCCCGCTGGTGCTGGTGGCGATCGCGGTCTACCCGTTCGTCGAGTCCTGGGTCACCGGTGACAAGCGCGAGCACCACATCCTGGACCGCCCGCGCAACGCCCCGACCCGTACGGCCTTCGGCGTGGCCTGGCTGACCTGGTACTTCGTGTTGCTGATCGGTGGTGGAAACGACCTCTGGGCGACCCACTTCAACCTGTCGATCAACTCGATCACCTGGTTCGTCCGGATCTTCTTCTTCGCCGGACCGGTCCTCGCCTTCATCATCACCAAGCGGATCTGCCTGGGTCTGCAGCGGCGCGACCGCGACAAGGTGCTGCACGGACGCGAGTCCGGCATCATCAAGCGGCTCCCGCACGGTGAGTTCGTCGAGGTCCACGAGCCGCTGACGCAGGAGGCCCTGCACACGCTCACGGCGCACGAGCAGTACAAGCCGACCGAGATCGGCCCGACGGTCGACGAGAACGGTGTCGAGCGCAAGGTGCCGCGCAGCCAGAAGCTCCGGGCACGGCTGAGCAAGGCGTACTACGGCGAGGGCAACCAGATCGAGAAGCCGACGGTCGAGGAGTACAAGGAGATCACGAGCGGCCACGGCCACCACTGATCCCACCCGCTGATCGCAGCGATCGCCACGGCAGGGGCCCCGTCCACTCGATGGACGGGGCCCTTTGCCGTGCCCGGGGCTCGATAGGGTGGAGACATCCCATACGTACGGACCCAGGAGCGACCATGAGCGCTGTGACCCCCGCAGGTGGGGGTACCCCCGGCGGAGTGAGGGGGAGCACTACCGCGGCGGGCCGTTCCTGGCCCGGGGTACTGGACTCCCTGCTCTACGGACGCGACCAGAGCGCGGACGCCACCGCCTGGGCGATGGACCGGATCCTGCGGGGCGAGGCCACCGACGCGCAGATCGCGGGATTCGCCGTCGCCCTGCGCGCCAAGGGGGAGACCGTCGAGGAGATCGCCGGGCTCGTACGGACGATGTACGAGCACGCCAGGACGATCGAGGTCCCCGGGGCGACCGTCGACATCGTGGGCACGGGCGGCGACGGCGCCAAGACCGTCAACATCTCGACGATGTCCGCGATCGTCGTCGCCGGCACCGGCGCGAAGGTCGTCAAGCACGGCAACCGTGCGGCGTCCAGCGCCAGCGGCGCCTCCGACGTCCTGGAGAAGCTCGGCGTCAATCTGGAGCTGACGCCGCAGCGGGTCGCGGAGGTCGCCGAGGAGGCCGGGATCACCTTCTGCTTCGCCGTGAAGTTCCACCCCGCCCTGCGGCATGTGGCGGCGGCGCGCAAGGAACTCGGCATCCGTACGACGTTCAACTTCCTGGGTCCGCTGACCAACCCCGCACGGGTCAAGGCGCAGGCCACCGGTGTCGCCGACGCCCGGATGGCGCCGATCATGGCCGGGGTGCTGGCCGAGCGCGGCTCCAGCGCGCTGGTCTTCCGCGGGGACGACGGACTCGACGAGCTCACCACGACCGCGACCTCCCGGGTGTGGGTGGTGCGCGACGGCGCGGTGCGTGAGGAGGCCTTCGACCCGCGGGACGTCGGTATCGAACTGGTCCCGGTGGAGGCGCTGCGCGGCGCGGACGCCTCGTACAACGCGGACGTGGCCCGCAGACTGCTCGCCGGCGAGACCGGGCCGGTGCGGGACGCGGTGCTGCTGAACTCGGCGGCGGCGCTGGCCGCGCTGGGGGACGGCGAGGGCGACCTGGTGGACCGGCTCAGGACCGGCATGGCGCAGGCGGCGGAGTCCATCGACTCGGGCGCGGCGAAGCGGGCGCTGGAGCGCTGGGTGGCGGCGAGCAATCGCTAGGCGCCGATCCATGTGACGCAGGGCGCAGTCCGCATGACGGACTGCGCCTTGCGCGCTCCGGAACGTGTGGCAGGATTCTCCTCAAGGTCATGAGTGACAGCGACTACGGCCCCGGCCCGCTGTCCGGCAACCCTCCGTCCGTGGCGGGGTGCCCCGGGTGAAGACCAGGTCGTAGGCAGCGAGGTCTACGGCAAGCGCGGACCCCTGCCCCTGGGGTCCTGGTCCTCAAGGGAGCTGTCTCGTGAGCAAGCGAATGCGCTAGGGCCCCTCGGCCCCTCTTCCCTCACCTCCGTACGTGCGTGCCGTCACGCCGTACGTCGAGGCAACACCCGTATGCCGAGCGGCAGTTCAGCCGCCCTACGGGTTCTCCACAGCCATTTCGCCCTTTCCTCCCGGGAGATACCGCCATGTCCGTGCGCCCCGACGCCGCCCCCGCCGTCACCGTCCCTGCCCCCGCCGTCGCCACGTCCGCGGCCGTCACCGACGCCGACCCCTGCTGTGCCGCCCCGCTGCCGGTCCTCGGCCGGGACGTCACCGTCCCGCTCGTGACCGGTGGCGAAGTCACGTACGCCGCCCTCGACTACGCGGCCAGCGCCCCGGCGCTGCAGCGCGTGTGGGACGACGTCGCCGCGTACGCCCCCTACTACGGCAGCGTGCACCGCGGCGCCGGATACCTCTCGCAGCTGTCCACCGACCTGTTCGAGAACAGCCGGGGGACGGTCCACGAGTTCCTGGACTGCCGGGACGACGACCAGGTCGTGTTCACCCGCTCCACGACCGACTCGCTGAATCTGCTGGCCGCCGCGCTCCCCGCCGACTGCCAGGTCTTCGTCTTCGAGACGGAGCACCACGCCTCCCTGCTGCCGTGGAGGGACGCCCGCGTCACCTACCTCAACGCGCCGCGCACGCACGGGGAGGCGGTGCGGACCCTGGAGACGGCGCTCGCCGACCGCGACCCCTACGGCCCCGCGCTGGTCTGCGTGACGGGCGCGTCCAATGTGACCGGTGAGCTGTGGCCGGTACGGGAGCTGGCAGCCGCCGCGCACGCCCACGGCGCCCGCATCGTCCTCGACGCCGCGCAGCTCGCCCCTCACCACCCGCTCTCGGTGCGGGAGTTGGACGTCGACTGGGTCGCCTTCTCCGGGCACAAGCTGTACGCGCCCTTCGGCTCCGGTGTCCTCGCCGGACGCGCGGACTGGCTGCAGGACGCGGAGCCGTACCTCGCGGGCGGCGGCGCCTCACGGAAGGTCGCACGGCGCACGGACGGCGGGGTGGACGTCGAGTGGCACAGCACCGCCGCCCGCCACGAGGCCGGCTCGCCGAACGTCATCGGCGTCTACTCCATCGCCTCCGCCTGCAAGGCGCTGACCGAGGCCGGCTTCGGCACGCTCGTCGCGCGCGAGCAGCACCTCATCACGAAGGTCCGCGACGGCCTCGCCGAGGTCCCCGAGGTCAAGGTGCTGTCGCTGTTCGGCGACGATTCTCCGCGGGTCGGCGTCATCTCCTTCGTGGTCGAGGGCTGGAACAGCTCCCACTTCGCCGCCGCGCTCTCGGCCGAGTACGGCATCGGCGTACGCGACGGCCTGTTCTGCGCCCACCCGCTGGTCCGCACCCTGCTCGGCAGCGACCCGCAGGACGTGGGCGAGTGCGGCGCGCCGGAGGCCGAGCCGGGGGAGAGGTTGCTGAACGCGATCCGGGTGAGCTTCGGGGCCGGTACGCCGGACGAGCACGTCGAACGGTTCGTCCGGGCGGTGAAGGAGCTCGTGCGCGACGGTGCGAAGTGGAACTACCGCACCGAGGACGGCCGTTGCGTGCCCGCGGTCTGAGCGAGCGGCGACGGCAGACGGGTCCCCAGCAGGATCATCCTTATGGCGCGCTCGGCCGCGTCGGCGAGGAATTCGCCGGCGCGGCCGAGCGCTTCGCGCAGCGGCACGGGAGCGGGCACGATCGAGCTGTACGCGTCCACCCCGACGGCCCGCACCTCGTGCGCACCGTGCCCCAGCGTGCCGGCGAGCGCGAGCACCGGACGGCCCGCCCGCTTGGCGCGGTGGGCCACCTCGGCCGGGATCTTGCCGTGCGGCGTCTGGGCGTCGAGGGCGCCCTCGGCGGTGACGACGAGATCGGCGGCGGCGAGCCGTGCGTCCAGATCGAGGTGGCCGAGGAGCACCTCGAACCGAGGCAGCAGCCGCCCTCCGACGGCGGCGAGTCCGGCACCGAGGCCGCCCGAGGCCCCGGTACCGGGGGAGAGCCGGAGATCGGGCACACCTCCGCCGTCCCCCGGGCCGTGGCCGGCCTCGAAGCGCCCGCCGAGCCACGCCGCGCCGGACGGTACCCCGTCGGTGCCCGAGGAGCGGCGGAGCGGGCAGGGCGCCCGCAGGACATCGCGCGTCAGCACCGCCGCCCACCGCTCCAGCCCCGCCGAGAGCCGCTCCACCTGCGCCTGCGTCGCCCCCCTCTGAGGACCGAAGACCCGAGCCACCCCCCGCTCCCCGCACAGCACGTTGTGCGGATTGCAGGCCACCAGGATCTCGGCGCGTGCCAGCCGCGGGTCGAGGCCGCCCGTGTCGATGCGGTCCAGGTGGAGCAACTCTCCGCCGCCCCTGCCGAGTTCGCGCCCCTCGGCGTCCAGCAGTCGTGCACCGAGCGCCTGCAGCGCTCCCGCCCCGCCGTCCGACGTGCCCGAGTCGCCGCAGCCGACGAGGATGCGGCGGGCGCCCGAGTCCAGCGCGGCGCGGATCAGCTCGCCGACACCGTACGTCGTCGTGCGCACGGGATCGCGGCGGTCGGGCGGTACGAGGGACAGCCCGGCGACCGCGGCCATCTCGACGACCGCCGTGCCGGGGCCGAGCAGCGCGAGGTGCGTGCCCACGGGCTCGCCGACCGGCCCGGTGGCGGTGAGACGCACGAGCCGCCCGCCCGTCGCCGCGGCCAGCGCCGCCGCCGTGCCCTCGCCGCCGTCGACCAGCAGGATCAGGTCGATCCCGGCGTCCGGCACGACCCGCAGCAGCCCTTCGGCGATCGACGCGGCGGCCTGCGCGGCGGACAGGGACTCCTTGAAGCCGCTGGGGGCGACAGCGATGCGGTAGGGCCTCGGGAACCTGTCGGTCATGGCTTCTCCAGGAGTACGGGCACGCCGAGCAGCGGCCACACGGTGAGGACGAAGAGCAGCACCAGCGCCGCGGTGAGCGGCGCGAGCACGGCGGAGAGCCGCAGCAGATCGCGCGGTGTGTAGCTGCCGGGCAGCTCGGCGAAGAGCGCGACGGGCTTCGCGGAGGCCGGCAGTGTGTGACAGAACCCGGCCGCGGCGGTGGACGCGAGCGCCGCGGCCACCGGGTTGACGCCTGCCCCGGCAGCCGCCGCCACGACCAGCGGGACCAGCACGGACGAGCGGGCGGAACGTGACTGCAGCACCAGATGCGCCGCCGTCGACACCGCGATCACCACGACGAGGAAGAACCACGCGGGCAGGGCCGGCGGCAGCCCGCCGACCAGCCAGTCCGCCGCCCCGGACTCGGCGAGCGCGACCCCCGTCGCCGTGGTCGCGGCCATGAAGAGCAGCAGTGGCCAGGGCACCGTCCGCAGCCCGTCCTTGAGCCCCACGGTGCCGAGTGCCGGCGAGACCGCGACCACGGCGCCGATCAGCGCGACCAGCGCCGGCGGCACATGGTGCAGCGGCTCGCTGCACCACAGCGTCACGACCGTGCCGAGCAGCGCCAGGCAGCGGGTCTCGGCGGTGGTCAGCGGGCCGCTGAGCGGAGTGGCCGGGTCGTCGCAGTGTTGCTGGAGCTGTGCCACGCCGATCCGTACCGGAACGCGCCGGTCGGCGCGCCGGGTCGTCGTCAACAGCACGGCCTCGGCCGCGAGATGGGACGACACGACCGCCAGCGGCAGCCCGAGCAGCAGCCATTCGACGAAGCCGATCCGCTCACCGGTCCGCTCCCACAGCACGTTGACGGTGATCAGATGGGCCCCGGCGCCGATGAGCGTGGCGACGGCGGACAGCAGGACCACGGTCGGGAAGAGCAGCGCCAGCATCACCACCAGCCGCTTGCGGCCGGCGAGCGCCCGGGTGAGCGCGAGGAAGACCGGGAGGGCGAGGGCGGCCCGTCCGGAGGTGGCCGGTACGGCGAACGCGGTGACGACGAGCGCGGCCGTCGTCAGATGCGCCAGTTGCCGTACGGTCCTGGCGCCGCTCACCAGGAACGCGGCCGCCCGGCCCGCGAGGCCCGTCCGGGTCACGGCGGCGGCCAGCACGAACGCGCAGATCAACAGCCACACCGTGGCATCACGAGGGTCGCGAACAGTGTCTCGCTGCTGATCACACCGGTCGCGGCGAGTGCCAGTCCGGCGCCCAGCGCGACATACGTGTCGTCGACCGGCAGGGCGATCCAGGCGAAGGTGGCGAGGGCGAAGACGCCGAGCGTGAGCCGGGCGTCCGCGCCGAGGCCGGGACGTTGGAGGGCACGGCGAGCAGCGCGCAGAGCGAGAACGCGGCGCAGAGCCAGGCCGTGTGCCTGAGGGAGAAGGTCACGACCATCAGCCTCGACGCCCGCCGTGAGTCCCCAATGAGCCGTTTGTGAAGGGAACTTCATGGACGAGGAGACGGGGCGGGTTTGCTACGGCATGCGATAGCCCATGCCGCGGACCGTCTCCAGGCACTCGGCGCCCAGCTTCTTGCGCAGGGCGCGGACGTACACGTCCACGATGTTCGACCCGGGGGCGAAGTCGTACCCCCACACATGGGACAGGATCTGCTCCCGCGACAGGACCTGCCCGGGGTGGCGCAGGAACAGCTCCAGCAGGACGAACTCACGGGCCGTCAGGTCCACGGTGCGCCCGGCCGAGCGCGCCCTGCGGGTCCGCAGATCCAGCCCGATGTCACCGCTGCGCAGCATCGTGACCTCGGGGGCGCGGGCCGCCGTGCGCAGCCGCAGCCTCACCCGGGCCAGCAGCTCCTCGAAGCGGAAGGGCTTGGTCATCCAGTCGTCCGCGCCGCCCTCCAGGCCGGCCACCGTGTCCCGTACCGAGTCGCGGGCGGTCAGCACGATCACCGGCAGGGTCACCCGGGCCTCGCGCAGCTCCCGCAGCACGGTGAAGCCGTCGCGGCCGGGCAGGCCGATGTCGAGGACCATCAGATCGAAGCCGCCGGTGACGGCGTGGCCGAGGGCGGTGTCACCGTCGGCGGCCACGTGGCCGGGCAGGAGCCCGGCCCGAGGGCGAGCCGGACGCGCCTACGCGTCGAGGCCGATCGCGAAGGCCGCCTCCAGGTCGTGCTGGGAGTACGTGCGGAACGCGACGTGCGTGTCCGTCGCCTCGACGCCCGGGATCCTGCTGATGCTGCCCGGGATGACGTCGGCCAGGTCGTCGTGCTTGGCGACGCGGACCATGGCGATCAGGTCGTACGTACCCGTGACCGAGAAGACCTCACTGACGCTGTCCAGGGCGGCGATCGATTCGGCGATCTCGGGAATGCGGTCCACGCTGGTCTTGATGAGCACGATCGCGGTGATCACGGCTGTCTTTCTCCCTCGGTGGCCGCTGCTTGGGCTTTCACTCTAGCCGCCTGCCGGAATCGGCCCCACGCGTAGAGGAACCCGATCCCGAACCCCACCAGATGCGCCAGATACGCCACCCCGGGACCCGTCGACGTGCTCTGTGCCTCCGCCAGCCATTGCAGCGTGAACCAGAAGATCAGCACGATCCACGCGGGGAAGCGCAGCGGCAGGAAGAACAGAAAGGGGTAGAGGCTGGTCACCCGCGCCCTCGGGAAGAGGCACAGGAAGGCGCCCAGCACTCCCGAGATCGCTCCGGACCCGCCGACCAGTGTGTGGTCCGACTCCGCGTTGGCCGCCGCGTAGGCGACGAGCGCGAGATAGCCGCAGCCGACGTAGAAGAGGGCGAACTGCACATGCCCCATGCGTTCCTCGGCCATCGCCCCGAAGACATAGAGGAACAGCATGTTGCCCAGCAGATGGAGCCAGCTTCCGTGCACGAAGAGCGCGGTGAGCGGGGTGAGGAGGGCCCGGGGGGAGCCGCGCAGCAGCTCGCTCGGGATGACGCCCCAGCGTTCGAAGTGGACGGTCTGCGCGGCGAGCAGAGTGTCCCCGGTGCCGTAGGACGGGTTGAGCCCGGAGACCGGGCCGATGACGAAGAGCAGACTGCACAGACCGATCACTCCGTAGGTCACGGAGGGACCCCTCAACGCGCTCCTCGCCGCTGTCCACCGATCGATCATGACCAGAGCATGGCGTACCGGGACCGAAGGGGGCAGACTGCCTCGCCGTGTCACGGCGGACCGGTGAGGTCGTAGGGTTACGGGCAGTACGCACGAAGAGACGAGGACGGCACGATGACGACGGTACCCATGCCGACGGCAGGCACCCGGTGGCGCTGCACCCTGTGCGGCAATCTGACCCGCTTCGACGTGACCCGTTCGTCCAAGGTCGTCGAGTACGTCCATCTGGACCTGGCGGGCGAGCCCAAGGTGGAGGAGCGCGAGGTGGTCAGTGAGACCATCGAGTCGGTCCGCTGTCGCTGGTGCAACGCCGTGGATCAGATCGAACTGGTGGACAGGCCGGGCGGCGACTCCTGAGCGGAGCCGTGCGGACCCGTACGGAGGAACAGTGGGGTGACGGATCGTGGAGCAGCCTGACAGCGGCGCCGGGCCGGCCGGTGCCGGCGACGCCGCCGAGGCGCTCGACCGCCCGCTGCCGGAAGGTGTACGGCGACGTGTCGTCGCCCTGGTCTCGGACGCCTTCGGCGGGCTGACCGTCAACGAACTTCCCACCCAGTTGCGGCAGTACGCCCGCTTCACCCCGACGCGCCGCGCGAAGTTCGCGGGCAACGCCATGGCCGCGGCCCTGGAGGGCGACCCGCTGTTCCGGCAGCGCATCGGCGAACGGCTGCGGGAGTCGCAGCCGGAGCTGACCGGTGCGCTGGAGACGGGGACCGCGCCCGCTGCCGCGGACCCCGTCGACGTGGCCGCGGCCGCCTATGTGCTGCGCCCGGCGGGCTGGGTGAAGCTGGTGGCCGCCGCGGGCGAGGAGGCCCAGCGCGCGGACGCCGAGCGCGCCGACGAGGAGAGCCGGCGCGAGCTGGAGCGGCTCCGCGAGGAACTCGACCGGCTGAAGGCAGGGACCAGGGCCGAGACCGAGCGGCTGCGCACCGAACTGGACGCCGCCCGCAAGGAAGCCGAATCGCTTCACCGCAAGCTGCGCAGCGCCCAGAGCGATGTGAAGCGCGGCGAGGCCGCGGTGCGCCGCACCCGCGCCGAGGCCGAGGCCGCCAAGGCCGAGGCGCACGCCCAGGTGTCCGCGGCCGAGAGCGAGGCGCGCCGGCTCAAGGCCAGGCTCGGTGAGGCGGAGGCCGCGGTCGAGGCGGGCCGCAGGGCCTCCCGGGAGGGCCGCTCGATCGAGGACATGCGGGTGCGGCTGCTGCTGGACACCGTGCTGGACGCGGCCTCGGGGCTGCGCCGTGAACTGGCCCTGCCTCCGGTGTCCCTGCATCCCGCCGACACCGTCGACGCGGTCGAGCCGGGCCGTATGACCCCGAAGGACATCGCGGCGCGGGCGCTGTCCGAGACCGACCCGGCGCTGCTGGACCAGCTGCTCGCGCTGCCCCAGGTGCATCTCCTCGTGGACGGCTACAACGTCACCAAGACCGGCTATCCGACGATGCCGCTGGAGAAGCAGCGGCTGCGGCTGCTCGGCGGTCTGGCGATGCTCGCCGCGCAGACGGGCGCCGAGATCACCTGTGTCTTCGACGGGGCTGAGCTGGCGGCTCCGGTGCTGCTGGCGCCGCCGCGCGGGGTGCGGGTGCTGTTCTCCAAGCCCGGGGTGACCGCGGACGAGCTCATCCGCCAGCTCGTCCGGGCCGAGCCGCCCGGCCGTCCCGTCGTCGTGGTCTCGACCGACCGTGAGGTCGCCGACGGAGTCGCCAAGGCGGGAGCCCGCCCGGTCCCGTCCGCAATGTTGCTGAAGCGGCTTTCGCGCGTCTAGCGAGTCTCGTAACTCCTGGGCTTAATGCCCGATTTCGCGGAACGCACCGTCAAGTCGTCACTACTGCCCGTGTGATGTGTGTAAAGAATGCGCTTCGTGGGCCAGATTTTTCTGATGAGGATTTGAACTGATCACAGGAAGGTCACTAGGGTCAGGCCTCGAACCTTCGCACGGTTGATCATCCATCCGGGATGGCAGTGAAGGAACCGCCGATTTCACGTAGTTCAGCCCGATTTACGCGGGGGTGCTGGACAGGCGTGAGCCGGGGATTCAACCCCCCACAGCCCGGCAGGCGGCTGAGGAAGAAGGAGCTCGCCTTCGTGGCGTCCCACCGTCGACCCAAGCAGCCGAGCCGCACCCGTGTGACCGTGCTCACCGCGACCGCCGCAGCGGCCGTCGCCCTCACCTCCCAGGCCGCGCAGGCCGCACCGGCGAAGCCGAGCAAGGACGAGGTCAAGGCGAAGGTCGACGCCCTCTACCACGAGGCGGAGAAGGCCACCGAGGAGTACAACGGGGCCAAGGAGCAGCAGACCAAGCTCCAGAAGGAGATCGGCGCGATCCAGGACAAGGTCGCCCGCGGTCAGGACGAGCTCAACACCCTGCGGGACAGCCTCGGTTCGGTGGCGAGCGCCCAGTACCGCTCCGGTGGTATCGACCCGTCCGTCCAGCTCTTCCTCTCCGGTGACCCGGACACCTACCTCGACAAGGCGTCCGCGATGGACCAGCTCGGGGCCAAGCAGACCGCCGCGCTGGAGAACATCCAGTCCAAGCAGCGCACCCTCGCCCAGGAGCGCGCCGAGGCCGCCCGCAAGCTCGGTGACCTCGAGGACGTCCGCAAGACGCTGGGCGAGAAGAAGAAGAAGTTCCAGGGCAAGCTCGCAGACGCGCAGAAGCTCCTCAACACCCTGACCGCCGCGGAGCGGGCGAAGATGCAGGAGGAGGAGCAGCGCGCCAGCCGCGCCGCGGGTGACCGCGTCGACCTGGGCAACGAGGTTCCGGCCTCCCAGCGCGGCGCCGCCGCTCTCAACGCCGCCGCGACCCAGATCGGCAAGCCGTACGTCTCCGGCGCCGAGGGCCCGAACTCCTACGACTGCTCCGGGCTGACGCAGTGGTCGTACCGCCAGGCCGGCGTCGGTATCTCCCGGACCACCTACACCCAGCAGAACGACGGCGTGAGGATAGGCCGCAGCCAGCTCAAGCCCGGCGACCTGGTCTTCTTCAACAGCCTCTCGCACGTGGGTCTGTACGCGGGCAACAACCAGATCCTGCACGCCCCGAAGCCGGGTGCCTCCGTCCGTTACGAGTCGATGGACTACATGGGCACCTTCCAGTTCGGCGTCCGGATCTGACGGCTCCCACGCCCTCCCGACTGGCGCCCATTCGGGCGAATTACGGCATCCTCCGCTGACGGTACGCCCCGCCGGTGACCTGTGGTCTCCGTCGGGGCGTCACTGTTTGTGCCCATTGCCGCTTTTGGCCGGTCCGTGTCCCCGCCGTTACTGTCTGCCGCGCAGCAGCCGCTCAGGCTGCGTCCAGCGGAAGGGAGTACGGCTCCTGTGGCGTCCCATCGCCGACCCTCAGCGTCCGGTTTCAACCGGGGTGCCCGGGTCACCCTCCTTTCGGCCGCGGCGGCGACCGCCGCGGCCGCCCTCGGCAGCGCACCGGCCGGCGCCGACCCGGCCGACAGCCCCGAGTCGACCCGGGCCAAGGTCGACCGGCTGTACGAGCAGGCCGAGAAGGCCACGGAGCAGTACAACCAGGCGGAGGAGCACGCGGACGAACTCCGCGAAGAGGTGGCCCGGGCGCAGGACAGGGCGGCACGCGGCCAGGAGCACATCAACCGGATGCGCAGCACGCTCGGTTCGGTGGCCGGCGCCCAGTACCGCTCCGGCGGCATGGATCCCGCCCTCGCCCTCCTGCTCTCCGGGAACCCCGACACGTATCTCGACAAGGCCGCGGTCCTCGACCGGCTCAGCGAACGCGAGTCGGAGGCCCTTCAGGAGCTCCGGCGGGCCCAGCGCAGGCTCGGCCAGGAGCGGTCCGAGGCCACCCGGAAGCTGGCCGAGCTGGAACGCACCCGGTCCGCCCTGGCCCGCCACAAGCGCACGATCGAGGCGAAGCTCGCGGAGACCCAGCGGCTGCTGAACTCCCTTCCGAGGACGGAGCGCGAGGCCTACGACCGGGCGTCGCGCTCCGGCCGGGCCGTGCCGGACCTGTCGGGCGGCGCGGGTCCGGCGTCCGCGCGGGCGGCCGCGGCGGTGGCCGCCGCGCAGAGCGTGGTCGGCAGGCCCTACGTCTGGGGCGCGAACGGCCCGCACGGCTTCGACTGCTCCGGGCTCACCCAGTGGTCCTACGCGCAGGCCGGCGTCGGACTGCCGCGCACCTCCCAGGCACAGCGGTACGCCGGACTGCAGGTGCCGCTGTCGCAGGCCAGGCCCGGCGACCTCGTCACCTACCGCTCCGACGCCAGCCATGTCGCCATGTACGTCGGCAACGGCCAGGTCGTCCACGCGCCCTATCCGGGGGCCGGGGTGCGCTACGACCCCGTCGGCATGATGCCGATCGCCTCGGTGACGCGCCCCTGAGTGCCCGACTGTCGCTCTCCGTCCCTTCCGGTCCGCTCGCATACGATCGGCAGGGTGGCCGGTCAGGGGTTCTTCGGGCGAGCGGCGGGACGACGTACGGCGTCGCTCGTCGCCGCCGGGCTGCTCCTGACGGGCGGCTGCACGGATCCCGAGGGGCCGGACACCGCGGGCCATGACATCCAGCGGACGCTCGACGCCCGGGCCGCGGCGGTCCTCCGGAACGACGAGGACGGCTACCTGGCCGCGCTCGACCCCGCCGCGCGGCAGCTGCGGGAGGCCGGGCGAAGCGAGCTCGCCAGCCTGGCCGACGTACCGCTGCGCTCCTGGGAGTACCGGCTCACCGATGTACGGCGCTCCGGTGACCGGGCCACGGTCGAGGCCGAACTGAGCTACCGGTTCGACGGGTACGACAGCGCGCCCGTGACCGCCGACCGCAGCCTGGACCTGACCGAGCGGGGCGGCCGCTGGTACGTCACGGCCGACCGCCCCGGTCGCGGCGAAGGGCAGCACCTCTGGCAGCAGGGCGACATCGAGGTGGTGCGCAGCGCCCGCAGCCTGGTCCTCGGCGTCGGCCAGCGCCCGGCGCGGCTGCGGGAGATCGCGGCGGACGCCGATCGCGCCGTGCCCGCGGTGTCGGCGGCCTGGCCCGAGCGCTGGGCGGGACGGGTGGTGGTCCTGGTGCCGGCGTCGCTGGACGCGATGGGACGGCTGCTGGGGGCGCCGGCCGAGGGGTACAAGGGCATCGCGGCGGTCACCACGGGCGAGACCGGAGGGAGCGCGGCGGTCCGGGCCGACCGGGTGATCGTCAACCCGGAGGCGTACGGAGTGCTCGGCGATGTCGGCCGCCGTGTCGTCCTCACACACGAGACCGCGCACGTGGCGACCAGGGCGCACACCTCCGCCACCACGCCGGTGTGGCTCTCCGAGGGCTTCGCCGACTGGGCCGCCTACCGCGGGACCGGCCGCACGGCCGCCGAGACCGCCCCGGAGCTCCAGCGGGCGGTCCGCCGCGGCGATCCGCCCGCCCGCCTCCCCGCCGACGCCGACTTCGCCTTCGGCGCCGACGCGGAGGCGCTGGGCCGTGCCTACGGGAGCGGTTGGCTGGCCTGCGAGTTCATCGCCGAGCGATGGGACGAGGGCCGGCTGCGGGCCCTCTACCGCGCGGTGGGCGACGCGGAACCGCGCGAGGGCGCGCGGGAGTCCGCGCTCGAATCCGCGCTGAACAAGGTGCTCGGCACGAGCATGGAGGCTTTCACCGCGGGCTGGCGCGAGTACGTACGCGAACGCCTGACCTGAGCCGCCGAGCGGTACCGCCGCCGAGCCGTACCTGGGCCGCCGAGTCCGACCCGAGCCGCCGGGCCGTACCTGGGCCGCCGAGTCCGACCTGAGCACGGCCGCCGGCCGGTGCGTCCGCCCGCGATCGCCGTCGGACCGGGCCCGCGCGCCGGAGATACGGGCGTCGGCGCCCGCCCCGCCGTTCCGGCGGGCCGGGGACGCGTCGGCGTCAGGGCTCGACGGGCTCCTTGTCGCGGGCGGGCTGAGCGGGCAGCGGCCGCCGGCCCCGTCGCCGTGCGGGTTCCGCGGGCCGGGGGACCGTGCTCGTCCACAGCCGCCGGCAGGCCATGAGCGCCGCCACGACGAGCAGACCGTTGCGCGCCGCCAGCACCGCGATGCCCCTCGCGTCGCTCGCCACCACCAGGTCGAACCAGACGGGGAACCCGAGGAACGTGAGCCCCGTGGCCGCCAGCACCAGGCATCCGGGCACCGCCATCCGGCTCGACCGGAACGCGAGGCAGACCGCGGCCAGACCCACCAGCCAGATCATGTACTGCGGGCTGATCACCCGGCTCGTGATCGTGAACAGCAGCACCGCCGTGAACGCCGCGTCGGCCGTGGTGCCCGCCGTGAACCGCCTGGCCCGCAGCCGCCACGCCGCCAGCCAGGCGAAGGCCACCACCGACAGCCCGAGCGCCGTCGCGCTGACCTGCGGCACGTACGGCCCGAGGAACTCGACCGAGCCGTAGTTGAGCAGCACCTGGCCCTCCCAGCCGACATGCCGGGCCACATGGAAGACCAGCGCGCCCAGCGACTCGACCTCCGTGCCCCGGTCCCGCTGGAAACCGAGGAACGCCAGCGCCCCGGGCATCGCCGCCGCGAACACCAGCAGCAGGCCGGCCGCCGTCACCCCCGCCGCGATCCAGGAACGGCCCTTGCGCATCCCGGCCAGCACCAGCACCGGCCACACCTTCAGCAGCGCGCCGAACCCGGCCAGCGCCCCTGCGAGCCGCGGCCGGCGCGCGGCCGCGAAGAGGGCCGCGACCGCGACCGCCGTCACCATCAGGTCGTAGCGGGCGTACGCGGTCGGACCGAGCAGCGGGACCCCCGCGACCCAGACCCAGGCCCCCTTCATCGACTTCCCGGGCCGCCGCCCCGCGTACAGCAGGAGCCCGAGCACCGCCGCGTCGCAGACCAGCGCGAGCACGAAGAAGGCGGAGACGTAGTCCAGGAAGGGCAGCAGGGCGGGGGAGAGGATCGCCAGGGCGGCGGCGGGCGGATACTGCCAGGTGACATCGTCCACCGGGTACGTGCCGGTCCTCAGGACCTCGTACCAGCCCTGGTAGATCACCGCGACGTCGCTGGTCACATCGGGGCCCCGGACGACCAGGACCTTCAGGACCCAGAGCAGCACCAAGGTCCTGGTGAGGGCCCAGGCCAGGACGGACAGGCCCGTGCCGACCGCACCCTTCATGGCCACCTCATCCTGATCCGTTCCCGTACGCCCCGAACTGTCATGATGCCCGGTAGGGCCGTACGCGTGCGAAGAGGCACGGCCGCCGTTGGTACTGTCGGCGGCGATGGAGAAGACCCTGATCGTGACCAACGACTTCCCGCCGCGCCCCGGCGGCATCCAGGCGTTCCTGCACAACATGGCGCTGCGCCTGGACCCCGAACAGCTCGTCGTCTACGCGTCCACCTGGAAGCGCGGCCGCGAGGGCGTCGAGGCGACGGCCGACTTCGACGCCGAGCAGCCCTTCACGGTGGTCCGCGACCGCACCACCATGCTGCTGCCGACGCCGCGCGTCACCCGGCGGGCGGTGGGACTGCTGCGGGAGCACGGCTGTACGTCGGTGTGGTTCGGGGCCGCCGCGCCGCTCGGCCTGATGGCACCCGCGCTGCGCAGGGCGGGAGCCCGGCGGCTCGTCGCGACCACGCACGGGCACGAGGCGGGCTGGGCGCAGCTGCCCGGTTCCCGGCAGCTGCTGCGCCGGATCGGCGAGGGCACGGACACGATCACCTACCTCGGTGAGTACACGCGCTCGCGGATCGCCGCGGCGCTGACGCCCGAGGCGGCCGGACGGATGGTGCAACTGCCGCCGGGCGTCGACGAGAAGACCTTCCACCCGGGCTCGGGCGGGGACACGGTCCGCGAGCGGCTCGGGCTCACCGACCGCCCGGTGGTCGTCTGCGTCTCCCGGCTGGTGCCGCGCAAGGGCCAGGACACACTGATCCTGGCCATGCCCGCGATCCTGGCGAAGGTGCCGGACGCGGTGCTGCTGATCGTCGGCGGCGGCCCGTACGAGAACGACCTGCGCAAGCTGGCCGAGGCGACGGGGGTGGCCGCGTCCGTGCGGTTCACCGGCTCCGTGCCCTGGGAGGAACTGCCCGCGCACTACGGCGCCGGTGACGTCTTCGCCATGCCGTGCCGTACGCGGCGCGGAGGGCTGGACGTGGAGGGCCTCGGCATCGTCTATCTGGAAGCCTCGGCCACCGGCCTCCCGGTCGTCGCGGGCGACTCCGGCGGCGCACCGGACGCCGTGCTCGACGGTGAGACGGGGTGGGTCGTACGGGGTGGCTCGCCCGGGGACTCGGCGGACCGGATCGTGACCCTGCTCCAGGACCCGGACCTGCGCCGGCGCATGGGGGAGCGGGGCCGTGAGTGGGTCGAGGAGCGCTGGCGCCGGGACCTCCTGGCGGACCGCCTCAGGGCGCTGCTCTAGCGGGTGTCCGGCGGGTGCGTCCGGCCGTACGGGCGCCCCTGCGGGCGCCTCCGCCCGGCCCTGGCGGAATCGGCACTCTTGCGTGCCCGCGAAAAAAGCTTCACGCGGTGGATAGGCGGAACCGAAAAGTCCGCACATGCTGCGCACCATGACACCACATCTGACGCGCCGTCACTTACTGGGTCTCGGCGCCCTCCAGACCGCCGCCGCGCTCGGCCTCACGCGCATCACGGCCACCCCCGCACAGGCCGCGCAGAGAGATCGGGCCGCGCAGGCCACCGACCACACCCCCGCTCTCGTCATCGGCTCCGGATACGGCGCCGCCGTCACCGCCCTTCGCCTCGGCGAGGCCGGAATCCCCACCCTCGTACTCGAGATGGGCCGGCTCTGGGACACCCCGGGCCCCGACGGAAAGCTGTTCTGCGCCACCGGCGCCCCGGACCACCGCTCCATGTGGTTCCGCACCCGCACCGAGGCCCCGCTCGCGCAGTTCCTCTGGCTCGACGTCGTCAACAAGGACATCAGCCCCTACCCCGGCGTGCTCGACCGCGTCCGCTTCGCCAACATGTCCGTCTACGTGGGGCGCGGCGTCGGCGGCGGGTCCCTCGTCAACGGCGGCATGGCCGTCACCCCGGAACGCGCGTACTTCACCGAGGTGCTGCCGACCGTCGACGCGAACGCGATGTACGACACGTACTTCCCGCGCGCCCGTCAGATGCTGGGCGTCAACACCATCGACCCGGCGTGGTTCGAGTCCACCGAGTGGTACCGCTTCACCCGGATCTCCCGCAAGCACGCCGCCAACACCGGCCTCGGGACGACCTTCGTGCCCAACGTCTACGACTTCGGCTACATGCAGCGCGAAGCCGCGGGCCAGGCCGTCAGGTCCGCCCTCGGCGGAGAGGTCATCTACGGCAACAACCACGGAAAGCGCAGCCTCGACAAGACGTATCTCGCCGCCGCGCTCGGCACCGGCAACGTCGCCATCGAGACCCTCCAACGGGCCCGCGCCGTACGAAGGCAGCCCGACGGCACGTACGTCGTCACCGCCGACCGCATCGACACGACCGGCAAGGTCGTCGCCACCCGCGACATCGGCTGCACCCGGCTCTTCCTCGGCGCCGGCAGCCTCGGCACCACCGAACTCCTGCTGCGCGCCCGGGAGTCGGGCACGCTGCCGGACCTCAGCGAGCACATCGGCAAGGGCTGGGGCACCAACGGCAACGTCATGACGGCCCGTGCCAACCACCTGTGGGACACCGTCGGCGCCAACCAGGCGACCATGCCGGTCATGGGCATCGACGACCGGTCCAACACCGCCAACCCGGTCTTCGCCGAGATCGCCCCGCTCCCGATGGGCTTCGAGCACTGGATCAGCCTCTACCTGGCGATCACGAGAAACCCCGAACGCGGCACCTTCACCTACGACGCCGCCACCGACTCCGCGCGACTCGACTGGTCACAGGCGCAGAGTCAGGTCTCCGTCAACGCGGCGAGGAAGCTCTTCGACCGCATCAACCTCAGGAACGCCACCATCTACCGGTACGACCTGTTCGGCGGCAACAAGACCTTCGCCGACGACTTCACGTACCACCCGCTCGGCGGCTGCGTGCTCGGCAGGGCCACCGACGACTACGGCCGGGTGCGCGGCGCCCCAGGGGTGTACGTCACCGATGGAGCCCTGATCCCGGGCTCCATCGGTGTCAATCCGTTCGTCACCATCACCGCGCTCGCCGAGCGCAACATGGCCCGCGTCCTGGCAGAGGACTACGCGCGGTAGATCGCCTCGATCTCGTCGGCGTAGTCCTTCGCCACCACATTCCGCTTCAGCTTCAGCGACGGCGTGATGTGGCCGGCCTCCTCCGTGAACTGGGAGGTGAGAATGCGGAATTTCCGCACCGATTCCGCCTTGGATACCGCGGCATTGCCCTCGTCCACCGCCCGCTGGATCTCCGCCAGCAGGTCTGCGTCGTCGCGCAGCGAAGCGGCCGTCGAACCGGCCGGCTTCCCGTTGTCGGCAGCCCAGCGGGCCAGGAACTCGTCGTCGATCGTGACCAGCGCGCCCACGAACGGCCGCCCGTCACCCACCACCATGCACTCCGCGACCAGCGCGTGAGCCCGGATACGGTCCTCGATGACCGCCGGGGCGACGTTCTTGCCGCCCGCCGTCACCAGGATCTCCTTCTTCCGGCCGGTGATCGCGAGATAGCCGTCCTCGTCGAGCGTGCCGATGTCACCGGTGTGGAACCAGCCGTCGGCCAGGGCCTCCGCCGTCGCCGCCTCGTTGTTCCAGTAGCCGGTGAAGATGTGCTCGCCGTGCAGCAGCACCTCGCCGTCGTCGGCGATCCGCACCACCGAACCCGGCAGCGGCTGCCCGACCGTACCGATCTTCTGCCGGTCCCACGGGTTGAACGCCGTCGCCGCACAGGACTCCGTGAGGCCGTAGCCCTCCAGCACGGTGAAGCCGATGCCGCGGAAGAAGTGACCGAGCCGCTCACCCAGCGGCGCACCGCCGGAGACCGCGAACTCGCCGCGTCCGCCCAGCACCGCACGCAGCTTGCTGTACACCAGCCGGTCGAACACCTTGTGCTTGAGCTTCAGCCCGAGCGGGGCGCCCTGCGGGGTGCCGATGGCGCGGCTGTACGCGATCGCCGTGTTCGCGGCCTTGTCGAAGATCTTGCCCTTGCCGTCCGCCTGGGCCTTCGCCCGCGCCGAGTTGTAGACCTTCTCGAAGACGCGCGGCACACCGAGGATCAGCGTCGGGCGGAAGGCCGCCAGCTCGTCGGTGAGGTTCTTGATGTCCGGAACGCAGCCGAGCTTGATCGGCGCCATCACGGACGCGATCTCGACCATGCGGCCGAAGACGTGCGCGGCCGGCAGGAAGAGCAGGACCGAGCTGTCACCGGTGCGGAACAGCGGCTTGAGCCGCTCGACCAGGTTGCCGCACTCCGCGAAGAACGCGCGGTGCGTGAGCACACAGCCCTTGGGGCGGCCCGTGGTGCCCGAGGTGTAGACGATCGTCGCCGGGTCGTCGGCCTTGGTGACCGCACCGCGCGCGTCGAGCGTCTCGTCCGAGACCTCCGCACCCGCCGCGGTCAGCCGGTCGATCGCGCCGTCCTCGATCTGCCAGACGTGCCGAAGGGCCGGCAGGCTCTCGCGTACGGACTCCACGGCCGCCGCGTGCGCCGGGCTCTCCACGATCACCGCGACCGCACCGGAGTCGCCGAGGATCCACTGCACCTGCTCGGCCGAGCTGGTCTCGTACACCGGCACGGTCACGCCGCCGGCGCTCCAGATCGCGAAGTCCAGCTGCACCCACTCGTAGCGGGTACGCGACATCAGGGCGACCCGGTCACCGGGGCTCACCCCGGCGGCGACGAGACCCTTCGCGGCCTCCCGCACCTCGGCGAGGAACTGTGTGGCGGTCACATCGGTCCAGGCACCGGCGACCTTTCTGCCCATGACCGCGACGTCGGGATGCTGCGTCGCGTTGCGGCGGATGAGATCCGTCAGATTGCCGTCCGTGGGGACCTCGTACAGGGCCGGAAGGCTGAACTCGCGCAAGACTGCTGCTCCTCATCGGGCGCCGGCGCCACGGCTCTGTGTGAACGCACCGGGGACTGCCCGGACGTTACCCATGAGTACTTGGTTCCGGATAGGGGCACCGGCCAGATGTTCCCTGCGTCACACCGCTGTGCCGCACCGTGGCGAACACTATTCCACCCTATGGACGGTTCGGCAGTAACCGCAGGTCCGGCCTCCTCTACCCACCGCTGCCCGACGACTCTAGGGTGATCACCATGCGAGTTCATGTGGTCAGTGACGTGCACGGCAACGCCGCGGACCTCGCCGGCGCGGGCGACGGGGCCGACGCCCTGATCTGCCTCGGTGACCTGGTGCTCTTCCTCGACTACGCCGACCACTCCCGCGGCATCTTCCCCGACCTCTTCGGCGTCGAGAACGCGGACCGTATCGTCGAACTGCGCACCGCCCGCCGCTTCGAGGAGGCCCGCGAGCTGGGCCGCCGGCTCTGGGCCGGACTCGACCGCGACGCCGCGATCCTCGCCGCCGTGCGCAAGCAGTACACGGAGATGTTCGCCGCGTTCCCCACCCCGACATACGCCACCTACGGCAATGTCGACATCCCGCACCTGTGGTCCGAGTACGCGCGCCCCGGCACCACCGTCCTCGACGGCCAGCGCGTCGAGCTGGACGGACTCGTCTTCGGCTTCGTCGGCGGCGGTCTGCGCTCCCCGATGCGCACGCCGTTCGAGATCTCCGACGAGGAGTACGCGGCGAAGGTCGAGGCCCTCGGCGAGGTCGACGTCCTGTGCACGCACATCCCGCCGGAGGTGCCCGAGCTGACGTACGACACGGTCGCCCGCCGCTTCGAGCGCGGCAGCCGGGCACTGCTCGACGCCATCCACCGGATCCGGCCCAGGTACTCCCTCTTCGGGCATGTGCACCAGCCGCTGGCGCGGCGCATGCGGATCGGCGCGACCGAGTGCGTGAACGTCGGGCACTTCGCGGCGACCGGGCGGCCGTGGGCCCTGGAATGGTGACGGGCCCGGTCACGATAGATTGCTGACCGCAACCCTGTCCGGAGATCACTGGAGGAGCCCGGCGATGGCGGAACACACCAGCTCGAGCATCACCATCGACGCGGCACCGGCCGATGTGATGGGGGTGATCTCCGACTTCGCGCGCTACCCGGAGTGGACCGGCGAGGTGAAGGAGACCGAGGTCCTGGAGAAGGACGACCAGGGCCGCGCCCTCCAGGTCCGGCTGGTGCTCGACGCCGGCGCGATCAAGGACGACCACACCCTGGCCTACACCTGGACCGGCGACAACCAGGTCTCCTGGACGCTGGTCAAGTCCCAGATGCTGCGCGCCCTGGACGGCTCCTACACACTGGCGCCGGTCGGCGGCGGCGAGCACACCGAGGTCACGTACCAGCTGACCGTCGACGTCAAGATCCCCATGCTCGGGATGATCAAGCGCAAGGCGGAGAAGGTCATCATCGACCGCGCCCTGGCCGGTCTGAAGAAGCGCGTCGAGTCCGGCCCGAAGGCCTGATCCCCCCTCCATGCGCACCGTCTTCGTCACCGGCACCGGCGGGGCCGGCCGGACCACCGTCGCCACCGCCCTCGCACTCGCCGGGGCGCGGCGGCGCGAACGGGTTCTGCTGCTGACCACCGAACCGGCCGACGCGCTCGCGGGAACCGGCGTGGCCGCGGGAGCCGGTGTCCCGGTCCGGGCCGGAGCCGATGTCCTGGCCCCGGGCGGACCCGATGTCCTGGCCTCGCCCGGAGCCGATGTCCTGGCCCCGGGCGGACCCGATGTCCTGGCCTCGCCCGGAGCCGATGTCCTGGCCCCGGGCGGACCCGATGTCCCGGTCCCGGCCGGACGCGATGTCCCGGTCCCGGCCGAAGACGACGCGGGCGTGACGGGTCTGACCGTCGTCCGCGTGGACTCCGACGCCGACTTCCGGCGCGAGTTCCTCAGCTTCCAGGACCGGGCCGACGCCGCCCTCGACCTGCTCGGGGCCGTCCCCCTGGAGGACGGGGAGCTCACGGAGCTGCCGGGCAGCGAACAGTTCGCGCTGCTCCGCGCCCTCAAGACGGCCACCGAGGGCGACCACGACCTCGTGGTCGTCGATCTTCCCCCGGTACGTCAGGCGATCGCCCTGCTCGCCCTCCCCGAGCAGCTGCGGCGCTACCTCCGGCGGCTGCTGCCCGTGGAACGGCAGGCCGCCCGCTCGCTACGCCCCGTGCTCGCCCAGCTCGCGGGCGTGCCGATGCCCGCGCAGTGGCTCTACGAGACGGCCGCCCGCTGGGACGCGGAGCTCGCCCTCGTCCAGGCGCTGGTCGAGAGCCCGGACACGTCGGTACGGCTGGTGGCCGAGCCCGGCTCCGCCGCGGCCGGTCGCGCCCTGCGCACGGCCCGGCTCGGGCTCGGCCTGCACGGCCCGGCCCTCGACATGGTGATCGCCAACCGGATCCTGCCGACCGGGTCCGCCGAACCCTTCCTCGCGGCGCTCTCGGGGCGGCAGCAGAGCGCGATCAAGGAGTGGCGCGAGGAGTTCGGCGGCATACCGGTCCAGGAGGTGCCCCACGCGGGGCACGACCCGCAGGAACTTGCCGACCTCGACGAGCTGATCGACGAGCCCACCGGCCGCACCTGCGACCCGGTCCCCGGGAAGGGCTGGACGGTCGAGGACCGCAGGGCCGACGACGGTGTGCTGGTCTGGCGGCTGCCGCTGCCCGGAGCCGTCAAGGAGCAGCTGCAGCTGGTCCGCCGGGACGACGAACTGTTCGTCACCGTCGGCCCGTTCCGCCGGATCCTCCCGCTGCCGTCCGTGCTGCGCCGCTGCACCGTCACCGGCGCCGGCCTCAGGGACGGCGAGCTCAGGGTCCGGTTCCTGCCGGATCCCGGCCTGTGGCCGAAGGGCCGCTGAGCCGCCGAAGGGCCGCTGAACCGCCGAGGAGCCGCTGAACCGTCCCCTGCCGTTCGGGTACCGTCGACGTACGAAGAACTTTCCTAGGAGTACGCCATGAGCGATGCCACCGAACGTCCCGCCGTCGACGCCGACGCATGGGCGACGGCGTGCGCCGAGGACCTGGCGGCGGAGCGGGCCCGCCGCCGCGAGGAGCACGGGCAGACCACCGGCACCGCGGGCGAGGAACTGCGCAAGCTCCTCGACGCGGTCGCCGACAAGGTCTCGTCGCTGCAGAACCCGCTGCTCGGCATGGCCGCGCAGGGAGCGGTGCAGCAGTTCATCAACCAGGCGAAGTCGGCCGTGGAGCCGGTCATCGAGCGCAACCCGCAGGTCTTCGACCATCTCGCGGCCGCGGGCAACGAGCTGCTGGCCGCGTACCGCTCCGCCGTGGAAGGGCAGGAGCGCCGCTGGACCCGGGGCGGGACGTCCGGCCGACCGGACCACCGCACGGACGGGACCGACCGTAACGACCGACGGGACGAGGGGCCCGGTCCGAGCGAGAAGATCGACCTGGACTGAGGCCAGGACTCCCTCCGGTACGGTTGGCCTTAGCGGGGCTCGACCGAAAACTGAGGGACACATGGGACTCACCATCGGCGTCGACATCGGCGGCACCAAGATCGCGGCCGGCGTGGTCGACGAAGAGGGCACCATTCTCGAGACACACACGGTGCCCACTCCGCCGACCGCCGAGGGCATCGTGGATGCGATCTGCGCGGCCGTCACCGGAGCCGGTAAGGGACACGACATCGAGGCAGTCGGCATCGGCGCCGCCGGCTACGTCGACGACAAGCGTGCCACCGTCCTCTTCGCACCGAACATCGACTGGCGGCACGAGCCGCTGAAGGACAAGGTCGAGCAGCGGGTCGGCCTCCCCGTCGTCGTGGAGAACGACGCGAACGCGGCGGCGTGGGGCGAGTACCGCTTCGGCGCGGGCCAGGGACACGACGACGTCATCTGCATCACGCTCGGCACCGGCCTCGGCGGCGGCATCATCATCGGCAACAAGCTGCGCCGCGGACGCTTCGGCGTGGCCGCGGAGTTCGGGCACATCCGGGTCGTTCCCGACGGTCTGCTGTGCGGCTGCGGCAGCCAGGGCTGCTGGGAGCAGTACGCGTCCGGACGCGCCCTCGTGCGGTACGCCCGCCAGCGCGCGATGGCGACGCCCGAGATGGCCGAGATCCTGCTCGGTCTCGGCGACGGCACCCCCGCCGGCATCGAGGGCAAGCACGTCAGCGCCGCGGCACGGCAGGGCGACAAGGTCGCGATCGACTCCTTCCGCGAACTGGCCCGCTGGGCCGGCGCGGGACTGGCCGACCTCGCGTCGCTCTTCGACCCCTCGGCGTTCATCGTCGGCGGCGGAGTCTCGGACGAGGGCGAACTGGTCCTCGACCCGATCCGCAAGTCCTTCCGGCGATGGCTGATCGGCGCCCAGTGGCGCCCGCACGCGCAGGTCCTCGCGGCGCAACTGGGCGGCAAGGCGGGCCTCGTCGGCGCGGCCGACCTGGCCAGGCAGGGCTGACACCCCACCGCACCCTTGCTTGCCCTGCGGGCGGGCGTGTTGACGGCTCTGGAGGCGACGCCTCCAGAGCCGCGCGGCTTTTCGGCCGTCTCCTCGGATGCCGGACGGGCCGGGAAGCGCGGTTCGTGCGGCCGGGTCTGTGGCGGGGGCTCGCGCTCTGCGGGCAGGTGTCGGTGGTTCCGCGGATGGCGTCTCCCCGAGGGTCCCCAGGGCTACGGCCGTGTGCTCGGACGCGGCTCCTGCGTGTGCGCCCGCCGCGGGCGACGCGGCGCGCCGGGCAACGGGGGCCGGGGCCCGTTATCTTGTGGCGCATGGTGACGTCCGAGACGCGACCGCTGCCCAATTCCCGCACCGAGTCCGACGGTTCAGCCGTCGTCCGCGCCCTCAGCTACAACATCCGCTCCCTGCGCGACGACGAGGACGCCCTCGCCCGCGTCATCCGCGCCTGCCGCCCCGACCTCGTCTTCATCCAGGAAGCCCCCCGCTTCTTCCGCTGGCGCAAGCACGCCGCACGCCTCGCCGCCAAGAGCGAGCTGGTGATGCTGGGCGGCGGCGCCACCGCCGCGGGCCCCCTGCTGCTGTGCTCGCTGCGGGCGACCGTCGAGCGCACCGAGGACGTGCTGCTGCCGCTCACCCCCGGCCTGCACCGCCGCGGCTTCGCCACCGCCGTCGTACGCTTCGGCCGCGCCCGCGTCGGACTGCTCAGCTGCCATCTGAGCCTGCAGAGCGACGAGCGCTACGCCCAGGCCGGGGTGCTGCTCGACCGCCTCGCCGCGATGGACGTGCCGTACGCGATCGCCGCGGGCGACATCAACGACCGGCCGGACGGGCGCGGCTTCCGGCGGCTCGCGGCCGGGCTCCAGGACTGCTGGGCGGTCAGCCCCTGGGGCGCCGAGTACACCTCGACGCCGGCCGACCCGCACCAGCGCATCGACGCGATCTTCGCCACCCAGGGCATCGAAGTCCTCGGCTGCGGCGTCCCACGGGGCCTCCCGGGCGTCGCGGAAGCCGATCTCACCGCAGCCACCGACCACCTCCCGGTGCTGGCGGCGCTGAGGATCCCCGCCACCGGCTGACCGGACCCACCGCGGCCCCGACGCTCCGGAGCCGACGCTGCCAGGGGCCGACGGTGCCAGGGGCCGCCGCCAGGGGCCGAAAGGCCGGCCCTAGACCACCGCGCCCCGCCCCGGATCGTCGTCGTCCTCGTCGTCCCCCTGCGACATCCGGGCCACGAGGGTGACGAAGCCCCCGAGGAAGCCGCCGACGCCGAGCGTCGTGAGCCACCACGTCATGTCCCACTGCAGGATCACGGCGAGCAGCAGCAGCACCGGGCCGCCGATCACGGCCAGCCAGGCGAACTTCGCGGTCGTGTCGGCCTCCGGCAGCGGCGGCGGCTCCGGCGGCACGAAGTGGCCCTCGTCGGTCTCGTCGAGGTCGTCGTCGCTCGCCTCGTCGACCTGGTAGTCACGCGGGCCCGCGCCCATGCCGACACCCGGCGCGAACACGATCGAGCCGCCGAGCGGCCGCTTCGGCCCCCGGTCGTCCTCCTCGCCGTCCCCGCCGTCCCCGCTGTGGTCGCCGGCCCCGTCGTCCTCGACGCCACGGCTCCCGGGCAGGTCGTTGAGCACCGGCTTCTGAAGACCCGCGAGGTCCTCCACCGACTTGAACGGCTTCGCCCCCGGCGGGTCCGCCGGCTCCTCTCCGTACCCGGCGACGATCGCCGCCCAGGCGGCTTCCTCGTCGATGGGCTGCGGCTCCGGATCCCGCTCCCGGTCCGCGTCGTGCTGCTCAGCCACCTGTCGTGCTTCCCTTCTTGCCGACGCTCGGAGCGAGGCGGCCGATGAACGCGTGGCTCTCCTCGAAAATCCGCTCCGCGTCGTGGTCCAACGTCGCCACGTGGTAGCTCTGTTCCAGCAGGACCTCCCGGACGTCCGTCGAGGAGACCCGGCCGAGGATCCTGGCGGAGTCCGCGGGCGGCACCACATGGTCCTGCGGGCTGTGCAGCAGCAGCATCGGCTGGGTGACCTGCGGCAGCTCACCGTCGACCAGACGGAAGAAGTTCCGCACGGAATGCGCGGCGTGCAGCGGCACCCGGTCGTAGCCGACCTCCTCCACGCCCTCCTTGGCGATGTCGCTCGTCAGCCCCTTCGTGGTCCGGACGAAGTGGCGGGCCACGGGCAGCGCGTACGCCGAGAGTCCGTGCACCTTGTTCGCCGGGTTGACGACGACGATGCCGCTGATCGCATCGCCGTGCTTGGCCGCCAGCCGCAGGGTCAGCGCGCCGCCCATGGAGAGCCCGAAGACGAAGACCTGGCTGCACTGCTCGCGCAGCGTCCGCAGCTCCCGGTCCACCTCCGCGTACCAGTCCTGCCAGCCGGTGAGCGCCATGTCCTGCCAGCGGGTGCCGTGTCCGGGGAGCAGCGGCAGCGACACGGTCAGATCCCGCGCCGCCAGATACTCCGCCCACGGGCGCAGCGACTGCGGGGAACCGGTGAATCCATGACAGAGAAGGACGCCGATCTCGCCACCCTCGTGGCGGTACGGCTCGGCTCCAGGAAGGACCGGCACCGGGGTCTCCTTTCAGGGGCCCGGGGAACGTCCCCCCGGTAGGCAAACTCACCGTACGCGACCGGACTGACACCGACCAGGGCCGACGGCCACCCAGCACGGGCCCGGGGAGGAGAGGGCAGACGTCGCACGGGTTAAGGTCTTTTCGACGGATACCAGGAAGGCACTCGAGTTGATCTACGGCGCAATGAAGTTCTCCATCGGAGGGTCACTGAAGCTCGCCTTCAGGCCGTGGGTGGAGGGCCTCGAGAACATTCCCGCCGAGGGGCCGGCGATCCTCGCGAGCAACCACCTGTCCTTCTCGGACTCCTTCTTCCTCCCCGCGGTCCTGGACCGCAAGGTCACCTTCATCGCCAAGGCCGAGTACTTCACCTCCCCGGGAATCAAGGGCAAGCTCACGGCGGCCTTCTTCAAGGGCGTCGGCCAGTTGCCGGTGGACCGTTCCGGCGCGCGCGGCGCGGGCGAGGCCGCCATCAAGAGCGGCATCGAGGTCATCGAGCGCGGTGAGCTGTTCGGCATCTACCCGGAGGGCACCCGCTCGCCGGACGGCCGGCTCTACCGCGGCAAGCCGGGCGGCCTCGCACGCGTGGCGCTCGCCACCGGTGCGCCCGTCATCCCGGTCGCGATGATCGACACCGAGAAGATCCAGCCGCCCGGCAAGGTCATCCCCAAGCTGATGCGCCCGGGGATCCGGATCGGCAAGCCGCTCGACTTCAGCCGCTATCACGGCATGGAGCACGACCGCTTCATCCTGCGCTCGGTGACCGACGAGGTCATGTACGAGATCATGAAGCTTTCCGGCCAGGAGTACGTGGACGTCTACGCCACGGCGGCCAAGCGGCAGATCGCGGACGCGGAGAAGGCCGCGAAGGAAGCGGAGAAGGCCGCCAAGGCCGTCAAGGAGGCCGCGGCCGCGCAGGACGCGCAGGACGCGAAGGACTCGAAGGACGCGAAGGACGCCAAGGACTCGAAGGACGCGGGCACGACGGACACGGGCACGACGGAACGGGACGGCGCACACTAGCGTCGTCGGTCCACGGGTGTCCGGGACTGGTTGGGGGGATCGGGGGCATGGCCAAGCGCGAGCGGGTCGTCCGCATGTCGGTGGAGCTGCCGCTGTGGCGCGCGCTGACGGCGTACCGCGTGCTGACGATGGGCTACGCCGTCGCCCTCTTCCTCTTCGCGCGGGACAAGTACGAGCGCCCCTGGGTGGCCGTGGGCTTCCTCGCCGTGATGGTCCTCTGGACGTTCGCCACCCTCCCCAGGGTGGCGAACGCCACCGCGTGCACCCGGCGTTTCCTCGTCGCCGACCTCACCATCGCCCTCACCGGAATCCTGCTCACCCCGCTCGCCGACGAGCAGGCGCAGCAGATGGACGGTCCGACGCTGCCTTCGATCTGGACGGCGGGATCGGTCCTCGCGTTCGCGATCAAGGGCGGCTGGCGCTGGGCGGGCTTCGCGTCCTCCCTGGTCGCCGTCGCCAACATCATCGAGCGCGGTGAGCCCAGCCGGGACACCTTCCACAACGTCCTGCTGGTGTGGGTCGCCTCCATCGCGATCGGCTACGTCGTCGAGGTCGCCCGTGCGTCCGAGCGCACGCTGGCCCGCGCCCTGGAGATCGAGGCGGCCACCCGGGAGCGGGAGCGGCTGGCCCGCGACATCCACGACAGCGTGCTCCAGGTACTGGCCATGGTGCAGCGGCGCGGCACCGCGCTCGGCGGTGAGGCGGCGGAACTCGGCCGGATGGCGGGCGAGCAGGAGATCGCCCTGCGCACCCTGGTCGCCGGCGGTCTGCTGCCCGCGTCGCGGGTGTCGGAGGACGAGACGCAGGGCGCGGTCGTCCGGGTCGTGGAGGAACCGGAGGGCCCGGACGGACCGGCCGCCGCGGTCCCGTGCGACCTGCGCACGCTCCTTGCGCCGCACGCCGGATGCCGGGTGACCCTGTCCGAGCCCGGCGCCCCGGTGCTGCTGCCGCCGCACTCGGCGAAGGAGCTCGCGGCCGCTGTCGGTGCCGCCCTGGACAATGTCCGCAGGCACGTCGGCGACGACGCACGGGCCTGGATCCTGGTCGAGGACTGGCCGGACGAGGTGATCGTCACGGTCCGGGACGACGGGCCGGGCATCCCGGACGGGCGGCTCGCCCAGGCGGAGGGGGAGGGGCGGCTCGGTGTCGCGCTCTCGATCCGCGGCCGGCTGCGGGACATAGGCGGCACGGCGGAGCTGATCTCGGTGCCGGGGCAGGGTACGGAAGTCGAGTTGAAGGTCCCGCGGGGGACTCGGGGGAAGGCGGACGGATAGATGAGCGAGCAGCCGATCAGGGTGATGGTGGTCGACGACCACCCGATGTGGCGGGACGCCGTCGCACGCGATCTGGCCGAGTCCGGCTACGACGTGGTGGCCACGGCGGGCGACGGGCCGCAGGCGGTGCGCAGGGCCGGTGCCGTCGGGCCCGATGTGCTCGTCCTCGATCTGAACCTGCCCGGGATGCCGGGCGTCCAGGTCTGCAAGGAGCTGGTGGGGGCGAACCCGGCCCTGCGGGTCCTGGTGCTGTCCGCGAGCGGTGAGCACGCCGACGTCCTGGAGGCGGTCAAGTCCGGGGCGACGGGCTATCTGCTGAAGTCGGCCAGCACCGAGGAACTGGTGGATGCCGTGCGGCGCACCGCCGCCGGCGACCCGGTCTTCACCCCCGGCCTGGCCGGACTGGTCCTCGGGGAGTACCGGCGGCTGGCCACCGAGCCCGTGGCGGCCGCGGGGCCCGACGAGCCGAAGGCGCCGCAGCTCACCGAGCGGGAGACGGAGGTGCTGCGGCTGGTCGCCAAGGGCCTCTCGTACAAGCAGATCGCCGAGCGTCTGGTCATCTCGCACCGCACGGTGCAGAACCATGTGCAGAACACGCTGGGGAAGCTGCAGCTGCACAACCGCGTGGAGCTCGTGCGGTACGCGATAGAGCGCGGCCTCGACGACGCCTGACACTCGATCGAGTGAACGGCTGGACGTCAACTGCCGTCCCCGTGCCGGGAATTCACCTTTCGTACCGTCCCGTAGTGACCTGGGTCACTACTAGCGTGGCTCCCATATGTCACCAGCGACGGCGAAGGGACCTTCCATGCGCGTCGGAGTACTGACCGGGGGCGGCGACTGCCCCGGCCTCAACGCGGTCATCCGCGGCATCGTCCGCAAGGGCGTGCAGGAGTACGGATTCGAGTTCACCGGCTACCGGGACGGCTGGCGCGGGCCGCTGGAGGGCGACGCGGTCCGGCTGGACATCCCCGCCGTGCGCGGCATCCTGCCGCGCGGAGGCACCATCCTCGGCTCCTCCCGCACCAACCCCCTCAAGGTGGAGAACGGGATCCGCCGGATCAAGGAGAACCTCGCCAAGCAGGAGGTAGAGGCGCTGATCGCGATCGGCGGCGAGGACACCCTCGGCGTCGCCGCCCGGCTCTCCGACGAGTACGGCGTCAACTGCGTGGGCGTGCCGAAGACCATCGACAACGATCTGTCCGCCACGGACTACACCTTCGGCTTCGACACGGCCGTGGGCATCGCGACGGAGGCCATCGACCGGCTGCACACCACGGCGGAGTCCCATATGCGGGTCCTGGTCGTCGAGGTGATGGGCCGTCACGCGGGATGGATCGCGCTGCACTCGGGGCTGGCGGGCGGGGCCAACGTCATCCTCATCCCGGAGCAGCGGTTCGACGTCGACCAGGTCTGCGCGTGGGTCACGTCGCGCTTCCGCGCCTCGTACGCGCCGATCGTGGTGGTCGCGGAGGGCGCGATGCCCAAGGACGGCGAGATGGTCCTCAAGGACGGGACGCTCGACTCGTTCGGGCACGTCCGGCTGTCGGGGGTCGGCGAGTGGCTGGCCAAGGAGATCGAGAAGCGCACCGGCAAGGAGGCCAGGACGACGGTCCTCGGCCACGTCCAGCGCGGCGGCACGCCCAGCGCCTTCGACCGCTGGCTGGCGACCCGCTTCGGCCTCCACGCGATCGACGCGATCCGCGACCACGACTACGGCAAGATGGTCGCCCTCCGCGGCACGGACATCGTCCGTGTCCCGATCGCCGAGGCGACGGCGAAGCTGAAGACGGTGGACCCGTCGCTCTACAAGGAGGTCGGCGTCTTCTTCGGCTGACTCCTGCCCCCGAGCCCCCACCCCTGCGGGCCGCACCTCGAGCGGCCCGCAGGTCCTCGCCCATGCGAACGCGTGCGCCTCGCACCGCGCCGGCCCCGGGCTCTGACGGGCCCTGCCCGTGTGGACCGCGTGCGCTTCGCGCCGCGCCCGGCCACGGTCTCGCTTCTCGCACTCCCCGACCGTTGTGGGCATGCGTTCCGCGGGGCGGAACGGGTGGGCACAACCCCCGGCGCCGGGTGCCCGTCGGTGGGCGATGCCGTGTGTACGCGTCCCCCGGCGCCGGGGGCCCAGGAAGCCCGTACTCGTACCCCGTACCCCGCTACGCGAGCCGCTCGCGGACCAGCCCCTCCAGCAGGCCCCGCACGATCTCCGGGCCGCGCAGCGTCAGGACCGACTCCGGGTGGAACTGGATGCCCGCGAAGCCGGCGCCCCGAAGAGCGTGGACCTCGCCGGTCGGGAGGTCGCGGCTCAGCTCCACGCCCCGCGCCGACAAGGCGGCCGCCGTCGACTCGTCGCAGACCGCCGTGAAGCTGTTGTAGAAGCCGACCGTCTCCTCACGGCCGAACAGATCGATGCCCACCTGCGCGCCCTGGAACGGCGCGTCCTTGCGGGCGATGCGCAGACCCAGTTCCGACGCGATCAGCTCGTGGCCGAGGCACACCCCCAGCAGCCCGCCCCGGTGCCCCCGCACCAGCTCCGCGGTCAGCGACCGCAGCACCCGCATCTTGGGATCGGCCGCGTCCGACGGATCGCCGGGCCCCGGACCCAGGACCACCGGCCCCTCATGGGCCAGCGCGGCCTCCCGCACCCCCGGCTCGTCGTAGCGGCGTACGGTCACCGCCAGCCCCGCCCCCCGCAGCAGATGGGCCAGCATCGCGGTGAACGTGTCCTCGCCGTCCACCACGAGGGCGTGGCCGGTGACCCGCTCCGGCAGGGACTGCATCCGCAGCCAGAACGGAGCCAGGTCCGCCCGCCGGGCGTCCAGCGCCTCCCGCACCCGGGGGTCGTCCGCCAGCCGTGGCCGCGCCGACTCCTCCCGGTCCTGCCCCGGACGCACCCCCAGCGCGGCCAGCACCCCCGCCGCCTTGGTGTGCGTCTCGGCCACCTCGGACAGCGGGTCCGAGTGGCGGACCAGCGTGGCGCCGACCGGGACGCGCACCTCACCCGTGGCCGAGATGTCGGCGGTACGGATCAGGATCGGCGAGTCCAGGGTCTGCGCGCCGCCCGCGTCCCGCCCCAGCAACGCCAGCGCGCCCGCGTAGTACCCGCGCCCCCCGTCCTCGTACCGCTCGATGACCCGGCACGCGTTCTGCACCGGCGATCCGGTGACCGTCGCCGCGAACATCGTCTCGCGCAGCACCTCGCGGACGTCGAGCGAGGAGCGCCCGCGCAGCTCGTACTCGGTGTGCGCGAGATGGGCCATCTCCTTCAGCCGGGGCCCGATGACGACGCCGCCCATGTCGCCGACCGTGCACATCATCTTGAGTTCCTCGTCGACGACCATGGAGAGCTCGTCGGTCTCCTTGCGGTCGGCGAGGAAGTCCAGCAGGCCGGAAGCCGTCGGTCCGGACGCCGGATAGCGGTACGTGCCGCTGATCGGGTTCATGACGATCGTGCCGCCGGACATCCGGACGTGCACCTCCGGGCTCGCGCCGACCAGTACGCGCCCACCCGTCTCCCCCGCCGCTGCGGGCCCCTTCCCACCGCCGGTGTGCACGACGAACGTCCAGTACGCGCCGCGCTCCGCGGTGAGCAGCCGCCGGAACAGGGCGAGGGCGTCGGCCCGGCCGAAGCCCGGGATCTCGCCGGTGAACGTCCGCCGGATGACGAAGTTCGCACCCTCCCCGCGCCCGATCTCGTCCTCGACGACCCGCCGGACGGTCTCCGCGTACTCCTCGTCGCCGACGTCGAAGCCCCCTCCCTCGACGCGCACCTCATGCGCCGGGAGCCGGTCGAGCGCCTCCTCCAGCGGGATCTCGAAGCACTCCTCGGCGACCAGGACGGACAGTGGGGTGCCGTCGTCGCGTACGTCGAAGCCGCGTTCCCTGATCTGCCGGAACGGCACCAGCGCGAGCGAGGGGAGATCGCCGACCGGGATGTCGGCGAGCCGTTCGGCCTCTTCGATCCGGCCGGTCAGCACTTCGACGGTGTCGTGGTCGCGGCCCGGGGTGCGCCTGCGCAGCAGGGCGAACGGCGGCGCGGCGGGGTCGTCCAGCAGTCTGCCGATGATGTGCGTCCGTGGGTGCATGCGTGGGTTCCTTCCAGGTGAAGTGGAGAGGAACGGCCCGCGGAGACACGAGAAAGGCCGCCCCTCGGGCGGCCTTCGCGATTCCTGTTGCGCGCGATCGGTCAGTGGGCCGCCGGATGAGCGGTCCACCACCAGTTCTGGGTCGTCTGCGCGAACATGCCCGGAACCCTACCCCAGGAACAGGGGTCAGGCCGTACGAGCCGTCTCACTCTCTGGGCCGCGACATGGACAGCGCTGTTCACCCCGTAATGTGGTGAGGGTGACCGTGAACGCTAAGTCCACCGCAACCGGTGGCAACACCTGGCGAAACCTGCCCGCGGCGCAGCAGCCCGAGTACCCCGATGCCGAGGCTCTGCGCGATGTGATCGCGGACCTCGAGTCGTATCCGCCGCTCGTCTTCGCGGGCGAGTGCGACCAGCTGCGCGCCCGGTTGGGAGCCGTCGCCAAGGGCGAGGCGTTCCTGCTCCAGGGCGGCGACTGCGCCGAGGCGTTCGACGCGGTGTCCGCCGACCACATCCGTAACAAGCTCAAGACCCTGCTCCAGATGGGTGCGGTGCTCACGTACGCCGCGTCCGTGCCGGTCGTGAAGGTCGGCCGGATCGCCGGTCAGTACTCCAAGCCGCGCTCCAAGCCGACGGAGACCCGTGACGGCGTGACGCTCCCGACCTACCGGGGCGACTCCGTCAACGGCTTCGACTTCACCGAAGAGGCCCGCGTCCCGGACCCCGAGCGGCTGAAGCGGATGTACCACGCCTCGGCGTCGACGCTGAACCTGGTGCGCGCCTTCACCACCGGCGGCTACGCCGACCTGCGCCAGGTGCACGCCTGGAACCAGGACTTCGTGAAGTCCTCCCCGTCCGGGCAGCGCTACGAGCAGCTCGCGCGCGAGATCGACAACGCGCTGAACTTCATGAAGGCCTGCGGCACCGACCCGGCCGAGTTCCGCACCGTCGAGTTCTACGCCTCGCACGAGGCCCTGCTGCTGGACTACGAGTCGGCGCTGACCCGCGTCGACTCCCGCACCGGGAATCTGTACGACGTCTCGGGCCACATGGTCTGGATCGGTGAGCGCACCCGCCAGCTGGACGGCGCGCACATCGAGTTCGCGTCGAGGATCCGCAACCCCATCGGCGTGAAGCTCGGCCCGTCGACGACGGTCGACGAGGCGCTGCAGTACATCGACAGGCTGGACCCGGAGCGCGAGCCCGGCCGGCTGACCTTCGTCGTCCGCATGGGCGCCGACAAGGTCAGGGACCGGCTCCCGGAGCTGGTCGAGAAGGTCACGGCCTCCGGTGCCACGGTGGCCTGGGTGACCGACCCGATGCACGGCAACACCTTCGAGGCGGCCTCCGGCCACAAGACGCGCCGCTTCGACGACGTGCTCGACGAGGTCAAGGGCTTCTTCGAGGTCCACAAGGCGCTGGGCACCCACCCGGGCGGCATCCACGTGGAGCTCACCGGTGACGACGTCACCGAGTGCGTGGGCGGCGGCGACGAGATCTTCGTCGACGATCTGCACCAGCGGTACGAGACGGCGTGCGACCCCCGCCTCAACCGCAGCCAGTCGCTCGACCTGGCGTTCCTGGTGGCGGAGATGTACCGCGACCAGTGATCGCAGCGCTCAGCGACGACTCATGACTGTGGGGCGCGGATCCATGTGATCCGCGCCCCACAGTCATATCCCGGGCTTTTATGACCCGCGGTCGGCGGGTAAGGTTAGGTTAGCCTCACCGAGAAGTCGGGACGGCACCCATGAACGATCCCGCCGGGAGGTGAACCGCGTGTACGTCTGCTCGTGCTTCGGCATCACGGAGAAGCAGGTCAAGGAGCACGCGGAGGCGGGTGCCTGCACGCCCCGCCAGATTGCTTCGGTCTCCAAGGCCGGCACCGATTGCGGTTCGTGCGTGCGCCGTATCCAGGGCCTCCTCGGCCGTGGTGCCTGCCCGCGCCGCGAACTGCTCGAGCAGGGCAACGGCGCCGCCGTACTGGCCGAGGACGTGACCCCGGACGCTCTGGAGACCGTCTCTCCGGGTCGGCTGCGCGAAGCGGCCTAGCGGTCCTGCGTCTCCCGGCGCGCGGTCAGCTCTCCGGCTGCTCGATCAGCTGCGCGATGTAGAGCGCCTCGCCGAGCTTCTCGACCAGTTCGAGCTGGGTGTCGAGATAGTCGATGTGGTGCTCCTCGTCGGCCAGGATCGACTCGAAGATGTTCGCGGACGTGATGTCGCCCTTGTTCCGCATGATCTCGATGCCGCGCCGCAGCCGGTCGATGGCCTCGACCTCGACCTGCCGGTCCGCCTGGAACATCTCGGTGACCGTCTGGCCGACCCGCACATGGAACAGCCGCTGGTAGTTCGGCAGGCCCTCCAGGAACAGGATCCTGTCGGTCAGCACCTCGGCGTGCTTCATCTCGTCGAACGACTCGGCCCGGGTGTACTTGGCGAGCTTCGTCCAGCCGAAGTTCTCCTGCATCTTCGCGTGCAGGAAGTACTGGTTGATCGCGGTCAACTCGGCAGTCAGCTGCTCATTGAGGAACTCGATGACCTCGGGGTCGCCCTGCATCGCAGAGGCTCCTTCCGCGCGTGTGACTCGGGCAGGATGGCCGCATCCTCGCACCGTGATCGTTGAGCCGTCCAGTAAGTGCCTCCTTAGTAGGAGTTGCCCGAATCGGCTCAGACCTGGTCATGACCACCCCTCCTGGTCTGTCACCATTGAGGGCATGGGTCAGCCGGAGAGCCGGGAACACCGGGCGTCAGAACAGTCCGAGCTTCCTCCGGGGCAGCGACTGCAGCGCGGCTGGCCGGTCACCCATTACGGCCCCGTCCCCAAGTTCAAGCCGGAGCGCTGGGAATTCCGGGTCTTCGGCGCCACCGCGGACGGCGACAAGCACTGCTGGAACCACGAGGAGTTCTCGGCCCTGCCGTTCTCGACGGTCGTCGCCGATCTCCACTGCGTGACGAAATTCAGCATGCTCGGGGCCGAATGGGGCGGGGTGCCCGCCCGGACGATCCTCGACCTGGCCCCGCCGGCCCCGGCCGCCACCCACGTCATGGTCTGGGCCGAATACGGTTTCAGCGCCAATCTGCGCCTCTCCGACTTCCTCTCCGAGCGCACGATCTTCGCCACCCACAAGGACGGTGAGCTGCTCACCGCCGAGCACGGCTTCCCGCTGCGCCTGGTCGTACCGCACCTGTACGCCTGGAAGGGCCCGAAGTGGGTGCGGGGCATCGAGTACATGACCGCCGACCGCCGCGGCTTCTGGGAGGAGCGGGGCTATCACAACCTCGGCGACCCCTGGCGCGAGCAGCGCTACTCGTACCAGGAGCAGCCGGGCGACGGGCCCGAGTTCTGACCGGGGCCGAGTCCTGACCGGGTCCAGGTTCTCGGAGCCGGTCCTGTCTAGTGGTATTGGTGCACCACCGCGTGGCCCTTGCCGCGGCCGATCATCCACTTGTTGACCGGAGTCGTGACCAGGAACGCGACGAGGAAGGCGAAGGCGAGCGCGCCCCAGAACAGCCCGTCCGACAGATGGGCGTCCATCGCGCCCGGCACCAGCAGCAGTACGCCGTTGTCGACGAGCTCCATCACGGCGATGGAGAGGGTGTCGGCGGCGAGGGCGACGCCGATCGCGGCCTTGAGGCTCAGCCCGGCGCGTACGACGGCCCAGAGGGTCAGCGAGTAGCCGAAGAAGAACGCGAGGACGATCGCGAGAACCATCGTCGGGACGGTGTCCCAGCCCAGGGCGGTGCCGATGACCATGCCGAGGACCTCGCCGATGGCGCAGCCGGTGAGGCAGTGGAGGGTGGCCCTGGCGGCCGTCGGCCAGTCGGCCGTGGCCCCGTGTCCCTCGTGGCCCGCGTGGGCGCCGGACCGTTCGGTGCGGTGATGAGCGTGTGCGTCGTGCTGCATGAGACAACCCCCACAGCCGGGTAGCGGTTCCTTCCGACAGCGGGAACCGTATACCCCCCCAGGGTATTCCTCAAGGAATCCTCAGCCGTCGCGGAGCTTCTTCAGCAGCGCCACATCGGCTGCGTACGTCTCCTTCCCGTGCCGTCCGCCAGGGGTCTCGATGATCAGCGGCACACCGTCCGCCGCGGGATGGCGCATCACCTCACGAAACGCGTCCTCACCGATGTGACCGGCGCCGATGTTCTCGTGGCGGTCCTTGCGGGCTCCCACGACATCCTTGGAGTCATTCGCGTGGATCAGCTTCAGCCGCCCCTCGCCGACCGTGCTCACGAGCAGATCCAGCGCCCGTCCGGCACCGCCCGGCGCGGCCAGATCGTGGCCGGCGGCGAAGGCGTGGCAGGTGTCCAGACAGATGCCCAGCCGGGGATGGGCGTCCAGCGCCTCGAAGTACGGGCCGAGGTCCTCGACCAAGGAGCAGAGCGAGAAGCCCTGACCGGCGGTCGGCTCCAGCAGCAGGAAGGGGTCGTCGTCATGCGTGAGCTCGTCCAGCAGCGGCAGCATCAGCTCCCGCACCTGCGCGAGGGCCGTCTCGCGCGTTCGGCCCCCGGTCGCCGACCCGGTGTGCACGACCACACCCAGCGCGCCGATCTCCCGCCCACGGCGCAGTGAATGACGCAGCGACTCCACGGACCGCTCGGCGGTGACGGCGCTGTGCGAACCGAAGTTGATCAGATACGGCGCGTGGACGTACGCGGGTATGCCCTCGGCCGCGCACTCCTCACGGAACCGCTCGTCCTGCGCCGGGTTCCCCGGTGGCGTCGCCCAGCCGCGCGGATTGGCGACGAAGACCTGGACGCTCTCGGCGACGATCTCGCGGGCGTACGTCAGACCCGTCCTGGCCAGGCCGCCGGCCACGGGGACATGGGCGCCGACAGGGCTGTGCATCGGATCTAGATCCCCTTGGTCTTGATGGTGATCGTGCTGCCCTCGGGAGCCTTGCCGCCGCCCTCGACGGACTGGCTCTCGACGGTGTCGCCGAGGAACGGGAAGGCGCGCTCGACCTTGACCTCGAAGCCGGCCTGCTCCAGCTCGCTCCGTGCGTCGTCCACCTTGTCGCCGGTGACGTCCGGGACCTCGATCATCCGGGGGCCCTTGGAGACGGTGAGGGTGATGGTGTCGCCCGTGGCGGCCTGCCGGCCCTCGACGGGGGACTGGGTGGCGACGGTGCCGGCGTCGTTGGGGGAGTGGACCCGCTCGGCGGCCACCCTGACCTTCAGCCCGGCGTCCTCGAGGGTGCTCGTGGCGTCCTCGAGTGACTCGCCGGTGACGTCCGGGACGTCGACCGGGGCGCCCTTGCTGACGACGAGCCCCACCGCGGAGTCCGGGCGGCGGTCGGTGCCGGCGGCCGGGTCCGAGCTGATGACCACGCCCTGCGCGGCCTCCTCACTGAACTCCCTGGTGATCACACCCGGGGCGAGCCCGACCTTGCGCAGCGCGTTCCGCGCCTCGGCGAGGGGCAGGCCCTCCACCTTCGGGACCTTGACGATCTCGGGGCCGCGGGAGATCACGAGCGTGACCGAGCCGTTGTCGCGGATGCGCCGGCCGGGGTCGGGCTCGACGTCCATGACGGTGCCCCGCCGGTAGACGTCGCTGAAGCCCTTCTCCGTCCGCTCCACGTCCAGGCCGGCGGCGGTGAGCCGCTGCCTGGCCGCGGCTTCGCTCTGGCCGAGGACGGTGGGGACACGCGTGAACTGCCCCGAGTTGATGTACCAGACCCCGGCGCCCACACCGAGAACCAGCAGCACCGCGACGACGGCGGCCAGCATCCCCCGCCGCGGGACCGGGCGACGGCGGCTCCGGCCGGGCTGCGCGGGACCGGGCGGCGGCATCTCCAGCCGGCTGGTCCGGTGGACCGCTTCCCCCTCGGTGGGCAGCGGCCGCGCGATCACGCTCGTACGGTCCTCGGCGCGGGCGGCTCCGCCGGGGGCCGCGGTCCGCGCCTGCGGCGGTACGGCGTCGAGCTGGTCGTCGCCGAGCGCGGCACGCGCCTCACGGGTCCCCGCGAGCAGCGCGACGGCGTCGTAGGGACGTGCCCGGGGATCGCGGGCCGTGGCGCTCGCGACGAGCCCGTCCAGCTCCGGGGCGAGCCCGGGGACGGCGGCGGACGGGGCCGGCACGTCCTCGTTGAGGTGCTGGTAGAGGACCGCGGCGGGGGTGTCGCCCGAGTGCGGCTTGCCGCCGGTCAGCATCTCGTAGAGCACGACACCGCAGGCGTAGACGTCCGCGCGGGTGTCGGCGGTGCCCGACTCGATCTGCTCCGGCGCGAGGTACGAGACGGTGCCGAGCACCGACCCCGTGGTGTTCGTCACGGACCCCACGGCCCTGACCAGCCCGAAGTCGGCGACCTTCACCCTGCCGTCGTCCCCGATGAGGACGTTCTCCGGCTTCATGTCCCGGTGCACGAACCCGGCCCGGTGGGCGGCGCCGAGCGCGGCCAGCACCGGTTCCAGGATGTCCAGCGCCGCCCGTGGCTGGAGCGCACCGCGCTCGCGCAGCACGTCGCGCAGGGTGCAGCCGGGTACGTACTCCATCGCGAGATAGACGTACGCGCCCTGCGCTCCCTGGTCGTACACCCCCACCACATTCGGGTGGGACAGCCGCGCCACGGACTTCGCTTCCCGGATGAAGCGCTCGACGAACGTGGCGTCCGTCGCGAGATCCGGGTGCATCACCTTGAGGGCGAGCACCCGGTCGAGCCGGGTGTCCACGGCCCGGTAGACCGTGGCCATCCCGCCGACGGCGACGCGCGCGTCGACGCGGTAGCGGCCGTCGAGCACCTGCCCGACGAGGGGGTCCTGAAGGGTCGTATCCACGCGGTTGAGTCTACGAGCCGTGCCAGGTGCTCCTGCCACCCTCGGGATGGGGCGGTGCCCGTACTGCAGCGCACCTGTGACGCCGCGGGCCCACGCCCGGACCCCGCGCGCCCGCGGACCCCCTGGGGACCGCCCTCGGACCCCCTGGGTACTCAGAACGCCGGTCGCTCCGGGTCCAGCGCCGCGCGCCCCTCCACCGGGGAGGACGCCTCCGCGAAGTGGCGGCGGGGGATGCGGCCCGCGCGGTGGGCCAGGCGGCCCGCCTCGACCGCGTGGCGCATGGCCTCGGCCATCAGCACGGGCTCCTGCGCACGTGTGACGGCCGACGCCAGCATCACCGCCGCGCACCCCAGCTCCATCGCCAGCGCCGCGTCCGACGCCGTACCCGCGCCGGCGTCCAGGATCACGGGGACCCCGGCCCGCTCGGTGATCAGCTGGAAGTTGTGCGGATTGCGGATGCCGAGCCCGGAACCGATAGGAGAGCCGAGCGGCATGATCGCCGCGCAGCCGGCGTCCTCCAGTTTCCGGGCGAGGACGGGGTCGTCGTTCGTGTACGGCAGCACCGTGAAGCCGTCGTCGACGAGTACCTCCGCCGCGTCCAGCAGTTCGACGGGATCGGGCAGCAGCGTCCGCTCGTCCGCCACCACCTCCAGCTTGATCCAGCCGGTCCCGAGGGCCTCGCGGGCGAGCCGTGCGGTCAGCACCGCCTCGCCCGCGGTGAAGCAGCCCGCGGTGTTCGGCAGGACCTGGATGCCGAGGCGGTCCAGCACGGAGAGCACGGACCCGTGCACGGTCGGGTCGAGACGGCGCATCGCCACCGTCGTCAGTTCCGTACCGCTGGCGATCAGTGAGCGCTCCAGCACGTCGAGGCTCGGCGCCCCGCCCGTCCCCATGATCAGTCGGGACGAGAACTCCACTCCGCCCAGCAGAAAACGGTCGTCGGCCATGACTGGTCAGCCTCCCTGGACTGCGGTGAGGACCTCGACGCGATCACCCTCGCCGAGCAGGGTCCCGGACCATTCGCCGCGCGGGACGACGGTCTCGTTGACGGCGGCGGCGACCCCGGACGGCGCGGCGGTGAGCATGGCCACCAGTGCGTCGAGCGTCGTACCGGTCGCGATGTCGCGCGGTTCCCCGTTCACGGACACGGTGTTCATGGGCGCGGTCATGCGGACAACTCCTGTCGAGCGGGAGACGGAGCGGAAGAGAAGCGGCGGGGGGTGAAGGCGCGTGCCTCCTCCGGAAGGCCACCGGTGACCAGGACGTGCGCGATGACGTCGCCGGTCACCGGGGTGAGCAGGACGCCGTTGCGGTAGTGACCGGTGGCGAGCAGCAGACCCGGCAGCTCCGAGGGCCCCAGCATCGGGGCGTTGTCCGGGGATCCCGGGCGCAGCCCGGCCCGGGTCTCGGTCAGCGGCAGTTCGGTGAGGCCGGGCACCAGCTCGTGCGCGTCGCGCAGCAGCTCGTAGACGCCGCCCGCCGTGACCGTCGTGTCCCAGCCCAGCTCCTCGCTGGTCGCGCCCACGACCAGCTCGCCGTTCTCGCGCGGCACGAGATAGACATGGCTGCCGCGCACCACGGCCCGTACCGTGCGGGACAGGAACGGCGCGTGGGTCCCCGGCACGGTCAGCCGCAGCACCTGCCCCTTCACCGGCCGCACCGGGGGGAGCACCTGCGGCGGTACGCCGGCCAGCCTGCCGCTGAGACTGCCCGCGGCCAGCACCACCTGGTCCGTGGCGACCTCGCTGCCGTCGGCGAGCACGGCTCCGGTGGCCCGGTCCCGTGCCACGGACAGCCGCTCCACCCACTGGCGGTGGAAGGTCACCCCGGCCCGCTCGCACGCCACGACCAGCGCCTTCGCCAGCCGTCGCGGATCGATCTGGTGGTCGCCGTCCACCCGCAGCCCGCCGCGCACCCCGGGTGCCAGCATCGGCTCCAGGCGCCGGCACTCCCGGCCGGTGAGCCAGTCCGACTCCAGCCCGCAGCGCTGCTGCAGGGCGTGCAGCTCCCGCAGACCGGCCCGGTCGTCGGCGTCGAGGGCGACGGCGAGCGTCCCGCAGGAGCGGTATCCGGTGTCCTGGCCGCTCGCCTCCTCCAGCTCGGCGACGAACTGCGGATAGCGACGGGCGGAGGCGAGATTCAGCCCGAGCAGGGTCTCCTCGCCGTAGTGGAGCTCCGTCACGGCCGCGAGCATGCCCGCGGCGACCTGGGCGGCTCCGCCGCCCGGCGCGGGATCGGCGAGCGCGGTCCGCAGCCCGCGCTGAGCCGCCCGCCAGGCCGTGACGAGGCCGATGATTCCGCCCCCGATGACGAGGACGTCCGCGGATCGTCCTGGTGAATGCGCTGGACGCATACGTCTTCAGACCCTCCCTTCGCCGGCATGACCCGGATCAGGTTCGTACGGTCGGAGGCCGCCCCAGCCTCCCTCTCAGCCCGGTGCGTCCGGGCTCCCGCGAGTATCGGTACGGTGGCCAGCCTAACCCCGCGGCCCAACGGGCAGTAGGGGAGCCCGGGCCCGGTCGCGCCGGGACGAGGGGCGGTTCGCCTTCCTGACGATTCGTCAGATGGTTAGGGTGGCCGGGTGAGTGAGACCGAGCAGACGGCGCAGAGCCGCCGTGTCGTCATCGTCGGCGCGGGCATGGCCGGCGTACAGACCGCCGTGGCCCTGCGTGAACAGGGCTTCACCGGCAGCATCACCCTCATCGGCGCCGAGCCCCACCAGCCCTACGACCGGCCGCCGCTCTCCAAGGCCGTCCTGCTCGGCACGGCGGAGGGCTCCGCCTTCGACGTCGACTTCGAGGCCCTGTCGGTGGACCTGCAGCTCGGCCGCGAGGCCAGTGGCCTGCGCCCGCAGGCGCACGAGCTCGACACCCCGGCCGGCCCCGTCGCGTACGACGTCCTCGTCATCGCCACCGGCGCGGAACCGCTGGCCCTGCCCGGCACCGAAGGCGTCCCCGGCGTCCATCTGCTGCGCACCCTGGACGACGCGGAACGGCTGCGTCCGGTGCTGCAGCGGCAGCACGACATCGTGGTCGTCGGCGCCGGCTGGATCGGTGCGGAGTTCGCCACCGCCGCCCGCGAGGCCGGATGCGCGGTCACCGTCGTCGAGGCCGCCGACCGTCCCCTTCCCGGCGCCCTGCCCGCCGAGGTCACCGCCCCGATGACGGACTGGTACGCGCAGAGCGGCGCGGAACTCCTCACCGACGCGCGGGTCGCCTCCGTCGAGCCGGGCACGGTCGTCCTCGCGGACGGTCGTCGGCTGGCCGCCGGCGCCGTCGTCGTGGGCATCGGCGCACGACCCGCCACCCGCTGGCTCGCCGGCTCGGGAATCGCCCTCGGCGCCGACGGCTCGATCACCGCGGACGAACGGCTGCGCACCTCACTGCCCGATGTGTACGCGGTCGGGGACTGCGCCTCCTTCCCCTCCGGCCGCTACGGGCAGCGGCTGCTCGTCCACCACTGGGACAACGCGCTCCAGGGCCCGCGTACGGTCGCGGCCAACGTCATCGGCGCCGACGCGGGACGGCCGGCCGAGCCGGGGGAGATCTACGACCCGGTTCCGTACTTCTGGTCCGAGCAGTTCGGCCGCTTCGTGCAGTACGCGGGACACCACGGCGGCGCCGGAACGCTCGTCCGGCGGGGCGACCCGGCCGGTGCCTCCTGGTCGGTGCTGTGGCTGCGGGACGGGGTCCTCGTCGCCCTCCTGGCGGTAGGCAGGCCCCGCGACCTGGCCCAGGGGCGCAGGCTCATCGAGTCCGGGGCCCGGCTCGATGAGCGGCGCGCCGCCGACCCGGCCGTCCCGCTGAAGGCGGCGGCGCTCTGAGGGGCCGCCACGCCGTCGTTGTCCCTCTGAAGGCCGCAGCTCAGGCGGGCCCGGCTACCGACTGTCAGTCCGGGATGGCAGGCTTGTCCCGTGACCGAGATTGACGCAAAGATCGATGCTCTCGTCCCCGCCTGGCTCCACCTGCCGGACATCGCAGAAAAGCTCGATGTCGAGGTGACGCGCGTGCGGCAGCTGGTCAAGGAGGGCCAGCTGATCGCCGTGCGCCGCGGTGAGAACCGGACGCTCCAGGTTCCGGCCGCCTTCATCAAGGGCGACAAGGTCGTCAAGGGCCTCTCCGGCACCCTGACGCTCCTGAAGGACGACGGCTTCACCGACGAAGAGATGCTGGAGTGGCTCTTCACCCCCGACCCGACCCTGCCGGGAACCCCCGTGGAGGCTCTCGGCGAGAATCGCGGCACGGAGGTGAAGCGCCGGGCTCAGGCGCTCGCCGTCTGACGTCGCTTTCCGGCATCGCCCGATCCGAACACCGCTCGACGCGGTGCGCGGACCGGAGCCCGGCCACCCGGCCGGCCCGGTCCGCGCACCGCCGACCCACCGGGGGGTATCACCCATGTCCGATTCCCGTGCCTCGCTGTCCGACGCCCGGCTCTACCTCTGCACGGACGCGCGCAAGCGCCAGGGCGACCTCCCGGAGTTCCTGGATGCCGTCCTGTCCTGCGGGGTGGACATCGTGCAGCTGCGGGACAAGGGCATGGAGGCCGGCGAGGAGCTGGAGCACCTCGCGGTCTTCGCGGACGCCTGCCGCCGCCACGGCAAGCTGCTTGCGGTCAACGACCGGGCCGACGTCGCCCACGCCGTCGGCTCCGACGTACTGCATCTGGGCCAGGGCGATCTGCCCGTGCCCGCCGCCCGCGCGATCCTCGGGCCCGACGTGCTGATCGGCCGCTCGACCCACGCCACCGAGGAGGTCGACGCGGCGGCGGCCGAGCCCGGCGTCGACTACTTCTGCACCGGCCCGTGCTGGCCCACCCCGACCAAGCCCGGCCGCCACGCCCCTGGCCTGGACCTCGTGCGGTACACGGCCGCGCTCGGCCAGGACCGGCCCTGGTTCGCGATCGGCGGGATCGACGCGGGCAACCTCGACCAGGTCCTGGAGGCGGGCGCGCGGCGCGTCGTCGTCGTCCGGGCGATCACGGAGGCCGACGACCCGGCCGCGGCCGCGGCCGGTCTCACCAAGCGGATACGGTCCTACGCCCAGTAGGCCGTTTCATGAGCGATCGGTGTCCGATGGGTGGAATACGGTTGGGAGACCGGTGGGCCCTGGATAACCTGCGAGTATGGCCCTCGGCACAGCTTCCACCCGGACGGATCGCGCACGTACCGTGCGCGAGCTGCTCGCCACCGACAAGACGTCGTACTCGTTCGAGTTCTGGGCGCCCAAGACGGAGAAGGGCGAACGGAACCTCTGGAACGCGCTGCGGCGGGTGGAGGCGGTTCAGCCGAACTTCGTCTCGGTGACCTACGGAGCCGGAGGTTCCACCCGGGCGGGCACGGTCAAGGCCACCCAGCAGATCGCCGCCGACACCACGCTCACGCCGGTCGCGCACCTCACCGCGGTCAACCATTCCGTCGCCGAGCTGCGCAACATGATCGGCCAGTACGCCGACGCCGGGATCAGGAACATCCTGGCGGTCCGCGGCGACCCGCCGGGCGATCCCATGGGCGAGTGGGTCGAGCACCCGGACGGCGTGCGCTACGCGGCGGACCTGGTCAGGCTCATCAAGGAGTCGGGCGACTTCTGCGTCGGTGTCGCGGCCTTCCCCGAGATGCACCCCCGGTCGGACGACTGGGACTCGGACATCCAGCACTTCGTGGACAAGTGCCGTGCCGGTGCCGACTACGCGATCACCCAGATGTTCTTCCGGCCCGAGGACTATCTGCGGCTGCGTGACCGGGTCGCGCAGGCCGGCTGCGAGACCCCGATCATCCCCGAGATCATGCCTGTCACCAGCGTCAAGCAGATCGAGCGGTTCGCGCAGCTCAGCAACGCGTCGTTCCCGCCCGCACTCGAACAAAGGATCCGCGCCGTCGGGGACGACCCCGCCGCTGTACGCTCCATCGGTATCGAGTTCGCAACGGAGTTCTGCGCGGGGCTGCTCTCCGAGGGTGTCCCCGGATTGCACTTCATCACGCTCAACAACTCCACGGCGACGCTCGAAATCTACGAGAATCTCGGACTGCACCAGCAGTCGTGACCGGCCGTATCCGCCGCTACCCCGGGCGGAGGGCCGCAGGAGAGGGGCGGGCATGGGCTGGACGGTGCTCTACATCGCGTTCGGCATTGTCGCGCTGTGGCTGCTGGGCGAGGTGCTGCTGCAGTACAAGGCGAGGCTGCGCTGGCGGCTGGTCGCGTTCGTCGGATTCCTGGGCGTGGTCGTCGGCGTGCTGATGCCGAACGTGATCGTGATCGGCATCGGTGCCGCCGCCTTCGCGGTCGGCCAGACCTATGTCACGCTCTCCTTCCGCCGGGGCTTCTCCACCGGCTGGGCGATCGGCGGCAGCCCGGGCTCCAGCCGGCGCCGCAGGTCCGGCGGCGGCCCCGTCGACCGTGAACCCACTCTCGAGGTGACCGACCTCGCGTACGAGGACTCCGGCCCGGCCGATCCCTCCCGCCAGGGCATGGCGGAGCACCCGGACGACGGCTCGTCGGCCGTCTACGAGCCGCAGCCGCTCCCGGAGGACACCGGCCAGTACGGCATCTACACCGACGCGGCGTACGCCAACCAGGGCCAGGGCCAGGGGCAGGGGCAGAACGACAGCGGCTACGGCACCTGGTCGACGGGCTACGCCGACACCTACTCCCAGGGCCACAGCTACGAACAGCCGGTCGGCGCCCACGACGCCTACACCGGTCCGTACGACTACGGCACCGGACAGCAGCAGTACGCCGCCTACTCCGATCCGTACATCGGCACGCAGGGCTACGGCTCGTACGACAGCTACGGCGGCCAGCAGCAGTACACCGACCCCTACGCCACCCAGCAGGGCTACGGCGAGACCCCGCCGGGCGGTGTCTGGGTGCCGCAGCAGCGCGACGGCGAGCAGGTCCCGCCGATGCCCCCGGAGCAGCCTTCCCCGTACGGCTACGACCAGTCGGGCTACGAGACCGACTACAACGGCCAGACGTACCGCTACTGACAACGGCACCCACGGGGGCGGCCCGCGCAGCGGCACGCGGGTCACTGCCTCGTGGGTCACCGCAGCGCGGACCACCGCAGCGTTGGCCACTGCCCGGGGCTCACTGTGAGCCGCGGAAGTCGGCCCCCTCCACGATCAGCCCGGCCACCAGCGCACCCGACATACCGCTGTGCGCGAGCCCGCCGCCCGGATGCGACCAGCCGCCCGCGAAGTACAGCCCGGGCACGGGCGAGGAGTTGGCCGCGGGAAGCAGCTCCCCGCGCGCTCCCGCCAGCGCGGGTCCCGGCACCTGATGGGCGCCCGTCTCCCGGAAGGTGTCCACGGGGGTGCGCACCTCGCGCCACAGCAGCCGCTCCCGCAGCCCCGGAACGGCGGCCGCCGCGGCCTCCAGCATCCGGTCCGCGAACGCCTCAGCGCCCATGGCCCCGGCCGCCCCCTCGCCCCACAGGTTCTCCGACGACGAGCTGTCCCCCGCGGGGACGGTCGCGGTCACCGTGACCGCCTCGTGCTCGCCGTCCGGCAGCAGCCGCTCGTCGCCGGGCCGCAGCACCACCACCGTCGGCCGCTCGCACAGCCGTCCCGCGCCGAGCGCCGCCAGTTCGTCCGCCCGGTCCGTCGAGTGCACCACCGTCCGGTGCGCCGCGCCGTCCTCACGGGCGCCGCGCAGCGCCAGACAGACGGTGACCCGTCCGGTCCGTACCGACTCCTGATAGCGCGGCCAGTCCTCCCGGGAGTCCCACCCAAGGACATGGTCCCGGTACAGCGCGGGCACGGGCGAGCCCGCGACCACATGGTCCGCCTCGACGCACCGGCCGTCCGCCAGCTCGACGCCGACCGCCCGGCCGTCCTTGATCCGTACGTCCGTCACCTCGGCGCCGAAGACGAACTCGACCCTGCGCGCGAGGCATCGCTCGTGGACGGCGTCCGCCAGAGCCCGTATCCCGCCGCGCACGTACCAGCTGCCGAAGGTCTGCTCCATGTACGGCAGGACGGCGGCGGAGGCGGGCACGGTCGCCGGATCGAAGCCGTAGGCCAGGGCGTGGCTCTCCAGCAGCGCCGCCAGCCGCGCGTCGCGCAGCTCCCGCCGGCCCACCTCGGCGAGGGTGCGTGCCGGGCGCCGTAGCAGTCCGCCCTTCACCGCCGGATACGGGTCACGGCCGAAGCGGGAGGGATCGGCGGGCAGCGGCTCCTCCAGCAGCGGTCGCCGCGAGCGGTCCCAGGCGTCCCGCGCGCGCACCAGGAACTCGCCCCAGCGCTCACCCGAACCCGCCCCGAGCGCCGCGTCCAGCGCCGCGACGACACCCGCCCGTGACGCGTTCGGCAGCGCCACATCCGTGCCGTCCGCGAAGAGATGACGGCTCGCCGGATCGACCTGGACCAGCTCGACGCGGCTCTCCAGCGGCTCCTTGCCGGTCTTGACGAACAAGTCCCGCCAGACGGCGGGCAGATGGAGCAGCCCCGGCCCGGTGTCGAAGACGAAGCCGTCACGCTCGAACCGGCCCACCGAGCCGCCGTACGTCTCCGCGCGCTCGAACACCGTCACCCGGTGGCCCGCCACGGCCAGCCGGGCAGCGGCCGCCATGGCGCCCATCCCGGCGCCGATCACCACAATCCGTGCCATGCCAGGGACCTTATCGGCCGCCACCGACAGTCACGGGCCCCGGCCCGGCCCGGCCCGTGGACCGTCAGGGGCCCGGTGGCCCCGGCAGGTCCGACGCCATGCGTCTCTCCTCGCGGCGCTGTGCCCACCGCCGCAGGAAACGGCGGATCCGCGAGGCGAGGAAAACCAGTATCACCAGCCCCAGCACGAGCAGCGTCGCCGCGATGATCGCCGCCGGCAGCGGATGGAACATCGCGAACGTGACGATCCCGCCGACGCCGAGATCCTCGGCGGTGCTCATGGCGACATTGCTGAAGGGCTCCGGTGACGTGTTGATCGCCATCCGGGTGCCCGCTTTCACCAGATGGCTCATCAGCGCCGTGGAGCCGCCGACCGCGCCCGCCGCGAGCTCCGGCAGCGACCCGCTCTCCCCGGCCAGCAGCGCCGCCACCACCGCCCCGGCCACCGGACGGATCACCGTGTGGACGGAGTCCCAGGCCGAGTCGACGTACGGGATCTTGTCCGCCACCGCCTCGCACATGAAGAGCACACCGGCCGCGATGAGGACGTCGGGGCGCTGCAGCGACTCGGGTACCTCGTCGGTGACCCCGGCCGCGCCGAACAGGCCGAGCAGCAGGACCACCGCGTACGCGTTGATCCCGCTGGCCCAGCCGCTCGTGAAGACCAGAGGGAGTACGGACACGGACGCGATCGTAACCAGCCCGGACCTCCCGCGGGTGGGCATGAGCACGGGCGGCTGAGTATCCGTACCTAGTGCCGGAGATGAGTAGGTACGCGGATGGGGTCCGACCTGCGTGGACGGAAGAGTGGAGGCCACGGGAGGGCGCGGCGCCGGCACCGCCGGCACGGGGCGGCGGAACGGCGTGGCGCACCGACCGAACGGGGGTTGCCCGGACCCGGGGGAACAGCGGTACAGGGCAACGGGGGAACGGGGAACGGGGGATACGCCGGTCCGGCAAAGCTCGGGGGGATCGAGCTTCGCCGGACCGGCACTCTTCGTTTCGTATGCGGGGCTCCCGGAGGACGGGACTCCCGTCGACGTCAGGAGCCGCTGACGCGTCCGTGCAGCAGCCGCGACAGCGCGGCGTGGACATCGTCGATCGACCGCTCCCGCTGGAACGCCTGCCAGTCGAGCGCCGCCACCAGCACCATGCCGACGAGCGCGGCCGCGGTGAGCGGAATGTCGATCTCCGCGCTCAGCTCACCCCGCTCGACGCCCTCCCGCAGGACGGTCTCGACCACGGCCACCGCCTGCTGACGGACCACCATCAGCGTGGACTGCCAGGCGCGGTTGGTGCGCCACAGCTCGGCGACGTACAGCTGGGTGAAGGCCGGATAGCGGTCGATGAAGAGCAGACCGGCCCTGATCATCCCGTCCAGCGCCTCGACCTTGGTGCCGCCGCGCGCCTCCGTCTCGTCGGCGGCCTCCTGAAGCGAGGCGGTCAGCAGGCCCACGCCGTACCGCAGCAGCTCCTCGAAGAGTTCGGTCTTGCTCTTGAAGTTGTAGTAGACCGTGCCCTTGGCCACCCCGGCGCGCTCGGCGATCTCGTCCACCGTCGTCGCGGAGAAGCCCTGCTCGGCTATGAGGGTCACGGCGGCCTCGTAGAGCTTGGCGCGGGTCGCCTGTCTCCGGGTGCTGCTGCTGTTCATGGCGTCGATTCTCACAGGTTCGCCCGCCTCACAGACTCAGCTCGGGATGGAGACGGTCGAAGGTCCACACCTGCTTGCGCCGCGCCGATACGGCGGTGAGCGCGAGCGCCCCGGCGGTGAACGCGGCCAGCACGGCCGTGGCCTGCCAGACCGGACCGATGCCGCCGCCCGTGATCAGCCGGCGCAGTGCCTCGACGACATAGGTCATCGGCAGGAAGGGGTGGATGGCGTTGAAGAACGCCGGGCTCGTCTGGACGGGATAGGTGCCGCCCGCCGAGGTCAGCTGGAGCATCAGTACTGCCAGGACGAGGATCCGGCCGGCCGCTCCGAAGCGGGCGTTCAGCCACTGGATGATCGCGGCGAAGCAGCACACCGTCAGCGCGAGGAAGGCCGTCGTCCCGGCGGCGCGGGCCATCTGCAGCCCGAGACCCCAGTGGAGGACCGCCAGCAGGGCTCCGACCTGGAGCAGCCCGATCGCGGCCACCGGCAGCCAGCCCGCGAGGGCGATCCGCCAGGCGGAGGCGCCCGCGGCGAGGGCACGCCGGTTGAGCGGCTGGATCAGCATGTAGGCGACCATCGCACCCACCCAGAGGGAGAGCGGGATGAAGTACGGGGCGAAGCCGGTGCCGTAGTTGTCCGCCTTGTGCATCGACTGGGAGGCGAGCTGCACCGGGTCGGCCATGACGTCCGTACGGCGGTCGCGGTCCTTCTTGTCGTAGTCGGGGATCTTGCCGACGCCTTCGTTGAGGCCCCCGGCCAGTTCGCCGGAGCCGTCGACGAGCTTGAACATGCCGCCGTCGAGTTCGCCCGCGCCCTTCTCGAGCTTGCCGACGCCGGTGTCGAGATCGCTGGAACCGGTCTTGGCGCCGGCCAGACCCGTGTGCAGCTGCGCGGCTCCATCGGCGACCTTGTGGGCACCGGAGTTCAGTTCGTTGATCCTGGCGAGGGCGTAGTCGACGTCCTCGTGCAGATGCGGGGCGCGCTTGGCGAGGTCGTCGGCGCCCTTCTGGAGCTTCGCGAGTTCGCCGTCCAGCTTCTTCAGATCGCCGTTGCCGTCCTTGGCCAGCTCGTCCAGATCGTCGGCGATCGTCGCGACGTCCGCGGCCGTGTCGGCCGCGCGCTTCAGGTCCGGGCACAGGGTGATGTCGGGCAGGGGACTGTCCACGCAGCGCTTCTGGTACTGCGCCGCGAGCTTGTCGGCGGCCGTGTGCGCGCCGGAACGCAGGCCGGGGCCGTGCTCGACGATCAGATCCAGGTTGCGCCTGGTCGCCTTGGACAGGTCCGAGACCAGCCGGGCCGAGTCGCCGATCTTCTTGCCGTTGTCCTTGAGGTACGGACGTGCCCCGGCGGCCGCTCCGTTGATCCTGTCGGCGAGCTTCTGGGTCCCGTCCGCGACCCGCCGGGAGCCGGTCTCCAGCTCGCCCGCGCCCTTGTTGAGCTTCTTCAGGCCGCCCGCGAGCCTGCCGCTGCCCTGCTTGGCGTCCTTCAGCCCGTCGGAGAGATCCTTCGAGCCCTTCTTGGCCTTGCCGACGCCGTCCTTGAGCTCGTCGGCGCCCTTCGCCGCCTTCTCGGTCGCGTCATGGATGTCGGAGAAGGAGATGAAGATCTTGTCGAGGAAGGAACGGGACGACTTGGTGGAGGCTGCCGTGCGCACCTCGGAGAAGACCGTCCGGGAGATCTGCCCGACGATGTAGTTGTTCGCGTCGTTGGTCCGTACCTCCAGCGCGCCGGTCTCCGGGGCGTCGCCGGAGGAGGAGGCGATGCGCTTGCTGAAGTCGGCGGGCATGGTGAGGGACAGGTAGTACGTGCCCTCCTCGACGCCCTCGCGGGCCTCGGCGGCACTCACCTCGTGCCAGTCGAAGACCTCGCTGTCGAGCAGGTTCCGGGTGATCTCGTCGCCCGCCGCGATCTTCTTGCCGTCGGCGGTGGCGCCCTTGTCGTCGTTGACCAGGGCGACGGGGATCCGGTCGAGCCTGCTGTACGGGTCCCAGAAGGACCACAGGTACAGGGCGCCGTAGAGCAGCGGAAGCAAAAGGATCGCGACGAGCGCGGCACGCGGCAGCTTGCCCCTCCCGAACCGCTTCAGCTCAAGCGCGGCCAGTCTCGGCGAACGCATCGGCCGCCCCCTCCTCGGTGTCGTTGGTGTGGTGCTGGGCGCCGTCCGTGCTGTCGTCCGGCCGGCCCGAGTCGGCATCGGCCGCGCTCTCCGTGGGCTCGGCGTCCGCCGGGTTGCCCGTGGCGCCGTCGGGCCGGTCGGGCCCGGGTGTGCTGTCGTCGGGCTCGGTCTCCGCCGGGGTGTCCGTCACGTCGGCGGGCTCGGTCTCCTCCGCGGTCTCCGTCACGCCGTCGGGCGCGGTCTCCGCCCGCTCGGGATCCGGGGCGGGACCCGGCTCGGCCTCCCCGGCCGCCGTCGTGACCGTACGGATCAGCACCGCGTCCTGCGGTGCCTCGCTGCACACGGCCAGTACCGTCGTGCCCCGTGCGGCGATGTCGCGCAGCAGTGCCCAGGCCTGCGCGCGGTCCGTGTCGGAGAGCTTGAGGTCGGTGTCGTCCACGGCCAGCAGCCGGGGCCGGCCGATCAGGGCGAGGGCGACGGACAGGCGGAGGGCCTCCAGGCGTTCCAGATCCCGTACGGCCGTGCGCCCTGCCTTCGGCAGGGCGTCCACGTCGAGCCCGGCCGTCTCCAGTGCCTCGGCGATACGGCTCCGGGCCGACTCGGCCCGTTCGCCGCGCGGCCGCAGCGGCGCGCGAAGCGAGCCGTCGAACCGCCGTTGCAGCAGCGCACGCTCACGCAGATGCTCGGTGACCGTGAGCGCCGGATCGAGATCGCTGACCCCCGGGACAGGGCCGAGCGCGCTGATACGGCGCACGGCGGCCATCTTGCGCGGCAGTGGCAGCCCGCCGACCTCCGCCCGGCCCACCGTGGGCTTCATCCGCCCGGTGAGCGCGAGCAGCAGACACGTCCGGCCCGAGCCGGACGGGCCCTCGATCGCGATGAGCGAGCCGGGGCCGGCCTGGACGTCCACCCCCTGGAACGCCCAGCCCCGCGGGCCCTTGAGCCCGAACCCTTCGGCACGTACGGCCGCCCCGTGCGGGCTGTCCACGCCGCCTCCCCTTTTGAACTGACTGGTCAGTGCAAAAGCTACTCCGAACCCGTGAACGACGCAAAACCGGGGTCAGCGGCGGGGGTTGGCCGCGCCAGGGAGGCCGGGGAGGTCGAGGAGGTTGGGGAGTCGGGGGTCAGCGGTCGCGCGGCTCGATGCCCGCCACCATCTCCGCCAGCCGTGCGCAGACGCGCCTGATCTCCTCATGCGTCTGGTTCCGCTCGGTGATGACGGCCGCGAGCAGCAGCGCGGTCAGCGCGGTCGTGCCGTTGAACGCCTGCAACGTGACCATGTTGGAGAACAGGTCCTGACCCGCGAACGGCCCCGCCTCCCGGGTCGCGGCGTAGATCGCGAGCGTCGACACCCCGAGCGCGCACGGCGCCGCCCCCGCCAGCTGGAACCGGAACGCCGCCCAGATCAGGAACGGGAACGCCAGGAACAGCAGCGACGAACTGCCCGTGGCGGTCGCGAGGAGCGTGGCGAGGAGCGTGCACACCGCGAGCGCCACCGCCTCCGCCCAGCGGCTCGGCCGCACACCACGGGGCCACCGGACCCTGCGCAGAACGAGCAGGAACGGGGTGACCACGAGCACCCCCATCGCGTCGCCCGTCCACCACACCGACCACGCCGGCCAGAAGCCGCCAGGAGCCAGCGCCCCGGCGAGCAGCAGCACCCCGCTGCCCACGGTCGCGCTGATCAGCATGCCGGCCAGGGCGCCGAGGAAGATCAGCGCCAGTCCGTCCCGGAGCCGGTCCAGCTCCTCCCGGAACCCGGCACGCCGCAGCAGCAGGTACGCACAGACCGGCGCCGCCGTGTTCCCGGCGGCGATGGCGAGCACCGGGAACACCGAAGGACCGATGGACACGTTGACCAGGAAGGCCCCCAGGGCGATGCCCGGCCAGACCTTCAGGCCGAAGAACAGCAGACCGGCCAGGGCCACCCCCGTCGGCGGCCACAGGGGAGTGACCTGACCGCGCACCAGCTGCTGGAGCAGCCCGAACTCGGCGGAGCCGTAGTAGACGGCGGCCACGGCGAGGATGCGAAGCGCCACAGAGCCGTAACGCCGGATCTCCTCATCGCGCACCACAGCAGTCTCCGTCGTCGGCGGGAGCGGGGCGACTCGGGTGGGTCCGTCGGGCGGCGGGGTCGCGCACGGCGGACCTCACGACGGGGGTCCTCACGACGGGGGCCCGTTCGCGGGGCCGTCATAGCGGGCGACGAGGACCGCGGCGTCGTCGCGGTGACCGGTCAGATCGGCCACCTTGATCACGGCCGAGGCCAGCACGTCGGGATCGGCGTCGAAACCCGCCCGCACCAGCTTGGCCACCTCGGCGAGGCCCGCCTCCATCGGGTACGTGGGCCCCTCAACGACTCCGTCGGTGAGCAGGACCAGCACCCCTGCCTCCGTCAGCCGCCGGTGCGTCACCGGATACTGTTCGCGGGCCACGATGCCCAGCGGAGGGCCACCGCTGTCCAGCGCGACCCCGTAGCCGCCGCCGGCCGTCGCCCAGATCATCGGGACATGACCGGCACGGGACACGTGGAGATCGCGTGTCACGGGGTCGAAGCGTATGAAGCAGCAGGTGGCGAACAGGCCGCAGCCCATCGAGATGAGCAGGTTGTTGGCGCGGCCCAGCACCTCCCTCGGATCGCTCGTGGCCTCGGCGATGGCCCGGAGGCTGGTGCGGACCTGTCCCATGAACGCGACGGCCTCCACGTCATGGCCCTGCACGTCACCGATCGAGAGCCCGAGCGACCCGTCCGACATCACGAACGCGTCGTACCAGTCGCCGCCCACGTCCAGCCCGTCCCTGGAGGGCGAGTACCGGGCCGCGACGCGCAGACCGGGCAGGTCCGGCAGCTCGGGCGGGAGCATGTGGCGCTGCAGGGCCATGGCCAGCTCGGCCCTGGCCCGCTGGATCCTGATCCGCTCCAGGGCCTGGTCGACGAGACGCCCGAGGGTGACGAGAAGGGTCTGTGCACTGTCGGGCGGGTCACCGTGCTGTCCGCGCATGACCCCTCCGAGGGGGTTCCACGTACCGCGCCGTGCTCCTCGAATCACCTTAGCTCCGCACCGCAGTCACCACCTCACCCCGAGGAATGCCCAGGTCAGGGCGGATTGTCAGTGGTGTCACCCAGGATGGGCACAGACGGCCGGAATGCCGTCACCCGACGACAGGAGGTTCGTCATGGCCAGCTCGTACGCCGCTGCAGCACGCCGGCTCCGCGCAGGCGGCCCTGCCCCCTCACTGACCGGTCCCGCGAGCGATGTCCACCCCGTGCTGCGGCGGTCCTCCGCGCCGCCCGCCGCACTCGATCTGCTCGGCCAGGCGCGGGCGGGCCTCGAAGAGGCCGCCACCCTGGAAACGCCCAACGAGCGGTATGCCACCGCCCATCTCGCCGCGCTGCGCACCGCGGCGGCCGTACTCGCCGCCCGAGGCCGGCCCGAGACCAGCCCGCGCCGCCGGGCACGCATACGGTCCGCCTGGGAGGTGCTCCCCGAGATCGCCCCGGAGCTCACCGAGTGGAGCGCGCTCTTCGCCTCCGGCGCCGTGCGCAGGGCGCGCGCCGAGGCGGGTATCCAGGGGGCTGCCGGCAGCCGTGACGCCGACGATCTGATCCGCGACGCGGCCATGTTCCTGCGCCTGGTGGAGCGGCTGCTGGTGCTCCAGCCGGTCCTGCCGCAGCCCAGGCCCGAGCAGCCGGGGACGGGGGATGCCGTGGGATGACGGGGACGCCGGGCGGAGGCAATAGGGTGGAGCGAGCCTGCACCGTTCACGCCCCGTCAGCAGGGGCGGCACCGCGCCGAGGAGTCAACTGCCGTGTCGGACCAGAAGCCCCCCGTACGGCTTCGCCGTGGGGAGACCCCTTCCCGCGCCTCCCTCCGGACCGCCGTGGTCCAGGACGTCCTCAAGGACGCGCTCGACCGGCGGGTCAAGGCGACCGGGCGGGACTCGCTGGACGTCCTCGACACCGGCGGCGGCTCCGGTCACTTCGCGGTGCCCGCCGCCCGCCTCGGCCACCGCGTCACCGTGGTCGACCCCAGCCCCAACGCGCTGTTCGCGCTGGAGCGCCGGGCCGCCGAGGCCGGGGTCGCCGACCGGGTGCGCGGAGTCCAGGGCGATGTGCACGGCCTGTTCGAGGTCGTGGAGCGTGGCGGCTTCGACGCCGTGCTGGTCCATGGCGTGCTGGAGTACGTCGAGGACCCCGCCGAGGGCGTGCGCAACGCGGTGGAGGCACTGCGTCCGGGAGGGGCGCTCAGCCTGCTCGCCGCCGGGCTCGGCGGCGCCGTGCTCGCCAGGGCCCTGGCCGGGCACTTCACCGAGGCCCGGCAGGCGCTCGGCGACCCGGCGGGCCGCTGGGGCGAGGGCGACCCGGTGCCGCACCGCTTCACCGCCGAGCAGCTCACCGAACTGGCCGCCGGCGCGGGTCTGGAGATCCGCTCCGTGCACGGCGTCAGGGTCTTCGCCGACCTCGTTCCGGGCGTCCTCGTGGACACCGAGCCGGGCGCTCTGGACGCCCTGCTGCAGCTGGAGGAGGCCGCCGCCGAGCTGCCCGCGTTCCATGCGATCGCGACACAGCTCCACGTACTGGGCGAGAAGCACGGCTGAGCCACCGGCACCGTGCCGCCGCCGCACCGCTGATCAGCGACGCAGCAGCAGATGGAGTACGCCACAGGACGCCCGCTCGGGGCGTCCGCCCCGTATGATCGGGGGACACCATCCGGCATGACGGACAGGCGGTTGGGGAATCTACGCCTCAGCAGTCGATCCGGCATGGCGGCCCCGAAGGGCAATCGGGCAGCGGGCGGGTTTCACGGGGGCGATTCCCTGCCTATCCTGAAAGGGCCGCATACCGGTCGCCCCCAGCGACCGACGACTAGGAGGACTCCGTGCCGCTCTCGGAGCACGAGCAGCGAATGCTCGAGCAGATGGAGCGAGCGCTGTACGCCGAAGATCCCAAGTTCGCGACAGCGCTTGAGGGAAGCGGGCTGCGTACGTACACCCGGCGACGGGTCTACCAGGCGGTCGCCGGCTTCCTGGTGGGTATCGCGCTCCTCATGGCCGGAATGGTCGCCCAGCAGATCTGGATCAGCGTGGTGGGTTTTCTCGTCATGCTCGGCTGTGCGGTCCTGGCGGTCACCGGCTGGCGCAAGGCGCCCAAGCCGGGTGAGCAAAGCCCTGGGGCTCAGGCCACGAGCCGACAGCCCAAGCAGCGCCGGTCAATGATGAACCGGATCGAGCAGCGGTGGCAGCGTCGCCGCGACGAGCAGGGCCACTGAGCCCTTTGTGACCTTCGCCGACCAAGCACTCTGATACGGGTGACCTCACCCGTATCGAGGTCTCACCCGTTTCGCGTGACCTCACGTTCAGGCACCCGGAGCCGATCCCGAACGGGCCGGCCGGGCAGGATCGCGTCCCGCCCGGCCCCTACGGCCCTACCGCTTCTCAGCCGCGCTGCTGTGACTGCCTGCGCACCTGGGCGAGCCAGCGGTCCGTGATCCGGCGACGGGCGGCGGTCCCACGGTCCGTCAGCGTGCTCCAGCGCTCCGAGGACGCCCACACGACGCGCACGGCCGAGCGCGGCAGGAACAGGGCCCGCAGCCGGGCACCGCGGCCCGCCTGGGCGGACAGGCCCGCCCGGATCCGTCCGGCGTCCTCGGCCAGACCGGTCCCGGGCAGCGGACGCGGCGCGTACAGGATCTGCTCCACCGCGTGGGCCACCCGGTGGACCGAGTCCGCGGGCTCGCCTTCCAGACGGCCGAGCCGCACGATGCGGGCGGCCGCCCTGCGCGGCGACAGCGACTCGTCCGGCAGGATGCCGTAGTCCCACGCCGTGTCGCCGATCTCCAGCCAGGTCGTCAGCGTCCGGGCGGCGGCCTCCTCGGGCGTACGCCCGTCGGAACCCAGCCGGACGGCTCGCACTCGCAGCCGCCACAGCATCGGCAGCAGCGGTACGAGCAGCACACCGGCGCCCACCGCGATCCACAGCAGGACGGTGGGCAGCGACGGCCCTCCGCCGCCGGCCACCGACACGTCCTCCGGCGCCTGTGCTCCGCACTCGCCGAGCCGCCGCTCCTGCGGAGAACAGTCGGCAGATTGCGACGGGGCGACCGGCACGGCCACGGACGCGCTCGCCTCCGGCTCGGCCGGGCTGGACGGACCGCCCGACGGAGTGCTCGCACGGGTGTAGTCGGGCGCGCTGCCCCGCGTCGGTGTCGGCTCGAACCTGGTCCACCCCACACCCTCGAAGTACAACTCCGGCCAGGCGTGGGCGTCCTGGTTGCTGACCGACATCGCTCCGCCCGTCGCGGGCGAACCGGGCGTGAAGCCCACGGCGACCCGCGCCGGTATCCCCAGCGTCCGCGCCATCGCGGCCATGGAGAACGAGAAGTGGATGCAGAACCCTTCCTTGTTCTTGAGGAAGCGGGAGATCGCCTGGGCACCGCCGCCCGACTCCACCTGGGTGTCGTAGGTGAAACCGCCGTCCACGGCGAACCAGTCCTGGAGCTTCACCGCCCGCTCGTAGTCGTTCGCCGCGCCCTTCGTCACCCGGAGCGCGGTGGCCGGCACGTCGGCCGGCAGGGCATCGGGCACCTTCGTGTACTCCTCGAGCACCGACGCGGGCGCCTTCGGTGCTCCGGCGAGCTGCTCCGCGGTGGGCTTCACCTGCAGGCTCGTGACCGAGTACTGCAGCCCGCCGGTCGTCTGCCCGCGGTCGCCGACGATGGTCCGCCGGGCCGGGTCGAAGCGCCAGTTCCCGTCCACGGCCACGTTCGTCGCCGGATACGGCATCGGCAGCCAGCCCTGCTTGTAGGCACCGGCGGCGGAGATGTTCGTCCTGATCTCCGTCGTGCCGACACCGCTGCCCAGGCCCTCCGGCTGGGGGAGCCGCTCCGGGATGTCCGTGACCTTGCGCACCGAGAACTTCCACGCCCCGCCGTCGAACTGGTCCAGCGCCATGATCCGCAGATACATGTCGCCGGTGGCGTCCGCGTTGGTCTTGTACTTCAGCCACTCGCGGCTCTCGGGCTGGTTGAGGCTGTCCTGCAGCGTCACCACCGGGTTGACCGCGTTGATCGTGCCGCCGCCCGTGCCCGTACCCGAACCGCCGCCGTCCTCTCCCAGCAGCCCGCTGCCCAGCGCCGGGAACGCGGCGTGGGCGGCCAGGGCGACGCCGAGGGCGGCCGCACCGATCCGTCGGCCGGTGCGCAGCGGCGCCCGGGCGGCTCCGCCCCCCGGCTCGAAGCCGGCCGCACCGCGCGGGGGCGCGCCGCCGAAGACCCGGCCCCACTGGGACAGCCGGTCCCGGCCCTCGGCCAGCAGAAGCAGCAGATAGCCCGAGGCCGCCGGCAGGAACCACCACCAGCCGGACCCGCCGCCGGACAGCCCGGCGGCCACCGAGTACAGCGCGAGCAGCGGCAGACCCGCGGGAGCGGCGCTGCGGTACGTCACCGCGAGGGCGTCCACCGACAGGCCGATCAGCAGCACTCCGCCGATCAGCATCAGCTTGATGCCGTCGGTCGCCGGCGCCGGGATCGCGTACCGGCCGACGTCCTGGGAGCCCGTGGACAGCAGCTCGCCGAACCGGGCGAAGGCATCGGGCCCCGGCAGCAGTCCGATCAGCGCCTGCTCCCGGGCGAAGACCAGCGTGAGCATCAGCAGGGCCAGCACCGCCTGGGCCGCCACCGTCAGCGGCCGCGCCAGGGGCACCCGACGCGCCAGTGCGCCGGCCCCGGCGACCAGCGCCAGCAGGACCGCGGCCTGCAGCAGCCACACCCAGGGATCGACCAGCGGGATCATGGCGCCCGCCGCCATCAGCGTGGCGGCATAGGCGCACAGGGCGAGCCTTCCGCGACCGCTCATGACCATCCCCCGGAAGCAACCGTCGCACCGGCGGCGGACCCGGTCCGTTCGCGTGCGGCCTGCTGCCACAGCTCGGGCAGCGCGGCCCCGGGCCGGACGGGCACCGCCGTCCATCCCGCCTCGCGCAGCCGGCGCAGCCGCCCCTCGACCACGTCGTCCACCGCCCCGCCCGTCACCCACACACCGCTGTCCAGGACGAACGCGACGGCGGCGCCGCTGCGCTGCCGCATCCGGGCCGTCACCACCGTCTGCTCCTCGTCCATGTCGCCGAAGAAGGCGACCAGCAGCCCTTCGTTACCGCCGCGCAGCACGTCATAGGCGCGCGCCAGTCCCGCGCCGTCCGAGTGGTCCACGACCGCGAGGGCGTCCAGCATCAGCCCGGCCGACTCCGCGGACTCCTGGGTGGATCCGGCGAAACCCTCCCCGCCGTCGCCCGGCACCGAGGTCCCGGTGTCCGTCAGCAGGCGCGCCGAGAAACCCCGCTCCAGCATGTGCACCAGCACGGAGGCCGCGCCCGACACCGCCCACTCGAAGGCCGAGTCGGGGCCCGCGCCCTGGTAGGCGCCACGGCGGGTGTCCAGCAGGACCGTGCATCTCGCCCGCTGCGGCTGCTCCTCGCGGCGCACCATCAGCTCGCCGTAGCGCGCGGTGGAACGCCAGTGGACCCGGCGCAGATCGTCCCCGTGCCGGTAGGTCCGGGGAATGATGTCGTCGTCACCGGCCAGGGCCAGCGAGCGCTGCCGTCCGTCGCCGTACCCCATGGCCTCGCCGGACAGCCGCACCGGCGGCAGCGGCTCGGTCCGCGGGATGACGGTCAGCGTGTCGTACGCGCTGAAGGAGCGGGTCAGTTCGCACATGCCGAACGGGTCGCTGAGCCGCAGCTGCAGCGGGCCGAGCGGATACCGCCCGCGCAGATCCGAGCGGACCCGGTACGACACCTCCCGGCGGCCGCCCGGCTCCACCCGGTCCAGCACGAAGCGGGGCCGCGGCCCCAGCACGTACGGCACGTGGTCCTGGAGCATCAGCAGACCCGTGGGCATCCGCGAGACGTTGTCCATCCGCAGATGCACCCGGGCCTCGGAGCCGGCCGGTGCCCGGGACGGGAACAGCCGGCGGCTGCCCGCCACCCGGTAGCGCGTGCGGTACAGCACGGCCACGCAGATCAGCGGCAGCACGGCGAGCAGCAGCCCGACCCGGAGCAGATCGCTCTGCCCCAGCACCACGGCGCACACCGCCGCGGCCACACCGGCGGCCAGGAAGGAGCGGCCGCGCGTGGTCAGGCCGCCGAGAGCCGCCCGCAGACCGCCTTTGTCCTCACCGCCGGCGGCAGGGCTCCCGGCCGCCATCAGAGCCGCCGGGCGCCGGGCCGCTGCTGGCCGTAGGCCGGGCTGCCGGGCACCTGGCGGGGCGCCGTGCCGTATCCGCTGTCGTTGCCCGACGTGGGTACGGGCGTGCGCTGGACGATCTCCAGCACGACCTGCTCGGCGGTACGGCGGTTCAGCTGGGCCTGGGCCGTGGGCAGCAGCCGGTGCGCGAGCACCGGCCCCGCGAGCGACTGCACATCGTCCGGCAGCGCGTAGTCCCGGCCGGACAGCGCGGCCGAGGCCTTCGCCGCCCGCAGCAGATGCAGAGTGGCGCGCGGCGAGGCACCCAGCCTGAGGTCCGCGTGGTTGCGCGTGGCGGAGACCAGCTCCACCGCGTACCGCCGCACGGAGTCGGCGACATGGACCGTGCGCACCGCGTCGATCAGCTTCACGATGTCATGGGCGTGCGCCGCGGGCTGGAGGTCGTCGAGCGGCGACACCGAGCCGTGCACGTCGAGCATCTGCAGCTCGGCCTCCGGCGTCGGATAGCCCATCGACACCCGGGCCATGAAGCGGTCGCGCTGCGCCTCGGGCAGCGGATACGTGCCCTCCATCTCCACCGGGTTCTGCGTGGCCACCACCATGAAGGGGCTGGGCAGTTCGTACGTCTGCCCGTCGATGGTGACCTGCCGCTCCTCCATGGACTCCAGCAGCGCGGACTGCGTCTTGGGCGACGCGCGGTTGATCTCGTCGCCGATCACGATCTGCGCGAAGATCGCGCCCGGCTTGAACTCGAAGTCCCGCCGCTGCTGGTCGTAGATCGACACACCCGTGATGTCCGAGGGCAGCAGGTCCGGCGTGAACTGGATACGCCGGACCGAGCAGTCGATGGATCGCGCCAGCGCCTTGGCCAGCATCGTCTTGCCGACGCCCGGAACATCCTCGATGAGCAGATGTCCCTCGGCGAGCAGCACGGTCAGCGAGAGCCGTACGACCTCAGGCTTGCCCTCGATCACACCCTCCACCGACCTGCGGACACGCTCCGCTGTGGTGGTCAGATCTGTGAGGCTCGCTCGATCGTCATAGGTCGTCACCCGGCCCTCCTCGGCCCGTTCCATGGACCGGTGCGCTGCTTACGGCACGGCCCACTCCGAAACACGGACACCGCCCGCGGTCGGTTCCGCGGAGGTGTCACACCCGCATTCTTGTTGGCGGTACCGCTTCGTGTCACTCGCCTGTGGATAAGTGGGTGCCATATGTCGGAAGTTGCCGTGTTTGGCTGCTCACGGAGAGCTGTGATCCGCCCCACGCCGCCCCACGCCGGCCCACGCCGCCCCACGCCGGCCCACGCCGCCCCACGCCGCCCCACGCCGGCCCACGCCGTCCCGCGCCGCCCGCACGCGGCCCTGTGCCGCGCCGTGCGATCGGTTCAGGCGGCCGGGTCGATCTCCCGCAGCAGGCCCGTGGTGACGTCGAAGACGAAGCCGCGGACGTCTTCGGTGTGCAGCAGGAACGGCGAGGTGCGCACGCGCTGCATCGACTGCCGCACGTCCTGGTCGACATCGCGGAACGCCTCGACCGCCCAGGCCGGCCGCTGCCCCACCTCGTCCTCCAGCTCGTGCCGGAAGTCCTCGGTCAGGCTCTCCAGACCGCAGCCGGTGTGGTGGATGAGGATGACGCTGCGGGTGCCGAGCGCGCGCTGGCTGATGGTCAGGGAGCGGATCACGTCGTCGGTGACCACCCCGCCCGCGTTGCGGATGGTGTGGCAGTCGCCGAGTTCCAGGCCCAGGGCCGCGTGCAGATCGAGCCGGGCGTCCATGCAGGCCACCACGGCGACCTGGAGCACCGGCCGGGCGTCCATCCCGGGGTCGGTGAACTTCGACGCGTAGCGCTGGTTCGCTTCGATGAGCCGCTCGGTGACGGTTCCGTTCGAGACGGCGGGTTCGGCGGGGAGGTGCGCGGAGGTCGACATGTCTACGACGGTAATGGTCACGAGCCCGCGAAGCCCGCTGTGAGAGCGGACAAAGAACGTCAACGAGGCTTGTTGTGAGCTAACCCACAGGCGGGCACGGGCGGGGTCCGTTCGGGTGAGTCGTTCGCTCCCCGGAACCGGCGACGGCCGCCGGTGCGACGCGCCAGCCGGTTGATTGACCGGCACGACCTGTGGACTAAAGTGACGCGCAGTTCACGGACACATCCTGCACATTTCGCGATCTCCCGCGCGTGCGGCAAACGAACGTCCGGCCCGGCCACCGCCCGCGCCGGACCTGAGAGGGCGCATTGAGCCAGCGACACGTCCCGGTGATGCTCCAGCGGTGCCTGGACCTGCTGGCGCCCGCCCTGGAGCAGCCCGGGACCGGCCCCGCCGAAGACCGGGGCCCCGTGGTCGTCGACTGCACCCTCGGCCTCGGTGGACACAGCGAGGCACTGCTCACCAGGTTCCCCGGCGTACGGCTCGTCGCGCTCGACCGGGACAAGGAGGCGCTGCGGCTGTCCGGCGAGCGGCTCGCTTCCTTCGGTGACCGCGCCACCCTCGTGCACGCCGTCTACGACGAGCTGCCCGACGTCCTCGACCGGCTCGGCATCCCCGCCGTCCAGGGCGTCCTCTTCGACCTCGGTGTCTCCTCCATGCAGCTCGACGAGGCCGACCGCGGCTTCGCCTACGCCCAGGACGCCCCGCTCGACATGCGCATGGACCAGACGACGGGGGTCAGCGCCGCCGAGGTCCTCAACACCTACCCGCCCGGTGAGCTGGTGCGGATCCTGCGCGCCTACGGCGAGGAGAAGCAGGCCAAGCGGATCGTGGCGGCGGTCGTACGGGAGCGGGACAAGGAGCCCTTCTCCAACAGCGCCCGGCTCGTCGAACTGATCCGTGACGCGCTCCCGCAGGCGGCGAAGCGCACCGGCGGCAACCCCGCCAAGCGCACCTTCCAGGCCCTGCGCATCGAGGTCAACGGCGAGCTGACGGTCCTGGAACGCGCCGTCCCGGCGGCGGTGAAGGCCCTCGCCGTCGGTGGCCGGATCGCGGTCCTCTCCTACCACTCGCTGGAGGACCGGCTGGTCAAGCAGGTCTTCGCGGAAGGCGCCGCGAGCACGGCACCGCCCGGACTGCCCGTCGTCCCCGAGCGCTACCAGCCGCGGCTGAAGCTCCTCACCCGCGGCGCCGAACTCCCCACGGAGGAAGAGGTCGCCGAGAACCGCCGGGCCGCGCCCGCGAGGCTGCGCGGCGCCGAGCGGATCCGGGAGGACGTGCGGTGACGGCGGCCGCGGCGAGGGAGAGCGATCGGTGACAGCAGCCGCGGAGAGGGAGGGCGAGCGGTGAGGAAGGCCGCCGGACAGCTCAGGGGACGCGCCGCGCGGCTCGCACGGTTCATGCCGTCCGGACCGAGCACCGCAGCCCGTACCCCCTTCGTCCTGCTCGTCGTCGTGCTGCTCGGCGGCGGACTGATCTCCCTGCTGCTCCTCAACACCTCGCTCAACGAGGGTTCCTTCAAGCTGAGCGAGCTCAGGAAGAAGACCACCGAACTCACCGACCAGGAGCAGGCGCTCCAGCGGGACGTGGACGGCCGTTCCGCTCCCGACGCGCTGGAGCGGCGGGCCCGGGAACTCGGCATGGTGCCCGGTGGCGGCCCCGCCTTCCTCGGGCCGGACGGCACGGTCCGCGGCGTGCCGAAGAGGGCGACCGCCGACCCGTCCGCCGTACGGCGTCCCGCGCCGCCGCCCGCATCGGCCACGCCCGCACCGGCGGCGACGCCACCGCCCGCGTCCGGCGCCCCCGCCCCGCCGCCCGCATCGGGTGCCCAGAAGCCGCCCTCCGCGCAGCCGCCCGTGTCCGGTGCGCCGACGCCGCCCCCCACGACCCCCGGCAGGTGACGCAGTGCCACCCCAGGAACCACCGCGGCGCCGTGTGCCGGGCCCCGCACGTCCCGGCAGGCCCGCGGGCCGCGGCCGTCCCGCCGCGCGCCGCCCCGGCAGGACCGCGGCGCCCGGCCGGATCAGGCTCGGCAACCCCCGGCCCCGGCTGCGGCTCGTCAGCCTCGCCCTCACCCTCGTCATGCTGGCGTTCGTGGTCCGGCTGCTGCAGGTGCAGGCCGTCGACGCCGGTACGTACGCGGCCAAGGCGGAGAAGAACCGCTACCTGAGCCACAAGCTGGCGGCCGAGCGCGGCAGGATCACCGACCGTTCCGGGATCGCCCTGGCCACCAGCGTGGACGCGTACGACATCACCGCCGACCCGAAGATGTTCACGCCCGAGGAGAGCAAGGCCCCGGACGCGCCCGAGCAGGCCGCCGCGCTGCTCGCGCCGATCGTCGGCGAGGACGCCGCCGAGCTGGCGAACAAGCTCAAGGCGCCCAAGTCCCGCTACACCGTCCTGGCCCGCCGTCAGATGCCGCAGGTCTGGAAGCAGATCCAGGACCTCAAGAGCGTCTTCGCCGAGAAGGCCGCGGCGGACCGGGCCGCGGGCGGCCCCGGCGCCAACGTCCTCGCGGGCGTCTTCCAGGAGACCAGCAGCAAACGCGTCTACCCCAACGGCGATCTCGCCGCCGGGATACTGGGTTACGTCAACGCCGACGGCCGCGGCGCCGGCGGCCTGGAGTCCATGCTCGACAAGGAGCTGGCGGGCGAGGACGGCAGCATCACCTACGCCCAGTCCGGCGGCCGCCGGGTGCCCACCGCCGGAAGCCGCGAGACGCCCGCCGTCCCCGGCTCCGACATCGAGCTCACCATCGACCGCGACCTCCAGTGGGCCGCCCAGCGGGCGATCAGCCAGCAGGTGGAGAAGTCCAAGGCGGACCGCGGCTACGTGGTCGTGCAGAACACCAGGACCGGCGAGGTGCTGGCCATGGCCAACGCCCCGGGCTTCAACCCCAACGACATCTCCCGGGCCAACGCCGCCGCCATGGGCAACGCCGCCCTCCAGGACGTGTACGAACCGGGGTCCACCAGCAAGGTCATGTCCATGGCCGCGGTCCTGGAGGAACAGGCCGCGACGCCCGCCACCCATGTCACCGTCCCCAACCGGCTCCACCGCGGCGACCGGCTCTTCAAGGACGACATCGACCACCCCACCTGGTACCTGACGCTCAACGGCGTCCTCGCCAAGTCCAGCAACATCGGCACCATCCTGGCGACCGGACAGCTCGGCAAGACCCAGACGCAGGCCAACCGGGTCCTCTACTCGTACCTGCGCAAGTTCGGCATCGGCAGCCCGACCGGGCTCGGCTACCCCGGTGAGACCGCCGGCATCCTCGCCAAGCCCCAGGACTGGTCGACCTCGCAGCAGTACACGATCCCGTTCGGCCAGGGCCTGTCGATCAACGCCATGCAGGCGGCCTCGGTCTACTCGACCATCGCCAACGGCGGCGTACGCATCGAACCCACCCTGGTCCGCGGCACCAAGGGCCCCGACGGCCGCTTCGCCCCGGCCCCCGCCCCCGAGACGACCCGCGTGGTCAGCGAGAAGACCGCCAAGACCCTCGCCACCATGCTCGAATCGGTCGTCGGCGACGAGGAGGGCACCGGCACCAAGGCCCGGATCCCCGGCTACCGCGTCGCCGGCAAGACCGGCACGGCGAACAGGGTCGACCCGGAACTCGGCCGCTACCGGGGCTACACCGCCTCCTTCGCGGGCTTCGCGCCCGCCGACAAGCCGCAGATCACCGTCTACTGCGCCATCCAGAACCCCACCAAGGGCAGCTATTTTGGCGGCCAGATCTGCGGACCCATCTACAAGAAGGTCATGGAGTTCGCGCTCAAGACCCTGCAGGTCGCGCCGACCGGCAACGCCCCCGCCCGGCTGCCGGTCACGTTCGAACCCGGCGCGTGACCCCGGAGGAACAGCCAGTGAGAACGATCACGTCCGATTCCGGGAACCAGGTGCCGGGCGCCACCTCATTTAGCGCCCGTCCCGGTACGCCCGGTACGCTCACCGCCGTGCCACAAGCTGATCAGTACCGAACCGCCCCACCCCGTCCGGCCGAGGTCCGTGCGACCGACCTCGCAGAGCTGGCCGCCCGGCTGGGGGTAGAGCCCCCGGGCTCCGGCGCGGTCACCGGCATCACGCACGACTCCCGGGCCGTGCGCCCCGGGGACGTGTACGCCGCGCTGCCCGGTGCCCGGCTGCACGGCGCCGACTACGTCGCCCAGGCGAAGGACCTCGGCGCGGTCGCGATCCTCACCGACCCGACGGGTGCCGACCGCGCCGCCGCGACCGGACTGCCGGTGCTCGTCACCGAGAACCCGCGCGGCCGGATGGGCGAGCTCGCCGCCGACATCTACGGACGGCCCGGCGAGGGCCTGCTGCAGATCGGCATCACCGGCACCTCCGGCAAGACCACCACGGCCTACCTCATCGAGGGCGGGCTGCGCGGCGCCGGACACCGCACCGGGCTGATCGGCACCGTCGAGATGCGCATCGAGGACGAGCGCATCAAGTCGGAGCGCACCACGCCCGAAGCCACCGATCTGCAGGCGCTGTTCGCGGTGATGCGCGAGCGCGGCGTCGAATCGGTCGCGATGGAGGTGTCCAGCCACGCGCTGGTCCTCGGCCGCGTCGACGGCTGCGTCTTCGACGTCGCCGTCTTCAACAACCTCACGCCGGAGCACATGGAGTTCCACTCCGGCATGGAGGACTACTTCCAGGCCAAGGCCCAGCTGTTCACGCCGGCCCGCGCCCGGCGCGGCGTCGTCAACCTCGACGACGAGTACGGCCGGCGCCTCGTGGCGGAGGCCGGGATCCCGGTGGTGAGCTTCTCGGCGGAGGGCCACCCCGACGCCGACTGGCGGGCCGAGGACGTCGAAGTGGGCCCGCTGGGCTCCACGTTCACCGTCGTCGGCCCGGGAGGCGAGCGGGTACGCGCCGAGGCGCCGCTGCCCGGCCCGTTCAACGTCGCCAACACCCTCGCCGCGATCGTCACCCTCGCCGTCGCCGGGATCGATCCCCAGACCGCGGCCGACGGTGTCGCCGCGGTGCCCGGCGTGCCCGGGCGGCTGGAGCGCGTCGACGCCGGCCAGCCGTACCTCGCGGTGGTCGACTACGCGCACAAGACGGACGCCGTCGAATCGGTTCTCCGCTCGCTGCGCAAGGTCACCCAGGGCAAGCTGCACATCGTGCTCGGCTGCGGCGGGGACCGCGACCGCACCAAGCGCGGCCCGATGGGTGCCGCCGCCGCCCGCTTCGCCGACACCGCGTTGCTGACCTCGGACAACCCCCGCTCCGAGGACCCCCTCGCGATCATCGCCGCGATGCTCGCGGGCGCCGCCGAGGTGCCCGCCCACGAGCGCGGCGACGTCCTGGTCGACGCGGACCGCGCCGCGGCCATCAGCGCGGCCGTCGCCCGCGCGGAGGCCGGTGACACCGTGCTGATCGCCGGCAAGGGACATGAGCAGGGTCAGGACATCGCCGGAGTGGTCCGCCCCTTCGACGACCGCCAGGTGCTGCGCGAAGCGATCGAACACAGCCGCAAGACGTCACATGAACAGTCAGGGATGAAGCATTGATCGCCCTCTCCCTCGCCGAGATCGCCGAAATCGTCGGCGGGCGGCCGTACGACATACCGGATCCGTCCGTGCGCGTCACGGGACCCGTCGTCCGGGACTCCCGTGAGATCGAGTCCGGCAGCCTCTTCGCCGCCTTCGTCGGCGAGCGGGTCGACGGGCACGACTACGCCGCGGACGTGGTCGCCGCGGGCGCGGTCGCCGTACTGGCCTCGCGTCCCGTCGGCGTCCCCGCGATCGTCGTCGACGACGTCCGAGCGGCGCTCGGCGCACTGGCACGCGCCGTCGTCAAGCGGCTCGGCGCGACCCTCGTCGCGCTCACCGGCTCCGCCGGCAAGACCAGCACCAAGGACCTCATCGCACAGGTGCTGCAGCGCAAGGCGCCGACCGTCTGGACCCCCGGCTCCCTCAACAACGAGATCGGCCTGCCGCTGACCGCGCTGAGCGCCACCGAGGAGACCAGGTTCCTGGTCCTGGAGATGGGCGCCCGCGGCATCGGCCACATCCGCTACCTCGCCGGTCTCACCCCGCCGCGCGTCGGCGTCGTGCTCAACGTCGGCACCGCCCACATCGGCGAGTTCGGCGGCCGCGAGCAGATCGCCGAGGCCAAGGGCGAGCTCGTCGAGTCGCTGCCCGCCGCCGAAGCGGGCGGGGTGGCCGTCCTCAACGCCGACGACCCGCTCGTACGCGCCATGGCCTCCCGCACGAAGGCACGCGTCGTGTTCTTCGGTGAGTCGGACGAAGCGGACGTACGCGCCGAGAACGTCCGGCTGATGCCGAGCGGACAGCCCGCATTCCGCCTTCGCACACCCTCCGGGTGCAGCGACGTGACCCTGCGGCTGTACGGTGAGCACCACGTGTCGAACGCGCTCGCCGCGGCCGCCGTCGCCCATGAGCTGGGCATGTCCGTCGACGAGATCGCCACCGCGCTCTCGGAGGCCGGCACCCTCTCCCGCTGGCGTATGGAGGTCACCGAGCGAACGGACGGCGTGACGGTCGTCAACGACGCCTACAACGCGAACCCCGAGTCCATGCGAGCCGCCCTGCGTGCGCTCGCGGCCATGGGCGCGGCCGCCCAGGCCGCCGGGGGACGCACGTGGGCGGTGCTCGGCCCGATGGCCGAGCTCGGGGGCGAGTCGCTGGCCGAGCACGACGCGGTCGGACGGCTCGCCGTCCGGCTCAACGTCAGCAAGCTCGTCGCAGTCGGGGGCAGGGAAGCGTCCTGGTTGCAACTGGGCGCCTATAACGAGGGTTCGTGGGGTGAGGAGTCGGTGCACGTGTCCGACACGCAGGCGGCGGTCGAACTGTTGCGCAGAGAGCTGCGCCCGGGAGACGTCGTGCTGGTGAAGGCTTCCAGGTCGGCCGGGCTCGAGCGGATCGCCGAGGCGCTGCTCGCCGGCACCGACGGCTCCGAGGGGCAGGTCACCGGCCGATGAGGCAGATCCTCTTCGCGGGGGCCATCGGCCTCTTTCTGACGCTCATCGGCACCCCGCTGCTGATCAAGCTGCTGGCCCGCAAGGGATACGGGCAGTTCATCCGCGACGACGGCCCGCGCAGCCACGGCAGCAAGAAGGGCACGCCCACCATGGGCGGCATCGCCTTCATCCTGGCCACGCTGATCGCGTACGCCCTCACCAAGGTGATCACCGGAGAGGACCCGACGTTCTCGGGTGTGCTGGTGCTCTTCCTCATGGCGGGCATGGGCCTGGTCGGCTTCCTCGACGACTACATCAAGATCGTCAAGCAGCGGTCGCTGGGTCTGCGGGCCAAGGCGAAGATGGCCGGCCAGCTGATCGTCGGTATCGCCTTCGCGGTGCTTGCGCTGCAGTTCGCCGACATCCGCGGGCAGACCCCGGCCTCCACCAAGCTGTCGTTCGTCACCGACTTCGGCTGGTCGATCGGCCCGGTGCTGTTCGTGATCTGGGCGCTGTTCATGATCCTTGCGATGTCGAACGGCGTGAACCTGACCGACGGTCTGGACGGTCTGGCCACCGGCGCCTCCGTGATGGTCTTCGGTGCGTACACCTTCATCGGGCTCTGGCAGTTCCAGGAGTCCTGCGCCAACGCGATGACGCTGACGAACCCCAACGCCTGCTTCGAGGTGCGCGATCCGCTCGACCTCGCGGTCGTCGCCTCCGCGCTGATGGGCGCCTGCTTCGGCTTCCTGTGGTGGAACACCTCGCCCGCCAAGATCTTCATGGGTGACACCGGCTCGCTCGCGCTCGGCGGCGCGCTCGCCGGCCTCGCGATCTGCTCGCGCACGGAGCTGCTGCTCGCGCTCCTCGGCGGTCTGTTCGTCCTCATCACCATGTCCGTGGTCATCCAGGTCGGCTCCTTCCGGCTCACCGGGAAGCGCGTCTTCCGGATGGCCCCGCTGCAGCACCACTTCGAACTCAAGGGGTGGTCGGAAGTCCTTGTGGTGGTCCGTTTCTGGATCATTCAGGGCATGTGCGTCATCGTGGGTCTGGGACTCTTCTACGCGGGCTGGGCGGCCGACAAGTGACCACGCGGGACTGGCAGGGCAAGCGCGTCACCGTCGCCGGGCTGGGCGTGAGCGGCATTCCGGCCGCCCGCGTCCTGCACGGCCTCGGCGCGATCGTCACGGTCGTCAACGACGGCGACGACGAGCGCGCGAAGGCGCAGGCGGCGGAGCTGGAGGCGGCGGGCATCACCGTCCGCCTCGGCGACGGTGCCACCCTGCCGGCGGGCACCGAGCTGATCGTCACGGCGCCCGGCTGGAAGCCCGACAAGCCCCTGTTCGCCGCCGCCGCCGAGGCGGGCGTCGAGATCTGGGGAGACGTCGAACTGGCCTGGCGGCTGCGCGGTCCCGGCGCGGCTCCCTGGCTCGCGGTCACCGGCACCAACGGCAAGACCACGACGGTCCGTATGCTCGCCTCGATCCTGGAGGCGGCGGGCCTGAGGACGGCGGCCGTCGGCAACATCGGCGTCTCGCTGCTGGACGCCGTACTGGGCGACGAGACGTACGACGTCCTCGCCGTCGAGCTGTCCAGCTACCAGCTGCACTGGGCGCCCTCACTGCGCGCCCACTCCGCCGTCGTGCTCAACCTCGCGCCCGACCACCTCGACTGGCACGGCTCCATGGAGGCGTACGCCGCCGACAAGGGCCGCATCTACGAGGGCAACACGGTCGCCTGCGTCTACAACGTGGCCGACCCCGCCACCGAGGACCTGGTCCGCGAGGCCGACGTCGAGGAGGGCTGCCGCGCGATCGGTTTCACCCTCGGCACCCCCGGACCCTCGCAGCTGGGTGTCGTGGACGGCATCCTCGTGGACCGCGCGTTCGTCGAGAACCGGCAGAAGCAGGCCCAGGAGCTGGCCGAGGTCTCCGACGTCAACCCGCCCGCCCCGCACAACATCGCCAACGCCCTCGCCGCGGCCGCGCTGGCCCGTGCCTACGGTGTCGAGCCCGCCGCCGTGCGGGACGGACTGCGGGCCTTCCGGCCCGACGCGCACCGCATCGAGTACGTGGACGAGGTCGACGGCGTCGCGTACGTGGACGACTCCAAGGCCACCAACACCCATGCCACGGAAGCCTCCTTGGCGTCGTACGACCCGATCGTCTGGATCGCGGGCGGCCTCGCCAAGGGTGCGACGTTCGACGACCTCGTCGAGAAGTCGGCGAAGAGACTGCGCGGCGTCGTGCTCATCGGCGCGGACCGGGCGCTGATCGCCGAAGCCCTGACGCGACACGCGCCCGAGGTCCCGGTGGTCGACCTCGACCGGACCGACACTGGGGCGATGTCGGCGGCGGTCCGCGAAGCGGCACGGCTCGCGCGGCCGGGGGACACGGTTCTGCTGGCTCCCGCCTGCGCCTCGATGGACATGTTCGTCAACTACAACAAGCGAGGCGAGGCCTTCGCGGACGCGGTCCGCGCCCTCGCCGCCGAACGCGCCTGACCGGCCCTGGCCCCGCCGCCACGATCCGGCGGCGTCGGCCACGACTGGAGGGGACAGCGAACCATGCCACCCGACGCCACCGCCGCGCCTTCCCATCGCCGGGACTCCGCCGCGGACCCCGCGCCCCGAACTCACCCTGCACCCAAGGGCGTGGAGGGACCTCCGGTGGGCGGCCCGGAGCACCCGGCCCGTCCGGCGTCCGGTGACGCGGCCGAGGGCCGTACGAGGGCCTGGGGCCCCGCTCCCGACGAGGCGGAGCCGTACGTCGAGCGAGCCGGGACAGGGGTGCCTCCCGGGCGAAGCCCCGGGGGACGGCGGACGGGAGAAACGCTCGCCTCCGCCCTCCGTCGCGCGCTGCTGCCCGCGCCCGCCTCCGTGCTCGGCCGCGCGCTGCTGCCCGCGCCCGCCTTCGCCTTCGCCGGGATGCCCGGCCTGGCCCTGCGCAGCGGGGCCGCGGGACGGCCCGGAGCGCGCCGGCCGGACGCCGCCCGCGCCGGGGCCCGCACGGGCGGCGCCCCGCGTCCGCCCCGCGGCGGCACGGTCCGCCGTGCCTACGAGCAGGCCCGCCGGGCCTGGGACCGGCCGCTCACCGCGTACTACGTGATCCTCGGCGCGGGACTGCTGATCACCGTGCTCGGCCTGGTCATGGTCTACTCCGCCTCGATGATCACCGCGCTGAACTACTCGCGGCCCTCCTCGTACTTCTTCCGCAAGCAGTTCCTGGCCGCCGTCATCGGCGGCGGACTGCTCCTGCTCGCCTCCCGGATGCCGATCAAGCTCCACCGCGCGCTCGCCTATCCCATCCTCGTGGTCAGCGCCTTCCTGATGGTGCTCGTGCAGGTTCCGGGGATAGGGCAGTCCGTCAACGGCAACCAGAACTGGATCTCGCTCGGCGGCCCCTTCCAGCTGCAGCCCAGCGAGTTCGGCAAGCTCGCCCTGATCCTCTGGGGCGCCGACCTGCTCGCCCGCAAGCAGGACAAACGGCTGCTCACGCAGTGGAAGCACCTGCTCGTCCCCCTGGTCCCCGTCGCCTTCATGCTGCTCGGGCTGATCATGCTCGGCGGTGACATGGGCACCGCCATCATCCTGGCCGCGATCCTCTTCGGGCTGCTGTGGCTGGCGGGTGCTCCGACCAGGCTGTTCGTCGGCGTCCTGTCCGTCGCCACGGTGATCGGCACCATCCTGATCAAGACCAGTGAGAACCGTATGGCACGGTTCCAGTGCGTCGGCGCCACCGACCCCGGCCCCGACGACCACTGCTGGCAGGCCGTGCACGGGATCTATGCCCTCGCCTCCGGCGGATGGTTCGGATCCGGCATCGGGGCCAGTGTGGAAAAATGGGGCCAACTCCCGGAAGCCCACACCGACTTCATCTTCGCCATCACCGGGGAGGAACTGGGTCTGGCGGGGACACTGTCGGTGCTCGCTCTCTTCGCGGCTCTAGGCTATGCGGGTATCCGCGTGGCCGGACGCACGGAGGACCCCTTCGTGAGGTACGCCGCGGGAGGTGTGACCACCTGGATCACGGCCCAGGCCGTGGTCAACATCGGTGCGGTGCTCGGTCTGCTGCCGATCGCCGGTGTCCCCCTCCCGCTGTTCTCCTACGGAGGGTCGGCCCTGCTGCCGACCATGTTCGCCGTGGGACTGCTGATCGCCTTCGCGCGAGAGGATCCCGCGGCGAAGGCGGCGCTGGCCGTGCGGAGGCCCGGGGTGAGATGGAAGACGATGAGACGGCGCGTCAAGGAACGTCCGTCCGGAGAGCGGTGAATTTCGGTGCATGTCGTACTCGCCGGCGGGGGGACCGCCGGCCACATCGAGCCCGCGCTCGCCCTCGCGGACGCCCTGCGGAGGCAGGATCCGACCGTGGGTATCACGGCCCTCGGAACAGAGCGCGGTCTGGAGACCAGGCTCGTTCCCGAGCGTGGCTACGATCTGGCCCTGATCCCCGCCGTACCGCTGCCCCGCAAGCCCACGCCCGAGCTGATCACCGTCCCGGGACGGCTGCGCGGCACGATCAAGGCCGCGGAGCAGATCCTGGAGCACACGAAGGCCGACGCCGTCGTCGGCTTCGGCGGCTATGTCGCGCTGCCCGGCTATCTCGCCGCCAAGCGCCTCGGTGTGCCGATCGTCGTCCACGAGGCCAACGCCCGCCCGGGCCTGGCCAACAAGATCGGCTCGCGGTACGCCGCGGCTGTCGCCGTCTCGACGCCCGACAGCAAGCTGCGGGGCGCCCGCTACATCGGCATCCCGCTGCGCCGCTCCATCGCCACCCTCGACCGGGCCCGCGTCCGGCCCGAGGCGCGCGCCGCGTTCGGTCTCGACCCCAACCTGCCGACGCTGCTGGTCTCCGGCGGCTCGCAGGGCGCCCGCCGCCTCAACGAGGTGGTCGAGCAGGTCGCTCCGCTGCTCCAACGCTCCGGCATCCAGATCCTGCACGTGGTCGGCCCGAAGAACGAACTGCCGCGCGCGGACAACATGCCGGGAATGCCGCCGTACATCCCGGTACCGTACGTGGACCGGATGGATCTCGCGTACGCCGCGGCCGACATGATGCTCTGCCGGGCGGGCGCCATGACCGTCGCCGAACTCTCCGCCGTCGGGCTGCCCGCCGCCTACGTACCGCTGCCGATCGGCAACGGCGAACAGCGGCTGAACGCCCAGCCGGTGGTGAAGGCCGGCGGTGGACTGCTGGTCGACGACGCCGAACTGACCCCCCAGTGGGTCCAGGGCCACGTGCTCCCGGTGCTCGCCGATCCGCACCGGCTGTACGAGATGTCCCGCGCGGCCGCCGAGTTCGGCCGCCGGGACGCAGACGATCTGCTTGTCGGAATGGTGTATGAGGCGATCGCCTCACGCCGATAGGCACGGCGAAGGGCAGGGAGCATGGCCGGACCGACGACCGCCGAACGCGGCACACGCAAGCCGAACGGCCCGTCGTCGGCCGGCCCGGCCCGCAAGGGCGGTTCCGCACCCCGCCGCCCCCGGCTCCCCGGCCCCCCGGTCCTGCTGTCCCTCCTCGCCGCCCTGCTCGTCGCGGGCGGCTTCTGGGTGCTCTACGGTTCCTCGTGGGTGCGTGCCGAGCGGGTCGAGGTGTCCGGCACCAGGGTTCTGACGCCCCGTGAGGTCGAGGCGGCGGCCGATGTGCCGATCGGGACGCCGCTGATTTACATCGATCTGGGTGGGATCGAGAACCGGTTGCGCAAGCGGCTGGCCCGTATCGAGTCGGTCGAGGCCGACCGGTCGTGGCCGCACGGAGTCGTTCTGAAGGTGACCGAGCGCGAGCCCGTACTCCTCATGGAGAAGGGCGCACGGTTCATCGAAGTGGACGCGAAGGGCGTGCGCTTCGCCACGGTGGACAAAGCCCCCAAAGGCGTCCCATTGGTGAAATTGACGGCGAATCAGTCGGCGAGCGTGCGGCGCTTCGGCGAGGAGCGGCTGCTGAGGGAGGCGTCCCTCGTCATTCCCGAACTCCCCGCACCGGTCGCGAAGGACCTCCGCTCCGTCGAGGTCCTCTCGTACGACTCCATCACGCTGAAGCTGACGCGCGGCCGCACGGTGATGTGGGGAAGCAGCGAGGACGGCGAAGTCAAGGCCCGTACGCTCACCGCCCTGATGAAAGCCGCGTCCGGTGCGGGGTACTTCGATGTGAGTGCTCCCACCGCGCCTGCCGCGTCGGCGAGTTGACGCACAAACGCGCAGGCCAGCACCCTGGTTGGTCAGCGCAACGGCTGATCACATAGGGTGAAAAGAAAAACGGGAGGTTCGGCGTGTTCGTTGAACGCACGCCACTTGTCGACTTAGTGTCTCGTTCGAGAGAGTCCAGGAAGTAGAGACACTGGTAACCCTAAACTTCAACGTTAGGGTTTGGGTCGGCGTTTCGGACCGTCCCATCGGCATCCGTCGTCGCGGCGCGGGACCACCGCGAAGCGGCGACACGTAACTCGAGGCGAGAGGCCTTCGACGTGGCAGCACCGCAGAACTACCTCGCAGTCATCAAGGTCATCGGTGTCGGCGGCGGTGGTGTCAATGCCATCAACCGAATGATCGAGGTCGGTCTCAAGGGCGTCGAGTTCATCGCGATCAACACCGACGCGCAAGCACTGTTGATGAGCGACGCCGACGTCAAGCTCGACGTCGGCCGGGAACTCACCCGCGGCCTCGGGGCCGGGGCCAACCCGGCAGTCGGCCGCAAGGCGGCAGAGGACCACCGGGAGGAGATCGAGGAGGTCCTCAAGGGGGCCGACATGGTCTTCGTCACCGCCGGTGAAGGCGGCGGCACCGGCACCGGCGGCGCCCCCGTCGTGGCCAACATCGCGCGCTCGCTCGGCGCCCTGACCATCGGCGTGGTCACCCGGCCCTTCACCTTCGAGGGCCGCCGCCGCGCCAACCAGGCGGAGGACGGCATCGCCGAGCTCCGCGAAGAGGTCGACACCCTCATCGTCATCCCGAACGACCGGCTGCTGTCCATCTCGGACCGCCAGGTCAGCGTGCTCGACGCGTTCAAGTCCGCGGACCAGGTCCTGCTGTCCGGTGTCCAGGGCATCACCGACCTCATCACCACCCCCGGTCTCATCAACCTCGACTTCGCCGACGTCAAGTCGGTCATGTCCGAGGCCGGCTCCGCGCTCATGGGCATCGGCTCGGCCCGCGGCGACGACCGCGCGGTGGCCGCGGCCGAGATGGCGATCTCCTCGCCGCTGCTGGAGGCGTCCATCGACGGCGCCCGCGGTGTGCTGCTCTCCATCTCGGGCGGCTCGGACCTCGGTCTCTTCGAGATCAACGAGGCGGCCCAGCTGGTGAGCGAGGCCGCCCACCCCGAGGCAAACATCATCTTCGGCGCCGTCATCGACGACGCGCTGGGCGACGAGGTGCGGGTCACGGTCATCGCCGCGGGCTTCGACGGGGGCCAGCCCCCCACCCGCCGGGACAACGTGATCGGCTCCTCCTCCGCCAAGCGCGAGGAGCCCGCGCAGCCGGCCCGCACCGAGACCGCGCGCTCGCTCGGCGGACTCGGCACGGTCCCGCAGCGCGAGGAGTCCCCGGCCGAGCCGGCCCCGATGGCGAAGGACACCTCCTCGCAGAGCCCGTCCCCGCAGGTCCCGCCGGCCCGGCCGTACGACAGCTCGGCCGAGGAACTGGATGTCCCGGACTTCCTGAAGTGATCTTGAAGTGATACGGGAGCACAACAGCGTGAGCGGCGCCCACTTCGCTTTCACCGACCGGTGGGGCGGGGTGAGCGCCGCTCCGTACGAGGAGCTCAATCTCGGCGGCGCGGTCGGTGACGACCCCGTCGCCGTCCGTACGAACCGGGAGCTCGCCGCCGGGCACCTGGGCCTCGACCCGGGCCGCGTCGTCTGGATGAACCAGGTGCACGGCCGGGACGTCGCCGTCGTCGAAGGCCCCTGGGCCGGCGCCGACATCCCCGCGGTGGACGCCGTGGTGACCGCCCGGCGCGGACTGCCGCTCGCGGTCCTCACCGCCGACTGCACCCCGGTGCTACTGGCCGACCCGGTCGCGGGGGTGGTGGGCGCGGCCCACGCCGGCCGCCCCGGAATGGCCGCCGGAGTGGTCCGGGCCGCCGTCGAGGCGATGATCGCACTGGGTGCCGACCCGGCCCGGATGACCGCCAGGACCGGACCCGCGGTCTGCGGCCGCTGTTACGAAGTGCCGGAGGCGATGCGGGCGGAGGTCGCCGCGGCGGTACCGGCGGCATGGTCCGAGACCAGCTGGGGCACCCCGGCCATCGACGTCACCGCCGGAGTGCACGCCCAGCTCGAGGCGCTCGGCGTGCGGGACCGGAGCGCGTCACCGGCCTGCACACTGGAGTCGGAAGACCACTACTCGTACCGCCGCGACCGCACCACCGGGCGGCTTGCCGGATATGTCTGGCTGGACCGCGAAAGAGACGACGCATGACCGACCGCAGGACCGAACTCGCCGAGAACCTGGCGCGCGTGGAGGAACGTATCGCCTCCGCCTGTGCCGCGGCAGGCCGCAAGCGGGAGGAAGTGACCATGATCGTGGTCACCAAGACCTACCCCGCGAGCGATGTGCGACTGCTGCACGAACTGGGCGTGCGGCACGTCGCCGAGAACAAGGACCAGGAGGCGGCCCCGAAAGCCGCCGCCTGCTCGGATCTGTCGCTCACCTGGCACTTCGTCGGTCAGCTCCAGACCAACAAGGTCCGTTCTGTTGCGGGTTACGCCGATATCGTGCAGTCCGTCGACCGGTTGAAGCTCGTCCGCGCACTGTCCGCGGCGGCGGCGAACGCCGGGCGTGAACTGGGCTGCCTGATCCAGGTCGCCCTCGACGCCGAGTCGGGTCGGCAGGGCGACCGGGGAGGCGTCGCGCCCGACGGGATCGAGGAGTTGGCCGCGGCGGTCGAGGGCTCGCCCGGGCTGCGGCTCGACGGACTGATGACGGTGGCGCCACTGTCGGGGCCGTACGCGGGGCGTCAACAGGCTGCGTTCGAGCGGCTGATGGAATTCTCATCCCGCCTGCGCGTGGACCGTCCGGCTGCGAACATGGTGTCAGCAGGGATGAGTGCGGATCTCGAACAGGCAGTGGCGGCCGGAGCGACACACGTGCGCGTCGGTACGGCGGTGCTCGGAGTCCGTCCCCGGCTCGGGTAACGTCGCGAAGCAAGTCGGACCACAGCAGAAAATATGGTCATTTCCGTCGAAAGGCGGACGGGCCCAGTGGATCGCGGGCACTTGGTGACGTAGCCGAACGAAGCCGATCCACCACAGAGCGGAGGACTCAGAGAATGGCCGGCGCGATGCGCAAGATGGCGGTCTACCTCGGCCTCGTGGAGGACGATGGGTACGACGGCCGGGGATTCGACCCCGACGACGACTTCGAACCCGAGATGGAGCCGGAGCCCGAGCGGGACCGCCGGCGGCACCAGCCCCCGCATCAGGTGGAACGAGAAGAGCCGGTGCGTGTGGTCCAGCCGCCCGCCCCGCGCGAACCGGCGCCGCGTGCCGCTTCGCTGGCCGCGGAATCCGGACGTCCGGCACGAATCGCCCCCGTGGCATCCATCACACCTGAACGTCCGAGTCTGGAGAAGAACGCACCGGTGATCATGCCCAAGGTCGTGTCCGAGCGGGAGCCCTACCGCATCACCACGTTGCACCCCCGGACCTACAACGAGGCCCGTACCATCGGGGAACACTTCCGTGAGGGCACCCCGGTGATCATGAATCTCACGGAGATGGACGACACCGATGCGAAGCGACTTGTCGACTTTGCCGCGGGACTCGTCTTCGGTCTGCATGGCAGCATTGAGCGGGTGACTCAGAAGGTCTTCCTCCTCTCGCCTGCTAACGTCGATGTCACGGCGGAGGACAAGGCCCGCATCGCAGAGGGCGGGTTCTTCAACCAGAGCTAGACCGAGTCAGAACACGACCGAGGGAACGATCCGGCCGCGAGGCCGGCAATGAGAGCCAGGGGAGAGGGAAGCGCGGGATGAGCGTCGCACTGCAGGTGATCTACATCGCGCTGATGTGCTTCCTTATCGTGCTGATCTTCCGGCTGGTCATGGACTACGTCTTCCAGTTCGCCCGCTCGTGGCAACCCGGCAAGGCGATGGTGGTCGTCCTGGAGGCCACCTACACTGTCACCGATCCACCGCTCAAGCTTCTGCGGCGGTTCATTCCGCCGCTGCGTCTCGGGGGCGTGGCACTAGACCTGTCCTTCTTCGTTCTGATGATCATCGTCTACATCCTGATCTCCGTCGTCAGCAGCGTGGGGAGAGGGATGTGAACGATACGGTCTTGCCGACTGCCGACGACTACGTAGAGGTGAAGAAGAGATGCCGTTGACCCCCGAGGACGTGCGGAACAAGCAGTTCACGACCGTCCGCCTCCGAGAAGGCTATGACGAGGACGAGGTCGATGCCTTTCTTGACGAGGTCGAGTCCGAGCTGACGCGCCTGCTCCGCGAGAACGAGGACCTGCGCGCGAAGCTGGCGGCGGCGACCCGTGCGGCCGCGCAGAACCAGCAGCAGCAGGGCATGCGCAAGCCGCCGGAGCCGCAGGACGGCCGCGGTCCCGGTGCTCCCGTGCCCGCCGCCATATCCGGACCGCCGGTCCAGCAGCAGCCCCCGCAGATGGGTCCGCCCCAGCTGCCCGGTGGTGCTCCGCAGCTGCCCGCCGGTCCCGGTGGCCACGGTGGTCACGGTGGTCACGGTCCCCAGGGTCACCCGCAGGGCGGCCCGATGGGTCCCGGCCCGATGCAGGGCGGTCCCATGGGTGGCCCGATGGGCGGCCCCATGGGCGGTCACGGCCCGCAGCTGCCGGGCCAGGGCCCTGGCGGCGACAGCGCGGCCCGAGTGCTCTCCCTTGCCCAGCAGACCGCCGACCAGGCGATCGCGGAGGCCCGTTCCGAGGCCAACAAGATCGTCGGTGAGGCCCGGTCGCGCGCCGAGGGCCTGGAGCGGGACGCCCGCGCCAAGGCCGACGCGCTGGAGCGGGACGCGCAGGAGAAGCACCGCGTCGCGATGGGCTCGCTGGAGTCGGCCCGCGCCACGCTGGAGCGCAAGGTCGAGGACCTGCGCGGCTTCGAGCGCGAGTACCGCACGCGGCTGAAGTCGTACCTGGAGAGCCAGCTGCGTCAGCTGGAGACCCAGGCCGACGACTCGCTGGCCCCGCCGCGGACCCCCGCGGCCGCGTCGCTGCCGCCGTCCCCGTCGATGGCTCCGGCCGGCGCGGGAGCCCCGTCCTTCGGCAACCAGACGATGGGCGGCAACCAGCAGATGGGCGGCCCGTCGTACGGCGGTCAGCAGCAGATGTCGCCGGCGATGACCCAGCCGATGGCACCGGTGCGGCCGCAGGGCCCGCAGCCGATGCAGCAGGCGCCGTCGCCGATGCGCGGTTTCCTCATCGACGAGGACGACAACTGACGGCGGGCTGCCGCGCGATGAGCGCGTAGCCGTCGGCAGGCTCCAGGGCCGGGCCCGGGACAACATGTCCCGGGCCCGGCCCTGTTGTGTGCGCGGAACCGGTTTCCAGGACCCGCCCGCCCCGTAACCCGGCGCCTCGACCGCCGAGGATGGCCGGTGGCCGCAGCCCGTCCGGCGTGCGAGGCGGGGTCCCCTCGCGGCGGAGCCGCACATCGACGGAGCCGCACCTCGACGGAGCCGCTGGAAGCGCGGGAAAGACCGACGGGCCCGGCCGCAGACGCGACCGGGCCCGTCGGGCGTTCGTTCTCAGGCCTTGCGGAGACGGAAGGCCAGGGACAGACCCTCGTCCGTGAACGGGGCGCCGTACGCGTCGTCGGCGTCGCCCATGGCGAAGTCCGTCGCCAGCACCTCGTCCGCGATCAGCGAGGCGTGGTCCCTGAGGGCCGACGTGACCTCGAGGTCCTCGGAGGACCAGCGGAGCGCGATGCGGTCCGCGACGTCCAGGCCGCTGTTCTTACGGGCCTCCTGGATCAGCCGGATCGCGTCACGGGCCAGGCCCGCGCGCCGCAGCTCCGGAGTGATCTCCAGATCCAGGGCGACCGTCGCGCCCTGGTCCGAGGCGACCGACCAACCCTCGCGCGGGGTCTCCGTGATGATGACCTCCTCGGGGGAGAGGGTCACCTCCTCGCCGTTCACCGTCACCGACGCGGAGCCGGAGCGCAGCGCCAGCGACAGCGCCGCCGCGTCCGCCGCCGCGACCGCCTTGGCGACGTCCTGGACCCCCTTGCCGAAGCGCTTGCCCAGGGCCCGGAAGTTCGCCTTCGCCGTCGTGTCGACGAGCGAGCCCCCGACCTCGGACAGCGAGGCCAGTGAGGAGACGTTGAGCTCCTCGGTGATCTGCGTGTGCAGCTCCGGGGACAGCGTCTCGAAGCCCGTCACCGCGACCAGCGCACGCGACAGCGGCTGGCGGGTCTTGACGCCGGACTCCGCGCGGGTGGCGCGGCCGAGCTCGACCAGCCGGCGCACCAGCGCCATCTGCTGGGACAGCGCCGGGTCGATCGCCGACAGGTCCGCCTCGGGCCAGGTGGACAGGTGGACGGACTCGGGGGCCTCGGGAGCCACCGGGACCACCAGGTCCTGCCAGACCCGCTCCGTGATGAACGGCGTCAGCGGCGCCATCAGCCTGGTGACGGTCTCGATCACGTCGTGGAGCGTGCGCAGCGCGGCCGCGTCACCCTGCCAGAAGCGGCGGCGCGAGCGGCGCACGTACCAGTTCGACAGATCGTCGACGAACGACGAGATCAGCTTGCCGGCGCGCTGTGTGTCGTAGGCCTCCAGGGCCTGCGTCACCTGGTCCACGAGCGCGTGCAGCTCGGAGAGCAGCCAGCGGTCGAGAACCGTGCGGTCCTTCGGCGCCGGGTCGGCGGCCGACGGCGCCCAGCCCGACGTACGGGCGTACAGCGCCTGGAACGCCACCGTGTTCCAGTACGTCAGCAGCGTCTTGCGCACGACCTCCTGGATCGTGCCGTGACCCACGCGCCGGGCCGCCCAGGGCGAGCCGCCGGCCGCCATGAACCAGCGCACCGCGTCCGCGCCGTGCTGGTCCATCAGCGGGATCGGCTGCAGGATGTTGCCCAGGTGCTTGGACATCTTGCGGCCGTCCTCGGCGAGGATGTGGCCGAGGCACACCACGTTCTCGTACGACGACTTGTCGAAGACCAGCGTGCCGACCGCCATCAGCGTGTAGAACCAGCCGCGGGTCTGGTCGATCGCCTCCGAGATGAACTGCGCCGGGTAGCGCTTCTCGAAGATCTCCTTGTTCTTGTACGGGTAGCCCCACTGCGCGAACGGCATCGAACCCGAGTCGTACCAGGCGTCGATGACCTCGGGGACGCGGGTCGCGGTCCGCCCGCAGCCGTCCTGCGGGCAGGCGAAGGTGATCTCGTCGATGAACGGGCGGTGCGGGTCCAGCGAGGACTGGTCCGTGCCCGTCAGCTCGGTCAGCTCGGCGAGGGAGCCCACGCACGTCGGATGGTTCTCCTCGCAGCGCCAGATCGGCAGCGGCGTGCCCCAGTAGCGGTTGCGGGAGAGTGCCCAGTCGATGTTGTTGTTCAGCCAGTCCCCGTACCGGCCCGTCTTGACCGAGTCCGGGAACCAGTTCGTGTTCTCGTTCTCCTCGAGGAGCCGGTCCTTGATCGCGGTCGTACGGATGTACCAGGACGGCTGCGCGTAGTAGAGCAGCGCCGTGTGGCACCGCCAGCAGTGCGGATAGCTGTGCTCGTACGGGATGTGCTTGAAGAGCAGCCCGCGGCCGTCCAGGTCCTTCGTGAGCGCCTCGTCGGCCTTCTTGAAGAAGACCCCGCCGACCAGCGGCACGTCCTCCTCGAAGGTGCCGTCCGGGCGGACCGGGTTCACGACCGGCAGGCCGTACTGGCGGCAGACCTTGAGGTCGTCCTCACCGAAGGCGGGGGACTGGTGGACCAGACCCGTACCGTCCTCGGTCGTCACGTACTCGGCGTTGACGACGTAGTGGGCGGGCTGGTCGAAGGGGACGAGCTGGAACGGGCGCTCGTACGTCCAGCGCTCCATCTCGGCGCCCGTGAACGTCCGGCCCGTGGCCTCCCAGCCTCCCCCTGGGCCCTGCGACCCGGGAGGTGCCCCCACGCCGAGGGCCTTCTCCAGCAGCGGCTGCGCGACGACGAGCTGCTCCTCGCCGTTCGTCGCCACGACGTAGGTGACCTCGGGGTGCGCGGCCACCGCGGTGTTCGAGACCAGCGTCCACGGGGTCGTCGTCCAGACGAGCAGCGCGGCCTCGCCCGCCAGCGGGCCGGAGGTCAGCGGGAAGCGGACGAAGACGGAGGGGTCGACGACCGTCTCGTAGCCCTGCGCCAGCTCGTGGTCGGACAGGCCGGTGCCGCAGCGGGGGCACCAGGGGGCGACCCGGTGGTCCTGGACCAGCAGTCCCTTGTCGAAGATCTCCTTCAGGGACCACCAGACCGACTCGATGTACTCGGGGTCCATCGTCCGGTACGCCTCGTCGAGGTCGACCCAGTAGCCCATCCGGGTCGTGAGCTCGGCGAACGCGTCCGTGTGGCGGGTCACCGACTCACGGCACTTGGCGTTGAACTCGGCGATGCCGTACGCCTCGATGTCCTTCTTGCCGTTGAAGCCGAGCTCCTTCTCGACGGCGAGCTCGACGGGCAGGCCATGACAGTCCCAGCCGGCCTTGCGGGCCACGTGGTAGCCGCGCATGGTGCGGAAACGAGGGAAGACGTCCTTGAAGACGCGGGCCTCGATGTGGTGGGCGCCGGGCATGCCGTTCGCGGTGGGCGGGCCCTCGTAGAAGACCCACTCGGGGCGGCCCTCGGACTGATCGAGGCTCTTCGCGAAGACCTTGTTCTCGCGCCAGAAGTCGAGCACGGCGTGCTCCAGCGCGGACAGGTCGACCTGGGCGGGTACCTGGCGGTACTGCGGCGGCGTCATGTAGGAGCTCCTCCAACGGTGTCTCTTCCGTCGGAGGGACGAGAGCCGTTGCGCTCCCGCGGTACCACCCTCCTTGGCCCTCCGGCGCACGGCCGGTGAGCCCCCTCATTGGGGTCGCGATGCCGGGTCTACTGGCCTGGCGGATTCCCGCAGACGTTCTTCCGGCGGCTCCGGGGTGATGCTTCGCACCGCGCTCGCCCCCGGGCTCTCACCGTCCCCGGGTCGCTCATGGCTGCGTACGACGCTACTGGTCCCCATCCACGCCTTTCGCTGCGCCCAGTGTACGGGCCCGGGCGCAGCGCGGCAGACCGGTTTTCCGCGCCGTGCGGCGGGGCCCTTCGCGGGCCGTGCACCGGCCCCGCGCACGGCCCGGGAACGGCCCCGCGCATGACCCGAATGGGCATACGGAGCCGTGCCGGATCCGGCGGCTCCGGTCCGGCGGATTAGGGGGCGGGGAGCTGGGCACAACGGATGCAGGCTCGCGTTCGGTGAGGCGCGGGGCGGGCCCGAGAGGCGGCGTGCCCCGTTGCCGCGGCGCTGGGGTCGATTTATCGTCCCAGCACGAATCGCGAGCAAGATCACAATATGTGAAGGGGCCGCGGCCATGGTGGCGAAGAAGACCGCCGTGAAGAAGACGGCGTCAGCGAGGTCCACCGCCGCTGCGGGGGCGGCGGCCAAGGACACGAACGGCAAGAAGCGCATCGTCGCGAAGAAGACCACCAGGAAGGTGACCGACGCCGACGCGTCGGGAGCCGGCGCGCACAATGCGCACGACGCGGCCGAGGTCGAGGCCGCGGCACCCGACGGGAAGACCGGGAGGAAGACCACGGCCGCGAAGGAGCCGGCGAGGACCCCGGCGAAGAAGGCGGCCAGGAAGACGGCGAAGAAGGCGACCGTCAAGGCCACCGACGCGAAGCAGACCGCGACGGAGAAGAAGATCGCGAGCGGGAAGCAGACCGCGACCGAGAAGACCACGTCGGGGAAGAAGACCGCGGCCGCGAGGAAGAGCACCCCGGGCAAGCAGGCGGCGGGGCGCTCGACGGCGTCCTCCTCAGCGGCGGCGACGAAGGCGACGGGCAGTGGGGCGGCTGCGAAGGCAGGCGCCAGGAAGGCCGCCACGGCGGCCAAGGAGGCGGCCGAGGCCGCGGAGCAGACGGGAGCCGGAACGGTGGCAGCCAAGAAGAGCGCGGGCGGGTCAGGTACGGCCACGAAGGACACCGCGTCGGCGGTGCCGCAGGCCCGTGTCGCCGCCGCGCCGGGAGAGCTCGCGGTACGGCCGGGCGAGGACCCGTGGACGCCGGAGGAGGTCGCCGAGGCGCGCGCCGAGCTGGAGAGCGAGCTGGCCCGGCTCACGGCCGAGATCAGCCACTCCGAGGAGTCGCTGACCGGGCTGATGCGCGACTCCGGGGACGGAGCGGGCGACGACCAGGCGGACACCGGCACCAAGAACATCACGCGGGAGCACGAGATGGCGCTCGCCGCCAACGCCCGCGAGATGGTCGAGCAGACCGAGCGTGCGCTGCACCGCCTCGACGCGGGGACCTACGGCCTCTGCGAGATCTGCGGCAAGCCGATCGGGAAGGCCCGGATGCAGGCGTTCCCGAGGGCGACGCTCTGCGTGGAGGACAAGCAGAAGCAGGAGCGGCGGGGCTGAGCCCCCACTCGCCGAGTACGGGCCCGTGCACGGGCCCGTACTCGCGTCGGCGGGACCCCGGGGGACCGGGCTCGTTCTCACGTCGGCGGGACCCGGGGCCGGGGCCCGCACTCGGCGTGGCCGCGGCGCGGTGGCCCGGGTCGGGTCCGTACGTGTGTGCCGTACCCTCGTGACCAGTCAGGCACCTAGGTTGAGGGACTCACGTGGCAGAGGCGGAGAGCATCATCGGTACGCCGGACGTAGACGACGAGGCTGCGGCTCCTGCCGAGCAGCCCAGGGGCAGGCGCCGGATCCTCGTGCTGTTCGCCGTGGCCGCCGTGGCGTACCTGCTGGACCTCGGCAGCAAGATGCTCGTGGTGGCGAAGCTGGAGCACCACGAGCCGATCGAGGTCATCGGCGATCTGCTGAAGTTCGAGGCCGTGCGCAACCCGGGCGCCGCCTTCGGCTTCGGCGAGGCGTTCACGATCATCTTCACGATCATCGCCGCCGTGGTGATCGTGGTGATCGCGCGACTGGCGCGCAAGCTCTACAGCGTGCCGTGGGCGATCGCGCTCGGGCTGCTGCTGGGCGGTGCGCTGGGCAATCTGACCGACCGGATCTTCCGTTCGCCCGGCGTCTTCCAGGGCGCGGTCGTCGACTTCATCGCGCCCGCCCACTTCGCCGTGTTCAACCTGGCCGACTCGGCGATCGTGTGCGGTGGCATCCTCATCGTGATCCTTTCCTTCAAGGGCCTGGACCCCGATGGGACCGTTCACAAGGACTGACCTGGGCAGATCGGGTTATCCACAGGGCGGGGCCGGTCACAGGACCGGACAAGGCATACTCGACGGGTGAGCACCATTCCGGAAACCCGCACCCTGCCCGTACCCGACGGCCTTGAGGGCGAGCGTGTCGACGCCGCCATCTCCCGCATGTTCGGCTTCTCGCGTACGAAGGCGGCTGAGCTGGCGGCCGCCGGCAAGGTGCAGGTCGACGGCTCCGTCGTAGGAAAGTCCGAGCGTGTGCACGGCGGGGCGTGGCTCGAGGTGGAGATGCCGCAGGCGCCCGCGCCCGTCCAGATCGTCGCCGAGCCGGTCGAGGGCATGGAGATCGTGCACGACGACGACGACATCGTCGTGATCGTGAAGCCGGTCGGCGTGGCCGCCCACCCCAGCCCCGGCTGGACGGGCACGACGGTGATCGGCGGTCTCGCCGCGGCGGGGTACCGGATCTCGACGTCGGGCGCGGCGGAGCGGCAGGGCATCGTGCACCGGCTGGACGTGGGCACGTCCGGGCTGATGGTGGTCGCCAAGTCCGAGCGGGCGTACACCCTCCTGAAGCAGCAGTTCCGGGAGCGCACGGTCGACAAGCGGTATCACGCCCTGGTGCAGGGCCACCCGGACCCGCTGAGCGGCACGATCGACGCGCCCATCGGCCGCCACCCCCAGCACGACTACAAGTGGGCGGTGACGGCCGAGGGCAAGCCCTCCGTCACCCACTACGACCTGATCGAGGCCTTCCGGGCCGCCTCGCTGCTGGACATCAAGCTGGAGACGGGGCGTACGCACCAGATCCGGGTGCACATGTCGGCCCACCGGCACCCCTGCGTCGGCGATCTGACGTACGGCGCGGACCCGACCATGGCGAAGCGGCTGGGGCTGACCCGGCAGTGGCTGCACGCGGTGCGGCTCGGTTTCGAGCACCCCTCGGACGGCCAGTGGGTCGAGTTCGCCAGTGACTACCCCGCCGATCTGCGGTCGGCGCTCGACAGGATCGCGGCGGAGAGCGCATGAGCGGCCACGGCGGCCCCAGCGACGGCCCCAGCGACCGGGCCGGTTCCGGCGGCGGCTGTGCCGTGCGGGAGGCGACGGACCCGGCGGACCGTGAGGCGTGCTTCGCGGTGCGCAAGGAGGTCTTCGTCGTCGAGCAGCGGGTGCCCCAGGAGATCGAGTACGACGCGTACGACGCGGCGGACGCGGACACGGTCCATGTGCTGGCCGTCGGCCCGGACGGCCCGCTGGGCACGGGCCGGCTGCTGTACGGCCCGGCCGCGGCCGGCAAGACCGGTGGTGACGCCTCGGTCGGCTCGCTCGGCCGTCTCGCGGTGACCAAGGCCGCGCGGGGCCTCGGCGTCGGAGCGGCGCTGGTCCGCGCGATCGAGTCCGCGGCCCGGGCGCGTGGTCTCCGTGCGGTCGACCTGCATGCGCAGACACATGCCCTGGCGTTCTACGAGCGGCTGGGGTACGAGGCGTACGGTCCGGAGTTCCCGGACGCCGGCATTGCGCACCGCGCGATGCGACGGGCCCTGTAGCGGCGGGGCACGCGCAGGAGCCACGGTTCGGGAAGCCAGCCGTAGCGGGGGTGGATTCGGGGCAAATCGGCGGAATCGCATGGCAGGCTTGACGCTCCGACGTCGATGCCTCGACCGCCGAGGGGTGCTCCGTGGACCAACTGGCCCTGCTGTTCGTGCTGTTGCTGGGGGCCGTGGTCACCGTGCCGCTCGGGGAGCGGCTGGGGCTTCCGGCGCCCGTGCTGATGACCCTCGCCGGGGCCGTCCTCGCGCTGCTGCCCTTCGTCCCGAACGTCGCCCTGCCGCCCGAGTACATCCTTCCCCTGCTACTGCCGCCGCTGCTGTACGCCGCCGTCCAGCGCACCTCCTGGCGGCAGTTCACCGCCAACGTCCGGCCGATCCTGCTGCTCGCCGTCGCGCTGGTCTTCGTCACCACGGCGGCGGTCGCGGCCGTCGCCCACGCCGCCGTCCCCGGACTGCCGATCGCCGCCGCGGTCGTGCTCGGCGCCCTCGTCGCCCCACCCGATCCCGTCGCCGCGACCGCTGTCGCGGGCACTCTCGGGCTGCCCCGCAGACTCGTGTCGATCCTGGAGGGCGAAGGGCTCTTCAACGACGTCACCGCGATCGTGCTCTACCACGTGGCGATCGGGGCGGTGGTCAGCGGATCGTTCTCCTGGCCGGAGGCGGCCCGGGAACTCGTGCTCTCCGCCGTGGTGGCCGTGGCGGTCGGTCTCGCGCTCGGCTGGCTGTCGAACCGGCTCATGGGCATGCTCGGCGATGCCACCCTGCAGATCGGGCTCACGCTGCTCGTGCCGTTCATCAGTTATGTGCTGGCGGAGGAGCTGCTGGGCTCGGGCGTGCTGGCCGTACTGGTGACGGCCCTCTATCTCGCCGAGAACGCCGCCGACGCGGACGACGTCTTCTGGCGGCTCGCGGGCAACACGTTCTGGCAGATCGTGGACACCCTGGTCACCGGGGTCGCGTTCGGGCTCATCGGGCTCGAACTCCACCATGTCTTCGGCACCGCCCTCGCGGGGGAGGCCGATCTGATGGGGTGGGCCGCGCTGGTCGTCGGGGTCGTCGTCGGCGTACGGCTGCTGTATCTGCTGCCTGCCACCTGGCTCACCAAGCGGCTGCACAAGCGGCGCGACTACGACGAGGAGATCCCCGTCGGCTGGCGCGAGACCGTGGTCATGTGGTGGTCCGGGATGCGGGGTGTCGCGTCGGTCGCGCTGGCGCTGGCGATTCCGCTGCGGACCGACGACGGGGCGCCGTTCCCGGCCCGCGACGAGATCATCTTCATCGCCTTCGCGGTGATCATGACGACCCTGGTCGCGCAGGGACTCACACTGCCCTGGCTGGTGAAGCGGCTCGGTGTACGGGCGGACACGGATGCCGAGCGGGCACTGGAGCGTCAGCTCGCACTGCGCGCGGCCAAGGCGGCCAAGCACCGGCTGAAGGAGATCGAGGAGGTCGAGGAGCTGCCGGAGGACATCGCCGAGCGGCTGCAGCGAGCGGCGTACGACATCGGCACCAGGATCAGCCCGGACATCGTCGACGAGGAACGGCGCGAGTGGTTCGCCAAGAGGGCCGGCCGGCAGCGCACGCTCCAGCGCGTCCAGCGCGAGATGCTCTCGGCCGCACGCCATGAAGTGCTCGCGGCACGCAGCGAGCCGGGCGCCGACCCCGAGGTGGTGGACCGGGTGCTGCTGCAGCTCGACGTCCGCAGCCTCCGCTGACCCGGACCGCCGACACGAACCTCTGCCCCCGGGACCGCTGCCCCGGACCGCTGCCCCCGGACCTGTGCCCGGGACCGCTGGCGTCGACGCTGATCCGAACCGTTGATCCGAAGTGTCGTCCTCCGGGTCGCCGTCGGCCGGATCCCGGCAGTCCGGTCGTAGGATCACGGCATGGCGCGCACCGTGGTGATCAGTGGTGGAGGTACCGGGATCGGGCTCGCGGCGGCGGAGGCGTTCGCCGCGGACGGGGAGCAGGTGCTGCTGCTCGGGCGGCGCGAGGAGGTGCTCGCGCGGGCGGCCGAGCGGATTCCCGGCGCCCGCTACTGCGCCGCCGATCTCAGCGAACCCCAAGGCGCCCGCCGTGTGGCCGTGTTCGCCGAGCGGGAGTACGGCACCGTCGACGTGCTCGTGCACAGCGCGGGCGGCAACGGGAGGCTGGAGCAGCAGCCCGGGTTCGAGGACCCGCTGGACGCCGTCGCCCACGACTGGACCGTCAACTTCCGGCTCAACACGCTCACCGCGACCCTGCTGACCGAGGCCCTCAAGGACCATCTGGCCACGCCCGGCGGCCGGGTGCTCTTCCTCAGCTCCATCGCCGCCTACCGCGGTTCGGGCTCGGGTGCCTACGCCGCCTCGAAGGCCGCCCTGCACCCGTACACGCACGAGCTCGCCCGCCAACTCGGGCCGCGCGGCATCACGGTGAACCTGGTCGCGCCCGGCTTCATCGAGGAGACCGGGTTCTTCGGCGGCGAGGTCCCGGGCGAGCGCCGCCAGAAACTCGTCGCGGAGACCTCCACCGGCCGGGCCGGGCACCCGGGCGATGTCGCCCAGACCCTGCGCTGGCTGGCCTCGCACGCCGCCGGCCACATCACGTCCCAGGTCATCCAGGTCAACGGCGGGGCGGAGCGCGGCCACTAGAAGGCCCCTGGCTCCGCTCCCGCTCCGCCGCCGCGCACGGGCGGGATGTGTCGGACACGGCCTAGCCGCGGCCCGTGCGATGGACGGACTCTTCCGGTGGCGTGTGTGCGCCCGGGGGCTCGGCGGCGCGTGCGGTCGAGATATGCGGAAGTGCGTAGGGATGGTGGTCGCAGAGCCAGGCGATCAGCTGTTCGCGCACCGCGCACCGGACCGTCCAGACGTCGTCCGCGTCCTTCGCGGTGACCACGGCGCGCACGACCATCGTGTTCGGCGTGGTGTCCGTGACCGCGAGGGACCAGTCGCGGCCGTCCCAGGCCGGGCATCCGCGCAGGACGTCGTGGAGCTTCTCGCGCATCTCGTGCACCGGCGCCGAGTGGTCCAGGTGGAAGAAGACCGTCCCGGTCATCTGCACCCCGCCGCGCGACCAGTTCTCGAACGGCTTGCTGGTGAAGTACGACACCGGCATCGTGATGCGGCGCTCGTCCCAGGTGCGCACCGCGAGGAAGGTGAGGGTGATCTCCTCGACCGTTCCCCACTCGCCGTCCACGACCACCGTGTCGCCGATCCGCACCATGTCGCCGAACGCGATCTGCAGGCCCGCGAAGAGATTGCCCAGCGTCGACTGGGCCGCGATGCCGGCGACGATGCCGAGGACACCGGCCGACGCGAGCATCGACGCACCGACCGCGCGCATCGCGGGGAACGTCAGCAGCATCGCCGCGACCGCCACGACGCCGACCACCGCGATGACGACACGCTGGATCAGCGTGACCTGCGTACGGACCCGGCGCACACGTGCCGGATCGCGCGTGACGGCCGCATACCGCGTGTACGAGGATTCGACGACGGCCGTCGCGATCCCCACCACCAGCCAGGCCGAGGCGCCGATGAGCACCAGCGTCAGCAACTGCCCGATGCCCGCTTCGTGCTCCTCCACCGCCGCGATCTCCGCCTGCCGGAACGTGGCTCTCAGCAATGCCGAGGCGAGCACGAACTGGAGCGGGACGCGGCAGCGGCGCAGCATGCCCCACAGCGGGGTCTCGGTGTGCCGGGAGTCGGCGCGACGCAGCAGCACATCGGTCAGCGACCCCACGAGCAGCGTGAGGACGACCGAGCCGCCGATGACGATCAACGGACGCAGCACGTTTTCCATATCCTCGAACGTAACCTGACCGCATGGACATCATGCTTTTCCATTCGACATACGGTCTGCGCCCGGCCGTGCTCGCCGCCGCCGAGCGGCTGCGGGCGGCCGGACACCAGGTGTGGACGCCCGATCTCTTCGAGGGCCGGGTCTTCGACTCGGTCGAGGAGGCCAGGGAGTACAAGAGCGAGGTCGGCGTGGACGAGCTGCTGAAGCGGGCGATCCTGGCCGCCGCGCCCCACTCCGAGCGCGGACTCGTGTACGGGGGCTTCTCGCTGGGCGCGGCCATCGCCCAGAACCTGGCGCTGGGCGACGAGAAGGCGCGCGGCCTGCTCCTGCTGCACGGTACGTCGGACATCGCGGAGGGCTCCGAGGTGGACGAGCTGCCCGTACAGCTCCATGTCGCCGACCCCGACCCGTTCGAGCCGCACGACTGGCTGACCGCCTGGTATCTGCGGATGGGCAGGGCCGGGGCGGACGTCGAGGTCCACCGCTACCCGGGCGCCGGGCATCTGTACACGGATCCGGATCTGCCCGACCACGACGCGCAGGCCGCTGAGCAGACCTGGCGCGTGGCGCTCGGTTTCCTGGAAACCCTGTAGGGGCCAGGGGCCAGGGGCCAGGGGCTACGGGCTAGGGGCGCGTGCAGCGGCCCGAGGGGTCGCTCGCCGGCGGACGGCACTGCAGGCCGAAGTCGTCCGCGCTCGTGCTCAGATAGCGGGCGAAACAGGTGTTCGCCGTGGTCCTGCCGCGCTCCGCGCAGAACGCGAGCGCGGCCCGGCCGTCGGCGAACGGCCCCGGTGCGTAGATCACCCAGTAGCCCGGCCGCAACGAGGCGTAGCCGTCGCTGCGTACGTACTCGGCCTCGGGCACGGTCTCGCGGACCTTGGCGAGCCGCTGGTCCCGTGTGTCCGTGCCGGAACCGACGGGTTCGGAGAACAGCTGGGCGATCCAGCGCCCCGAGGACGCGGTCGGGGTGTCGCCCGGCGGGGCCGGCGCGGTGACGGTGACCGTGGGAGCCGCACTTGCCGGCGGTGCGGTCGAGGGCGTGGTCGAGGGCGTGGTCCTGGGCGGGGGCGTGGTGGGCGCCGTGCTCGTCGCGCCGCCGGAGCCCTTCGCGCCGCCCGTCGTCTCCGTCCCCGAGCCGCGCAGGGTGAGAACGAGCGCGGTGGCGGCGGTGACCGCGACGGCCACGGCGATCGCGGCGACGATCACGGGTGCACGGCCCGGCCGTCGCCGCCCCGGGAGCGACGTCGGCTGCGGAGCCGTCGGCCGCGGACTGTCGAGCAGGGTGGGCACGGGCGGCACCGGCCAGGGCACGGATACCGGCGGCTGCGCCGTCGAGGTCGGCTGTACCCAGTACGGCGTCGTCCCCGACTCCACCTGCGCCAGCATCGCGTCGAGCCGTGCGGCGTCGGGTCGCGCCGCGGGGTCCCGTACGAGCAGCGCCTGCAGCACGGGTGCCAGCGGCCCGGAGCGCACCGGTGGGGGCACCGGGTCGTCGAGCACGGCCGCCAGCGTGGCCAGCGTCGTCGCCCGGCGCAACGGACTGACGCCCTCCACGCACACGTACAGCACGAGCCCGAGCGACCACAGGTCGGAGGCGGGATCGTCGTCGTGACCGCGGACGCGTTCCGGTGCGATGAACTCGGGCGAGCCGACCAGCTCACCCGTGGCGGTCAGCGACGTCGAGCCCTGGAGCGCCGCGATCCCGAAGTCGGTGAGTACGGCGCTGGGGGCACCGCCCGGGCCGCCGGGCCCGGCGGGACTCTCGGGCCGCAGCAGGACGTTGGCGGGCTTCACGTCCCGGTGCTGGATGCCCGCCGCGTGTGCGGCGCTGAGGGCGGAGAGCGTCTGGCGGCCGATGCGTGCCGCTTCCCGCGGGGTCAACGAGCCCTGGGAGAGGCGGTCCTGGAGCGATATGCCCGGCACCAGTGCCATCACGATCCACGGATGCGGCCGCACGTCCACGATGTGATGGACCGTCACCACATGGGGGTGGTTGAGCCGGGCGAGCGCCCGCGCCTCACGCAGGACGCGTTCGCGCACCGCGTCGGACGTGGAGGCGTCGGGACGGACCGCCTTCAGCGCGACTTCGCGGTGGAGCACGGTGTCGCGAGCCCGCCACACCGTGCCCATTCCGCCGCTGCCGAGCGGCTCGATCAGCTCGAACCGCCCGTCGATCAGTTCCCCCGGCGCATTCATGGCGCCAGGTTAGAGGAACCCGAACGGCCGTTGCTCAGAGCACCGGCCGGCTGACCCGCTCGACCTTCTGCGTCCCGTTGAGCGTGCGGTACGAGCGCGCCCAGGAGGCCGTCGCGTCCTGACGCGTCTTGTCGGAGAGCGTGTAGTAGTCCATCTGCGAGTGCTCGGCGGTCACATCGAGGACGCCGTACCCGTGATGGTCCATGTCGAGCCACTTCACATGGCGGTTGGCGGCCTTGACGGCGGTGGCCGCGACCAGGGACAGCGTGCCCGGTGCGACGTTCAGGATCTCGTCGAGATTGTCCGACGTCACCGACGTCACCACGAACTCGGTCGCGGCCGACTGCGACAGCGGGTACGTCGCCGCCTTCACCGGAACGTCGTTGGCCCACGCCATGTGGATGTCGCCGGTGAGGAAGACGGTGTTCTTGATGCCGCGGTCCGTCAGATGCTTCAGCAGCTCCTTGCGGTCGTCCGTGTAGCCGTCCCACTGGTCGACGTTGACCGCGAGGCCCTCCTTGGGCAGACCGAGCAGGTCGGCGATCGGCTCCAGCAGATAGGCGGGTACGGAGCCGAAGGCGACCGGCGAGATCATCACCGACGTACCGACCAGCTTCCAGGTCGCGTCCGAGGACGCCAGGCCCGACTTGAGCCAGTCCAGCTGGGCGCGGCCGGTGATCGTGCGCTCCGGGTCGTCCACCGTGCCGCTGCCCACGGACGCCTGCTGCGAGCGGAACGAGCGCAGATCGAGCAGATGCAGGTCGGCCAGCTTGCCGAAGCGCAGCCGGCGGTAGACCGTGCCCTCCGTCGAGGCGCGCACGGGCATCCACTCGAAGTAGGCCCGCTTGGCGGCCGCGGCGCGGGCCGCGTAGTCGCCCTCGGTGCCCGGCGTGTGGTTCTCCGCGCCCCCGGACCAGGCGTCGTTGGCTATCTCGTGGTCGTCCCAGATCGCGATGAGCGGGTGGGCGGCGTGCAGCGACTGGAGGTCGGCGTCGGTCTTGTAATTGCCGTGCCGGGTGCGGTAGTCGGCGAGCGTGGTGATCTCGTGTCGGGGCTCGTGGCGCCGTACGACCTCGTCCTCGGCCGGGTAGCCGCCGGTGCCGTACTCGTAGATGTAGTCGCCGAGGTGGAGGACCGCGTGCAGATCGGCGCGGGCCGCCAGATGCCGGTACGCGGAGAAGTAGCCCGACTCCCAGTTGGCGCAGGAGACGACACCGAAGCGGACACCGGACGCGGCGGCGTCGACGGCGGGCGCGGTGCGGGTGCGGCCGACGGCGGAGACCGCGGTGCCGGAGGTGAAGCGGAAGTAGTAGGCGGTGCCGGGGCGCAGGCCCCTGACGTCGACCTTGACGGTGTGGTCGGAGGCGGCGGTGGCGGTGGTGAGTCCGCCGGAGACGACGGCGGTGAACGCCTTGTCCTCGGCGATCTCCCAGCGCACCTCGGTGGCGGCGCCCTTGCCGGAGCCGGGAACGGCGTCCGGGGCGGGCGTGACCCGGGTCCACAGCAGCACACCGTCGGGCAGCGGGTCGCCCGAGGCGACACCGTGGAGGAATGCGGGGGCCGACTCGGCGGCGGAAGCGGAGGACGCGGCGGCGCCGGCCAGAACGGGCGCGGCGACAGCGGTGGCGGCAGCGGCCTTGACGACCGTGCGGCGGCTCGGAGTTGTGGTGAGTCTACTGGTCACGGCCGGTCAGCCTACTGACCGGTACGGCGAACGGGCAGACGAATTCAGAGAATTCGTCTGCCCGTCCTTCGAGCGCTACCGAGCGCTCTCCACGTGAACCGTCAGCTTCAGCCCTTGAGCGCCTTGTCGACCGCGGCGTTGAACTGCTCGACCGTCATCGGCGCGTTCTCGCTGCCCTCCGCGGTCACCTTCTTGCCGTCCATCCTCAGCGTCGGCGTACCCGTCACACCGCTGTCGTCGAAGGTCTGGGACATCTTCAGCGCCCAGGGGTCGAAGGTGCCGTTCTCGACGTTCTTCTTGAACTCGGCGTTGTTCTTGAGCGCGCCGACCGAGTTCGCGACCTCCAGCAGGTACGCGTCCTTGGCGAACTTGTCCTCGCTCTCCTCGGGGTGGAACTTCGCCGAGTAGAGCGCCGCCTTGTACTCCGTGAAGGCCTCGGGGCTGACGTCGAGCGCCGCACCCAGGGCGGAGAGGGCGTTCTTGGAGCCCTCGCCGCTGTCGGCGTTGTCGATGAACGTGGCGCCGATGTACTTGAGCTTGTACTTGCCGGCGTCGACGTCCTTCTTGACCGTCTCGCCGACCGCCTGCTCGAAGGTCGCGCAGATCGGGCAGCGCGAGTCCTCGTAGATCTCCAGGGTCTTCTTCGCGGCGGGCTTGCCGATGACGACCGTCGTGCCGTTCTCACCCTCGGTGTTCTTGGGCTTGACGACCTTCGCGTCCTTCGCGGCCTCCCAGGCCGTGGGCTTGTTGGCCTGCATGACGGCATAGCCGATGCCGCCCGCCGCGATCAGTACGCCGACCGTCGAGAGGGCGACGATGATCTGCCGCCTGGCCTTGTCCTTCTTTGCCTGGCGCTCGCGCTCCGCGCGCATCCGCTCGCGGGCGGCAGCCTTGTTGGCCTTGCTGTTGCGTGCACTCATGATCGTGTTCTCCGTGGGAAAAAGGTGTTCGGGCGGGGGACTGCCGGGGCTCAGACGAGAGCCGGAGCCGGCAGCGGCGGTCCCCTGCGTCGCACGGACTGCACGAAGTGGCGGGTACGGGCGGCGTGCGTCCGTACCAGGGCGGGCATCGCGGAACGGGCGGTACCGACGGCGCCGCGGACGACGGCCACGGCTATCAGCAGTGGCCGGAACGCCGCCACCGCCGCCGTCCGCAGCAGACCCGCGAGTGCCGATTCGCCGTGCCGCAGCCAGGCCGCGGCGACAAGCCCGACCGACACGTGCGCGGCGAGCAGCAGCCACGGCACGGACGGGTCCGGGGAGTCGATCAGTGCCGCCATGTGCCCCTCGGCCGAAGCGACGCCGGGCAGGGGCGCACCGGCGCTCCCGCCGCACAGCACGTCCACCCCGACCGCGCGCAGCGCACCGGCGACCGGCCCGCCGGCGGCGCCGTAACAGACGTGCTGGCCGGTGGTGAAGACGGTGTCCGCGGCCAGCTCCAGCGGGACCAGCACGGCCGCGATCGGCCCGTATCCGCGCTCGCGTCCCGCCAGCGCGTACGTGAGCAGGAACACCCCGGCGGCGACGGCGGCGACGGTCGGCAGCGGCAGGGGCACCTGGGACAGCAGCACGTGGGAGGCGGCGGACAGCGTCACGACGAGTGCCGTGAAGATCGCTGCCCGCAGCCCCCTGAGCCGTGTCTCGCCTATGTGCACGGGGTCCTCTGCCTGCCGGATGTCCTTTACTGCCGGGGCCCCGGGGGAGGCCCCCCGGAAATCGGCATCGTTCAGGAGTGTGCCATGCCGCTCCGTAAGCCGCGGCTAAGGATCCGGCCGCCCGTGGGCCGCCCTACCGCAGCCCCGGAATCCTTCCGTTGCGGAAGAGGTCCACGAAGATCTGGTGGTCGGCGCGCGCCCGTGCGCCATAGCTGTGCGCGAAGTCCACCAGCAGCTCCGCGAAGCCGTCCTCGTCGGCGGCGATCGCCGCGTCGATGGCCCGCTCCGTGGAGAACGGCACCAGCGAGTGGCCGCTCTCGTCGTCCGCGGCCGCGTGCATCGTGGCCGTCGCCCGGCCGAGATCGGCGACCACGGCCGCGATCTCCTCCGGGTCGTCGATGTCCGACCAGTCCAGGTCCACCGCGTACGGCGAGACCTCCGCGACCAGCTGACCGGACCCGTCCAGCTCCGTCCAGCCCAGCCACGGGTCCGAGTGCGCCTGCAGCGCGCGCTGCGAGATCACCGTGCGGTGGCCCTCGTGCTGGAAGTAGTCACGGACGCGCTCGTCGGTGATGTGCCGGGACACCGCCGGGGTCTGCGCCTGCTTCATGTAGATCACGACGTCGTTCTCGAGCGCGTCGCTGTTGCCCTCCAGCAGGATGTTGTACGAGGGCAGACCGGCCGATCCGATGCCGATGCCGCGCCGTCCGACCACGTCCTTCACGCGGTAGGAGTCGGGGCGGGTCAGGCTCGACTCGGGGAGCGTCTCCAGATAGCCGTCGAACGCGGCCAGCACCTTGTACCGCGTCGCCGCGTCCAGCTCGATCGAGCCGCCGCCGCCGGCGAAGCGCCGCTCGAAGTCGCGGATCTCGGTCATCGAGTCGAGCAGCCCGAAGCGGGTCAGCGAACGGGCGCTGTGCAGCGCCTCCAGGAGCGGGCCCTCCGCGGTGTCCAGCGTGAAGGGCGGCACCTCGTCGTTCTTGGCGCCGGTCGCCAGGGCGTGGACGCGCTCCCGGTAGGCGGCCGCGTAGACCCGCACCAGCTCGGTGATCTGCTCGTCACTGAGCGCCTTCGTGTAGCCGATCAGCGCGAGGGAGGCGGAGAGGCGCTTGAGGTCCCAGGTGAAGGGGCCGACGTACGCCTCGTCGAAGTCGTTGACATTGAAGATCAGCCGACCGTTCGAGTCCATGTACGTGCCGAAGTTCTCGGCGTGGAGGTCGCCGTGGATCCACACCCGGCTGGTGCGCTCGTCCAGATACGGGCCGCTGTGCTGCTCCCGCTCCAGGTCGGCGTAGAACAGGCTCGCCGAGCCCCGGTAGAAGGCGAAGGCGGAGGCCGCCATCTTGCGGAACTTCACCCGGAACGCGGCCGGGTCGGCGGCCAGAAGCTCGCCGAAGGCGGTGCCGAAGACGGAGAGGATCTCCTCGCCTCGCTCGCCGGCCGTGGGCTGGTGGACCGACATCGCTGGGTGCCTCCTGGTGCTGACATAAGGGACAGGTCTTCCGCCCCGCTCAACGCACGAAGGTAGTCCCGAGTGCCCGACGATTGTCAGCGCAGGGGCATAGACTTCCACGCTGTCCACCCAGACTGTCGTCCACTGTTTGCCGGAGGCCTTCCGCCGTGACCAAGCCGCCCTTCACGCACCTGCACGTCCATACCCAGTACTCGCTGCTGGACGGTGCCGCGCGGCTCAAGGACATGTTCAACGCCTGCAACGAGATGGGCATGACGCACATCGCCATGAGCGACCATGGCAACCTCCACGGTGCGTACGACTTCTTCCATTCCGCGCAGAAGGCCGGAGTCACCCCGATCATCGGTATCGAGGCCTACGTCGCCCCGGAGTCCCGGCGGAACAAGCGGAAGATCCAGTGGGGCCAGCCGCACCAGAAGAGGGACGACGTCTCCGGTTCCGGTGGTTACACCCACAAGACGATCTGGGCGGCGAACAGGACGGGTCTGCACAACCTCTTCCGGCTCTCCTCGGACGCCTATGCCGAGGGCTGGCTGCAGAAGTGGCCGCGGATGGACAAGGAGACCATCTCCCAGTGGTCCGAGGGCCTGATCGCCTCCACCGGCTGCCCCTCCGGCGAGCTGCAGACGCGGCTGCGCCTCGGCCAGTTCGACGAGGCCCTGAAGTCGGCGTCCGAGTACCAGGACATCTTCGGCAAGGACCGCTACTTCCTGGAGCTGATGGACCACGGCATCGAGATCGAGCGCCGCGTCCGCGACGGACTGCTGGAGATCGGCAAGAAGCTCGGCATCCCGCCGCTGGTCACCAATGACTCGCACTACACGTACGCGCACGAGGCGACCGCCCATGACGCGCTGCTGTGCATCCAGACCGGCAAGAACCTCTCGGACCCGGACCGGTTCAAGTTCGACGGCACCGGCTACTACCTGAAGTCGACCGACGAGATGTACGCCATCGACGCGTCCGACGCCTGGCAGGAGGGCTGCCGCAACACCCTGCTCGTCGCGGAGCAGGTCGACACCACGGGCATGTTCGAGGCGAAGAACCTCATGCCGAAGTTCGACATCCCCGAGGGCTTCACCGAGGTCACCTGGTTCAAGGAGGAGGTCCGCCGCGGCATGGACCGCCGCTTCTCCGGCAGCGTCCCCGAGGACCGGCAGAAGCAGGTCGAGTACGAGATGGACGTCATCATCCAGATGGGGTTCCCGGGGTACTTCCTCGTCGTCGCCGACTTCATCATGTGGGCCAAGAAGAACGGCATCGCGGTCGGCCCGGGCCGTGGTTCCGCGGCCGGTTCGATCGTCGCGTACGCGATGGGGATCACCGACCTCGACCCGATCCCGCACGGTCTGATCTTCGAGCGGTTCCTCAACCCCGAGCGCGTCTCCATGCCCGATGTCGACATCGACTTCGACGAGCGCAGGCGCGTCGAGGTGATCAGGTACGTGACCGAGAAGTACGGCGCGGACAAGGTCGCCATGATCGGCACCTACGGCAAGATCAAGGCGAAGAACGCCATCAAGGACTCCGCGCGCGTGCTGGGCTATCCGTACGCGATGGGCGACCGGCTCACCAAGGCGATGCCCGCCGACGTCCTCGGCAAGGGCATCGACCTGAACGGCATCACCGACCCCTCCCACCCGCGGTACAGCGAGGCGGGCGAGATCCGGTCGATGTACGAGAACGAACCGGACGTGAAGAAGGTCATCGACACCGCCAAGGGCGTCGAGGGCCTGGTCCGGCAGATGGGCGTGCACGCGGCCGGCGTGATCATGTCCAGCGAGCCCATCGTCGACCACGCCCCGATCTGGGTGCGGCACACCGACGGCGTGACCATCACACAGTGGGACTACCCGCAGTGCGAGTCGCTCGGCCTGCTGAAGATGGACTTCCTGGGCCTGCGCAACCTCACGATCATGGACGACGCCATCAAGATGGTGAAGGCCAACAAGGGCGTCGACCTGGAGATGCTCGCCCTCCCGCTGGACGACCCCAAGACCTTCGAACTGCTCTGCCGCGGTGACACCCTCGGCGTCTTCCAGTTCGACGGCGGCCCGATGCGCTCGCTGCTCCGCCAGATGCAGCCCGACAACTTCGAGGACATCTCCGCCGTCTCGGCCCTCTACCGGCCGGGCCCGATGGGCATGAACTCGCACATCAACTACGCGGAGCGCAAGAACGGCCGCCAGGAGATCACGCCGATCCACAAGGAGCTGGAGGCGCCGCTCGAAGAGGTCCTCGCGGTCACCTACGGCCTGATCGTCTACCAGGAGCAGGTGCAGAAGGCCGCCCAGATCATCGCCGGGTACTCGCTCGGCGAGGCCGACATCCTCCGCCGCGTCATGGGCAAGAAGAAGCCCGAGGAACTGGCGAAGAACTTCACCATCTTCCAGGCCGGCGCCCGGAAGAACGACTACAGCGACGAGGCCATCCAGGCCCTGTGGGACGTCCTGGTCCCCTTCGCCGGCTACGCCTTCAACAAGGCCCACTCCGCCGCGTACGGACTGGTCTCCTACTGGACCGCGTATCTGAAGGCCAACTACCCGGCCGAGTACATGGCCGCGCTGCTGACTTCCGTCAAGGACGACAAGGACAAGTCCGCGGTCTACCTGAACGAGTGCCGTCGCATGGGCATCAAGGTGCTGCCGCCCAATGTGAACGAGTCCGAGCAGAACTTCGCCGCCCAGGGCGACGACGTCATCCTCTTCGGCCTCACGGCCGTCCGTAACGTCGGCACGAACGTCGTCGAGTCGATCATCCGCAGCCGCAAGGCCAAGGGGAAGTACACCTCCTTCCCCGACTTCCTCGACAAGGTCGAGGCCGTCGTCTGCAACAAGCGGACCATCGAGTCGCTCATCAAGGCGGGCGCCTTCGACGAGATGGGGCACACCCGCAAGGGTCTGGTCGCCCAGCACGAGCCGATGATCGACAACGTGGTGGCGGTCAAGCGCAAGGAGGCCGAGGGGCAGTTCGACCTCTTCGGCGGGATGGGAGAGGAGGACAGCAGCGAGCCGGGCTTCGGTCTCGACGTCGAGTTCTCCGACGTGGAGTGGGAGAAGTCGTATCTCCTCGCCCAGGAGCGCGAGATGCTCGGCCTCTATGTCTCCGACCACCCGCTCTTCGGTATCGAGCACGTGCTGAGCGACAAGAGCGACGCGGCGATCGCCCAGCTCACCGGAGGCGAGCACGCGGACGGAGCGGTCGTCACCATCGGCGGCATCATCTCCGGCCTGCAGCGCAAGATGACCAAGCAGGGCAACGCGTGGGCGATCGCCACCGTGGAGGACCTGGCGGGCTCGATCGAGTGCATGTTCTTCCCGGCGACGTACCAACTGGTGTCCACCCAGCTCGTCGAGGACACGGTCGTCTTCGTCAAGGGCCGGCTCGACAAGCGCGAGGACGTACCGCGGCTCGTCGCGATGGAGCTGATGGTCCCCGACCTGTCCAACGCGGGCACCAACGCCCCCGTGGTGATCAGCATTCCGACGGTGAAGGTCACCCCGCCCATGATCAGCCGGCTCGGTGAGATCCTCGGCCACCACAAGGGCAACACGGAGGTGCGGATCAAGCTCCAGGGAGCCCGCAAGACCACCGTGCTCCGCCTCGACCGGCACCGGGTCCAGCCCGATCCCGCGCTGTTCGGCGATCTGAAGGTGCTGCTCGGCCCGTCCTGCCTGGCCGGCTGAGACCGGCGCACGACGTGTGACGCACGTGGACGTGCGGCGCACTTGAGGGGCGACGCACTTGAGGGGCGACGCACTTGAGGGGCGACGCACTTGAGGGGCGACGCACTTGAGGGGCGCGCCCGGTCATCGGGCGCGCCCCTCACGCATGCGTCGACGGGGTGCGTCAGTTGTGGCCGAAGCGCTTCTGACGTCCCTTGTGGGCAACGCTGGTCGGCGGTACCTGCGTGTCCCGGCGCTCCGACTGGGCCTCCATCGAGGAGGTGCGGGCCTCTTGGGCGCTCCGCTCGGCGTTCGAGCCGGTCTGTATCTTGCGATCTCGGTTCTTGTTCTTGGCCATGGTGGTGCCTCCTGTGGGATCTAGGGGCCAGGGCCGCCATCAGACTCACATACCGCCGGATGAGCCGCATTTCGGATCATTGCAGTGAGTAACGGGCTGCTGTTACGGTGCGGCTTCACGACCCGCCACGCCGATGATCGAGTTCCGGCCGTTAACCTCCCGGCGTTCGGGCAGACTCGAAGGAAACCCGAAGCAACTCCGATCCCGAGGTTCCCGAAAGAGGGTGGAACACGTGGACCGCTGCGTCGTCCTGGTGGACGCCGGCTATCTGCTGGGCGCCGCCGCGAGTCTCCTCGCCGGAGAACCGGCCCGTTCGCGCATCACCGTCGACCACGCCGCCCTCATCCATGCCCTGCGCGAGCGCGCCGAAGCCGATACGGAACGTCCGCTGCTCCGCATCTACTGGTTCGACGGAGCCCCCGACCGCGTACCCCAGCCCGAGCACCGCAGGCTCCGGGTCATGCCCCGCGTCACCGTCCGGCTGGGCGCGCTGACCCGCAGCGACGGCCGCTGGGCGCAGAAGGGCGTCGACGCCGCGATGCACGCCGAGCTCACCGAACTGGCCAGAAATCGCGCCTGCTCCGACGTGGTGCTGGTGACCGGTGACGGCGATCTGCTGCCCGGACTGATGTCCGCGAAGGAACACGGGGTCGCCGTCCACCTCTGGGCCGTCCAGGCCGCCGACGGCGACTACAACCAGTCCGAGGACCTGGTCGCCGAGGCCGACGAACGCCGCGTCCTCGACCGGGCCTGGATCACCCAGGCCGTACGCGCCAAGGAACTCACCGGAATCTGCGCCCCGCCACCCGCGCCCCGCCCCGAGATCGCGGCGATCCTCTCCGCCCCGCTGCCCGAGTCGGCACTCGCGGCCGCCGCGGAGCGCGCGGAGGACACGGGCCCCCGAGTGACTCCGGTCGGCAACGGGTCCTCGGCCCCGGCCGTGGGCAGCGGCACGGAGAACGGGGCGGCCGCCCCCGCCGGCCCCCACGCCAAGGGCGTCCCCACCCCCAAGGACCTGGCGGGCCTGCGCGGCCCGGCCGTCCAGACGGACCGGCAACCCGCCGGTGCCACCCTGCGCTGGTCCTCCGACAAGGGCTGGATCGAACGCTCGGGCGGTGGCGCGCTCGGCGAGCCCCCGGAGACCGCCTCGCTGCCCACCCTCGCCCAGCTCACCAGCGCCGAGCAGCGCTGGGCGGACCGCGAGGAGGACATCACCACCGTCGGCGGCGACCCCTTCGAGGTCGGACAGGTCTTCGCCCGCCGCTGGATGGAGCGGCTGCCGGACCCGGCGCATGTGACCAAGCTGTCCACCATGTACCCGCGCATCCCGCACCGCATCGACGGCGAACTGCTCCGGTACGCTGCGCGTTTCGGGCTGCTCGCCCACAAGGACGACCAGATCGACGAGCATGACCGGTACGCGATCCGGGCCGGATTCTGGCGGGAGATCGACGTACGTGCAGCCACGGAACGCGCCCCGGCCGGGGAGTAGGACGGCGGACCCCGTAGGCTCGTCCCTCGTGAGTACGGTGTGCGTGGTGCGGGATCTGGTCAAGACGTACCCCGCTGCGCGTGCCCGGCGGGGGACACCCGCGACTCCCGAGGTGCGTGCCAACGACGGAATCGGCCTCGAAGTGCGGCGCGGAGAGATCTTCGGGCTGCTCGGGCCGAACGGCGCCGGCAAGTCCACCCTCGTGCGCCAGCTGACCGGTCTGATGCGACCGGACTCCGGCAGCGTCGCGGTGCTCGGCCACGATCTCGTACGCCATCCCGAGCGCGCGGCCCGGCTCATCGGCTACCTCGGTCAGGAGTCCACCGCGCTCGACGAGCTGACCGTCGCGCTCGCCGCCGAGACCACCGGGCGGCTGCGCGGACTCGGGGCACGGCAGGCGCGCGCCGAATGCGCCACCGTCCTGGAGGAGCTCGGTCTGACCGGGCTCGCCGGGCGTCCGCTGAAGAAGCTCTCCGGGGGCCAGCGACGGCTCGCCTGCTTCGCCGCCACGCTGGTGGGGGAGCGGCCGGTGCTGGTGCTGGACGAGCCCACCACCGGAATGGACCCGGTCGCCCGGCGCGCGGTGTGGGCCGCGGTGGACCGCAGGCGCGCCGAGCACAATGTGACCGTGCTCCTCGTCACCCACAACGTCATCGAGGCCGAGACGGTCCTCGACCGCGTCGCCGTCCTGGAACGCGGCAAGGTCATCGCCTGCGACACGCCCGCCGGACTCAAGGAGCGCGTCGCCGGCGAGGTCCGCGTCGAACTCCTCTGGCGAGAGCGGGCCCCGCTCGACGTACCCGAGGTCGCCGCGCTCCGGCCCTCCGCCCAGGAGTCCGGCCGTCGCTGGGTCCTGCGGCTCGCACCGGACGAGGCCCGCGCGGCCGTCGCCGCGGTGACCGGAGGCGAGGCCTTCGCCGCCCTCGACGACTTCACCCTGGCCACGCCGAGTCTGGAGGACGTCTATCTGGCGCTCGGCGGCCATGCGACGAAGGGCCTGGTGAAGGCGTGAGCCGTGAGCCGTCGCCCCTACTGAGGCCGTCCGTACCGAACAGGAGCAGCGCCAGGTGAGCATCGTGCCTGCGGAGGCCGTGGCCGCGAGTGTGCGGGGAGCGCGTGACGCCCACGCCGGTGCGGAGGGCGAGGCCGCGCCGCTCGCGCCGAGCGCCCGGCTGCTGCCCGCGCTCGCCGCGGTGTACCGCGCCCAGTTGTCCCGGGCGCGGGTCGCCCGGATCCCGCTGCTCTTCGTCGCGACCTTCCAGTCCGTCGGGATCATGGTGCTGATGCGCGGGGTCGTCGACGACGGTGCCGAGGCGCGGGCCGTCGTCGCCGGGTCGGCCGTCCTCGTCGTCGCGTTCGTCGCGCTCAATCTGCTCGCCCAGTACTTCGGGCAGCTCCGGGCCTCCGGTGGTCTGGACCACTACGCGACGCTGCCGGTGCCGCCCGCGGCGGTGGTGCTCGGCGCGGCCGGGGCGTACGCCTCCTTCACCGTGCCCGGGACGGTGGTGACCGCGGTCATCGGCTCGGTGCTCTTCAGCCTGCCGCTCACCCATCTGTGGATACTCGCCGCCGTGATCCCGCTCGCCGGTGCGGCGCTGGCCGGGCTCGGCGCGGCGCTGGGGCTGCTCGCGCCGCGCCAGGAACTCGCCACGCTGCTGGGCCAGTTGGGCATGTCCGCGGCGCTGCTGCTGGGCGTGCTGCCGGCCGGGCGGCTGCCCGGGCCGATCGCGTTGGCGCGCGATCTGCTGCCGTCCACGTACGGCGTCGAGGCCCTCGCCCGCACGTTCGAGGCGCATCCGCACTGGCCGACCGTCGCGCTGGACCTCGCCGTCTGCGCCGGCGTCGGTGTGGTGTCACTGGCCGTCGCGACCTGGGCGTACCGCCGGGCGGCGGTCCGCTGAGACGCGGCCGGTGAGGCGGGCCACAGGGACGTTTGGCACGATGTCAGGGTGACAGCACCCCTGACGCCGCCTCACCGGCCCGCACCGCATGACGCGCCCTGGCACACCCCGAACCCCGCGCCGTACCCGGACGGAGAAGGGTTGGACATGAAGAGGGAGCTGCGGCAGGCCGCGGTGGTCCTGGTGGCCGTGACGCTCGCGGGGATCGCGCTCGGACTGCTGTGGCTGTGGCTGGCGCCCCGGGTTCCGCTGATCTCGACCGACACGGCGGTCTTCGTCGCGGACACGGAGGGCGAGGAGTCGGCGGGCGCGGACGGTACGTTCGTGCTGCTGGCGCTCGGTTTCGGGGTGCTCAGTGCGACGGGCGCCTTCCTGTTCAACCGGCGCGGGGGCATCGCCGTCGTCGCCGCGCTCGCGCTGGGCGGGCTCCTCGCCTCCGCCCTGGCATGGGGCACGGGCCACTGGTTCGGCCCCGACCAGGACGTCGTCGCGCACGCTCGCGCGGTGGGCGAGGGGGTCGTCTTCGACGCGCCGCTCAGGCTCCGTGCGAAGGCGGCGCTGCTGGCGTGGCCGGTCGCCGCGATGATCATGCACCTGGGCCTGACGGCCCTGTTCGGCCCCCGCGACCCCGAGCCGGAATGGGCCCCGTCGCCTGCCCACGACGACCCGCGCTGACGACCGCCGCGCCGCGCGGAACCCTCCCCCTCCCCTTCCCCTGGGGGCTCTGCCCCCGGCGCCGCTCACGGGACTCTGCCCCGGACCTGCGCCTCGATCGCCGGCGGGGCTTGTCGTGAACGCTCGCGGCCCGGCCCCGCTCGCTGGTTCTGCCGACCCGAGGGTACGGCCAGGCCGTACCGGGAGCAGGCTGCGAGGGGCGAAGCCCCCGCCCCACTGCCGAAGGCGCTCGTGGCGCGTGGCCCTCGTCCCGGGGCCGGGAGGGGGCGGTGCCCCCTCCCGGACTACGCCGGCCGACGGCCGTGGTTCGCGCGGCGCTTTCGGACGCGCCACTTCCGCTTCCTCGTGCGCTTCGACATGGCGGTGCCCCTCCTGCCGGGATGTCCCTGCGGGGAAGTCCCTGCCGGGATGTCCTTCGGTCGTAGCCGAGGACCGCCCGTCCGTCGAGGGTCCGCGCACGCCCCGCTACGCGCGGCCGATCGGCGCGAGCACCGCGCCGGTAAGGGACGCCAGGTCGGCGGGTGCCAGCTCGACCTCGAGGCCCCGGCGGCCCGCCGAGACGCAGATCGTCGGGTGGGCGGAGGCCGAGGCGTCCAGCACCGTGCGCAGCCGCTTGCGCTGCCCCAGGGGAGAGATGCCGCCCCGGACGTATCCCGTGGTGCGCTCGGCCGCGGCCGGATCGGCCATCGCCGCGCGTTTGCCGCCGACCGCCGTGGCCAGCGCCTTCAGGTCGAGCTGTCCGGCGACCGGGACGACGGCGACCGTCAGCTCGCCGTCCACGTCCGCCACGAGGGTCTTGAAGACCCGCTCCGGCGCGACGCCGAGGGCCTCCGCGGCCTCCTCGCCGTACGAGGGCGACGCCGGGTCGTGCTCGTACGCGTGCACCGTGAACGCCGTCCCCGCGGCCGTCAGCGCCACCGTCGCCGGAGTGCCGCCCTGCTGCTTCCGCTGCTTCTTCGCCAAGGTCGTCGTCCTCGTGTCAGTTCGGGCTCGTCGGCGCGCGCGTCAGTTCGACCGCGGGCAGCGACGGCAGATGCCGTATCACCGCGGTCTCGGAGCGCAGCAGCTTCAGTTCCTCCCGCAGCCGGGTCGCCGTGTCCGGCGCCTGCAGCAGCCGTTGCTTCGACGGCGTGTCCAGCACGGCCGCCGCGGCCACCAGGTACGAGACCACGGACGGTTCGTCCGGCAGCTCCGAGCCCGTGGACAGCGAGCGCTCCCGCGCTCCCGCCAGCCGCTTCTGGTAGTTCCGGAACGCCCGCAGCACGCCTTCGGCCAGGGTGCCCGCGCCTTCCCCTGACTCCTCCGGGATCTCTTCGAGTTCGGCGGTCAGGAACGGGCCGCTCGCGTCGACGGAGAGCAGCCTGACCCGGGACGTGCCGGTGGCGAGCACCTCGAAACTGCCGTCCGCGCGTTCCCGGATCGTCGCGGCGTCCGCGATGCAGCCGACCCGGTGGAACGCCTGGACCGGGTCCGCCCCGAAGCCGGCGGCCGGGCCCTTCTCGGGCAGCGCGGTCTGGTCCGGCAGCCCGGGCGCGGTCGGCGCGACCTCACGGCCGTCGCGGATGGCGACCACGGCGAACCGGCGCGGTTCGGACTCGTCGGTCTTCAACAGCTCGCGCATCATGGCGCGATAGCGCTCCTCGAAGACGTTGAGCGGCAGCACGAGGCCCGGGAAAAGCACCGCGTTGAGCGGAAAGAGTGGCAGGCGAGCGGTGGTCACAGCGGTCAAGCGTAATGGCCACCGGACGGGGCTCGTCCTGCCGCCTTCCCTTGGCTCTTGGTGAGCGGGCTCAGGGAACCGGCCGCGGCGGCCGCGTGAGCCGCGCCGTTCGTACGGATCCTGCGGCCGCGGCGGATCGGCGTCGAGGACGCCACCTCGATCCGGACACCGTCGCGGGCCTCCAGGAACTGGCCCAGCGCATCGTCCGTCAGACAGTTCCACGGGAACGACGTGGCGTACGTGCCGATCGTCCGGAACACCTCCAGCGCCTCGGTCCAGCGGCCGCGCGCGATCAGCACGTACACCAGCAGATTGCGTACCTCGGCGGGCCAGGGGTCGGCCGTGCGGAAGCGGGCGGACAGCGCGATCGCCCGGTCCGCCGCGGCGTCGATCCGGTCAGCCTGCACGGAGCTGACGGGCCCCGCCAGCAGCAGGGAGAACGCCGCCCGCACCGGCAGGGCCTGGACGAGGGAGCCGGGCAGCGAGTCCTCGGCGGCGCGCTCGGCGAAGTCGAAGCACTCGCGGTGCGAGCCGTACCAGACGGCGGAGAGGTACTGCAGCGCCGCGACATGGCAGCCGTAGTGGTGCGGGGAGCGGCGCACCGCCTGCTCCCACAGCGCCTCGAAGGCGGTGTGCGTGGCGTGCGTGCCGCGGGCGTGGTCGAGCGCGAGCCGCCAGGGCACGGGGTCGCGGGGATCGGCCTCGGCGGCGGCGTGGACGAGCGGGCCGACCTCGCGCAGCCGCTCGGCGCTCGCGGGTGACTCCCAGGCCCTGCGGACCTCCAGCTCGGCCTTCACCAGCAGGGCGTCGGGATCGCGGGGCGAGGCGGCGAGCCAGCCGGCCAGCCAGTCGTCGCGGTTGTACGCGAACGCCGCGAGCCGCGTCACATGGCGGTCCCGGTTCTCCCACTCGGCCGCGCCGCGCGTGGCGGCGAGGAGTGCGGCGGCGGGCTCGTGATCGCCGACGGCGGCCGCGACGAGGGCCGGGCCGAGCCCGCCGTCCGGGGCGTCGAGCAGTACCGCATCGTCCGGAGGCAGGCCGTCGGCGAGCCGCGGGGTGTGCCGGACCATGCGGGCGGTGCTGATCAGGGCGCGGAGCAGAGACATGGTGCGGACCATTGAAAGACGCAGGTCGGAGGTGCGCCAGAGGGCATCTGTGAAGTTTTGGTAGCAGGTGGAATGGTTGTCCTGGCCCAGGTCAAGAAAACGCAAAGGCGCGCGTATTCGGACGCACGGGAGAGCCCCTCGCACACCCCCCGTCACGCCCCGCGCGCCCCCTGTCTCCCACACGCCTCAGCCGCGCCTCAGCATCCGTGACGCGCCTGCCGCGACCGTCGTCGCGAGGATCCAGCCCAGGAGTATCAGCGCGGCCGCCGCCCATTGCCAGCGGCCCTCCAGCCGCCAGTAGCCGTCCTGGCCGAGGTTGATCACCGGGATGAGCAGATCCAGGGCGAACAGGGACGGGTTCCACACCGGGTGCTCGTCCGGCTTGATCGCCGAGGGGTCGTAGCGGGAGAAGGCCACCGCACCGGCCGCCCAGAGCACCGCCATCCACAGCGCGGCCCTGCCCGGCCGGTAGCCGTACGCCACCGTCCAGTCCTGGAGAAAGCCCCAGAGCTTCGCGGCGAGCGGCAGGGTCTCGCGGCGGCGGCGCTGCTTGGCCAGCAGCACCTCACGGGCGTCCGCGTCCTCGCCGCTGTTGCGCAGCACGGTCGCGAGCCGTTCGTACGGCTCAGGCGCGTACTCCGGAGTCGCCGCCTCGATCCACTCCAGCCGCCGCGCCAGCGGAAAGCGGCTGTACGGGACGAGGTTCTCGTACACGAACCCGCCCATGGCCAGCCCGCCGGGCCCGGGCCAGCTCGTGGAGAGGTCGATCAGCGTGACGACCTTCGCCCCGTTCAGCACGACGCGTCCCTGCGTCGGCCGCTCGCCGGTGAAGCGCAGCTCCGGCGTGACGATCCTGCGCAGCGACAGCTCCTCCCGCCGCGCGTCCGACAGCACGAAGCGGGCCTTGTGGAGGTCGACCGCGTCGCCGAAGCGGCCGTCGTCCAGCCGCACCCCGCCATGGCACTCGAAGCGCCGCTCCCGCGCGCCCGGCGCCCGGCCGCCCGCGGCGTTGGCGATGCCGAACGGAGGAGTGGCCCCCTGGTCGCCGCCCCCGTCGACCCATGCCCGGGTCATGTACAGCGTGCGCTCCACCGTCAGCTGCGGGGCGTTCAGCGCGTGCCGCCCCTCGACCGCCCGCAGCCTGCTGCCGCGCAGGCTCAGCGACACGCCGACCTTCGCGCCGCGCAGACTGACCTCGCCGTACGTCTCGATCAGCTCGGCCTGCAGGTCCTGCGCGACGGACAGCCCGTCCGCGGCGATCGCGCGGCCCCGCCGGTCCGGCCGCACCTGGATCTGGTTGATCAGCAGATCCGTGCCTATCTGGGCGTCCGTGAGCCGCATCCCGCGGTCGATCCGGCAGCGCGGCAGATGCAGATCGCCCTCGGTGTGCAGCCGAGCGGCCTCCAGCCGCGGTATCGCGCAGCCGACCATGCGCAGCGTGGTGAACCGCGCCTCGGGAAAGGCCAGTTCGCTCTCGAACCGGCAGCCGGTCAGCTCCACGTACGGCCCGATCGTGCCGCCGGAGAGCGTGAGCTTGCCCGTGACGTACGCGCCGCGCAGCTTGAGCGCGCACACCCGCCCGGGACGTGCCGGCGGACCGCTCAGCAGCAGCATCGCGATCACATCGGCGCGCACGCTGCGCCCGGGGCCCCATTCGCGTTCCGAGAAGGGATCGTTCAGCAGTGGATTGCTGTCGCGAAGGTCGCAGGTCCTCCCGTGCTCGAAGGAGGTCCACATCGTGCGTTCCGCCGTGGTGAGATCGTTGGGCATGTCGATGCCCTGCGGCTCGGTCAATGCCGCCCCCTCGCTTCCCCCGGTCTGGTTCCCCGGTTCCGTACAGCCGTTGTTCCCGCTGAGTAACGAACTGAACGCTAGTGGTCATGAACGACTTCTGGGGTGCGAAGTGAGGAGTGAAGAGTGGTGTGACGCGTATCAGTCACTGATACGGACGACGGCGCCGAAGAACGGTCTGCGAGAATTGACCCGTGATCTCGCGAATCGACCTGCGCGGCGACGCCCTCCCCGAGGGCGGGGCCCTGCGCGACCTGCTGCCCCGTGCCGAGTTCGACGTGGAAGCCGCCCTGGACAAGGTGCGGCCCATCTGTGAGGACGTCCATCATCGGGGCGACGCGGCACTGATCGAGTACGCGGAGAAGTTCGACGGCGTGACGCTCGAGCACGTCAGGGTGCCCGCGAAGGCGATCGCCGAGGCGCTGGAGCAGCTCGACCCCGAGGTCGGGGCGGCGCTGGAGGAGTCCATCCGGCGCGCCCGGATCGTCCACCGCGAGCAGCGCCGCGAGACGCACACCACCCAGGTCGTGCCCGGCGGCACGGTGACCGAGAAGTGGGTTCCGGTCGAGCGCGTCGGGCTGTACGCACCGGGTGGCCGTTCCGTCTACCCCTCGTCCGTGATCATGAACGCCGTACCGGCGCAGGAGGCGGGCGTCGAGTCCATCGCGCTCGCCTCCCCGCCGCAGAAGGAGTTCGGCGGACTGCCGCACCCGACGATCCTGGCCGCCTGCGCGCTGCTCGGCGTCGACGAGGTGTACGCGGTGGGCGGCGCGACGGCCGTCGCGATGTTCGCGTACGGCACCGAGTCCTGTGCGCCTGCCAACATGGTCACAGGCCCCGGCAACATCTGGGTCGCGGCCGCCAAGCGCTACTTCACCGGCCGGATCGGCATCGACGCCGAGGCCGGTCCGACCGAGATCGCGGTCCTCGCCGACGCCACCGCCGACCCGGCGCACGTCGCGGCCGACCTGATCAGCCAGGCCGAGCACGACCCGCTGGCCGCGGCCGTGCTGGTCACCGACTCGCCCGAGCTGGCCGACGCGGTCGAGCGGGAGCTGGAGCCGCAGATCGCCGCGACCAAGCACGTCGAGGACCGCATCGTCCCGGCGCTGTCCGGCCGGCAGTCCGCGATCGTCCTCGTCGACGGCATCGAGGACGGCCTGCGTGTCGTCGACGCGTACGGCGCCGAGCACCTGGAGGTCCAGACCGCCGACGCGGCGGCCGTGGCCGAGCGGGTCCGCAACGCGGGCGCGATCTTCGTCGGCCCGTGGGCGCCGGTCTCCCTCGGCGACTACTGCGCCGGGTCCAACCACGTGCTGCCGACCGGCGGCTGCGCCTGCCACTCCTCCGGGCTGTCCGTCCAGTCCTTCCTGCGCGGCATCCACATCGTGGACTACACGCGCGAGGCGCTCGCCGACGTCACCCACCACGTGGTGACCCTGGCGGAGGCGGAGGACCTCCCGGCGCACGGCGCCGCGCTCAAGGCACGGTTCGGCTGGAAGGTACCCGACGGCAAGTGACCGGCATCGACGACCTCCCCATCCGCGACGAGCTGCGCGGCAAGTCCCCGTACGGCGCGCCCCAGCTCGACGTCCCCGTACAGCTGAACACCAACGAGAACCCGTACCCGCTGCCCGAGCCGCTCGTCGAGCGGATCGCCGAGCGGGTGCGGGAGGCCGCGCGCGGCCTCAACCGCTACCCGGACCGGGACGCGATCGAGCTGCGCACGGAGCTGGCGACGTATCTGACCCGCACCGGGAAGCACCCGGTCGCCCTGGAGAACGTGTGGGCGGCCAACGGCTCCAACGAGGTCATCCAGCAGCTGCTGCAGACCTTCGGCGGACCCGGCCGGACCGCGATCGGCTTCGAGCCCTCGTACTCGATGCACGGTCTGATCGCGCGCGGCACCGGCACCGGCTGGCTCTCGGGACCCCGCAACGACGACTTCACCATCGATGTGGCGGCGGCCGCGACGGCCATCGCCGAGCACCGCCCCGACGTCGTCTTCGTCACCTCGCCCAACAACCCCACCGGCACGGCCGTCGACGCCGAGACGGTCCTCGCCCTGTACGAGGCCGCCCAGGCCGCGAAGCCGTCACTGGTGGTCATCGACGAGGCGTACGTCGAGTTCAGCCACCGGCCCTCGCTGCTGCCGCTGCTCGAAGGCCGGCCCCACCTCGTCGTCTCGCGGACGATGTCCAAGGCCTTCGGCGCCGCCGGACTGCGCCTCGGCTATCTCGCCGCGCACCGCGCCGTGGTCGACGCCGTCCAGCTCGTACGGCTGCCGTACCACCTCTCCGCCGTCACCCAGGCCACCGCGCTGGCGGCCCTGGAGCACACCGATACGCTGCTGAAGTACGTCGAGCAGCTCAAGGAGGAGCGGGACCGGCTGGTCGCCGAGCTGCGCGCCATCGGCTACGAGGTGACCGAGTCCGACGCCAACTTCGTCCAGTTCGGACGCTTCGAGGACGCCCACGCCATGTGGCAGAAGATCCTCGACCGGGGCGTCCTGGTCCGCGACAACGGCGTACCGGGCCGGCTGCGGGTCACCGCCGGCACCCCCGAAGAGAACGACGCGTTCCTCGACGCGGTTCGCGCACTGAAGAAGGAGCACAGCTCATGAGCCGGGTAGGACGGGTCGAGCGCACCACGAAGGAGACCGCCGTCGTCGTCGAGATCGACCTCGACGGCACCGGAAAGGTCGATGTGTCGACCGGGGTCGGCTTCTACGACCACATGCTCGACCAGCTCGGCCGCCACGGGCTGTTCGACCTCACCGTCAAGACCGACGGCGATCTGCACATCGACAGCCACCACACCATCGAGGACACCGCCCTCGCGCTGGGCGCCGCTTTCAAGCAGGCCCTCGGCGACAAGGTCGGCATCTACCGCTTCGGCAACTGCACCGTGCCGCTGGACGAGTCGCTCGCGCAGGTGACGGTGGACCTGTCCGGCCGCCCGTACCTCGTGCACACCGAGCCGGAGAACATGGCGCCGATGATCGGCGCGTACGACACGACGATGACCCGGCACATCCTGGAGTCCTTCGTCGCCCAGGCGCAGATCGCGCTGCACGTCCACGTACCGTACGGGCGCAACGCCCACCACATCGTGGAGTGCCAGTTCAAGGCGCTGGCCAGGGCCCTTCGCTATGCCTCCGAGCGCGACCCGCGCGCTGCCGGAATCCTTCCCTCCACGAAGGGCGCTCTCTAGTCGTGAACGGTCTCTCCACGGTTCTGATCGTCCTTGGGCTCTTCCTGATCGGCGGCATCATCTCGTTCGCCAAGCAGCAGATGCCCAAGGGCCTGATCGTGCTCCTGTCCCTCGGAGCCGCGCTGTGTCTCGCCGCGGGTGTCCTGCGACTGGACGTGTGGTCATGAGCGAGCGGAAGAAGGTCGTCGTCTTCGACTACGGCTTCGGCAACATCCGCTCCGCCGAGCGCGCTCTCGCCCGCGTCGGCGCCGACGTCGAGGTCACCCGCGACTTCGACACGGCCATGAACGCCGACGGTCTGCTCGTGCCCGGTGTGGGCGCCTTCTCCGCCTGCATGACCGGACTCCAGCAGGCCCGCGGACACTGGGTGGTCGGCCGCAGGCTCTCCGGCGGCAGGCCCGTCATGGGCATCTGCGTCGGCATGCAGATCCTCTTCGCCCGCGGCATCGAGCACGGCGTCGAGACCGAGGGCCTCGACGAGTGGCCCGGCGTCGTCGGACCGCTGAACGCCCCGGTCGTCCCGCACATGGGCTGGAACACGGTCGAGGCCCCCGAGGACACGGAGATGTTCGCCGGCCTCGACGCCGACGCCCGGTTCTACTTCGTGCACTCCTACGCCGTGCGCGACTGGGACCTGGAGGTGACCAACCCGGCCATCCGCGCCCCGAAGGTCACCTGGGCCACCCACGGCGAGCCCTTCGTCGCGGCCGTCGAGAACGGTGCACTGTGGGCCACCCAGTTCCACCCCGAGAAGTCCGGCGACGCCGGAGCCCAGCTCCTCACCAACTGGATCGAGACCCTCTGATCATGGCTCAGAAGCTTGAACTCCTCCCCGCCGTCGACGTCCGCGACGGCCAGGCCGTCCGCCTCGTCCACGGCGAGTCCGGCACGGAGACCTCCTACGGCTCCCCGCTGGAGGCCGCCCTCACCTGGCAGCGGGCGGGCGCCGAGTGGCTGCATCTGGTCGATCTCGACGCGGCCTTCGGCACCGGTGACAACCGGGAGCTGATCGCCGAGGTGGCCGGAGCCATGGACCTCAAGGTCGAGCTGTCCGGCGGCATCCGCGACGACGCCTCGCTCGCCGCCGCCCTCGCCACCGGCTGCACCCGGGTCAACCTCGGCACCGCCGCACTGGAGACCCCCGAGTGGGTCGCCAAGGTCATCGCCGAGCACGGCGACAAGATCGCGGTCGGTCTCGACGTACGCGGCACGACGCTGCGCGGCCGCGGCTGGACCCGCGACGGAGGCGACCTCTACGAGACGCTGGCGCGCCTGGACTCCGAGGGCTGCGCGCGGTACGTCGTCACCGACATCGCCAAGGACGGCACCCTCCAGGGCCCCAACCTGGAGCTGCTGCGCAATGTCTGCGCCGCCACGGACAAGCCGGTCGTCGCCTCCGGCGGCGTCTCCTCGCTCGACGACCTGCGCGCGCTCGCCGGCCTCGTGCCGCTCGGCATCGAGGGCGCGATCGTCGGAAAGGCGCTCTACGCCGAGGCGTTCACCCTGGAAGAGGCGCTGGAAGCGGTGGAGGCGGTGTCGCGGTGAGCAACGACGTCCGCCGGATCGGCTCCGGCGGCCCGTGGGAAGAGGCCTTCGGCTACTCCCGCGCGGTCGAGCTGCCGAACGGCTTGGTGCTGGTCTCCGGCTGTACGTCGGTGGTCAACGGCACCTTCGCCGACGGCGGCCCGTACGACCAGGCCGTCAACTCCTTCAACGCGGCACTGGCCGCGCTGAAGGAGTTCGGACTCGGCAGCGAGCACGTGGTGCGCACCCGCATGTACATCACGCACGCCCGCGACGTCGACGAGGTCGGCCGCGCCCACAAGGAGCTGCTCGGCGCCGTCCGCCCGGCCGCGTCGATGATCATCGTCTCCGGTTTCGTCGACCCGCGGCTGGTCGTCGAGGTCGAGGTCGAGGCGTACCGAGGGGAAGGAGGGGGAGCGGCATGACCCTCGCCGTCCGAGTCATCCCCTGCCTGGACGTGGACAACGGCCGGGTGGTCAAGGGAGTCAACTTCCAGAACCTGCGGGACGCCGGCGACCCCGTCGAGATGGCCAAGCTGTACGACGCCGAAGGCGCCGACGAGCTGACCTTCCTCGACATCACCGCCTCGTCCGGCGACCGCGAGACGACGTACGACGTCGTGCGCCGCACCGCCGAGCAGGTCTTCATCCCGCTCACGGTCGGCGGCGGGGTGCGCTCCGCCGACGACGTCGACAAACTGCTGCGGGCCGGCGCCGACAAGGTCGGCGTCAACACCGCGGCCATCGCCCGCCCCGAGCTGATCCGCGAGATCGCCGAGCGTTTCGGCCGCCAGGTCCTGGTGCTGTCGGTCGACGCCCGCCGCACCCCGTCCGGCTCCTTCGAGGTCACCACCCACGGCGGCCGACGCGGCACCGGCATCGACGCCGTCGAATGGGCGCACCGGGCCGCCGAGCTGGGCGCGGGCGAGATCCTGCTCAACTCGATGGACGCCGACGGCACCAAGGACGGCTACGACACCGAGATGATCGCCGCCGTCCGCAAGCACGTCACCGTCCCGGTCATCGCCTCCGGCGGCGCGGGCAGGCTCGGCGACTTCGCACCGGCCATCGCGGCAGGCGCGGACGCGGTGCTCGCGGCGTCCGTCTTCCACTTCGGCGACCTGCGGATCGCCGAGGTCAAGGAGACCCTGCGGGAAGCGGGTCACCCCGTCCGGTGACCGGGCGGTGAGGGACTCCTGGGACCGCCGGCTCGGCTGGACCCGCGGACTGGTGTCCGCGGATCCTGCCGAGCGCGAGGCCGCGCTGCGGCGCCACCTCGCGGCAGATGCCGCGCTCGTGCGCACCGCGCGGCGGCTGAACAGCCCGTCACGGCGGTTCCGGGACTCCGAGCCGTGGGCCCGGCTGCACGCCACCTACGTGCTGAAGCTGCTGGCCGATCCGGGGATCCCCAACACCCGCGCGACCTGGACGCGGCATCTCGCCGCCGGGAGTGCCGCTGGGCACGGCGCCGCCGTGCGGGGCTGCGCCCGCTGACGTCGGAGCCCGATCGCCCTGGCGTGGCCGTGTGCGGATCGTTCGCCGACAATGAGGCGATGAGGCGCACCCGCGTGGCCCCGCTCCTCTGTGCCGCGACGCTCGTCGCGGCGAGCCTCCAGGCGACGGCCGGCGCAGGCACCGCCGCCCCGGCCGGGGCCGGGAGCGGGCGGCCGTGTGTCAGCTCTCCGCCGCCCAGGGGCGGCCCCGCCCGTGAGGTCCTGAATCTCGCGCAGCAGGCCAGGACCGAACTGCACCTGAACTCGGTCGTGCTGCGCGTCACGAAGGACGGCGAGGAAGTCCTCACGACGGCTCTCGGCGAATCGATGACCGGCGTTCCCGCGCAGCCCGGTATGCACTTCCGAGCCGGTTCGATCGCCATCGTGTACATGGGCATCACCCTGCTGCAGCTGGTGGACGAGAAGAAGGCGCGTCTCGACGACCCGGTGTCCCGCTGGCTGCCCGACGCCCCGCACGCCGACAGGATCACCCTGCGGATGCTCGGCGACTCCACCTCGGGACTCCACGACTACGTCACCGACCCGAAGTTCCTCGCCGCGCTGGAGGCGGCCCCCTTCCGCCAGTGGACGGCCGAGGAACTGGTGGCCTACCCGGCCGCGCACCCCCTCTGGTACGCGCCGGGCACCAGCTGGAGCTACTCCCACGCCAACTTCGTGCTCCTCGGCGCCGCCCTGGAGAAGATCGCCGGAATGCCGCTCGACCAGCTGCTGGAGCAGCGCGTCATGGGCCCCCTCGGGCTGGACGACACCCGCAACGGCGCCACCCCCGAGATCCCGCGGCCGGTCCTGCACGCCTTCACCTCGGAACGCGGCCCCTACGAGGAATCCACCTTCTGGAACCCGTCGTGGACCACCGCGCCGGGCGCCGTCCTCACCTCCCACATCTGCGACCTGGCCCGCTCGGCGGAGGGCGTGGGCACGGGGGAGCTGCTGTCCCCGGCCGCGTTCCGGACCCAGCTCGACCCCGGCACGGTCGGGCTCGGCGGCGGTACGAAGAGCTGCCCCGCCACGGTCTGCCTGAAGAACACCGAGGCCAAGCACTTCGGCGTCGGTGTGCTCGTCCAGAACGACTGGATCATGACGAACCCGTCGTTCTCCGGCTACGCCGCCGTGCAGGCCTACCTGCCCGCCGAACGCCTCGCCATCGCCGTCGCGACCACGAAGACCGCAGAGACGCCGGAGGGCAACACCGCCCAGACGCTCATGAACCGGATCGCCACGGCCCTCGCCCCGGGACATCCCGCCCCCGGCGGGAGCTGAGCCCCAGCGGGACCTGAGCCCCGGCCCGTCCCCGGCGGGACCTGAGCGCGGCGCCGGACCGGCCCGCGGGTCGGCAGCCCGCTGGTCAGCCCATTCCCAGCTGGGTCCTGCCCACGCGGTCGATCGCGTCCTTCTCACCCTCGATCTCCACCTTCGCCGCGTCCTGCCGTCCGAAGGCGTACATCGTCAGCTCACCCGGCTCACCGGTCACCGTCACCACCGGGGCACCGCGGTGCGCGACCGCCGTCTGCCCGTTCGGACGCCGCAGCACCAGCCCCACCGGGGCCTTGCGGCCCAGCAGCCGGGCCGACCTCTCCAGCCGTGACCAGAGCGTGTCCGCGAAGACCGCGTCCAGCTCACGGGCCGTCCAGTCGGGCTGTGCCCGGCGCACGTCCTCGGCGTGCACATAGAACTCGACCGTGTTCGACGCCTCGTCCACCGGCTTGATCGAGAACGGTGACATCCGCGGCGGGCCCGTACGGATCAGCTGGATCAGCTCCTCGTACGGCTTCGCGGCATACTCCGCCTGCACCCGCTCCAGCCTGCTCCGCAGCGGGCTCAGCACGATCCCCGCGGCCTCCGGGCGGCGCTCGCGCACCACGACATGGGCCGCCAGATCACGGGTGTTCCACCCCTCGCACAGGGTCGGGGCGTCCGGGCCCGCCGCCTCCAGAAGATCGGCGAGCAGAAGTCGTTCACGCTTCGCATGGGTCGACATGGCGGCCAGCCTACGACCGGCGCGCCGCGTCCGCCCAGTGGACGCACCACCGTTCCGGCCCCGTGGGCGCGGCACAATGAGCCCATGACAGGCACGTCCCGCATTCCCAGCGCACTCGACCCCGCCATCGCCGCCCGCCTCAGGCGGAGCGTCGACGGACTGGTCCCGGCCATCGCCCAGCAGTACGACACCGGCGAGGTGCTGATGCTCGGCTGGATGGACGACGAGGCCCTGCACCGCACCCTCAGCACCGGCCGTGCCACGTACTGGTCCCGCAGCCGCCGGGAGTACTGGGTCAAGGGCGACACCTCCGGCCACGTCCAGCACGTCAAGTCCGTGGCTCTCGACTGCGACGCCGACACCGTGCTGGTGAAGGTCGACCAGATCGGTGCCGCCTGCCACACCGGGGCCCGTACCTGCTTCGACGCCGACGTGCTCTCCCTCGGCCAGTAGGGTTTTGCGCCATGGATCTCGACACCTTCCGCAAGCTGGCGGCCGACCGCCGCGTCATCCCCGTCAGCCGCCGCCTTCTCGCGGACGGTGACACTCCGGTCGGCCTCTACCGCAAGCTCGCGGGGGAGCGCCCCGGCACGTTCCTGCTGGAATCCGCCGAGAACGGCAGGTCCTGGTCCCGCTACTCCTTCGTCGGCGTCCGGTCCGCCGCGACCCTCACCGTCCGTGACGGCCAGGCGCACTGGCTCGGCACCCCGCCCGTCGGCGTCCCCACCGACGGGGACCCGCTCAAGGCCCTGAGCGCGACCGTCGAGGCCCTGCACACGCCTCTCGCCCCCGACGTCGCTCCGGGCATGCCCCCGTTCACGGGTGGCATGATCGGCTACCTCGGCTACGACATCGTCCGCCGGCTGGAGAAGATCGGCGAGCACGGCACGGACGATCTGAGACTGCCCGAGCTGACCATGCTGCTCACCTCGGACCTCGCCGTGCTCGACCACTGGGACGGCTCGGTCCTGCTGATCGCCAACGCGATCAACCACAACGACCTCGACACGGGCGTCGACGAGGCCTACGCGGACGCCGTGGCCCGTCTCGACGCCATGGAGGCCGATCTGGCGCAGCCGGTCGACTACCGGCCGCAGGCCCTGCCGCCGTCCGAACTGCCCCCGTACACCGGGCCGATGTGGAGCGGCGAACAGTTCCAGGACGCCGTCGAGGACATCAAGGAGCGCATCCGCGCGGGCGAGGCCTTTCAGGTGGTGCCCTCCCAGCGCTTCGAGACCCCGTGCGAGGCGAGCGCCCTCGACGTCTACCGGGTGCTGCGGGCCACGAACCCGAGCCCGTACATGTACCTGCTGCGCTTCCCCCACGAGGACGGGGGCTTCGACGTCGTCGGCTCCAGCCCGGAGGCGCTGGTCAAGATCGAGAACGGGCGCGCGATGGTGCACCCGATCGCCGGGACCCGCCCGCGCGGCGCCACCCCGCAGGAGGACCACGACCTGGCGGAGGAGCTCCTCGCCGACCCGAAGGAGCGCGCCGAGCACCTGATGCTCGTCGACCTCGGCCGCAACGACCTGGGCCGCGTCTGCGAACCCGGCTCGGTCGAGGTCGTCGACTTCATGTCGGTCGAGCGCTACTCCCACGTCATGCACATCGTCTCGACCGTCACCGGCACGGTCGCCGCGGGCCGTACCGCCTTCGACGTGCTGACCGCCTGCTTCCCCGCCGGCACGCTGTCCGGCGCCCCGAAGCCCCGCGCCATGCAGATCATCGAGGAGCTGGAGCCCTCCCGGCGCGGACTGTACGGCGGCTGCGTCGGCTATCTCGACTTCGCGGGCAACTCCGACACCGCGATCGCCATCCGCACCGCCCTGCTGCGCGACGGCACCGCGTACGTGCAGGCCGGAGCGGGGATCGTGGCCGACTCCGACCCGGTCGCCGAGGACACCGAATGCCGCAACAAGGCGGCCGCCGTGCTCCGTGCCGTGCACACCGCGAACCGGCTGAACGGGAACCGAACGCGTAAGGGATAGTGGGGGGCGTGAGTGCTGTTCCCGTACCCCAGCCCCGTACCGAGACCGCAGAGGCCGCCGCGACCGCCGCCGGCGGCCGGCGCAGCCTCGCCGCCGCACTGTTCCTCGGCGCCGTCGGCGCCGCCGTGGTGCTCCTCGCCTCCGGGCAGACCTGGGCCGAGGGCGCGGCCGCCGTCGGCGCGGGCAGTGTGCCGCTGGAGGCGGACGGCCGGGACGTCACCGGGCTTCCGGCGGCCCTCGCCGTCGTCGGCCTGGCCGCCCTCGTCGCCGTCTTCGCGGTCCGCCGCACGGGCCGCGTCCTCGTCTCCGCGCTGCTGGCGCTGAGCGGCGCGGGCGCGGCGGCCTCCGCCTTCCTGGGCGCCTCCGACAGCGCGGCGCTCGACGAGCAGGCCCGGCAGACCACGAGCGGCACCGTCACGAGCGTCGACGCCCTCACGCACACCGCCTGGCCGTACGTCACCGCCGCCGCCGGACTGCTGATCCTCCTCGCCGGACTGCTCGCCCTGCGGTACGGGTCCGCCTGGCCCGCGATGTCCGGGCGGTACGAGCGCGAGGGCGCGGGCGGGGGCGCGAGCAAGGGCCGTCCCGCGGCCGACCCGGACCGCCCCGAGGAACTGTGGAAGGCCCTCGACCGAGGTGAGGACCCCACCGGGGACCGGTGACACCCGCGGCCTGTGACACCCGCGATCAGTGACGACCCCCACGTCCCGGCACCCCTTCCGGTACGGGACAATGGAACACGAGCCCCCGGCTCACCCCACAGCGCAACACCAACGAGGAGCAACTCATGGCGGGCAGCAGCCACGGACACACCCCGGCCGCCTGGACCGGTGTCACCATCTCCGTCATCGGCTTCTGCATCGCAGGAGTGTTCATGGTGGCGGCCAACCCGCTCGGCTTCTGGGCCGGAATGGGCGTGACCCTGCTCGGCGGTGTCGTCGGCGCCGCGATGAAGGCCGCCGGTCTCGGCCTGAAGGAGAGCCCCGTCCTGGCCCGTACGCAGGCCGCCGCGCAGCCCGTGCCGGCCGAGGCCACGGCCTCCTGACCGCACCCGTCGCTCCGTAGAGGCGCAGCCCGGCGAGCCCGGGCTGCGCCTCTACCCATGAGCGGGGGACAATCACGAGGTGGACGCCATCACAGCCACCACCCCCGCACCCCTGTCGCGACGGCTCGCCGCGCCGCTGGGAACGATCGCCGTCGTCGCCGCGGCCTTCGCGTACGTCGGCGCGGTCGACCCGAACGAGCCGGGCCACTACCCGGTCTGTCCGCTGCTGCGGTTCACCGGGATCTACTGCCCGGGCTGCGGCGGCCTGCGCAGCGCCCACGCCTTCATCCACGGCGACCTGGGCACCGCCTTCGGTGCCAACGCCCTCGCCGTCGCCGGATACGGGATCTTCGCCGTTCTCTGGACCGCATGGCTCGTCCAGGCGGTCCGTGCAAGACCGGTGCGGATTGCGCTCGGGCCCGGCTGGTGGTGGGGTCTCGGCGCGGTTCTGGCGCTCTTCACGGTTGTCCGGAACCTGCCGTTCGGCTCGGTGCTCGCACCATGACCCTCAGGACGAAGTCCCAGGTAGTGGGACGGACGTCAACCGGATGCGAGGCCTTCGCCCTCAGCCGGATACCATCGGGATTGCTGACAGTGATCCACCATCTACCTCTCGGAAGGGGGCCGCTCGCGTGAGTGTGCTCGACGAGATCATCGAAGGCGTACGCGCCGACCTCGCAGAGCGGCAGGCGCGGGTCAGCCTCGACGAGCTCAAGGAGCGTGCCGCCAAGGCGCCCCAGGCCAAGGACGGCGTCGCCGCGCTGCGCGGCGAGGGTGTGAAGGTCATCTGCGAGGTGAAGCGCTCCAGCCCCTCCAAGGGCGCGCTCGCCGCGATCGCCGACCCGGCCGCACTCGCCGCCGACTACGAGGCGGGCGGCGCGGCCGTCATCTCCGTCCTCACCGAACAGCGCCGCTTCGGCGGCTCGCTCGCGGACCTGGAAGCCGTGCGGGCCCGGGTGGACATCCCGGTGCTCCGCAAGGACTTCATCGTCACGTCGTACCAGCTGTGGGAGGCCCGTGCCTACGGCGCGGACCTCGTGCTGCTGATCGTCGCCGCGCTCGACCAGGAGGCCCTGGTCTCGCTGATCGAGCGCGCAGAGTCGATCGGTCTCACCCCGCTCGTCGAGGTCCATGACGAGGACGAGGTCGAGCGGGCCGTGGACGCCGGAGCCAAGATCATCGGTGTCAACGCGCGCGACCTCAAGAGCCTCAAGGTCGACCGTTCCACGTTCGAACGGGTCGTACCCGAGATCCCCGCAGGCGTCGTCAAGATCGCCGAGTCCGGCGTCCGCGGCCCGCACGACCTGATCGCGTACGCCAATGCCGGCGCCGACGCGGTCCTCGTCGGCGAGTCGCTGGTCACCGGACGCGACCCCAAGGCCGCCGTGGCCGATCTGGTCGCCGCCGGCGCCCACCCGGCCCTGCGGCACGGGAGGGACTGACCCTCCCCATGACCACCGTCCTGCGCCGCGTACCGTCCGCCCGGCCGAGCCTTCGCCCGGCCGGTACGACGGCGCGCGTGCCGCACGCCCCGCTGGCGCGCGGCTGCCGCCCTCGCGGCTGCCGCGCCCCGGCCCGGCGGGTGCACGGACGGCGGGTCAGGTACGTCATCGGGGACGAGCCCGGCCAGGTCAACGGCATGCGATGGCGTCGCTGAGCGACCCGCTCAGCGATCCGACGTCATCACCCTCATTTCTCTTCTGCTTTCACGCTCATGAGGAGTTCTGGCATGCCCAGCGATTACTTCATCCCCGATCCCGAGGGCCAGGTGCCGAACGCGGCCGGCTACTTCGGCGACTTCGGCGGCAAGTTCATCCCCGAGGCGCTCGTCGCCGCGGTCGACGAGGTGGCCGTCGAGTACGACAAGGCCAAGTCCGACCCGGCCTTCGCCGCCGAGCTCGACGATCTGCTCGTCCACTACACCGGCCGGCCCAGCGCCCTGACGGAGGTGCCCCGCTTCGCCGAACACGCGGGCGGCGCACGCGTCTTCCTCAAGCGGGAGGACCTCAACCACACCGGCTCGCACAAGATCAACAACGTGCTGGGCCAGGCCCTGCTCACCAGGCGCATGGGCAAGACCCGCGTCATCGCCGAGACCGGCGCCGGCCAGCACGGCGTCGCCACCGCGACCGCCTGCGCCCTCTTCGGCCTCGACTGCACCATCTACATGGGCGAGATCGACACACAGCGCCAGGCGCTGAACGTCGCCCGGATGCGCATGCTCGGCGCCGAGGTCGTCCCCGTGAAGTCCGGCAGTCGCACGCTCAAGGACGCCATCAACGAGGCCTTCCGCGACTGGGTCGCCAACGTCGACCACACGCACTACCTCTTCGGCACGGTCGCGGGCCCGCACCCCTTCCCGGCCATGGTCCGCGACTTCCACCGCGTCATCGGCGTCGAGGCACGCCGCCAGATCCTGGAGCGCGCGGGCCGCCTCCCGGACGCGGCCGTGGCCTGCGTCGGCGGCGGCTCCAACGCCATCGGCCTCTTCCACGCCTTCATCCCGGACACCGGCGTACGGCTGGTGGGCTGCGAGCCCGCGGGCCACGGCGTCGAGACCGGCGAGCACGCGGCCACGCTGACCGCGGGCGAGCCCGGCATCCTGCACGGCTCGCGCAGCTACGTCCTCCAGGACGACGAGGGCCAGGTCACCGAGCCGTACTCGATCTCGGCGGGGCTCGACTACCCGGGCATCGGCCCGGAGCACTCGTACCTCAAGGACAGCGGACGCGGCGAGTACCGGGCCGTCACCGACGACGCCGCGATGCAGGCGCTGCGGCTGCTCTCCCGCACGGAGGGCATCATCCCGGCGATCGAGTCCGCGCACGCGCTCGCCGGAGCCCTGGAGCTCGGCAAGGAGCTGGGCAAGGACGGACTGATCATCGTCAATCTGTCCGGCCGCGGGGACAAGGACATGGACACGGCTGCCCGCTACTTCGGGCTGTACGACGAGGAAGCCGCCTCGGCCGTCGAGGCGGACGCGGCCGGCGAGGTCGCCGAGATCGAGGGGGACGCCAAGTGAGCGGGAACATCCAGCTGCTGAACGACACCCTGGCGCAGGCGAAGTCCGAGAACCGGGCCGCGCTCATCGCCTACCTCCCGGCCGGCTTCCCGACCGTGGACGGCGGCATCGAGGCGATCAGGGCCGTCTTCGACGGCGGCGCCGATGTCGTGGAGGTCGGCCTGCCGCACTCCGACCCCGTCCTCGACGGTCCCGTCATCCAGACGGCCGACGACATCGCCCTGCGCGGCGGCGTCAGGATCGCCGACGTCATGCGCACGGTCCGCGAGGCACACGAGGCCACGGGCAAGCCGGTCCTCGTGATGACGTACTGGAACCCCATCGACCGCTACGGCATCGCGCGCTTCACCGCCGAGCTCGCCGAGGCGGGCGGCGCGGGCTGCATCCTGCCCGACCTGCCCGTCCAGGAGTCCGCCGTATGGCGCGAGCACGCCGAGAAGCACGGCCTCGCCACGGTCTTCGTGGTCGCGCCGAGCAGCAAGGACGCACGGCTCGGCGAGATCACGGCGGCGGGTTCCGGCTTCGTCTACGCAGCCTCGCTGATGGGCGTCACCGGAACGCGTGAGTCCGTCGGCGCCCAGGCCCAGGACCTGGTCCGGCGCACCCGTGCCACCACCGGGCTGCCGGTCTGCGTCGGCCTTGGCGTCTCCGGCGCCGAGCAGGCCGCGGAGGTCGCGGGCTTCGCCGACGGCGTGATCGTCGGCTCGGCCTTCGTCAAGCGGCTGCTCGACGCCGAGGACCACGCGGCCGGCATCGCGGCGGTGCGTGCGCTGGCGGGCGACCTGGCGGCGGGCGTGCGCAAGCGCTGACACCGTCGGGCGAACTGCTCACCCGTACGGGTGGACCTCGGACCGGGGAGGCGCATAGGTGCCTCCCCGGTTCGTTGCTGTGGGCGTGAGCGAGAAGAACCATGACGGAAGGCGGGCCGCGCGTGAGCGGCTCCTGCAGGATCGTGAGCTGCAGAAGGCGCGCGACAAGCGACGGCGCCTGTTGATCGTGTCCGCGGCCGTGGTCGGCGTGCTGGGCCTCGCCGCGGTCGTCGGCGTGATCGCGGCCAACTCCGGAGGGAAGGGGAAGGGCGACAGCGCGTCCACCGGTCCGGTGGCAGCCCCGAGCGGCGCCGAGGGCGAGGACGCCCTCGCGCTCCCCGCGGGGGCGAGCGACGCGCCGTCCACGCTCACGGTCTGGGAGGACTTCCGCTGCCCGGCCTGCGCCCAGTTCGAGAACGTGATGAGGAACACCATCCATGAGCTGACGGACTCCGGACAGCTCAGGGTGGAGTACCGCCTCGCCACCATCATCGACGGCAATCTGGGAGGCAACGGATCACGCCGCGCGGCGAACGCGGCGGCGTGCGCGCAGGACGCCGGGAAGTTCGTCCCGTACCACGACGTGCTCTACCAGAACCAGCCGCCGGAGACGGACGACGCCTTCGCGCAGAACGGCAGGCTGATCGAGCTGGCGGGCAAGGTCCAGGGTCTCGACACACCCGCGTTCCGGGACTGCGTCGAGTCCGGCGCGCACGACAGCTGGGTCGAGAAGTCCGGCGAGGCCTTCCACAAGGGCGACTTCAGCGGCACACCGACGGTGCTGCTGAACGGGCAGTCCATCTTCCCGCAGCGGGGCAACGAGCAGATCAGCCCGGAGAACCTGAAGAAGTGGGTCACCGAGGCGAACAAGGGCAAGAAGCCGGGCACGGCACAGCCGAGCCCGTCCGGGTCCTGAGCGACGGCGGGTCCTCCGGGGCGTTCGGCGGCGTGGCCGCGGGGCGCCCCGGACGCATGCCCGGCGGGTCCTGCGGCGGACCGGCCCGCCGCGCGGGAACGGCGGGTGCCCAGGGGGCCTCGTTATGCAGACGTTGCCCCGTCGGTTGCCGTGCGGTGGGCCCGGCAGGGTAGCGTCGGACCTGCCATGGACCTTGCCTTCATTCCCAGCCCGTCCACCGGTGTGATCCACCTCGGACCGCTCCCGCTGCGCGGCTACGCCTTCTGCATCATCATCGGTGTCTTCGTGGCCGTCTGGTACGGCAACAAGCGCTGGATCGCCCGCGGCGGCAAAGCCGGCACGGTGGCCGACATCGCCGTGTGGGCGGTGCCGTTCGGCCTCGTCGGCGGCCGTCTGTACCACGTGATCACCGACTACCAGCTGTACTTCAGCGAGGGTGAGAACTGGGTCGACGCGTTCAAGATCTGGGAGGGCGGCCTCGGCATCTGGGGCGCCATCGCGCTCGGCGCGGTCGGCGCCTGGATCGGCTGCCGCCGCCGCGGCATCCCGCTCCCGGCGTACGCCGACGCCATCGCGCCCGCGATCGCCCTCGCGCAGGCCATCGGCCGCTGGGGCAACTGGTTCAACCAGGAGCTGTACGGCAGGCCGACGGACGTGCCGTGGGCGCTCGAGATCAGCGAGGGTGTCAACCGCGCGGAGGGCACCTACCACCCGACGTTCCTCTACGAGTCGCTGTGGTGCGTCGGCGTCGCGCTGCTGGTCATCTGGGCCGACCGCCGCTTCAAGCTGGGCCACGGCCGGGCCTTCGCGCTGTACGTCGCCGCCTACTGCGCGGGCCGCGCCTGGATCGAGTACATGCGCGTCGACGAGGCCCACCACGTGCTCGGCCTCCGGCTGAACGTGTGGACCGCGATCATCGTCTTCGTCCTGGCCGTCGTGTACATCGTGCTCTCCGCGCGGCTCCGCCCGGGCCGCGAGGAGGTCGTCGAGCCGGCGGCGGTGGAGTCGCGCAAGCCCGACGACGCCGATGCCAGCTCCGGCACGGCCTCCGACGCGACGACGGACGCCGACCCGGCAGCCCTGTCCCTGGACAAGGACCCCTCCGGGGAACCGGCGGACTCGGAGTCCGCGAACAGGAGCTGACCGCTTCGCGACGCAACGGGTGGCCGACCGCTTCCTCGCACATCCTCAGGGCCGCCCGGCTGATCACAGCCGGGCGGCCCTGAGGCGTTTCCGGGCGTCCGTGAGTCCGTGAGTCCGTGGGCCCGGGCGCTCCGGGCCCTGGGTCAACGGCCGTCGCGGCCCGCCAGCGACAGCGTGCGGTGGGCCGCGGCGACGACGGCCGCGTCGACGAAGCGTCCGTCGGGGAGGGCGAGCGCACCCGCGTCCGTCGCCGCCGCCTTGACGATCTCCTCGGCCGCCTCGACCTCCTCCGGGCTGGGGAGGTAGGCCCGCTCGATGACCGGGAGCTGCCGGGGATGGATGGCGGCGCGGCCCAGGAAACCCAGGGCGCGGCCGTGGGCGCAGGAGGCCGCGAGGCCGTCCAGGTCGCGGATGTCGGGGTACACCGACTGGGTCGGCGGGGGGAGCCCGGCCGCGCGGGCCGCGACGACGATACGGCTGCGCGGCCAGTCGAGGCCGGTGTCGTTCCGTACGCCCAGGTCGGCGCGGAGATCCGCCTCGCCGAGCGCGATGCCGCGCACGGCCGGGTCGGCGGTCGCGATGGCGTAGGCGTGCTCCACGCCCCCCGCCGACTCCAGCAGCGCGTACAGCTCCGTGCCCGGCGCCAGCTTCGCCGGAATCTGGATGTCAGTGGCGTGTGCCACCTTGGGGATACGCAGTGCCGACAGGCCGGGCAGGGGGGCCAGCGCGGTGATGTCGCGCTCTGCGTGGATGCGGACGTGCACCGGTACCGGCTGGGGGGAGGCGAGCAGTTCCGTGGTCGCCGCGAGGGCGTACGCCTTGCGGTGGGGCGCGACCGCGTCCTCCAGGTCGACGATCACGATGTCGGCCCCGGAGGACAGCGCCTTGCGTACGACCTCCGGCCGGTCCCCGGGGGCGTACAGCCAGGTGAGCGGGGTCATAGCGCGCCTTCGTCGCGGAGGCCGGCGATCCGGCCGGGCGTGAGCCCGAGTTCGCCGAGGACCGTGTCCGTGTCCGCGCCGTGGGGGCGGCCGGCCCAGCGGATACCACCAGGAGTCTCGGAAAGGCGGAAGAGGATGTTCTGCATACGGATCGGACCGAGTTCCGCGTCGGGGACCTCGGTGACACTGTCCAGCGCGCGGTACTGCGGATCGTCCATGACGTCGCGTACGTCGTAGACGGGGGCGACCGCGGCCTCCGCCTTGTCGAACGCGGCGAGCACCTCGTCGCGGGTGTGCTGGGCGATCCAGTCGCCCACCGCCGCGTCGAGCTCGTCGGTGTGCTCGGCCCGCCCGCTGCCGGTCGCGAACCAGGGTTCGCGCGTCAGCTCCGGACGGCCCACCAGCCGCATCACCCGCTCGGCCACGGACTGCGCGGAGGTCGAGACGGCGAGCCAGGAGCCGTCGGCGGCGCGGTAGGTGTTGCGCGGCGCGTTGTTGCGGGAGCGGTTGCCGGTGCGCGGCTGGACGTAGCCGAGCTGGTCGTACCAGATGGGCTGCGGCCCGAGGACGGTGAGGATGGGTTCGATGATGGCCATGTCGACGACCTGGCCGCGGCCGGTGGCGGTGCGGGCGGTCAGCGCGGTCATGACGGCGTAGGAGGTGGCGAGCGCGGCGATCGAGTCGGCGAGACCGAAGGGGGGAAGGGTGGGCGGACCGTCGGGTTCACCGGTGATGGCGGCGAACCCGCTCATGGCCTCGGCGAGGGTCCCGAAGCCCGGGCGGTGGGAGTACGGACCGAACTGACCGAAGCCGGTGACGCGGGCCAGCACGACACGGGGGTTGGCGGAGCTCAGCTCCTCCCAGCCGAGCTGCCACTTCTCCAGCGTGCCGGGGCGGAAGTTCTCGATGACGACATCGGCGGTCGCGGCGAGCCGGAGGAAGGTCTCCCGGCCGCCCGGCGTGGACAGGTCGATCGTGATGGTGCGTTTGTTGCGGCCGAGCAGCTTCCACCACAGGCCGACACCGTTCTTGTCGGGGCCGTGGCCGCGTGAGGGGTCCGGTTTGCGGGGGTGCTCGATCTTGATGACGTCGGCGCCGAAGTCGCCGAGCATCGTCGCGGCGAGCGGCCCGGCGAACAGGGTGGCGAGGTCGAGGACGCGCAGCCCGGTGAGCGGACCGGCTCCGGTGGACGGGCGGGCTCCGGTGGACCGGCGGGCGGCGGCACCGTCGGCGTCGGGGTCGTGCATCGGGGCTCCTTGCTCCTTGCGGGTCTCCTGCGGGGCCTGTCGCGGCGGCTTGCCCGGCAGCGGCTGGTGGCAGCGGCAGGCGGCTAGCGGCGCGTCGCGGCGCTCCTCGTGCGCGTCTGCGCTTCCGCGTCGATCTCGGGGCGGTACGGCATGGAGGACGAGGCGCCCGGGCGCTGGACGGAGAGCGCGGCCGCGGTGGAGGCCCAGATCATCGCCTCGGGCATCGGCCTGCCCTCGACGAGGGCCACGGCGAGGGCGCCGACGAACGTGTCACCGGCCGCGGTGGTGTCCACGGCGCGGACGCGGGGCGCGGCGACCGTGAGGGGCTCCATGCCGCGGGCCGCGTAGAGACTGCCCGCCCCGCCGAGCGTGATCACCACCTCCGGAACCTGGCGGAGCAGTGCCTCGGCGGCGGCGAGCGGTTCGGCGACACCCGCGAGGAGGGCGGCCTCGTGCTCGTTCGGCACCAGCAGATCGGTGGCGGCGAGCAGTTCGGGCGGCAGAGGCTGGGCGGGCGCCGGGGTGAGGACGGTCCGTACCCCGTGCCGGCGGGCGGCCTCGGCGCCGGCGATCACTCCGCCGAGGGGGATCTCGAGCTGAAGGAGGAGGGCGTTCGCGGTGGCGATGAGGGTTTCGTCACCGGGGGTCAGATGGTCGACGGTGGCGTTGGCGCCGGGGATGACGACGATCGCGTTGCCGCCCTCGTCGTCCACGACGATGTGCGCGGTTCCTGAGGGTCCTTCGGCCGTGCGCAGCAGATCGGTGTCGACTCCGGAGACTTCGAGCGTGGCCCGCAGCCGGCCGCCGAAGTCGTCCGTGCCGACGGCTCCGATCATCGCCACCTCGCCGCCGGCCCGGGCGGCGGCGACGGCCTGGTTGGCTCCCTTGCCACCCGGGACGGTGCGGAACTCGCGTCCCGTGACGGTCTCTCCACGCTGCGGGGCCTTCGCGACATAGGCGACGAGGTCCATGTTGGTGCTGCCGAGCACGACGATGCCGGTCATGAGCGCGGGTCCTCCCGGAGATTGGTGTGGGCGCACGTGAGGCGGGCGAGCGAGTCGAAGCCGATGCCGTCGAAGTCGCCGACGGTGCTGGCGAGACGGTTCTTGAGCGGGGCGGTCCAGCCCCCGGGCAGCCGGTCCGGGTGGCCGGCGAGCAGGCCGGCGAGCGAGCCGGCGGTGGCGCCGTTGGAGTCGGTGTCCCAGCCGCCGGACACGGCACGGCAGATGGACCCGGAGAAGTCACCGTCCGCGTGGGTGAGGGCGGCGGTGAGAAGGGCGGCGTTGGGGATGACATGGACCCAGTGGTACGAGCCGTGGGCGGCGTGCAGGCGGTCCACGACGGTGTCGAAGTCGCGGTGCGCGCCGGCGGTCTCGATGCCCGAGCGGACGGCTTCGGCGAGCCGCGAGCGGGGCGGTACGACGCGGAGGCCGGCGCGCAGGCACCTGTGCACGTCCGCGTTCCCGGTGGCCGCCACGGCGAGCGCGGCGGCGATGAACATGGCCCCGTACACGCCGTTCGCCGTGTGGGTGAGCACCGCGTCCCGGTGGGCCTGCTCGGCGGCGGCCGCCGGATCGCCGGGGTGCGTCCAGCCGTGCACATCGGCGCGGATCGCGGCGCCGATCCATTCCCGGAACGGGTTGTGGTGGAGGGCGGTGAGCGGTGGTTCGAGGCCGCAGAGGAGGTTGCGGTACGCGACGCGCTCGGCGGTGAAGGTGCGGCCGGCGGGGAGTTCGTCGAGCCACAGCCTGGCGACGTCGACGGTGCCGAATCCGGGCCCGTACCGCTGGAGCAGGAGCAGATTGAGGAGCGGGTAGTTGAGGTCGTCGTCCTCGGGCATGCCGTCGATGTTCTCGGCGAGGGAGGTGCGTGCGGAACGGCGGTTCCAGGGGTGGGCGGCGAGCAGTTCACCGGGTACGCCCTTCGCGGTGAACCAGTCGGCGAGCGGCCAGTTGCCGGTGGCGCGGGCGAGGGCGCGGATGGCGTGCAGCGGGAGCTTCTCCACGGGCTTGCCGAGGAGACACCCGGCGGCGCGGCCGAGCCAGGCGGCGTGCAGACGGTCCATGAGCGCTTCCGTCACGGAGCCGGATGCTTCCGCCATGGAGCCGGATGCCTCCGCGCCGGGGTCGGATGCCTCCGCCGCCGTGCCGGACCGGGGCCAGTCCGGACAGGCCGCTCTGATGGCGGGGAGGTCCGTCGGCTCGTGGACCGACAAGGGGCTGGGGAGTTCCGCCAGTTCGTCCAGCAGGCGGGAGGCGAGGGCGCGGAGCGGAGGGGGTGCCGGCTGCGGGGACGCGCCGGCGACCGATGGCGCCGGGGGGCCGCCCGCCGCACGCCAGCGGTGGGCGATCGCCGACGCGTCGCGGCCGTCCTGCGCGGCCTGCCGGAGTTCATGGCCGATCATGTCCTCGGGCTGGACCCAGGTGAGCCGGAGGTTCATCGGGGGTCCGTCAGCCTGGCGAAGGCCGCTTCGTGCTCCCGGCGGCGCCGGGTGTCGCGGGCGAAGATCTCGTGCGTGACCTCCGTGAGGCTGCGGGCCGGGGCGTGCAGATCGAGGCGGCTGGCCTCGGCGACGGTCTTCACCCAGTCGGGCGGGATCGGCTCCTCGCCGTACAGCGCGCCCGCGATCGCGCCGGACATCGTGGCGATCGAGTCGCAGTCGCGACCGTAGTTGACGGAGCCGAGGACCGTACGGCGGTAGTCGCCGTCGCCGACGAGGAGCATGCCGAGGGCGATGGGGAGTTCCTCGATGGCGTGCAGCCGGGAGGGGCGGCGGGCCGCCAGGGAAGGGGCGCGGTAGTCGGGGCCCACGGTGTCGAAGGGGGCGACGGCCTCGCGAAGCGGACGCAGGGCCGACTCGAAGTCGCTGTGGCGGGCGGCGACTTCGGCCACCTCCTCGATGGCCGAACGGGTGCCGTCCTTGGCCAGGGACAGACAGGTCTCGACGACGGTCGTCGGTGTCGCGCCGGGAGTGCAGGCCGCGGCGACCGCCGCCGCGAACACGCCCGCCGCCTCGCGCCCGTACGAGGACTGGTGGGCGCCGGCGACGTCCAGTGCCTCGGCGTAGGCGGCCGCGGGGTCGGCGGCGTTGACCAGGCCGACGGGGGCCATGTACATCGCGGCACCGCAGTTGACGATGTTTCCGGTACCGGCCTCGCGCGGGTCGACATGGCCGTAGTGGAGGCGGGACACGAGCCACTTCTCCGCGAGGAAGATCCGCTGGAGAGGGAGTGCCTCGGCCTCCAGCTCCGGGATCCAGCGGGGGGTGGAGATCAGCTCCGGGACGAGGTGGTCGGCGACGGCGTAGGCGTCGAGATGGTCCCGTACGGTCGCGTAGACCCGTACGAGAACGTGGGTCATGAGGGTGTCGTCGGTGACGTGGCCGTCGCCCTTGTGGTACGGCGCCACGGGCCGGGCGGTGCGCCAGTCGTCGCCGTGCCACGGGCCCACGATGCCGTGGACGCGGCCGCCGTGCCGTTCCACGATCTGCGCCGGGGTGTATCCCTCGACCGGGCCGCCGAGGGCGTCGCCGACCGCCGCGCCGACGAGGGAGCCCGTGATCCGGTCTTCGAGCGTCGCGACCGCCGGGAGCGCTGAGAATGTCATGCCGGAATTGTCCACCCGGGGCGGTCGCGGGCGGGGCATGCGGAGTCGGGGATTCGTGTCCGGCGAGGGCGAGTTACGGGCGGGAGGCCGGGCCGGCGCCTTGTGTGACGGACGGACTGTGTGACGGGTCTGGCGACGGTTCGTATGCCGGTTCGTGTGCCGGTTCGTGTGGCTGTTCGTCCGACAGGTCGTCTGACGGGGCGTGCGACGGGCGGATCGTGTGGGCGAGGAGCCCGGCGAGTTCGACGAGGTCCGTGCCGGCGAGGCGGGGAAGCGTGCAGCCGGCGAGGGTGCGGCAGGCGTCCCGCCAGGCGGCCGGTACGGCCGATCCGCCGCCGAGCGCGCCGGTCAGCGCCCCGGCGAGGGCGGGCGCGGAGTCGGCGACCCGGGACAGGCAGACGGCGGCGGGGATGGCACCCGCGACCTCGCCGCGCGCGGCGGTGGCGAGGGCGAGGGCGACGGGGACGGTCTCGGCGGCGGCGATGCCGTAGCTGTACACGTGGTCGACGATCTGGTGCTCCAGAAGCGGGACGAGGGAGAACGCGTCGTCGGCGTCGCGGGCGAGCTTGAGGGCGTAGCGGGCGTTGCGGCCGATCTCGGTGGCGTCCGGGAGCTGGGCGAGGGCGGCGTCGACGGCGGTGTCCACGTCCGCGCCGCCCAGTGCCGAGGCGACGGCGGCGGCCATGGCGCGGGCGCCGTGCACACCGTCGCCGTCCTGCGTGTAGCGGGCGTCGAACTCGGCGAGATCGGCGGCGGCCTGCGGGTTGCCGGGGTGGATGACGGCGAGGACGCTGGCGCGGATACAGGCGGCGTCGTCGAAGTAGTGCGGGTTGTCGTGGCCGGTCGCGGGCGGGCGCAGCCCGGTGGCGAGATTGCCGAGACCGGCTCGTACGGAGATCCGGGCGCGGAGGGGAAGGACGGCGGACTCGACCTCGGGGGCGCGGGCGGCGGCCGCGGCGATCTTGCCCGCGAGGACGTTCCAGGCGAGGTCGACCGCGGCGCGCATACGGCGGCCCAGGTCGAGTCCGTCGAAGTGCTCGCCGGCGGCGGTGAGGACCGTCTCGGCGGCGAAGGCGGCCCATTCGGCGTCGTCGGAGGGGCCGAGGCGCAGCGGCTCGGGGGGCTGGTTCAGGGCGATGGGCACGGGGAGGGTGGTCGTCGCGTTCTGCTCGGCGAAGGTGTCCAGCTCCCGGGTGAGCCGCCGGGTCCACTCGGGCATCCGCGCGGCCCGATGCCGCGCGGCGGGCCACCCGGCGGCGTCGCCCGCGGCGAGCCCGAGCAGCAGCCCTTCGATCCGCGCGCGGTACGGCACGTCGCCTTCCGCCACCCGGTCGCGCCGGGATCGCCCCTGGTGCCCCCAGGAGCAGTACCCCCACCCCGAAACCGGCCCCGGTCCGCCGGAGCCGTGCGTTCCGCCCGCTGCCGCGCGCTGCGGAGGGGCCACTTCGGGATGAGGGGACGCCGCGGTCCCGCCTCCCGCGCCGGGCCTGTCCAGCAGCAGACCGCCCGGACCGGCGCCCCCGGCTCCGCCCGCCGTAGCGGGCCTCACGGACCCGGGCGTTCCTCCGGTCCCGCCGGGCGTGTCGAGCAGGAGGGCGGCGGGGGCTTCTCCGCTCTCCCCGGCCGCAGCGGTCGCAGCGGTCGCCCCGGCCGCCCCGGTCGCACCGGTCGCAGCGGTCCCTCCGTTCCCGCCGGGCCCGTCCGGTGCCCGGTCCGCGTCGGTCGCGTGCTGTCCGTCGTCCGGCTCCGGGGAGGGACCGCCCGTCCCGTCGCCCGTGCCGGGCGGATCCAGCCCCAGGTCCGGAGAGGACTCCGGGGTGTCCGGGGCGGGCTGGTCCGGGGTCGCGGAGTCGAGGGGGCGGGGGGTCATGGGGCGGCCTCGGTGTCGTCGTACGGGGTGAGGAGGTCTGCGATGTCCAGGACGTGATAGCCGCGCATCGAGGGGAGGCAGCTGCCCCGGACGGGGCCGATCGCGGCGGCCCAGTCCGCCGGAATGGCGGAGGCCCCCACCAGCGCGCCGGCCAGCGCCCCCGCGACCGCCGCCGTGGTGTCGGCGTCGCGGCCCATGTTGACCGCGGTCAGGACCGACGTACGGAAGTCGCCGCGGGCCGCCGCGAACGCCCCGAAGGCGAGGCCGACGGCCTCGGGAGCCAGGTCCGTCCAGGGGTAGCCGCCGATGACGACCGCGGAGCGGACCGTCCGTTCGCGGCTGAGCGGATCCGTCTCCGCCCGTTCCGCCGCGACGACCGCGCGGCGCATGGAGCGCGCGGTCCAGGAGTCCATGGGCACGACGGACAGTGCCGCGCCGATCACCCCGGCCGGTCCCGCTCCCGCCATCGCCGCCGCCACCCCCGCCGCCACGGCCTGCCCGCCGTAGATGCCCTCGCCGTCGTGACTGACGCAGCCGTCGATGGCGACCAGCCGCGCCGCCTCGTCGGGGCGGCCCGCCGCGAAGACGCCGAACGGCGCCGCCCGCATCGCCAGCCCGTCGCTCCAGGCGTGCCGGTGCTGCGCGGTGATGGGCGCGGCCAGACCGCGGCGGAGGTTCTCCAGCGTCCCGCGCTCACTGAAGCCCGCGCCCCGGAACGGCCCTTCGTCGAGGTCGGCGATCCAGTGGTGCCAGGCGTTCTCGACATGCGAGACGGTGAGCGCGGACCCGTGCCGGGCGAGCAGCAGCCCGGAGAAGATCGCGTACTCCGTGTCGTCCGTGCCGGCCGGAGTGTCGGTCACGAAGCCTTCGATCCGGCCCCACCTGCGGCGGATCTCGGACGGCCGCATGTTCTCCGCCGGCGCCCCCAGCGCGTCGCCCACCGCCAGTCCGAGGAGCGCGCCGCGGGCCCGATCGCATGCAATCCAGTCCACCGCGTCACCCCTTCGTGCCCCACTGGACCCACTGGGCCTCTTGCTCGATCTCTGCCACGCGGGGCGCCGAGTGCGGCGCGGGAAGCGTCGGTGTCACCCGCCTGCCACCAGGTAAGTAAAGCCTGCCTTGCTGGCGCGACCCTTACATCGCGCGTACTTTCGAGACGTCGAGGGGGAGCGGGACGCCGTACGAACCCGCCCTGGCAGTACGGACGAACCGCAAGGAAGCAAGGGGAGAGCTGTGTCCATCATCGAGACCGAGGCGACACTCCACGAGGCGCATCGCGACAACCACACGCACCGCGATGTGAGCGGCGGCTGGCTGCGTCCCGCGGTGTTCGGCGCGATGGACGGACTCGTCTCCAACCTCGCGCTGATGACCGGTGTCGCGGGCGGTGCCGTGTCGCAGCAGGTCATCGTCGTCACGGGGCTCGCGGGCCTCGCGGCCGGAGCCTTCTCCATGGCCGCGGGCGAGTACACCTCGGTGGCCTCGCAGCGTGAGCTCGTCCAGGCGGAACTGGACGTCGAGCGTCGCGAGCTGCTGGGGCATCCGGTGGACGAGATGGAGGAGCTGGCCGCGCTGTACGTGGCGCGCGGCGTCGAGCCCCGGCTCGCCCGCGAGGTGGCCGTGCAGCTGTCCAGGGACCCCGAGCAGGCGCTGGAGATCCACGCCCGCGAGGAGCTCGGCATCGACCCGGACGATCTGCCGTCGCCCACGGTCGCGGCCGTCTCGTCCTTCGGCTCGTTCGCGCTGGGCGCGCTGGTGCCGGTGCTGCCGTATCTCCTCGGCGCCACGGCCCTGTGGCCCGCGGTCCTGCTGGCGCTGCTGGGGCTGTTCGCCTGCGGTGCGCTGGTCGCCAGGGTCACCGCACGCGGCTGGTGGTTCAGCGGCCTGCGCCAGCTCGCCCTGGGTGGCGCCGCGGCGGCCTTGACGTACGCCGTCGGGTCCCTCGTAGGGGCAGCCGTCTAGACGGACCTCCTGCCGCCCCACCTGCGGAAACACAGCCTCCGGGACCTTCTGCCCGGAGGTTGTGACGCATGTCCCGGTGCCCGATCGGGCCGCCGAATGCGACACTGGACGTGGCTCACATCAGGAGCCGTTACCCGGCGGTTTCGAATCCTTAACCACCGGGCATGAGCCGTAAGCGCTGTGGGCAACGAAGCCTGCTCTGCATCCGGGTCCGTGGATGGCGATCTGTCCGCACCCGTCCCCACCTGCGCCGCTACCAGACCCCAGACCGCGGTGTCCGCATGTTGGAATGGTCTATCCGCTAGTCGAGAACCACTCCATCATGTAACCTGCACGAAATTTCAGCGGAGGGCCAACGTCGTCCCTCGGCACCGCCATATGCCACGACGACGACGGGAGAGCCGATGCGTTCCTACGCCTGGTCGCCCATGGACGGTCGCCCCGCCCCGCAGGGGATGTACGACCCCCGTAACGAACACGACGCCTGTGGTGTCGGGTTCGTGGCCACCCTGACCGGTGTTGCCAGCCATGAGCTGGTGGAGCAGGCGTTGACCGTACTGCGCAACCTCGAGCACCGCGGCGCCACCGGCTCCGAGCCCGACTCCGGCGACGGCGCCGGCATCCTGCTCCAGGTCCCGGACGCGTTCCTGCGCGAGGTCGCCGGATTCGAGCTTCCCGAGGCCGGTTCGTACGCCGTCGGCATCGCCTTCGTCCCTCAGGACGAGCAGGACGACGCCGTCTCACGGATCGAGACGATCGCCGCCGAAGAGGGCCTGAACGTCCTCGGCTGGCGCGAGGTCCCCGTCGCCCCCGAGCTGCTCGGTGCCACCGCCCGCTCGACGATGCCGGCCTTCCGCCAGCTGTTCGTCGCGGACGGGAACGGCGAGGCCACCGGCATCGCTCTCGACCGCAAGGCGTTCGTGCTGCGCAAGCGCGCCGAGCGCGAGGCCGGGGTGTACTTCCCCTCGCTCTCCGCCCGCACGATCGTCTACAAGGGCATGCTGACCACCGGCCAGCTGGAGCCCTTCTTCCCGGACCTCTCGGACCGCCGCTTCGCCACCGCCGTGGCCCTGGTGCACTCCCGGTTCTCCACCAACACCTTCCCGAGCTGGCCGCTCGCCCACCCGTACCGCTTCGTCGCGCACAACGGCGAGATCAACACGGTCAAGGGCAACCGCAACTGGATGCGCGCCCGTGAGTCCCAGCTGGTCAGCGACCTGTTCGGGAACGAGAAGCTGGACCGGATCTTCCCCGTCTGTACGCCGGACGCCTCCGACTCCGCCTCCTTCGACGAGGTCCTGGAGCTGCTCCACCTCGGCGGCCGCTCGCTCCCGCACAGCGTCCTGATGATGGTCCCCGAGGCGTGGGAGAACCACGACTCCATGGACCCGGCCCGGCGCGCCTTCTACCAGTACCACTCCACGATGATGGAGCCCTGGGACGGCCCGGCCTGTGTCACCTTCACCGACGGCACCCAGGTCGGTGCGGTCCTGGACCGCAACGGTCTGCGCCCGGGCCGCTACTGGGTCACCGACGAAGGACTCGTCGTCCTCTCCTCCGAGGTCGGCGTCCTGGACATCGACCCCGCCAAGGTCGTCCGCAAGGGCCGCCTCCAGCCGGGCCGGATGTTCCTCGTCGACACCGCCGAGCACCGCATCATCGAGGACGACGAGATCAAGGCCGGACTGGCCGCCGAGCACCCGTACCAGGAGTGGCTGGAGGCCGGCGAGATCGAGCTCGAGGACCTCCCCGAGCGCGAGCACATCGTCCACACCCACGCCTCGGTCACCCGCCGCCAGCAGACCTTCGGCTACACCGAGGAGGAGCTGCGCGTCCTGCTGGCGCCGATGGCCCGCACCGGCGGTGAGCCCCTCGGCTCCATGGGTACGGACTCCCCGATCGCGGCCCTCTCGGAGCGCCCGCGGCTGCTCTTCGACTACTTCACCCAGATGTTCGCGCAGGTCACCAACCCGCCGCTGGACGCCATCCGCGAGGAGCTCGTCACCTCGCTGTACTCGTCCCTCGGCCCCCAGGGCAACCTGCTGGACCCGACCGCGGCCTCCTGCCGGTCCGTCACCCTGCGGTTCCCGGTGATCGACAACGACGAGCTGGCCAAGCTCATCCACATCAACGCCGACGGCGACATGCCCGGCATGAAGGCCGTGACGCTGGCGGGCCTCTACCGGGTCTCCGGCGGCGGCGACGCGCTGGCCGCCCGTATCGAGCAGATCTGTGCCGAGGCCGACGCCGCGATCGAGGGCGGGGCCCGCATCATCGTGCTCTCCGACCGGCACTCCGACGCCGAGCACGCCCCGATCCCGTCGCTGCTGCTCACCGCCGCCGTGCACCACCACCTCATCCGCACCAAGCAGCGCACCCACGTGGGCCTGCTGGTCGAGGCCGGTGACGTCCGCGAGGTGCACCACGTCGCGCTGCTCATCGGCTACGGAGCCGCCGCCGTCAACCCGTACCTGGCGATGGAGTCCGTCGAGGACCTGCTGCGCGCCGGTACGTTCATCGAGGGCATCGAGCCCGAGCAGGCCATCCGCAACCTGATCTACGCCCTCGGCAAGGGCGTCCTCAAGGTCATGTCCAAGATGGGCATCTCCACCGTCGCCTCCTACCGCGGCGCCCAGGTCTTCGAGGCCGTCGGTCTCGACGAGGCCTTCGTCGACAAGTACTTCAACGGCACGGCGACGAAGATCGGCGGCGCCGGTCTCGACGTCGTCGCCAAGGAGGTCGCCGCCCGGCACGCCAAGGCGTACCCGGCCAGCGGCATCGCCCCGGCGCACCGCGCGCTGGAGATCGGCGGCGAGTACCAGTGGCGCCGCGAGGGCGAGCCGCACCTCTTCGACCCCGAGACCGTCTTCCGCCTGCAGCACGCCACGCGCAGCAAGCGGTACGACATCTTCAAGCAGTACACGGAGCGCGTGAACGAGCAGTCCGAGCGCCTGATGACGCTGCGCGGGCTCTTCGGCTTCACGTCCGGCCGCGAGCCGATCTCCATCGACGAGGTCGAGCCGGTCAGCGAGATCGTCAAGCGCTTCTCCACCGGCGCCATGTCGTACGGCTCCATCTCCAAGGAGGCGCACGAGACCCTCGCCATCGCCATGAACCAGCTGGGCGGCAAGTCCAACACCGGTGAGGGCGGCGAGGACCCGGACCGTCTCTACGACCCGACGCGCCGCTCGTCGATCAAGCAGGTCGCCTCCGGCCGCTTCGGCGTGACGAGCGAGTACCTGGTCAACGCGGACGACATCCAGATCAAGATGGCCCAGGGCGCCAAGCCCGGCGAGGGCGGCCAGCTGCCCGGCCACAAGGTCTACCCGTGGATCGCCCAGACCCGGCACTCCACCCCCGGCGTCGGCCTGATCTCGCCGCCGCCGCACCACGACATCTACTCCATCGAGGACCTGGCTCAGCTGATCCACGACCTCAAGAACGCCAACCCGGCCGCCCGCATCCATGTGAAGCTGGTGTCCGAGGTCGGTGTCGGCACGGTCGCCGCGGGTGTCTCCAAGGCGCACGCCGACGTGGTCCTCATCTCCGGCCACGACGGCGGTACGGGCGCGTCCCCGCTCACGTCGCTGAAGCACGCGGGCGGCCCCTGGGAGCTCGGCCTCGCCGAGACCCAGCAGACGCTGCTGCTCAACGGTCTGCGTGACCGGATCGTCGTGCAGACCGACGGTCAGCTGAAGACCGGACGGGACGTCGTCATCGCCGCGCTGCTCGGTGCCGAGGAGTTCGGCTTCGCGACCGCGCCGCTCGTCGTCTCCGGCTGCGTCATGATGCGCGTCTGCCACCTGGACACCTGCCCGGTCGGCATCGCCACCCAGAACCCGGTCCTGCGTGAGCGCTACACCGGCAAGGCGGAATTCGTCGTCAACTTCTTCGAGTTCATCGCGGAAGAGGTCCGCGAGCTGCTCGCCGAGCTGGGCTTCCGCACGCTGGAGGAGGCCGTCGGCCACGCCGAGCTGCTGGACACCACCCAGGCCGTGAACCACTGGAAGGCGCAGGGCCTGGACCTGAAGCCGCTCTTCCACGTGCCCGATCTGCCCGACGGCGCCGTACGGCACCAGCTGGTCGAGCAGGACCACGGCCTGGCGAAGGCCCTCGACAACGAGCTGATCAAGCTGTCCGCCGACGCGCTGGCCGCGGCCTGTGCGGAGGAGGCCCAGCCGGTCCGCGCCCAGGTCGCGATCCGGAACATCAACCGGACCGTCGGCACGATGCTCGGCCACGAGGTGACCAAGAAGTTCGGCGGTGCGGGCCTGCCCGAGGACACCATCGACATCACCTTCACCGGCTCGGCCGGCCAGTCCTTCGGCGCGTTCCTGCCGCGCGGCGTCACGCTGCGCCTGGAGGGCGACGCCAACGACTACGTCGGCAAGGGCCTCTCCGGCGGCCGCGTCGTCGTCCGCCCGGACCGCGGTGCCGACCACCTGGCCGAGTACTCCACCATCGCGGGCAACACCATCGCCTACGGCGCCACCGGCGGCGAACTGTTCCTGCGCGGCCGCACCGGCGAGCGCTTCTGCGTCCGCAACTCCGGTGCGCTGGTGGTCTCCGAGGGCGTGGGCGACCACGGCTGCGAGTACATGACCGGCGGCCACGCCGTCGTCCTCGGCAGCACGGGACGCAATTTCGCGGCCGGCATGTCCGGCGGTATCGCGTACGTCGTCGACCTCGACAAGGACAACGTCAACGCCGGCAACGTGGACGCCGTCGAGGCCCTGTCCGACACCGACAAGCAGTGGCTGCACGATGTCGTGCGCCGCCACCACGAGGAGACCGGCTCCACCGTCGCCGAGAAGCTCCTCGCGGACTGGGACGCGGCCGCGGCCCGGTTCAGCAAGATCATCCCGACCACGTACAAGGCAGTGCTCGCCGCCAAGGACGCCGCTGAGCTCGCCGGTCTCTCCGAGCGCGAGACCACCGAGAAGATGATGGAGGCGGCGACCAATGGCTGACCCCAAGGGCTTCCTGACCACCGGACGCGAGGTCGCCAGGACCCGTCCGGTCGGTGAGCGCGTCAAGGACTGGAACGAGGTCTACGTCCCCGGCTCCCTGCTGCCGATCATCAGCAAGCAGGCCGGGCGCTGCATGGACTGCGGTATCCCGTTCTGCCACAACGGCTGTCCGCTGGGGAACCTGATCCCCGAGTGGAACGACTACGCCTACCGCGAGAACTGGCAGGCCGCGAGCGAGCGGCTGCACGCCACCAACAACTTCCCGGAGTTCACCGGCCGGCTGTGCCCCGCCCCCTGCGAGTCGGCCTGTGTCCTCGGGATCAACCAGCCCGCCGTCACCATCAAGAACGTCGAAGTCTCCATCATCGACAAGGCGTGGGACGCCAACGACGTCAAGCCGCAGCCCCCGGACCGGCTGTCCGGCAAGACGGTCGCGGTCATCGGCTCCGGCCCGGCGGGCCTCGCCGCCGCCCAGCAGCTGACCCGCGCCGGCCACACGGTCGCCGTGTACGAGCGCGCCGACCGCATCGGCGGACTGCTGCGCTACGGCATCCCCGAGTTCAAGATGGAGAAGCGGCACATCAACCGCCGTATCGAGCAGATGCGCGCGGAGGGCACCAAGTTCCGCACCGGCGTGGAGGTCGGCCGCGACATCGACGCGGCGAAGCTGCGCCGCCGGTACGACGCCGTCGTCATCGCCGCCGGTGCCACCACCGCTCGCGATCTGCCCGTCCCGGGCCGTGAGCTGAACGGCATCCACCAGGCGATGGAGTACCTGCCGCTCGCCAACAAGGTCGTCGAGGGCGATTTCGTGGCGCCGCCGATCACCGCCGAGGGCAAGCACGTCGTCGTCATCGGCGGCGGCGACACCGGCGCGGACTGCGTCGGCACCGCCCACCGCCAGGGCGCGGCGTCCGTCACCCAGCTGGAGATCATGCCGCGTCCGGGCGAGGACCGTCCGGGCCACCAGCCCTGGCCGACGTTCCCGATGCTCTACAAGGTGACGTCCGCGCACGAGGAGGGCGGTGAGCGGGTCTACTCCGTCTCCACCACCCACTTCGAGGGCGACGAGGACGGCAACGTCCAGTCCCTGCACCTGATCGAGGTCGAGTTCGTCGACGGCAAGCTGACCCAGAAGCCGGGCACCGAGCGCGTCATCCCGGCCCAGCTGGTCACCCTCGCCATGGGCTTCACCGGCACGGACGTCCAGAACGGCCTGGTCTCGCAGTTCGGCGTGGAGCTGGACGAGCGCGGCAACGTGGCCCGCGACGCGGACTTCGCGACCAACGTCCCCGGCGTGTACGTCGCCGGCGACGCCGGTCGCGGCCAGTCCCTCATCGTCTGGGCCATCGCCGAGGGCCGCTCCGCGGCACGCGGCGTGGACCGCTTCCTCACGGGCGTGAGCGAACTGCCCGCCCCGATCCGCCCCACGGACCGTTCCCTGACGGTCTGATCCCACCCCCGAAGACGTCCCGTACAACGGCGTACGGAACAGACCGCGGCGCCTGCCCACCCGTCCCCGACCGGACACCGGGCAGGCGCCGCGGTGCGTTCGCGTGCGCGGACACCGGATTCCGCCCTCACGCAGCGATGGTCAACGGATACGCTCTGTAGGGACCGGCAAGTGCGTTGCGCAAAGGGGACCTTGGCCATGACCGAGCCCAGGAACACCGACCCGTACACCGACCCGAGGGCCTTCTACGGCTCGGAGCTGCGCAGACTGCGCGAGGCCGCACGGCTCTCGCAGGAACAGGTCGGGGAGCGGGTCTTCTGCTCGGCCACCTACATCGGCCAGTTCGAGAACGCGACGCGACGGCCGCAGCTGGAGATGTCGAAGCAGCTGGACGAGGTACTGGGCAGCGGGGAGCACCTTCAGCGGCTGTGCCGGCTGGCCCGCACATCGAAGGTGGCGGACTACTTCGCGGACGCGGCGGAGCTGGAGCGGCTGGCGAAGACGATCTGCGAGTACGCGCCGGTGCTGGTACCGGGACTTCTCCAGACGGAGACGTATGCGCGCGCCATCACGCGCACCGCCACGCCGTTCGCGTCTCAGGACAGTGTCGAGGAGCGTGTCCGTGCCCGGATGGACCGGCAGGGCGTCCTCGGCGATCCGACGAGGCCGGTGCTGTGGGCGATCCTCCAGGAGGCGGTGCTCCGGACGCCGATGGGCGGCCCCGAGGCGATGCGCGAGCAGCTCCTGCACATCGCGGAACAGGGACGGAGCCGCAGGGCGGTGGTGCAGGTGCTTCCCTTCGCCGCCATGAACGAGGCTTTCATCGCCAGCATGGTGTCCGTGATGACCTTCGACGACGCACCTGCGGTGGTGTACACGGAAGGGGCGGGCAGCGGCCAACTCATCGACGATCCCGCCCTGGTCGAGCAGTGCCAGAGGTCATACGATCTCGCCAGGGCCGCCGCGCTGTCGCCGAGGGCGTCCCTCGAACTGCTGGAATCGGTGGCGGAGGACTACAGGATCCCATGAACACCGCAGAGTTGAACGGTGCCGTCTGGCGCAAGTCGTCCTACAGCGATGGCACGGGCGGCAGTTGCGTGGAGGTCGCCGAGCTTCCTGGCCTCGTCCCCGTACGCGACAGCAAGAGGCCCGAGGGACCCGCGCTCGTCTTCCCGGCCGCGGGCTGGGCGTCGTTCGTCGCCGCCGTGAAGGGCTGCGTCATCTAGCCATGGCGGGTATCAGCCTCCGCAAGATGGAGGAGTCCGCCCCGGCCCTCGTCAGCCTGTACAAGAGCGCGGGCGTCTCGCTGGAGAAGCACGGGCTGAACGGTCAGCGCGCGGCCGTCTACCTGGTCGTCGACTACTCCGGCTCGATGAAGCCGTACTACAAGGACGGCAGCGTCCAGGCTCTTGCCGACCGGGTGCTGGGGCTCTCGGCGCATCTCGACGACGACGGGCGGGTGCCGGTCGTGTTCTTCTCCACGGACATCGACGCGGAGACGGACATCGCGCTCGCCGACCACGAGGGCCGGATCGACCGGATCGTCGCCGGGCTCGGCCACATGGGCAGGACCAGCTACCACCTCGCCATGGACGCGGTCATCGACCACTACCTGGACAGCGGCGCCACGGCGCCCGCTCTCGTCGTCTTCCAGACGGACGGCGGTCCCATCAACAAGCTCGCCGCCGAGCGCTATCTGTGCAAGGCGGCGAAGCTGCCGCTGTTCTGGCAGTTCATCGGCTTCGGCGACCCCGGCAGCCGCCAGTTCGAGTTCCTGCGGAAGCTCGACGACCTGGCCGTCCCGGCCAAGCGGCCCGTCGACAACGCGGGCTTCTTCCACGCCGGCCAGGACCCGCGGCAGGTCCGGGACGACGAGCTGTACGACCGGCTCGTCTCCGAATTCCCGTCATGGCTGGCCGCCGCCCGCGCGCAGGGCATCGTGCGCGCGTAACGCCACGCGTACCCTCGGCCGCCTCGGCCGCCGAAAACACGACAGGAGATGTCGGGTATCCCGGCTTTCCTGGAACCATGAACAACAGCTGGGCAGACTTTCAGGCGGCTGAGCCCGACTTCGCCGCGACCGTGCGGCAACGCTTCGAGACGTACACGCACCACGTCCTCGGGACCCTTCGCGCCGACGGGTCCCCGCGGCTGACCGGGATCGAGGTGACCTTCCGCTTCGGGGAGCTGTGGCTCGGGATGATGCCGAACTCGCGCAAGGCACTGGACCTTCGCCGGGATCCGCGGTTCGCCGTCCACGCGAATCCCGGGGCCGACGCGTCCATGGACGACGGGGACGTACGGATCGGCGGACGGGCGGTCGAGGTGACCGACCCGGAGGTGACGGCCCGGTTCCAGGAGGCGACCGAGGCGCCGCAGCCCTTCCATCTCTTCCGGGCCGAGCTGGCCGAGGCCGTACGCACCGGGGTCGAGGGCGACGAACTCGTCGTACGGACCTGGCGGCCGGGCCGGGCGCTGCGGACGATCCGGCGCGGCAACGACGACAGCCCGCCGCGCACGGACGCCCCATGATTCAGCCGGACAGCACCTTCGCGCGGCACTGTGAGGGCGTCCCCCAGGCGTCCCGCAGCGGCCGGGCCTTGCGCAGCCAGAGGGAGAGGTCGAGCTCGTCGGTGTAGCCGACCGCGCCGTGGAGCTGGAGGGCGGTGCGGGCGGCGCCGTACGCGGCGTCGCCCGCCGCCGCCTTCGCCGCGGCGATGTCGGCCGGTGCCGTCGTCAGCGCCGCGCCGAGCACCAGTGGCCGGGTGAACTCGAGGGCGATCAGGGTGTCCGCCAGCCGGTGCTTGACCGCCTGGAACGAGCCGATCGCGACCCCGAACTGGGAGCGCTGTCCCACGTACGCGACGGTCCGCTCCAGCAGCGCCAGCCCGGTCCCGAGCGCCTGGGCGGCGGTCGCGAGCCGGGCCCGGTCGACGGCGCGCGCAGTGGCGGCCGCCACATGAGCCCCGGTCGCCAGCACCTCGCCCCCGCCGTCCGGTACGGCGAGCCGCCGCGCCGGATCGGCCGAGGCCCGTACCGGCCCGTGCCCGGGCGCGACGCGCAGTTCGTCGCCGACGACCGTGAGCGTGACCGACGCCGTGTCCGCGTCCAGCGCGTAGGGCCCGTACCCCTCGAGCGCCAGCGTGGCCACGGTCTCGCCCGCCGCGATCCCCGGCAGGAAGCGCTTCGCGAGAGCCGGGTCGCCGAGGCCGGCGAGCAACGTCGCCGCCGCGGCCGTCTCCACCAGCGGGCCCGGCACCGCGTGCCGCCCCAGCTCCACGAAGGCGAGGGCCAGTTCGATGGGGCGCGGCCCCACGCCCTCGTACGCCTCCGGAACGGCCAGCGCGAAGACACCCGTCTCGGCCAGGCGGGCCCACACCGCGCGCCCGGGACCGGGGTCGCCCGCGCCCCAGGCCCGGGCCGCCCGCGGTGCGTCCGCGGCCGTCAGCATCCCGTCCAGCGAGCGGATGAACGCCCGCTGTTCGTCGGTCGGCAGGAAGCGCATGGTCAGCGGCGTCCCTTCGGCAGGCCGAGCAGCCGCTCGGCGATGATGTCGCGCTGGATCTCGTTCGTACCGGCATAGATCGGGCCCGCGAGCGAGAAGACGTACCCCTCGGCCCACTCACCCGGCCCGTCGGCCAACTCGCCGTCCGCGCCCAGCAGATCGAGCGCGGTCTCGTGCAGCGCGATGTCGTACTCCGACCAGAAGACCTTGTTCAGGCTCGACTCGGCTCCGATCGACCCGCCCGCGGCGAACCGGGAGGCATGGGCGTACGTGAACAGCCGGTACGCCCGCGCCCCGATGACCGCGTCGGCGACCCGGTCACGCAGAGCGGTGTCGGAGGGGTCGGCCGCCGAGCGCCACAGCTCCACCAGCCGGTCCGCCGCGGCGAGGAAGCGGCCGGGGGAGCGGAGCGTCAGCCCCCGCTCGTTGCCGGTCGTCGACATGGCGATACGCCAGCCCTGGCCCGGCTCGCCGATCACGTCCTCGTCCGGTACGAACACCTCGTCCAGGAACAGCTCGGCGAAGGCGGGCTTCCCGTCGATCCGGCCGATCGGCCTCACCGTCACACCCGGCGCCCGCAGGTCGAACATCAGATACGTCAGGCCCCGGTGCGGCCTGTCCGCGTCCGGGTCCGTGCGGAAGATCCCGAACGCCCGGTCCGCGAAGGCCGCCCGCGACGACCAGGTCTTCTGGCCCGACAGCAGCCAGCCGCCGTCCGTCCGCACCGCCCGGGACCTCAGTGAGGCGAGGTCCGAGCCCGCCTCCGGCTCCGACCACGCCTGCGCCCAGATCACCTCGCCGCTCGCCATCGACGGCAGGATCCTGGCCCGCTGCTCCTCGGTGCCGTGGTCGAAGAGCGTCGGGGCGAGGAGATTGATGCCGTTCTGGGAGACCCGGCCGGGCGCGCCCGCCGCGTAGTACTCCTCCTCGAAGACCAGCCAGTGGAAGAGGTCCACGCCGCGTCCGCCGTACCGCTCGGGCCAGGACACCACCGACCAGCGGCCGGCGGACAGCTCCGCCTCCCACTCCCGGTGCGCGGCGAAGCCCTCCGCGGTCTCCAGCGAGGGCAGCGGCTGGTCGGGGACGCGGGCGCGCAGCCAGTCGCGGGCCAGGGCGCGGAAGGCGATCTCCTCGTCGGTGTGGTCCAGGTCCATGGGGTGCCCGCTCCCTCGTCGCGACGCTTCCCTAACAAGTGTTTGGTAGGTTAACTTGCCCGTGTGAGGGACAACAAGGCTCCGTACGTGGCCGGGCACGCGCTGCTGGAGGGCCGTACCGCCGTGATCACCGCGGCCGCGGGGAGCGGCATCGGCGGCGCCACCGCCCGCCGCTTCCTGGAGGAGGGCGCCCGGATCCTCATCAGCGACGCGCACGCGCGCCGCCTCAAGGAGACGGAGGAGACGCTGGCCGGGGAGTTCGGGCCGGCCGCCGTCGACTCGCTGGTCTGCGACGTCACCGACGAGACCCAGGTGCAGGCCCTCTTCGACACGGCCGTACGCCTCCACGGACACCTCGACGTGGTCGTGAACAACGCCGGACTCGGCGGCACGGCCCAGCTCGTCGACATGACCGACGAGCAGTGGTCCCGCGTGCTCGACGTCACCCTGGGCGGCACCTTCCGCTGCACCCGCGCCGCCCTCCGCGCGTTCAGGGCGGCCGGCCGCGGCGGGGCCGTCGTCAACAACGCCTCCGTCGTCGGTTGGCGCGCCCAGGCCGGACAGGCCCACTATGCCGCCGCCAAGGCCGGCGTCATGGCGCTGACCCGGTGCGCGGCCGTCGAGGCGGCCCCGTACGGGGTCCGGGTCAACGCCGTCGCCCCGAGCCTCGCCATGCACCCGCATCTGGTGAAGGTCACCTCGGCCGAGGTGCTGGACGAACTCACCGCCCGGGAGGCCTTCGGCCGCTACGCCGAGCCCTGGGAGGTCGCCAACGTCATCGTCTTCCTGGCCAGTGGCTACTCCTCGTACATGACCGGCGAGACCGTGTCCGTCAGCAGCCAGCACGCGTAGATCCGGGGCGGGACCAGAATGGACACGTGCCGACGACCAAGAAGAAGACCCAGGTGACCGCCTCGCCCGAGCGGCGCCGCGAACTGCTCGACACCGCCGCCGAGGTGTTCGCCGCCCAGGGCTACAACGCCACGACCGTCCGCAGGATCGCGGACGAGGCGGGGATGCTCGCGGGCAGCCTCTACTACCACTTCGACTCCAAGGAGTCGATGCTCGACGAGATCCTCTCCACCTTCCTCGACGAGCTCTGGGCCGGGTACGACGCGGTCCTCGCCGCCGGACTCGGACCGAGGGAGACCATCGAGGCGCTCGTCACCGAGTCCTTCCGGGAGATCGACCGGCACCGTGCGGCCGTGGCGATCTACCAGAAGGAGTCCCGGCACCTCTCCGCGCAGCCCCGCTTCGGCTATCTCGCCGACTCCCAGCAGAAGTTCGAGAAGGCATGGCTCGGGACGCTGGAGCGCGGGGTCGCCGAGCGGGTCTTCCGTGACGACCTCGACATCCGGCTCACCTACCGGTTCGTCCGCGACACCGTTTGGGTCGCGGCCTCCTGGTACCGGCCGGGAGGACAGCACAGCCCGGACGAGATCGCCCGCCAGTACCTGTCGATGGTGCTGGACGGCATCACGACACAGGACGGCATCACGACGAAGGAGTAGCAGTCATGGCCGAGGCCTACATAGTCGAAGCGGTCCGCACCCCGGTGGGGCGGCGCAGGGGCGGTCTCGCCGCCGCGCACCCGGCCGACCTGGGTGCGCACGTCCTCAAGGCCCTGGTCGAACGGTCCGGGATCGACCCGGTGGCCGTGGAGGACGTCGTCTTCGGCTGTCTGGACACCGTGGGCCCGCAGGCCGGTGACATCGCCCGCACGAGCTGGCTGGCGGCAGGACTTCCCGAAGAGGTGCCCGGCGTCACCGTCGACCGCCAGTGCGGCTCCTCCCAGCAGGCGGTGCACTTCGCGGCCCAGGGCGTCATGTCCGGCACCCAGGACCTCGTCGTCGCGGGCGGCGTGCAGAACATGACGCAGATCCCGATCGCCTTCGCCTCCCGGCAGGCCGCCGAGCCGCTCGGACTGACCGAGGGCCCCTTCGCCGGCAGCGAGGGCTGGCGGGCGCGGTACGGCGACGCACCCGTCAACCAGTTCCACGGCGCCGAACTCATCGCGCGGAAGTGGGACATCTCCCGTCGCGCCATGGAGGAGTTCGCGCTGCGGTCCCACCAGCGGGCGATCCGCGCGATCGACGAGGGCCGCTTCGAGCGGGAGACCGTCGCGTACGGGGACGTGACGGCGGACGAGGGCCCCCGCCGCGACACCACCCTGGAGAAGATGGCGGGCCTGAGGCCCGTCGTCGACGGCGGCACGATCACCGCCGCCTGTTCCTCACAGGTCTCGGACGGCGCGGCGGCGATGCTGCTCGCGAGCGAGCGCGCGGTACGGGAGCACGGGCTGACCCCGCGCGCCCGCGTCCACCATCTGTCGGTGCGCGGCGAGGACCCGATCCGGATGCTCTCCGCGCCGATCCCGGCGACCGCGTACGCGCTGAAGAAGACCGGCCTCACCCTCGACGACATCGACCTCGTCGAGATCAACGAGGCGTTCGCACCCGTCGTCCTGGCGTGGCTGAAGGAGACCGGCGCCGACCCGGAGAGGGTGAACGTCAACGGCGGCGCCATCGCGCTGGGTCATCCGCTCGGTGCGACCGGCGTCAGGCTGATGACCACTCTGCTGCACGAACTGGAACGCACGAACGGGCGATTCGGGCTGCAGACGATGTGCGAGGGCGGCGGTCAGGCGAACGTGACGATCATCGAGCGGCTCTGAGGTCCGGTCGTTCCGCCCGCTGCGCCCGTTCCGGGCGGACGGAGTACGCCACAGGCCGCGGAAGCCGATCAAGGAGCGGCTGCGACGGCGTTCGGCCGGTATCCGCAGGCAGCCGGGACGCCCCGCGGCGGGCGCGGGGCTCCGGCGTGTCCGCCGGCCGCCTCGCGCCCGATCCACATCCGGCGTGCTACGGTTGGTCGCGTTGCAGTTTTGGTACCCATGAACTTTATGTGCGCCTGACGGGAATGATCCGCAGGCGCACATGTGTTTCCGGCATCTCCGGATGGGGCCTCTCACCTGTCAGGAGAATGACATGGCTACGGGAACCGTGAAGTGGTTCAACGCTGAAAAGGGCTTCGGCTTCATCGAGCAGGACGGCGGCGGCGCCGACGTCTTCGCCCACTACTCGAACATCGCCACCTCGGGCTTCCGCGAGCTCCAGGAAGGCCAGAAGGTCACCTTCGACGTCACGCAGGGCCAGAAGGGCCCGCAGGCGGAGAACATCGTCCCGGCCTGACCCCGGACGCGTACCACGCAGCCGGGGCCCGCACCTTCGCGTGCGGGCCCCGGCTTGTGCTGTCCTCAGGCCCAGGAAGGCAATCCCCCGAATGACTCGCTCCGAACGTCCCGCACGCAAGCGACCGGCCAGGCGCACTGGCACCCAGCCCGCGAACCAGTCCGCGAAGCGGTCGGCGAAGGGCTCCGGCGGTGCGCGCCGCGTGGCGCCTCCGCAGGAATTCACCCTGCCGGAATCCAGCACGCCCGCCCTGCCCGCCGTCGAGTCGTTCGAGGAGCTGCAGCTGCCGACGGGGCTGCTGAAGACCCTCGCCGCCCAGGGGGTGACCGCCCCCTTCCCGATCCAGGCCGCCACCCTGCCGAATTCGCTCGCCGGCCGTGACCTGCTCGGACGGGGCCGTACCGGATCCGGTAAGACCCTCGCGTTCGGACTGGCGCTGCTCGCCCGCACCGCCGGCCGCCGGGCCGTCGCCGGGAGCCCGCTCGGCCTGGTGCTCGTTCCCACGCGGGAGCTCGCGCAGCAGGTCACCGACGCCCTCACCCCGTACGCGACGGCGGTCAACCTGCGGCTCGCGACCGTCGTCGGCGGAATGTCGATCACCAAGCAGGCCGGCGCGCTGCGGCGCGGTGCCGAGGTGCTCGTCGCGACGCCCGGACGGCTGAAGGACCTCATCGAGCGGGGCGACTGCCGACTGGACCAGGTCGCGATCACGGTGCTGGACGAGGCCGACCAGATGGCCGACATGGGATTCCTGCCGCAGGTCACCGCTCTGTTGAAGCAGGTGGAGCCGGGCGGTCAGCGGATGCTGTTCTCGGCCACCCTGGACCGGAACATCGACCGCCTGGTGCGGCAGTTCCTGATCGACCCGGTGGTGCACTCGGTGGACCCGTCCGCCGGTGCCGTCACGACCATGGACCATCACGTTCTCTACGTCGCCGACGAGACGGACAAGAAGGCCGTCACCGTGCGCATAGCGGCCCGTGACGGGCGGGTCATCCTGTTCCTCGACACGAAGCGGTCCGTGGACCGGCTGGTCAAGCGCCTGCTGGCCAGTGGTGTGCGGGCGGCGGGACTGCACGGCGGCAGGACCCAGCCGCAGCGCAACCGAACCCTCGACCAGTTCAAGAACGGCCAGGTCAGCGCGCTGGTGGCGACCAATGTGGCGGCTCGTGGCATCCACGTGGACGACCTCGATCTGGTGGTGAACGTCGATCCGCCGATGGACCACAAGGACTATCTGCACCGCGGCGGCCGTACCGCTCGGGCGGGGGAGTCGGGCAGTGTCGTGACGCTCGTGCTGCCGGAGCAGAAGCGCGAGATGGGCCGGCTGATGTCCGACGCGGGAATCAGCCCGCGTACGGCCATGATCAAGTCCAGTGACGAGGAGCTGGCCCGGCTGACCGGCGCGCGCGAGCCGTCCGGGGTGGCGATCACCATCGAGATCCCGCAGCCTCAGCAGCCCGCCTCGTCACGCCCGAAGCGCAAGCGCCCGCAGAACGGCGGCGGCTCCGGCCGCCGTGCCGAAGGGGGCCGCACGGAGAGCGGCCGCAGCGAGACGGGCCGGGCGCAGTCCGGCCGTTCACAGGCGGGCCGTGCCCAGGGCCACACGCAGGCCGGCCACACGCAGTCCGCCCGTTCCCAGGCAGGGCGTGCGCCGGCGAAGCGCGGACGCTCCCGCGGGCCCGCGGCCGGTGGTGCCCAGGGCGGCACCGGCGGACGCCGGACCGCCGCCTAGGCCGTGTCTGACAAATCCCGCCTGGCGCGCGACGCCCGGCACGCACTCCCCCGTAGCCCTTCGGGCACGGGAGGTGCCCCCACGCTGCGTTGTCGGAGTCATCCAAGTACGTCCAGTACGAGGATGATCTCCCCCAGCCTTCGGCGGGGGCACCCCCACCGCCTTGCGATTGCACGCACCGGACGCCGCACGCCCCGCCCTGCGGGCGGACGGCGCCATTTGTCAGACACGACCTAGCGCTCCCTCCCCCACAAGCGGATGGCCGGGCCCGGGCGACCGACCGCCCGGCCCGGCCATCCTTCTCTTCCCCTCAGCCCCCGGCCGTCAGACCGCGCAGCACCTGCTCCGCCTCGGACATCACCCGGGCGACCAGCTCCGCGCAGCTCGGCAGATCCTCGATCACTCCCGCCACCTGCCCCGACGCCATCACGCCGAGGTCGGTGCGGCCGTCCACCATGGACGCCTTCAGGAGCACGGGAGTGTTCGCGGCGAGCAGGACCTGGCTCCAGGACAGGTCCTTGCCGTGTTTCATCGCGAGCCCGTCGCGGACCATCGCTGACCACGACAGCCCGGAGAGCTTCCGGAAGCCGGCCGCACGGCGCACCGCGTGCAGCAGCGCCCGGGTGCGTCCGGAGCGCGTCAGCGCGTCGACGAGGTCCGTACGGAGCATGCGGTGCGGCAGTCCGTCGACGGCCGACGTGACGACGACGTCCTTGACCGACGCCGCGAGATAGCGGGCCTTGACGGCGTCGGGGACGGTCGAGTCGGAGGTCAGGAGGAAACGGGTCCCCATGGCGATGCCCGCCGCCCCGTAGGCGAGCGCCGCGACCAGCCCGCGCCCGTCGTGGAAGCCGCCCGCCGCGACCACGGGGATGTCCACCGCGTCCACGACCTGCGGCAGCAGCACCGTCGTGGCGACGTCCCCGGTGTGCCCGCCGCCCTCGCCGCCCTGCACGATCACCGCGTCCGCACCCCACGCCGCGACCTTCTCGGCGTGCCGCCGGGCGCCTACGGACGGGATGACGACGACGCCCGCGTCCTTGAGCTCGGCGATCAGCTCACGGGACGGGGCGAGGGCGAAGGAGGCGACCCGTACGCCCTCGTCGACGATGATCCGCACCCGCTCCCGGGCGTCTCCGGCGTCCGCCCGCAGATTGACGCCGAACGGCGCGTCCGTACGGGACTTGACCTCGCGCACCGCCTGCCGCAACTGCTCGGTGGTCATGGTCGCGGACGCGAGGATGCCGAGCGCGCCCGCGTCGGCGGACGCGGAGACGAGCCGGGGCCCGGCGACCCAGCCCATACCGGTCTGGACGACGGGGTGGCGGACGCCGGTGAGCCTGGTGAGCGCGGTCTCCATCAGTCGCCGACCTCGCGTGAGCGGGTGCCGCCAGGGTCGATGACCTCGCGGATCAGCGTCAGTTCGGCCGCGGTCGGCTCCCGGGTGTACGGCACGTCGTCGTCGATGACCAGGCCGAAGCCGGTCGCCTCCCGGATCTGGGCGACGGTGACGCCCGGGTGCACCGAGGCCAGCCGCATCGAGTGGTCCGGTGTGGCGAAGTCGAAGACGCCGAGGTTGCTGACCACCCGCGGGATGCGGTGGAAACGCGCGCCGTTCGCGTGGTCGTACCCGACGCCGCTGATCATGTCGACCTTCTCGACGAAGACCCGCGGCGAGTGCCGTGGCACCCAGTAACTCACCGGATTGTTGAGGGTGTTGACGGGAGCGCCGCGCACGCCGAGCAGCTGGCGCGCCGGGCGTGCCCAGTCGCCGATGCAGGAGATGTTCTGGTTGCCGTAGCGGTCGATCTGGCTCGCGCCCATCATGACGTGCCGCCGGCCGCCGGTGACCATCGTGAGGTGGCGACGGTAGGGCAGCCAGCCCTCCACGGTGCCGTCCAGGCCGACGAGCATGGCCTCACCGTCCGTGAGGAGGAGGTCGGGGGAGAAGGTGCGTCTGGCGAGGCGGGCGCCGAGGGACGGCACGATCCCCATCGGGCTGGCCAGCACTTCGCCGTTGTCGCGCCAGGCCTCGGCGCAGGCGATGACGCAGTACTCGGACCGGGTGACGGAACCGGGCGCAGAGCCGGACGCAGATCCGGACGCAGAGCCGGCTACGGAACCGGACGCAGAGCCGGCTACGGAATCGGATACGGAGCCGGACGCAGAGCCGGATGCGGGCCCGGGGACGGGGCGGGAGGCGTTCACTGCTGCTCCTCGTGCCAGGCCTGGACGGCGCACTGGTAGGCGTGCTCGCTCCCGCCGGACAGGAACCGTTCGGCGAATTCCTGCCAGGGCGTGGTCGCGTACAGCTTCTGGAAGGCCTCGTCGCGCCCGTAGTCGGGAGCGCAGGAGGTGAAGTGCGCGCCGTTCGGGGTCTCGACGACGCCGGTGACGCTGTGCCGGCTGATCAGCAGCGTCTGCGGGGCCGCCTCCTTGGTGAGCTCGGCCGTCTCGACCAGCTGTTCGCACGAGAGGTACGCCTCGTCGGCGGCCTCGCAGAAGAGGTCGTCGAAGTACGGGTCGGGCCCGAGGTACTGGCCGTTGCCGAGCCGGTCGGCGCGGTTCATGTGGACGAACGCGGCGTCCATCCGCAGGGCGGGCACGGCCACGAACTCCTCGCCGCGCCCGCCGTCCGCGCCGTCCTCGTAGGGGGAGGTGACGGTGCGCAGCTCCGGGTTGACCCGCATGACGTCCGAGCCGATGCCCGCCCGCACGGGCAGGAACGGCAGCCGGTTCGCCGCGGCGTGCAGCCCCCACATGAACATGGCTTCGTCGAGCTCCGTCATCGCGAAGGCGGCGCTTTGGCGTGCCGCGCGGAAGTGCGGCTCCAGCGGGATCGAGTCGAGGGTCGCGAAGGGTGCGACGAGCCTGCGGACCCGGCCCGCGGCGGCCAGCAGCCCGACGTCCGGGCCGCCGTACGAGACGACGGTGAGGTCGGTGATCGCGGTGCGCAGCAGCGCCCGCACCAGCGCCATGGGCTTGCGGCGCGAGCCCCAGCCGCCGATGCCGAGGGTCATGCCGCTGCGCAGCCGGTCCGCGATCTCGTCGACGCTCATGGTCTTGTCAGCCACTCGTCTCCTCCTTGCCGAAGGTGTCGCGGACCCGTCCGGCGGTGCCGCTGAGGGCCGCCTCGAAGGTGAAGCCCTGCTCGAAGCGGTAGCTGCGGCGTACGTCGACGGGGTCGATGCCGTTGATGGCCGCCTTCGCCAGCCGGATGAGGTGGCCGTCCTTGCGGGCGATCTCCCGCGCCAGTTCCAGGGCCGCGGCGTGGAGTCCGGGGCGTGGGACCACCCGCCAGACCGAGCCGTGGGCGTGCAGTTCGGCGGCGGTCGCCGTGCGCGAGGTGTAGTACAGGGCGCGCATCAGATGCCCGGGGACCAGACGGGCGAGATGGGTGGCGGCGCCGAGCGCTCCCCGGTCCAGCTCAGGCAGTCCGAAGGTGGCGTCGTCGGAGGCGACGATCGCGTCCGCGTTGCCGACGAGGCCGATGCCTCCGCCGAGGCAGAAGCCGTGCACGGCGGCGACGACGGGGACCTCGCACTCGTGGACGGCGGCGAAGGCCTCGTAGCAGCCGCGGTTGACGCCGATCAGGGCGTCGTGGCCGGGGTCGCGCTGCAACTCCTTGATGTCGACGCCGGCGTTGAAGCCGCGGCCCTCGGCGGCCAGGACGACGCAGCGGATCTCCGGGTCGCGGCCGGCGGTGCGTACGGCGTCGGCGAGGTCGTACCAGCCCTGTACGGGAAGGGCGTTGACGGGCGGGAAGTCGACCGTGACGACGGAAATGCCCTTCTCCGGGCTTGTGGTGGAGACACCCATGAGTGGATCAGCTACCTTTCCACCAAACGTTTGTTAGGTGACTGCTCGTCAGGAAGGTAGCAGCCGATGGAGCTGGACGGGAGGGTCGCCGTCGTCACCGGCGGGACGCGCGGCGTCGGCGCGGGCATCGCCCGGGCGTTCCTCGCGGCGGGGGCCGACGTCGTCGTCTGTGCCCGCAGACCGCCGGACGTGCCGGTCGCGTCCGCGGGCCGCACCGCGCGGTTCGTCCCCGTCGACCTGCGGGACGCCGATGCCGTCGGGGACTTCTTCGCCGGGACCGGCCGCCGCTACGGGCGGCTCGACGTCCTCGTGAACAACGCGGGCGGAACGCCGTACCGGCTGCTGGGGGAGGGCGGGGCGCAGCGGCACGCACGTGTCCTGGAGCTGAATCTGCTGGCCCCGTTGACGGCGTCGCTGGCCGCCTACGAACTGCTGCGCGCGGCCCGCGGCTGCGTGGTGATGGTCGGGAGCGTGAGCGGGACGCGGCCGTCGCCGGGGACGGCCGCGTACGGGGCGGCGAAGGCGGGGCTGGAGAGCCTCGCGCGGTCCATGGCCGTGGAGTGGGCGCCGGAGGTGCGGGTGAACACGCTCGTGCTCGGGATGGTGCGTACGGAGCTTTCGCATCTGCACTACGGCGACGAGACGGGTGTCGCGGCGGTCGGCCGCACCGTGCCGCTGGGCCGGCTCGCGGAGCCGGACGAGATCGGGGACGCGGCGGTCTTCCTCGCCTCGGCGCGGGCCGCGTATGTGAGCGGGGCGTCCCTGCTGGTGCACGGGGGCGGGGAGCGCCCCGCGTTCCTCGATGCCGCGACCGCGAACAAGGAGATCTCCGATGGGAGTTGAGATGACTGCTGGTATCTGCCGCGGCCGGGTCGTGATCGTGACGGGCGCGGGCCGGGGGCTCGGGCGGGCCCACGCGCTGGCGTTCGCCGCGGAGGGCGCACGCGTGGTGGTCAACGACCTGGGGGTCGGGCCGGACGGGGCGCCCGGCCCGGACAGCCCGGCCGGGCGGGTCGTCGACGAGATCCGCGCGACGGGCGGAGAGGCGGTGGCGCACGGCGGGGACGTGGCGTCGAGGGAGGGCGCGGCCTCGCTGGTGGCGGCGGCGCTCGACTCCTTCGGCCGGCTCGACACGCTCGTCAACAACGCGGGGTTCCTGCGGGACCGGATGCTGGTCAACCTCGACGAGGACGACTGGGACGCGGTGATGCGGGTGCATCTGAAGGGGCACTTCCTGCCGCTGAAGCACGCGGCGGCCCACTGGCGCGCGGAGGCCAAGGCGGGCCGCGAGGTGGCGGCCCGTGTGGTCAACACGTCCAGCGGCGCGGGCCTGCTGGGCTCGGTCGGCCAGGGCAACTACAGCGCGGCGAAGGCGGGCGTCGTCGGCCTCACCCTGGTCGCGGCGGCGGAGATGTCCCGCTACGGCGTGCAGGTCAACGCGATCGCCCCGGCGGCGCGTACGCGTATGACGGAGCGGACGTTCGCCGCGACGATGGCGGCACCGGACGAGCCGGGCGCCTTCGACGCCATGGCCCCCGAGAACGTCTCACCGCTCGTCGTCTGGCTCGGCTCGGCGGCGTCGGCGGGTGTGACCGGCCGCGTCTTCGAGGCGGAGGCCGGGCGCATCACGGTCATGCAGGGCTGGCACCCGGGCCCCACGGCCGACCGCGCCGCCCGCTGGAGCCCCGCGGAAGCGGGCGAGACGGCGCTGAAGCTCCTCGCGGAGTCGCAGCCGCCGCAACCGGTGTACGGGACGCGGTAGTCGGCCCCGGGTTCCGAGGACGAGGCGGTGCGTCGACAGGCGGGGCGGTGCGTCGACGCGGTTACCGCGCCGGGGCGTTCGGGCGTCCGGGGCGTGAGGGTCCGGTGGCGGAGGTGAATGGGACGAAAACACCTTGGAGTTGACGTTGACACGTCAACTTCTACGCGCGTCATCATGGGATATGCGAATCCCCCCACGGATCACCATGCTCGGCGGCGCGGCCGCCCTCCTCTCCGCCCTGCTCGTCGGCGGACCCGTAGCCGCCCCGGCGACCGCGGCGGCGGCCGCGGTCGGCGACATCTGCTACTCCGACCTGCCGTCCCAGGCCCATGACACGCTCGAACTCATCGAGAACGGCGGCCCGTTCCCGTATCCGCAGGACGGGACGGTCTTCCAGAACCGCGAGGGCATCCTCCCGGCCCACTCGACCGGCTACTACCACGAGTACACCGTCAAGACGCCCGGCTCCCCCACGCGCGGTGCCCGCCGCATCGTCACCGGCGATTCCCCGCAGGAGGACTACTACACCGCCGACCACTACGCGTCGTTCGATCTCGTCGACCACGGCTGCTGAGCCCCCACCGACCCACCTTCCGCGCCCGTGCCGCCGGCCCTTCCCCCCTTCCGGCCGGCGGCACGGGTCTTTCTGGTGTCCACCGTGCCGTAACCACGAGGTCATTCCCCCCTGTCAGGCTCCAGCTGTTCAGAAGTTGTCTGTACAACTTGGAGCTCCGCTCATGCTCTCCCTCGCGTCCGCACCGCCGCTCTGGCTGCGCGACAACTGTCCCTGCTCCGGCTGCCGGAACCCCCGCAACGGCCAGAAGCTGTTCCAGATCACCGAGCTGCCCGCCGCACTCGCCGTCGGCTCCGTCCAGGACACCACGACCGCGGACGGCGATCCGGCCCGTGAGGTCGTCTGGGCCCCCGACGGGCACCGCTCCGTCTACCCCGACGCCTGGCTCGACGCCCACCTCCCCGGCACCGCCCTGGCTCCGGGCGACGGCCGTACCGAGGACGACAAGGACCTGTGGGACGCCGGCCTCACCGGCCGCGGGTTCCCCGAGGCCGACTGGGCCGCGTACACCACCGACGACGCCGTCCGTGCCGCGGCGCTCGACAGCGTGCTGCGCCTCGGCTTCGTCCTGCTGCGCGGCGTACCCGTACGCGACCGGCAGGTCCTCGAAGTGGCACGGACCTTCGGCTACGTACGCGAGACCAACTACGGCCCGCTCTTCGAGGTCCGTGTCGAGGCCGACCCCAACAACCTCGCCTTCACCGGCGCCCGTATCACCCCGCACACCGACAACCCGTACCGCGACCCGGTGCCGACCCTCCAGCTGCTGCACTGCCTCACCAACGCGGCCCAGGGCGGCGACTCCGGCCTCGTCGACGGCTTCCACGCCGCCTCGCTGCTGCGCGCCGAGGACCCGGAGGCGTACCGCATCCTCACCCGCGTCCCGGTGCCTTTCGCCTTCGCCGACGACCGCACCGAGCTGCGCGCCCACCGGCCGCTGATCGGCACCGACCCGGCGGGCCGGATCCGCGAGATCCGCTTCAACAACCGCTCCATCGGCACCCTGCACCAGCCGGCCGACGTACTGGACGCCTTCTACGCCGCCTACCGCCGCTTCGGTGAGCTGCTGCTCCGCAGCGAGCTGCAGCTGGACTTCCGGCTCACCCCGGGCGACTGCCTCGTCTTCGACAACACCCGGCTGCTGCACGCCCGTACGGCCTTCGCCGAATCCGGTGACCGGCACCTCCAGGGCGCCTACGCCGACATCGACGGCCTCGCGTCCACCCTGGCCGTACTCCGCAGGAAGGAAAGCACCGCATGAGCACCGCCGCCCACCCCCTCGACACCCTCGCCGAGCTGTTCGAGGGCCAAGGCAGCGCCGAGTACTTCGGCGAGGACGTGACCCAGGCCGAGCACATGCTCCAGGCCGCCGCTCTCGCCGAGGCCGCAGGCGCCCCGCCGCACCTCGTCGCCGCCGCGCTGCTGCACGACGTCGGCCACTTCCAGGGCGCCGTCACCGGCCGCGACCTGATGGAGCACGGCACCGACAACCGGCACAGCCACACGGGAGCCGACTGGCTCGACCAGTGGTTCGGCCCCGAAGTCACCGAGCCCGTACGCCTGCACGTCGCCGCCAAGCGCTACCTCTGCGCCGTCGAGCCCGGCTACTTCGACCTGCTCTCCGAGGCCTCCGTGCACACCCTGGAGGTCCAGGGCGGTCCGATGTCCGACGACCAGGTACGGGCCTTCGAGGCGCACCCGGGAGCCCGTGACGCCGTCGCCGTACGCCGCTGGGACGAGCAGGCGAAGGACCCGGACATGCCCACACCGGGCTTCGCCCACTTCCGGCCGCTGCTGGAGGGGCTGCTGCGTCCGTAGGGCCTGGCGAGAAACGGCACGAGCGCGCACGAGCGTGCACGAGCGGGGCGGCGTACCGGCACTGCCGGTACGCCGCCCCGCTCGTCCACGACCCCGGCGCACCGGCCGGTGCCGCCGAAGAGAATCGGCTCGGCGGCTACTGGCTCAGTCGGCGGCCCAGTGCCGTCGTCGCCATCGAACTCTGCATCGTGAACGCCACCGTCCCCGGCAGATAGCGGTCCTGCGACCACTCCACCGGCGTCCCCGCCGGGTCCGTCGAGTGCCGCCGCTCCCGCAGCAGCGCCTCACCTGATGGGCAGCCCAGCAGTTCCGAGTCGTCCTCGTCCGCCCGCACCAGGTCGATGGTGTGCCGGGCGTCCGCGAACAGCACACCGTGCAGTTCGAGTTGCTCCGAGTACGAGACCGTGTCCAGCGGCATTCCGGCCACCAGCTCACCGATCCGCTCCGGATACGTCGTCCGCTCCACCATCACCGGCGCGCCGGAGAGCGTACGCAACCGGCGCACCCGGTACACGATCGCGCCCTCCGCGAGACGGAGCCTCTCCGCCTCCTCCTCGTTCGCCGTGACCCGGTCGAGGGCCACCACCCGGCCGCCCGGCTCCTCGCCGAGCGAACGCGCCCAGCGGGTGAAGCTGCGCAGCTCACCGAAGCTGTGCAGACGGGGCGCGCCCAGGACGACGCGGCGGGTGCCGCGCCGGGAGGTGATCAGTCCGTCGGTGCGCAGCGCGGCGAGTGCCTGGCGCACGGTGCCTCTGGACACCCCGTAGCGGCGGGCCAGTTCGTCCTCCGCCGGAAGCTTCGCCCCGGAGCCGTACTCGCCCGCCGTGATGGCGGTCCGCAGATCGGCGGCGACCTTCAGATACAGCGGCGTCCTCTGCTGTCCTTCACTCACGCGCACACCCTGTCATGCCGTCCTCTCGTGCCACCAGTGAGCTCAGCAGCTCGGGATCGACGTCCGTGAGCGACCGGGCGAGGGTCACCCCGTCGGCCTCCGCGAGCGGTTCGGTCGACGGGACCGCGAGGACCCGGCAGCCCGCCGCGCGGGCCGAGGCGACGCCCGTGGGGCTGTCCTCGACCGCGACGCACTGGGCCGGGTCGGCGCCCAGCGCCGCGGCCGCCGCCAGATACGGGTCGGGCTCGGGCTTGGTCCGTACGGTGTCCTCCGCGCCGAACACGGCGTCGAAGCGGTGCCCGGCCAGGGTCCCCGCCACCTGGTCGACCACCGCTCGCGGTGACGCGGACACCAGGGCCGTCGGCACCTCCCGCTCCCGCAGCGCGGCGAGCAACCGCAGGGCGCCCGGGCGCGGTTCGACCGCCGCGGCGAGCCGGGCGGCGAAGTCCGCGCCCAGTTCGGCGGCGAGTTCCTCCTCCGGCGCCTCCAGATGGCCGTGCAGCATCGCCGCGGTGTCGCCGACCGAGCGGCCCGTCACGGCCGTACGCCGTCCGGCGTCCAGGGCGCGGCCGCGGCGCCGCGCCGCGGCCTCCACGACGTCCAGCCAGACGCGTTCGGTGTCGACCAGGGTGCCGTCCATGTCGAACAGCACGCCACGCAGTGCGGTCACTCGGCGCCGCCACGGGTGAGCAGGACCGGCCGCTCCTGCGGGCGTACGGACACGGCCGCGCCCGGTGTGAGTGCGGCGGCCGTGTGCGTCGGTACGTCCGCCTTGACGGTCGTGCCGTCGGGGAGCGTGACCCGGACGCGGGTGGTCGGGCCGTGGAAGGCGGTGCCGGTGACCCTGGCGGGGCCGGCCGCGTCCACGACGACGTCCAGGGCCTCGGGCCGGATCAGCGCGTGCACCGGGCCGGCGGGCGCGGGTGCGTCGCCGTCGACGGGCAGGCGGGCGCCGAGCACCTCGACCAGTCCGCCGTCGACCGCCCGAGCCGGTACCCGGTTCATGGTGCCGATGAACTCGGCGACGAAGTCCGTCGCGGGGCGTGCGTACAACTCGGTCGGGGTGGCGCACTGTTCGAGCCGGCCGCCGTTCATCACCGCGACCCGGTCGGCCATCGACAGCGCCTCCTCCTGGTCGTGCGTGACGAACACGGTGGTGATGCCGAGCTCCAGCTGGAGCCTGCGGATCTCCTCGCGCAGCGTCACGCGGACCTGCGCGTCGAGCGCCGACAGCGGCTCGTCGAGCAGCAGCAGCCGGGGACGCAGCGCCAGCGCGCGGGCCAGCGCGACCCGCTGCTGCTGGCCGCCGGACAGCTGGTGCGGGAAGCGGCCGCCGTGGCCGGGCAGTCCGACCAGCTCCAGCAGCTCGGCGGCGCGCGCCCGCCGCTCGGCGCCCCCGGCCTTGCGCATCCGAAGCCCGAAGGCGACGTTGTCGGCGGCCGTGAGGTGCGGGAAGAGGCTGTACGACTGGAACACCATCGCCGTGTCACGGCGGTTGGCGGGCACCGGCACGATGTCCTCGCCGTCCAGCAGCACCTGGCCCTCGTCCGGCCGCTCGAAGCCGGCGAGCACCCGAAGCGCGGTGGTCTTTCCGCAGCCGGACGGGCCGAGGAGGGCGAGCAGTTCGCCCGGGGCGACGTCCAGGTCCAGGCCGTCGAGCGCGACGGTGGCGCCGAACGCCCGGCGCAGTCCGCGCAGGCGCAGCTCCGCGCCGGTGCGTACCGGCGGCGTATCGAGCATCGTCATCAGGAGGTCTTCCGTTCGGCGGTACGTGAGGTACGTGGGGTACGGGACGGGCGGCGGCGGTTGCCGAGCGTGGTCAGCGCCAGCAGGAGCACCCAGGTCAGCAGCAGGCTCAGCAGCGACACGGCGACCGACAGCCGGGCGTCCGAGCCGGAGGCCTGCACGATCCACACCGCGAAGGGCTGGAAGCCGAGCAGCGAGGCCACGGTGAACTCGCCGAGGACCAGCGCGAGGGTGAGGAACGAGGCGTTCAGCAGCGCGCCGCGCAGATTCGGCAGCACGGCCGAGACCAGTGCCCGTGGCCAGGACGCGCCCAGGTCGCGGGCCGCCTCGACGAGCGTACGGACGTCGACGGCGCGCAGGCCCGCGTCCAGCGCGCGGTACACGAACGGCAGCGCCATCACCGCGTAGGCGAGCACGAGCACGAACGGGAAGTCGGGGTTCTGCACGGCCACGAAGGTCTGGTACAGCGGCGTCGTGGACAGCTTCTCCGGGCCCCAGCGCAGCACCGTCCCGAGCCCGGCGGTGAGCGCGACGGGCGGCACGACCAGCGGCAGGGTGCACACCACTTCGAGCACGGGACGCAGCCGCGGGGCCGAGAGCCGGGCGGCGACCGCCGCGGGAATGGTGAGCAGCAGCACGAGCACGACGGTGGCCGCCGCGAGCCCGAGCGACAGCAGCAGGCTGCCGGTGAAGCCGGGCGCGCCGAGGATCGCCGTGTACGAGGACAGGGTGAGCCCCTGGCCGGGGATGTCGAGCGTGAACACGGCGGACGCCAGCAGCGGCACCAGGAAGTACACCCCGGCGACCAGCAGCACGGCGGAGCGGGTCAGGCGAGCCATCGGGTGCTCCTTCGCTGCAGGGGCAGGTGGACGGCCATGACCACGGCCGCGACCAGCACCATGTCGAGGCTGAGCGCGAGCGCCACGTTCTCCTGGCCCACGAGGACGTTGCCGGACAGCGCGTCGGCGATCTGGAGGGTGACCAGCGGTACCGAACTGCCCACCATCGCCGCGGCGGTGGCGTACGCGGCGAAGGCGCTGCCGAAGAGCAGGACGAATCCGCCGAGGAGGGTGGGCAGCAGCACCGGGACGCCGACGTGCCGCCAGTACTGCCAGGTGGAGGCGCCGCAGTCGCGGGCCGCCTCCCGCCACTGGACGCGCAGTCCGTCGAGGGCGGGCGCGACGGTCAGCACCATCAGCGGCACCAGGAAGTACAGGTACGTCAGCGCCAGTCCCCAGAAGCCGTAGAGGGACCAGCCGTGCTCGTCGAGTCCGAGGCGGGTGGTGAGGACGCCCGCGTTGCCGAGGGTGGCGACGAAGGCGAAGGCGAGCGGTACGCCGCCGAAGTTGGCGAGCACACCGGACGCGGTGAGGACGGCCTCGCGCAGCGCGCGGCCCCGGGAGCTGACGACGGCCTGGGCGAGCAGCAGGCCGAAGAGCGTGCCGGCCGCGGCGGTGAGCGCGGACAGTTTCACGCTGCCGAGGAGGGCGGTGCGGTACGCGCCGTCGACCGAGCGGGTCACGTTGTCGAGGCCGTAGCCGCCGTCGCCGACCGTGAAGGCACCGTCGGCCATGGCCAGCGCGGGCAGTCCGAAGGCGACGGCGACGACGAGGAACAGCGGCAGCGCGGCGAGCCACGCCCAGGAGCGGCGCCTGAGGGCGCCGGGCCGGGGGCCCGCGCCCGCGGCCGGTGACGTACCGGCCGAGGCGCGGGCGGGGGAGTCGAGCAGGGTCATGTGGCGCGTCACCCGGAGACGGCCGCGGCCCAGCCCTGCGAGAGGGTCTCCTTGGCCTTGGCGGTCTGCTGCTCGGTCGGGAACTGCGGGGTGCCCTCGACGGCGGGCAGGGCGGCCGCGGCCGCCTTGTCGATGGTGCCGTCGGCGGTCATCGCCGGCATCAGCACGGGGCGGGCGTAGCCCTTGAGCCACAGGTTCTGGCCCTCGGCGCTGTACAGGTACTCCTGCCACAGGCGCGCGGCGGCCGGGTGCGGGGCGTCCTTGTTGATGGCCTGCGAGTAGTACTGGGCGTAGACGCCGTCCGAGGGGACGGCGACCTTCCAGTCGATGCCCTTGGACGCGAACTGCTGGGCGTAGCCGGCGTTGAGGTAGTCCCAGTCGATGCTGATCGGGGTCTCGCCCTTCTCGACCGTGGCCGGGGTGGACTCGACGGGGTTGTAGTTGCCGTTCTTCTTGAGCTTGCCGAAGAAGTCGATGCCGGGCTGGATGTCGTCGAAGGAACCGCCGTTGGCGAGCGCGGCCGCGTAGACGCCGCCGAAGGCGGAGCCGGACTTGGTGGGGTTGCCGTTGAGGGCGACCTTGCCCTTGTACTCGGGCTTGAGCAGATCGGCGAACGTCTGCGGGCAGACCTTGACGCGCTTGGCGTCGCAGCCGATGGAGACGTAGCCGCCGTAGTCGTTGAACCAGCGGCCCTGCGCGTCGCGCTGGGTCTCGGGGATCTTGTCGAAGGCGGTGACCTTGTACGGGGCGGTCAGCCCCTGCGCGGCGGCGGCCTGCGCGAAGGAGGCACCGAGGTCGAGGACGTCGGGGGCACGGTCCTGGCCCTTGCGGGTCTTCACCGCGTTGATCTCGTCCTGGCTGGAGGCGTCGGGGTTCTCGACGTTCACCTTGATGCCGTACTTCTTGGTGAACCCGTCGATGATCGCGCCGTAGTTGGCCCAGTCGCGGGGGAGGGCGATCGCGTTGAGCGTGCCCTCCTTCTTCGCGGCGGCGATCAGGGCGTCCATCCCGCCCGCGTCGGCCGCCGAGGCCGCGGAGCTGAGGTTCTTGCCACCGACGGCACCGGCACCCTTGTCGGGCGCGGCACCACAGGCGGTGAGCGTAAGAGCGGTGAGTCCGAGGGCGCCGACGAGAGCGGCGATACGGGCGGGGCGGGCAGGGCTGGTCACGCGTACTCCATGAGGGAAGGCGAAGCGGGGCCGAAGCTGTATGGACAACTGTTGTCCATACAACTCCGTCATTACGGGGGTCCGTGATGTCCCACCGGTGAACACGAGACGTCGCCCGCGAAGCGATTGCCGGGCGCCTGGGGTCCGTCTCCCGGACCGGCCCCAGGACCTGTCCCCGCCCGGCGCCGGGGTCGCGTCAGCGCGACCGCGGAACCGTTGCTTCCAGACGTCGTCTCGTCTGCTCGTCCTCGATGTGGTCCACGGCCTGGTCGGCCGTGGAGTACGCGTAGCCGTCCGGGTCCGCGTTCTCCAGGATGCGCGCCAACGCGTCCACCGCGCGGGCGTCCTGACGCATCGCCAGTCCGCGTGCCGCCTCCGCCTCGATGTCGGGGACGTCGTCGTCGAGGCGGGCGGCGAGGGCGTCGCGGATCGCGGGCGTGTCCGCGTCCACGTCGGCCAGGACCGTCGTCGCCCAGTCCCTGACGCCGTCGTCGGCGTCCCGGGTGAGTCCGAGGACCACGCCGATGCCCTCGGTGTGGTCGCCCGGGAGCAGCCCGTGCAGGGCCACGGCCACCCCGAAGCGCACCTCGGGGTCCGCGTGCCCGGCGTGCCGGAGGATCTCCGTCACCCCCGCGGGGTCCGCCTGCTGCCCCAGGGCCGCCACCGCCGCGCGGATCACCTCGGGCTGGGTCGCCTCCCGTGCCAGCTCCCGCAGCAGCGGGACCGCCCGGGCCCAGGTCCCCGCGCCCGAGAGCCCGGCCAGCACGTCCGCCGCGAACGTCTGCCGCAGCGGATCCTCCGTCCCGCACCAGCCCGCGGCCGCGCGGAAGGTGTCCTCGTCACCGCGGCGCTGAAGGACCCCCACGGCCTCGGTCCAGTCGTCCAGGTCCGGGTCCCCGCGCCGCAGGGCGCGCTCCGCGAGGGTCTCGGCGGGGGGCCGCAGGTCCAGCTCCTCCTCCAGGATCGTGGCGATCGCCGCGTGGCCGGTCTGCTGCTCGATGCCGGAGACGAGACCACCGGTGTGGATCAGCTCGACGATGACGGTCTCCCCGCCGTCCTCCTCCACCCGCCGCGCCACGGTCTCGTACCCGTGGCCGTCCGTCTCGCTGTGCCTCTCGGACAGCGTGCGCCGCAGCTCCGCCTCGGGGTCGACGCCGAGCCGGCGCCTCGCCTCCGTGAGCGCGTCCGCCCTCGCCCGGGCGCCGTGCCTGAGCAGGGCGCGCACGCAGGACGTCGACCCGCGCCGGGCCGCCGTCACCAGCGGGGGCTCCTCGCCCGGCCCCGGCAGGTCCGGGTCGGCGCCGGCGGCCAGCAGCAGCTCCACCGCCTCGGCGCGCCCCTGACGACAGGCCCAGGTCAGCGCCCTGACCCCGGTCTCCTCCTCCAGATCCGGCCGTGCGCCGGCCGCCAGCAGCGCCCGCAGCACCTCGGTGCGTCCCCACGACGCCGCCCCGCACAGCGGCAGCTCGGCCCCGTCCGCGCCGCTCGCCCGGTCGGGGTCCGCGCCCTTCGCGAGCAGCAGCCGCACCATGCCCGGCCGGTCCTGGGAAGCGGCCACGTACAGCGCGGTCTGACCGTCCTCGTCGGCCGACTCGGCCGGCGCCCCGGCCCGCAGCGCCCGCACCACCGCGTCGTCGTCGCCGCCGTACAGCCCCTCGAAGAGCTCTTCGGTCAGGTCCGCGCCCCGGTCCGGGTCCCGGACCGGGGCGGGGGCCGTGGCCGGACCGAGGTCCTCGGTGTCCTTGGTGCTCATACGGAAAACCCTACGGAAGCACCCTCAGGTATCGCATTCGAGAACCGTGCGGCACAGTGCGCACCGTGCCCGCACCCGCCCCCGCACCGGCACCCGGATCCGCTGGTGGCAGGTGGGACAGGGGAACGAGACCCGCAGCCCGCCGCCGGGCACCCGCTCGAAGGCGTAGGGCGAGCCGTGCCCCGGGAGCCCCGGCCCGGGATGGTCCGCGGCGTGCCGCCGGTCCTTGGCGTAGCGCCGCCGCCCGTTCCACCCGGCCGCCGAGAGCGGCGGCTGCTGCCCGTCGCGCAGCGCCCGCGCCCGCCCCTTCGTATAGGCCGTGTAGCCCTGCGGGCTGGTGAACCAGACCGACGGGTCCTCGCCGAAGACCAGCGCGCGCTTGGCCAGGACGTAGCCGAATTCCTCGGGGGTCAGATAGCCCAGTTTCTGGCTGGAAACATCGTCCTCGCGGTACGCGTCGAGCAGCAGCCATCCCGCCCCGAGATAGGTCGTCACCGTGTCCGTGAGGATCTCGTTGTCGCGTGTCCCCGGGAGCTCCAGCCCCAGCCGGTGCAGCAGCACATGCGTGATCTCGTGCGCGAGAGCGGCGCCGATGTCACGGCGATGGCTGCGGAATCGGTCGTTCAGCTCGATGAAGTACTCCGGGCCCGCCGTGAGTTCGACGCTCGCCGCATGGTGCATCTGGCGGAAGCTCACGATCACCCGGGCCTCCGGCAGCCGCAGTTGATGGACCAGAGCACGGGCCACCCGCTGTGCTCCGAGATGCAGGTCGTCCTGGTCGGAGAAGGCGACGTCGGCGGGCGGCACACTGCTCCCGTACGCGCGCACGCCGTCGTACGACAGCCTCTTGTGCAGTGCCGTGATCGCCGCCCGCACGGAGTCGAGATGCGGGAAGCCGTGCACGACCTCGCTGCCGTTCGTCACGCCCGTACCCCCTGTGGGTGCTGTACGCGGCCGGCCCGCACACCCGCCTGAACGGCGGCCGACCGCTCTCAACTCTACGGCGCCCCCAGGCCCCGTAGCGGCACGGCGCCTGGCCGAAAAGTGCTTCTTGTGGGCCTCGTGGGCCGCTCCTCATAATCCGGACCACGCCTTGACGGGCCCATGTCACTACCCATGGCGTGGGGTCCGCCCGGCGTGCAGGTAGCAACCCCCCACGAAAGAAGGCAGACCCTTGAACAAGCTCATGCGCACCCTCAAGAGATGCGCGGCCGCCGGTGCCGTCATACTCGCGGCCGTCAGCCTGCAGCCCAGCTCCGCGTTCGCCGCCCCGCCGCCCGTCGTCGGCGGAACCCGCGCCGCCCAGGGCGAGTTCCCCTTCATGGTCCGGCTCTCCATGGGCTGTGGCGGCTCCCTGCTCACCCAGCAGATCGTCCTCACCGCCGCGCACTGTGTGAGCGGCTCGGGCAACAACACCAGCATCACCGCCACCGCCGGAGTCGTGGACCTCCAGAGCTCCAGCGCCATCAAGGTGAGGTCGACCAAGGTCCTCCAGGCCCCCGGCTACAACGGCAACGGCAAGGACTGGGCGCTGATCAAGCTCGCCCGGCCCATCAACCTGCCCACCCTGAAGATCGCCGACACGACGGCGTACAACAACGGCACCTTCACCGTGGCCGGCTGGGGCGCGGCCCGCGAGGGCGGCGGCCAGCAGCGCTACCTGCTCAAGGCGCAGGTCCCGTTCGTCTCCGACGCCTCCTGCAAGCAGTCGTACCCGAGCCTCATCGCCGGCGAGGAGATCTGCGCCGGCTTCGACGAGGGCGGCGTCGACACCTGCCAGGGCGACTCCGGCGGCCCGATGTTCCGCCGCGACAACGCCGGCGCCTGGATCCAGGTCGGCATCGTCAGCTGGGGCCAGGGCTGCGCACGGCCCGACTACCCCGGTGTCTACACCGAGGTGTCCACCTTCGCCTCCGCGATCAAGTCCGCCGCGGCGACCCTGTAGCGATAGCCCCGCGGCACCGATCGACCCGTAGCACCGCGCCACCGAACCTCTGAGCGCGGCGGGGAGGCCGTCGCACTGGGCCATCACGTCCGGCCGTCACACCAGGCTGTCACGCCCGGTCGTCACACCAGCCGTACGTCCTCCCCGCCCCGTTCCAGCTCCAGCACCCACACCTCGTTCGCACCCTCGCGCAGCACCGGCCCCGGCACGAACAACGACTCCTGCGGCCCGGCCGACCAGTACCGGCCCAGACAGAAGCCGTTCACCCACACGAACCCCCGTGTCCAGCCCGGCAGTTCGAGCCTCGCGTCGCCGGCCCCCGCGACCGTCAGCCCGCCCCGGTACAGGCCCCGCCCACCCGGCCGCGGTACGCCGAACGTCATCCCGGCCACCGCCCCCGCCCGCTCGAACGCGTCCAGCCGCAACCCCCGCGCCCGCACCCCGTGGAGATACTGGCGCTCGTGCATCACCCCGCCCGTGACGCCCTTCGACTCGCCGACCCGCGGACCGTAGTTGACCCGCCCCAGCGACTCCACCCACAGCTCCAACGCCGCGGGACCCTCCACCGGCTCCGGCAGCGTCGCGTCGGCCTCCGTCAGCACGCCCGCCCGCTCGCCGTCCACGTACACCACCGCGACGTCCCGCAGGCCGTCCACGGTCAGCGGAAAGGCCCGCCGTGGCCCGGGCACGTCGAGCCGGTAGCGCACCAGGCCCCGGTCCACGCCCAGCTCCTCGAACGACGGAGAGGTCGCGTACTCGCTCTCCGGGCCGCCCAGCGCCTCCAGCACGGCGTCCATCGACGCCCACTCGCCCAGCACGGCCTCCGCCGGCGCCCCCAGCACCGCCGGCGCCACGGGAACCTCCGGCAACGGGCCCTGCGCGTACGGCGCCAACAGCTCCCGGAACGCCCAGAACTTCTCCGTCGGGCGCCCGAACTCGTCGACGGGCGCGTCGTAGTCGTACGACGTGATGTCCGGGGTCAGCTCGCCCATGTGCAGGGTGCCGGAGCGATTCGCACCGGCCCAGCCGGCGAAGTTCGTACCGCCGTGCGCCATGTAGATGTTGACGGACGCCCCGCACTCAAGGATCTCGCGCAGCGCCTCCACCGCGTCGGACGCATCCCGCACGACGGCCTTGTCGCCCCAGTGACTGAACCAGCCGCACCAGAACTCCATGCACATCAGCGGCCCCTTCGGCTGATGGCGGCGCAGCACCTCGAAGCCCTTGCGCGCACCCGAGCCGAAGTTCGCGGTCGCGAGCACACCCGGCACGGACCCGCCCGTCAGCATGTGGTCCTCGGGGCCGTCGGACGTGAACAGCGGCACCTCCACGCCCAGCTCGAGCAGCAGGTCCCGCAGCAGGCCGAGATAGACGTGGTCCGAGCCGTAGGAGCCGTACTCGTTCTCCACCTGGACCATGACCACCGGACCGCCCCGCGTGATCTGACGCGCCACGACCTGCGGCATCAGCGTGCCGAACCAGCGCTCCACATGCTCCATGTACCGAGCGTCACGCGTTCGCGCCCGGCGCCCGAGCGGACCGGTCAGCCAGTGCGGCAGCCCGCCGTTCTCCCACTCGGCGCAGATGTACGGACCCGGCCGCACGATTGCCCACATCCCGGCCGCGGCCACCGCGTCCAGGAACCTGCCGAGCGCCTCCGGGTCGGCGTACCGGCCGGGCTCCGGCTCGTGCACATTCCACGGGACGTACGTCTCGACGCAGTTGAGCCCCATGGCCCGCAGCATCGCCAGCCGGTGATCCCACTGCGCCTCGTGCACCCGGAAGTAGTGCAGGGCCCCGGACAGCAGCCGCACGGGCCGCCCGTCCAGCAGAAAATGCTCGTCACCGACCGTGAACTCAGCCAACGCCCCGCCCCTCCCTGATCATGTACCGCGGTCATCATTTGCCTCTGGCGGTCCGGCGGTCCATGGACAAAGATCAGCGCTGATTGGACACAAAGCCGATCCGAGCCGATCGACGACACGGTCGATCGGGCACAAAAGCGGACACAAGGTCGACTCGGACACCCAGCCGAGTCGGAGACACGGCTGAGCCGGATACACGGCCGAGTCGGGCACAGGACGAATCGGACGGGGATCAGGACCGGGCCGGGAAGGCGGGCGGATGTACCACACCTGGATGCGCTACTTCACGCCCAGCCCCGTCCACCACCGCCTCGGCCTCGTCTGCCTCGGCGTCGGACTGCAGCACGGCGCCCTCCCCACCGTCGGCCCGCGCACGCTCGACCACCATGTGGCCGTCCTGATCAGCGCCGGCGGCGGCTGGTACCGCGGCACGGACGGCCGCCGCGTCACCGTCACCGCACCCGCCGTCCTCTGGCTCACCCCCGGCGTCCCGCACCACTACGCCCCCGACCCGGCCACCGGCTGGGACGAGAGCTTCGTCGACTTCGCGGGCCCCGCGACCGCCACCTACACCGAACTCGGCTACATCGAACCCGACCGGCCCGTGGTCCCGCTCTCCGACGCGGCCCCCGCCCGCGCCGCCGTCGGCCGTATCGCCCGCGCCGCCCGCCGCGGCAACCCGCTGCTGGAGGTCGAGACCGGCGCCGCCGTCCACGAACTCCTCGTCGCGCTGCGCCGTGCCCGCGCCGACGTCAACCCCGACGGCGACCCCGTCCTGCACGCCCTCGCCCGTGACGCCTTCCAGCCGCTGTCCGTGACCGAACACGCCGCCCGCCACGGCATGACCCCGGCCGAACTGCGCACCGCCGTCCGCCGCGGCGCGGGCTGCAGCCCCAAGGACTATCTCCTGCGCATCCGCCTGGGGCGCGCCAAGGAACTCCTCGCCGCCACCGACCTTCCCGTCGCCGCCGTCGCCCGCCGGGTCGGCTACGACGACCCTGCCTACTTCTCCCGCCTCTTCACCCGCCGTGTCGGCACCGCTCCGATCCGCTTCCGCGAGCAGCAGGGACGCACCGTCCCCGGGGGCTGGAGCAACCGCGTTCCGGATCCCGAACACCCTCCGACCATCGTGGCCGGGCCGACGTAAGCTCCCACCTCATGAGCACCAGCGAGACAAGCGGTACCGACGAGTCCGTCCTGGCCGAGCTGACCCGGCTGCGCGAGAGCATCGACAACATCGACGCGGCCGTCGTCCACATGCTCGCCGAACGCTTCAAATGCACCCAGCAGGTCGGCCACCTCAAGGCACAGCACCACCTGCCGCCCGCCGACCCGGCCCGGGAGTCCCGCCAGATCGCCCGCCTGCGGCAGCTCGCCGAGAGCGCCAAGCTCGACCCCGGCTTCGCCGAGAAACTCCTCAACTTCATCATCGCCGAGGTCATCCGCCACCACGAGCAGATCGCCGACGGCCCCCGGTCCTAGCCCTGCCCCAGTCCCGGTCCTGGCCCCTGCTCAATGGCGCCCCGCCTGGCCCCGGTCCTTGCGAGCCGGCGAAGCCGATACCGGGGAGGCGGAAACGCAACCTCCGACGTCGTCCCCTCGGTCCCTTTTCTTGACATATGTCACACCTTCGGCACGTGCCCGGTCATTGGAGTGAACGCAGGAAGAGCCTGCTGACCGAAGGAGTGCAGTGATGACCAAGCCCACTCTTGAACCGGCCGCTCAGGAATTCGCCGAGGCGACGGCCAATCCGCCGTTCCTCTACGAAATCGGTCCGGAGGCTGCCCGGAAGGTCTTGGACGACCTGCAGGCGGCGCCGGTGGCGAAGCTGGACGTGGAGGAGAAGTGGATCACGGTGCCCGCCGAGGTGGGCGATGTCCGGGCACGCATCGTCAAGCCCGTCGGTGGCGAGGACGTGCTGCCGGTCGTCCTCTATGTGCACGGTGGCGGCTGGGTCCTCGGCAACGCCGGCACTCATGACCGTCTCGTGCGTGAGCTGGCCGTCGGGGCGCAGGCCGCCGTCGTGTTCGTCGAGTACGACCGTTCGCCGGAGGCCAAGTACCCCGTCGCCATCGAGCAGGCGTACGCGACCGCTCGATGGATCACCGCGAAGGGCGCCGGCGAAGGCCTGGACGCCTCCCGCCTGGCGGTGGCCGGCGACTCCGTCGGCGGCAACATGACCGCCGCACTGACCCTCATGGCCAAGCAGCGCGGGGACGTGACCTTCGTGCACCAGTCGCTGTACTACCCCGTCACGGACGCGGCCCAGGACACCGACAGCTACCGGGAGTTCGCGGACGGACCCTTCCTCACGGCGAAGGGCATGGCCTGGTTCTGGGACTGCTACACCACCGACCCCGCCCAGCGGGCGGAGGTCACCGCCTCGCCGCTGCGGGCGAGCCTGGAGCAGCTGGAAGGCCTGCCGCCCGCGCTCGTCATCGTCGACGAGAACGACGTGCTGCGGGACGAGGGTGAGGCCTACGCCCGCAAGCTGACCCAGGCCGGTGTTCCCACCACGAGCATCCGCTGCAACGGCATCCTGCACGACTTCATGATGCTCAACCCCCTGCGGTCCACGCAGGCCGCAACCGCCGCGGTGCAGCTGGCAGTTCACACCCTGCGCACCGTCCTCCGCGGCAACTGAGAGCACTGCGCCGCGCAGCCGCGGCGCCTAAGGGACCAGCGACACACCAGCTGGGTCGCGCGGCATCCCGCCGACCCGGGCAGGGGAGCGTCGAGCCCGATCCACCGAGCCGATCCTCGGCGGTAGCCCGCTCCTGGCAAGCCCCGGACACGTTCCCCGCTTGCCGCCCACGGTCCGCCCCTCCATGACGTGCGGCAGCCTCCTGCCGTACCGCGGCCACGTCCATCCGTCCGGACATGGCTGAATCCTCTGCCTCATCCTCTGCCTCGAAAGGGCCCCTCATGTACCGTCATTCGCGCTATCGGCATGCCCGCACCCCGCTCACCCTCCTGGCCACGGCCACGGTCGCCGCCGGCCTCTTCGCCACATCGGCCGGCCCGGCGAACGCCGCCAAGACACCCTCCGTGCAGAGGGACAAGCCGACCGTCGTGCTCGTCCACGGCGCGTTCGCCGACTCCTCCAGCTGGAACGACGTCATCAAGAGGCTGAAGAGGGACGGCTATCCCGTGGTGGCGGCGTCCAACCCGCTGCGGGGTGTGAGCAGCGACGCCGCCTCCGTCAAGGCCGTGCTGGACAGCATCGACGGACCGGTGGTCCTCGTCGGGCACTCCTACGGCGGAGCGGTGATCAGCAACGCCGCCCACGGCTCCGACAACGTCAAGGCACTCGTGTACGCCGACGCCTTCCTCCCCGACAAGGGCGAGAACGCCAACGAGCTGGCGAGCAAGTTCCCGGGCAGCGTCATCGGCAAGGTCCTGCGCCCCGTCCCGATCACCAACCCCGACGGCTCCAAGGACTTCGACTTCTTCATCGACCAGTCCAAGTTCCACCACGCGTTCGGTGCGGACGTCCCCGCGAGAACCGCTGCCCTGATGGCCGTCACCCAGCGTCCCGGGACCGGCACCGCCCTGAACGAACCTTCCGGCGAGCCCGCCTGGAAGACCATCCCTTCCTGGGCCCTGGTGGGCACCAACGACCGGATCATCCCCCGGGAGGCACAGGTCTACATGGCCAAGCGCGCCAAGGCCCACGTCGAGGAGGTCCGGTCCTCCCACGCCGTGAGCGTGTCCCGCCCGGACGCCGTCACCCGCATCATCGAGAAGGCGGCGCGGACGGTCCGCTGACCGGCGCACCCGACCGGGCGGGGTGGCAAAGGCGCCACCCCGCCCATCCCTCGTCGGCCGCCACCGGTGCCGTCCGATGCGGACAAAAGCTGATCAACCCACAAACCCCCGTGTGCGAGACAGGGGCCATCAGGCAGCATGGCCCGCATGCCCGTACTGACGCGCGACGAAGCGCAGACCCGAGCCCAGCTCCTCGACGTCCACCGGTACACGGTCGAGCTCGACCTCACCACCGGCGACGAGACCTTCGACTCACGAACCGTGATCCGGTTCACGGCCCGCGCGGCCGGAGACACCTTCGTCGAGCTCAAGCCCGCCACCCTGCGCTCCGTCACCCTCGACGGACAGGACCTCGACCCGGAGACGCTCGACGCCAACCGGCTCGCCCTGACCGGACTGACCGAGGGCGAGCACGAGCTGCGCATCGACGCCGCCATGCGCTACTCCCGCACCGGCGAAGGCATGCACCGCTTCACCGACCCCGCCGACGGCGAGACGTACGTCTACACGCAGCTCTTCATGGAGGACGTGCAGCGCGTCTTCGCCGCCTTCGACCAGCCCGACCTCAAGGCGGTCTTCGAGCTCACCGTCACCGCCCCCGAGAACTGGACGGTCCTCGCCAACGGCATCACCACCCACCAGGGCGAAGGCCGCTGGACCGCCGCCACCACCCCCCTCATCTCCACCTACCTCGTCGCCGTCGCGGCCGGCCCCTGGCACTCCGTACGCACCGAGCACGCCGGACTGCCCTTCGGCATCCACTGCCGCCGCTCACTCGCCCCGTACCTGGACGCCGACGCCGACGAGATCCTCGACGTCACCCGTGCCTGCTACGACCGCTACCACGAGAAGTTCGAGGAGCCGTACCCCTTCGACTCCTACGACCAGGCCTTCGTCCCCGAGTTCAACGCGGGCGCGATGGAGAACCCGGGCCTGGTCACCTTCCGCGACGAGTTCGTCTACCGCTCCGCCGTCACCGACACCGAACGGCAGACCCGTGCCGTGGTCATCGCCCACGAGATGGCCCACATGTGGTTCGGCGACCTGGTCACCCTGCGCTGGTGGGACGACATCTGGCTGAACGAGTCCTTCGCCGAGTACATGGGCTACCAGACCGCCGCCGAGGCCACCCGCTTCACCGACACCTGGACCGACTTCGGGATCACGCGCAAGGCCTGGGGCTACGACGCCGACCAGCGCCCGTCCACCCACCCCGTCGCCCCCGACCCGGACGCCGTCCCCGACACCGCCTCCGCCCTGGTCAACTTCGACGGGATCTCCTACGCCAAGGGCGCCTCCGCGCTTCGCCAGCTCGTCACCTGGCTCGGCGAGAAGGACTTCCTCGCCGGCATCAACAACCACTTCGCCCGGCACCGCTTCGGCAACGCCACCCTCGCCGACTTCATCGACTCCCTCGCCGCGGCCACCGACCGGGACGTGCACACCTGGGCCGCCGCCTGGCTGCGCACCACCGGAGTCGACGTCCTCGCGCCGCGGACCACCGCGGGCGACGGCACCTGGCGACTCGACATCGACCGGGACGGCAGCCGGCCCCACCGCATCGCCGTGGGCGCGTACGACCGCGACCCCGTCGACAGCCGGGCACTCGTCCTGCGCGAACGCTTCGAGGTCGACGTCCCCCAGAGCGAAACCGGCACCGTCCGCACCGGCCGCCGCCCCGACCTCGTCGTCCTCAACGACGGCGACCTCACCTACGCCAAGATCCGCCTCGACGCGGCCGGCTGGGACACCGTCGTACGCTCCCTCTCGGGCCTGCCCGACGCGCTCACCCGCGCCGTCGTCTGGAACGCCGCCCGCGACATGGTCCGCGACGGCGAACTGGCGCCCACCGCCTATCTCGACGCCGCCCGCGCCCACCTCCCGCACGAGAGCGACCTCGCCGTCGTCCAGGGCGTCCTCGCCTTCGCCCGCACCCAGATCGCGGACCGCTTCCTCGCCCCCGAAGCCCGTCCGGCCGCACTCGCCCTGCTCACCGACCTCACCCGCGACCTCATCCGCCGCACCGAGGACGGCAGCAGGCCCGGACTGCGCCTCACCGCCGTACGCCACTTCATCGACGCCGCCGCGCACCCCAACGGGCTCCACGACTGGCTCAGCGACGGCAGCGTCCCCGGCGGGCCCGACCTCGACGCCGAGCTGCGCTGGCGCATCCTCGCCCGGCTCGCCGTCCTCGGCGCCACCGACGAGGCCGAGATCGCCGCGGAACTCGACCGCGACCCCAGCGCCACCGGCCGGGAAGGCGCCGCCCGTTGTCGCGCCGCCCTGCCCACCCCGGAGGCGAAGGCGGAGGCATGGTCCCGGCTCTTCGAGTCCGACGACCTGTCCAACTACCTCTTCGCCGCGACCGCCCAGGGCTTCTGGCAGCCCGAACAGGCCGACCTCGTACGCGAGTACGTACCCCGCTTCTACCCGGCCGCCGTCGCCGTCGCGGACCGTCGCGGCCCCGCCATCGCCGAAGCCGTGGGCCGCAACGCCTTCCCGCTCCACGCGGTCGACGAGGAAACCCTGCGCCTCGGCGAGACCTGCCTGCGCGACGCCACCATGATCCCGGTCCTGCACCGCAAACTCACCGACCAACTCGACGACCTCCGCCGCGCCTTGTCGGCCCGCTCCGCCTGACCCCGAGCCCGCCCACACCCCGACGTGCCCGGCCTCCGAGGCCGGGCACATCGGCGTGACGTCGGGTGACGCCTGCCCCGGACGGTACGAGCCCCTCCGGACGCCGCGCCCGGGGACCGGACCGCGAACTCGGGACCGTGCGGGCGCTCCGGGAGCCATCGGAACCCGGGGGCGGGCCCCGATCGCCGGGGTCGCATCGGGCGCGTTCGGGGCGCGGCGTGCGCCCCCGGCGGCGTACCCCATTCGGGTTGAGATCGCCGCGGATTTCGGGTACTTCGGGCGCAACGCGCCAGGCTGGACGCATGACCATCCCGCCCCTCGCCGGAGGCACCGCCGGCCCCGACGCGCTGCGGCCCCTGCTCGCCGTCGTGCTCGACGCGCTCCGCGCAGGCGCGGTCGCGCGCGGCGGGCCGCTCCCCCCGGGCGGGCCCGCCCCGCTGACCCGGGCCGTGCGGGAGACCGTCACACCGGTCGTCCCCGCCGAGGGCCACGGCGCGGCCGAAGCGCTCCGCACCCTCGTCGAAGCCTTCGCGTACGGCGCCGCCGACCCCGCCGACCCGCGCTGCGCCGCCCACCTCCACACCCCGCCGCTCGCGCTCGCCGTCGCCGCCGATCTCGCCGCCTCCGCGCTCAACCCCTCCCTGGACTCCTGGGACCAGGCACCCGCCGCCTCCGCGCTGGAGGCCGAGGTCACCCGGGCCCTGGCCGCCGAGGTCTATCCGGCCGCCCCCCGCCCCGACGCCCTCGTCACCACCGGCGGCACCGAAGCCAACCAGCTCGCCCTCCTCCTCGCCCGCGAGCGCCACGGCACCGTCCAGGTCGTCTGCGGGGCGCACACCCACCACTCGGTCCGCCGCTCCGCCTGGCTGCTCGGCCTGCCCGCGCCGGTCACCGTCCCCGCCCGCGCCGGCACCACCGACCCCGCCGCCCTCGACGACGCCCTCACCGCACTGCACGGCCGCCCGGTCCTCGTCACCGCCACCGCCGGCACCACCGACACCGGACACATCGACCCGCTCCCCGGCATCGCCGCCCTCTGCGAACGGCACGGCGCCGAGCTCCACATCGACGCCGCCTACGGCGGACCGCTGCTGTTCAGCCCGCGCCGGCGCGAACTGCTCCGCGGCCTCGACCGCGCCCACTCCGTCACCCTCGACCTGCACAAACTGGGCTGGCAGCCGATCGCCGCGGGCATCCTCGCCGTACCCGACCACACCCTGCTCGCACCCCTGTCCCACACCGCCGACTACCTCAACCCCGACGACGACACCGAAGCCGGGCTGCCCGACCTCCTCGGCCGCTCGCTGCGCACGACCCGCCGCCCGGACATCCTCAAGATCGCCGTCACCCTCCGCGCCCTCGGCCGGAACGGGCTCGCCGACCTCGTCGACCGCACCTGCGACGCCGCCCAGGACCTCGCCGACCTCGTCGAGAAGACCCCGGCGCTGGAACTCCACCAACGCCCCGTCCTGTCCACCGTCCTGCTGCGCCCGCGCGGCGCGAGCGACGACACCGTGGCCGCCGTCCGCCGCGGCCTCCTCCACGACGGCCGCGCCGTCCTCGGCCGCGCCCGCGCCGACGGCCGCCTGTGGCTCAAGGCGACCCTGCTCAACCCCCACCTCACCCCGGACGACCTCGACACCCTCATCGCACTCGTAGCGGAAGGCAGCATCCCCCGATGACCGGCACGCCCGCCCCTGGCGCCCCAGAGCCCGACCAGCCCCACGACCTGGTGGGCATCGGCATCGGGCCCTTCAACCTCTCCCTCGCCGCCCTCGCCCACGGGCTGCCCGGGGAGGGCGCGGGCGGCTTCGCCGCCACCTTCTACGAGCAGCGCCCCGCCTTCCACTGGCACCCCGGGCTCCTCATCGACGGCACCACCCTCCAAGTGCCCTTCCTCGCCGACCTGGTGAGCCTCGCCGACCCGACAAGCCCCTGGTCGTTCCTCAACTACCTCAAGGCCCGGGAGCGGCTCTTCCCCTTCTACTTCGCCGAGAAGTTCCACATCCAGCGCGCGGAGTACGACGCCTACTGCCGCTGGGTCAGCGCCAGACTGCCCGGACTCCACTTCGGCCACCAGGTCGACGCGGTCCGCTGGAACCCCGAACGCGCCCTGTTCGAGGTCGACTTCACCCAGCTCGACGCGGGCGGGGGAGCGGAGTCACTCGGCCGCGCCTACGCCCGCCACATCGCCGTCGGCATCGGCACCGAGCCCCACGTACCCGAAGCGCTCAGACCGCTCGTCGACGCCCCCGGCGTCCCCGTACTCCACTCCGCCGACTACCTCGAACACCGCGAGCAGCTCCTCGAGGCCGGGCACATCACCGTCATCGGCTCCGGCCAGTCCGGCGCCGAGGTCTTCCTCGACCTGCTGCGCGCCCGCCCCGCCGGGGCCGAGGGGATCCACTGGCTGGCCCGCACCGAGGCCTTCGCCCCCATGGAGTACTCCAAGCTCGGCCTGGAACACTTCACACCCGACTACACCCGCTACTTCCACGCCCTGCCCGAGACCGTACGGGACGGACTCGTCCCCCAGCAGTGGCAGCTCCACAAGGGCATCGACGCCGAAACCATCTCCGCCATCCACGACGAGCTCTACCGCCGCAGCCTGCACGGCGGCTGGCCCGACACCGTCCTCACCCCCGGCGTCCAGGTCCGCACCGCCGGCCGGGTCGCCACCACCCAGGTCGAGCTCCATCTGGAGCACCTCCAGCAGGGCACCCGCTCCCGGCTCACCACCGACGCCGTCGTCCTCGCCACCGGCTACCGGGAGCGCCCCCTCGACCGGCTCCTCGTCAGCCTCGACCCGTACATGCGCCGCGACTCCTCCCACCGGCCCCGGATCGACGAACAGTTCCGCCTCGTCCTCGACCCGGCCGTCACCGGCTCCGTGTACGTACAGAACGCCGAGCGGCACACACACGGCGTCGGCGCACCCGACCTCGGACTCGCCGCCTGGCGCAGCGCGACCATCCTCAACTCCCTCACCGGCAAGGAGCCCTGCCCGCTGCCGCGCCGCACCGCCTTCACCAGCTTCGGCCTGGAGCGGCGGGAGGCGCCCGGCATTCCCGGCCAGACGCCCCTGCTCACCCCGCTCGAAGAACGACGCTAGACACCCCTAGAAGACCGGAGCGCCGTCCCGCGTGAGCTTCCACCCCACGGACGCGAACGCGGCCGGGTCCACCGTCCCCTTCGCCTGCACCCACTGGATGATCGTGTTGCGGATCTCCTCCGAGTTCGCCCACAGCTGCTCGGCCTTCGCGACATGCGGGAACGCGCCACCGCCACTGGCCCGGTAGTTGTTCACCGCCAGCACGAACCGCGCCGCCGGGTCGAGCGGAGCACCCTCGAAGGACAGGTTCACGATCCTCGACCCGGCCGGCTTCGCGATGTCTATCTCGTACGTCAGCCCCGAGACGGCGTCGTAGTTGTAGTCCGGCGTGCCGTCGGCGTTCGTCAGCTTCGCCGTGTCCACGGGCGCCCCGGCCGGCGTCTGCACGTAGTACCGCGCCGAGTACTCCAGATAGTCCTTCAGCTGGGCACCGGTCATCAGCCGTGCCTCCAGCGTGTTCTCGAACGGGTAGAGACCCGCCGCGTCCCGGATCGTCACCTGCCCGGCCGGGATCGCCGCCGTACGGGAGAAGCACGACGCCTGCGACAGCACCGGCAACGCCGCGTACTGGCCGCCCGCCAGCGCCGCCTTCACCGTCTCCGCCTGCACATGGTTGATCAGATCGATGATCGGCTCGTCCTTCCACGGCGCCTCGGCCGTGGTCATCGCCGCCGTGGACGTACCGATGACCTGGTTGACGTACGCGACGACCTTCCTGTGCTCGTCGGAGAGCAGACCCGTGATCTTCGGGTCCTCGGCGACGGTGTTGGAGTCGAGGACCTTGGCCCCCACCTTCGCCACCGTCCAGCGGCCCCGCTCCCACACCAGGTCGAAGTCGAAGAGGGTCAGCCGCTGGCCCCACTTCAGCGGCTCGGACAGCACGACCGGCTTCCCCGTCCCCTTGTTCGTGACGACGTACTCGGCGATCTCCGTGTGCGCGTGTCCGACGAGGATCGCGTCGATGCCCGGCACCTGCTCGGCCACCAGAGCCGCCGCGTTCTCGACGTACGGAAGCTGGTCACCGTACGAGGACGTACCGCTGGACCCGGAGTGCGCCGACACGATCACGACGTCCGCACCCATCGAACGCAGCTTCGGCACCCACTTCGCCGCCTGCTCCTCCAGACCGGGGAACACCATCTTCCCGCTGACGTTGGCCTTGTCCCAGATCGCGATGCCCGGGTTCGTCAGCCCGAGGACCGCGACCTTCACGTCCCGGCCGTGCGGGGTGCACAGGCGGTGCATGCTGTACGGCGGGAACGCGGGCCGCAGCGTCTTCGCGTCCAGCGCGTTCGCGCCGAGGAGCGGGAAGTCGCACTGCTTCTGGAACTTGCGCAGCACCGGGATGCCGTAGTTGAACTCGTGGTTGCCGAGCGCCGCGGCGTCGTAGCCGATGGCGTTCATGGCCTGCGCCATCGGATGCACCGGACCCCGGTGGGCGGTGATCGGGTCGACCTTGGCGTAGTAGTACGACAGCTGGGTGCCCTGGATGGTGTCGCCGGCGTCGATGAGGAGCGTGTTGCGCCTGCCCTTGTCCTCGCGGACCTGGTTCACCAGCGTGGAGATCTTGGCCAGCCCCACGTCGTTGTGGGCTTTGTCGTCGAACTCCTTGTCGGTGAAGTAGTCCCAGTTGAAGACGTTCCCGTGCAGGTCCGTGGTGCCCATGACGGTGAACGAGTACCGCCTCTCCCGGCCGCCGCGGCCATGGGCCGCGGCGGGAACGGCGGCACCGCCCGCGATGGCGACCCCGGCCCCCGCGGCGGCCGAACGGCCCAGGAACGTCCTGCGATTGAGCGGCATGAATTCTCCCCTGTCCAGTGACACTACGCGCGTGGCACAACGCGCGTAGAGTCTGGCGCAGGGAACCCCGCGTGCGAAAGTGTCCGAGGACAACAGCGAGGGAGCCCACATGACCAGCGACACGCCGCAGCCCACGCCACCACCCACACCGCCGCCCTTCGGCACCCCCGAAATGCCACGCGTCGCGGTACGCGGAGAGGCACGGCTGGAGGTCGACCCCGAGATCGCCAGGATCGGAGTCACCGTCAGCGCACGGGGCAAGGACCGCAGAGCCGCCCTCGACGACCTCACCCGCCGCAACGGCCAGGTGCTCGACCTCATCAAGTCCTATGGCGACGCGGTCGAGAAGCTGGAGACCGGAGCCTTCTCCATCAGCCCCGAACTCGCCCAGCACGGCCGAGGCGAACGCATCCGCGCCTACCACGGCCGCGTCCACATCACCGCCGTACTCGGCGACTTCACCGCCCTCGGAGAACTCACCACCCGCCTCGCCGACCTCGACCTGACCCGCGTCGACGGCCCCTGGTGGTCGCTGCGGCCCGACTCCCCGGCCCACGGCGAAGCCCGCCGCCAAGCCGTCCTCGAAGCCGTCCAGCGCGCCCGCGAATACGCCGACGCCCTCGGCGCCCGCCTCTCCGCGCTCGTCGAACTCGCCGACCTCGGCGCCGAAGCCCCCATGACCTACGGCATGCCCCCGGCCCCCGGCGCCCTGCGCTCCGCCGCATTCGCCGGATCAGCCCCCGAAGCCGCTCCCGCCCTCGACCTCGAACCCGAACGGCAGACGGTCCACGCCCAGGTCAACGCCCGCTTCACCATGACGCCACCACAGCTGTGACCCCGGACCCGGGGGCGTTCAATTGCTCAAAAGAGCGCCCCCATGCACAATTCAATACTTGTCAATAACCCTTCACGTAAAGGTTGTTGAGTAGTCATGCGCCACCAATTCTCTACCCACGGGTAAGACATAGGCTCGGACCATGCGCCGAGCAAAGATCGTCTGCACACTGGGCCCCGCCACCGACTCGTACGACCAGATCAAGGCACTGGTCGAGGCCGGAATGGACGTCGCCCGCTTCAACCTCAGCCACGGCACCTACGCCGAGCACGAGGAGCGCTACCGGCACGTCCGCAAGGCCTCCGACGAAATCGGCCGCAGCGTCGGCGTCCTCGCCGACCTTCAAGGCCCGAAGATCCGCCTCGGCCGCTTCCGTGAAGGACCCGTACTCCTTGAACGCGGCGACGAATTCACCATCACCGTCGAATCCGTCGAAGGCGACCGCCACACCTGCGGAACCACCTACGCGGGACTCGCCGCCGACGTCACCACCGGAGAACGCATCCTCGTCGACGACGGCCGCGTCGCCCTCGAAGTCACCGCGATCGACGGACCCCGCGTACACACCACCGTCGTCGAAGGCGGCGTCGTCTCCGACCACAAGGGCCTCAACCTCCCCGGAGTCGCCGTCTCCGTCCCCGCGCTCTCCGAGAAGGACATCGAAGACCTCCGCTGGGCGATCAGGACCGGCGCCGACGTCATCGCCCTCTCCTTCGTCCGCAGCGGACACGACATCGACGACGTCCACCGCGTCATGGACGAGGAAGGCCGACGCCTCCCCGTCATCGCGAAGATCGAAAAGCCCCAGGCCGTCGACAACATCGACGACATCGTCGCCGCCTTCGACGGCATCATGGTCGCCCGCGGCGACCTCGGCGTCGAAATGCCACTGGAACAGGTCCCCATCGTCCAGAAGCGCGCGATCAAGCTCGCCAAGCGCAACGCCAAGCCGGTCATCGTCGCCACCCAGATGCTCGACTCGATGATCGACAACTCCCGCCCCACCCGCGCCGAAGCCTCCGACGTCGCCAACGCCGTCATCGACGGCACCGACGCCGTGATGCTCTCCGGCGAAACCAGCGTCGGCAAATACCCCGTCGGCACCGTCCGCACCATGAGCCGCATCGTCGAAGCCGCCGAGGAAGACGTCCTCGCCAAAGGCCTCCCGCCCCTCACCGAACGCAACAAACCGCGCACCCAGGGCGGCGCCGTCGCCCGCGCCGCCGCCGAAATGGGCGACTTCCTCGGCGCCAAGTTCCTCGTCGCCTTCACCCAGTCCGGCGACACCGTCCGCCGCCTCTCCCGCTACCGCTCCCCGATCCCCCTCCTGGCCTTCACCCCCGACCCGGCCACCCGCTCCCAGCTCAACCTCACCTGGGGCGTCGAAACCTTCCTCGGCCCGCGCGTCGAGTCCACCGACGCCATGGTTGCCCAGGTCGACGAGGAACTCCTCAGGATCGGCCGCTGCCGCAAAGGCGACACCGTCGTGATCACCGCCGGCTCCCCACCCGGAGTCCCCGGCTCGACGAACCTCGTACGCGTCCACCACATCGGAGAGGACAACCCGAACTCCTGAGAGTGTTTGTCCGGACTCGTCCTGGGCAGTCGGCGACTACAGAGGGCCCTGACCGCAGAGCACAGGGCCGCGCCGACAACGGACTCACATGGAGGTCCGGATGTCCACAGGAACACTCATCGCCATCATCGCCGTGATCGCGGTCCTCCTGATCATCATCGGCACCGGCATATGGCTCGCCATGCGCCGACGCCGCCTCCAGGAACAGTTCGGACCCGAATACGAGCGGACCGTCGAGGCCGACGACAGCCGCCTCACCGCCGAGCGCGAGCTGAGCTCCCGGAAGCAACGGCACAAGGACCTCGACATCAGGGAACTGCCGGCCGGAGCCCGCGAACGCTACTCCACCGAGTGGAAGGGCGTCGAAGAACACTTCGTCGACGAACCGGGCAGGAGCGTCGACGACGCCGACCGCCTGGTCACCCGGCTCATGAGCGACCGCGGCTACCCCACGGAAGGCTACGACCAACAACTCCGGGACCTCTCCGTCGAACACGGACGCACCCTGGAGCACTACCGCGCCGCCCACGACATCGGCCTCCGCAACAGGAACGGCCGGGCCACCACCGAAGAACTCCGCGGCGCCATGCTGCACTACCGCACCCTGTTCCAGGAGCTCCTCGGCGACCGGCAGACACGGCACGACGCGGCCTGACCCCGCCCCGGACGAGGTGAGTTGACATGCGCAACCGCGACACCGACACCAGCCGAGACACGCAGGCCGGCGGCCTCACCACGGACGACCTGGCACATCCCAGGTCCACCGCGGCTGCGGAATCGCCGCCACCTGCCTACCCGGGCGAGGCCACCCCGGACACCGCAGGACGGGCTCCCGAAGCCGCACCCGAGGAGGCGCCCGAAGCCGCTTCCGACCTCGCCCCTGAACCGGCACCCGAACCTGCCGCGACGGACGGGCAGCCCCTCATCCCTGCCGAAGCGGCCGAGGACTACCGCGACCGCTGGCAGGAGATCCAGGGCACCTTCGTCGACGACCCCAAGGACTCCGTCCGCGCCGCCGACGCCCTGGTCGCCGAAGTGATCCAGTCCCTCGCGGCCACCTTCGCCGACAACAAGCAGGACCTCGAAGCCCAGTGGAGCCGCGGCGAGGAGATCGAAACGGAAGGCCTCCGGGTCGCACTCCAGCGCTACCGGACCTTCTTCAACCAACTGCTCCACGCCTGAGCCGCGCGCCGCGGGAGCCCTCAGTACTTCGGCCCGATGTGCGCGTCCATCAACGCGACGGACGCGCGCCGGGCCACGGATATGTTGTACGGCTGGCCTGCACGGGTGCAGTCCTTCCACTCGATGCCCAGCTTGTCGAGGGTGTCCGTGTACAACAGGCGGATGTCGTCCGAGACGTTCGTGAACCAGTAACGCGGATACTCGTACCGCTTCCGCTCGCCCCCGACGACGCGGGTCGTCCAGTTCATGTTGCGGCACCCGTCGGAGTGGACGAGTCCCCGCACGAACTCCCACGGATGCGCGTCCACGATCTCCTGCTGCCACGCCTCCAGGACGATCGGACGCTCGTGCTTCCTGCCTGGGCCGTGTTGCGGAAACAGGCAGGTGAGGTGGTTCGAGTACACCTTGACGTTGCGGCACCCCGGCTTGCGCACCCGGCAGACGGAGTTGTCGGGGAAGACGGCGCGCATCGCCGCCTCACATTCGTCCATGAGCCCCGGCCACTGTTCGGCACAGGTGATCATGAGGCTCGGAATGCGGTGGCCCGAGTAGTGGACGATGTGCCCGTCGCCGAGATATAGCCCGAGCAGGTACGCGTAGGCCGCCCGATCGAGTTCACGCCCGTCGCAGCGCGGGCAGGGAGGCGCATGCCTCCCCGGGCATTCGCCGCGTTCCGCTCGGTCCTGGTGGAGCCAGTAGGCGACGGTGCCCGCGGGCACGTCGAGGAGGCGGCTCACATCGGCGTTTCTCGCGCCACCATGCAGGAGAGCCAGGGCTCTCTGTCGCACAACAGTGCCAGTCATGTGGCTACAGTGCGTGGTTCTCCATCGCCGCGCGTAACACAAAGCGGATGTTCACGAGAACGTGAACATCCGCTTGCAGACTGTGCCGGGTGCGGGATTCGAACCCGCACGTCCTTTCGGACAGATGTGTTTGAGACATCAGCGTCTGCCATTCCGCCAACCCGGCAAGGTTGCTGGTGGGAGTGTACCGGGTGAAGGTCGACGGCCTCAGCTAGGTAGGCTTCTCAGTGCAGTACCTGCCCCGCACCGAGGAGCTCCCGTGACCGCCCCCGAGTCGCCCCAGCCCGTCGCCGACGACGGCAACGCGTCGCACGTCCCGCCGCTGACGACCCGCGTCGTCATCGCAGAGGACGAGGCCCTGATCCGCCTCGACCTGAAAGAGATGCTGGAGGAAGAGGGCTACACGGTCGTCGGGGAAGCCGGGGACGGACAGCGGGCCGTCGAGCTCGCCCGGGAGCACCGGCCGGATCTGGTCATCCTGGATGTGAAGATGCCGGTGCTGGACGGGATCTCCGCCGCGGAGAAGATCGCGGAGGAGTCGATCGCTCCGGTTCTGATGCTGACCGCGTTCTCGCAGCGCGATCTGGTGGAGCGGGCCCGGGACGCGGGTGCGATGGCGTATCTCGTGAAGCCGTTCAGCAAGAGTGATGTGGTGCCGGCCATCGAGATGGCGGTGTCGCGTTTCGCGGAGCTGAGGGCGCTGGAGCAGGAGGTCGCGGACCTTTCCCAGCGTCTGGAGACGCGCAAGCTGGTGGATCGCGCGAAGAGCATTCTGCAGACGCAGTACGGGCTGACGGAGCCGGCGGCGTTCCGGTGGATCCAGAAGACGTCGATGGACCGGCGGCTGTCGATGCAGCAGGTCGCGGAGGCGGTCATCGAGGACGCCGAGGAGAAGAAGGCCGCCAAGGGGCAGTAGGCGCCGTTGGTACGAGGAGAGGCCCGCACCCCCTCGGGGTGCGGGCCTCTCTCGTGTCCGTGCGGTGGAGGTCAGTCCTCGCCGAGGTACGCCTTGCGGACGGACTCGTCGTGGAGCAGGTCCTGTCCGCTGCCGGAGAGGACGATCTTGCCGATCTCCATGACGTGGCCGTGGTCGGCCAGCGAGAGCGCGGCCTGGGCGTTCTGCTCGACGAGCAGGATGGTGGTGCCCTGGGCCTTGAGCTCGGCGATGGTCGCCATGATCTTCTGCATCATGATGGGTGAGAGGCCCATCGACGGCTCGTCGAGCATGAGCAGTTTCGGCTGGGACATGAGGGCCCGGCCCATGGCGAGCATCTGCTGTTCGCCGCCGGAGAGCGTGCCGGCCGCCTGCTTCCTGCGTTCGCCCAGGATGGGGAAGAGGTCGTAGGCGCGCTGGACGTCCTTGGCGATGCCTTCCTTGTCGTTGCGGAGGAAGGCGCCGAGGAGCAGATTGTCCTCGATCGTCATGCGCGGGAAGATGTGCCGTCCCTCGGGGGAGTGGGCGAGCCCGAGCGAGACGATCTGGTGGGCCTGGACCTTGCGCAGGGACTTGCCGTTGAACTTGATCTGTCCGCCGACGGGCTTGAGGAGCCCGGAGAGGGTGCGCAGGGTGGTGGTCTTGCCGGCGCCGTTGGTGCCGATGAGGGTGACGACCTCGCCGGCCTCGACCTTGAACGAGATGCCCTTGACGGCCTCGATCTTGCCGTAGGCGATGCGCAGGTCCTCGACCTCGAGAAGTGCGGTCATCAGTCGTTCTCCTTGCCGGAACCGGAGGCCTTGTCGGCGTCGTTGTCGGCGTCGGTGGTGGGCTCCGGCGCGTCGTCCTGTGCGGGGTCCGGCGCGTCGGTGTCGTTCTCGTCCTCGTCGTCCGCCGAGTCGTCCGCTTCGGTCTCGGACGAGTCGTCGGCCTCGGCCGTGGCGTCGGTGGGCTCCTCGGTGGAGTCCGTCCCGCGCTCGGCCGCCGCGGCCGCCTCTGCGGCTGCTTCGGCCTCGGCGACCTCCGCGGCCTCCGCCTCGCCGGGTTCGCCCTCGAAGGGCTCGCCGAGGTAGGCGGCGATGACGCGCTCGTCGCTCTGGACGGTGGCGCTGTCGCCCTCGATGAGCTTCTCGCCTTGGACGAGGACGGCCACGCGGTCGCAGAGGTTCATGATGAACCGCATGTCGTGCTCGATGACGAGGACGGCGATGCCCTGGTCGCGGATGGCGAAGATGAGTTCTTCGGCGGCGCGGGTCTCCTGCGGGTTCATGCCGGCGGTGGGCTCGTCGAGGAGGAGCAGTCCGGGCTCGCTGGCGAGCGCGCGGGCGATCTCGAGCTTGCGCTGTTCGCCGTACGGCAGGTTGCGGGCGAGGTGTTCCGCCTTGCCGGCGAGGCCGATGAACTCCAGGAGTTCCATGGCCCGTTCGCGGGAGGCGGCTTCGGCCTTGTGGAAGCCGGGGCCGCGCAGCAGGGCGGACCAGAGGCCTTCCTTGGTGCGGGTGTGGCGGCCGACGAGGACGTTCTCCAGCACGGTCATGTTGTTGAAGAGCCGGATGTTCTGGAACGTCCGGGCGATGCCGGCGGCCGTGACCTTGAAGGACTTCGGAGGCAGCACCGTGCCCTTGTACCGGACCTCGCCCTCGGTGGGGATGTAGAGGCCGGTGAGGCAGTTGAAGAAGGTGGTCTTGCCGGCACCGTTGGGGCCGATGAGACCGACGATCTCGCCGCTGTTCACGGTGAGGTCGACGGAGCGTACGGCGGTGAGGCCGCCGAAGCGCATCGTGACGCCTCGTGCGTCGAGGACCGTCTCGCCGGTCGGCGTCGGGGCGGTCGTCTTCGTGGTGGTGTCTGTGGTCATGTTCAGGCACCTGCCTTGGTGAGGGTGGCGGGCGCTTCCTCGTTCTCGTGGAACTCGAGCTGGCGGCGACGGTTGGGGATGAGGCCCTCGGGGCGGAAGCGCATCAGGAGGATGAGCGCGACACCGAAGGCGAAGAGCTGGTACTCACCCATGAACTGGAGCTTGTTCGGGATGAGGTAGAGGAGGGCGCCGCCGACGAGCGGTCCGCTGATCGTGCCCATACCGCCGAGGACGACCGCGGCGAGCAGGAAGGCGGAGTTGGGCGGGACGACGTGGGCGAACTGGTACTGCTCGGGCGTCACGGTGTAGGTGACGTGGGCCTGGACGGCGCCGGCGAGACCGGCGAGCGCGGCGCCGAGGGCGAAGGCGACGAGCTTGACGCGGAAGCCGTTGATGCCCATGGCTTCGGCGGCGGTCTCGTCCTCGCGGATGGCGACCCAGGAGCGGCCGATGCGGGACTCGGCGCTGCGGCGGAAGACCACCACGACGACGAGTGTGATCAGCAGCATGAGCAGGAAGTAGTTGGCGAACCGGCCGATGGTGAAGCCGGCGATGGTGTGTTCGGCGCCGAAGTCGAAGCCGAACATGTTGAGGTTCGGGATCGACGAGATGCCGTTTGAGCCGTTGGTGATGTCCGGGCCGGAGGTCCCGTCCATGTTGTTGACGGCGATGCGGAAGATCTCACCGAAGCCGAGCGTCACGATGGCGAGGTAGTCGCCGCGCAGTCGCAGGGTGGGGGCGCCGATGAGGACGCCGAAGACCATGGATGCGGCGGCGCCGACGAGGATGGCGGCCCAGAACGGCAGGTGGAGGCCGAACGGCGACGACGGGGAGCCGGAGACCATGGCGGCGGCGTAGGCGCCGACGCCGAGGAAGGCGACGTATCCGAGGTCGAGCAGGCCGACGAGGCCGACGACGATGTTGAGGCCGAGGGCGACGGTGGCGAAGATCAGGATGTTGACGCCGATGGTCGCGTACTGGTCGTCGGACTGGGTGAAGGGGAAGGCGGCTGCGGCGGCGAAGGCGCCGACCATGGCCACGTTGCGGTGGCGTGCGGCGATCGCGGAGAGGCGTGCGACGAGTCCGGACTTGCTGAGGGCCGCGAATCCGAAGCAGGCGGTGATGAGGAAGCCGATGAACAGCTCGTCGTACTCGGTGCCGATGCCGTAGGTGAACACGACGAGTCCGAGTGCGAGTGCGGCCGCGAGGATGAGGATCTCGGCGTAGGCCGGGAGCTTGCGCGCCGGGGTGAGGGTGCCGGTCGCGAAGGCGGCCTTGATGACGGTCCACGTGTTGCCGGCGTTGTGCTTGAACTGGTCCGGGCCGGTGTCCTCGGGGTCGGCGGGCTCGGTGGCCGGCCGTTCGAAGGGCAGGGCCAGTGCGCCGAGGAGTGCGGCGAGCGAGGCCACTGCGGCCAGGATGCCGCCCGGCTCGAGGTTGACGAGGCCGCCGAGCTGGGTACTGATCGCGAGGATCGTGTACCAGGCGGTGGCGAAGGTGCCGAGGGCGGCGACCTTGATGGCCGCGTCGGCTCCGGCGGGGGCGAGCCAGCGGGTGCCCTTGACTCCGTACGACGCGAGGCCGAACAGGGTGGTGAGGGCGCCGCCGATGAGGACGAGCCACTGGAGGCCGCCGGGGTAGCCGTAGACCGTGAGGTCGCCGGGGAAGGCGGACGTCCAGGTCCAGGCGGTGAAGGCGGAGACGACGGTGAGGGCGCCGCCTGCGGTGGCGGTGGCCCGTGCGATGCGCGGGGGCAGGGCGATGAGGCCGGTGCTCGTCTCGGCAGCGGGGGTACGCGGGGTGTCCGCGGTGGTGGTCTCAGTAGTCATGTTGATCACGCCCTGTCCGCCACGCGCTCGCCCAGCAGACCCTGAGGCCGGAAGAGCAGCACGAGGATGAGGAGTACGAACGCCCAGACATCGGCCCAGGCCTGGCCGCCGAGCTGCTGCATGCCAGGGACGTCGGCGATGAAGGCGGTGGCCATGGTCTCGGCGATGCCGAGGACGAGACCGCCGATCATGGCGCCGTAGATGTTGCCGATGCCGCCGAGTACGGCTGCGGTGAAGGCCTTGAGGCCGAGCAGGAAGCCCATCTTGAAGTTGACCTCGCCGTACTTGAGGCCGTAGGCGACGGCTCCGATGGCGGCGAAGGCGGCGCCGAGGGCGAAGGCGACCACGATGATGCGGTCGGTGTTGACGCCCATGAGCTTGGCGGTGTCAGGGTCCTGTGCGGTGGCCTGCATGCCGCGTCCGGTGCGGGTCTTCATGACGAAGTAGCCCAGGACGGCCATGGATATGGGGGCCGCGATCAGCAGGAAGACGTCGCCGGTCTGGATGGTGACGCTGCCCAGGTGGAAGGGGCCGCCGGGGATCTCCGGGAAGGTCAGGGAGGACTTGGCTCCGGGGTACCACGCCCATACGGCCTGCTGCAGGGCGAGTGACAGACCGATCGCTGTGATGAGCGGCGCGAGTCGTGGTGCGGTGCGCAATGGCCGGTATGCGAAGCGCTCTGCCCCGACGGCGATGGTGGTGGCGACGATGATCGCGCCGATGATCATGAGCGGCAGGGCCACCCACATGGTGGTGCCCGAGGGGAGCATCAGCCAGACCGTGAGAGCACCGAAGCCTCCGGTCATGAAGATCTCGCCGTGGGCGAAGTTGATGAGCTGGACAATGCCATAGACCATCGTGTAGCCGATGGCGACCAGCCCGTACATCGATCCGAGTAGCAGGCCGTTGACCAGCTGTTGCGGCAGCTCGTTCACCGCAGGTCCTCCGAAGTCTTTCGCCGGATATGACACCGCGCGGGGCGCTTGGTGCAGCGCCCCGCGCGGCCATGCATGTGATGCGGAGTGGAGATCAGCCGGTGAACGTACCGGACTTGACGGCAGCCCAGGCGCCGCCCTTGTACTGGTACACGGTGAGCTGCTTGTTGGTGGCGTCACCGAACTCGTCGAAGGAGACCTTGCCGGTCACACCGTCGAAGGAGACACCCTTCATGGCCTCGAGGACCTTGGCGCGGGCGTCCTTGGACTCGGGAAGCTTGCCGCCGTTGTCGTCGACGACCTTCTTCACGGCCTCGATGATCGACCAGGCCGAGTCGTAGGAGTAGCCGCCGTACGCCTCGTAGGCCTCCTTGTAGCCGGCCTTCTCGTAGTTCGCGACGAACTCCTTGGCGGACGGCAGGGTCTCGACGGGCGCGCCGACGGAGGTGGCGAGGTCGCCCTCACCCTCCTTGCCGGAGAGCTTGATGAACTCGGCGCTGTAGATGCCGTCACCGCCGACCAGCGGGATCTTGGCGCCGGCCTTCTTGATCTGCTTGCTCAGCGGGCCGGCCGCGGGGTACTCGCCGCCGTAGTAGACGACGTCGGCACCCGAGTTCTTGATCTTGGTGGCGACCGCGGAGAAGTCCTTCGTCTCCGGGTTCACGTGGTCCTCGCCGGCGACCTTGCCGCCGAGCTTGGTGAACTCGGCCTTGAAGGTGGCCGCGAGGCCGGCGCCGTAGGTCTTCTTGTCGTCGACGACGAAGACCTTCTTCTTCTTGGCGTCGTTGAAGAGGTACTGCGCGGCGAAGGGGCCCTGGATGGCGTCCGTGGTGGCCGTACGGAAGTACGAGTTGTACGGGCGCTTCTTGGTGCCGCTGTTCCAGTCCGCACCCTGGGTCAGGGCCGGGTTGGTGTTGGCGGGGGAGACCTCGACGAGCTTCGCGTCGTCGAAGACCTTCTGCATCGACTCGGCGACGGAGGAGTTCAGCGGGCCGACGACGCCGAGCACGTCCTTGTTGGCGACGAGCTTGGTGGCGTTCTGCTGGCCCGAGGAGGGCTGCGCCTGGTCGTCGAGCGCCTCGACCTTGAAGGTGACGCCCTTGACGTACTTCTTCTCGTTGGCCTGCTTGGCCGCGAGGTCCACGGAGTTCTTGATGCCGAGACCCAGAGCGGAGAGGTCGCCGGTAAGCGGCGCGTCTATCCCGATGACCACGGTGGTGTCGCCACCGGCCGTCGAGTCCCCGCCCTTGTCGTCGCGCGAGCCACAGGCGGTAAGGGTGAGTGCCCCCGCGGCAAGTGCTGCGGTTATGGCTATGAGCGAACGTTGACGCACGATTTGGTCCTTTCACCTGGCACGGCAACCCCCTCGTGGAGCGCCGAGTCGAGCGCTGGAACCTCGCTGGCAAGGAATCCGGTGGCGCGGTGACTGGCCGTGACTCTAAGCGGGTAAATGGGAATTCCGCACCGCTCGGCCGATGCTGTGACGCTCTTGTTATCCCGAACGGATTTGCGGCATGGGGTGCATGACTGTTTCCCTATTTTGGTCATGACAGGCGTGGTGGTCGCTCGCAGTAGTCGGCCACGGCCCGGGACAGGTCCCGCGCGTAGCGGTCGCCGAGGATGAAACTCTGGTCCTGTTTTGCGCGGGCATTACGGAGCGTTACATCCAGGAAAGGGAGCCCGGCATTTCGGGGTGCTTTTTCGCAGTCGTCCACATGGATGGTGATCACTGCGGTGCGGGTGGAGCCGGTTTTCACCGTAAAAGGAGGATTCGGGGACGCGGTGAGGTGCAGGGCCGCGGACGGCTGGCGGATGCTCTCGACCGTGACGGGTGGCCCCGCGCCTGCCGTGATTTCCACCGAGAAGCGGAATGACCCCCCGGGGTGGACGGCTGCCGGTCCGGCGCCCGCGTACGTCACGGAAACCGCCTGAGCGGGCCAGGGGCCGGGATCGGGGCGAGGGCGCGTCGCGTAGAGGTATGCGGAGCCGGCGGCGACGGCGAGGACCACGAGGACGACGGTCAGCACCCGCCGGTGGTGTGTGGCGAACTCCGTCCACTTCCCGGCCGGTGCGCGGTGCGGAGCCGGGGCGGGGGGCTCCGCCGCGTACGTGGACTCTCCGGGCTCCACGGGGCCGACGCCGCTCATTGCCACGGCCCGCCCGTGGGAACGCCTTCGCGGTAGCGCTCCGTACAACGCCGGGCGGTCTGATGGTCGATCAACTGTCGTGCGGACGCCGGTCCGTTGCGTTGTTCCTCGGTGCGGGCGGCGTCGAGGACGGCGCGCAGGATCTCGTACTGGCCGTTGGACAGGCCCATCGACTGGTAGTCGCCGTAGCCGCTGCCACCGTCGGCGAGGAGCTGCTGCGCCCACCGGGTGACGAGGGTCGTGCACAACTGCTGGGGTGAGGTGGTCCGTGGCGAGGGAGCCGGCCGGGGGGCCGTCCCGGCGTCGTGATCCGCGCAGCCGGCCGCGCCGACCGCCAGCGCGGCGGCCGCCACGACGGCGCGCAGAAGGGTGCACCGCAGGTGAGGCGGCGGCGCACCGGTCGTCATGTGCCGAAGCTAGACCCGCCCCCACGGGTCCGGCAACGGGCGGTGCGGAACGGGGGTTGCCGTGTGTGCCGAGGAATGGCCCGTGCGGCAAGAAGGCCCGACCGGGCGGCAGTTGCGCTCTGGTGCGCCTGATGCGCAAGCGATGGAATGTGCGTGCGCTTCCCGCGTGCTCATCACCCGTCGCGGATCCATCCGGCCCAGGAGGCAGACACGATGGCGAGACCCACCCGCATGCGCACGGCCCACCGGACCCGTGTCCGTACGGTACGGAGATGGGGTACGGCGGCTCTGGCCGCCGTCCTGCTGACGGCGCTGCCCGTGCCGGCGGCGCAGGCCGGGACGCCCGCGCTGTCCGTCGTCGGCGACCGGACCCAGCCGGTCTTCTCGCGCGCCGAGGCGATTCATCAACAGGTCGACATCGAGACCGAGGTGGACAGTGACGGCGACGGCCGCCGGGACACGGTCCGGATGCGGATCCTGCGGCCGAAGGAGACGGACGCGGGCCTTCGGGTCGCCACGATCGTCGAGGCGAGCCCGTACTGGGCGGGCATCGACGACGTCCCCTTCCACAACGTCGACGTGGACGAGGACGGCCTTCCCGCGGGCAGGCGGCTCGCGGCGGGGGAGCGGGTCCCCGGACTCGTCGGCCCCTCCGTCACCTGGTCGGGGTACACCGACAACTACTTCCTGCCCCGCGGCTACGCGGTCGCGCAGCTGGACAGCCTCGGCACCGGGGGCTCCACCGGCTGCCCCACCTCCGGCGGCCGCAACGAGACCCTCGGCGCGAAGGCCGCCGTCGACTGGCTGAACGGCCGCGCCCGGGGCTGGGACCCGGACGGCACGCCGGTCTCCGCCGGCTGGTCGACCGGTGACACGGCCATGATGGGCATCTCGTACAACGGCACACTGCCGACGGCCGTGGCCACGACGGGAGTCGAGGGCCTCAAGGCCATCGTGCCCATCTCCGGGATCTCCTCCTGGTACGACTACTACCGCGCCGGCGGCGGGGTGGTGGCGCCGGGCGGCTACCAGGGCGAGGACACCGACGTCCTCGCGAAAGCCGTCTACAGCCGCGCCGACCGGGAGATCTGCAAGCCCGTGCTGGACCGGCTGACCGCCGAACAGGACCGGGTCACCGGTGACTTCACCCGCTTCTGGAAGGAGCGGGACTATCTGAAGGACGTACGCAGGATCAAGGCCGGGGTCTTCGTCGTCCACGGCGGCAACGACTGGAACGTGAAGACGCAGCACTTCGGGCAGTTGTGGGAGGCGCTGAAGCGCCACGACGTGCCGCGCAAGCTCTGGCTGCACCAGGCGGGCCACAGCAATCCGATGCCGCTGCGCATGGAGGAGTGGCTGGACCAGCTGCACCAGTGGTTCGACCACTGGCTCTACGGGCTGGACAACGGGGCGACGACCGCGCCCCGAGTCGATGTCGAGCAGGCCGACTTCAGCTGGCGGCAGCAGCGGGACTGGCCGGACCGTTCCACCCGGGACCTGACCCTGCGGCTGAACGCCGACGGGCTCTCGCCGCTCCCCGGCCGGCCGGTGCGGCAGACGATGACCGACGCCGGGCGGACCGTCACCGCCGAGCAGCTGGTCGCCGACCCCGGCACACCCCGGGCGGACCGGCTCGTGTACTCCACGGGGCCGCTCCCGAAGGACCTGCGCGTCAACGGCGTGCCGAAGATGTCGGTACGGGCGTCACTCGCCGGTTCCTCACCGTATGTGACCGCGTTGCTCGTCGACTACGGCACCGACACCCGCGCCACCGCCGGCACCGTCACGGACACCTCGCAGCTCGTCTGCTACGGAGAGGGCATCCCCGGTGACACCGGGTGCGCCTACCGGACCAGGCACCGGACCGAGACCGCCGACTTCAAGATCGTGTCGCGCGGCTGGCTGGACATCCGCAACCGCTACTCGCTCGAGCGGGAGAGCAAGACCGTCGAAGGCCGCGAGTACCACCTGACGTGGGGGATGCAGCCGCAGGAGCACGTCTTCAGGAAGGGGCACCGGCTCGGTGTCGTGCTGATCTCGACCGACCACGACTACACCCTCCGGTACCCGGCCGGGACGGAACTGTCCGTCCGGACCGGGATCAGCAGCGTCACCCTGCCGGTCGCCCGCTAGGGCCGTCGGCAGCGCGTACGTGCGGGCCGTCAGCCGCGCGCGTACGTGAGGGCCGTCAGCCGGGCGCGGTTGGGCCGTCGGCCGCGCCCGGTGGGCCGGGCCGTCAGGCCGAAGCGCCCCGGACCTGCTCGGCGTCCTTGGCTCCGACGTCACGCAGCATGCAGGTCAGGCGGGCCGTGCAGACCCGCTTGTCCTGCTCGTCGGTGATCACGATCTCGTACGTGGCCGTCGAGCGGCCCCGGTGCACCGGGGTGGCCACTCCGGTGACCGAGCCGGAGCGGACACCCCGGTGGTGCGTGCAGTTCAGATCCACGCCGACGGCGATCTTGGAGACCCCGCCGTGCAGCATCGAGCCCACGGAACCGAGCGTCTCGGCGAGGACGGCGGAGGCACCGCCGTGCAGCAGACCGTAGGGCTGGGTGTTGCCCTCGACGGGCATCGTGCCGACGACGCGGTCCGCGGAGGCCTCCACGATCTGCACGCCCATCCGGTTGCCGAGATGCCCGGCGGAGAACAGCGCGGGCAGGTCGACGCCGAGTGCCGCGTACTCGTCGAGGACCTCTTGCGGGAACTTCACCGTCGTCTGCTCGCCCATGTGCTGGCTCCGATCGTCATGCGTCTGCGGTGTCCAGGATCTACCTCTGCCTGAGCAAACGCTTAGGCGGACGGTGATTGTTCCAGACGCACGACCACGGACTTGCTGGCGGGGGTGTTGCTGGTGTCGGCGGTGGCGTCCAGCGGCACCAGGACATTGGTCTCCGGGTAGTACGCGGCGGCGCAGCCCCGCGCGGTCGGGTAGTGCACCACCCGGAACCCCGCGGCCCGGCGCTCGACGCCGTCCTTCCACTCGCTGACCAGATCCGTGTACGCCCCGTCGGCCAGGCCCAGCTCCGCCGCGTCGTCCGGGTGGACGAGGACGACGCGGCGGCCGCCCCGCACGCCCCGGTAACGGTCGTCGAGGCCATAGATCGTCGTGTTGTACTGATCGTGGGAGCGCAGGGTCTGCAGCAGGAGACGGCCCTCGGGCACCTCGGGGTACTCGACGGGTGCGGCGGTGAAGTTGGCCTTTCCGGTGGCGGTCGGGAAGCGGCGTTCGTCGCGCGGGGCGTGCGGCAGGGTGAAGCCGCCGGGGCGTGCGACCCGGTTGTCGAAGTCCTCGAAGCCGGGCACGACCCGGGAGATCCGGTCCCGGATCGTCGCGTAGTCCTTCTCGAACTCCTCCCAGGGGGTCGCCGACTCCGGGCCGAGCACGGCGCGCGCCATGCGCGCCACGATCGCCGGCTCGGAGAGCAGATGCGCGCTCGCCGGCGCCAGATTGCCCCGCGAGGCGTGCACCATGCCCATCGAGTCCTCGACCGTCACGATCTGCCTGCCGCTCTTCTGCACGTCCTTGTCGGTGCGGCCCAGCGTCGGGAGGATCAGCGCGCGGGTGCCCGTCACCGCGTGCGAGCGGTTGAGCTTCGTCGACACATGGACCGTGAGACGGGCGCGGCGCATCGCCGCCTCCGTGACCTCCGTGTCCGGGGTGGCGCCGACGAAGTTGCCGCCCATGGCGAAGAAGACCTTCGCGTCGCCGTCACGCAGCGCCCGGATGGACCGGACCACGTCCAGGCCGTGGTGGCGCGGCGGTGCGAAGCCGAACTCCTTCTCCAGCGCGTCGAGGAAGGCGGTCGAGGGCCGCTCGAAGATGCCCATCGTGCGGTCGCCCTGCACGTTCGAATGCCCGCGCACCGGGCACACCCCGGCGCCGGGCCGGCCGATGCTGCCGCGCAGCAGCAGGAGGTTGACGACCTCCCTGATGGTCGCCACGGAGTGCTTGTGCTGGGTCAGGCCCATCGCCCAGCACACGATCGTGCGCTTCGAGTCGAGCACCATGCGCGCCGCGCGCTCGATGTCCGCGCGGGTGAGGCCGGTCGCGGCGAGCGTCTCGTCCCAGTCGGCGGCGCGCGCGGCGGCGGCGAACTCCTCGAAGCCGTGCGTGTGTTCCCGTACGAAGTCCTCGTCGACCGCGCCCCGCGCCTCCAGGACGAGCTTGTTGAGCAGGCGGAAGAGGGCCTGGTCGCCGCCGATGCGGATCTGGAGGAAGAGATCGGTGAGGGAGACGCCCTTGAGCATGCCCTGTGGCGTCTGCGGGTTCTTGAAGCGCCCCAGGCCCGCCTCGGGCAGCGGGTTCACCGACATGATCTTCGCGCCGGACTGCTTGGCCTTCTCCAGCGCGGACAGCATCCGCGGATGGTTCGTACCGGGATTCTGCCCGGCCACGATGATCAGGTCGGCCTGGTGCAGATCCTCCAGGGAGACGCTGCCCTTGCCCACGCCCAGTGTCTCGGTCAGGGCCGAGCCGGAGGACTCGTGGCACATGTTGGAGCAGTCCGGCAGGTTGTTCGTGCCGAACTCGCGGGCGAAGAGCTGCAGCAGGAACGCAGCCTCGTTGCTGGTGCGGCCCGAGGTGTAGAAGAGGGCCTCGTCGGGGGAGCCGAGCGCCCTGAGTTCCTCCGCGATGATCGCGAAAGCCCGCTCCCACGTCACCGCCTCGTACCGGTCCGCGCCCGCCTCCAGCAGCACGGGCTCGGTGATACGGCCCTGCTGGCCCAGCCAGTAACCGCTGCGGGACGCCAGGTCGGAGAGCGGGTGCGCGGCGAAGAAGTCCGGCGTGACGCGGCGCAGCGTCGCCTCCTCGGCCACCGCCTTCGCGCCGTTCTCGCAGAACTCCGCCACGTGGCGCTTCTCGCCCTCGGGCCACGCACAGCCCGGGCAGTCGAAGCCGTCCTTCTGGTTCACCTTGAGCAGGGTCCGGGCGCTGCGCGCCATGCCCATCTGCTGCTGGGCGATCCTGAGGGTGTGCCCGATCGCGGGCAGGCCTGCCGCGGCGTCCTGGGGCGCCTCGATCTGCGGTGCGTCCTGAACCGGGTCGCCTGCGGGCGGCTTGCTGGCCATCGTGCTCCCCTTCGAGCGCGGGATCGGTCGTTCGTCGGCGTCGATCCTGTCACGCGTCGCCGACAGCGGACCCCGTCGATGGCCGTGGGCGGCTTTGTCAGTGGTCCGTGGCAGGATCGTGTTCGTGGCCGAGACAGCATCGAAGAAGACCCCAGACGACATCCGTCCGCGCCTGCTCCTCATGGACGGGCATTCCCTGGCGTACCGGGCGTTCTTCGCGCTGCCCGCGGAGAACTTCACGACCGCGAGCGGCCAGACGACCAACGCCATCTACGGCTTCGCGTCGATGCTGGCGAACACGCTGCGCGACGAGGCGCCCACGCATTTCGCCGTGGCCTTCGACGTGTCCCGCAAGACCTGGCGCTCAGCGGACTTCCCCGAGTACAAGGCGAACCGTTCCTCGACGCCGGACGAGTTCAAGGGCCAGGTCGAGCTGATCGGCGAGCTGCTCGACACGATGAACGCGGTGCGGTTCGCCGTGGACGGCTTCGAGGCCGACGACATCATCGCCACCCTCGCCACCCAGGCCGAGGCCGCCGGGTTCGAGGTGCTGATCGTCACCGGCGACCGGGACTCCTTCCAGCTGGTCTCCGACCACGTGACCGTGCTCTACCCGACCAAGGGCGTCTCCGAGCTGACCCGCTTCACCCCGGAGAAGGTCCAGGAGAAGTACGGACTGACCCCCTCGCAGTACCCCGACTTCGCGGCCCTGCGCGGTGACCCGTCCGACAATCTGCCGGGCATCCCCGGCGTCGGCGAGAAGACGGCCACGAAGTGGATCACCCAGTTCGGTTCGTTCGCGGAGCTGGTGGAGCGTGCGGACGAGGTCAAGGGCAAGGTCGGGCAGTCCCTGCGCGACCATCTGGAGGCCGTCAAGCTCAACCGTCACCTGACGGAGCTGGTGCGTGACGTGGAGCTGCCCCGGTCCGTCGCCGACCTGGCGCGCGCTCCGTACGACAGGAGCGCGCTGAAGGGCTTCCTGGAGGTCCTGGAGATCCGCAACCCGAGCCTGCGCGAGCGGCTCCTGGCGGTCGACCCGGGCGCCGCGGAGGAAGAGGCCCCCGCCCCGGCCGCCGGGGTCGAGCTGGACGGCAGCGTGCTCGGCGCCGGCGAGCTGGCCCCCTGGCTGGAGCGGCACGGCGGGCAGCCGCTCGGTGTCGCCACCGTCGCGTCCTGGGCCCTCGGCGTCGGCAACGTCAGCGAGATCGCGCTCGCCGCCGGCACCTCCTCCGCCGAAGGCCAGGAGGGAGGCCAGGCCGCCTGGTTCGACACGACCCAGCTCGACGAGGCCGACGAGCGGGCCTTCGCCGCCTGGATCTCCGACCCGGACCGGCCGAAGATCCTGCACAACGCCAAGGAGGCGCTGCGGGTCTTCCCCGAGCACGGCTGGGACATCCAGGGCATCACGATGGACACCGCCCTCGCCGCCTATCTCGTCAAGCCCGGCCGCCGGTCCTTCGCTCTGGACGCCCTGTCCGTCGAGTACCTCCACCGTGAGCTGGCCCCGGCCGCCGCCGACGGGCAGCTGGCCTTCGGCAGCGAGGAGGAGCAGGCGGAGGCCGACGCCCTGATGGCCCAGGCCCGCGCCGTCCTCGACCTCGGCGAGGCGTTCCGTACCCGCCTCGAGGAGGTCGGCGCCGCCGAGCTCCTGCACGACGTGGAGCTGCCGACGTCCTTGCTGCTGGCCCGGATGGAGCGGCACGGCATCTCCGCCGACCGCGCCCATCTGGAGGCGATGGAGCAGCAGTTCGCCGGCGCGGTCCAGCAAGCGGTGAAGGAGGCGCACGCCTCGGTGGGCCACGAGTTCAACCTCGGCTCGCCCAAACAGCTCCAGGAAGTCTTCTTCGGCGAGCTGAACCTCCCCAAGACGAAGAAGACCAAGACCGGTTACACGACGGACGCGGACGCGCTGGCCTGGCTCGCCGCCCAGACCGAGCACGAGCTGCCGGTGATCATGCTGCGCCACCGTGAGCAGGCGCGGCTGCGCTCCACGGTCGAGGGCCTGATCAAGACCATCGCGGCGGACGGCCGGATCCACACCACCTTCAGCCAGACGGTCGCGGCCACGGGACGCCTGTCGTCCACCGACCCCAACCTGCAGAACGTGCCGGTGCGTACGGACGAGGGCCGCGCCATCCGCCGCGGATTCGTCGTCGGTGAAGGCTTCGAGTCGCTGATGACGGCCGACTACAGCCAGATCGAGCTGCGCGTGATGGCCCACCTCTCCGAGGACGAGGGCCTGCTCGAGGCGTTCACCTCCGGCGAGGACCTGCACACGACCGTGGCCTCCCAGGTCTTCGGCGTCGAGCGGTCCGCGGTCGACGCCGAGATGCGCCGCAAGATCAAGGCCATGTCGTACGGACTGGCCTACGGTCTGTCGGCGTTCGGGCTCAGCCAGCAGCTGAGCATCGAAGCGGCCGAGGCGCGGGCGCTGATGGACACGTACTTCGAGCGGTTCGGCGGGGTGCGCGACTATCTGCGGCGTGTGGTGGACGAGGCGCGGGCCACGGGTTACACGGCGACGATGCTGGGCCGCCGCCGCTATCTGCCCGACCTCAACAGCGACAACAGGCAGCGCCGTGAGGCGGCCGAGCGCATGGCGCTGAACGCGCCGATCCAGGGCACGGCGGCGGACATCGTCAAGGTCGCGATGCTCCGCGTCGACAGCGCGCTGCGCGAGGCCGGGCTCTCCTCCCGGATGCTGCTCCAGGTCCACGACGAAATCGTGCTGGAGGTCGCCCCGGGCGAACGCGAGCGGGTCGAGGCGATCGTCCGCGCGCAGATGTCGGCCGCGGCGCAGCTGCGGGCGCCGCTGGATGTCTCCGTGGGCGTGGGCGAGGACTGGGAGTCGGCGGCGCACTGAGCGCCTGACGCCTCCGGCGGAGGCGGCGGTACGGGGCGGGCCGACAGTGGCCTGTCCCTCTACCGCCGCCACCCCGTGAGCCGCGTCGGCCGCCCGTACGCCGCCGCCCGTAAGCCGCGCTTCTCGTACGCCACCTCGTGCATCGCCGGCCCCGTACGCCGGTCCGCTTCGTCAGGCCGGCTGGTCGACCCGGTCCGTGGTGGTGCTGTCCGTGCGCATCCTCAGACGGACGGCCGCCGCGTAGAGCACCACACCCGCCGCGAGGCCCGCGCCCGCGCCGAAGCAGGCGGTCGGGACGATGTCGAGCGGGGTGTCGATCCGGCCCCAGTACAAGTACCAGCGCACGCAGCGGTGCGCGGTCCCGGCGAGGACACAGAACGCCAGCAGTGCGGCGGCCGCCTGCCGGCCGCGCCGGCCGATCCGCGGCACGGACGGCGGCGCCGGCGTCGTCGACGGCACCGCCCGCAGCGCCGAGGTGGTGAACCAGACGAGAGCGATCAGCGCCAGTGCCGAACTGCCGTACTGCGTGTACGTGTAGAGGGGGAATCCGGCGACGGATTCGGCCAGCACGGGCAGGGTCCGTGTGCCCCAGCGGTCGAAGTGGGTGAACGAGTCCCACACGATGTGCGTCGTCGCCCCGATCACCGCCGAGACGTAGAGCCACAGCACCGCCACCAACGGCGGCCGGTCGCCCCAGGGGCGGCCCCGCAGCACGGCGTGCACCTGCCCCTGCCGACCGCGCGGCAGCAGCGCCAGCAGTGGCTCACGCACCATCAGCCAGAGCCCCACCAGCACCGCGGTGATGGCGGCATCGACGGTCAGCACACCCAGCGGCCCGTGGGTCATGCCCCCCAACTCCATCGCCTCAGGACGCACGCTGGCCGCGAAGTACGTCATATCGGGCGCGAAGGAACCCGCGACGAGCGCCGAGGCGAACAGCGGGCCTCGCGCCGTGCCGTTCCTCCGGATCCCGGGCAGAACCGCCGCGGCATGGCTGAGTGTGAATGGCATGGCGCCCCCGTAGGACCATCTGCGAACAATGCGGACCAGTATGCGGGAAGCTGACCGTCCGCCATACGAACGCGCGGTTCCGCATACCGCGGACGGCCGGGAGGTGAACAGCGGCAAGAGCGGCCGGGGGACCTGTGTTACGGCGCCGCGAGTTGCCGTAGTGTCACCCGGGACATTGCGCGGGGAGCGCGAACAGTCGCCGACGGGGAGGGAACAGACGTATGGCAGCGCAATTCGGCCGCCGACTGCGCAGGGGGGCCGCCACGACGGCGGTGGCAGCGGCCGCGGTGGCCGCGCTCTCCGCGTCGCAGGCCCCGGGGGTCACATCCGTCGGCAACGACAGTGACAACCCGACGTCCGAATCGACCGCGCCACCGGAGTCCTCGGCCACCGGCAACTCCCCGTACTACACGGATCTGCCGCCGCTGAACAGTCCGAACAAGCCGGGTGCTGCTCCCGCTCTCCCCGTGGCGGGTCCGGCGGAAGCGGGCATTCCGGCCACGGTGCTCGCCGCGTACAAGCAGGCGGAGCAGACCCTCGCGAGCAGCGACCCCGCCTGCCGCCTCCCCTGGCAACTGCTCGCCGCGATCGGCAAGGTCGAATCCGGCCAGGCGCGCGGCGGCCGTGTCGACGCCAACGGCACCACGCTCACCCCGATCCTCGGCCCGGTCCTCAACGGCGTCGGTTTCGCCAACATCTCCGACACCGACAACGGTGCCTACGACGGCGACCGCACCCATGACCGTGCCGTCGGCCCGATGCAGTTCATCCCGTCGACGTGGGCCACCTGGGGCCAGGACGCCAACAGCGACGGCAGCAAGGACCCGAACAACATCTACGACGCCGCCCTCGCCGCCGGAAAGTACCTGTGCGCGGGCGGCCGTGACCTGTCGGTCCAGGCCGACCTGGACCGGGCGATCCTGAGCTACAACCATTCGCGGGAGTACCTGCGGACGGTCATGACGTGGTTCGAGTACTACAAGAAGGGCACGCACCAGGTCCCGGACGGTACGGGCGTACTGCCGACCGACCGCAGCGACCGCGGCACCGGCGCGAGCCCCACGCCGACCGCCCCGCCCACCCCGGGCGGCACGCCCGGCCCCTCGCCCTCCCCGTCGAACCCCGGCGGTTCGCCCAGCCCCACCCCGCAGCCCCCGCAGCCCTCCCAGCCCGGCACGCCGACCCCCACGCCGACCCCGCCGCCCACCGCGACGGTCTTCGGGATCGAGAACGCGGGCACCGGACACCCCACCGCCACCGCCGGCGGCGAGTTCACGGAGCTGCCGAAGGTCCGTGCCAAGAACCGTTCGGGCCAGTCCGTCGTCGGGGCCGACCTCGTCTTCGAGATCGTCGGTGACACCGGTGCCCGGTTCTCCGGCAACCGCACCGCCGTGGTCGTCCGTACCGGCACCGGCGGCATCGCCGTCGCCCCGGCGCTGACGGCGGGCGAGAAGACCGGCGACTTCACCCTCCGCGTCACCGTCGCCGGACGCCCCCTGCCCCGCATCGACTACGTCGCCACCGTGAGCCCGCGCCAGGCCGACGCGCTCGCGCGGACCGGGGACAAGGAGCTGACGGCGGCGCCCGGCGGCGAGTTCGCCGACCCGGTCGAGGTCAAGGCCACGTTCAAGGGCGCGGTGGCGGCCGGGGTGGCGGTCACCGCCACGATGATCACCGCGGCCGACGACCCGGCCGAGAACACCAAGGGCCCGTACTTCAAGGACGCGGACGGCAAGGCGGTCCGTACCCTGACGGAGCTGAAGACCGACGCCGACGGTGTGCTCGTCCTGCCGAAGATCTTCTCCGACGAGTACACCGGCACGTTCCTGCTGCGACTGACGACCGAGGGCGGCGCGACGCTGACCGTCGAACTGAAGGTCGCACCGGCCCCGACGCCGACCCCGACCCCGAGTCCGGCCACCTGAGTCGGTAGCGCACACGCACCACGCACGGCGTGCCGCCCCTTCACCTCTGCCCGGTGGAGGGGCGGCGTCATGTCCGGCTCGAAGTCCGGCGTCATGCCCGGCTCCGAGCCCGGCGCCATGTCCGCCGCCGTGCCCGGTGCCATGCCCCGCAGCGTGAGCGGCGTCGTGAGCGACGTCGTGTGCGGTGCGAGCTGTTCTCATCTCGCGGCCGCGTTGCTACGGTGCCTCCGCCCTGCCGTCCTGACGCCGTATCAGATCCGCGCACCCGGGAGGCCGACCATGCGCGCCCTCGTCGCCGCCGCCATCGGGCTGGCCCCTGTGCTCCTCGTCGTGCTGCTCGTCTCGGTGCTCGACGTACCGCCCGGGGAGACCTCGCCCAAGCCGCTGTACACCACCGTCCCCGGTCCCAAGAAGTAGCGGGAGGACCAGCCGCCATGCGCCGCAAAGCCAGCCTCGTCCTCCTGTCCTTCGCCGTCTTCTTCGCCGCCCTCGCGCCGGTGATGCGCTGGTACGCCTTCCCCCGGCTGGCGAAGATCCCGCCGAGCCAGTACCAGGAGATGGTGCTCGAGGCGAAGCCCGCGACGCTGCTGCAGTACGACACGATGCAGGCGAAGCAGGTCGAGAAGGTCACCATCGTGCAGACCCTCAAGGGCAACGTCGAGGAGTCGGCGAAGATCGAGCGCGACGCGGGCCGTGACGTCGTCGTCTGGGACTCGCTCTCCTACGTCCAGGGCCCCGACGGCCAGATGGTCTCCCAGATCCCCGAGCGCTACATCTTCGACGCCCACACCCAGGACCCCGTGCACGCGACCGGCGAGATGGTCGACGGCGACGCGGTACGGCGTGAGGGCATCGAGTTCAAGTGGCCCTTCCTGACCGAGAAGCGGGACTACGAGTACTTCGACGCCCAGACCCGTACCTCCGCCCCCATCCACTACAAGGGGACGCGGGACTTCCGGGGCATGGAGGTCTACTACTTCGAGCAGACGATCCCGTGGACCAAGGTGCCGTACCCGAAGAAGCTGCCGATGCCCGGCATCGACGCCACGACGCTGGAGAAGCAGACCGGCACGACCCGCTGGTACACCACCAAGCGCATGTTCTGGGTCGAACCGGTCACCGGTGCGCCCGTCAACGGCGAGGAGATCCACACCGAGGAACTGCGCGGCGGTTCACTGCTCGGCGGCCGTGAGAAGGTCACCGCGTTCTCCGGGCACGTCAAGATGCGCGAGGACTACGTCGACTACACCGTCGGCCTGGTGTCGTCGAACCGCACGCTGGTGCTCCTGCTCACCTCGTATCTGCCATGGGGATTCCTGACCCTCGGCGCCGCACTGCTCGCTCTCTCCCTCTATCTGGAAGCCCGCTCGCGCCGGCCCGACGACGACCCCGTCGCGGAGCGGCGCCCCGAGCCCGTCGGGGTCTGACCACGGTGCCCGCCCCGGGCACCGGCCACGTCAGCGCTTCACACCTCGCGTCGGCGTGGCCGTCGTCGGGTCCTCGGGCCAGGGGTGCCTCGGATAGCGGCCGCGCAACTCCGCGCGCACGGCCCGGTAACCGTCGCGCCAGAACGAGGCCAGATCGGCGGTGACGGCCGCCGGCCGCCCGGCGGGGGAGAGCAGATGGACGAGTACGGGAACCCCGGCGACGCGCGGCGTCTCGTGCAGCCCGAACAACTCCTGGAGCTTCACCGCCAGCACCGGCTGCTCGGCGGAGTAGTCGACCCGGATCCGGGACCCGCTGGGCACCTCGATCCGCTCCGGGGCGAGCTCGTCGAGGCGCACCGCCTCACCGGTGGCCCAGGGCAGCAGCCGTCGGAGCGACTGTCCGGCGTCGACCCGGGCGAGATCGGCCCGGCGCCGGGCCCGGGACAGCTCCGGCTCCAGCCAGTCCCCGGCGCGCTCCAGCAGGGCCGCGTCCGACACATCGGGCCAGGGCGCGCCCAGCGCCCGGTGCAGAAAGCCGAGCCGCTGCCGCAGCGCCCCGGCGTCCCGTGACCAGGCGAGCAGCCCGAGCCCTTCACGACCGAGCCCCTCCAGCAGCGCGTCCCTGACGAGACCGGGCCCCGGCTCCTTCAGCGGACGCACGGACAGCTCCACCGCGCCGAGCCGCTCCACGTGCCGGGCGACGACGTCACCGTCCTCCCAGTGCACTTCCTCGCCCCTGCTCAGCAGATGCGCCGCGGCGGTACGCGCGGTGTCCTCGTCCACGACGGCGGCGAGCCGCACCCGTGCGGACGCGGCCTGCGCCTGCCGGTCCGCCACGGCCACCGCCAGCCATGGCGCGCTCCGCAGCCGCGAGCGCTCGCCCAGCTCCGCACCGGTCCCGGAGGCCATCAGATACGCCGCCTCGCCCCGCGCCCGCGCGACCCGCTCCGGGAAGGCGAGCGCGGCGACGAAACCGGCGACCGTGTCATCGGAGAGGTGGCCCTCCGCCGGCCCCGCCCCGCGTTCCGCCCGTGCGCCGCGCGCCCCGGACACCGAGGAGTCCCGACCCGTGGCGCCTGCCGGGGAACCAGGGGCGGAGCCCCCCGCCTCGGCCGACCGCGCCAGCCGCCCCGCCTCCGTACGCCACCGCGCGCCGTACGCGTCACCCCCGCGGCGCGCCGTGCGCCAGGCCGCCGCCAGGTCGTCGCCGTACTCGCGCGGCGGCTCCTCGCTCAGCAGGGCCACGACCTCGGCGGCGCGGCGGGCACCCACCTCGGGCGCGCCGTCCACCAGGGCCCGCGCGAGACGGGGATGGACGCCGAGGCGGGACATACGGACGCCGCGGCCGGTCACCCGGCCCGACGCGTCGACCGCGCCGATCGCGGACAGGACCGAGCGGGCGGCGGCCATCGCCCCGCCCGGCGGCGGGTCCAGCAGGGCGAGCCCGGACGCGTCCGGGTCGCCCCAGCACGCCGCCTGGAGCGCGAACGCGGTCAGATCCGCGACCTGGATCTCCGGCGCGGGGAAACGGGGGAGCCGGCCGTCCTCCGCCTCCGGCCAGCAGCGGTAGACCGCACCAGGCGCCTCACGCCCCGCCCGGCCGGCCCGCTGGCGGGCCGCCGCCTGCGAGGCCCGGACCGTCGTGAGCGAGCCGATGCCCCGCGCATGATCGGTACGTGGTTCCCGCGCGAGGCCCGAGTCCACGACGACACGCACCCCCGGAACGGTCAGCGACGACTCGGCGACCGACGTCGCCAGCACCACCCTGCGGCCCCGGCCGGGCGAGAGCACCGCGTCCTGCACCGCCGCCGGCGCCCGCCCGTGCACCTGGAGCACCTCGGCGTCCACATCCCCGAGCAGCCCGGCGACCCGGGCGATCTCCCCGACCCCCGGCAGGAAGCACAGCACGTCCCCGGTGCGCTCGCCCAGCGCACGCCGGACCACCGACGCGACATGCGAGAGCAGCGCCGGGTCCACCCTCGTCCCGTGCGGTGGCCGCACCGGCCGCGCCGGGGGAGCCCACACCACTTCGACGGGATGCGCGACGCCCTCGGCCTCGACGACCGGCGCGTCACCGAGCAGTCGCGCCCACCCCTCGGCGTCCGTCGTCGCCGACGCCGCCACCAGCCGCAGTCCGGGCCGCAGGGTCTCCCGTACATCCAGCAGGAACGCGGCCACCGTGTCCGCGTCCAGGTGCCGCTCATGGCACTCGTCGAGGATCACCACATCGACGCCGGCCAGTTCCTGGTCCCGCTGGAGCCGCTGCAGCAGCACACCCGTGGTGACCACCTCGACCGCGGTGTCCCGGCCGACGACCCGCTCGCCGCGCACGGTGAAACCGACCCGGCCGCCCACCTTCTCTCCCAGCAGCCACGCCATCCGCCGCGCCGCCGCCCGCGCCGCGATCCGCCGCGGCTCGGCGACGACCACCCGGGCGCCCCGCTCGGCCAGCGCCAGCGGCACGAGCGTCGTCTTGCCGGTGCCGGGCGGCGCGCACAGCACGGCAGACCCGTGCTCGTCCAGCGCCCGCTCCAGCGCGGGCAGGGCGGTGCGTACGGGCAGCGCGGCCAGGGCGTCCTCGCGGATCACGGCCTCAGTCCCGGACGCAGACGAAGATCGCCGTTCCGGGGATCAGGTTCCCGCGCAGCGGGGACCAGCCGCCCCACTCCTGGCTGTTCCAGGCCGGCCACTCCGGCTCGACCAGATCGACCAGCCGGAAGCCGCCGGCGACCACGTCACGCACCCGGTCGCCGATCGTCCTGTGGTGCTCCACATATACGGCGCGGCCCCGCTCGTCCTGTTCGACGTACGGCGTGCGGTCGAAATAGGAGGCGGCCACGCTCAGCCCCTCGGGCCCGGGCTCGTCCGGGAACGCCCAGCGGATCGGGTGCGTCACCGAGAAGACCCACCGTCCGCCCGGCCGCAGGACCCGCCGTACCTCGCGGAACACCTTCACCGGGTCGGACACGAACGGCACCGCCCCGTAGGCGGCGCACGCCAGGTCGAAGGAGCCGTCCGCGAAGGGCAGGGCCCCCGCGTCGGCCTCGACGAGCGGGAAGCCGCCGCCGATCCGCAGGGCGTGCTGGAGCTGGCGGTGCGACAGGTCCATGGCCACCGGCCGGGCGCCCTGCGCCGCCAGCCAGCGCGAGCACTGCGCCGCGCCGGCGCCGATCTCCAGGACGTCCGCGCCCCTGAGGGACTCCGCCGGGCCGAGCAGCCGGGCCTCCGCCTCGTCCAGCCCCTCCGGCCCCCAGACGAACCGGTCGTCGCCCAGGAACGTGCCGTGCTCGCTCTGGTACTCGTCCGCGTTCCGGTCCCACCAGCCACGGCTCGCCCGGCTGCTCTCCGCGTCGCCGGCGTCACGCCGGGTCGCCTCCGGTTCGTACTCTTGGATCATCTCGCCCGTCGTTGTACGTTGCTGATGCCCCGCCCGGAAGCACGCACGAGCCGTGTCGCGGTCGTGTCGCGGACGAGCGAGGCGCGGCCATCGTGGCCTTGGGAAACCTTAGTTGTGCCGGGTATGCGGCGTTCCGCCCCGGGTGGGGGCCTTCGCGCATTGACCGTGCCCTGCCGTCCCCGTATGCTAAAGGTTGCGCTGCGGGCTTGCGCGCCTCAGACGTAGCAGGCCGCGCTCGCATCTGTTGTATGTCCCCTCGGTTCTCGAGGCGCCTCTCCCTTCGGGTGGGCGCTTACTTGGCTGTCCGGCTTCATCAGCTGCGATATCGGGCTCTCGGCGTAGCAGTACCTACGACTTCAATGTCCGTACCGGAGCCCTTTCCCACATGACGAGCAGCACCGAGACCACCGCCACCACCCCGCAGGTTGCGGTCAACGACATCGGTAACGAGGAAGCCTTCCTCGCCGCGATCGACGAGACGATCAAGTACTTCAACGACGGCGACATCGTCGACGGCGTCATCGTGAAGGTCGACCGGGACGAGGTCCTGCTCGACATCGGTTACAAGACCGAAGGTGTCATCCCGAGCCGCGAGCTCTCGATCAAGCACGACGTCGACCCGAACGAGGTCGTCAAGGTCGGCGACGAGATCGAGGCCCTTGTTCTCCAGAAGGAGGACAAGGAAGGCCGCCTGATCCTCTCGAAGAAGCGCGCCCAGTACGAGCGTGCCTGGGGCACCATCGAGAAGATCAAGGAAGAGGACGGCATCGTCACCGGCACCGTCATCGAGGTCGTCAAGGGTGGTCTCATCCTCGACATCGGCCTCCGTGGCTTCCTGCCGGCATCTCTCGTCGAGATGCGCCGTGTCCGCGACCTCCAGCCCTACGTGGGCAAGGAGCTCGAGGCGAAGATCATCGAGCTGGACAAGAACCGCAACAACGTGGTCCTGTCCCGCCGTGCCTGGCTCGAGCAGACCCAGTCCGAGGTTCGCCAGACGTTCCTCACCACCCTGCAGAAGGGTCAGGTCCGCTCCGGCGTCGTCTCCTCGATCGTCAACTTCGGTGCCTTCGTGGACCTGGGTGGCGTCGACGGTCTCGTCCACGTCTCCGAGCTCTCCTGGAAGCACATCGACCACCCCTCCGAGGTTGTCGAGGTCGGCCAGGAAGTCACCGTCGAGGTTCTCGACGTCGACATGGACCGCGAGCGCGTCTCCCTGTCGCTCAAGGCGACGCAGGAAGACCCGTGGCAGCAGTTCGCCCGGACGCACCAGATCGGTCAGGTCGTCCCGGGTAAGGTCACCAAGCTCGTTCCGTTCGGTGCGTTCGTGCGCGTCGACGAGGGCATCGAGGGCCTGGTCCACATCTCCGAGCTGGCCGAGCGCCACGTGGAGATCCCGGAGCAGGTCGTCCAGGTCAACGACGAGATCTTCGTCAAGGTCATCGACATCGACCTCGAGCGTCGCCGGATCTCGCTGTCCCTGAAGCAGGCCAACGAGTCCTTCGGTGCCGACCCGGCCTCGGTCGAGTTCGACCCGACGCTGTACGGCATGGCCGCGTCGTACGACGACCAGGGGAACTACATCTACCCCGAGGGCTTCGACCCGGAGACCAACGACTGGCTCGAGGGCTTCGAGACCCAGCGCGAGGCGTGGGAGGGCCAGTACGCCGAGGCGCAGCAGCGCTTCGAGCAGCACCAGGCCCAGGTCATCAAGTCCCGCGAGGCCGACGAGGCCGCCGCTGCCGAGGGTGGCGCCGCCGCTCCGGCCGCCGCGCCGCAGGGTGGTTCGTACTCCTCGGAGTCGGACGACAACTCCGGCGCCCTGGCGTCGGACGAGGCCCTGGCCGCGCTCCGCGAGAAGCTGGCCGGCGGCCAGAGCTGATCGCTCTCCGCTAGGCATCAGGCCCTGAACCGAGGCCCGCTCCCCTTCCGGGGAGCGGGCCTCGGTCATGTTCCGGGTCCGCAGTCCGTCACCGGGAATGACCGCACCGTGCGTGATGTTGTGACCTGTTGACACGGAGGAGGGGCGAAAATGGCGCAAGATCCGCAGGGTTTGTACGAGTGGGAGCCGAAGGGACTGGCAGTCGTCGACATGGCGCTGGCACAGGAGTCGGCCGGGCTCGTCATGCTGTACCACTTCGACGGGTACATCGACGCGGGCGAGACGGGCGAGCAGATCGTCGACACCCTGCTCGGAACCCTCCCGAACCAGGTGGTGGCCCGCTTCGACCACGACCGGCTCGTGGACTACCGCGCCCGCCGCCCGCTGCTGACCTTCCGCCGCGACCGCTGGACGGGATACGAGACCCCGGCCATCGAGGTGCGGCTGGTCCAGGACGCCACCGGCGCACCGTTCCTGCTGCTGTCCGGGCCCGAGCCGGACATCGAGTGGGAGCGCTTCGCCGCCGCCGTACGGGAGATCGTCGAGCGACTCGGCGTACGCCTGTCGGTCACCATGCACGGCATCCCGATGGGCGTCCCGCACACCCGCCCCGTCGGCATCACCCCGCACGGCAACCGCACCGACCTCATGCCGGGGCACCGCAGCCCCTTCGACGAGGCCCAGGTGCCGGGCAGCGCCGAAGCCCTCGTCGAGTACCGGCTGATGCAGTGGGGGCACGACGTCCTCGGCGTCGCCGCCCACGTCCCGCACTACATCGCCCGCTCCGCCTACCCGGACGCCGCGCTCACCGCGCTCGAAGCGATCACGGCCGCCACCGGACTGGTCCTCCCCGGAATCGCGCACACGCTGCGCACCGAGGCCCAGCGCACCCAGACCGAGATCGAGCGGCAGGTCGGCGAGGGTGACGAGGAACTGGTCTCCCTGGTACGGGGACTTGAGCACCAGTACGACGCCATCGCCGGCGCGGAGACACGCGGCAGCCTGGTCGCCGAACCGGTGGACCTGCCGTCCGCGGACGAGATCGGCAGGGAGTTCGAGAAGTTCCTGGCCGAGCGGGAGGACGGATCCTGAGGCCGGCTGGGCCGACGGAGCCTGGGACCCACAGGGCCGACGGATTCCGTCCGACGGATCCCGGGGACGGGCACGGTGGATCCGGGGCCCGGCCGGTACCAGGGCCCGGCGGCGCACTGACGCGTGCGCACGCCTAAGCTTCCGCTCATGCTGAAGGTGGGCCTGACCGGCGGGATCGGCGCCGGCAAGAGCGAAGTGTCGCGGCTGCTCGTCTCGTACGGCGCCGTACTGATCGACGCCGACAAGATCGCCCGCGAGGTCGTCGAGCCGGGGACGCCCGGACTCGCCGCCGTCGTCGAGGCGTTCGGCCCCGAGATCCTCACCCCCGAGGGCACCCTCGACCGGCCCCGGCTCGGCTCCATCGTGTTCGCGGACGCCGACCGGCTGGCGCAGCTCAACGCGATCGTGCACCCGCTGGTCGGGGCGCGGTCCGCGGAGCTGGAGGCCGCGGCCGGGCAGGACTCGGTCGTGATCCACGACGTGCCCCTGCTCGCCGAAAACGGTCTCGCCCCGCTGTACGACCTGGTGGTCGTCGTGGACGCGGCCCCGGACACCCAGCTGGAGCGGCTCGTACGGCTGCGCGGGATGACCGAGTCCGAGGCGCGCGCCCGGATGGCCGCGCAGGCCACGCGCGAGCAGCGGCGGGCGATCGCCGATCTGGTCATCGACAACGACGGGCCGCTGGCGGCGCTGGAGCCACAGGTCCGCAAGGTCTGGGCGGAACTGACCGAGCGCGCCCGCCGGTAGCCTCCGCGCTTCTCCCCGTGACGCCGGGCATCAGGGATGCGTCAATCGGGCGCCCGGGGCGGGGACGGCACGCGGCGCGGGTGCCAGCATGGATGCGGTGCAGATCGTCTTCGCGGGCTTCACCGTCCTCGGCGGGCTCGTCGCCCTCCTCGCGGGCGCGTACGGCCTGAACCGGACACGGCGGATCTCCGCCGCCGGTCAGGTCGTCACCGCCCTCGTCAAAGCCGCACCGCCGGGCGCGGACCGGCCCCTGCTCCAGTACGAGACCGCCGACGGCCGGGTCCTGGAGGTCCCGGCCCCCGCGCCGCCCACCCGCGGCCTGCCGCTGACCCCCGGCTCCACCGTCCGGATCTCGTACGACCCCGATGACCCCCGTGAGATCGTCCTGTCCGGTCATGAGCGGACCCGTATCGACCGGGGCTTCATGATCGTCGGGGCGATCGTGCTGCTCACCGGGCTGACGCTGGCGGTCACCGCACGGTGATCGCCGGGAATCAGGCACGGCGCACGATGTTGAATCCTTCAGGGGGAAGGGAAGGATGCGAGCGTGCCCGAGACGAACCCGGAGACCCATGTCATCGACTTCCGCGCGGCCGAGCACCTGCTCGCGGCGCGGGACCCGCGCGGGGCGATCAAGCTCCTCGACTCGGTCATCGCCGCGCACCCGGAGAGCAGAGCGGCTCGTCTGCTGCGGGCGCGGGCCTACTTCGCGGCGGCCCAACTGCGCGCGGCCGAGCGCGAGTTCCAGCACATAGTCGACCACGAGCCCGACAACGCCTTCGCGCACTTCGCGCTGGCCCGCACCTTCCAGCGCTCCGGCCGGCCGGACCAGGCCCTGCGGCACTTCCGGCTCGCGGCCGCGCTCGATCCCAAGCCCGAGTACCTGGAAGCGGCCCGCTTCGACTCCTGATCCTCGGCGGCCGGTCCTCAGCAGCCGGTCGTCAGCGGCTGGTCCTCAGCGGCGCTGTCTGTTGTCCCCGTGGTCCGGTTCGTACGGCGGGATGTCGGGGCCGGGCTGGTAGTGCGGACCCTGATGGAGCCGATGGACCACGATCATCAGATCGGTCATGACGATCAGGCACAGCACCGCGCAGGCGATCGCCCAGCCCGGGCGCTCCGCGAGCGCGAAGAGCGCCGTCCCCGCGGCCGCCCAGAGCAGTCCCCAGACACTCAGCCAGAACCGCATCCGCAGAGGACTGCGTGCGGTCGTCGGTTCACTCCCAGTGCGCATGGCAATCGCCTCTTCCACTCCTGGATGTACCCCGATCCAGGAGGTTGAGCCGGTGGTGGGTGCGGCGATGAGTGGCGCGGCGATGAGCTGAGCGGCGATGAGCTGAGCGGCGATGAGTTCAGGGCGTGCCCCCGGTCTCACTCCGTGCAAGCCCACACGCACGCTCTACCGAGGAGACCTCATGTCCGCCGACGCCCCGGGCAGCACCGCCGCCACCTCCGCCGCCTCCGTATCCGTCGCGCCCGCCACGGGTGCCGGTGCCGGCATCAGCCGCCGCAGGCATCTGACGGTCCTGACGCTGCAGATCCTGCTCGCCGTCTTCCTCGCCGTCCCCAGCGCCGCGCCCAAGCTGATCGGGCACTCCTCGGCCGCGGAGTCCTTCGACAGGATCGGCTTCGGCGACTGGTTCATGTACACCGTCGGCGCGCTGGAGCTCGCGGGCGCGGTGGCGCTGGTGATCCCGATCCTCTCCGGGATCTCCGCGCTGGCGCTGATCGGCCTGATGACCGGGGCGTTCGTGACCCAGCTGACCGTGTTCGACGGACAGTACGCGATCACGCCGGTGCTGGTGGCGCTGCCGCTCGCAGCCGTCGCCTGGGTCAGGCGGCACCACAACACCGAGCTGGTCGCGCTGGCCCGCCGGCGGCTGTGAGGCCGGGGCACCGAGCACCGCCGGGCAGGCTCCCGGCGGTGCTCAGTGGACGAGGGAGTAGCTGCGCCAGGGCGGGTCGCCGGGGACGATGTTGTCGAACAGCGTCGTCGGGATGTACGCCGTATTGCTGCCCGTACAGTCGGGCGTCGGGTACGCGATGATGTCGATCATCGTGGCGTTCTCGATCCGGACGGCGCCGGCCGAGGAGAACCGGTGGCAGCCGTTGACCCCGGGGTTCGACACCGTGACGACGGCTTTCCGCTCGGTCTCGTAGGTGACGGTGCCCACCGCGGTCCGGCCCAGGCCGGAACAGCCCGCGACAGCGGCGGTCAGGAGCAGTGCTCCGGCGGCGAGGCCGGGACGCCGGTGATCGGACATGGCTCGTCCTCGTCTGTGATGCGGACTCGTGCTCAGAACCCTGCCGGACGTCCGGCGGGGTTCGCACGCCATGCGCGTCCGCTCAGGGGATCCGGGCGGTGCGCGACGCTCGACCACGGGTCGGGACAGGAATACCGTTGAAATCAGCCATACCGTTGAGTCAGAGACCGAAACTCCCGGACGCAGGGACTGCAGGGGGTGCAGTGATGGTCGAAGAGCTGGTGGCGGCGGGATTCGCGGCAGGGACCGCGTGCGTCGTGTACGGCCTGGCCGCGGCCAGGGTCATCAAGCAGTACGAACGAGGCGTGGTGTTCCGCCTCGGCCGGCTCCGGGGCCGCGTGCGCGGACCCGGATTCACCATGATCGTTCCGATCGTGGACCGGCTGCACAAGGTGAACATGCAGATCGTGACGATGCCGGTGCCCGCACAGGAGGGCATCAGCAGGGACAACGTCACCGTCAGGGTGGACGCCGTCGTCTACTTCAAGGTGGTGGACGCCGCCGACGCGCTCGTCACGGTCGAGGACTACCGGTTCGCCGTCTCGCAGATGGCCCAGACATCGCTGCGGTCGATCATCGGAAAGAGCGAGCTGGACGACCTCCTGTCCAACCGGGAGAAGCTCAACCAGGGCCTCGAGCTGATGATCGACAGCCCCGCCCTCGGATGGGGCGTGAGCGTCGACCGTGTGGAGATCAAGGACGTCTCGCTGCCCGAGACGATGAAACGCTCGATGGCGCGCCAGGCGGAGGCGGACCGGGAACGGCGGGCCCGGGTCATCAACGCGGACGCGGAACTCCAGGCGTCCAAGAAGCTGGCCGAGGCGGCGCGCCAGATGGCCGACACGCCCTCCGCCCTGCAACTGCGCCTGTTGCAGACCGTGATGGCGGTGGCCGCGGAGAAGAACTCCACCCTGGTGCTCCCCATTCCGGTGGAGCTGCTGCGCTTCCTGGAACGGGGCGCGCAGCCCGCCCCGCAGCCGGAGCGGCGCCAGGAGGAACCACCGGAGAAGCCACCACTGACGAACGCGCCGGCGACGAACTCGACGACGAACTCGACGGCGATCCCGACCATGGCGAGCGGCCCGCTGCCGGTCGTCCCGGAAAGCCCCGCGGCCCTGAGCGACCCGGCACACGGAGGCCACGAATCCCTCGGCGACGGGCCCCGGTAGGGAGACGGCGCGTCGCCGCAAGGGCGGCCCGACCGGACCGGTTGCCGGCGGCAGGGCCCTCGGGCGGCGGCGAACCGGGTGCTGCGCCGCAGGTCAGCGGCGTTGTCAGAGCCTGCCCGTAAGGTCGTGGATCCATGGCGCTCCGAGTCGGCGTGCGCCTGGCACGACCCGTCGGGGAGGGAGGCGACCCACGCATGCTGCACACCCGTGCCGCGGTGTTCCTTCCGGCCGCGCTGCCCCGGGACGGGCGGGTCGCCTTCTGGAGCCCGGACGGACTGCCGGCGCCCGACGGGGACGGGACCCCGGGCGTCTCCGGTGAGATCACCGTCGTACGGCAGCACGGAGCCGGGGTCCGCGGCCGCACCGTGCCCGCGGTGCTGCTGTCCGTCGCCGAGGCCGTGCCCCTGCTCGCGCGCGCCCGGCACGACGCGGCGGCACACCCCGCCACCGCCTCCTGGGGCGCCGCCGCCCTGCACGCCCTGCACCTCGCCGCGCGAGGCAGGCTGCTGCCCGGGCTGACGCCCACCGACCACGACGCCTGGCGGGCCGGCCCGCTCGACGCCGACGACATCGCCCACCTCCGCGCCATCGCCGCCGCCATGCCGTACGAGGCGCACGCCACGCCGCTGCCCGGTCCGCGCCCGCTCCGGCTGCCCGAGCCCGAGGCGCTGATCAGGTCGTTCCTGGACGCGGTCGCGGACACCCTGCCCCGCACCCCCGCCGCCGAGCACGCCGCGGGCCGGCCGTTCGCCGCCACGGCGCCGCAGCATCTGCCGGGCGCCCGGGAGTGGGCGGCGGAGGCCGCCGCCGGGATGGACGCGGGCGTACGGATCTCGCTCCGCCTCGACCTCTCCGCGTACGAGCTGTTCGACCTCGGCGAGGAGGGCGGCGACGAGCGGCAGGCGGGCGCCGCGCTCGTGCAGGTCCACAGCCTCGCCGACCCGACCGTGATCCTCGACGCGGCCCGGCTGTGGGCGGGCGAGGGCGATGACCACTTCGGGCCGCGCGCCCGGATCGACGCCGTGCTCGCGCTGCGCCGCGCGGCCCGCGTCTGGCCCCCGCTCGGCCGGCTCATGGAGCGCGACGTCCCCGACGTGCTGCCGCTCACCGAGGACGAGCTGTACGAACTGCTGGGCGAGGCCGCCGCCCGGCTCGGCGCCGCGGGGGTCGCCGTGCACTGGCCCAGGGAGCTCGCCAGGACGCTCAGCGCGGCCGCGGTCGTCCGCTCGCCCGCGCCCGGCTCCGCCACCGACGGCACCCCGTTCTTCGACAGCGAGCAGCTCCTCCGCTTCAACTGGCAGCTGGCGCTGGACGGAGACCCGCTCACCGAGCGCGAGATGGACGCGCTCGCCGAATCGCACCGCCCTGTCGTGCGGCTGCGCGACCAGTGGGTGGTGGTCGACCCGGATCTCGTACGCAAGGCACGCAAGCGGGAGCTGGGGCTGCTGGGGCCGGTCGACGCGCTGGCCGTGGCGCTCACCGGCACCGCCGAGGTGGACGGCGAGACCGTCGAAGCCGTCCCCGAGGGCGCCCTGGCCGCCCTGCGCGACCGCCTCACCGAGGGCCCCGCCGTCCTCGCCCGGCCCACAGGCCTCGACGCCACCCTGCGCGACTACCAGCTGCGCGGTCTCGCCTGGCTGGACCTCATGACCTCACTCGGCCTCGGCGGCTGCCTCGCCGACGACATGGGCCTCGGCAAGACCGTCACGGTCATCGCGCTCCATCTGCACCGCGCCGAGCACCGCGGCCGCACCGCGCCCACACTCGTCGTCTGCCCGGCCTCCCTGCTGGGCAACTGGCAGCGGGAGATCACCCGGTTCGCGCCCGGAGTGCCCGTGCGCCGCTTCCACGGCCAGGAGCGCGACCTCGACACCGGACCCGGCGGCTTCGTCCTCACCACCTACGGCACGATGCGTACGAGCGCCGAAGACCTCGCCGCCCGCGAGTGGGACATGGTCGTCGCGGACGAGGCGCAGCACGTCAAGAATCCCTTCTCCGCGACCGCCAGGGCCCTGCGCACCATCCCCGCACCGGCCCGCGTCGCCCTCACCGGCACCCCCGTGGAGAACAACCTCTCCGAGCTCTGGTCCCTCCTCGACTGGACCACCCCTGGGCTGCTCGGCCCGCTGAAGTCCTTCCGCGCCCGCCACGCCCGCGCCGTCGAGAACAACGAGCACGTCGAGAACGAGGAGGCCGTCGAGCGCCTCTCCCGTCTCGTGCGCCCCTTCCTGCTGCGGCGGAAGAAGAGCGACCCCGGCATCGTGCCGGAGCTGCCGCCCAAGACCGAGTCCGACCATCCCGTGCCGCTGACCCGTGAACAGGCGTCGCTGTACGAGGCGGTCGTGCGCGAGACGATGGCGCAGATCGAGACCGCCGAAGGCATCGCACGCCGCGGGCTGATCATGAAGCTGCTCACCTCGCTCAAGCAGATCTGCAACCACCCGGCGCAGTATCTGAAGGAGGACGGCGCCCGGCTCACCGCCCGCTCGGGCAAGCTCGCCCTGCTCGACGAACTGCTCGGCACGATCCTCGCCGAGGACGGCTCCGTGCTGGTCTTCACCCAGTACGTGTCGATGGCGCGGCTCATCTCCGCCCATCTCACGTCCCGAGCGATCCCCTCCCAGCTGCTGCACGGCGCCACCCCCGTGCCGGAGCGGGACAGGATGGTGGACCGCTTCCAGTCCGGCGAGGTCCCCGTCTTCATCCTCTCGCTGAAGGCCGCGGGCACCGGGCTGAACCTGACCCGCGCCGGCCATGTCGTCCACTACGACCGCTGGTGGAACCCGGCGGTGGAGGACCAGGCGACCGACCGGGCCTATCGCATCGGCCAGACCCAGCCGGTCCAGGTCCACCGCCTCATCGCCGAAGGCACCGTCGAGGACCGCATCGCCGAGATGCTGCTCGCCAAGCGGGCGCTCGCGGACGCGGTGCTCGGCTCCGGTGAGGCCGCGCTGACCGAGCTCACCGACCGGGAGCTGGCCGATCTCGTCTCCCTGAGGAGGCCGTCATGAGCCCCGCGTCATCCGGTCGCCCCGGGCCGGCCGCCCGTCGCACGGACCGGCCCGGCCGCGCGTCGCCGAGCAGGGCCGACGACCGGCGGCGCACGTTCCCCGCCCTCGCCCCGCGCTCCGGCGACGAGACCCTCGCCGCGTCCTGGTGGGGCAACGCCTGGGTCGAGGCGCTGGAGGACACGGCCCTGGACCCGGCCCGCCTCGCCCGCGGCCGCGCCTACGCGGGACGCGGCCAGGTCGACGCGATCACCGTCACGCCCGGCAGGGTCGTGGCGTATGTCCACGGCTCCCGGCCGCGTCCCTACCGTGCGGAGATCCGGCTGCGGCCCCTCGGGGACGACGACTGGGAGCGGCTCCTGGACACCGCCGCCGCCCGGCCCGATCACATCGCGGCCCTGCTCGACAAGGACGTTCCGCACGCCCTGGCCAACGCCGCCGATCTGCTGCCCGTCCCCGGCGATCTGATCCCCGACTGCTCGTGCCCCGACGACGGGTTCCCCTGCAAGCACGCGGCCGCCCTCTGCTATCAGACGGCCAGGATCCTCGACGAGGACCCGTTCGTGCTGTTCCTCATGCGCGGCCGCGGCGAGCAGGAGGTTCTCGCCGAGCTCACCCGCCGCAACGCGACCCGCGCCGCTGCGGAACGCGGCAGCGCGGCACGGAGCCCGGCCGACGGGAGCGAGGCGGGGCGGAGCACCGGAGCGGGCCCGGACGAGGGGCACGGCGGCGCGCCCGCCCTCGCGACGGTCCGCGCGCGTGACGCCCTCGCCCCGCGCACGCTGCCACCGCTCCCGCCCCCGCTGCCCGTTCCGGCGCACCCCGGGCGCCCACCGGTCTACCCGCGGGCCGCGGGCGTGGCCGACGCCCCCGCGGCCTCCGGCCCGGGGTATGCCCCCCTCGATCCGCTCGCCCTCGACCTCCTCGCCTCCGAGGCCTCGGCCCGTGCCCACACCACCCTGCACACCGGCCACGACCCCATCGCCGGCCTCAGCGCCTGGCAGGACGCGGTCCGGCTGGCCGCCGCCCACCCCGGCTCCGGTCTCACCGCGTCCACCCGCGCCCTGTACACGGCACTCGCCCGCGCCACCGGCCGTACCCCCACCGACCTCGCCCGCGCCGTGGCCGCCTGGCGCCAGGGAGGCCGTGCGGGCCTGGCCGCGCTGGAGGACGAGTGGGACCCCCCGGCCGGCCCGTTCGACCGGGCTCGGCCGGCCCTGATCGCCGCGGACTTCCCGCACTTCCGACCCCGGCGCAACCGCCTCTCCACCCCGTCCCTCCAACTGCGCCTGGGCCGGGACGGGTTGTGGTACGGGTACGAGTCGGACCCCGGCCGTGACGACTGGTGGCCCCGAGGCATACCCGACGAGGACCCGGTGGGGGCGCTCACCACACTTCTCGGACGCTGACCGACAGCCCGGCCGCTAGGCTCGGCCGGGCCGACCACCCAGCGAAGGGGGGGCCTGATGGCCGAGCCCGCGGATCTCGTCGTCGAAGGGTGCACGGTGCTCGTGCACGGCCAGGACGGCACGATCCGGTTCGAGGAGGACAGCGCCGTCGTCGTCCGCGACGGAGCCATCACGGACGTCACCAGCGCCGTGACCGCGGCCGCGCTGCCCGCGCATGAACGCATCGACGCCCGCGGCCGGTTGGCCATGCCCGGACTGATCAACTGCCACACCCACGCGCCCATGGTCGCCCTGCGCGGCATCGCGGAGGACGTGCCCGTCGAGGAGTGGTTCAACGACTGGATCTGGCCCATCGAGAGCAACCTCACCGACGAGGTGGTGGAGCTCGGCGCGCTGCTCGCCTGTGCCGAGATGATCCGCGGCGGGGTCACCGCCTTCGCCGACCACTACTTCTCGATGGACCGGGTCGCCGACGCCGTCGCCCGCAGCGGGCTGCGGGCGAGCCTCGGCTGGGCCTATTTCTCCAGCCAGGGAGCCGAAGGACGCGAGCGCTCCCTCGACTTCGCGCTGCGCAGGGACGGTGACGCGGACGGCCGGATCACCACCACCCTGGCGCCGCACGCCCCGTACACCGTCGACGACGCCGATCTGGAGGCCACCGCCGAACTGGCGCGCGAGCACGGACTGCCCGTCCACATCCACGCCGCCGAGAACCGCGCCCAGACGGACAGCAGCCTCGAGCGGTACGGCCGCACACCCGTCGAGACCCTCCACCGCACCGGACTGCTCGATGTGGACCTCCTCGTCGCGCACGGCACCGGCATCGTCGACAGCGACCTCGCGGTGCTCGCGCGGGCGACGGGCCGGATCGGGATCGCGACCGCGCCCAAGGGCTACCTGAAGTTCGGCTGGGACACGACGCCCATCAGGGCGCTGAGTTCGCTCGGCATCCCCGTCGGCCTGGCCACGGACGGAGCGGCGTCCAACAACACGCTCGACGTGTGGGAGAGCATGACGCTCACCGCGCTCGTGCAGAAGTCGGCGGAGAAGGACCCGCGCTGGCTGACGGCACGCCAGGCGCTGGACCACGCGACCACACAGAGCGCGCGGGTCGCCGGGCTCGGCGAGCGGGCCGGCGCTCTCGCACCGGGGCGGCGCGCGGATCTGATCCTGGTGGACCTGAGCGGACCGCACCTGCGCCCGCTCCATGACATCGCCGCGGCCCTCGTCTTCAGCGCACGGTCCGCGGACGTCCTGACCACGATCGTCGACGGTCGCGTCCTGATGCGCGACCGCAGGCTCCTCACCCTCGACGTCGACGAGATCGCCGGTGAACTCGCCCGGAGGCTCCCCGCATTGACCGACCGGGGGCACGGCCGACGTATCCAGGATTACGGAACCGGGTGAGCGAGGGAGGGCGCGGCGAACGGCGGGCGGGCATTCTCCGTGGTGAACACCCGGAATGCGGCGACCAGTTCGACGGCCGTCCACTCGATGGGGTGATTCGCCGACCGGCCATAACCCGTTTGGTTCTATCGCGTTATTTTCGGTGCGGGTGAGCACCCGTGTTCATCCTCCGGAAGGCAGGAATCATGAGGCAGATTCGCCGAACAGGTCTGGTCGCAGTCATGGTCACGGGCGGCGCCCTCGCCGCGGCCGGGGCCGCCCACGCCGACTCGGACGCGCAGGGACGCGCGACCGGATCGCCGGGCCTGCTCTCCGGCAACACGGTGCAGATCCCGGTGCATGTTCCGGTGAATGTGTGCGGCAACACCGTGAATGTGATCGGTCTGCTCAACCCGGCGGCCGGCAACAGCTGCGAGAACGAAGGACGGGGCGGTGGCGGTGCCGTCGCCCAGGGCAGCGCGAAGGATTCCCCCGGTGTCCTCTCCGGCAATGCGATCCAGGTGCCCGTCGATGTTCCGGTGAATGTCACGGGCAACTCCGTGAATGTCGTCGGTATCGGTAACGCGGCCGTGGGCAACTCCTCCTCGAACTCCTCCGTCAAGCCCGTGGCCCGGCCGCGGCCGGTGACGCCGCCGAAGACCCGTCCCGCGCCCGCCGTTCAGAGCGCGACCCAGCAGAGCCCGGTCCACCTGGCCGAGACCGGCACGCCGTCCACGATCGGACTCACCGTCCCGGCCGCCGCCACCCTGATCCTGGGCGGTGCCGTGCTCTACCGCCGGTCCCGCGCGAGGGCGTAGGGGCCCGACATCGAGGGCGTAGGGCCCGGCCCCGAAGGCGGCCCCGGGCGGTCGGGACGCCGCGGGCCGGGCCGCCGCGGGCTACGCCCGGCGCTCGCACCGCCACGCCGTGAGCCTCGCCTCGATGGCCGGTGCGACGCGTCTGCGAGCCTCGTGGCGTGGAACGCCCTGCATGAGCAGCGAGTCGTACGGCGTGTCCAGATGGCGTACGGAAGCCCGCACCGCCGCCGTGACCGCGCCCTCGTCCAGGGCCCGGCCGGCCGCGGTGCGGCCCACGCGTCCGCTGCCCCGCGCCGATGTGTGCGCCGCGACGTCCAGCGCGCGGTCGAGCGGGCAGGACGGGAAGAGCCGCAGGATCTCCGCCGTGAGCCTGGCCGTGAAGCGGACGTCCTCCGCCGCCCGCCGCGCCGCGTCCCGCTGCCGGCGCCGCGCCCGTACCTCCGCGTCGGCGAGGCACGCCTCCTCCGCGCGCGCCAGCGCGGCCTCCTCCACGAGCAGGCCCTGCCGCTCGTACCGGGTGCGCTGCTTGTTGTGCCGTACGACGACGGCCCACAGGGAGCTCGCCTCGCGGGACCGTCGGGTCAGTGCCGCGTTCCCGCGCGGCAGGAAGACCAGATGCCCGAGGTCGGCGCAGTCCAGGCAGCGGGGTGAGCCGAACTCCAGGACGAGCCGCTCCAGCGGCCCCCGCCCGCACTCGGCGCAGCGCCGCCGCTTCAGCGGCTCGACGACCACCAGCGGATCCACCGGTCTCCCGCCCCCTTCCCGAAGCGGGCCCCCGCCCGTCCAATAATCGTTCGAGAAACGGATATTGGTCCTGTTAGTTTCCCGGACGTGGCGAAACTCAATCAGATCATCGCAGTGGAGAAGGGCGTCAAGTCCAAGGCGCACCAGGACCTGACGACGGCGCATCACGGCCTGCAGAAGCCCGCACTGCTCGCCGGAATCGCCCGCACCTATCAGCCGAAGGACGAAGAGGGCGAGCAGCTGCCGCCCGAGTCGACGCTGGTGCAGGTCAAGACCGAGGACGTGCTGCGCGACACCGCGAAGACGCTCACCCGGCTGTTCGACGTCACCGCCACCAAGGACTGGGCGAACTGCGCGGCCCGCGCCGACATCACCGTCGACGGCCGCGTCCTGGTGGCCGAGGTGCCCGTCGCGTACCTCCTGTTCCTGGAGAAGCAGCTCACGGACATCAACACCTTCGTGCGCAAGCTGCCGGTGCTGGACGCCGCCGAATCCTGGACGCAGGACCCGTCCACCGACTCCTGGAAGACCGAGCCGGTCAGGACCGTCCGTACGAAGAAGGTGCCCCGCAACCATGTGAAGGCGGAGGCCACCGAGAAGCACCCGGCGCAGGTCGAGGTGTACTACGAGGACATCCCGGTCGGCTACTGGACCACCGTGAAGTTCTCCGGAGCCCTGCCCGCCCGCCGGGTCAACGAGCTGCTGGACCGGGTGGAGAAGCTCCAGCAGGCGGTGAAGTTCGCCCGCGAGGAGGCGAACGCCGCGGAGGTCACCGACCAGCGGGTGGGTGACGCCGTGTTCGGCTACCTCTTCGGGTAGCCCCTACAGACTCCCCGGCCACGGAGCACCGCGGCCGGGGTGCGCGAGGAGCGCAAAGCTGAAGCTGAAGCTTGTCGTGAACCACGTGGCCGGCGATGACCGGCCGCGATGAATCTCAGACTCTCGCTCCAGACTCAGCATTCGCCGCTCATCGCCGGATCGACCGGGCCCGGGCCCTGGTGCGTCGAAATGCCAGTTCGAATCTGGTCCGCCGAGCTCGATCGGCGGTGGTCCAAAGGCAGGACGCGGCGCAATGACGACTGACCCGGGTTCTCAAGTGTGCCGGCGTGTGAATGTGAGCGGCATCCACAGGGTCCGGGGGCAGGCTACGCCCTCGGACCCGCTCCCGTTCCCGGCCCCCGCTCGCCTTCCGCCTACTGGCGGTATCCGCTCAGGAAGCGTCCGATACGGCTGATCGCCGCGTCGAGGTCGTCGGCGTACGGCAGCGTCAGGATCCGGAAGTGGTCAGGACGCGGCCAGCTGAAACCGGTGCCCTGGACGACCTGGATCTTCTCGCGCAGCAGCAGGTCCAGGACGAACTTCTCGTCGTCGTGGACGGGATGCACCTTCGGGTCGAGGCGCGGGAACGCGTACAGCGCGCCCTTCGGCTTCACGCACGAGACGCCGGGTATCTCGTTGAGCCGTTCCCACGCCCGGTCACGCTGCTCGCGCAGCCGCCCGCCAGGCGCGGTGAGTTCGCGGATCGACTGGCGTCCGCCGAGCGCGGCCTGAATGGCGTACTGCGCGGGCGCGTTGGGGCACAACCGCATCGACGCGAGCATCGTGAGCCCCTCCAGATAGCTGCGCGCATGCTGCCTGGGGCCGGTGACGACCAGCCAGCCGGAGCGGAAGCCGGCCACGCGGTACGTCTTGGACAGCCCGCTGAAGGTGAGCACCACCAGATCCGGGGCGAGGGCGGCGGCACTGTGGTGGACCGCGTCGTCGTAGACGATCTGGTCGTAGATCTCGTCGGCGAACACCATCAGCTGGTGGCGGCGCGCGAGATCGAGAATGCCCTCGACGATCTCGCGCGGATACACGGCGCCGGTGGGGTTGTTGGGGTTGATGATCACGACGGCCCTGGTCCGGTCGGTGATCTTCGCGGCCATGTCGTCGAGATCGGGATACCAGTCGGCGGACTCGTCGCACAGATAGTGCACGGCCTTTCCGCCGGAGAGGGTGGTGACGGCGGTCCACAGCGGGAAGTCGGGTGCCGGTACGAGGACTTCGTCGCCGTTCTCCAGAAGCGCCTGCACGGCCATGGAGACGAGTTCGGAGACGCCGTTGCCCAGAAAGACGTCGTCCACCGACACATCGCCGAGCCCGAGGGACTGGTAGCGCTGGGCGACGGCGCGGCGTGCGGAGAGGATGCCGCGCGAATCGGTGTACCCGTGGGCCTGCGGGAGCATCCGGATCATGTCCTGGACGATCTCCTCCGGCGCCTCGAAGCCGAAGAGCGCGGGGTTGCCGGTGTTGAGACGCAGGACGCTGTGGCCCGCCTCCTCCAGGGCGTTGGCCTGCTCGATCACCGGACCGCGGATCTCGTAACAGACCTCGCTGAGCTTGCTCGACTGCCGGAACTCCATGCGGAGGCCTCCCCTGAAGTGGCGCTACGGGTGGTGGTACTCGGTCCCTCGTACTCGATACTTGGTTTTACCAAGTGAGAGCTTGGAAAGTCCAACAACCGGTCTAGACTGCGTCGCATGCCACGTCCTCCACGCCGCCGAAGCTACGATCAGTACTGCGCCGTCGCCCGCGCCCTCGACTCCGTCGGCGACCGCTGGACCCTGCTGATCGTGCGGGAGTTGCTCGCGGGCCCGCGCCGCTACACCGATCTCCACGCCGATCTGCCCGGCGTCAGCACGGACGTCCTCGCCTCCCGCCTCAAGGACATGGAACGTGACGGACTGGCCGCGCGACGCCGCCTTCCCGCGCCCGTCTCCGCGTACGTGTACGAACTGACCGAGCGCGGCCGGGCGTTGCACCCCGTCGTCGTCGCCCTGGCCGAATGGGGAGCGCCCGAACTCGCCGCCCCCCGCCCGACGGACGCGGTACGGGCCCACTGGTTCGCGCTGCCGCTGCTGCGCCGCCTTCAGGTGACGGGGATGTCTCAGATGTCGGGAGTGACGGGGGCGTCGGGAGCGTCGGGAGTGGCGGGCCTCGTGGACGTACGGCTACCGGAAGGGGAGTTCCACCTGCGGCTCGGGCCCGACGGATCCGTCTGCGGATACGGAGACGGTCCGGCATCCGAGCGGGGGGCGGTCGCCCGGCTGGAGCTGGACGCCGACACATGTCTCGCGATCAGCCGCGGAGACCTCACCGTCGAGGACGCCGTACGGGACGGGCGCGTCCGCGTCTCGGTGGACGGAACGCCGGTGGCGGCACTGCGCGACGCCGCGACGGGAGTGCCGTCTGCCTGACGACGGTCCTGGCTCTCCTGCTCCGGGTCCGGCTGCACTGCTTCCGGTCCTGGCTTCCCTGCTTCGGGTCCTGGCTTTCCTGCTTCGGGTCCGGCGTCCTCGTTCCCCGGTGCACGCCGTGGGGAGCCATGATGGACCGGTGCGACTCGAACCGATCACCTGGGAACGGCTGACCGAGGCCGTCGCCGACCGGGCCCTGGAGAGCAAGGCCGAAGACGGCAGCGCCTGGCTGCGCATCGCCGTCGACGGCGCACCCGCCGCCGGGACGGCCACCGTGGCCGGGACGCTCGCCGAGGCGCTACGGCTGCGCGGACGGTCGGTGCTGGTGGTCGGCACGGGCGGGTTCCTGAAGCCCGCCTCGCTGCGGTACGAGCACGGGCGCGAGGACGCCGACACCTACTACGACGGCTGGTTCGACACCGGAGCGCTCTGGCGCGAGGTGTTCGGACCGCTGGATCCGGGCGGATCGGGGCGGGTCCTGCCGGACCTGTGGGACCCGGACGCCGACCGCGCGACACGCAGCCCGCACGTCGAACTGCCGCCCGGTGGAGTGCTGGTGGCGCACGGACCGCTGCTGCTCGGCCACTGGTTCCCGTTCGACCTCACCCTGCACGTACGCCTCTCGCCCGGCGCGCTGCGCCGCCGTACCGCCGCAGACGAGGCCTGGACGCTGCCCGCCTTCGAGCGCTACGAGCACGAGGTCGCCCCTGCCGGCTCCGCGGACGTCGTCGTCCGCGCCGACGACCCACGCCACCCGGCCTGGAACGACCCGTGGGGGCGGGACCGTCGGGACCGCGACGACCACGCCTAGCGCGGTGCGAGTCCCCGGCCCGCGCCGGCCGTGGGCGACCCCGCCCGGTCCGGGGAAGTGCGGGCGCGCGGCCGGAGCTTTCGGGAGCGGCCGGTGATGGCGTACGGGGCGTGGTTCGCGACAGCCGTGCGGGGCCGAGCCGGTGGCCGTCCCTCGCACGGGCCGGTCCGGCCTCCGGGCCCTCCCGTCGTGCCGTCCTGCGGACGCCGGTCGGCGTGAGCCGGGAGGCTCCCACGCCCGACCGGTACGGTCAGGCGCCCGTGTCCGTGCGGCCCGGTGGCCGCGCGCCGTGGAGGCCGACCGCGTGGGCGCCGGCGTGACAGCCCGAGGCCGCAGCCGTGGCCGCGGTCGCGCCGGACAGGAGCGCCGCGAGAAACGCGCCCGTGAAGGCGTCGCCCGCGCCCGTCGTGTCGACCGCCGTGGCGGAGACCGGCGCGATCCGGGCCGTCACCGCGCCCGACTCCGCGACCAGCGCGCCGCCGGAGCCGAGTGTGACGACGGCGAGCGGTACGTGGCGGCTCAGTTTGGCCGCCGCGTCGGCGACGTCCGGGAGGCCGGTGAGCAGCCGGGCCTCGTCCGCGTTGGGCAGCAGGATGTCGGCCCCCGCCGTCGCCGCGAGGAAGCGGTCCACGCCGAGAGCCGCGATGAAGCCGGCCGACGCCGGGTCCACGCTCACCGGAATGCCCCGCCCGCCCGCGTCGGCGGCGGCCAGCGAGGCCAGTTCGCGGCTGGAGTCCGCGAAGAAGAGATACCCGGACAGATGGAGCCGGGCCACTCCGTCGAGCAGGGCCGGCGACCAGTCGGCGGGGCAGAGCCGCAGCGCCGCACCGCCGTCGGTGAGGAAGGTGCGCTCCGCGTCGGCGTCGACCAGCGCGACGACCGTCGCCGTGGGCGCCTCGTCGTCCGCGACCAGCAGGGGGCATACCCCGGCCTCGCGCAGGCACGTCTCGTGCCAGGCCAGGGCGTCGCGGCCGACCCGGCCCAGCAGCCGTACGTCGGTCCGGCCCGAGTACGCCGCCCAGCAGGCGGCGTTGGCACCTGCCCCGCCCGGCAGGGTCCGTATCTCGGCCGCCGTGTCCGTCCCGTGGGCCAGCGCCGAACCGTGCCGGGCCACCACGTCCGTGGCCACATCCCCGACGACGAGCAGCGCGCCCGGCGCCCCGGGTCCCGCGGGAGGCGTCACAGCGCCGCCGCGATCCGTGCCGCCAGCCGTACGTTGCCGCGCACCGCCGCCAGATTGGCCTCCAGCGAGGCGCCCTCCGTGCGCCGCATCAGCGAGTCGAGCAGGAACGGCGTGACGGCCTGGCCGCCGATGCCCCGTTCCCGGCACTCGTCCAGCGCCTCCGCGAGTACCCGGTCGTGCAGGTGCGGGTCCAACTGCTCGTCCTCCGGCACCGGCTGCGCCACGATCAGCGCCGTCTCCGGACCGCCCAGGGAGTCCTGCGCCCGCATCACGTCCGCCACCTCCTCCGGCGTACGGACCGTCCAGTCGACCGGCAGCCCGGAGGACGACAGATAGAAGCCGGGGAACCGGTCCGTGCCGTAGCCGAGGACGCCCACGCCGAGGGTCTCCAGCCGCTGCAGCGTCGCCGGGACGTCGAGGATCGACTTCACCCCGGCGCAGACGACCGTGATCCGGGTGCGTGCCAGCAGCCGCAGGTCGGCCGACTCGTCCTGGGACACCGCCCACTCGCGGTGCACCCCGCCGAGCCCACCCGTCGCGAAGACCCGGATGCCCGCCCGCGCCGCCAGGAACGCCGTGGCGGACACCGTCGTCGCGCCGCTCGCGCCCGCCGCCAGCGACGGGGCGAGATCGCGATGCCCGAGCTTGCGCACCCCGGGGTCCGTCGCGACGCGTTCCAACTCGTCCTTGTCCAGGCCGACATGGGGCCGTCCGTCCAGTACGGCGACGGTCGCAGGTACCGCGCCCCCCGCTCTGACCAGCGACTCCAGCTCCTCCGCCACGGCCAGATTGCGTGGGCGCGGGAGCCCGTGCGCGATGATCGTGGACTCCAGGGCGACGACGGGGCGGCGCGCGTCGAGCGCCTCCCGTACCTCTTCGGACAGCATCAGTGTGGTCTCGGGCATGTCCACATCCCTGGCACGGCAGCGGTCTGCGCAAACGTTTCGGCGCCCCCGTGTCAGCAGCGCCGCCGTGCCGCCCGCAGCCTCGCGCCGGCCGCAGCCTCGTGCCGTCCGTAGCCTCGTGCCGTCCGTAGCCTCGTGCAGTCCGCAGCCCGGCGTCAGCCGCAGTCCCGCGGCATCGGCAGCCGCGGCAGCCGGTCCGCGCGTACGACCTGGATCACGGACCGCCCACCCGGCCCCTTCGTCTCGCCCTGGTTGTAGGCGACGGCGAGCGCACCGGCCCTGGCCTGCGCATAGCCGTACTGCGGGGTGATCCGGGCGTACGCCGACGTCCGCAGGTCCAGCGCGTACGCGGCCTCCGGCGTGCGCCAGGTGATCAGCTCACCGCTGATGCGCAGCTGGTCGAGACCCTCGGCCGCGGGTGGCCCGGAGAGCCGCGCCACCGGCGACCGCTGACCGGGCCGCCAGACCATCAGCCTCGGCTCCTCCTCGTCCTCGATCCAGGCCCAGGTGGCGCCGTCCGAGGCCGGCGAGCGCAGATCGCGCAGCCCGCCCAGGGGCCCCGGGAGCCCGGCCGGGCGCAGGGTGGCGAACGACAGCGCGGCCAGCTTCGTCGTCCGGCCGTCCGGGCCGGCCTCGCGCCAGGCCAGCAGCCCGCCGGCGGCGAAGGGCGCGTCGAGCACCCCGGTGTGCAGGGCGCGGGGCGCACGGGACGACGTGCCGGAGCCGGGCGGGCGGACCGGGCTGGTGAAGATGGTGGCCCGCCCGTCGCCGGTGCCCTGCGCCCAGAAGACCGCCCCGCCCCGGACGACGGGCTGCGGGAGCGGGCCGGGGAGCGCGGAACGGGCGAGCCGCCGCATTCCGCCCTGCGCGTCCCGTACGTACAGCGACCAGGGGCTGTCGAGCGTCCGGCCCTCCAGGACCGCGAACGCCGTCCACCGGCCGTCCGCCGACACATCGGCCGCCAGGAGCTGGTGCTCGACGGGGTCGGTGAACGTCAGCAGGGTGCGCGGGGCCCCGGCGGCCTCGACGAGGGCGGCCCGGCGGGTCCGGTCGTCCGACAGCTGGACGACGGTCCAACTGGCCCGGGGTCCCACTTCCGTGAGCACCGCCCGCTCACCCGTGGGCGCACGGAACTCGCCGGCGGCGAGCGCGGACCGCCAGCTCTCGGGCAGCGGCGCCTCACAGGCCGCCCGGACGGCCGCCGCCGACGGTCGCGATCCCGAGGTCACCGGCACCGACGGTGCGGAGACCGACGGGGCGGAGGCCGAAGGGTCGGAAACCGACGGTGCGGAGGCCGAAGGGGCGGAGGCCGAAGGGGCGGAGGCGGCCGTGGGGACGGTCGGACGGGCGGTGGGCGCCGGTGTACAGCCCATACCGCCGACCAGCAGCGCCGCGCTCAGCAGCGCCGTGTTCAGCAGGTTCGCGTGGAAGAGCGCCGTGTTCAGCGGGGCCGGAAGCGTGGTCCCGGTGACCGGGGGAGCGGGCCTGCCGGCGGACCTACCAGACGTATCCACGGCCGCCCATGATCGTCGTGATGGTGTGGGACGAGATCCGGGCCGACTTGGGCACACCGCCCGCCCACGAGATCACGCTGGTGCTCACCCCGCCCACCGGGTCCAGATAACGGACCTGGCCGGCATCGGTGTCGCTGTTGTAGCCGTCGATCGCCACCCAGTGGAAGATCTCGATGTTCGGATGGCCGACGAGGTGCGGGCCGCCCGGCACCTCCCAGGCGTTGCCGGCGATCGCGTAGTCGTAGTCCGTGTCGTGCATGATGTGCTCACGGAAGTCCGCCACGTCGTCCGAGGTCGGGCTGTACGGCAGTGACCTGGGCACGTAGTTCGCGCCCGGCAGCCGGTAGTTGAGCGCGTCCACGACGGGGTAGCCGGTCGGGTCCGGCACATCGATGCCGACCCCGTACCAGGCCGTGCCGCTCGAGTCGGTCTCCAGGAGATCCGCCGCGCTCTGCTGCGAGCGGCCGCCGACCTCGTCATGCGCGGACTGAGTGATGACGAGGGCCGCCGGCCCGCACCAGTACGAGGTCCGCTGGGACTGGTGCAGTCCGCCCGAGACGACGTAGCCGGCGCGCTTCGTCCGGGTCTCGGCGCGTCTGAACCAGCTGCTCGCCGCGGCCTCCTTACGGGCGGTGAGTCTGCGCTGCCCGGGGGTGAGCCGCCGGGGGCCGAGGGTGTCGAGTGCCTGCTTGTAGACGGCGCCCGGTGCGAACACGGGCGCGGGCAGGGACCCGGGAGCCGGCATGGACCCGGGTGCGGGCAGGGACCCGGGCGTGCGCGGCGGCGCCGGGAGCGGAAGGGGCCGGGGGACCGGATCGGTGACCTGTCCGGCGGCCGCGCGGGGGCCGACGGGCTCGGCGGCCGCCGTGGGTCCGGCCGCCGCGAGGGCGCAGAGGAGGACTCCGGCCGACATGAGGGCGAGACAACGCCCCGTGCGCACTGCTGACATCGGTCATCGCTCCTGTACGAGGTGGGGACTCGGGTGGGCGCTGCCGTGGGCGTCGCGTGCCTTCCCCCGGGGCAGCTCTGGGCGTACCCACGACGGTGCCCCGGGCCGGGCCACCACCCGGGACGGCTCGCCGCGCACGGGCATCTTTTCGCCCGCTAAGGTGAGCCGCCATGACGACCTTCGATCACACAGCCGCCGGGCCTTCCTCCCCTTCGTTCGCCGTGCACATTCCGGATGCCGAGCTGGAGTCCGAGCCCCTCGATCCCGGCCAGATCGTCTCCGGGGAACCGGTCGTGACGGGCCGGACGCTGTGGGAGTCGGAGGACGGCAAGCAGCTGCGGGGCATCTGGCAGATCACCCCGGGCGTGGTCACCGACACCGAGGCCAACGAACTGTTCGTGGTCGTGAGCGGGCGTGCCACCATCGAGGTCGAAGGGGGCGACACCCTGGAGGTCGGGCCGGGTGACGCATGTGTGCTGCGCGAGGGCGACCGTACGACCTGGACCGTGCACGAGACGCTGCGCAAGGCCTACCACATCAGCCTTTGACGGCCGGCTTCCCCTTGGTGAGTGCGCGCCGGGCGGCGAGGGCCGCCAGCGGGAGCAGCAGGCAGGCGCCGATCAGATTGAGCCCGCCGTAACCCGCCTTCGCCACGATGACGCCGGCCATGACGCCGCCGATGCCCGCCGACGCGTTCATGGTCAGGTCCGACAGGCCCTGCACGGCGGCCCGGGCGGGGCCGGGTACGGAGTCGGTGAGCAGGGCGGAGCCCGAGACGAGTCCCGCGGACCAGCCGAGCCCCAGCAGGAACAGGCCGGCCGCGGTACGGCCGTGGCTCGCCCCCGCCGTCCCGGCCAGCAGAGCGGCGCACGCCAGCAGCCCCACGGCGAGGCCGATCACCGAGAGCCTGCCGAGCCGGTCGGACAGCATTCCCATCACCGGCGAGAAGGCGTACATACCGGCGATGTGGCCGCTGATGACGAGGCCGATCAGCTCGATCCCGGCCCCGTGGTGGCTGAGCGCCAGCGGGGTCATCGACATGATCGACACCATCGCGGTGTGCGAGACGGCGACCGTGACCAGCGCGAGCCGGGCCCGCGGCGATTCCCGGACCGCCCGCACGCCCGCCCTCAGGGAACGCCCCTCCTTCGCGTCCTCCCCGGCCGGTGCCAGCGCCCGTGCCGTCAGCAGCGGATCGGGCCGCAGCAGTACGGCCACGACGAGCGCCGAGAGCAGGAACACCGCGGCCGCCCAGACGAACGGCCCCGCGGCCGCCGGTATGCCGAGCCCGGAGACGCTCCGTCCCGCCGGCGCCGCGATGTTCGGCCCGAGCACCGCGCCGATCGTGGTCGCCCACACCACCGTGGAGATCGCCCGGGCCCGTCGATCCGGCTCGGCCAGATCCGCGGCGGCGAACCGCGCCTGCAGATTCGCCGAGGACGCCGCCCCGAACCCGGCCATGCCCAGCAGAAGCAGCGGAAAGTTCCCCAGCACCGCGGCGAGCACGACCACACCCGCTCCGACGGCCCCGATCAGATACGCCAGGACCAGCCCGGGGCGCCGCCCCCGAGCGGTCATCAGCGCGGCCAGCGGCACGGACAGCAGTGCCGTACCCGCGACGGTCGCGGTCGGAGCGAGGCCCGACAGTGCCTCGGACCCGCTGACCTGCTGGGCCAGCACGGCTGCCAGGGCGATACCGGTCGCGACGCCGAGTCCGCCGAGGATCTGACTGACGATCAGCACGGGTGTGACCCGCCGCCGCAGGGCGGGCAGGTCGACGGAGGCGGAGGCCAGGGGGACATCACGGGAAGGAGCGGACACCGCCGCAGTGTGCCAGGGACACCCGTTCGAGGGGAACCGCACGGGCAGTGCCCGGCTCCCGCCCGGGCGGCCCGGCACCGGATCAGGACACGGGATCAGAGCACCGGATCAGGACACGGGATCAGAGCACCGGATCAGAACAGCGGCTGTGGCAGCACCCCCTCCAGCGCCAGCAGCTTCCGCTTGGTCTCAAGACCTCCACCGAATCCGCCCAGACCCCCGTCGCTCTCCACCACCCGGTGGCACGGCACCACCAGGGGCAGCGGATTCGAGCCCATCGCCGCGCCCACGGCCTGGGCGGCGCCGGGCAGGCCCACCCGGTCGGCCAGATCGCCGTACCCCACGACCGTCCCGTACGGAACGCCGTCCGCGAGCTCGCGCAGCACCTGGCGGTTGAAGCCGGAGGTCAGCGACCAGTCCAGCGGCAGCCCGAACTCCTTGCGCCGCCCCGCGAAGTACTCCGCGAGCTCCCGTATCGGCTCGGCGAGCAGACCCGAGCCGGTCACGTCCTCGACGGGCTCACGGCCCAGCCGCGCGGCCAGCTGCCCCAGCGCCCTGTCCCGCACCCCGGCCCGGGCGTGGAACACGACGCTCACCAGCCCCTCGTCGGTGGCGGCGAGCAGCAGCGGCCCGATGTCCGAGTCCACGACGGTCCACGCGAAGCTGTTCATGCGGACCACCGTACGACCGGCCACCGACAGCCGGCCGGGCCTGTGGACAACCGCCGTCCGACGCCTTCGGAACGGCCGGCGGGTACAGGATGGCCACAACATGAACGGAACCGTCGCGATGGGGTCCTCGCTCCACCGTTTCCTCGCGGAGAAAACCCGGCCCCGATGTGTGCTTGCCGGTCCGCTCGCCATACTCTCGCCCGGACAAGGCTTCCTCGACGGGGGCACACGGGGGCACGGGCGACACAAGGGGCGAAGGGCATAGAACGATGCAGGGCACAGTGGACGGTTTCAGCTACGGTCTCGTCACGCCTGTGGCCGCCTACCTCCTGGCCTGCCTCGGCGGCGCGCTGGGGCTGCGCTGCACCACCAGATCACTGCGCCACGGCGGAGCCCTCAGACCGGGCTGGCTGGCGCTCGGCGCCACCTCGATCGGCTCCGGGATCTGGACGATGCACTTCGTCGCCATGATGGGCTTCACCGTCGCCGAGGCCCCGATCAGCTACGATCGGCCGATCACCTTCGCCAGCCTCGGCATCGCCGTCGTCATGACCGGCATCGGCATCTTCATCGTGGGCCACCGGGGCGCCACGGCGATGGCCCTGATCACCGGAGGGACCATCACCGGCCTCGGCATCGCCTCCATGCACTATCTCGGCATGGCCGGGATGAGGCTCCAGGGACGGCTCGTGTACGACACCCCGACCGTCGCGCTGTCCGTCGTGATCGCCGTCGTGGCGGCGACCACCGCGCTGTGGGCCGCCGTGTCCGTCCACGGGTTCCTGGCGAGCCTCGGCGCCAGCCTGGCGATGGGCGTCGCGGTGAGCGGAATGCACTACGCCGGGATGGCGGCCGTCGACGTCCATCTGCACGGCACCGTCCCGCCGTCCGCCGTCGGTGACTCGCCCGCCACGCTCCTCGCCCCGATGCTGGTCGGCCCGGCCGTCTTCCTGATCCTGGCGGCCGCGGTCGTCATGTTCGACCCGCTGCTGGTCACGGGCGACCGGGACGAGGCGCCCCCCGTGCGCCTGTCCCGCACGGTGCCGGGAGCCGTGCCCGCGCAGCGGCGGCTGCCGTCCTACGGAGAACCGGCGAACCGGTCGGCGTCCCCGCGCACCGTGCGTCGCGTGTCCCAGCGCTCCCGCCAGCGCTGACCCGCTTCCGCCGGCGCCCGCCCGCTCCCCGGAGCTCCCGGGCACGGCCGATCCGGCCCGGCTGTCAGTGGCGGGTCGTACGGTGGTTCCATGCGGCCCGTTTCCCAGATCGAACGCACGATGGCGCCCTTCGAGGTCGTCAGCCCCTACCAGCCCAGCGGTGACCAGCCCGCGGCCATCGCCGAGCTCGCCCGGCGCATCCGCGCGGGCGAGAAGGACGTCGTCCTGCTCGGCGCGACCGGCACCGGCAAGTCGGCCACCACGGCCTGGATGATCGAGAAGCTTCAGCGCCCCACCCTCGTGATGGCGCCGAACAAGACGCTGGCCGCCCAGCTGGCGAACGAGTTCCGCGAGCTGCTGCCGAACAACGCGGTGGAGTACTTCGTCTCGTACTACGACTACTACCAGCCCGAGGCGTACGTCCCCCAGTCGGACACCTACATCGAGAAGGACTCCTCGATCAACGAGGAGGTGGAGCGGCTGCGCCACTCCGCGACGAATTCGCTGCTGACCCGCAGGGACGTGGTCGTGGTCGCCTCCGTCTCGTGCATCTACGGCCTGGGCACCCCCCAGGAGTACGTGGACCGCATGGTGCCGCTCAAGATCGGCGAGGAGATCGACCGCGACCAGCTGCTGCGCCGGTTCGTCGACATCCAGTACACGCGCAACGACCTGGCGTTCACCCGGGGCACCTTCCGGGTGCGGGGCGACACCATCGAGATCTTCCCGGTCTACGAGGAGCTCGCCGTCCGGATCGAGATGTTCGGCGACGAGATCGAGGCGCTCTCGACGCTCCACCCGCTCACCGGCGAGGTCATCAGCGACGACCAGGAGCTCTACGTGTTCCCCGCCAGCCACTACGTGGCCGGCCCGGAGCGCATGGAGAAGGCGGTCAACGGGATCGAGCGCGAGCTGGAGGAGCGCCTCGCCCAGCTGGACAAGCAGGGCAAGCTCCTGGAGTCCCAGCGACTGCGCATGCGCACCTCGTACGACATCGAGATGCTCCGCCAGATCGGATCCTGCTCCGGCGTGGAGAACTACTCGATGCACTTCGACGACCGCGCCCCCGGCACCGCGCCCAACACGCTCCTGGACTACTTCCCGGAGGACTTCCTCCTCGTCATCGACGAGTCCCATGTGACGGTCCCGCAGATCGGCGCGATGTACGAGGGCGACGCGTCCCGTAAGCGCACCCTCGTGGAGCACGGCTTCCGGCTGCCCTCGGCGCTCGACAACAGGCCGCTGAAGTGGGAGGAGTTCCAGGAGCGCATCGACCAGACCGTCTATCTGTCCGCCACCCCGGGCACCTACGAACTCTCCCGCTCCGACGGCTTCGTGGAGCAGATCATCCGTCCCACCGGCCTCGTCGACCCGGAGGTCGTCGTCAAGCCGACCGAGGGCCAGATCGACGACCTGGTGCACGAGATCCGCAAGCGCACCGAGAAGGACGAGCGCGTCCTGGTCACCACGCTCACCAAGAAGATGGCGGAGGACCTCACCGACTACTTCCTGGAGCTGGGCATCAACGTCCGCTACCTCCACAGCGACGTCGACACGCTCCGCCGGATCGAGCTGCTCCGCGAGCTGCGCTCCGGCGAGTACGACGTCCTGGTCGGCATCAACCTGCTCCGTGAGGGTCTCGACCTTCCGGAGGTGTCACTGGTGGCGATCCTCGATGCCGACAAGGAGGGCTTCCTGCGCTCCGGCACCTCCCTGATCCAGACCATCGGCCGCGCGGCGCGCAATGTCTCCGGCCAGGTCCACATGTACGCCGACAAGATCACCCCGGCGATGGAGAAGGCCATCGACGAGACCAACCGCCGTCGCGAGAAGCAGGTCGCCTACAACAAGGCGAACGGCATCGACCCGCAGCCGTTGCGCAAGAAGATCAACGACATCGTGGCCACCATCGCCCGCGAGGAGGTCGACACCGAGCAGCTGCTCGGCACCGGCTACCGCCAGGGCAAGGACGGCAAGGCGGCCAAGGCGCCGGTGCCGTCGCTCGGCGCGCACACGGTCAAGGGGCCCAAGGGCCCCAAGGCGGCCGTGGCCACCGGCAAGGGCGAGATCACCAGCGACCGCCCGGCCGCCGAACTGGCCGGGATCATCGAGGAGATGACGGACCGGATGCGTGCCGCCGCGGCAGAGCTCCAGTTCGAGGTGGCCGCACGGCTCCGCGACGAGGTGAGCGAACTGAAGAAGGAGCTGCGGCAGATGAAGGAAGCGGGGATCGCCTGAGCAGGCCGGGCGTCCGCGCGCCCGCCGGACGTCTGTGTTTCAACACCGACACAAAAACGGACCAAGGCTGCTGCGCTGTCAGTGCTGCTGCGTAGGGTGCTGGGCAACCGCACACACGGACGGTTGCGGGGGAACCATGGAGAGGGGACAGCGCGTGGTGGACGTATCCAAGGGCGGTACGCCCGGGGGTCCTGGCGTCAATCTGACCAAGGGACAGGCCATCAGCCTGGAGAAGCAGGGCGGCGGCACCCTCACCGCGGTGCGGATGGGGCTCGGCTGGCAGGCGGCGCCCCGGCGCGGGCTGTTCGGCTCGCGCACCCGGGAGGTCGACCTGGACGCCTCGGCGGTGCTCTTCGCCGACAAGCAGCCGGTGGACGTGGTCTTCTTCCGGCACCTCGTGAGCGACGACGGCTCGGTCCGGCACACCGGCGACAATCTGGTCGGCGGCGCCGGCCAGGGTGGTGACGACGAGTCCATCCTCGTCGACCTGCAGCGGGTGCCGGTCCACATCGACCAGATCGTCTTCACGGTCAACTCGTTCACGGGCCAGACGTTCCAGGAAGTGCAGAACGCGTTCTGCCGCATCGTGGACGAGACCAACGGCCAGGAGCTCGCGCGCTACACGCTGGACGGCGGCGGTCAGTACACCGCGCAGATCATGGCGAAGGTGCACCGCGTCGGTTCCGGCTGGCAGATGACCGCCCTGGGCAACCCCGGCACCGGCCGGACGTTCCAGGACCTGATGCCGTCGATCCTGCCGCATCTGTAGGCGCGGCTTCGACTGTCGTGACCGCGCAGCTCCCGGAGGCAGCAGGCCGCCGGGAGCTGCACCGCTTACCACCGAGGGGACAGAGGCGATGACGGCCGAGCTGGTCAGGGGGCAGAACCACGCCCTGCCCCACACCCGAGTCGGCATCCGGGTGTCGGCCGGCAAACCGGTCGTGGCGGCCGCCACCCTGGCCGACGAGGACGGCCGGGTGCCGAGCACCGAATGGGTCGCCCACCCCGGCCAGGCGGCCCTTCCGGGGATCGAGGTCTCCCGCCGGGCCACCGCCGACCAGCGGCTCACCGTCGACCTCGACGCCGTGCCCCCGGCGGTGCACCGGCTGACCGTGCTGCTCGCGCTGCCGATGGGGCCGGGCTCCCCGGTCCGGTTCGGCTCCGTCGCCGCCCCGTACGTCGCCGTGACCGGGCCCGACGGCGACGAGATCGCCAGCTACACGATCACCGGCCTGGACTCCGAATCCGCCGTCGTGGCCCTGGAGCTCTACCGCCGCCAGGGCGCCTGGAAGGTCCGCGCCGTCGGCCAGGGCTACGCGGGGGGCCTCACCGCACTCCTCACCGACCAGGGCCTCGACCGCGCGGGCGAACTGGCCGCCGTCATCCAGGAGACCGTCGCCCCCGGCGTGGCCCGTACGGTGGGGACACCCCCGGCCCGGACGACGGAAGTACGGCACAACGCGGCGGCGGCCGCCGGCGGCACAGCCGGCGACACCGGCCCCGGCCCCGGTCACAGCACGGGCCCCGGCCCCGGCCCCGGCTCAGGACCGGGAGCGGCAGCGGACCCGCAGCCTCCGGCCTCCACGCCGCCCCAGCCGCCGGCGCAGACCCACGACGGCTCCATCGACTACACGCACCCGCGTCGGCAGCAGCCCGCCGCCCCGCCGTCCCCGCCCCCGGCCGCACCGCACGCCGAGCCGGGACGTCCGCCCACGCCGGTCGCCGGGGACGCCACCGGCTGGTCGCTGGAGGAGCGTCTTTACAACCAGGTGTGGGGCATGTTCGAGGACCTGGCCCGTACGACGGCCGCGTACCGCAGCGCGGTCGACTTCGCCGAGTCCCGGCTCGACCAGGAGCTCGACCGGGCCCTGTCCGACCCGCGCAGCCGGATCGCCGGCGCCGGTGACACCGCCCGTGAGGCGGCCCGCGCCAAGCACGACGAGCTGACCGAGCGGGCCCGCGAGGTCCTCGACCGTGACCTCGCCCAGCTGATCGCGGAGTCCGAGGTCGTCGAGCCCGCCCTGCCGCCCGCGTTCGCCCGCTGGGACAGCCCCGTCTGGCACGGCTACCGGGTCCCGATGGAGATCCCGATGGCTCTGCGCCTCGGCGATCTGCACCTTCCCGAGCGGCCCGAGCTGCGGATCCCCATGCTGATCCGGCTGCCGCTGGAGCGCGGCCTGTGGGTGGACAGCGGCCGCGGCGCCTCGGAGGCGGCCTCCCTCATGGACGAGGCGCAGCTGCGCCGGCGCGCCATGGACACCGCCGTCGGCCACGCGGTCCGGCTGCTCGCGGTGTATCCGGCCGGGGAGTTCACGGTCCATGTCATCGACCCCGCGGGCTCCGCGGCGGTCTCGCTGGCCCCGCTCGTGGGGTCGGGCGTGCTGGACGGGCCGCCGGCCGCCGGAGCCCAGGGCGTCTCCACCGTGCTCGCGAAGCTCACCCAGCGGGTGGACCTCGTGCAGATGGCCGTGCGCGGCGGCGCGGCCGACGCCCTGCCGCCCGACCTCGACACGGCCGAGCAGCTGCTGATCGTCAACGACTTCCCGCACGGCTTCGACGACCGGGCCGTCACGCAGCTGCGCTACCTCGCCGACGAGGGCCCGGCGGTCGGGGTCCATCTGCTGATGGTCGCCGACCGCGAGGACGCGAGCGCCTACGGGCCGGTGCTCGATCCGCTCTGGCGCTCCCTGCTGCGGATCACGCCCGTCCCGGACGACCACCTCGCCGACCCGTGGGTGCAGCACTCCTGGACCTACGAGCCGCCGGAGGTCCCGGCGGGCAGTGATGTGCTCCGGCTGGTGCTGGCCCAGGTCGCCGAAGCGCGCCGGACGTGGAGGCGCTGACCCGTCGCGCGCTGCTCCGGGCGCAGAACGCCAGGACCCCTGCTGACCTGCTTACTTGACGCTTACATTACCTCTGTCTTTACCATCCCTTGGGTTTTCCTGTACTGTTCTTTGCGCGGAGGGGAGTACTCCCATATGCGGCGTGCCCGTCAATACGGACGGACAGACCTAGACCGGTCCCGGGGCGCCGGCCCGTAGTGCGGCGAGTGCCGCCCGGGTGGAAGAGACCTCCGGCAGCGACGACGCTGATCAGTAGCCGTACGACGCCGGAGGCGCAGTGGACGTTTCATTCACCATGTGGGCAGTGACCATTCTTGGTCTGGCCGTCCTGATCGCGGTCGACTTCTTCATCGGGCGCAAGCCCCATGACGTGTCGATCAAGGAAGCCGGAATATGGACGGTCGTCTGGATCGTCCTCGCCGTGCTCTTCGGACTCGGGCTGCTGCTGGCCGGTGAGAGCCAGGCCTCGGGCGAGTTCTTCGCCGGCTTCATCACCGAGAAGTCGCTCAGCGTCGACAACCTCTTCGTCTTCGTGCTGATCATGGCGAAGTTCGCGGTGCCGTCCCACCTCCAGCAGCGGGTGCTGCTCATCGGTGTGCTGATCGCGCTGGTCCTGCGGGCCATCTTCATCGCCGCGGGTGCGGCGATCATCGCCAGCTTCTCCTGGGTCTTCTACATCTTCGGCGCGTTCCTGATCTACACCGCCTGGAAGCTCATCCAGGAGGCGCGCAAGGACGAGGAAGAGGACGAGTTCGAGGAGAACAGGCTCCTCAAGTCCATCGAGAAGAAGTTCGGCGTCGCCGACAGGTACCACGGCACGAAGCTCTTCATCCGCGCCAACGGCAAGCGCATCCTGACCCCCCTGATGGTCGTCATGCTCGCCATCGGCACCACCGACGTGCTGTTCGCCCTGGACTCGATCCCCGCGATCTTCGGCCTGACCCAGGACCCGTACATCGTGTTCACGGCCAACGCCTTCGCCCTGATGGGACTGCGTCAGCTGTACTTCCTGATCGGCGGACTGCTGAAGAAGCTGGTCCACCTCAGCTACGGCCTGTCGGTGATCCTCGGCTTCATCGGAGTCAAACTCGTGCTCCACGCACTGCACGAGTCCGGCGTCCACGTCCCCGAGATCTCCATCCCGTTCTCGCTGGCGGTCATCTGCGGCGTACTGATCATCACCACGATCACGAGCCTCATCGCCTCCAGGAAGCAGGAGCAGCGGGAGGCGGCGGAGGCCGCGGAAGCCTCCGCGGCCGGCGAGCCCGAGAAGGACAAGGACAGCATCGAGGCCTGACGCCTCACCGCGCGCCGCGCGGCGCTCATCCCGCGCGCGGTCACGACGCGGAACACCGGCCGGGTTGCCACCGCAACCCGGCCGGTGCCGTGCGTCATGGACGGCGCACGGCCCCGGGCCGCGGACCGCCGGGCCCGCTCACGCGGCCGCCCCTTCCGCCGCACCTTCCGCCTCCGCCGCAGGCTTCCGCGCGGGCCCGCGTGCCGGCGCCGTCTCCGGCAGCAGCGCGAAGCACCCGAGGCTGAGTACCGCGATCGCGGTCAGATACGCCGCGACGCCCCACGGCGGCCCGCTTCCGCCCGCCACCGCCGTGGCCACCACCGGCGTCAGCGCCCCGCCCAGCACCCCCGCCAGGTTGTAGCCGACCGCCGCGCCCGTGCACCGCACCCTGGGCTCGTACAGCTCCGGCAGATACGCCCCGACCACCGCGAACATGGTGATGAACGCCAGCAGCGCGCCCAGGAACCCCGCGAACATCAGCAGCGGATCGGCGGTCTGCAGCAGCGCCACCATCGGGAACATCCACAGCGCGCAGGCCGCGCACCCCGTGAGGCACAACGGCCTGCGGCCGTACCGGTCGCCGAGCATCGCCACGAACGGGGTCACGGCGCCCTTGACCGCCACGGCCGCCATGATGCAGACGAGCATCACCGTACGGCTGACACCGAGCCGCTCGGTGCCGTACGCCAGCGACCAGGTGGAGACCGCGTAGAAGACGGCGTAACCGACGGACAGCGCCCCGGCGGTCAGCAGCACCAGCCGCCAGTGCCCGCTCACCACTTCGGCCAGCGGCAGCCGCGCCCGTTCGCCGATCTGCTCGAACTGCGGTGTCTCCGCCAGCGAGCGACGCAGCAGCAGACCGCCCGCGGCCAGCAGCCCCGCCGCCCAGAACGGCACCCGCCAGCCCCACTCGCGGAACTGCGCATCGCTCAGTCCCGCGGAGAGCGCCAGCATCACGCCGTTGGCCAGCAGAAAGCCGACCGAGGGCCCGATCTGCGGAAAGCTCGACCACAGTCCACGGCGCCCGGCCGGCGCATGCTCGGCCGTCAGCAGGACCGCCCCGCCCCATTCACCGCCGACGCCGAGCCCCTGCAGAAAGCGCAGCACGAGCAGCAGCAGGGGAGCGGCGACGCCGAGGGTCGCGTACGACGGCACACAGCCGACCCCGACCGTGGCCAGTCCGGTCAGCAGCAGGGATGCGAAGAGCACCGGCCGCCGTCCGTAGCGGTCACCGATGTGCCCGAAGAGCACCGAACCCAGGGGCCGGGAGACGAAGCCGATCGCGAACGTGCCGAAGGCGGCGAGAGTGCCCGCGAGCGGGGAGAACGTCGGGAAGAACAGCGGGCCGAGAACCAGCGCCGCGGCGGTGCCGTACACGAAGAAGTCGTAGAACTCGACGGCCGTCCCGGCGAGGGCGGCCATCGCGATCCGGGCCATGGAAGGGGGCGGGGCGGACGGTTCCGAAGCGGCGGCCGGTTCCGACGGCGGCAACGGAGCGTGACTGTTGTGCATGTCGCGCCAACTACCCGTGATCGTCCACGGTTACGGGGGCGCACGGAGCTCCGAATGCCGCTCGCGCGCCCCGCCGTCAGCCGCTTCCGGGGTCCGTCACCGACCGGCCCCGGACGCCGTCACCAGCCGCGTTCGCGCCACTCGGGAAGGTGGGGGCGCTCGTCGCCGATCGTCGTGTCGTTGCCGTGGCCCGGGTAGACCCAGGTCTCGTCCGGCAGCGCGTCGAAGAGCTTCGTCTCGACGTCACGGATCAGCGAGGCGAACGCGTCCGGGTCCTTCCAGGTGTTGCCCACGCCGCCCGGGAAGAGACAGTCACCGGTGAAGACGTGCGGGTGGCCGTGCGGGTCGTCGTAGACGAGCGCGATCGAGCCGGGCGTGTGGCCCACCAGATGGCGGGCGGTGAGCCCGACCCGGCCCACCGTGATCGTGTCCCCGTCGTCGACCAGCACATCGGTCGGCACCGGAATGCCCGCCGCGTCATGGCGCCCCGCGTAGGTCCGGGCCCCGGTCGCCGAGACCACGTCGGCCAGCGCCTCCCAGTGGTCGCCGTGCCGGTGCGTGGTGACGACGGACGTGATGCCGTCGTCACCGATCAGCCGGAGGAGCGTGTCGGGCTCGTTGGCCGCGTCGATCAGCAGCTGCTCGCCGGTGGTCCGGCAGCGCAGCAGATAGGAGTTGTTGTCCATCGGGCCGACGGCGACCTTGGAGATCATCAGGTCCGCCAGCTCGTGCACATCCGCCGGACCGCCGACCTTCACCGCTCCGCTGTATGTCATGGGGTCAGCGTACTCAGACGACTACAGGGGCGGGAGCACCGGAAGCGGTCCGCCGGTGACCTCCAGCGCCGAGCCGTCGCGGCGGCCGGCCAGCCAGCCGAGCAGATCCGGGGCGCTCCCCGAAACGGTGACCGGTCCGCCGTCGGCTCCGCCCCCCGTGGTCCACGAACCACTGCCGCCGGCGGCGACGACGGTGGTGGGCGGAACGTCCTTGTGTCCGTCGAACCGTTCCGTGAGGAAGCCGATCTCGCGCTCCATGAAGTCCGCCGGCAGGTCCTCCAGCTCGTAACCGACGCCGAGGTCGACATGGTGCAGTTCGACCTCGACCAGCCGGCGGAAGGGGATCCGGGACGCCGTGTCCTTCACACCGTTGCGGAGTTCCACGACGCGCGCCCAGTCGGCCTCGGCCGCACCCGTGGACCCGAAGCGCTCGTCGGACTCGCGTACGTCGTCGAGGTGGACGGCGAGCGGCCGGGGCGCGTCCCGCGCGATGTCGTCGTCGCGCGCCTCGGCGCTGACGTACATGGGGCGGCCCTCGAGAACGTTCACGAGGGCGTCGGCGTTGCGGGCCACATGCGCCAGCACATGGCCACGCGTCCAGCCGGGAAGCCGTGACGGCTCGGCGACGGCCGCGTTGTCCAGGGCGGCGGTCGCGTCGAGGAGCCGCTTCGTCGCTTCGCGTACAGAGGCCAGGTCACGTACGGGATCGATCATGGGGAAGACGATAGTGCCGCCACACGTTCGAGTGAAGGTGGGCGAGCATGGCCGTAAATCGAATACGCGTGCTATAGGCTCACGGTGAGGCATCCTTGAAAGCCGGGCGTTCAACAGTCCGGCACCGTTGATCTCGCGGTCCCTCTAGCCTGGAACGATCCGGGACGGGGGGCCCTGCTCCCGATGCTTCTCACGACCTGTCTCAAGAAAGGTGCGGACCCGGCGTGGCCGACCGTCTCATCGTCCGTGGCGCTCGCGAGCACAATCTCAAGAACGTCTCGCTCGACCTCCCGCGTGACTCGCTCATCGTCTTCACCGGGCTCTCGGGGTCGGGCAAGTCGTCGCTCGCGTTCGACACGATCTTCGCGGAGGGCCAGCGCCGGTACGTGGAGTCGCTGTCCTCCTACGCCCGGCAGTTCCTCGGCCAGATGGACAAGCCGGACGTCGACTTCATCGAGGGCCTCTCGCCGGCCGTCTCGATCGACCAGAAGTCCACGTCGCGCAACCCGCGCTCCACGGTCGGCACGATCACCGAGGTGTACGACTACCTCCGGCTGCTCTTCGCCCGCATCGGCAAGCCGCACTGCCCCGAGTGCGGTCGCCCGATCACGCGGCAGTCGCCGCAGGCCATCGTGGACAAGGTGCTGGAGCTCCCCGAGGGCAGCCGCTTCCAGGTGCTGTCGCCGCTGGTCCGGGAGCGCAAGGGCGAGTTCGTCGACCTCTTCGCCGACCTCCAGACCAAGGGGTACGCGCGGGCGAGGGTCGACGGGCAGACGATCCAGCTCACCGACCCGCCCAAGCTGAAGAAGCAGGAGAAGCACACGATCGAGGTGGTCGTCGACCGCCTCACCGTCAAGGAGAGCGCCAAGCGCCGGCTCACCGACTCCGTCGAGACCGCGCTCGGCCTGTCCGGCGGCATGGTCGTGCTCGACTTCGTCGACCTCCCCGAGGACGACCCCGAGCGCGAGCGCATGTACTCGGAGCACCTGTACTGCCCGTACGACGACCTGTCCTTCGAGGAGCTGGAGCCCCGCTCCTTCTCCTTCAACTCGCCCTTCGGCGCCTGCCCCGACTGCACCGGCATCGGCACGCGCATGGAGGTCGACCCCGAGCTGATCGTCCCGGACGAGGAGCGGTCGCTCGACGAGGGCGCGATCCACCCCTGGTCCCACGGCCACACCAAGGAGTACTTCGGGCGGCTCATCGGCGGGCTCGCCGACGCGCTCGGCTTCAGCACCGACATGCCCTGGGCGGGGCTGCCGCAGCGTGCCAGGAAGGCCCTGCTGTACGGCCACAAGACCCAGGTCGAGGTCCGCTACCGGAACCGGTACGGACGGGAGCGGGCGTACACCACCCCGGCGTTCGAAGGCGCGGTCTCCTTCGTCAAGCGGCGGCACAGCGAGGCCGAGAGCGACTCCAGCCGGGAGCGCTTCGAGGGCTACATGCGCGAGGTGCCGTGCCCGACCTGTGAGGGCACGCGGCTCAAGCCGATCGTCCTCGCGGTCACGGTCATGGAGAAGTCCATCGCCGACGTCTCCGCGATGTCGATCAGCGAGTGTGCCGAGTTCCTCGGCCGGCTGACGCTCAGCGCCCGCGACAAGAAGATCGCCGAGCGCGTGCTGAAGGAGGTCAACGAGCGGCTGCGGTTCCTGGTCGACGTCGGCCTGGACTACCTCTCGCTCAACCGGGCCGCGGGCACGCTCTCCGGCGGCGAGGCCCAGCGCATCCGGCTCGCCACCCAGATCGGCTCCGGACTCGTCGGCGTGCTGTACGTCCTGGACGAGCCGTCGATCGGTCTGCACCAGCGCGACAACCACCGGCTCATCGAGACCCTGGTGCGCCTGCGGGACATGGGCAACACGCTGATCGTCGTCGAGCACGACGAGGACACCATCAAGGTCGCCGACTGGGTCGTCGACATCGGCCCCGGCGCCGGAGAGCACGGCGGCAAGGTCGTCCACTCCGGCCCGTTGAAGCAACTCCTGGCCAACAAGGAGTCGATGACCGGGCAGTACCTGTCCGGGAAGCGGTCCATCGCGACGCCCGACATCCGACGCCCCACGGACCCGACCAGACAGCTGACGGTGCACGGTGCCCGGGAGAACAACCTCCGGGACATCGACGTGTCGTTCCCGCTCGGTGTCCTCACGGCCGTCACCGGAGTCTCCGGATCCGGCAAGTCGACGCTGGTCAACGACATTCTGTACACGCACCTGGCGCGCGAGCTGAACGGTGCCAAGTCCGTGCCGGGCCGGCACACCCGCGTGGACGGCGACGACCTCGTCGACAAGGTCGTGCACGTCGACCAGTCGCCCATCGGCCGTACGCCCCGGTCCAACCCGGCGACGTACACCGGAGTCTTCGACCACGTCCGCAAGCTCTTCGCCGAGACGATGGAGGCGAAGGTGCGCGGCTATCTGCCGGGCCGCTTCTCCTTCAACGTCAAGGGCGGGCGCTGCGAGAACTGCTCGGGCGACGGCACGATCAAGATCGAGATGAACTTCCTGCCGGACGTGTACGTCCCGTGCGAGGTCTGCCACGGAGCGCGCTACAACCGGGAGACCCTGGAGGTCCACTACAAGGGCAAGTCCATCGCCGAGGTGCTGGACATGCCCATCGAGGAGGCGCTGCACTTCTTCGAGGCCGTGCCGACGATCGCCCGCCACCTGAAGACGCTGAACGAGGTGGGCCTCGGGTACGTCCGGCTCGGGCAGTCCGCGCCCACGCTCTCCGGTGGTGAGGCGCAGCGCGTCAAGCTGGCGAGCGAGCTGCAGAAGCGGTCCACCGGCCGCACGGTCTACGTCCTCGACGAGCCGACGACCGGACTGCACTTCGAGGACATCTCCAAGCTGATCAAGGTGCTGTCCGGGCTGGTCGACAAGGGCAACACGGTGATCGTGATCGAGCACAACCTGGACGTCATCAAGACCGCGGACTGGGTCGTCGACATGGGCCCCGAAGGCGGCAGCGGCGGCGGACTCGTCATCGCCGAGGGCACGCCGGAGCAGATCGCCGGCGTCCCCGCCAGCCACACCGGCAAGTTCCTGCGGGACATCCTGAGCCCGGAGCGCATCATCGACTCGGTGCCGCCGCAGTCGCGCAAGGCGGCGACGAAGAAGGCGGCCAGGAAGACGGTGTCGGCCAACTCGACCGCGGTGGCCAAGAAGACGGTGACGGCGAATGCGACGCCGGTGAAGCCGGTGAAGAAGCAGGCCGCCTCGCGCACCCGCGCGCGCAAGGCCTGACCTCGGGTCCGGCGCGGACCCGCCACCGCCCGGGGGCGGCGGACCCGCGCCGGACCCGACCACCGGGGCTCCGCCCCGGCACGGGTCGGATCCGCCGGCCTGGATCTACTCCAGTTCCCGCGCGTACGGGGGTTCCGCGCCCGTGCGGGAGCAGGTCAGGGCCGCCGCGCGGGCCGCGAAGGTGAGGTGGGCGGACCAGGTGGGGGCGTCCAGGGCCCGCAGGGCGCTCGGGGAGAGCGCGGCGTGCCGGTCCAGGGTGTGCAGCAGCGCCGCGTTCACCGTGTCGCCCGCGCCGATCGTGTCCGCGACGTTCACCGCGGCCGCCGGGACGGAGACCTCGGCGCCGTCGCGGGTGTAGACCGTCAGCCCCCGCTCACCGCGGGTCAGCACCACCGCCGCCGGGCCCTGCGCGAGCCACCGCTCGGGGTCGCCGCCGAGCCACTTCGCGTCGTCCTCCGAGAGCTTCAGCAGCGACACCGACGGCAGCCATCCCGCGAACCGCGCCCGGTACGCGTCGGGGTCCGGGATCAGCCCCGGCCGGATGTTCGGGTCGAGCAGGGTGAAGACCCCGCGTCCCGCCTCCCGCCGCAGCAGCGCCCCGTACGCGCTCGCACCGGGCTCCAGCACCAGCGAGCACGTGCCGAACGCCAACGCCCGCACCCCGCGCGGCAGTTCCGGCGGCAGTTCGAAGAGCCGGTCCGCGCTCCCTGACGTGTAGAAGCCGTACCCCGCGGAACCGTCAGCGCCGATCGAGGCGACCGCGAGCGTCGTCGGCTCCGGCCCCCGCTGCACCAGCGACGTCCCGACCTCCGCCGTACGCAGCCCGCCGAGCAGTGCCTCGCCGAAACCGTCCGTCGACACCCGTGAGCAGAAGGTGACGGGCGAGCCGAGCCGCCCCAGAGCCACCGCCGTGTTGTACGGGCCGCCGCCGAGCCGCGGCAGCAGTGGCGGCAGCGGTTCGCCGTCGACCGCCCTCCGCTGCGGGACCAGGTCGATCAGGGACTCACCGGCGACGACGATCACGGCTGAAAACGTAACCCATCGGTCCTGGCCGCGACAGCCCTCCCGCGGCCCTGACCCGACCCGCCCGGAGGGGCCGCGATCTGCGCCGGTATCGTCGGGTCTGTCACCGCCCCCCCACCCCTGACCCGTGGAGACCTTCATGTCCGGCCAGCCCGCCGCCCGCCGTACCGTGCTGAAAGGCGCCGCCCTCGCGGGGGCCGCCGGGCTGGGTGTCGCCGCCTGCTCCACCGACTCCAAGGTGGGCCACGCACAGGTCCCGACGCCGACCGCACCGGTCGACCTCGGTGCCGCGGACGAGATCCCCGTCGGCGGCGCCCGGCTCTACCGCGAGCAGCGGCTCGTCGTGCACTGCCCGGCGCAGGGCGAATACAAGGCGTTCAGCGCGCAGTGCACGCACGCCGGCTGCGTCCTGGACAAGGTGGAGGGCACGGAGGGCAACTGTCCGTGCCACGGAAGCCGCTTCGACGTCACCACCGGCAAGGCCCTCAAGGGCCCCGCGACCGTGCCGCTCCCGCAGGTCCCGGTCAGTGTCCGGGACGGCAAGCTGGTCGCGGGCCCGGACGCCTGACCCACGGGCCGACGGCTCCGAGGGCGCGACCTGCGAGCCTGCGCGGGGCGCGGGCCGACGGCTCCGAGGGTCCGGCCTGCGAGCCGGAGGGGCCGGCCTGCGGGCCTGCGCGGGGCGCGTGCGGCTCAGTCCCAGTCCCAGTCGATCCCCAGGACCCCCGGCCGTACGTCCTGCTCGACCAGATGGACCGTGCCGTGCCGGCCGTTCGGCGTCAGATCCGCACGGCCCGTCCGCGCCGCCCCCGCCGAGGCCTGGACGAAGCGCCGGCACCGCAGGGGCAGCGCCGCCTCGTCGAACCGCACCTGCAGTACGTACTGCCCGCCCGCGAAGCCGAAGCCCCGCGCGTACTCACCACTCGGCCCGGCCGTGCCGTCCTCGAAGCCGTACCCGAAGAGATACGTCTCACCGGCCCGCAGCCGTGCGTCGAAGAGCAGCTCCGCGACCAGCACCCCCGACGCGCGGTCGTACCGCACCCGCCCCGTCCGGCAGTTCTCCGTCGCCCGCACCGTCACCCGGGCCGGGTCGCACCCGGGATCTCCCTGGTGGACGGCCAGACAGCGGTCGACGCCGTCGCGGTAGGCGCGTACGACGTGCTGCGAGTCCCGCCCCAGCAGCTCACGTCCCGCGCCGATCCGCACCCGCTCGTGGTGCCCGACCGTGTGCAGCCCGCCGTCCGCCGGCTGATCCAAGGCGGCCAGCAGCCGTTCCAGCACACCGGACGCCCCGGCGAGCGAGCGGTACGAGCGCGCCGCCGGTCTGCCCCGGTCGCTCGGTGCGCCGCCCTCCGGCAGCAGCCGCAGCAGGGAGTTCCCCGGCAGCTGCAGCACCTCCTCCAGGGCGCGCACGGCCCGCAGCGACTCGGGGCGCTGCGGCCGGCGCGCGCCCTGCTGCCAGTAACTGAGGCTGGTCACGCCGACCTTGACCCCCCGGTGCGCGAGGTGGTGCTGGACCCGCTGGAGCGGCAGCCCGCGCACCGCGAGCGCCGCCCGCAGCGCCACATGGAACGGGCCGGTGTGCAGCACCTGGGCCAGCTCGGCCTCCGTGTGCGCGGGGTGCGCGGCGTACCCCATGGGGACTCCTCGGTGAATGGTCACGGCGGCCCGGCGGATCGTCGCACCGTGGGCCGCGGTCATGCCGATGGGCCGAAGACGGCCGCTCACACCCGGAACGCACCGTTCACAGCCGTGCATCACCCCGCATTGAAGCGTGTCGACCTGGTCCGGACAACGGAAGATGCTCATGGCACGTGTCCGGACGCGTCCTCCACCGCCCGGCTCGAAGCGCCCCCGCCCCGCTCCCGGCTCGACCCGCCCCGCACCGCACCGGCCCCGTACCCGCGCCTGCGCCCGGGCGCGGGACGCCGTCCACGCGCCCCCGGCGGGCCCCGGTTGTCCGTGGCCGCCAGTAGGGTGGGCGGCATGGCAGACCCCTCCAGCTACCGACCCAAGCCGGGACAGATCCCCGACTCGCCAGGGGTCTACAAGTTCCGTGACGAGCACCGCCGGGTGATCTACGTCGGCAAGGCGAAGAGTCTGCGGCAGCGTCTCGCCAACTACTTCCAGGACCTGGCGGGTCTGCATCCGCGCACCCGCACGATGGTCACGACCGCGGCCTCCGTGGAGTGGACCGTCGTCGCCACCGAGGTCGAGGCGCTGCAGCTGGAGTACTCCTGGATCAAGGAGTTCGACCCCCGCTTCAACGTCAAGTACCGGGACGACAAGAGCTACCCCTATCTCGCGGTGACGATGAACGAGGAGTTCCCGCGGGTGCAGGTGATGCGCGGCGCCAAGAAGAAGGGCGTGCGCTACTTCGGTCCCTACGGGCACGCGTGGGCGATCCGCGAGACCGTGGACCTGATGCTCCGGGTCTTCCCCGTCCGCACCTGCTCCACCGGGGTGTTCAAGAACGCCGCGCGGACCGGCCGGCCGTGTCTGCTGGGCTACATCGGCAAGTGCTCGGCGCCGTGCGTGGGCCGGGTCACCGCGGAGGAGCACCGCGAACTGGCGGAGGACTTCTGCGACTTCATGGCCGGCCGCACGGGCACCTACATCCGCCGTCTGGAGAAGGACATGACGGCGGCGGCCGAGGAGATGGAGTACGAGCGGGCGGCCAGGCTGCGCGACGACATAGAGGCCCTCAGGCGGGCTCTGGAGAAGAACGCGGTGGTGCTGGCGGACGCCACCGACGCGGATCTGATCGCGGTCGCCGAGGACGAGCTGGAGGCCGCCGTCCAGATCTTCCACGTGCGTGGCGGCCGGGTCCGCGGCCAGCGCGGCTGGGTCACCGACAAGGTCGAGGCGGTCGACACGGCGGGCCTGGTCGAGCACGCGCTGCAGCAGCTGTACGGGGAGGAGAGCGGCGACGCCGTCCCCAAGGAGGTGCTCGTCCCGGCCCTGCCCGAGGATCTCGCCGCGGTCACCCAGTGGCTGAGCGAGCGGCGGGGGTCCGCCGTCTCGCTGCGCATCCCGCAGCGCGGGGACAAGAAGGACCTGATGGCGACGGTCGGGCGCAATGCGCAGCAGGCTCTCGTACTGCACAAGACGAAGCGCGCGAGCGACCTCACCACCCGCTCCCGGGCCCTGGAGGAGATCGCCGAGGCGCTGGACCTGGACTCGGCGCCGCTGCGGATCGAGTGCTTCGACATCTCGCATCTGCAGGGCGAGGACGTGGTGGCGTCCATGGTGGTCTTCGAGGACGGGCTGCCGAGGAAGAGCGAGTACCGGCGCTTCCAGATCAAGGGCCGTGTCGGCGATACGCAGGTCTGGCACGGCGAGGGGCAGGACGACGTCCGGTCCATGCACGAGGTGATCAGCCGGCGCTTCCGGCGCTACCTCGCCGAGAAGGAGAAGACGGGCGAGTGGACCGCCGAGGACGGTGGTGAGGTCGCCCTGACCGCCGCCGAGGAGAACGGCAGACCGAAGAAGTTCGCCTACCCGCCGCAGCTCGTCCTCGTCGACGGCGGACAGCCGCAGGTCGCCGCCGCGCAGCGGGCCCTGGACGAGCTGGGCATCGACGATGTCGCCGTCTGCGGGATCGCCAAGCGCATGGAGGAGATCTGGCTGCCCGGCGAGGACGACCCGGTCGTGCTGCCCCGCTCCAGCGAGGGGCTGTATCTCATACAGCGGGTGCGTGACACGGCTCACGACTTCGCGATCCGCTATCAGCGCTCCAAGCGCACCAAGCGGCTGCGGACGAGCCCGCTGGACGCGGTGCCGGGCCTCGGCGAGACCCGCAAGCAGGCGCTGATCAAGCATTTCGGCTCGGTGAAGCGGCTGCGGCAGGCGACAATCGAGCAGATCTGCGAGGTGCCCGGCATGGGCCGGAAGACGGCGGAGTCCGTGGTCGTTGCCCTTGCACAGGCGGCGCCCGCCGCCCCCGCGGTGAATATGGCGACAGGCGAGATCATGGAAGAGAACGACGGGGCCGTAGTGGCGACCGAGGACGGGGGCAGCACGGCATGACCGAGCAGAACAGACCAGAACACGGAGCAGGAGACGTGAGTACGGGCACGACTACCGAGGCCGGGCAGGTCGCAGAGGCGGCCATCCCCGAGCTGGTGATCATCTCCGGAATGTCGGGCGCGGGCCGCAGTACCGCGGCGAAGTGCCTGGAGGACCTCGGCTGGTTCGTCGTCGACAACCTGCCGCCCGCGCTGATCCCCACCATGGTGGAGCTCGGCGCCCGTTCCCAGGGCAATGTGGCCCGTATCGCCGTCGTCGTGGACGTCCGCGGCCGGCGGTTCTTCGACAACCTCCGCGAGTCCCTCGCGGACCTCGATTCCAAGCAGGTCACCCGGCGGATCGTCTTCCTGGAGTCGTCCGACGACGCCCTCGTGCGCCGCTTCGAGTCCGTGCGCCGCCCGCACCCGTTGCAGGGCGACGGCCGGATCGTCGACGGCATCGCCGCCGAGCGGGACCTCCTGCGGGAGCTGCGCGGCGACGCCGACCTGGTGATCGACACCTCCAGCCTGAACGTCCACGAGCTGCGCGCCAAGATGGACGCCCAGTTCGCGGGCGACGAGGAGCCGGAGCTGCGGGCCACGGTCATGTCCTTCGGCTACAAGTACGGCCTCCCCGTCGACGCCGACCTCGTCGTGGACTGCCGCTTCCTGCCGAACCCGCACTGGGTCCCGGAGCTGCGCCCCTTCACCGGCCTCAACGAGGAGGTGTCGGGCTATGTCTTCGACCAGCCGGGCGCCAAGGAGTTCCTGAACCAGTACACCGAGCTGCTGCAGCTGATCGCGGCGGGCTACCGCCGTGAGGGCAAGCGGTACGTGACGATCGCCGTCGGCTGCACCGGCGGCAAGCACCGCTCGGTCGCCATGTCCGAGAAGCTCGCCGCCCGCCTCGGCTCCGAGGGGATCGAGACCGTCATCGTGCACCGGGACATGGGGCGCGAGTGACCGGACGTACTCTCCGTCTGCGCCGGCTGCGGGGCAGTGACGCGCTCCGCACCGGCCGTAGACGCGGCGCCCAGCCCAAGGTCGTCGCGCTCGGCGGCGGCATGGGACTGTCGGCGTCGCTCGCGGCCCTGCGCCGCATCACCGGCGACCTCACCGCGGTCGTCACCGTCGCCGACGACGGCGGCTCCAGCGGCCGGCTCCGCAAGGAGCTGGGCGTCCTGCCGCCCGGCGATCTCCGCAAGGCGCTGGCGGCGCTGTGCGGTGACGACGACTGGGGCCAGACCTGGTCCCGGGTCATCCAGCACCGCTTCCAGTCGCAGGGCGAGCTGCATGAGCACGCGGTCGGGAATCTGCTGATCGTCGCGCTGTGGGAGCAGCTCGGCGACCATGTGCAGGCCCTGGACCTGGTCGGCAAGCTGCTGGGCGCCCACGGCAGGGTGCTGCCCATGTCCGCCGTGCCGCTGGAGCTGCAGGCGCTGGTCAGGGGGCATGAACCGGACCGTCCCGACGAGATCGTCACGGTCCGGGGGCAGGCGACGGTCGCGCTCACCCCGGGTGAGGTGCAGTCGGTGCACCTCGTGCCGAACGATCCGCCGGCCGTTCCCGAGGCCGTCGCGGCCGTACTCGACGCGGACTGGGTGGTGCTCGGTCCCGGCTCCTGGTTCTCGTCGGTGATCCCGCACCTCCTGGTACCGGAGCTGCTGGACGCGCTCGTCGAGACGAAGGCCCGTCGCGTTCTCTCGCTGAATCTCGCACCGCAGCCCGGAGAAACGGAAGGCTTCTCTCCGCAGCGTCATTTGGAGGTTTTGGGGCGACACGCCCCTAAACTCGCCCTGGACGTGGTGCTGGCCGACGAGGCCGCCGTGCCCGACCGCGAGTCTCTCGCCGAGGCCGCAGAGCGGCTCGGTGCGGCGGTCGAGCTGGCGCCCGTGGCGAGACCCGACGGGGCTCCGAAGCACGACCCGGAGCTGTTGGCCGCCGCGTACGACCGTATTTTTCGGATGCATGGAAGGATCGGCCCATGGCGATGACGGCAGCGGTGAAGGACGAGATCTCCCGGCTCCCCGTCACCCGGACCTGCTGCAGAAAGGCGGAGGTCTCGGCGATCCTTCGGTTCGCGGGCGGGCTGCATCTGGTCAGCGGCCGCATCGTGATCGAGGCGGAGCTGGACACCGGCATCGCGGCCCGCAGGCTCCGCAAGGACATCCTGGAGATCTTCGGGCACTCCTCGGATCTCGTGGTGATGGCCCCCGGCGGGCTGCGGCGCGGTTCGCGCTACGTCGTACGGGTGGTGGCGGGCGGTGACCAGCTGGCGCGGCAGACCGGTCTGGTCGACGGCCGCGGCCGTCCGATCCGCGGGCTGCCCCCGCAGGTCGTCTCCGGCGCCACCTGCGACGCCGAGGCGGCCTGGCGCGGAGCCTTCCTGGCGCACGGTTCGCTCACCGAGCCCGGCCGCTCCTCCTCGCTGGAGGTGACCTGCCCGGGCCCGGAGGCCGCGCTGGCGCTGGTCGGGGCGGCACGCCGGCTCTCCATCGCGGCGAAGGCGCGTGAGGTGCGCGGGGTGGACCGGGTCGTGGTCCGTGACGGTGACGCGATCGGCGCGCTGCTCACCCGGCTCGGCGCGCACGAGTCGGTGCTGGCGTGGGAGGAGCGGCGGATGCGCCGCGAGGTCCGCGCGACCGCGAACCGGCTGGCCAACTTCGACGACGCCAATCTGCGCCGCTCGGCCCGCGCCGCGGTGGCCGCGGGCGCGCGGGTCCAGCGCGCGCTGGAGATCCTCGGCGAGGAGGTCCCCGAGCACCTCGCGGCGGCGGGCCGGCTGCGCATGGAGCACAAGCAGGCGTCCCTGGAGGAACTGGGGGCGCTCGCCGACCCGCCGTTGACGAAGGACGCGGTGGCCGGGCGGATCCGCCGGCTCCTGGCGATGGCGGACAAGCGGGCGCAGGACCTCGGCATTCCGGGTACGGAATCCAATCTGACGGAGGAAATGGCCGACGGTCTCGTGGGCTGAGCCCACGGTGCGGCCCGCTCCCGTGAAGCCCGTCCGGTGCAACGCCGGACGGGCTTCTCTCTTCACCCCGCCCCTTCACCCCGACCGGTACCGCGGACACGCGGTCTTGACATGATCATGAGGTGTGATGAGCCTGGCATCTGTTTTCTTTCGCGACAGACGAAAGCAAGGGGGGCCAATGAGACGAAGAGCGAGATCGATCCTCGCCGCGACCTCACTCCTGATGGCCGGTCTGGCGGCCGCGCCGCTCGCCCGGGCCGACCAGGGCGGAGACGACGCCGGACTCTCCGTATGGCAGGCGAAGGTCACCAAGGAGCAGGTACCACTGCTCCTCGCGGCCGGAGCCGACGGTCATGAACTGACCGAGCAGGTACCGGACAAGGGCACCGCCACCGTCGAGGTGTTCCTCACCGAGGACCAGGCCGGTGAGCTCCGCGCCCGAGGCGTCAGCCTCACCGAGCACACCGTCTCCAGTGCCGGCAGGCAGCGCGCCGCCGCTGCCGGGGACGGCGTCTACCGGCCGTACAGCGGCGAAGGGGGCCTCAAGGAGGAGATCCTGGCCACCGCCGCGGCCAACCCGTCGATCACCAAGGTCGTCAGCATCGGCAAGACCGTGCAGGGCAAGGACATCCTCGCCCTCAAGCTCAGCAAGGGCGCCAAGAAGTACCGCGACGGCGCCAAGCCGTCCACGCTCTACATGTCCAACCAGCACGCACGCGAGTGGATCACCCCCGAGATGACCCGGCGGCTGCTCCACCACTACGTCGACGGGTACGGCAAGGACCAGCGCATCACTCGGCTCGTGGACACCACCGAGCTGTGGTTCCTGCTCTCCGCCAACCCCGACGGCTACGACTTCACCCACGCGGCCGAGAGCAACCGGCTCTGGCGCAAGAACCTCCGCGACAACAACGGCGACGGACGGATCACCACCGGCGACGGCGTCGACCTCAACCGGAACTTCTCCTACAAGTGGGGCTACGACAACGAGGGTTCGTCCCCCAACCCGGGCAGCGAGACCTATCGTGGTGCGGGCCCCTCCTCCGAGCCCGAGACGATCGCGCTCGACCGCTTCCAGAAGCGCATCGGCTTCGAGTACGGCATCAACTACCACTCCGCCGCCGAACTGCTGCTGTACGGCGTGGGCTGGCAGGTCGCCACCCCCACCCCCGACGACGTCCTCTACAAGGCGCTCGCCGGCACGCCCGACAAGCCGGCCGTCCCCGGCTACTACCCGCAGGTCTCCTCCGAGCTCTACACCACCAACGGCGAGGCCGACGGCCACGCGGCCAACGTCAACGGGTTGATGATGTTCACCCCGGAGATGACCACCTGTCAGACGGCCTCCGCCATCGACCCCAACGACCAGTGGAGGCCCCAGGACTGCCGGTCCGGCTTCAACTTCCCCGACGACGAGAAGCTGATCCAGGCGGAGTTCGCCAAGAACATCGACTTCGCGCTCGCCGTGGCCGAGACCGCCACACATCCCGACCGGCCGACCTCCCCGGTCGGCATGGAAGCCCCGGACTTCACCGTCGACCCGTTCGGCGTCTCCTACGCCCGCGGCGGCGACCAGGAGGTGTCCGTCACCGTCCGCAAGTCCGTACGGGACAAGGAACTCAAGTACCGCGTCAACGGCGGCCGTACGCACGACATGGCGCTCAGGCCGTGGAAGGGCGGCGAGACCTACGGCGGCGAGGACAACATCCGCTTCGACCAGTACCGGGCGAAGGTCAAGGACGGTGACGTCGGCGACAAGGTCGAGGTCTGGTTCACCGGTGAGACCAGCGCCGGCAAGCCCACGTCCAGCCCGCACTTCACCTACACCGTCGCGCCCCGGCCCGGCGCCGACACCGTGGTGGTCGCGGAGGAGGGCGCACCCGCCCAGCACGCCAAGGCCTATGTCGACGCGCTGAGGGCCAACGGCCGCAAGGCCGTCGTCTGGGACGTCGCCACCCAGGGCGCCCCGCATCCCCTCGGCGTCCTCGGCCACTTCTCCACCGCCGTCCACTACACGGGCGCCCAGGCTCCCGGCGGCCCCACCCAGCTCGCCCTGCGCGACTTCCTCAACGAGGGCGGCAAGCTGATCGAGGCCGGCGAGCTGGCCGGCGGCAACGCCCAGGTCGGCAGGGCCGCGACCGACGACTTCAGCCAGTACTACCTCGGCGCGTACGGACGTGGCTCCGTGCCCGGGGCCACCGGGTTCACCGGCACGGGCGGCCTCACCGGATCCGCGGGCCCGCTGGCCGGGGCCACCGGCAACCCGCTCAACGCGCCGGGCGCGTACACGATCACGTCCGACGCGCTGCCGGCCGCCGAGTTCCCGCAGTTCCGCAGCGCACAGGCGGGCCGCTACAGCGGAGTGGCCAACCCCTACGCCCCGTACGCGGGGCAGTCGATGGCCTCCGCCACGCACGAGGACAACGACTGGAAGCGCCTCACCCGCACCGTCGACCTCACCGGTGTCACGGCGGCCGACAGGCCGCAGCTGAAGCTCGCGCTCAACTGGAACACCGAGCCGGGCTACGACCACGCGATCCTGGAGGCGCACACCGTCGGGGCCCAGGACTGGACGACCCTCCCCGAGGAGAGCGGACTCACCGGCACCGCCGTCCCCGACGAGTGCGCGGCCGGGTTCTTCCTGGACGGTCACCCCTTCCTGCGCCGCTACCTCACCCTGGGCGAGGGCGGCTGCACCGCGACCGGTTCCAGCGGGGCGTGGCACAGCTTCACCGGCTCCTCGGCCGGCTGGAAGCAGGTCTCGTTCGACCTGAGCGCCTACGCGGGCAAGCAGGTCGAGCTCTCGGTCTCCTACGTCACCGACCCCGGCAGCGGCGGACGCGGCGTCTTCGCCGACAACGCGGCCCTCGTCGTCGGCGGCACGGAGAAGGAGAGCGAGGGCTTCGAGACCTCCCTCGGCCCCTGGACGACCCCCGGGTCTCCCGAGGGCACGCCCGCGGTCGGCGGCGACTGGGCGCGGACGGGCGAGCTGTTCGTCTCGTACGCGGCAGTCTCCACGCGTGACACGGTCCTGCTCGGCTTCGGGCTGGAGCACGTCACCGCGCCTGCGGACCGCAACGCCCTGATGCGGAAGGCGCTCGGTGTGCTCCGCCGTTGACGCTGCGTAGTCGCCCGAAACGCCGGTGGCCCGTACTTGTCGGTAGGTACGGGCCACCGGTGTCCGGCCCGACATAGGGGCGTGCTCGATGTCACTCCGGCCGGCGCGGGGAGGTAGGGTCGTAAGCGGTCGGGGACATCCCATATCAGCTCGCCGGCGTCGAAACCGGCGTACCACTGAGGAGATCGGTTCGTGACGATCCGCGTAGGCATCAACGGCTTTGGCCGCATCGGTCGTAACTACTTCCGCGCGCTGCTGGAGCAGGGTGCAGACATCGAGATCGTGGCTGTCAACGACCTGGGTGACACCGCGACCACCGCTCACCTGCTGAAGTACGACACCATCCTCGGCCGCCTCAAGGCCGACGTGTCGCACACCGCCGACACCATCACCGTCGACGGTCACACCATCAAGGTGCTGTCCGAGCGCAACCCCGCCGACATCCCGTGGGGAGAGCTGGGTGTCGACCTCGTCATCGAGTCGACCGGCATCTTCACCAAGAAGGCCGACGCCGAGAAGCACATCGCGGGCGGCGCGAAGAAGGTCCTCATCTCGGCTCCGGCCACCGACGAGGACATCACCATCGTCATGGGCGTCAACCAGGACAAGTACGACCCGGCGAAGCACAACGTCATCTCCAACGCCTCCTGCACCACCAACTGTGTGGCCCCGATGGCGAAGGTCCTCGACGAGAGCTTCGGCATCGTCAAGGGCATGATGACGACCGTCCACGCGTACACGAACGACCAGCGCATCCTGGACTTCCCGCACAAGGACCTGCGCCGCGCCCGTGCCGCCGCGGAGAACATCATCCCGACCTCGACCGGTGCCGCGAAGGCCACCGCCCTGGTCCTCCCGCAGCTCAAGGGCAAGCTGGACGGCATCGCCATGCGCGTCCCGGTCCCGACGGGATCCGTCACCGACCTGGTCCTGGAGCTCGACCGCGAGGTCACCAAGGACGAGATCAACTCCGCCTTCCAGAAGGCCGCCGAGGGCCAGCTGAAGGGCATCCTGGACTACACCGAGGACCCGATCGTCTCCTCGGACATCGTCAACTGGCCGGCCTCCTGCACCTTCGACTCGAAGCTCACGATGGTCCAGGGCAAGCAGGTCAAGGTCGTCGGCTGGTACGACAACGAGTGGGGTTACTCCAACCGCCTCGTCGACCTGACCGTCTTCGTCGGCAACCAGCTCTGATCCACGCGCCGGTAGGCACCTCGATGTGAGCCACAGGGCTCGGGCAGCGCAACGACGCGCTGTACGAGCCCTGTCGCTTGTCCTCGACCCCCTCTAGGAGTCATCACACATGAAGACGATCGACGAACTTCTCGCCGGAGGCGTCACCGGCAAGCGGGTCTTCGTCCGCGCCGACCTGAATGTGCCGCTCGACGGCGCCACGATCACCGACGACGGCCGTATCCGCGCCGTCCTGCCGACCGTGAAGGCCCTCGCCGACGCGGGCGCACGGGTCGTCGTCGCCTCCCACCTGGGCCGCCCCAAGGGCGCCCCGGACCCGGCGTTCTCGCTCGCCCCGGCCGCCGCGCGCCTCGGTGAACTGCTGGGCACCGATGTGGCGTTCGCGACCGACACGGTCGGCGAGTCCGCCCGCACCACCGTCGACGGCCTCGCCGACGGCCAGGTCGCCGTCATCGAGAACCTCCGCTTCAACGCCGGCGAGACGTCCAAGGACGACGCCGAGCGCGGTGCGTTCGCCGAGCAGCTGGCCGCCCTCGCGGATCTGTACGTGGGCGACGGCTTCGGTGCCGTGCACCGCAAGCACGCCTCGGTGTACGACCTCCCGGCCCGCCTCCCGCACGCCGCCGGCCACCTCATCGGCACCGAGGTCGGCGTCCTGAAGAAGCTCACCGAGGACGTGAAGCGGCCGTACGTCGTCGTCCTCGGCGGCGCCAAGGTCTCCGACAAGCTCGCCGTCATCGACGAGCTGCTCGGCAAGGCCGACCGTCTGCTCATCGGCGGCGGCATGGCGTACACCTTCCTCAAGGCCAAGGGCTACGAGGTCGGCATCTCCCTCCTTCAGGAGGACCAGATCCCGGTCGTGACCGAGTACATGGAGCGCGCCGAGAAGAGCGGCGTCGAACTGGTGCTGCCGGTCGACATCCTGGCCTCGTCGGAGTTCCCCGACCTGAAGACCAAGGCCCCGGCCGAGTTCGTCACGGTCGACGCCGACAAGATCCCCTCCGACAAGGAGGGCCTGGACATCGGCCCGAGGACGCGCGAGCTGTACGCGTCCAAGGTCGCCGATGCCGAGACGGTGTTCTGGAACGGCCCGCTGGGCGTCTTCGAGCACCCCGACTACGCGGGCGGTACCCGCGCCATCGCCCAGGCGCTCGTGGACAGCGAGGCCTTCACCGTCGTCGGCGGTGGCGACTCGGCCGCCGCGGTCCGCACGCTGGGCTTCGACGAGAACGCATTCGGCCACATCTCGACCGGTGGCGGCGCGAGCCTCGAGTACCTCGAGGGCAAGACGCTTCCCGGCCTCGCCGCACTGGAGGACTGACCTACCCATGACTGCATCCACGCCTTCTGGCCGTACCCCGCTGATGGCGGGCAACTGGAAGATGAACCTCAACCACCTCGAGGCCATCGCCCACGTCCAGAAGCTCGCCTTCGCACTCGCCGACAAGGACTACGACGCCGTCGAGGTCGCCGTCCTGCCCCCGTTCACCGATCTGCGTTCCGTGCAGACCCTGGTGGACGGCGACAAGCTCAAGATCAAGTACGGCGCCCAGGACATCTCGGCGCACGACTCCGGTGCCTACACCGGTGAGATCTCGGGCCTGATGCTGGCCAAGCTGAAGTGCACCTACGTCGCCGTCGGTCACTCCGAGCGACGCCAGTACCACGACGAGACCGACCAGATCTGCAACGCCAAGGTCAAGGCCGCCTACCGGCACGGCCTGACCCCGATCCTCTGTGTCGGCGAGGGCCTGGACGTCCGCAAGGCGGGCCAGCAGGTCCAGTACACGCTGAACCAGCTCGACGGCGGTCTGAAGGACATCCCGGCCGAGCAGGCCGAGACCATCGTGATCGCGTACGAGCCCGTCTGGGCCATCGGCACCGGCGAGGTCGCCACCCCCGAGGACGCCCAGGAGGTCTGCGGGGCCATCCGCGGCCGGCTGGCCGAGCTCTACAGCCAGGAGCTGGCCGACAAGGTCCGGATCCAGTACGGCGGCTCGGTGAAGGCCGGAAACGTCGCGGCGATCATGGCGCAGCCCGATGTGGACGGCGCTCTGGTCGGCGGTGCGGCGCTGGACGCCGACGAGTTCGTCAAGATCGTCCGCTTCCGCGACCAGTGAGTAGGCCGTAGAGCGGATCCGTCGTACCCTTGCGGGGGCCGAGCCTTTCCGGCCCGGCCCCCGTTTTCTTGATCAGGTCGCCCGTCGAGTTGATCAGTTGTTCAGTCCGATCCCGTCCGAGGAAGTTGGTCCAGCCGTGATTATGGGGTTCTCGATCGCCCTGATCTTCTTCAGCCTGCTGCTGATGCTGCTGGTGCTGATGCACAAGGGGAAGGGCGGCGGCCTCTCCGACATGTTCGGTGGCGGCATGCAGTCGTCCGTCGGTGGTTCCTCGGTCGCCGAGCGCAACCTCGACCGCATCACCGTCGTCATCGGTCTGATGTGGTTTGCCTGCATTGTCGTACTTGGTCTGCTGATGAAGCTGGGCAGCTGACCCACTGAGGGCGTCCCAGGGGGTGGGGGTGTAACTCCAATCACTGGACGCGCGTTGGGCCTTACGTAGACTGGGGCATCTTCGAGCACCATCACGCAGGGAGTTACGACCGTGGCAAGTGGCAACGCGATCCGGGGAAGCCGGGTCGGAGCGGGGCCGATGGGGGAGGCCGAGCGGGGCGAATCCGCGCCGCGTCTCCGCATCTCCTTCTGGTGCTCGAACGGGCACGAGACGCAGCCGAGCTTCGCCAGTGACGCACAGGTTCCGGACAGCTGGGACTGCCCGCGCTGCGGGTTCCCGGCCGGCCAGGACCGGGACAACCCGCCGGACCCGCCGCGCACCGAGCCGTACAAGACGCATCTGGCGTATGTGCGCGAGCGGCGCAGCGACGCGGACGGCGAGGCGATCCTCGCCGAGGCGCTCGCGAAGCTCCGGGGCGAGATCTGAGCAGCTGATACCGGGCCCGGTCCGCGGACGAACCACGAGGTTCGTCCGCGGACCGGGCCCGGACGCTTTCAGCGGCGCCGTGCGCGCACGGCGTGTGCCTCGCCGATGTGCTCGGTCAGCGCGAGCGAGGCCGTGGCCCGTTCGTAGGTCAGCTGCGCCACCCGCGCGAAGAGGCAGTCGAGGATCAGCAGCACCGAATGACGGGTGCCGAATCCGCCGCGCCGGAAACTGGTCTCCGCCGAGGTCGAGGTGAGGTGGACCGAGGCCGCGGCGGCGATGGGTGAGCGCGGATCGCCGGTGACCGCCACGGTCGCGGCGCCCCGCTCGGCGGCGAGCCGGAGCGGGCTGAGGACCTCACGGGTGGTGCCGGAGTGGGAGAGCGCCACCACCGTGTCGGAGGGCGTGAGCAGGGCGGCGGAGGTCTCCGCGGCATGGACCTCGGTCCAGCTCCGGGCGGCACAGCCGATGCCGAAGAGCCGGGCCTCCGTCTCGCGCGCCACGATGCCCGAGGCGCCCACTCCGTAGACGTCGATGCGGCGCGCACGGGCGACGGCCTGCGCGGCCCGCTCCAGGGCGTCCCGGTCGAGGTGCTCCACGGTCCGTCGCAGGGCCTGCAGATCGGCCTGGGCGACGACCGCGACGACATGGTCCAGCGGGTCGTCGGGGCCGATTCCGTGTCCGATGGGGCGTTCGTCGGCGGGACGGCCCCCCTGTTCCCTGGCGAGTTCGAGCAGCAGGTGCTGGTACGAGTCGAGGCCGAGCGCCCGGCAGAAGCGGGTCACCGAGGCCTGGGACGTCCCGGTGCGGCGGCCGAGTTCGGCCGCCGAGGCGAGGGCGACGCTCTGCGGATCGGCCAGCACGCGCTCGCCGACCTTGCGCAGGGAGCCGGTCATCCGGGGCAGCTCGGAGCGGATCAGTGCGGTGATCATGGCGGCTCGTCTCTGGCGTTCGGCGCGCGGGGCTTGTCCTCGGTGAATCTATCAACCACGATGCGGGCCCATGAGCGAATCCATCAGCCGGCCCCTGGTCATCGGCGTCGACGCGGGCGGGACGCGGGTCCGCGCCCGGCTGGCGGAGGCGCGCGGCGGCGCCGTCCTCGGCGAAGGCACGGGCGGGCCCGGCAACGCGATGAGCGTCGAGCGCGACGCCCTCACCCGCCATCTGACCGCCGCTCTCACCGGGGCCGTTCCGCCCGGCCTCGGCGGCACGGTCACCGCCGTCGTCGGCGGCTTCGCCGGCGGGTCGACCGTCGGCGCACCCGGCAAGGGGCGCTCGCTCGCCCTGCGTTGCCTTGCCGAGGCGCTCGCCGCGGTGGGGGCTGCACCCGCGGTGCTGGACGTGTACGGAGACGTGGACGTCGCCTTCGCCTCGGGCCGGGGGGTGCCGGCCGACGGGCTCGTCGTCATCGCCGGCACCGGTGCGGTCGCCGCCCGCGTGGCGGACCGCCGGTCGGTGCGCTCGGCCGACGGGGACGGCTGGCTCCTGGGTGATGCCGGGAGCGGCTTCTGGCTGGGCCGGGAGGCGCTGGTCGCGGTGCTGAGGGCGCTGGACGGGCGTGGGCCGCGGACCGCGCTGGCGGAGCCGCTGCTCGCGCACTGTCTGGGCCGCCGGGGAGAGCTGCCGGAGTCCTGGGCCGGTCGCAGATCGCTCCGCGAGGCCCTCATCGGGCACGCGTTCACGGAGCACCCGGTGCGGCTCGCGGCGCTCAGTCCCTTCGTGGTGGCGGCCGAGGAGGCGGGGGACGAGGTGGCCCGGGGCCTGCTCGACCGCGCCGCGGACGAACTGGCGGCCACGGTGGGCGCGTTGGCCCCGATCCCGGGAGAACCCCTGGTCACGAGCGGTGGACTGCTGGGCCCGCGGGGGCCGCTGCTGGAGCGACTGACGGTGCGGACACGGGCGTTGGGGCTGCGGCCCGAACCCGTGACGGACGGCGCGGCCGGAGCCGTGGAGCTGGCGCGGCTCTTGACGTGAGATGCCGGCGGCTGATTCATTGAGCCGAAATGTGCATGAGATAGTGAATCATTGATTCGGTGGTTCACGGTGCAGGCACGCCTGATGCATGCCATGAGCCGTCGTCGGCGTTCTCCCAGGGAGTCAGTCATGCCTCAGTCGCACCAGGGCCCGCACGCGCAGCTCGGGGCCGGCCTGTTCGTCGACCACGGACGCGCGGCCTTCGAGCGGGCGGTCGAGGCCAACAAGGACTCCGTCGCGGCCGCGGCCCGGCTCATCGCGGACTGCGTCGCCGCGGACGGCGTCGTCCACGCCTTCGGCACCGGCCACTCGCAGGCCGCCGCCCTGGAGATCGCGGGCCGGGCCGGCGGACTCGTCCCCACCAGCCGGATCTCCCTCGCCGATCTCGTGCTCCGCGGCGGCGAGGACCGCGCCGTACTCGACGACCCGCTGCTGGAGCGTTCCCCCGGCCTGGCCGCCCGGCTCTACACCCTGGCCACGCCACGCCCGCAGGACATGTTCGTGATCATCTCCAACTCGGGTGTCAACAACTCGATCGTCGACATGGCCCTCCATGTGAAGGCGGCGGGCCACCCGCTGGTCGCCCTCACCTCGCTGGAGCACACCAACTCCGTGCCGTCCCTGCACAGCAGCGGAAAGCGGCTCGCCGACCTGGCCGACGCCGTCCTCGACAACTGCGCGCCCACCGGTGACGCTCTCCTTCCGCTGCCCGACGGCAACGCCCTGTGCGGCGTCTCCACGCTCACCTCCTCGCTCCTCGTCCAGATGACCGTCGCCGAGGCCGTCGCCCTGCTCGGCGCGGAGGGCCACGAGGCGCCCGTGTACGTATCCGCCAACGTGCCGGGCGGGTACGAGCGGAACGCCGTGCTCGAAGCCCGCTACCAGGGGCGGCTGCACCGCGGCGGGCACTGACCGGGCAGGGCGGACTCGGGCGCGGCCGCTGCTCGCCGCCGCGTCCGCGGCCATCGGATCAACTAGGTTGGTGGGGCAGCGGGGCACGCAGGCAGGTACGAGAAGAAGTGGGCTGAAGATGAACGCAACCCGGCTCAACCGGACGCCCGAATGGGCCGCTCTCACCAAGCACCGTGAGCAGCTGGCCGACACACATCTGCGGGAACTGTTCGCCGCCGATGCCGAGCGCGGCAGCCGGTACACCCTCCAGGTCGGCGACCTCTACCTCGACTACTCCAAGCAGCGGGTGACCGACGAGACGCTGGCGCTGCTGCGGGACCTGGCGGCGGCCACCGATGTGGCGGGGCTGCGGGACGCCATGTTCCGCGGCGAGAAGATCAACATCACCGAGAACCGGGCGGTGCTGCACACCGCGCTGCGCGCCCCCCGTGACGCCGTCATCGAGGTCGACGGCGAGAACGTGGTCCCCGCGGTGCACGCCGTGCTCGACAAGATGAGCGCCTTCTCCGAGCGGATCCGCTCGGGCGGCTGGACCGGTCACACCGGAAAGCCCATCAAGAACGTCGTCAACATCGGTATCGGCGGCTCCGATCTGGGCCCGGCGATGGCCTATGAGGCACTGCGCTCCTACACCGCACGGGACCTGACGCTCCGTTTCGTCTCCAACGTCGACGGAGCCGATCTCCACGAGGCGGTGCGCGACCTCGACCCCGCCGAGACGCTGTTCATCATCGCGTCCAAGACGTTCACCACCGTCGAGACCATCACCAACGCCACGTCCGCCCGCGACTGGCTGCTCACCGGCCTCGGCGCCGGCCAGGACGCCGTCGCCAAGCACTTCGTGGCGCTGTCGACCAACGCCGGCAAGGTCTCCGAGTTCGGCATCGACACGGCCAACATGTTCGAGTTCTGGGACTGGGTCGGCGGCCGCTACTCGTACGACTCGGCCATCGGACTCTCGCTGATGATCGCCATCGGCCCGGACCGGTTCCGCGAGATGCTCGACGGATTCCACCTCGTCGACGAGCACTTCCGCACGGCGCCGCCGGAGGAGAACGCGCCGATGCTGCTCGGCCTCCTCGGCATCTGGTACGACAACTTCTTCGACGCCCAGTCGCACGCGGTGCTGCCCTACTCGCACTACCTGAGCAGGTTCACGGCGTATCTGCAGCAGCTGGACATGGAGTCCAACGGCAAGTCCGTCGACCGCGAGGGCAACCGGGTCGACTGGCAGACCGGGCCCGTCGTCTGGGGCACCCCCGGCACCAACGGGCAGCACGCGTACTACCAGTTGATCCACCAGGGCACCAAGCTCATCCCCGCCGACTTCATCGGCTTCGCCGAGCCGGTCGGGGACCTGCTGCCCGGGCTCGTGCCCCAGCACGACCTGCTGATGGCCAACTTCTTCGCCCAGACCCAGGCGCTGGCGTTCGGCAAGACCCCCGACGAGGTGCGGGCCGAGGGCGTCGCCGAGGAACTGGTGCCGCACAAGACGTTCGTGGGGAACCACCCGACCACCACGATCCTGGCGAAGCAGCTGACCCCGTCCGTCCTCGGCCAGCTCGTCGCGCTCTACGAGCACAAGGTGTTCGTCCAGGGCGCCGTCTGGAACATCGACTCCTTCGACCAGTGGGGAGTCGAGCTCGGCAAGGTCCTGGCCAAGCGGATCGAGCCCGTGCTGACCCGCACGGGGACATCGGCCGCCGACGCGGCGGACGGCGAGGACCTCGACAGCTCGACCGCCACGCTCGTGGACACGTACCGCACCCTGCGCGGCAGGTAGCCCGATGCCGGGGGAGGGGACCGTGCGGCTGCGGCCGCCGAACAACAGGGTGGACGAACGGGCCGTCGGCTGGTGGCGTGTGCAGTGCCTGCTGACGACGCTGGTGCCGGTGGCGGTGCTCGCCGTCCTCGGCGCGTTCATCGAGCCCGCCAGGGGCTGGCTGCTCACCGCGGCCGGCGCCCTGGCGGTCCTCGGCCTCGCCGGCACGGCCTTCTTCCCCTCCTGGTGGTACCGGGTCCACCGCTGGGAGGTCACGGACGAGGCGGTGTACGTCCGTACCGGTGCCCTCTGGCAGGAGTGGCGGATCGCCCCGATGTCCCGGATCCAGACCGTCGACACCGTCCGCGGACCGCTGGAGCAGGCTTTCCGGCTCGCCACCGTCACCGTCACCACGGCCTCGGCCAAGGGTGCGATCAGGATCGAGGGCCTGGACCACGAGCTCGCGGCGGAGCTGGCCGAACAGCTGACCAGGATCACCCAGGCCACGCAGGGGGACGCCACATGAGCGCCACCGGCGGGCCCGCCCGGCCCGCCGGGCAGCCCGACGACGGCTGGCGGCAGCTCGACCGGCGCACCGTCCTCGTCACGGCCGCCGTCATGGCGGGCGTGGCCGGCGGCGCCGGACTGCCCGCCCTCCTCGGCCTCGCCGGCGGCATGCCGTGGTGGCGGGCGCTCGCCTGGGTGCTCGCGGGAGCGGCCGTCCTCATCGCGGCCGGCGCGGGCGCGGACTACGTACGGTGGCGGCGCACGCGGTACCGCATCGGACCCGAGCGCGCCGAACTCCACACCGGGCTGCTGCTGATAAAGCGCCGCTCCCTGGCCCGTGAACGCATCCGCAGCGTCGATCTGACGGCCCATCCGCTGCTGCGGATACTCGGCCTGGTCAAGGTGCGGATCGGCACCGGCGAGCACACCGGCACCGGAGAATCCACGCTGGAGCTCGACCCGGTGACGAAGGCGGAGGGCGAGCGGCTGCGTCGTGAACTGCTGGCCCGTACGGCCGTGTCCGTCCCTGGAAGCCACCGGGAGGGCACGCTGGCCGTACTCGACCCGCGCTGGATCCGCTACGCGCCGGTCTCGTTCGTCGCCCCGCTGCTCGGTGGGGCGGCCGTCGGCGCGGTGATGCAGGTCAGCGAATGGTTCGGCGCTCAGGCCCGGGTCATCGACTGGATCGGCGAGCGCTTCCAGGACACGCCGCTGGTCTGGACGCTCGTCGTGCTCGTCGCCGCGGCCCTCGTCGCCGGCGTCGTCGGCGCGCTCGGCCTCTGGGTCGAGATGTGGTTCAACCACCGGCTGGAGCGGGAGCCGGGCGGCACCCTGCGGGTCCGCCGGGGACTGTTCACCACCCGCTCGATCTCCATCGAGGAGCGGCGGCTCCGGGGTGTCGAGCTCGTCGAGCCGATCGGCGTACGGCTGTGCGGGGCGGCGCGGGTGGACGCGGTCGCGACCGGTCTGGCCACGGACGAGGCGGACCAGCACGCGGACCACAAGACGCTGCTGCCGGCCGCGCCACGGGCCGTCGCCGACGAGGTCGCGGCGCTGGTGCTGCGGGAGACCGGGGCCCCGACGAGCGCGCCGCTCACCGCCCATCCGCACGCCGCCCGCGCCCGAAGGCTCCGCTGGGCGCTCGGCGCCGCGCTGCTGCCGCTCCTGGTGCTCATGCTGCTGGGGCTGCTGCTCACGGACGTCCTGCTGTACGTCGCGGCGGCCTGCGCGGTGCTGTTCCTTCCGCTCGCGGTGCTGCTGGCCCTGGACGCGTACCGGAGCCTCGGTCACGCGCTCGGCGGCGACTATCTGCTCGCCCGCTCCGGGACCGTCCGGCGCGCGACCGTCGCACTCCAGCGCGACGGGATCATCGGCTGGACTGTCAAACAGTCCTGGTTCCAGCGCCGTGCCGGGGTCCTCACCCTGACGGCGACCACGGCGGCGGGCGACGGGGCGTACTCGGTCTACGACGCCGACGAACACGAGGTCCTCGACTTCGCCTCCCGCACGGTCCCTGGCCTGCTGGAGCCGTTCCTGGAACGACCGGAACGCACCCTGTGAGAGACCTCACCGCCTCAGCGGACCGGAGCGTCTCGTTCCGCCGCGATCATGACGTGCATGACCTATGCCGATCGCCGCACCGTACTGGCCGGACTCGCAGGCGCCGCACTCAGCGCCTCCGTGCTCAACGCCTTCGCCGCCTCCCCCGCTCACGCCGCCGACCTCTACGCGTCGAACACCGATCTCTACACGAGGCTCGCCGGCAAGGAGGGAACCGACTTCGCACGGCGCTACAAGCGCCATGAGCTGTTCGACAACAGCGACAACCTGAGACAGCCCTTCAACCGCACCACGATCATGGCCATCCACGGCGGCGGCATCGAGGGGGGTACGTCCGAACTGTGCCTGGGGATCGCGGGTTACCACCCCGCCACCCTCGCCGTGCAGCCGGCGGGCGGCCCGGTCCACGACTACTGGATGTTCGAGGGCACGCGCGTGTCCGACAACGGCGAGCTGCACGTCACCTCGACACGCAACGACGACAGGTCCGCCCTGTCCATGGCCGCCTGCAGCCTCAACGTGCTGAGCCTGCACGGCTGTACGGCGGCGCAGGCCGGTGCGTCCGCGGGGGTGCCCGAGGCGGTCGTCGTCGGCGGCCTCAACGCCGACTTCAAACGGTATCTGCACGAGGAGTTCCAGGCCGCGGGGTTCCACACCATCGACGGCTCGACGGTTCCCGCTCTCGCGGGCGAGGACCCGGACAACATCTGCAACAAGACGCTGCTCGGCAAGGGCGCCCAGCTGGAGATGACCGCCGAGCTGCGCCAGAGCATGTTCGACGCCGGCCACTTCAGCAGGTCCGAGCGGCCGACCCACACCAATGCCGGCTTCGATGCCTTCGTCGGTGCCGCTCGCAAGGCCATCGCCCGTCTGGAGGACCGCCCGGACCAGGCGATCCTCTGACATGCCGAAGGCCCGGGCCGCCGGACGGGCGGGCCGGGCCTTCGGACGTGGGATGACGTGCCGTCAGGGCGAGGCCGGGGGATACAGGTCGCGCGGAAGCTGGGAGGCCGCCGCCGAGTCGAGCAGCCACAGCGTCCGCGACCTGCCGTAGGCGCCCGCCGCCGGTGCCTGGATCTCGCCTGCGCCCGAGAGGGCGATCCTCGCCGCGTTGGCCTTGTCCTCGCCGGCCGCCAGCAGCCACACCTCGCGCGCCGCGCGGATCGCCGGAAGCGTCAACGAGATACGCGTCGGTGGCGGCTTGGGCGCGCCGTGGACACCGACGACGGTGCGTTCGGTCTCCCGTACCGCCGGAAGCTCGGGGAACAGGGACGCGACATGCGTGTCCGGGCCGACACCCAGCATCAGGACGTCGAACGTGGGCACATCGCCGTGGTCCTCGGGCCCCGCCGCCCGGGCGAGTTCCTCCGCGTACGCCGCCGCGGCCGCTTCCGCGTCGGTGCCGTGGGGTCCGTCGGACGCGGGCATCGCGTGCACCCGGGACGGGTCCAGCGGGACCGAGTCCAGCAGGGCCGCACGGGCCTGGGTGACATTGCGCTCCGGGTCGCCCTCGGGCAGGAAACGTTCGTCGCCCCACCACAGATCGAGCCGCGACCAGTCGATCGCGTCCCGCGCGGGCGCGGCGGCGAGCGCGGCCAGCAGGCCGTTGCCGTTGCGCCCGCCGGTGAGGACGACCGACGCGGAGCCGCGCCCGGACTGGGCGTCCACGATCTTGGTGATCAGCCGGGCCGCGGCGGCCTGAGCCATCAGCTCCTTGTCGCGATGGACGACGAGTTGAGGGGCGCTCACTTCGTGGCCGCCTTCTTGGCCGGGGCCCTGCTCGCGGTCTTCTTCGCCGCCGGGGCGGACGCGGTCTCGGCCGACTCGTCGTTCAGCCGGTCCACGCCGTAGCGCAGCGCCGAGGCGTACGTGTCGTCAGGGTCGAGCCGCCGCAGCTCCTCCGCGATCAGCTCGGCCGTCTCCCGGCGCTTCAGCGCCACCGCGCGGTCCGGCTGGCCCTGGATGGACAGCGTCGCGAGCGAGCCGTCCGCCCGGTCCAGCACGATCGGGCCGTTGCCCGTCTGGAGCCGTACGGCCGTGAGGCCGGGACCGGCCGACACCGAGCGCTTCACCGGTACCTTCAGCCGGTCGGCGAGCCACATGGCGAGCAGCTCGCAGCTCGGGTTGAACTCCTCGCCCTCCACCTCGGCCGAGGTGGCCTGCCACGGCACCTGGTCCAGCGCCGCCGCGAGCATCGAGCGCCACGGTGTGATGCGGGTCCAGGACAGATCCGTGTCGCCCGGGGCGTAGGCGTCGGCGCGGGCCGTCAGCTCGGCGATCGGCCGCTCGCAGGCGTAGGTGTCGGTCACCCGCCGCTGGGCCAGCGCGCCCAGCGGGTCGGCGGCCGGGTCCACCGGAGCGGTCACCGGCCACCACACCACGACCGGGGCGTCCGGCAGCAGCAGCGGCAGCACCACCGACTGGGCGTGGTCGGTGACCTCGCCGTACAGCCGCAGCACCACCGTCTCGCCGGTGCCGGCGTCCGCGCCGACCCGCACCTCGGCGTCGAGGCGCGCCTTCGCCCGGTCGCGCGGCGAGCGCGAGACCCGCTTGATGACGACGAGCGTGCGCGAGGGGTGCTCCCGCGACGCCTCGTTCGCCGCCTTCAGCGAGTCGTAGGCGTTCTCCTCGTCCGTGACGATGACCAGGGTGAGGACCATGCCGACGGCCGGTGTGCCGATGGCCCTGCGGCCCTGCACGAGCGCCTTGTTGATCTTGCTGGAGGTGGTGTCCGTAAGATCGATCTTCATGGCCGACGCCAGCTCCGTCCGTCTCGTGCGAGCATTTCGTCCGCCTCGACCGGACCCCAGGTACCGGCCGGATACTGCGCGGGCTTGCCGTGCTTGTCCCAGAACTGCTCGATCGGGTCGAGGATCTTCCAGGACAGCTCGACCTCGGCCAGCCTCGGGAAGAGGTTGGAGTCACCGAGCAGGACGTCCAGGATCAGCCGCTCGTAGGCCTCGGGGCTGGACTCCGTGAAGGACTCGCCGTACGCGAAGTCCATCGAGACGTCCCGGACCTCCATCGACGTGCCCGGCACCTTCGAGCCGAACCGCATCGTCACGCCTTCGTCCGGCTGCACCCGGATCACCAGGGCGTTGTGCCCCAGCTCCTCGGTGGCCGTCTGGTCGAAGGGGGAGTGCGGCGCGCGCTGGAAGACGACCGCGATCTCGGTGACCCGGCGGCCGAGCCGCTTGCCCGTACGGAGATAGAAGGGGACACCCGCCCAGCGGCGGTTGTCGATCTCCAGCTTTATGGCGGCGTACGTGTCGGTCTTCGACTTCGGGTTGATGCCGTCTTCCTGGAGATAGCCGACGGCCTTCTCGCCGCCCTGCCAGCCCCCCGCGTACTGCGCGCGCACCGTGCCGGTCGCCAGGTCCTTGGGCAGCTTCACCGCGCCCAGCACCTTGGTCTTCTCCGTCGCCAGCGCGTCCGCGTCGAAGGAGGCGGGCTCCTCCATCGCGGTCAGCGCGAGCAGCTGGAGGAGGTGGTTCTGGATGACGTCACGGGCGGCGCCGATGCCGTCGTAGTAGCCCGCGCGGCCGCCGATGCCGATGTCCTCGGCCATGGTGATCTGGACATGGTCGACGTACGACCGGTTCCAGATCGGCTCGAAGAGCGTGTTGGCGAAGCGGAGCGCCATGATGTTCTGGACGGTCTCCTTGCCGAGGTAGTGGTCGATACGGAAGACCTGGTCCGGCGCGAAGACCTCGTGGACGATCGAGTTCAGCTCCATGGCGGAGGCCAGGTCGTGGCCGAAGGGCTTCTCGATGACGGCGCGCCGCCACGAGCCGTCCGTCTGGTCGGCGAGACCGTGCTTCTTGAGCTGCTTGACGACCTTGGGGAAGAACTTCGGCGGCACGGAGAGGTAGAAGGCGAAGTTGCCGCCGGTTCCCTGTGCCTGGTCGAGTTCCGTGATCGTCTTCTTGAGGTTCTCGAAGGCGTCGTCGTCGTCGAAGTCGCCCTGGACGAACCGCATTCCCTGAATGAGCTGCTGCCAGACCTCCTCGCGGAAGGGGGTGCGGGCGTGCTCCTTCACGGCGTCATGGACCTCCTGCGTGAAGTCCTGGTCGTCCCATTCGCGGCGGGCGAATCCGACGAGCGAGAAGCCCGGTGGCAGCAGCCCGCGATTAGCGAGGTCGTAAACAGCGGGCATCAACTTTTTACGTGACAAATCGCCCGTAACGCCGAAGATCACCAGGCCCGACGGCCCCGCGATACGCGGGAGCCGTCGGTCCGCGGCGTCACGAAGCGGATTGGCTCCGTGTGCGGAAGTCAAGGTGCTCAGCCCTCCGAGGGAGCGAGGCGATCGAGCTCCGCCTGCGTCGACTTGAGCAGATCGTTCCAGGACGCCTCGAACTTCTCGACGCCCTCGTCCTCCAGCAGCTGCACGACGTCCGCGTAGGAGATCCCGAGCTTCTCGACGGCGTCGAGCTCGGCGCGCGCCTGCTCGTAGGTGCCGCGCACCGTGTCGCCGGTGATCTGCCCGTGGTCGGCGGTGGCCTCCAGAGTCGCCTCCGGCATGGTGTTGACCGTGCCCGGGGCGACCAGATCGACCACGTACATCGTGTCCTTGTACGCCGGGTCCTTGACGCCCGTCGAGGCCCACAGCGGACGCTGCTTGTTGGCCTGCGCCTTGTCCAGCGCGGCCCAGCGGTCCGAGGAGAAGACCTCCTCGTACGCCTGGTAGGCGAGACGCGCGTTGGCGAGCGCCGCCTTGCCGCGCAGCTCCTTCGCCTCGTCCGTGCCCAGCGCGTCCAGCCGCTTGTCGATCTCGGTGTCCACACGGGACACGAAGAACGACGCCACCGAACGGATCTTGGACAGGTCGAGGCCCGCGGCCTTGGCCTTCTCCAGGCCCGCCAGGTAGGCGTCCATGACCTCGCGGTAGCGCTCCAGCGAGAAGATCAGCGTGACGTTGACACTGATACCGAGGCCGATGACCTCGGTGATCGCCGGCAGACCGGCCTTCGTCGCCGGGATCTTGATGAACGTGTTCGGCCGGTCCACCAGCCAGGCCAGCTGCTTGGCCTCGGCGATGGTCGCCGTCGTGTTGTGCGCGAGACGCGGGTCGACCTCGATCGACACCCGGCCGTCCTGGCCGCCCGTCGTGTCGAAGACCGGACGCAGCACGTCGGCGGCGTCCCGTACGTCCGCCGTCGTGATCATGCGGATGGCTTCCTCGACGGTCAGCCTGCGGGCGGCGAGGTCGGCGAGCTGCTGCTCGTAGCCGTCACCGGACGAGATGGCCTTCTGGAAGATCGACGGGTTGGTCGTGACACCCACGACGTGCTGCTGGTCGATCAGCTCCGCCAGGTTGCCGGACGTGATCCGCTTGCGCGACAGGTCGTCGAGCCAGATCGCGACGCCTTCGTCGGAGAGGCGCTTGAGTGCGTCTGTCATGAGAGTTGCATCTCCTACTAGTCGTGTACCGGCGTCAGCGCGCGGCGGCATCGATCGATTCCCGTGCCGCGGCGGCCACGTTCTCGGGGGTGAACCCGAACTCACGGAACAGCACCTTGCCGTCGGCCGACGCACCGAAGTGCTCCAGCGAGACGATCCGGCCGGCGTCACCGACGTAGCGGTACCAGGTAAGACCGATACCCGCCTCGACCGCCACCCGGGCCTTCACCGAAGGCGGCAGCACGCTGTCCTTGTACGCCTTGTCCTGCTCCTCGAACCACTCGACGGACGGCATCGAGACGACCCGGGCCGGGATGCCGTCGGCCTGCAGCTGCTCACGGGCCTCGACGGCCAGGTGGACCTCGGAGCCCGTGCCGATCAGTACGACCTGCGCCTCCGTGCTCTGCCCATCGGGCCCTTCGGCCTCGAAGAGGACGTAACCACCCTTGGCCGCGTCGTCGTTGGGCTCGTACGTCGGCACGCCCTGACGGGTCAGCGCCAGACCGTGCGGGGCGCCCACACCGAACTTCTTCGTGTAGCGCCGGAGGATCTCGCGCCACGCGATCGCGGTCTCGTTGGCGTCGGCCGGGCGCACGACGTTCAGACCCGGGATGGCGCGCAGCGAGGCCAGGTGCTCCACCGGCTGGTGGGTCGGGCCGTCCTCGCCGAGACCGATCGAGTCGTGCGTCCAGACGTACGTCACCGGCAGGTGCATCAGCGCGGACAGCCGGACCGCGTTGCGCATGTAGTCGGAGAAGACCAGGAACGTGCCGCCGTAGACACGGGTGTTGCCGTGCAGCGTGATGCCGTTCAGCACCGCGGCCATGGCGTGCTCGCGGATGCCGAAGTGGATCGTGCGGCCGTACGGGTCGGCCTCCGGCAGCGGGTTGCCCTCGGGCAGGAACGACGACGTCTTGTCGATCGTCGTGTTGTTCGAGCCGGCGAGGTCGGCGGAGCCGCCCCACAGCTCGGGAACGACCGCGCCCAGCGCCTGCAGCACCTTGCCGGAGGCGGCGCGGGTGGCCAGACCCTTGCCGGTCTCGAAGACGGGGAGCTTCTCCTCCCAGCCGGCCGGCAGCTCGGTCGAGCGGATCCGGTCGAACTCGGCGGCCCGCTCCGGGTTGGTGCCCCGCCACTCGGCGAACGCCTTCTCCCACTCGTCCCGGTCCGTACGACCGCGGTCCAGGGCCTTGCGGGTGTGCCCGATGACCTCGTCGGAGACCTCGAAGGACTGCTCCGGGTCGAAGCCGAGGACGCGCTTGGTCGCCGCGACCTCGTCGTCACCCAGCGCCGAGCCGTGCGCGGCCTCGGTGTTCTGCGCGTGCGGCGCGGGCCAGGCGATGATCGACCGGGCCGCGATGAAGGAGGGGCGCTCGGTCTCGGCGCGCGCCGCCTGCAGTGCCTCGTACAGACCCACCGGGTCCAGGTCGCCGTTCGGCAGCTGCGCCACGCGCTGGACGTGCCAGCCGTAGGCCTCGTACCGCTTCAGCGTGTCCTCGGAGACGGCGGTCTCGGTGTCGCCCTCGATCGAGATGTGGTTGTCGTCCCACAGCAGCACCAGGTTGCCGAGCTTCTGGTGACCGGCCAGCGAGGACGCCTCGGCCGAGATGCCCTCCTGGAGGCAGCCGTCACCGGCGATGCACCAGATGGTGTGGTCGAACGGGGAGGTGCCGGGCTCGGCCTCCGGGTCGAACAGGCCGCGCTCGTAGCGGGCGGCCATGGCCATGCCGACGGCGTTGGCGACACCCTGGCCCAGCGGGCCGGTCGTCGTCTCGACGCCCGTCGTGTGGCCGTACTCCGGGTGGCCCGGCGTCTTCGAGCCCCAGGTGCGGAACGACTTGAGGTCGTCCAGCTCCAGGCCGTAGCCGGCCAGGTAGAGCTGGATGTAGAGCGTCAGGCTCGAGTGACCCGCGGAGAGCACGAACCGGTCACGGCCGGTCCAGTCCGCGTCGGCGGGGTCGTGCCGCATCAGTTTCTGGAAGAGGACGTACGCCGCGGGGGCCAGGCTCATGGCCGTACCCGGATGGCCGTTGCCGACCTTCTGTACGGCGTCAGCGGCAAGGACACGGACGGTGTCCACGGCCCGCTGGTCCAATGCGGTCCACTCGAGGTCTGTGGTGGTCGGCTTGGTGCTCACCCTGAGTCAGGGCTCCTCTCCACATGTTCGGGTCCCGGTGACGAGGGGTGTACCGGGCGCTGTCGAGCCTACCCTCGCAGCAGCCTGCGTCCTTTCGGGTGCACGTCTCTCCGATCGGACACATCAACCAGCCTGCGGGCACGGGCCCGACTTCGCCTCTCGTCGGTGCTTTCGCGGGTGATTACGCATGGCACCGCGGCACCGCTCAACACGACCCACCCCCGCGAAGATCGGCATGCGGCCAACGTCTAGAGTGGCGTGGTACGCGCAAGTCTTCACCGAGGATTCGCCCCCATCGCCCTCCGGGCACGGGAGATGCCCTCTCGGAGGAGCTTGCTGGGATTTCTCTGTCAGGGGTGTGCGTGACGGCCGTCGAGTCCCGACCCGCAGGGGTCGTCTTGACTCCCAGCCCGGGGGGCCACCGGCCGTTCGGGGCCCGCGTCAAGGCATTCGTGGCGCTGACGAAGCCGCGGATCATCGAGCTGCTGCTCATCACCACCGTACCGGTGATGTTCCTGGCGGCGCAGGGTGTGCCGGACCTCTGGCTGGTCGTCGCCACCTGCGTCGGCGGGTACCTCTCCGCCGGCGGCGCGAACGCGCTCAACATGTACATCGACCGCGACATCGACGCGCTGATGGACCGCACCGCTCAGCGGCCCCTGGTCACCGGCATGGTGTCGCCGCGCGAGGGCCTGGTCTTCGGCCTCGCTCTCGCGGTGGTCTCCACCCTCTGGTTCGGACTGCTCGTCAACTGGCTGTCCGGGGCGCTCGCGCTCGGCGCGCTCCTCTTCTACGTCGTCGTCTACACGATGCTGCTGAAGCGGCGCACCGCGCAGAACATCGTGTGGGGCGGGATCGCCGGCTGTATGCCGGTGCTCATCGGCTGGTCCGCCGTCACCAACTCGGTGTCGTGGGCGGCGGTCATCCTCTTCCTCGTCATCTTCTTCTGGACGCCGCCGCACTACTGGCCGCTGTCGATGAAGGTGAAGGAGGACTACGCGCGGGTCGGTGTGCCGATGCTGCCCGTCGTCGCCTCCAACAGGGTCGTCGCCCGCCAGATCGTCCTCTACAGCTGGGTGATGGTCGCGGTCTCGCTGCTGCTGACGCCGCTCGGCTACACCGGCTGGTTCTACACGGCGGTGGCGCTGGTGACCGGCGGCTGGTGGCTCTGGGAGGCGCATGCGCTGCAGAGCCGCGCGAAGGCCGGGGCGGCGGGCGGCAAGCTCAAGGAGATGCGGCTCTTCCACTGGTCGATCACGTACGTCTCGCTGCTGTTCGTGGCCGTCGCGGTGGACCCGTTCCTGCGCTGACCCACTCCGCCCGCCCGCGGCGTGGCCCAGGCCACGTGGCCCGACGGTCGCCAGTGGATCTACCCGCGAGTAGCATCCTGGTCATGGCAGACACGCAGGTTGACGAGAAGCAGGCGAGGCAGTCCGCGAAGGCCGAGCGCAAGGCGGCGAAGCTCGCCAAGCAGATCGGCGCCTTCGCCAAGGCGCACGGCGGCGCCGAGGGCCAGCTCGCGTACATCGGCCAGATGGGCACCCGCATCGTGCTCGTCGGCGAGGACGGCGGCTGGGGCGACCTGGTGGCACCGACCCACGACATCGCGGTCAGCGCGGCCGAGAAGTCCGGCATCACGCTGCACGAGTCGTTCGACGGCGACTTCGCGCTGAAGGTCCGCACCGGACCGTACGAGTGGACGCGCATGGCAGGCATCCAGGTGGGCGGCCCCTCGAACGGCTGACGGCCATCGCCGGAGGGGCCGGAGAACCGGCCCGTCCGGCGGCCGCGGGCCGTGCGGGGGCGGGGTGCGAAGCCCGCCGCGTCAGCACAGACGCATCGAGGGCAACACCTCAGGCGGGGCTCACCCGTTAGGACGTGTGGAACGATGTCCACCGCTGGGAGCCCCCGGATGATCGACACGCCGTCGTTGGTGGATCAGTACTGCCACGGCGTCCTCCGCACGGAGCTGGGCCTCGGCACCTTCGAGGCCCACCTCGGCAGGACCGCCGGGCCCCCCGCGCCCGGCACCACCTTCTTCGACACCCAGACCGGCTTCGCCGTACGACGCTGGTGTCCGCCGCTGCTCGGTCTGGAACCGCACTGCCCGCCGGCGCACTATCTCGCACGGCGCAGGGAGCTCGGCGTCCTGGAATCCGGCAGGCGGCTGCTGCGGGCCACCGGGATCTCCACCTACCTGGTGGACACCGGACTGCCCGGAGACCTCACCGGACCGCCCGAGATCGCCGCCGCGGGCATGGCCGACGCCCATGAGATCGTCCGCCTCGAGCTGCTCGCCGAACAGGTCGCCGACACCTCCGGCACCGTCGACGGATTCCTCGCCAACCTCGCGGAAGCCGTGCACGGCGCCGCCGGATCGGCCGTCGCCTTCGCCTCCATGGCGGGGGCACGGCACGGGACGGCCCTCGCGCCCGAGCCGCCCGGCCCCGGCGAGGTGCGCGGCGCCACCGGGCGCTGGCTGGCCGGACGCCCCGTCGGCGGCCCGCTCGACGACCCCGTACTGCTGCGTCATCTGCTCTGGATCGCCGTGGCCTCGGGCCGGCCGCTGCAACTGCACGTCGGGGTGGGCGATCCGCTGCTGCTGACCGACTTCGCGGCGGCCACCGCCGGCCTCGGCACCGATCTCGTGCTGCTGCACGGCTACCCGTACCACCGGCACGCCGCGCATCTGGCGAGCGTCTTCCCGCATGTGTACGCGGACGTCGGACCCGCGCTCGCCCATACGGGGGCGGGGGCCGCGGCCGTCCTCGCGGAGATCCTGGAGCACGCCCCGTTCGGGAAGCTGCTGTTCTCCAGCGGTGCCCGGGGGCTGCCCGAGCTCCACGTGGTCGGGGCGCAGACCTTCCGGGAGGCGCTGGGGCGGGTGCTCAGCGGCTGGGTGGCGGACGGCGCCTGGTGCCGCACGGACGCCGAGCGGGTCGCCGGGATGATCGCGGCGGACAACGCCCGCCGCGTCTACCGGCTCACGTGCTGAGGGCGGCCCGGGTCGGGCCGGCGCCGGCGCGGCGTGCCGAGGGCCCGGTCAGGCCGACGCCAGCTCGGCGTCCTGCCGGTCCGGGGCGTCCGTCGCGGGGAGCGGCCGCTCGCGCAGGCTCAGCGCCAGCCGGAGCACGGCGATCCACATCAGCGAGGAGCCGAGCATATGGGCGCCGACCAGCACCTCGGGCACGTCCGTGAAGAACTGCGTGTAGCCGATGGCGCCCTGGGCGACCAGGACGAGCAGCAGCTCCCGGGCGCGCGCCCGGGTGTCGTCGGGCGCGTCCACGACCCGCAGCGCCAGCCACATCGCCACGGCGAGCACGCACACCAGCCAGGCCAGCGCGGCATGCACATGCGCCGCGTCCACCCAGTCGAACGGCATCCGCGGTACGTCGCTGCTGTCGCCCGCGTGCTTGCCGGAGCCGGTCACGACCGTGCCCAACGCGATCAGCACCCCGGCGGCGGAGGCCAGCGCCCAGGCCAGCTTCCGCACCGGGCGCGGCACCCGGGGCCGTGGCGCGCCGTCCCCCTCGCCCGCCCGGACCCAGGTGACCACGGCGACCGTGAGCAGCAGGTTGGCGGCGAGGAAGTGCCCGGCCACCGTCCACGGGTTGAGGCCAGCCCACACCGTGATCCCGCCGAGGACGGCGTTGCTCATCACGACCCAGAACTGCGCCCAGCCGAGCCGGGAGAGCCCGCGCCGCCACGGCTTGGTGGCACGCGCCGCGATGATCGCCCAGCCGACGGCCGCCGACAGGACGTACGTCAGCATCCGGTTGCCGAACTCGATGGCACCGTGGATGCCCTGCTCGGGCGTGGCGAAGAGGCTGTCGTCCGTGCACTTGGGCCAGGTGTCGCAGCCGAGACCGGAACCGGTCAGCCGGACCGCGCCACCGGTCACGATGATGACCACGCTCATCACGACGGGTGCGAGAGCGGCACGCCGGAGGGTCTTGGGGGACGGCGTCCAGCGCTGGGCGATGTAGGCGAGGGGGGTCTGCACGGCGACCATCGTAGAGGGGCGCTTGTGCACGGATTCACGTGGGTGGCCATGTCGGGACAGACCGCCCCGGGGATCACCAGGACACGGGGCCCTCGACGGTGAAGCAGCCGCCGGTCGGGCCGTCGGGGCCCGTCAGCGCCATCCGGACGATGATCTCCGCGCCCTCCTCGACGGTCTGTGTACCCGTGTGCCCGTTGAGGTCCGTCGCCGTGAATCCGGGATCCACCGCGTTGATCCGCATGCCGGGGAACGCCTTCGCGAACTGCACGGTGACCATGTTGAGCGCGGTCTTCGACGCCGGATAGGCGACGCCCGGGTACGCGTACGCCGGTGAGTCGGGAGCGGTGACACCGGTCATCGAGCCGAGGCCGCTGCTGACGTTGACCACGACCGGGGCTGCGGACCGCCGCAGCAGCGGGAGGAACGCGTGGGTGACGCGCACCACGCCGAAGACGTTCGTCTCGAAGACCCGCCGCATCATGTCGGCGGTCACGTCCGCGGCGCCGATCACGCCTCCGTCGGGCGCCCGTCCCTCGATGCCGGCGTTGTTGACCAGGACGTCCAGTCCGCCGTCGGCCTCGATCGTCTTCACCGCCGCCGCGACCGAGGCGTCGTCGGTGACGTCGAGCCGGACCGTCCTGGCGCCCAGCCGCTCGGCGGCCAGCCGCCCGCGTTCCGCGTCCCGGCTGCCGATGTAGACGGTGTGGCCCTCGGCGATGAGCCGGCGGGCGGCCTCGAAGCCCAGACCCTTGTTCGCTCCGGTGAGCAGTGTGGTCGTCATGCCTCCAGGCTCCGGCAGGGGCACGAGGGCGGCCAGTCGTCCGCCGGCGTCACTCCCAGCGGAAGAACCTCGCCGCGGCACCCAGGCCGAGAACCGCCCACGCCGCCAGGATCCCGAGGTCGCCCCACGGCATCGACGCACCGTGCTGGAGCACGTCCCGCAGCCCGTCCGAGAGCGCGGAGATCGGCAGCAGGCCGAGTACCGACTGCGCGGCCTCCGGGAACCTGTCGAGCGGGACGATCACGCCGCCGCCCACCAGCAGCAGCAGGAAGACCAGATTGGCCGCGGCGAGCGTCGCCTCGGCCTTCAGCGTGCCGGCCATCAGCAGCCCGAGACCGGAGAAGGCCGCGGTGCCGAGGACGAGCAGCAGGAGCACGGAGCCGGCGCCGCCCTGCGGGTCCCAGCCCAGCGCGAGGGCGATCAGCGTCAGCAGCACGATCTGCAGCACCTCCGTGACCAGCACGGAGAGCGTCTTCGCCGCCATCAGGGCCCAGCGCGGCAGCGGGGAGGCGCCGAGCCGCTTCAGCACGCCGTAACGGCGCTCGAAGCCGGTGGCGATGGCCTGGCCCGTGAAGGCCGTGGACATCACGGCGAGAGCGAGGACGCCGGGCGCGAGGAAGTCGACGGACCGGCCGCCGCCCCCCGTGGCCGGGACGGGCACGGTGACGATGTCGACCGTCGAGAACAGCACGAGCAGCAGCGACGGAATGATCACGGTGAGCAGCAGCTGCTCCCCGTTGCGCAGCAGCATCCTCGTCTCCAGGGCCGCCTGCGCCACGATCATCCGTGCGACGGGGGCGCCGCCCGGGTCCGGGGCGTACGTCCCCGGCACTCCAGGGGCTTCGGACGTCACGTCCGTGGTCACCTCAGCGGTCACGACCGCAGCTCCTTCCCGGTGAGCTCCAAGAAGACGTCCTCAAGGGTGTGGCGCTCCACCGAGATGCCGTCCGGCATCACGCCGTGCTGCGCGCACCAGGAGGTGACGGTGGCGAGCAGCTGGGGGTCGACCGTGCCGGTGATCCGGTAGGCACCCGGCGTCAGCTCCGCAGCGGCCGTGCCGTCCGGCAGCGCCTTGAGCAGGGAGGCCAGGTCGAGGCCGGGACGGCCGGTGAACCGCAGCGTGTTCTCCGCGCCGCCGCGGCAGAGCTGCTCGGGGCTGCCCTGGGCGACGACCCGGCCCGCGTCGATGATCGCGATGTCGTCCGCGAGCTCTTCCGCCTCGTTCATGAAGTGCGTGGTGAGGACGACCGTCACGCCGTCCGTGCGCAGTTCGCGCACCAGATCCCAGGTGGCGCGGCGGGCCTGTGGGTCGAGTCCGGCGGTGGGCTCGTCCAGAAAGACCAGTTCGGGGCGGCCGACGACGGCCATGGCGAGCGCGAGCCGCTGCTGCTGTCCGCCGGAGAGCCGCCGGTACGTCGTCCGGCCGCAGGAGCCGAGGCCGAGTCGCTCGATCAGGGCGTCCACGTCCAGCGGGCGGGCGTGCAGCTTCGCCATGTGGCGGAGCATCTCGTCGGCGCGGGCGCCGGAGTAGACGCCACCCGATTGGAGCATCACGCCGATCCTCGGGCGCAGCCGCGCGGCGTCGGCGACCGGGTCGAGGCCGAGGACGCGGACCGTGCCCGAGTCGGCGCGGCGGTAGCCCTCGCAGGTCTCGACGGTGGTGGTCTTCCCGGCGCCGTTCGGACCGAGGACGGCGGCGACCGTTCCGGCGCGGACGTCGAGGTCGAGCCCGTTCACGGCGGTCCTGGCTCCGTACCGCTTGACCAGGCTCCGTACCCGGACGGCGGACTCGTTCATCATGCGGGGCAGTCTAGGGAGGCCCGACGGCTCCCCGGGCCCCCGGGGCAGGAACCCACCCTGGGTGACCGTCCGGTTCCGGCCACCTCCGCGGCGGACAAATCGCCGGTCAGCGGGGTCGCCGGCCCGCCGGAAGCCTTCCCGCGCACGGCGGGGGACAGGGGCGGATCGATCCCATGGATGATCATTGCCGCAGGTCAGGTTAGGTTTCCCTTAGTGATGCACGGCACCGTCCGTCCGGTGGGACGCGGCTTGTCAGTCTCTCGGGAATTACGCAACAATGGTGTTGTGAAAAGCGGCGGAGCTGTTGGGGAGTCCCCTCAGGAGGAGCTCGCGACCGGGGAGCGGTCCACCCGCAACCGGGTTGCGCGGTCCATCCTGGACCACGGGCCGTCCACCGTCGCCGATCTCGCCGGGCGCCTCGGACTCACCCAGGCCGCCGTCCGCCGCCATCTCGACGCGCTGGTCTCCGACGACGTCGTCGTCGCCCGCGAGCAGCGTGTGTACGGGGCGCGCACCCGCGGCAGGCCCGCCAAGGTCTTCGCGCTGACCGACTGCGGCCGGGACGCCTTCGACCAGTCGTACGACGCCCTCGCGGTGGACGCCCTCCGCTGGATCGAGCAGAACGCGGGCGGGGAAGCCGCCGTCGCCGCGTTCGCCCGGGACCGGATGGAGGCCCAGGCTGAGGCGTATCGCGCGGCCGTGGAGGCCGTGGACGCCGAGGAGCGCACCGAGGCTCTCGCCAAGGCGTTGACCGCCGACGGGTACGCTGCTACGGCGCGTAGCGCGCCGGTGGGCGAGCAGCTGTGCCAGCACCACTGTCCCGTCGCCCATGTGGCCGAGCGGTATCCGCAGCTGTGCGAGGCGGAGACCGAGGTCTTCTCCCGCTTGCTCGGCACGCATGTGCAGCGTCTGGCCACCATCGCCCACGGCGACGGAGTGTGCACGACCTTCATCCCGAAGGCGGGCCACAGACCCGACGAGCGGGCCGGCGGCACCAGCAGGGCCGGCACGACCGACGAGACCAGCACGACCGACAAGACCACTTCGCAAGCATCTGCAAGTACGGCCGGGAGGAACCCCGCATGACTCTCCCCACGGAGACTGCCCACCCTGAGCTCGAGGGCCTGGGCAAGTACGAATACGGCTGGGCCGACTCCGACGCCGCGGGCGCCTCCGCCAAGCGCGGTCTCTCGGAGGACGTCGTCCGCGACATCTCCGAGAAGAAGTCCGAGCCCGAGTGGATGCTGAAGCTGCGTCTGAAGGGCCTGCGTCTCTTCGACAAGAAGCCCATGCCGAACTGGGGCTCCGACCTCTCCGGCATCGACTTCGACAACATCAAGTACTTCGTGCGGTCCACCGAGAAGCAGGCGGAGTCCTGGGAGGACCTCCCGGAGGACATCAAGAACACGTACGACAAGCTCGGCATCCCCGAGGCCGAGAAGCAGCGCCTCGTCGCCGGTGTCGCCGCGCAGTACGAGTCGGAGGTCGTCTACCACCAGATCCGTGAGGACCTGGAGGAGCAGGGCGTCATCTTCCTGGACACCGACACCGCGCTGAAGGAGCACCCGGAGCTCTTCAAGGAGTACTTCGGCACGGTCATCCCCGTCGGCGACAACAAGTTCGCGTCGCTGAACACCGCGGTGTGGTCCGGCGGATCCTTCATCTACGTCCCGAAGGGCGTGCACGTCGAGATCCCGCTCCAGGCCTACTTCCGGATCAACACCGAGAACATGGGCCAGTTCGAGCGGACGCTGATCATCGTCGACGAGGACGCCTACGTCCACTACGTCGAGGGCTGCACCGCCCCGATCTACTCCTCGGACTCCCTGCACAGCGCCGTGGTCGAGATCATCGTCAAGAAGGGCGCCCGCTGCCGGTACACGACCATCCAGAACTGGTCGAACAACGTCTACAACCTGGTCACCAAGCGCGCCGTGGCCTACGAGGGCGCGACCATGGAGTGGGTCGACGGCAACATCGGCTCCAAGGTGACGATGAAGTACCCGGCCGTCTACCTCATGGGCGAGCACGCCAAGGGCGAGACCCTCTCCATCGCCTTCGCGGGCGAGGGCCAGCACCAGGACGCCGGCGCCAAGATGGTCCACATGGCGCCGAACACCTCGTCGAACATCGTCTCCAAGTCGGTGGCACGCGGCGGCGGCCGTACGTCCTACCGCGGGCTGATCGAGATCGGCGAGGGCGCTCCGGGTGCGAAGTCCAACGTCCTCTGTGACGCTCTGCTCGTCGACACCATCTCCCGCTCCGACACCTACCCGTACGTCGACGTCCGCGAGGACGACGTCTCCATGGGACACGAGGCGACCGTCTCCAAGGTCTCGGACGACCAGCTCTTCTACCTGATGAGCCGCGGACTCTCCGAGGACGAGGCGATGGCGATGATCGTGCGCGGCTTCGTCGAGCCGATCGCCAAGGAGCTGCCCATGGAGTACGCGCTGGAGCTCAACCGGCTGATCGAGCTGCAGATGGAAGGCGCGGTCGGCTGACGCCGGCGGCCCGTCCGCAGCGAGCACGGAGGACCGGGGCCCGTGGCGCAGCCACAGGTGCCACGGACCCGGAACAGACACAGGCTTAACGAGGAAGCGAGCAAGACGACAGCCATGGCTGAGGCTCAGAACATTCCGGTGGGCTCCACCACCGCCGGCTCGATCGCGGTGGCCGCCGAGTCGACCGTCGCCACGCGCATGAGCGTGCCCCCGTCCTTCGACGTCGCGGACTTCCCGGTCCCGCACGGCCGTGAGGAGGAATGGCGGTTCACGCCGCTGGAGCGCCTGCGGGGTCTGCACGACGGCACCGCGAAGGCCGACGGTTCGCTCAAGGCGGAGGTCAGCGCGCCGGACGGGGTCACCGTCGAGGCCGTCGGCCGTGACGACGCGCGTATCGGCAAGGCCGGCACGCCCGTCGACCGCGTCGCCGCCCAGGCGTACTCCTCCTTCGAGAAGGCCACCGTCATCTCCGTGCCCAAGGAGACGGTCCTGACCGAGCCGGTGCGGCTCACCCTGCACGGCGAGGGCGGCACCACCTTCGGGCACACCGTCTTCGACATCGGCGCCTTCGCCGAGGCCGTCATCGTCATCGACCACACCGGCGACGCCGTGCGCGCCGCCAACGTGGACTTCCTGATCGGCGACGGCGCCAAGGTCACGTTCGTCTCCGTCCAGGACTGGGACGACACCTCGGTGCACTGCTCGCAGCACAACGCCCTGATCGGCCGCGACGCCGCCTTCAAGTCGGTCGTCGTGACCTTCGGCGGCGACGTCGTACGCCTCCACCCGCGCGTTTCGTACGCGGGCACGGGCGGCGAGGCCGAGCTGTTCGGTCTGTACTTCACCGACGCCGGCCAGCACCAGGAGCACCGCCTCCTGGTCGACCACAACATGCCGCACTGCAAGTCCAACGTCGCCTACAAGGGTGCGCTCCAGGGCGACAACGCCCACGCGGTGTGGATCGGCGACGTACTCATCGAGGCCAAGGCCGAGGGCACGGACACCTACGAGCTCAACCGCAACCTGGTGCTGAGCGACGGCGCCCGCGTCGACTCCGTGCCGAACCTGGAGATCGAGACCGGCGAGATCGTCGGCGCCGGTCACGCCTCCGCCACCGGCCGCTTCGACGACGAGCAGCTCTTCTACCTGATGGCCCGCGGCATCCCGGAGGTCGAGGCCCGTCGCCTCGTCGTCCGTGGCTTCTTCGCCGAGCTGGTCCAGCAGATCGGCCTGCCCGACGTCGAGGAGCGCCTCATCGCCACGATCGAGGCCGAGCTGGAGGCGTCCGTCTGATGGCCTTCGTCCGAGCCTGTGGGCTGAGCGAGCTGGAGGAGGACACCCCGAAGAGGGTGGAACTCGACGGCACGCCGGTCTCCGTCGTCCGTACGGAGGGCGAGGTGTTCGCGATCCACGACATCTGCTCGCACGCGAACGTCTCCCTGTCCGAGGGCGAGGTCGAGGACTGCCAGATCGAGTGCTGGCTGCACGGCTCCAGCTTCGACCTCCGCACCGGCAAGCCGTCCGGCCTTCCCGCGACGCGCCCGGTCCCCGTGTACCCCGTAAAGATCGAAGGGGACGATGTGCTCGTCTCCGTCACCCAGGAGAACTGAAGTCCCCATGGCAACGCTTGAAATCCGCGACCTGCGCGTCTCCGTCGAGGCCGACAACGCCACCAAGGAGATCCTCAAGGGCGTCGACCTGACCGTGAAGCAGGGCGAGACCCACGCCATCATGGGCCCCAACGGCTCCGGCAAGTCGACCCTCGCCTACTCCCTGGCGGGCCACCCCAAGTACACGATCACCGGTGGCACCGTGACCCTGGACGGCGAGGACGTCCTGGAGATGTCCGTCGACGAGCGCGCCCGCGCCGGCGTCTTCCTCGCCATGCAGTACCCCGTAGAGATCCCGGGCGTCTCGGTCTCCAACTTCCTGCGCACCTCCGCCACCGCCATCCGCGGTGAGGCCCCCAAGCTGCGCACCTGGGTGAAGGAGGTCAAGGAGACCATGGAGCGTCTCCACATGGACCCCGCCTTCGCCGAGCGCAACGTCAACGAGGGCTTCTCCGGCGGTGAGAAGAAGCGCCACGAGATCCTTCAGCTGGAGCTCCTCAAGCCCAAGATCGCGATCCTCGACGAGACCGACTCCGGCCTCGACGTCGACGCCCTGCGCACGGTTTCCGAGGGCGTCAACCGCGTCCGCGAGTCCGGCGAGGTCGGCACCCTGCTGATCACGCACTACACGCGCATCCTGCGCTACATCAAGCCCGACTTCGTGCACGTGTTCGCGAACGGCCGTATCGCCGAGTCCGGCGGCGCCGAGCTCGCCGACAAGCTGGAGGCCGAGGGCTACGAGGCATACACGAAGGGTGGCGTATCCGCGTGACACATCTGCCGGGCCTCCTCGACACCGAGGCGATCCGCAAGGACTTCCCGATCCTGGACCGCCTGGTCCACGACGGTAAGAAGATCGTCTACCTGGACAACGCGGCGACGTCCCAGAAGCCGCGCCAGGTGCTCGACGCGCTCAACACCTACTACGAGCGGTACAACGCCAACGTCCACCGCGGCGTGCACGTCCTTGCCGAGGAGGCCACGGCGGCGTACGAAGGCGCCCGCGACAAGGTCGCCGCCTTCATCAACGCGCCCAGCCGCGACGAGGTGATCTTCACCAAGAACGCGTCGGAGTCGCTGAACCTCGTGGCGAACATGCTGGGCTGGGCCGACGAGCCCTACCGCGTGGACCGCGAGACCGAGATAGTCATCACGGAGATGGAGCACCACTCCAACATCGTTCCGTGGCAGCTGCTGGCGCAGCGCACCGGCGCGAAGCTGAAGTGGTTCGGGCTCACGGACGACGGCCGTCTGGACCTGTCCAACATCGAGGAGATCATCACGGAGAAGACGAAGATCGTCTCCTTCACGCTGGTCTCCAACATCCTGGGCACGGTCAACCCGGTCGACCAGATCGTCCGCCGGGCGCAGGACGTCGGTGCGCTCGTCCTCATCGACGCCTCGCAGGCCGCTCCGCACATGCCGCTCGACGTCCAGGCCCTGGGCGCCGACTTCGTGGCCTTCACCGGTCACAAGATGTGCGGCCCGACCGGTATCGGCGTCCTGTGGGGCCGCCAGGAGCTGCTGGAGGACCTCCCGCCGTTCCTGGGCGGCGGCGAGATGATCGAGACCGTCTCGATGCACTCCTCCACGTACGCTCCCGCGCCGCACAAGTTCGAGGCGGGTACGCCCCCGATCGCCCAGGCCGTCGGCCTCGGCGCGGCCGTGGACTACCTCACCTCGATCGGCATGGACAAGGTCCTCCAGCATGAGCACGCGCTCACCGAGTACGCGGTGAGCCGCCTCCAGGAGGTCCCCGACCTGCGGATCATCGGCCCGGTCACGGCCGAGGACCGCGGCGCGGCGATCTCCTTCGTGCTCGGCGACATCCATCCGCACGATGTGGGGCAGGTGCTCGACGAGCAGGGCATCGCGGTCCGCGTCGGCCACCACTGCGCACGGCCGGTGTGCCTCAGGTACGGAATTCCTGCGACCACGCGGGCGTCGTTCTATCTGTACTCCACGCCGGGCGAGGTGGACGCGCTGATCGACGGCCTGGAGCACGTCCGCAACTTCTTCGGATGAGGGACTGAGGGACGCTCTGTGAAGCTTGATTCGATGTACCAGGACGTCATCCTGGACCACTACAAGCACCCGCACGGCCGGGGCTTGCGGGACGGTGACGCCGAGGTGCACCACGTCAACCCCACCTGCGGCGACGAGATCACGTTGCGTGTGAAGTACGACGGCACGCGCGTCGAGGACGTCTCGTACGAGGGCCAGGGCTGCTCGATCAGCCAGGCCTCCGCCTCCGTGCTGAACGAGCTGCTCGTCGGCAGGGAGCTCGCCGAGGCGCAGAAGATCCAGGCGACGTTCCTTGAGCTGATGCAGTCCAAGGGCCAGATCGAGCCGGACGACGCGATGGAGGAGGTGCTGGAGGACGCGGTCGCGTTCGCCGGCGTCTCGAAGTACCCGGCGCGCGTGAAGTGCGCCCTCCTGAGCTGGATGGCATGGAAGGACGCGACGGCCCAGGCGCTGTCCGAAGGGAAGACCGTATGACTGAGAACCGCGAGACCACGGCGGAGAAGGACTGGCCGGACGAGGAGACCTTCTCGTCCGCGGCCGCGACGCCCGGCACGAAGGCCTCCGAGGAGGAGGTCCGCGAGGCGCTGTACGACGTCGTCGACCCCGAGCTGGGCATCGACGTGGTCAACCTCGGCCTGATCTACGGCATCCACATCGACGACTCGAACATCGCGACGCTGGACATGACGCTGACGTCCGCGGCCTGCCCGCTGACCGACGTGATCGAGGACCAGGCGAAGGCGGCGACCGACGGCATCGTCAACGAGCTGAAGATCAACTGGGTCTGGATGCCCCCGTGGGGTCCCGACAAGATCACGGACGACGGTCGCGAGCAGCTGAGGGCGCTCGGCTTCAACGTCTGACACACGCGCGTACGGTACGCGTCCGCTTTCACGCGCAAGAGGCCATGCCCGCCGGTCACACACCGGCGGGCATGGCCTTTCGCCGTGCCGGGGCCCGCCGCGTTGTGTACGGGCGTACCCATCCATGTGTACACTCGTACACATGGGATACGGACTGCTGGCCGCGGCCATCGCGGCGGAGGTCGCCGGCACCACGGCGATGAAGTACAGCGACGGCTTCACCCGGCTCTGGCCCTCCCTCGTCACCGTCGTCGGCTATGTGCTCGCCTTCACGCTTCTCGCGCAGACGCTGAAGACGCTGTCGGTCGGGACGGCCTACGCGATCTGGGCGGGCATCGGGACGGCGGCCGTCGCGGCGATCGGCATGCTGTTCATGAACGAGTCCGCCGGCCCGGTGAAGATCGCCGGAATCGCGCTGGTCGTGGCCGGGGTCGTCGTGCTCAACCTCGGGGGTGCGCACTGATGGGCCGCCGGTACGACCCCGACCGGCGCCAGCGCATCATCGACGCGGCGATCCGGGTGGTCGGCCGCAGCGGCATCGCCGGGCTGAGCCATCGCACGGTCGCCGCCGAGGCCGATGTGCCGCTCGGCTCGACGACGTATCACTTCGCCTCGCTGGACGAGCTGTTGGTCGCCGCGCTGCGCCAGGCCAACGAGGGCTTCGCGGCCGCCGTGCGGGAGAGCGGCGCCCTCGTCGACCCCGGGAGCGATCTCGCCCGGGAGCTGGCCCGGCTGATGGGCGAGTGGCTCGGGGGCGAACGCACCGGCGTGGAGCTGGAGTACGAGCTCTACCTCGCCGCCCTGCGCCGCCCCGCCCTCCGGCCCGTCGCGGCCGAGTGGGCCGACGGCGTCGCCGAGTCCCTCGCCCGTCGCAGCGATCCCGCGACGGCACGGGCGCTGGTGGCCCTGATGGACGGCATCTGCCTGCAGGTGCTGCTGACGGACGCGCCGTACGACGAGGACTACGCACGCGAGATGCTGGACCGGATCCTTCCGCGCCCCACACCGTGAACCCGAACGCGGTCTGCGGGTGACAGGGGATGTGACGCCTACCGACAGCAGACACGGAGACCGCGTGAACGGCCCACCCGGGGGACCGAGCGAGGACGCGGAGCTCATCGCCCAGTCCCTGGCACGGCCCGAACTGTTCGCCGGTCTCTATGAGCGGCATGCCGCCGACATCCACCGCTACGCCGCACGACGGCTCGGTGAGAGCGCGGCCGACGACATCACCGCCGACACCTTCCTGGCCGCGTTCCGCACCCGTGCGCGCTACGACCTGGCGCGCCCGAGCGCCCGCCCCTGGCTGTACGGCATCGCCGCGAACCTCATCGGCAAGCACCGCCGCGCCGAGGTACGGGCCCTGAGGGCACTGGCCAGGACCGGCCACGACCCGGTCGCCGAATCCTGGTCCGACCGCGCGGACGCCCGGGTCGCGGCCCAGGCCACGGGCGGACCGCTCGCGTCCGCGCTCGCCGCGCTGTCGACCGGCGACCGGCACGTCCTCCTGCTCGTCGCCTGGGCCGACCTCGGCTACCAGGAGGTCGCCGACGCCCTGTCCATCCCGGTGGGTACGGTCCGCTCCCGGCTCAACCGCGCCCGCCGCAAGGTGCGCGAAGCGCTGGGCGGCGCGGACCCCACGCTCGTGCACGAATTCCAGAAGGTGGCCGGTCATGGATGAGATGACGGCGGTACGCAAGCTCCGCGCCGGTGTCCCGACACCGGACCACGCCCGGCTCACCCCGGCCCGGCAGCGCCTGCTGGACGAGATCGCCCGCGGGCGTCGCCCGCGCCCCGGCTGGAAGCTCGCCGCGGTGGGCGCGGCGGCGGCGGTGACGGCGGCGGCGGTGCTGACCACCCTGCTCGTGGACGACGGCGGGAGCGGCCCGACGGCCCGGCAGCCCGAAGCCGACGACTGGGTGCACCAGGTGACCCGCTGGGACGGCCCGGACTGCGGGGGCTCCGGGAGCCGTGGCTGGTACGGCGAGGGGTTCACCTTCACGCTGCAGCCCGGCCTCGGAAAGGAGTGCTCACTCGAATCCGGCAGATCGCACACCACACAGAACTGGATCCGCTACGACGGCACGCAGCAAGGGCGCCCCGACCGGAGCCCCGAGACACCCCCGAAGAGCGACGGCGACCGGCAGCGACGGGCATGGCCGCAGGTCCACCCCGACACGCACGACGCGCTTCCCCCGCAGCAGTCGGACGCGCTGGTCGCCGCGCTCCCCGACGATCCCGGCGCCGCGCTGGACATGATCCGCAAGAAGTCCCGCCCGAGCCGCTTGGTCGTCATCGCCCCGCGCATGACCCAGGCGCAGCGCGACTTCAACGAGGTCGTCGAGGTCCTGTCCGGCTCACCGACCGTGGCGCCCGACAAGGCCGAGACGATGTACCGGATCATCACCGGCCTGGACGGTGCGACGAAGCCGCAGAAGGTGACCGACGGGGTCGGCAGGCCCGCCGTCGCGATCGGCATCGACGGCAACTTCCGCGACTACTCCTCCGAGCGCAACTCCCTCCAGGTGCTGCTCGACCCCGAGTCCTACGCCTACCGCGGCGTCCGCTTCGTGGCCGGGCTCGACTACTACGTGGGCGGCAAGGCCTCCGGAGGCCCCTTCGTCGCCAAGGGCACCGTCGTCGGCACGCTCACCCGGGTGAGCACCGACGTCATGGACGACCCCTACGCGCGGTAGCGAACCGCACGGCGCCGGCGGCCCGCGCAGGGGACGGGCCGCCGGGGCTCACGACCGGCACCTGAGACCGGTTCGCCCCGGCCGGGCCCTGCCGGTTAGGTTCTCCTCATGACTGACTCGCCCGACAGCACCACTGCTCCGCGCGCCACCGGCGCCGTCGCCGCCGGCCTTGCCACCATCGCCGGCGACGGCACCGTTCTCGACACCTGGTTCCCCGCCCCCGAGCTCTCGGCCGAGCCCGGTCCGGCCGGCACCGAGCGGCTCTCGCCCGACCAGGCGGTGAACCTCCTCGGCGAGGGCGCCGTGAAGGCCATCGGCGTGGACGCCCGCCGCGAGGTCGAGGTCGTCGCCGTCCGTACGGTCATCGCCTCGCTCGACGAGAAGCCGATCGACGCGCACGACGCCTATCTGCGCCTCCACCTGCTCTCGCACCGGCTGGTGCGCCCGCACGGCCAGAGCCTCGACGGCGTCTTCGGGCTGCTCGCCAACGTCGCCTGGACCTCGCTCGGCCCGGTCGCCGTCGACAACGTCGAGAGGGTGCGGCTCAACGCCCGCGCCGAGGGCCTGCACCTGCAGGTGACGTCCATCGACAAGTTCCCGCGGATGACGGACTACGTGGCCCCCAAGGGCGTCCGGATCGCCGACGCCGACCGCGTCCGGCTCGGTGCGCACCTCGCCGAGGGCACCACGGTCATGCACGAGGGCTTCGTCAACTTCAACGCCGGCACCCTCGGCACCTCCATGGTCGAGGGCCGGATCTCCGCCGGCGTCGTCATCGGCGACGGCTCCGACATCGGTGGCGGCGCCTCCACCATGGGCACCCTCTCCGGCGGCGGCAACGTCATCATCTCCGTGGGCGAGCGCTGCCTGATCGGCGCCGAGGCGGGCGTCGGGATCGCGCTCGGCGACGAGTGCGTCGTCGAGGCCGGTCTCTACGTCACGGCGGGCACCCGGGTCACGCTGCCCGACGGCCAGATCGTCAAGGCCCGTGAGCTGTCCGGTGCGTCGAACATCCTCTTCCGCCGCAACTCGGTGACCGGTGCCGTCGAGGCCCGCCCGAACAACGCGGTCTGGGGCGGTCTCAACGAGGTGCTCCACAGCCACAACTGAGGGTCCGCCAGTCCTGGTGCGTCGCTCGTACCGACGTATTCGTGTGACTCTGCGTAACCTTTCATGCCGCCGGGCGGATGAACGGGTGACCGTAGAGTCACACGAATACGCAAGGCGAGGAAGCGACATGAAGACCAGGGTGGCCGTACTCGGAACGTTGACGCTGTTGGCCGTGGCGGGCCGGTGCGGCCTCGCGCAGGCCGACGAGACCCACACCGACTCGCACAACGCACCGGTCGTGGCGCTGATCTCCACCGGCCAGATCGACGACCCGCTCGAGGACGTCCTGGAGCACGCCGCGGTGTTCGGAACGACCTCGGTGTACGACTAGGTCCGCTCGGGGCGGCACTTGCGGTCAGGCCGGGAACAGCCGCGCCAGTTCCTCGTAGACAGCCAGCAGTCCGCCCGCCGTGTCACGGTCGGCGGGCTGCAGCGGTTCCCGGACCGGCCCGGCCGGCAGGCCGAGCGCGCCGAGCAGGGCCTTCGCCGTCACCGTGCCGGGCAGGCCCGACGCCATCATCAGCTCGGCGAGCGGCAGCGTGAGCCCGTTGAGCTCGGCGGCCTCCGCCGTCCGGCCCGCGTCGTGGGCGTCGAGCACGGCACGCATCGGGCGCGGGGCCGCGTTCGCGACCGTGCTGACGAAGCCCGAGCCGCCCACCGCATACAGCGGAAGGTTCAGTTCCTCGCAGCCCGAGTAGTAGGCGAGCGAGGTCCGGGCGATCACCTTGGCGCTGCCGAGCAGGTCGTACGCGCAGTCCTTCACGGCCACGATCCGCGGATGGGCCGCGAGGGCCAGCATCGTCTCGGGCTCGATGCGGGTGCCGGTGCGGCCGGGGATGTCGTACAGCATCAGCGGGATGCCGACGGCGTCCGCCACCCGCCGGAAGTGCGCCGCGACGGCGGGCTGCGGCGGCCGGCTGTAGTACGGGGCGACGACCAGGAGCCCGTCGGCTCCCGCGTCCTCGGCGGCCCGCGCCAGCTCGACCGTGTGCCGGGTGCTCGCACTGCCGACGCCCGCGACGACGGCCGGTCCCTCGCCCACGGCCTCGCGGACGGCCCGTACGAGCGCCGTCTTCTCGGCGTCGGTCGTGGTCGGGGACTCGCCGGTCGTGCCGTTCAGCACGAGCCCGTCGCACCCCTCGGCCACCAGATGGGCGGCGAGCTTCCGGGCGCCGTCCAGGTCGGGCGCGCCGTCGGCGGTGAAGGGCGTGATCATCGCGCACAGGGCGCGGCCGAAGGGGCGTGGGCGTGTTCGTCGCGTCGTCATATCCGAAGTGTCCGCTCGCCGACTGTGAAGGTCCACTTAGTTCTGCTAGGGGTCAAGGGCAAGCGAAACTGAAAGGTCGAGGACGGCTTGACCTCAACCGAGGTTGAAGTCCGAGCATGGTCGTCGAAGGCCCGACCGGCTCAGGAGGACCACGATGACCGCGTATCTCTCCGCCCGTCCCGACCTCACCCGCTCCGGCGTCGGCAGCGTCAAGGTCAGCACCTGGCACGTCGGCACGCCCGAGCGGCAGCGGGCGGCTGTCGAGGCGATCGACCGTGCCTGGCGGCTCCGCGACTGGCCCGACGTCGGCCTGCTCTCGTACAGCGTGTACACGAGCAACGACGGAACCGCCCTGCTGCACTACTCGCAGTGGACCGGCGAGGACGCGTACCAGGAGTTCTCCCGCACCTTCCGGGACGAGCGCAACGACGAGATCGACGCCGCCGTGCCGGGCATCGAGCGGCTGGGGCTGCACACGTACGAGCTCTACCGCAGCGGACGGAGTCCCGAGGCCGACCTCAGGGTCCCGGGCTGTGTCGTCATCGTCGAGATCGGCTTCGACGGGCCGGACCCGGCCCGTCAGCGCGACTGGGTCGACGCCGTGTTCACCGCGCTCGAAGGCGATCCGCACCCGCACCCGGGCGGCATCTCGGCCTACTTCCACCTCGGCACGGACGGCACCCGCGTCCTCAACTACGCCGAGTGGGAAAGCGAGCGGGCCCACCAGGAGGCGCTCGAAGCCCCGGGCGACGGCGTCGGTTCGCCCACGGAGGAGTGGGAACGCGTCCGGCACCACCCGGGCCTCACCGGCAGCCGGGTGACGCGCTACACGCCCGCGCTCAGCCTGAGCGCGGGCGCGTAGCACCGCCTGCGGGCTACGGGCGGAAGCGCAGCACCTGCGGGTCGTGGTCGCTGTTCTGGTCCGCGAACTCCGCGTTGATGTGCACGCTGTCGTAGCTGAACTCGTCGATCGACGGGCTCGTCAGGATCTGGTCGAGCACCTGGCTGTTGCCCTGGTAGACGTACGAGTAACGTTCCGCGCGCGGCAGGGACTTGATCGCCGGGTACAGCGCACCGCCGTCGGTGAGCGCCTTCGTCGTCTGCGAGAACTCGAAGTCGTTGATGTCGCCGAGGACGACGACATCGGCGCTGCGCTGGGCCTTGAGGATCTGCTTCACGAAGGCGTTCACGGCCTGCGCCTGCTGGAGGCGCTTGGCCTCGGAGGAGCGCACCGGCGGCTGGTGGTGCGAGGTCAGGCCCTCGTCGCCGCCCTTCGAACCGAAGTGGTTGGCGATCACGAAGACCGTGCGGCCGCGGAAGACGAACTCACCGGCGAGCGGCTTGCGGCTCGCCTCCCAGGCGGTGTTCGCCGGGTCGATCCGGCCGGGGGAGAGGGTGAGGGCGGCGCGGCCGTGCTCGCGTACGACTCCGGTCGCGGCCGTCGCGTTCCCGCCCGAGCGGTCGGTGAAGGAGACGCGCTCGGGGTTGAAGAGGAACACCTGGCGGATGTTGCCGCCGGGCTCACCGCCGTCCTTGTTGTTCTCGGGGTCGACGGTCCGCCACTCGTACGCCGGGCCGCCGGCCGCGACGATCGCCTCCGTGAACTTCTTGACCGTCTGCTCGGCGGAGACGACACCGTCGTTCTTGGCGCCGGTGTCGTCCTGGATCTCCTCCAGGGCGAGGATGTCGGGCGTCGCGAGGTTCTCCACGACGGCCTTCGCCAGCGCGTCGAACTTCTCCTGCGGGTCGGACGGGTCCAGGTTCTCCACGTTGTACGTGGCGACGGACAGCTCGCCGCGGCGCTCCTCACGCGCCGACTCGCGCTCCAGGCCGCGGTCGGTGACCGTGCCGAGGGTGCGGGCGGTGATCGTGTAGCCGCCGAACTGGTTGAAGTCCAGGGGGCCTTCGGTCGTGCCGGACAGCACATCGCCGACGTTCGCCTTGGGGAACGGCTGCTGGGCGGTGGGCACCAGCGACTGGATCTGCAGCCTGCCGGTGTTCTGGGACGCGTACGAGCCGTAGCGGGCACCGCCGCGCCGGGTCGGGTTCTCCCAGGGCTTCACCGTGACCCACAGCTCGGAGTACGGGTCGGTCGCGCCGACGACGCGCGAGGTGCCGATCCGTACGTTGCTGCCCTCCAGCGACTCGTAGTAGTCCAGCGCGTACGCACGGGGCTCGAGCGGCAGCGCGTTGATGCTGTTGGCCGCGGCCGGGTCGCCCTCGGGCGCGTACGCCGACGGGACGGACCAGGCGGAGACGGTCACCGGGGCGGGCAGCGCGTTGCCCGAGGAGACCACGGTGACGGCCGGCTTGGAGATCTGGGTGAGCGACTGGTTGCCCGAGCTCAGGCCGCCCGGGACGTACTCGCCGACGGTGCCGGAGACCTTCACGGCGTCACCGGTGGCGACGGTCGGCGTGGAGCCGGTGAAGACGAACAGGCCCTCGCTGGTGGCCGGGTCGGCGTCGGCCTGCGGGTCCTGGAACCAGAAACCGCGCGAGGAGCCGTACGTGCGGACACCGGTGACGATGCCCTCGACGTCCTTCACCTGCTGCCCGACGAGCGGGGACGTACGGGTCGTGCCCTGGATGTCATGGATGCGAACGCCGGTGTCCGCGGTCTCGGCGTCGGCGGCGGCCGAGGAGGAGCCTGCGAGCAGGCCGGCGGCCAGCGCGGCGGCCACGACGGCCGCGACGGCGGCAGATCTCGGTATGGAAGGCATCAGGGAACTCCGTTGTGAGGGTTGGGGGGTGGCGATTTCACCACTGATGGGATCTACGCGCGTCAATCTCTTGGCAGAACACGCCACTTGTCAAGAGGTGCCGGGTGTACGGGGGTTGACGGGTACATGAACCGGACGGCATCGGGCGAAATGCGTCTACGCTGGGGGCCGCCACGAGCGCAAGTGAACCGAAGGGGCGCACGCTGGAGCGCCCCGGAGCCGAACCGAGCCGCACACCGGTACGCCCGAAAGCCGAGGAGAGCCACCAGATGCCAGGAGACCGCCCCGCCGGACGCCCCACCCTGCCGCCGGTGCGACTGCATCCGGACGCGGAACTGGCGCGGGACGCCCTCGGCACACCCCTGCTGGCCAGGGCCGTCCGGCTGGCGCGCTGGGCCGGACCGGAGACCAGGGTCGGCGCGGGCGGGGAACTCGTGGACGAACAACTGCCCGCCGCGGCCGAGGCGTTGGGGCTCACGGCGGACGAGGACGGCGCCGCGTACGCGAGCGAGGCGTGGCGGATCGCCGTGGACACGGGGCTCGTCGACGTCGTCGATCCGGAGGACGACGCCACCGGACACGGCACCGGACACGGCACCGTCACCACCGGCGACCACCTGCGGCTGGTCACCGGCGGCAGCCCCAAGGACGTGCTCGCCCTCTGGCAGGACGCCTTCGACGCGGTCTTCGCGGACGCGATCGCGCCGGTGCTCGACGATCTCGCCCATGTCATCGGCGAGGGCGGCGAGATCGACTTCGAGGCCCTCGACTGGGATCCCGAGTCGGAGGCCGAGTTCCTCGACGGCGTCCTCGGCAATCTGTACCTGCTCACCGTCAGCGAGAGTGGTGCGGGCGAGGAACAGATCCCCCTGCCCGCCCTCGCCGCGTCGATGATCGTGCCCGACGACATAAGGGAGCCCACCGACGCCGTCCTGGAGCAGGTCTCCGACGCGATGATGCGACTGGACGACCAGTTCCGGCTGCTGGAGCCGATCGGCCTGGTGGAGTACCGGCCGGTGGACGAGGCGCTGATGGCCGAGGAGGGGACGGAGTCCGCGCCGTCGCTGTCGGCCGCGGAGGAAGAGGACGTCTCCCGGTACGGAATGGTGAGGCTCACCCCGCTGGGGCTGTACGGGATCAGGGCCAGGATGCTGGAGGGCGGGGTGGTGGCACCCGCGGTCGGCGACCTCGCCGACAAGGACGCGAAGGCGCTGCTCGACGGGGTCTCGCACTACCCCGACCGGTCGGCCCGGGCGGAGACCGCCCAGTGGCTGGCCCTGCGCGAGACGCCGGCGGCCGCACGGGACCTCCTCGCCGCCGCTCGTGGGACCGACCCCGGCGCGCCCCTGCGCCGCCTCCACTGCCAGCAGGCCCTCGCACTGGCCGGCGCGGAGGCGGAACCGGCCGTGCGGGACGTCCTCGACGACCGTGAACTCGGTGGCCTCGCCCGCGTGTGGCTCGCCGAAGGCGGCTCGGCGGACGTGCCGGCGCCCCCCGAGTCCATGATCTTCTGGCTCGCCGTCGACACGATCGCCGCGCAACTGGACGCCGAGGGGGATCTGGAGGAACTCCAGGACCTGGTCGAGGGCCTCGTCGGACAGCACAGCGGCTTCTTCGAGGAGGCGTGGCGGGTGGATCATCCGGCCGCGGCGGACGTCCTGGAGGCGATGGGGCGTCTGCACCGCGACAAGAAGACGGCGAAGGACGCCCGCAAGGCCGCGTTCAAGGCCCGCTCCCGGCCGGGTTCCTGACCCCGCGCGCCCGGCGCACGGAGCGGCGCGGCGGTGCGGCGTCCGCCGGTGGGCAGGACCACCGGCGGACGAAAGAGTGAGATGTCGCATTGACTTCAACTGCCGTTTATACGTGACCGGGAGCGTGTGGGCCGACACCGGCCAGACCCCAGGTGCCCGTAGAACCAGCCCCTCAGGAGACTGCGATGCCGCTCACCCGCAGGGAATTCACGAGACAGTCCGCGCTCACCGGCGCGGGCGTCGCCCTCACCGGCGCCGTCGGTGCCCTCGCCACCGCGCCCGGCGCGCTCGCCGCCGAGGACGGCCCGGCGGAGACCGACCGTCACGGCCACCACCACGGCCCCGGCTACGGCCCCCTCCTCCCCGACCCGAAGGGCATCCTCGCCCTCCCCGCCGGGTTCGCCTACCGCATCGTCACCCACAGTGGTGTCACCAAGCTGGAGTCGGGCGAGTTCACCCCCTCCAACCACGACGGCACCGCCGCCTTCGAAGGCCCCCGCGGAGTCACCCTTCTCGTCAACAACCACGAGCTCAAGGGCCCGCGCAAGAACTGGAAGTACCCCGTACCGCTCACCGACGCCCTCGTCTACGACCCCGCCGCGGCCGGCGGCTGCACGGTCGTCGAGACCCACCGCGACGGCCGCACGGCCGAGTGGGTCGGCATCGCCGGCACCTCGCAGAACTGCGCGGGCGGGCGGACCCCCTGGGGGACCTGGCTCACCTGCGAGGAGAACGCGGACAAGGCCGGCGAGAACGGCATGACCAAGGACCACGGCTACGTGTTCGAGGTCGACCCCCACGACCGCCGCGCCAACCGCCACCCCATCCCGGTCAAGGCGTTCGGCCGCTACGAGCACGAGGCCGTCGTCATCGACACCAAGCGCGGCCACGCCTATCTCACCGAGGACGCCTCCGGCCCCAACGGCCTGCTCTACCGCTGGGTCCCGCCGCACGGCTTCCAGCACGGCCGCGGGCGGCTGCGTCACATCCCCGAGGACGCCGGCATCCTGCAGGCGCCCAAGTGCTACGACGCGGGCGGCCGCTTCATCGACGACCTGTCCCGCGCCACCAGGCTCGGCACGGTGTACGGCGTGGACTGGGTCGACGTACCCGACCGCGACGCGAAGACCGTTCCGGTGCGCAAGCAGTTCGCCGACGCCGAGATCACCCGCGCCCGCAAGCTCGAAGGCATGTGGTGGGCGGACGGCGGCGCGTACATCGTCTCCTCGTACGCCCGCGACGAGAGCCCGGGGCAGCCGCACGACGGCCAGGTCTGGTTCTACAACCCCCGGCGCCGGACGCTGACCCTCAAGGTGCTGCTCGGTGTGAACGCGGACCCGTCGAAGGACGGCGCGTACGACGGCCCCGACAACATCACCGTCTCCCCGTACGGCGGCCTGATCATCGCCGAGGACGGCGAGGGCGTCCAGCACCTCTTCGGCGCGACCGAGAGCGGGCGGACGTACCCGATCGCCCGCAACGAGCTGAACCTCGGCACCGAGGAGGAGCCGGCCTACAGCGAGTTCGCCGGCGTGGTCTTCTCGCCCGACGGACGGACGCTGTTCGCCAGCATCCAGACGCCGGGCATCATGGTCGCCATCACCGGCCCGTGGAAGCGCGCCTGCTGACCTCCCGGTACACGTCCCACGGATGAGGGGCGGCACCCGGTCCCGGGTGCCGCCCCGCCACGTCGGGACGCCTGTGCGGCCCCTCCACCTCGGACGCCTAGAGCGCCTGCGCCGCGGGCTTGACCATGCCGCGGACCGTGCGGGACTTCACGAACTCGCCGATCGCCGTCATCTCCCACTCGCCGGAGAACTGGCGGATCAGCTTCGCCATCATCACCCCGGTCTGCGGCTCGGCGCCGGTGAGGTCGAAGCGCACCAGCTCCTCACCGGTCGCCGCGTCCATCAGCCGGCAGTAGGCCTTGGCGACCTCGGTGAACTTCTGGCCGGAGAAGGAGTTGACGGTGAAGACCAGGCCCGTGGCGTCGGCGGGCAGGCGGCCGAGGTCCACGACGATCACCTCGTCGTCGCCCGCGCCCTCTCCGGTGAGGTTGTCACCCGAGTGCTTGATCGAGCCGTTGAGGATGGACAGCTTCCCGAAGTAGCAGCTGTCGAGATGGTTGCGCTGCGGGCCGTAGGCGATCACGGACGCGTCCAGGTCGATGTCCTTGCCGCGGAAGGCGGGCTCCCAGCCGAGGCCCATCTTGACCTGGGAGAGCAGCGGACGGCCGCCCTTGACCAGGGACACGGTCTGGTTCTTCTGGAGACTGACGCGCCCCTTGTCCAGGTTGATCTTGCCGGCGCCGGGCGCGGGCGCCGCCGCGGGTGCCTGAGCCGGGGGAGCGGGTGCGTGAGCCGGGGGAGCGGGCGTCTGGGCCACGGGGGCCGGGGCGGGGGCGGGCGCCGCGGCCGGCTCCTCCTCGACCGAGACACCGAAGTCGGTGGCGATGCCCGCCAGCCCGTTCGCATAGCCCTGGCCGACGGCCCTGGCCTTCCACGCCCCGTTCCGCAGATAGACCTCGACGATCACCAGGGCGGTCTCGGTGCCCAGCTGCGGCGGGGTGAAGGTCGCCAGGACCGATCCGTCGTCCGCGTTCCGGATCGTGGCCGTGGGCTCGATGCCCTGGAAGGTCTGCCCCGCGGCGTCCGGACTGGCCGTGACGACGATCTTCTCGATCCCGGCCGGAACGGCGCCGGTGTCGACGACGATCGCGTCCGGGGCCGTGCCGCCACCGGACCGGTAGGCGACACCGGGGCCGGCCGGCTGGTTGTAGAAGATGAAGTCGTCGTCGGAGCGCACCTTGCCGTCGGCGGTGAGCAGCAGGCCCGATACGTCGAGCCGCACGGGTGCGGCGACGTCCACCGCCACGCGCGCGGCGGTCAGGGGGATGTTCGAGCCGGGGGTCATAGCTGTCATGCCTGAGGTAACGAGCGACCCGGCTTTGCCGTTCCCTTACCTTCGGCCGAATCGGTCACCGGCACCCGACGGCCGCGTGCGGCATACCGCCTCAGTGCGGCCAGCGGGGCGGATTCGTCACGAACTGTCCGCCCAGATATGCGTGGTCCCGGTTCGCCGGGTCCAGCTCGCCCTGCTCGGCGACGAGCTTTTCCGCGAACTGCTCCGAGTCGTCCTGCGGCTCGAACCCGAGTGCCCGCGCCGTGGACAGGTCCCACCACAGGCGCGTGTTCGCGGAGGAGCCGTACACGACGGTGTGGCCGACGTCCTGTGCGGTGAGCGCCGCGTGGAAGAGACGGGCGCCGTCACCCGGGCTCAGCCAGACGGAGAGCATCCGCACGGTGGTGGGCTCCATGAAGCAGGAGCCGATCCTGACGGACACGGTCTCGATGCCGTGCTGGTCCCAGTAGAGCTGGGCGAGGTCCTCGCCGAAGCACTTGGACAGGCCGTAGTAGGTGTCGGGACGGTGGGGCGTGTCGACCGGGATCAGCCCGGCCGTGCCGACGGGTGTGTCCTCGCGCGGGCGTGGGGTGAAACCGACGGCGTGGTTGCTTGAGGCGAAGACGACGCGCCGGACACCTTCCGCCCTGGCCGCCTCGTAGAGGTTGTACGTGCCTTCGATGTTGGCGCGGAGGATCTTCTCGAACGAGGCCTCCAGGGAGATGCCCGCGAGGTGGACGATCGCGTCGACACCCCGTACGGCTTCGCGCAGGGCGTCCCTGTCGGCGAGGTCGGCGGTGATCGCCCCGGGCTCCCCTTCGATCGGGGTCATGTCAAAGAGGCGGAGTTCGTAGCCGTAGGCGGGCAGCAGTCCCCGCATCAGGGTGCCGAGGCCGCCGGCCGCGCCGGTGAGCAGGAGGGTGCGGGGTGCGGGCATGGATCGGTTCTCCTCGACGCGGCTCAGGTCTTGGCCTCTAGGCGGCATTCACATGCGTGGACACGCTAAGGAGCGGTCCCGGCACCGTCAAGTGCCGTGCAGAGTGTCAACTCCAGCCCGGAGTCGCGGTTTCCCGGCTTGACCTCGGCCGAGCGGCTGCCCTAGCGTGAGTTGTTCAGAAATATAGACGCCGATCAGAATGATGCACGAGCTGATGGCTCGGTGCATGGCCAAGGGAGCGCCCGTGACCTCAGCCCCGCTCGCCGCCCGGCTCACCAGCGGCACCGGACCGCTGTTCTTCCCCGTCACCGCCTACGGACCGGACGGCGCTCTCGACCTCGACGTCTTCCGCGCCCATGTGGGCGCCGGGGTCGAGGCCGGCGCCGCGGCGGTCTTCGCCTGCTGCGGCACCGGCGAGTTCCACGCGCTGACCCCGGAGGAGTTCCGCGACTGTGTCGCCGTCGCCGTCGAGGAGACCGCCGGCCGCGTCCCCGTCGTCGCGGGCGCCGGCTACGGCACGGCCCTCGCCGTCCGGTACGCGAGGCTCGCCGAGGAGGCGGGCGCCGACGGGATCCTCGCCATGCCGCCGTACCTCGTCGTCGCCGACCAGGCCGGACTGCTGCGCCACTACGCGGCGCTCGCCGCCGCCACCGCGCTCGGCGTCATCGTCTACCAGCGCGACAACGCCGTCTTCACCCCCGAGACCGTCGTCGAACTCGCCAAGGTCGACGGCATCATCGGCCTCAAGGACGGATACGGCGACCTCGATCTGATGCAGCGCATCGTCAGCGCCGTACGCACGGACGCCCCCGGCCGCGACTTCCTCTACTTCAACGGACTGCCCACGGCCGAGCTCACCGGCCTCGCCTACCGCGGCATCGGCATCACCCTCTACTCCTCCGCCGTCTTCTGCTTCGCCCCCGAGATCGCCCTCGCCTTCCACCGCGCGCTCATGAGCGGCGACGACGCGACCGTCGAACGGCTGCTGGACGGCTTCTACCGGCCGCTCGTCGAACTGCGCGCCTCCCGCAACGGATACGCCGTCTCGCTCGTCAAGGCCGCGGTACGGCTGCGCGGACAGGACGTCGGAGAGGTACGGCCGCCGCTGAGCGAGCCGTCCGCCGACCACATCAAGGAACTGGCCGACATCATCGGGCGCGGCTACGCCCTCCTCGGGGACGGAGCCGCCGAATGAGGACCGGCGCCTTCGTCTACCCCTGGGACGTCAACGGCGACCCCGGCGCCGCCGAGCGGATCGCCGGCCTCGGCGTCGGCCAGGTCACCCTCGCCGCCGCCTACCACTCCACCAGGGCCCTCACCCCCCGCCATCCCCGCCACCGCGTCGTCACCGCCGAGCACGCGGCCGTGCTCTACCCGCCGGACGACAGCCGCTGGGCCGGGCGGACACCGCACCCGTACCCGGCCGGGGCATGGGCGCCCGGCGACGCGTACGGGGAGGCCGCCGAAGCCCTCACCGCCGCCGGGCTCGACGTGCACACCTGGGTCGTCCTCGCGCACAACTCCCGCCTCGGCTCAGAACATCCCGGCACGTCCGTCGTCAACGCCTACGGGGACCGCTACCCCTGGGCGCCCTGTATCGCCCAGCCCGCCGTCCGCGCGTATCTGCTGGACCTCGCCGCGGAGGCGGCGGTCCGGCCCGGCGCACGCGGCACCGAACTCGAGTCCTGCGGCTGGTACGGCCTCGCCCATCTGCACGCCCACGACAAGATCGCGGGCGTCGGACTCGGCGACGCCGCCCAGTACGCGATGTCGCTGTGCTTCTGTCCCGCCTGCGGCGAGGGATACGCCGCCCGCGGCGTGGAGCCCGGAGAGCTGAGCGCGGCGGTGCGGGAGGCACTGGAGCCGGTGTGGCGGGGGAGCGCGCCCGCCGACATCCCGGTGGAGAAGCTGCTCGGGGCCGAACCGGCCGCGCTCACCCTGGAGTTCCGCACGCATACCGCCCGCACCCTTCAGGAGGCGGTGGTCGCGGCGGTACGGGCCGCCGCGCCGGAGGGTTTCCAGGTGCTGCTGCACGCCGACCCGGTGGCGTACCACTGCGGTGCCAACGCCGGCGTCGACCCGGCGCACATCCTGGGCCTCGCCGACGGCGTGGTCGTGCCCTGCACCGGCGGTGCGCGGCTGCTGTCCCCGTTCGCCCGGCACGCCTCCGCCGGCTCCGTGATCGCCGCCAACCTCACGGTGGTCGGCGGTATGGGCGGCAGTCCCGGCACCCTCGCCGCCGACGCGGCCGACGCGGCCTCGCTCGGTGCGAACGAACTGCGGCTGTACCACGCGGGTCTGGCTTCCGACCAGGATCTGGCGGCGGTCAGGGCCGCGCTGTCCGGCCTCGGCTGAGGCCCGCCAGGGCTGCCGCCGTCACCAGGCCCAGCACCCCGACCGCCACCAGCAGCACCCGTACCTCCACCACCGCGACCAGCCCCGCGCCCAGGGCCAGTGCCACCGCGTTGGGTACGAACAGGAGGGACTGGGCGGTGGCGGCGGCACGGCCGAGCACCGCGTCCGGTGTCTCGCGCTGTACCGCCGTCATCGCCGCGACGAGCACACACGGCAGCCCCAGCCCGACCGCTCCGGCGCACACCAGCGCCACCGCGTCGTACGGCAGTGACCGCAGCCCCACCGCCACCGCGAACAGCCCGGTGCCCGCCGCCGCGAACACCCGCTCCGGCAGCCTCCGCAGCAGCGGCCCCGCGAGCAGCCCGGCGACCAGGGAACCCGCGCCCTGCACCGCGTACAGCACCCCGACGAACGTCGGGGCGTGCCCGAGCACCCGGTCCACGACCGCGAACAGCAGCGCCCCGTTCAGTCCGGCCAGCAGCATCGTGGCCCCGCCGGCCGCCAGCAGCGGCCGCAGCACGGGGGAGCGCCACAGCGCGCGGGCGACCTCGGCCGTGTCCGCCCAGGCGTACCGGGACCGGGCCGGCTTCTCCTCCCGCACCCTGAGCAGCGCGAAGATCCCGGCCGCCAGCGCGAACGTCGCCGCGTCCAGCAGCGCCACCGACGCCCCGCCGAACCGGGCGAACAGCCCGGCCGCGGCGAGCGGAGCGATCAGCTTCGTGCTCTCGTTCACCGTCATCCGCAGCCCGTTGAGGTCGCCGAGCAGCCGCCGGTCGACGGCGCCCGCCACCAGTGCCGTCTCCGCCGCGTCCTGGACCACCCCGGCGGCCCCGTACACGACGAGGACACCGAACAGCAGCCACACGCGGTCACCCGAGTCGAGCAGCAGCAGCGCCGGCAGCAGCGCCGCCATCGCGGCGTTGACCGCGATCAGCAGCGGCCGTCTGCGCACCCGGTCGGCGAGCGTGCCCAGCAGCGGCCCGGCGAGCGCGGGCGCCCACATCGCGAACACCGTCAGCGCCGCCAGAGTGTCCGACCCCGTCAGCGACTTCACCCAGATACCGGAGACCAGCCACATCGCCGTCGTGCCGAACCCCGACACGAGCAGTCCCGACACCCACAGCGCCGCATTGCGGTCCCGCAGCACCCCGACCTTTCCCGCAGCCACCGCCGCTCCCTCCCCAGGTCCCGTCCTTCGGATCCCGTCGATCCCGCGGGCATCGTGGCAGCGGCAACCGGTCGGCCGGATGGGGCAGTTGCCGTACTTTCCCGTGCGATGGCTCCCTACGCCGTAACATCCCGCGCACCACCCGTCACTCATGTACGAGGGGAAACACTGTGCGCAACAAGGGGATAACCGCACTTCTGTGCGCCGGGCTGGTCTCCGGTACGGCGATCCTGGCCGGAGCCGTGCCCGCGTCCGCGGCCGGCCCGGCCGCCTCCGCCAAGGCCGGGGCGAGCGCCGCCGAGGACGTACGCGAACGGCTGGAACGCATCCCGGGCATGACGGTCGTCTCGGTCGTGGACCGCGAGGGATACCCGTACTACACGCTGACGTACGCCCAGCCCGTCGATCACCGCGACCCACGCCGCGGCACCTTCACCCAGCGTCTGACGCTGTGGCACAAGTCCACCGACCGGCCGACCGTGTTCTACACCGGCGGCTACACCCTCCCCACCGGCATCGCTTCCCTCACCCGCCTCATCGACGCCAACCAGATCAGCGTCGAGCACCGCTACTTCGCCGACTCCCGGCCCGCGGGCCCGGCCGGGGACGACTGGTCCAGAATGACGATCCAGCAGGAGGCGAGCGACGAGCACCGCATCACCCAGGCGCTGCGTCGCATCGAGAAGGGCAAGTGGCTGGGGACCGGTGGCAGCAAGGGCGGCATGACCGCCACGTACCACGAGCGCTTCTACCCGCAGGACCTCGACGCGGTCGTGGCCTTCGTCGCCCCCAACGACGCCCACAACCGCGACGACTCGACCTACGAGCGGTTCTTCCGCACGGTCGGCACCGAGGAGTGCCGGGACGCGCTCAACGCCGTACAGCGCGAGATGCTGGTGCGGCGTGAGCGCCTGCTGCCCAAGTTCGAGGCGGACGCCGTGAAGAACGGCGACACCTTCGAGGAGACCCTCGGCACCACCGACCGGGCCTACGAGTTCGCCGTCCTCGACCAGGTGTGGAACTTCTGGCAGAGCGACACCGTCGAGAACTGCGCCACCGTGCCCGACGCCAAGGCCGTCGGTGACGACGAGCTGTACGAGTGGTCGAAGCAGCACGGCTTCAGCGTCTACCAGGACGAGACGCTCGGCACGAACGGATCGGGGCCCTACTACCGGCAGGCCGCGACCCAGCTCGGCTGGGCCGACCTGAAGTTCAAGCACCTCAAGGACGTGCGCCACCACCCGGACATCTACCAGCCGAACTCGGTGCTGCCCGCGGCGATGCGCGGCTCGTACAACAACGCGGCCATGGCCGACGTCGACCGCTGGGTCACGACGCGCGGTGAGCGGATGATGTTCATCTACGGCGAGAACGACCCCTGGAGCGCGGAGAAGTTCACCCCGAGCCGCCACGACTCGTACCGCTTCGTCGTCCCGGGGGCGAACCACGGCGCCTCGATCGGGAAGCTGCCCGCCGAGCAGCAGGAGCAGGCGATCTCCACGATCAAGCGGTGGGCCGGGGTGAAGTAACACCCGAGGTCGGGTAACAGCCTGGTCAAGTAACGTGGCGAAAACCTGAAAGGCCTCCTCGGCGGGCACAATCCAGCCGTCCGACACCGCGCGGAACCGTCACCCGCCGAGGAGAGCCCATGCCGGAATCACAGCAACAGAACGCTGTCGACCGTTACTTCCGAATAAGTGAACGGGGATCGACCTTCGGTCGCGAGGTACGAGGCGGTTTCGCCACGTTCTTCACGATGGCCTATATTCTCGTCCTCAACCCGATCATCCTCGGCGGCGCCGAGGACAAGTTCGGCGCCCATCTCTCCGGGCCCCAACTGGTCACCGTCACCGCCCTCGTGGCGGCCGTGATGACCGCGATCATGGGCCTGGGCGGCAATCTGCCGCTCGCCATCGCGGCCGGGCTCGGCCTCAACGCCGTCGTCGCCTACCAGATCGCGCCGCTGATGAGCTGGCCCGACGCGATGGGTCTGGTGGTCATCGAGGGCGTCGTCATCTGCGTACTGGTCGTCACCGGGCTGCGCGAGGCCGTCATGCACGCCATCCCGCAGCAGCTGAAGCAGGCGATCAGCGTCGGCATCGGACTCTTCATCGCCTTCATCGGCTTCGTCGACGCGGGCTTCGTGACCCGCATCCCCGGCGACACCGGGTCCGTTCCGGTGCAGCTCGGCGCCCAGGGGCAGCTGTCCGGCTGGCCGGTGCTCGTCTTCTGCCTGGGTGTCCTGCTCACCATCTCGCTGGTGACCCGCAAGGTGCGCGGCGCGATCCTCCTCTCCATCGTCGCCATGACGGTCCTCGCCATCGTCATCAACGAGGTGGCCGACATCGCCCCGCTCGCCTGGGGCCTGACCGTTCCCACCGTTCCCGGGGACATCGTGGCCGCCCCGGACTTCGGACTCGTCGGCTCCTTCAGCCTCTTCGGAGCCTTCGGGCAGGTCAGTGCCATCACCATCGTCCTGCTCGTCTTCACCCTCGTCCTGAGCGACTTCTTCGACACCATGGGCACGGTCGTCGGCGTCTCCAACGAGGCCGGGCTGCTGGACGAGAAGGGCGACGTCCCGAACCTGGGCCGCGTCCTGCTCATCGACGGCGCGGCGGCCGCGGCGGGCGGCGCGGCCTCCGCCTCCTCCGCCACCTCCTACATCGAATCGGCCGCCGGCGTCGGCGAGGGCGCCCGCACCGGCCTCGCCAGCGTGGTCACGGGCGCCCTCTTCGGACTCGCCCTCTTCCTCACGCCGCTGGCCACGGTCGTCCCCGCCCAGGCCGCCGCCCCCGCGCTGGTCGTGGTGGGGTTCCTGCTGATGACCCAGGTCCGCCACATCGACTGGCAGCGGTACGAGATCGCCATCCCCGCGTTCCTGACGATCGCCGTGATGCCGTTCACGTACTCCATCACCAACGGCATCGGCGCCGGATTCCTCGCGTACGTGGTCCTGCAGACGGTCCTCGGCAAGGCGCGCGAGGTGCACTGGCTGCTGTGGGCCACGGCGGGGCTGTTCGCCGTGTACTTCGCGATCGACCCGATCGAGCAGCTGATCGGCGTCAAGTAGTAGCTCGGCGTCCCGCCTCGTAACGGAGGGCCAGGCCCGTCGCCAGCGCGCCCAGGCCCTCCCACAGGCCCACACCCAGGAAGCCGGAGGGTGCCCGCCCGCTGATCACCGCCACGGTGAAGACCGTGCAGGTCAGCAGGCGGAACGGGACCGTCCAGCGGAAGAAGGGTCTCCAGTCGGAAAGCGCCGCCAGGACGTAGTACACGCCCATGTTGAGCGCCGCCATGGACGAGGCGGTCAGAAAGACCGGTGTGTGGTCGCCCTCCGCGCGCGCCGAGTCCGGTATGGGCTCGAAGCCCATGGCCGTGAGCAGAGCGCCCGGGGCGATCAGCCCCACCACACCCATGACGGCGGCGAGCGCGCCGAAGACGGCCATGGTCCAGCCGGACGGGGAGCGGGGCAGCAGCTGCACGAAGTCCTCCATGCACACGGTGAGTTGAGGCTTGAACGACCCTGCATACCGTGCGCCCCGCTCCGGTCCGCGACCGGGGGTCTATCCGAGCGCCGCCTTCATCATCTTCTGCGCGATCGGCGCCGCCAACCCGTTGCCGCTGACCTCGGAGCGTGCCGCCCCGGAGTCCTCGATGATCACCGCGACCGCCACCTCCTTGCCCGTCGCCTCGTCCTTGGCGTACGAGGTGAACCAGGCGTACGGCGTCTTGCTGTTGTTCTCGCCGTGCTGGGCCGTGCCCGTCTTGCCGCCCACCTCGGCGCCGCTGATGCGCGCGTTGGTGCCCGTGCCGTCCTCGACCACCGTGACCATGGCGCTGCGCAGCTGCTCCGCCGTGGACGAGGACACGATCCGCTCGGTGTCGGAGTCCTCGTAGCTCTGCAGCGTGGTGCCGTCCGCGTCGACGACCTTGGAGACCATATGCGGGGACGCCATGAGGCCATCATTGGCCAGGGCCGCGGACACCATCGCCATCTGCAGCGGGGTGGCCGTGACCTCGAACTGGCCGATGCCCGTCAACGCCGTCTGCGCCGAGTCCATGTTCTCCGGATACACACTCTTCGAGGCGCGCACGGGAACGTCCTGTTCGGCGTCGTTGAAGCCGAACTTCTCCGCCATGGCCCGGACCTTCTCCTTGCCCAGATCCGCCGCCAGCTTCCCGAAGACGTTGTTGCAGGAGTACTGCAGCGCGGTGCGGATCGTGGCGTTCCGGCAGGGCGCGGACTTGTTCTCGTTCTCCAGCACGGTCCGGGTGTTCGGGAGCGTGTAGGGCTGGGGGCTGTCGGTCCGCTCGTCCACCGACGAGTAGAGCCCGTCCTCCAGCGCGGCCGCCGCGACCACCAGCTTGAACGTCGAGCCGGGCGGCAGCGGCTGCCGGAGGGCCCGGTTGACCATGGGCTGGTCCTTGTCGCCGGAGAGCCGCTTCCAGGCGTCGCCGTCGGTGGTCCCGCTGATCTTCGACGGATCGTACGACGGGGTGCTCACCACGCCGAGGATCCGGCCGGTGCCGGGATCGATGGCGACCGCCGCGCCCTTGTTGTCGCCGAGCGCCTCGAAACCGGCCTTCTGCACGGCCGGGTCGATGGTGGTGAGCACGTCACCGGACTGGGCCTGCTTTCCGGTGAGCACGTCCAGCGGGTTCTTCAGCCGGTTGTCGGTGCCGTCGAGGACGTCGCTGTAGATGCCCTCCAGCTGCGTGGCGCCGTACGCCTGTGAGCTGTAGCCGGTGACCGGCGCGTACAGCTCGCCGTTCGTGTACGTGCGCTTGTACGCGAGATCGCTGCCCTCCGTTCTCTTCGAGCCCGTGACCGGGGAGCCGGCCACGACGATGTCACCGAGCGGCTGCGCGTACTGCGCGATGGTGTTCCGCCGGTTGTGCTTGTCGTCCGCGAGGGCCTCGGCCTCGTATCCCTGCACCCAGGTGGCCCGCACCAGCAGGGCGAGCACCAGGAGCAGGCTGAAGACCGCGGCGCGCCTGATCGTCTTGTTCATCCCTGAAAAGGACGAGAGGCCCGGAGGCTTCCGTTCCGTTCTGCCGGGTTTCTCAGGTAATCCTCATCCGGCGCGGTGCCGTGGTGCCGCGGTGCCGTGGTGCCGCAGGTGCTCGCTCAGCCGTCGAGCCGGAGCACGAACTCCTCGGTCTCCTCGCCCCGCGCATGGACGAACCCACGGTCACGGCCCGTGACGGTGAAGCCGCACTTGGCCAGGACGCGCAGCGAGCCCGCGTTGTCGGTGGCGGCGCGCGCGTACAGCGGACGTTCCGCCACGAGGACGAGCAGTTCGCGCAGCGCGGCCGTGGCCACGCCGCGTCCCCAGTGGGCGCGGTCGATCCAGTACGTCACCTCGCGCTCCCCGGGCGGTCCGTAGACGGCGGCGTGGCCGGCCGGGGCGCCGTCGACGAGCACGGTGCGATTGACGGCGTCCGTGCCGAGGATCCGCTCCCAGTGGGCGTCGAAGCGGGCCCGGTCGCCCGGGTCCTCGGCGGTGAACGCGGCCATGCGGCCGCTTTCGGGGTCCTGCATCAGCGCGAAGAAGTAATCGAGGTCCGGCTGACGGACCTCGCGCAGGACGATCCGCATCAGAGCCTCCGGGTGGCGAGGGTGAGCCGGTCCCGCGCGTCGAACAGCGCGTCCTTGATCATCTGCTCGTGTCCCGGCGTCAGCCGGGCCACCGGCACCGAGCAGCTGATCGCGTCCCGTGCCGGGGTGCGGTACGGGATGGCGACGCCGAAGCAGCGCAGCCCCAGCGTGTTCTCCTCGCGGTCCACGGCGTAGCCCTGCTCGCGGATCTGCCGCAGCTCGTCGATGAGCCGCTCCCGGTCGGTGATGGTGTGCTCGGTGAGCGCGGGCAGCGTCTCCGGCAGCATCTTGCGGACCTGCTCGTCGCTGTGGGTGGCCAGCAGTGCCTTGCCGAGCGAGGTGGAGTGCGCGGGCAGCCGGCGACCGACGCGGGTGAAGGGGCGCAGATAGTGCTGCGACTGCCGGGTGGCGAGGTACACGACGTTCGTCCCGTCGAGACGGGCCAGGTGGATCGTCTCGGTGGTGTCGTCCGAGAGCCGGTCCAGTGTGGGCCGGGCCGCCGCGACGACCTCGTCACCGTCGATGTACGACGTGCCGACGAGCAGCGCCCGTACGCCGATCCCGTACCGCGTGCCCGTCGCGTCGGTCTCCACCCAGCCCAGCTCGACCAGGGTGCGCAGCAGCATGTACAGGCTGGACTTGGGGTAGCCGACGGCCTCCTGGACGGCGGCGAGCGAATGCATACCGGGCCGGCCCGCGAAGTACTCGAGCAACTCCACCGTCCGCACCGCGGACTTGACCTGAGCCCCACCCTGCTCGGCAGTTGCCATGGCCCTCCACCCTTCTTGACCGCGCAGAACGCCCGGAAATAGAGTCCCCACGTCATCACACATTCATCATCGGGAACTCTGTTCAGAATACCGAACAACTCCGGGAAGGAAGCCGCGGTGGGAGCAGCACCAGTCTGGAGTGTGGACCCCCGAACCGGGAAGCCGCGTGAGCAGGTTGCGGTCGAGGCCACAGCGGAGGAGGTCGACCGGGCGGTACGGGCCGCGGACGCCGCACGGCCCGCCCTCGCCGACCGTACGGTCCGCGCGGCCCTCCTGCGCACCGCCGCGGACCTCCTCGACGAGGCCGGCGAGCACGTCATCGAGGCCGCCGACGCCGAGACCGCCCTCGGTCCGGTGCGGCTGACCGGAGAACTCGCCAGGACCACCGCCCAGTTGCGGGCCTTCGCCGACGTCGTCGACGAAGGTGCCTTCCTCGACATCCGCATCGACCACGCCGACGCCGGACGCACCCCGCCGTGGCCCGATCTGCGCCGCTGGAAGATCCCGCTCGGCGTCGTCGCCGTCTACTCCGCGAGCAACTTCCCGCTCGCCTTCTCCGTGCCGGGCGGGGACACCGCGAGCGCCCTCGCCGCGGGCTGCCCCGTCGTCGTCAAGGCCCACCCGGACCATCCGGCCACCTCCGAGCTGTGCGCGGCGGTGCTGCGCAGGGCCGCCCAGCAGGTCGGGCTGCCCGAGGACGTCGTCGCGCTGGTCCACGGCTTCGACGCGGGAGTGGAACTCGTACGCCACCCGCTGGTCGCGGCCGCCGGTTTCACCGGTTCGGTACGCGGCGGGCGCGCCCTCTTCGACGCGGCCGCCGCCCGTCCCGTGCCCATCCCCTTCCACGGTGAACTCGGCTCCCTCAACCCGGTGGTGATCACCGAGGCCGCGGCCGCCGAACGCGCGGAGGCCATCGGCAACGGCCTGGCCGGCTCGATGACCCTGGGGGAGGGGCAGTTCTGCACCAAGCCCGGATTCGTCCTCGCCCCCGAGGGCGACGCGGGCGACCGGCTGCTGAAGTCGCTGACGGCGGCGGTCAGCGAGACCGAGCCCGGCGTCATGCTCGACCACCGGATGCGGGAGGCGTTCGTCGCCGGCGTCACCGAGCGGGCCGCGCTCGACGGCGTCGAGGCACCCGTCACTCCCGGTGCGGGAGGGGAGCACACCGTCAGCGCGGGCTTCCTGACCGTACCGGCGCGGCGGCTGGCCGCCGAAGGGGCGCACGATCTGCTGCTGGAGGAGTGCTTCGGCCCGGTGACCGTCGTCGCCCGCTACGCCGCCACCGACGAGATCGGGGCCGTCCTCGCCCGGCTGCCCGGCAATCTCACCGCCACGCTGCACATCTCCGAGGACGAGGCGGCCGGCCCCGCGGCGGAGCTGCTCGCCTCGCTGACCCCGCTCGCCGGCCGGGTCCTCGTCGACGGCTGGCCGACCGGAGTCGCCGTCGCCCCCGCCCAGCACCACGGCGGCCCCTACCCGGCCACCACCTCCACCTCCACCTCGGTCGGCGGCACCGCGATCGAGCGCTGGCTGCGCCCGGTCACCTACCAGTCGACGCCGACCGCGCTGCTCCCGGCCGAGCTGCGCGACGACAACCCGCTCGGGCTTCCGCGCCGGGTCGACGGGCGCCCGGAGGGTCTGGAAGGCTGACCGCGTGACCGACGAGATCGACCTGCCCGAACTGCCCTTCCCGCTGCGTCCGTACGGCCCCGACGCCGACTGGTCGTACGAGAACGGGATGCTCACCGGCTGGGCGGGCGCGCGGCAGGACCGTTTCGTGCCGCCCACCGGTGAGGCACTGGACCCGGCTTCCGACGCACCCCGCCTGCTCGGTGCGCCGGAGGGCGACTTCCAGCTGATCGCGCGGGTCAAGGTGGGGTTCGGTGCCGCCTTCGACGCGGGCGTGCTCTACCTCCACGTCGCCGAGCGGGAATGGGCCAAACTCTGTCTGGAGCTGTCCCCGGACCGGCCGACGATCTGCACCGTCGTCACCCGGGGCCACTCCGACGACGCCAACTCCTTCGTCCTGGAGGGCGACAGCGCCTGGCTGCGGATCAGCCGCACCGGCGGCGCCTTCGCCTTCCACGCCTCGCCCGACGGGGAGCGCTGGACCTTCGTCCGGATCTTCACCCTCGGCACCCGGGAACAGGCGGACGCCGCACTCGTCGGCTTCATGGCCCAGTCGCCGGTCGGCGAGGGCTGCGTCGTCACCTTCGACCGCGTCGAGTTCCGCCCGACCTGGCCGGAGGGCCTGCGCGACGGGTCCTGACCCGGCCGGTCGTCGGCCGGGTCGGCGGGTCCCGGCCCCGGCAACCGCCCACGGCGGGTCGGGGCGGCCGCTCTTCGACGGGCCGGGGTGGCGTGGCCCGGCAACCGCCGCTCCGGTCGGCCGCGTCCTGACCGGCATGATCCTTCCCGCCGGGATACGCCCGGCCGTACCCGCCGACCTCGACGCCATCACGCCGCTGCACGCCGAGGCCCGTGCCACCTACTACCGCGGCCGGATACCGGACCACCTCTTCGACAGCGCCGCCGAGCACGCCAGGACCGGCGAAGGCTGGGCACGCGCCGTGGAGCGCGGCGATGTGCTCTGCGCCGTGCTGCCGGACGGAGAGCTCGCGGGCGTGGCCGCGTACCGCGCGGACGGCGGGGGCACCGTGACCCTCACCCAGCTCCACGTCGCTCCCGCCCGCCGGCGCCACGGCATCGGCAGCGCCCTGCACTCCGCGTGCCTCGCGGACTGGCGCCGCGCGGGCATGAGCACGGCACGCCTGGAGGTGTACGAGCACAACGAACGCGCCCGGGCGTTCTACGCGGCCAGGGGCTGGGCGCCGGACCCGGACGGGCCGCGGGCCGGAGCCCATCTGGTGCTGACGCTGCGGCTGAGCGGGGAATGAAAGCGCACGGTCACAGGTTGTCGCGCACGCCGGGTGAACCGTGGACGGGCGCCCGCACACAACCGAGCACGGCCGAAGAGAGAGAAGTCAGTCCCATGCGCGTCGAGATCTGGAGCGACATCGCCTGCCCTTGGTGCTACGTCGGGAAGGCACGCTTCGAGCAGGGCCTCGCGGCCTTCGCCCACCGCGACGAGATCGAGGTCGTGCACCGCTCCTTCGAACTCGACCCGAACCGCCCCAAGGGCGAGACCGCTCCCGTGATCGAATCGCTGGCGAAGAAGTACGGCCGCACGGTGGAACAGGCCCGTTCCATGGAGGAGCACGTGGCCACCACCGCCCGCGCCGAGGGCCTCGGGTACCGCACCGACGGCCGCGACGTCGGCAGCACCTTCGACATTCACCGGCTGCTCCATCTCGCCAAGGCCCGCGGCCGCCAGGACGAGCTGCTGGACCTCGCCTACCGGACGAACTTCGCCGAGGAGCGGTCCGTGTTCGACCCGGAGGTCCTGGTCGACCTGGCCGTCCAGGCCGGTCTCGACGCCGACGAGGCCCGTGCGGTCCTCACCGACGAGGACGCGTACGCCGACGACGTACGGGCCGACGAGCGCGAGGCCGCCGAGCTCGGGGCGAGCGCCGTGCCGTTCTTCGTTCTCGACCGCCGATACGGGGTCTCCGGCGGACAGCCGGCCGAGGTCTTCACCCAGGCCCTGGAGCAGGCCTGGCAGGGCCGCGCGCTCGTCCCGGTCAGCACGGCGGACGCGGCCGCCACGGGCGCCTGCGACACCGACGGCTCGTGCGCGGTCCCGCCGCAGGCGTGATCGCACGGTCCCTGCGGGATCCGGGCGCAGGCTCGGTCGCACGGTCCGTACGGGCCCCGGCGCAGGCGTGGTCGCACGGTCCGTGCGGGTAGGGGAGGGGACATGGACACCCTGGGTGGCGCCGAGTTCGCGCCGACGTCGACGTATCTGAACACGTCCGCTTGCGGTCTGCTGCCGCGCCGTACGGTCGAGGCCGTCAAGCGGCTCGCCGAGGAGCTCGCCGACGGCCGCCCCGAAGGCGCGGGCAGCTTCGCGTCCGTGGAGGCCGTCCGCGCGTCCTTCGCCCGCCTCACCGGCGTGTCCGCGGAGCGCGTCGCGGTCGGCGGTTCGGTCGCGGTGCATGTCGCGCTCATCGCGGCCTCGCTGCCCTCCGGTGCCGAAGTCGTCGCTCCCGAGGGGGAGTTCAGCTCCGTGGTCACGCCCTTCGCGGTCCGCGGCGATCTGAAGGTGCGCTACGTGCCGCTCGACGGGATCGCCGCCGCCGTGCGGCCCGGCACCGCGCTGGTCGCCCTGTCCGCCGTGCAGTCCGCGGACGGCCGGATCGCGGACCTGCCGGCGGTACGGGCCGCCGCGGCCGCCCACGGCGCGCGTGTCCTCCTCGACGCCAGCCAGGCCGCGGGGTGGCTGCCGCTGGACGCGGGGGCGTACGACTACACCGTCACCGCCGCCTTCAAGTACCTGCTCTGCCCGCGCGGCGCGTCGTTCCTCACCGTCACCGAGGACGCGCAGGAGTCACTCGTCCCGGCCCACGCGGGCTGGTTCGCGGCCGAGGACCTGGAGGGGAGCAGCTACGGCCCGGTCGAGGAGTTCGCCCGTACCGCCCGGCGCTACGACGAGCCGCCGGCGTTCCTCGCGTACCACGGGGCCGAGCAGTCCCTCGCGCTGCTGGAGGAGATCGGGGTCGGGACGGTCCACGCCCACAACACCGCCCTCGCCGCCCGCTTCCGCGCCGGGCTGACGGAACTCGGCCATGCGCCCGTGACCGGTGACTCCGGCATCGTCGCCGTACCCGGTCTCGGCGGGCGGCAGCCGGAACTCACCCGTGCCGGGATCCTCGTCTCGGCCCGCGCGGGCAATCTGCGGGCCTCGTTCCACCTCTACAACACGGTGGCGGACGTGGACAGGGCGCTCGACGCGCTCTCGGACTGAGCGGGCTGCCCCGGCCGGTCCGCCGTCGCCGGTCCGTCCGTAGGCGTGGGCGTCTGCCCCGGCCCGTCCGCCGGCGTGGGCGTCTGCGCCGCTCCGTCCGTCGGCGTCGGCGTCAGCGTCTGCGCCGGTCCGTCCGCTCCTCCCGGGACCTGCCCGGCGCACGCCGCCATGTCCGTGCAGAGGTTTCCCTCGACCTTGGCCAGCAGCCGGGCCAGTTCGGTGCGCTCGGCAGGTTCCAGCCCGGCGAGGGTGTGCTCCTCCAGCGTGCTCCAGGCCCGGCTCACCTCGGTGTACAGCGCGCAGCTGGCCTCCGTCGCCTCGACGAGAACGGCTCGCCGGTCCGCCGGGTCCGGGCAGCGCCGGACGTGCCCGGACTGCTCCAGGCGCTGGAGCATCTTCGTGACGGTGGACGGGTCGAGCTCGCAGATCCTGATGAGCTCCGACTGACGTACCGGCCCGGCGCTCCAGACGTGCATCATCACGATCTCCTGGCCCGGGTACAGGCCGGTCTGCTTCAGCAGCCTGCCGGCGGCCATGCGGTGGAGTCGGGCGATCCGCGAGACGGCATGGCTGACCGGGCCGTTGCGGGCGGCCACGGGCAAGCGCTCGTCGCGGCCGGCGTCGGGACAGACGGGGTCGGCCTCCGGTCTCATCGGGCCTCCTCGGGGTGCTTCCGGCGGATGCCGGGGGTCGGTCCGACCGTCCCACACATCCATCTCCACAGATTACCTTGGTCGGCCAATGAATGCGTTACAGTGGCAGGCGTGGTCATTACTTGGCCGACCAATTATCCCTGCCCGCCTGTTTCCCGGGAGCTGACATGACCCTCGCCTTCGACCCGATCGACCTGTCCGGCACGCGGCTGTCCAACCGCATCGCCATGGCGCCGATGACCCGCAGCCGCGCCTTCGGACCCGGGCTCAGCCCGACCGACTCCACCGTCGAGTACTACGCGCAGCGCGCCTCGGCCGGACTGATCATCACGGAAGGCATCCAGCCCTCCGCCGTGGGCCAGGGCTACCCCGACACTCCCGGTCTCCACTCCGAGGAGCAGACCGCCGCCTGGCGCCGGGTGACCGACGCCGTGCACGCCAAGGGCGGGCGGATCTTCGCCCAGCTCATGCACGCGGGCCGGATCGGGCACCCCTCGCTGCTGCCGGGCGAGCTCGCCCCGGTCGGCGCCTCGGCCGTGGCCGCCGACGGGCAGCTCTTCACCCACGAAGGCCCCAAGGACTTCGTCACCCCGCGCGAGCTGACCTCCGACGAGGTGCGCGCCACGATCGGCGATTTCGCCGCCGCCGCGCGCAACGCCGTGGAGGCCGGCTTCGACGGCGTCGAGCTGCACGGTGCCAACGGCTACCTCATCCACCAGTTCCTCGCGCCCAACACCAACCTCCGCGGCGATGAGTGGGGCGGCTCCGCCGAGGCCCGCATCCGCTTCGCCGTCGAGGTCACCAAGGCGGTCGTGGCCGCGATCGGCGCCGAGCGCACCGCGATCCGGATCTCTCCCACCAACGCGTACAACGACATCGCCGAGCCCCTCGACGAGGCCGAGCGGGTCTACCCCGCGCTGGTCCGTGAGCTGGACGCGCTGGGCCTCGCGTATCTGCACATCCTGGAGGGCGGGCCCGGGGTGCGCGAGCTCACCCTCGCCCTGCGCAAGGAGTACGCCGGCACCGTCGTCCTCAACGCGGCGACCGACGGGCCGACCGGCCACGGTGAACTCGCCCTGATCGAGGACGGCATCGCCGACCTCGTGTCGTACGGCGCGCTCTTCCTCGCCAACCCGGACCTGCCGGCTCGGCTGAAGGCGGGCGGCCCTTACAACACTCCGGACATGTCGACGTTCTTCGGCGGCGACGACAAGGGCTACATCGACTACCCGGCGCTGACCGGCTGACCGGCTGACCGGCCGACCGGCTGCGTTCAGCGGCTGACGGCTGATCGACGACAGGGCGAAGGGGGCCGGTCGCGCGCCCGCGACCGGCCCCCTTCCGTGCTGTCACCGCCGTCACCGCACCGGCGAGAAGTCCCTCGAGCCGATGAACGACGGCCGCGGCACCGGCGCCGCGAAGGGGTCCTGCGCGGCGTTGTCGACGCTGTTGAACACGATGAAGACGTTGCTGCGCGCATACGGGGTGATGTTGTCCCCGGAGCCGTGCATCGCGTTGCAGTCGAACCAGGTCGCCGAGCCCGCCCGGCCCGTGAACAGCCGGATGCCGTGCCGGTCCGCGAACGCGGTCAGCGCCTCGTCCGAGGGCGTGCCGGCGTCCTGCATCTGCAGCGACTTCTTGTAGTTGTCCTTGGGCGTCTCACCCGCGCAGCCCAGGAAGGTCTTGTGCGACCCGGGCATGATCATCAGCCCGCCGTTGGTGTCGAGGTTCTCGGTGAGCGCGATCGACACCGACACGGTCCGCATGCGCGGCAGCCCGTCCTCGGCGTGCCAGGTCTCGAAGTCCGAGTGCCAGTAGAAGCCCGAAGCCCCGAAGCCCGGCTTGACGTTGATCCGCGACTGGTGGACGTACACGTCCGAGCCGAGGATCTGCCGCGCCCGCCCCACGACGCGCTCGTCGCGCACCAGGGCCTCGAAGAGCTCGCTGATCCGGTGCACCTCGAAGACGGAGCGCACCTCCTGCGACTTCGGCTCGACGATCGAGCGCTCGTCGGCCCGTACCGACGGGTCGGAGACCAGCCGGTCCAGCTCGGCGCGGTAGACCGCGACCTCGTCCGGAGTGATCAGCTCGTCGATCGCCAGGAAGCCGTCACGCTCGTACGACTGGAGCGCGGACGGGGAGATCGGGCCCGGCGCCCCGGGCGGGGACCAGACCACCGGGTCCTGGCGGGGGACGGCCGTCTCGGCGGCGCCGCGGGTGGGATAGAGATCGGTGATCGCGGTGGTGGTCATCTGTCAGCCCTCCTCGGACTCGGTGAGCAGCGGGTAGACGCCGTTCTCGTCGTGGTCCTCCCGTCCGGTGACGGGCGGGTTGAAGACGCAGACGCAGCGGAAGTCCGTCTTGGGACGCAGGGTGTGGCGCTCGTGACCGTCCAGCAGGTACATCGTGCCGGGCTCGATCCAGTGCGCCTCACCGGTCTCGTCGTTCGTCAGCTCCGCCTCGCCCTCCACGCAGAGCACGGCCTCGATGTGGTTCGCGTACCACATCGACGTCTCCGTACCCGCGTACAGCACGGTTTCGTGGAGGGAGAAGCCGACCCTCTCCTTGGCGAGCACGATGCGCTTGCTCTCCCAGGTGCCGGACTTGGACCTGACGTGCCGGTCGGTGTTCTCGATGTCCTTGAACGATCGGACGATCACAGTCGTGCGCTTCCTCTCCTGCTTGCGGTGTTTCAGGCGGTCTCACGGACGGCGCGGGCGAGCGTTCGCAGCCCCTCGTCCAGTTCGTCGGGCGTCACGGTGAGCGGCGGCAGCAGTTTCACGACCTCGCTCTCCGGGCCCGAGGTCTCCAGCAGCAGACCGAGTTCGAAGGCCCGGGCGCAGACCGCCGCCGCCCGGCTCTTGTCGGCGAACTCCAGGCCCCAGACCAGTCCGCGGCCGCGGTAGTGGGCGCCGTACGCGGAGTTCTCGTCGCAGACCGCCAGCAGGGCCTGTTCGACCTGCTCGCCGCGGGCGATCGTCTGCTTCTCCATCTGGCCGTCGGACCAGTACGTGTCCAGCGCGGCGGCCGCGGTGACGAAGGCGGGGTTGTTGCCGCGGAACGTGCCGTTGTGCTCGCCCGGCTCCCAGATGTCCAGTTCCGGGTTGAACAGGCAGAGCGACATGGGCAGTCCGTAGCCGCTGATGGACTTCGACAGGGTGACGATGTCCGGGGCGATGCCCGCCTCCTCGAAGGAGAAGAAGGCACCGGTGCGGCCGCAGCCCATCTGGATGTCGTCGACGATGAGCAGCATGTCCTGGCGGTGGCAGAGGTCGGCGAGCGCGCGCAGCCATTCGGCGCGGGCCACGTTGATACCGCCCTCGCCCTGCACGGTCTCGACGATCACGGCCGCCGGCTTGTTCAGGCCGGAGCCCTGGTCCTCCAGCAGCCGCTCGAACCAGAGGAAGTCCTGGACCTGCCCGTCGAGGTAGTTGTCGAACGGCATCGGCGTGCCGTGCACCAGCGGGATACCGGCGCCGGCGCGCTTGAAGGCGTTGCCGGTGACGGCGAGCGAGCCCAGCGACATGCCGTGGAAGGCGTTGGTGAACGAGACGATCGACTCACGGCCCTTCACCTTGCGGGCCAGTTTGAGCGCCGCCTCGACGGCGTTGGTGCCGGTCGGGCCGGGGAACATCACCTTGTACGGAAGGTCGCGCGGCCGCAGCACGATGTTCTGGAAGGACTCCAGGAAGGCGCGTTTCGCGGACGTCGCCATGTCCAGGCCGTGGGTGATGCCGTCGCGCTCCAGGTAGTCGATGAGCGCGCGTTTGAGTACGGGGTTGTTGTGGCCGTAGTTGAGTGATCCTGCGCCGGCGAAGAAGTCCAGATAGGTGTGGCCGTCCTCGTCGGTGAGCCGTGCGCCCTGCGCGCGGTCGAACACTGCGGGCCAACCGCGGCAGTAGCTGCGCACCTCCGACTCCAGGGTCTCGAAGACACTCAGGGCGGGCGGGGTGATGGTCACAGCGTTTCACTCCTGATGTGGGGGTCGAACGGAGCTCGGGCGTAGGTCTGTGGGCGATCGGTGCGGTCCGATGCCGGACCGTGCCGGTCGCGGGAGCGGACCGGGTCAGCCGGCGATCGGGCCGATGCGGTACAGCACTTCGGGCTCGTGCCCCCCGTCGGGGAACAGCCCTCCCTCGAAGAGCACCTCGCGGTGCAGTGACGCGCCGTGCCGGTCCGCGTACGAGGTGAAGAGCCGGTCGGAGGCGGTGTTGTCCGGGGTGACGGTCGTCTCGATCGAGCGGATGCCGTGCCGCGCGGCGACGCGGTGGGTCAGCGCGTCGAGGAGGGTGCCTGCCAGGCCGCGGCCGCGGTGCGCGTCGTCGACGGCGACCTGCCAGACGACCAGCGTCTGCGGGCGCTGCGGCCGGATGTATCCGGTGACGAACGCGATCGGCTCACCGTCCGTGCCGCGGGCCACCACGGAGGTGGTGGCGAAGTCGCGGCACCACAGCAAATAGCTGTACGAGGAGTTGAGGTCCAGGACCTCGGAGTCGCGGGCGATGCGCCAGATTGCGGCTCCGTCCTCCACGCGTGGGCTGTCGATGCTCAGTGCGGTGGTCATGCGAATTGAATTTACCGAGCCAATTCGCAAATTGCATCGAGGAGAGGGGTTGGGTGGAGCGGCTGTCTGTGTTATCGCGCGGGCGCGAGCACAAGCGCTGCGCTGAGGCGAACTCTCCCTATTTGACCGGGAGTTATCGGGCAAAAAATCTTGCGTGTGGTGTCTGTCACACGTTCGTAACCCGTCCGGAATGAGGCTTGGATCTTGTTGTAACTTTGGCGTTTAGGGCCAGGGAAAGCGGGCAGAAGAATACGGGGAGCTGCTCACCATAAAGCAGCTCCCCGCATTCTTTTATTAATGCGCTATTTGTTTGTCGATGAGATGCAGGACACGCTGGACATTACTTCTGCCAGGCCTCGGCGGCGGCGCGCCGGGCGCCCTCCGCGTCCGCCCCGACGCCGTGCTCGCCGAGGGCGGCGCCCAGCGCCGCCAGCGAGGACTGCACCACGTCACAAGTCGCATCCACGCCGTAGTGGTTCACCCGGATCATCTCGGCGGACAGGGCCCCTCCGCCCGCGACGAGCGGCAGCGACGGGTCGACCGCAAGCGCCTTCGCGACCAGGTCCGAGGCGTCGACCCCGGCGGGCGAGCGCAGCGTGGTCGCCACCGGCGCCGCGTCGCCGGCCTCGTGCACGTACGGCGTCACGCCGCCCAGCGCCAGGGCGCCCGCGCGCGTCGCCGCGGCGGCCGAGGCGTGCCGCGCCATCAGCGCCGCCGGTCCCTCCGCCTCGATGCGCTCCAGGCACGCTTCGAGCGCCAGCATCTCCAGCTGCGCGGGCGCGTGCAGCAGGGCCTTGCGGCCGCCGTCGATCCAGCGCTCCTTCCAGTCCAGCAGCGACAGGTACGAGCGCCGGGGCGCGGCCGGGTTCGCCGCGAACCGCTCCCAGGCGCGCTCGCTCACCGACACGGCCGAGACCCCGGCCGGTCCGCCCATCGCCTTCTGCGCCCCGATCACGCACAGGTCGACGCCCCAGGCGTCCGGCAGCAGCGGCTCCGCGCCCACGGAGGCCACGGCGTCCAGCATGAACAGCGCGCCGTGGGCCCGTACCACCTCGCCGATCTCCGCGACCGGATTGGTGTTGCCGGTCGCCGCCTCGGCGTGCACCAGCGAGACGAAGTCGATCTCCGGGTGCCTCTCCAGCGCCCCGGCGATCTGCTGGGCCGTGACCGCCGTGTGGAACGGCACCTCCAGATCGGTCACCACGGCACCACAGTCCCGCAGCCAGTTCCCGAAGGTCTGCCCGTACGGCCCCGTGACCACGTTCAGCGCGGCCGATCCCGGCCGGGCGCCGCCGCGGATGCAGCCCTCCAGCGGGAGCAGCGCCTCGCCCTGTGTGATCACGACGTCCGCCTCGGTGTCGAGGAGGGCGGCGACCCGTCGCTCGATGGCCGCGAACCGCGCGGCGGTCAGCGGGGGCAGGTCCAGGAACGGGTGGCTCACGGTGGTGCTCGCTTCGGTCGAGAGGGTCGGCGGTCGGGTCGGACGGGTGTTCGCTGATGTCCTCGGTCGAGCGTAGAGCAGGGCTCGTAGAGTGCTGGTCATGAGCGATCACGTGGTGCTGCATGTGAAGGGGCGGGTGCTCGTCGGGCCGGAGGAGGTACGGGACGAGCTGTGGGTGGTCGGCGGGCGTGTCACGTACCGGCGGCCGGTCGCCGGGGATGTCCGCACCGTCGAGGGCTGGGCGCTGCCCGGGCTGGTCGACGCGCACTGCCATGTCGGGCTCGACCAGCACGGTGCGGTGGACGAGGCCACCAGCGAGAAGCAGGCGCTGACCGACCGCGACGCCGGGACGCTCCTGATCCGCGACGCGGGGTCGGCCGCCGACACCCGGTGGATCGACGAACGCGAGGACCTGCCGAGGATCATCCGGGCCGGCCGGCACATCGCCCGCACCCGCCGCTACATCCGCAACTACGCCCATGAGATCGAGCCCGGCGACCTCGTCGCCTACGTCGCCCGTGAGGCACGCCGCGGCGACGGCTGGGTCAAGCTCGTCGGCGACTGGATCGACCGGGAGGCCGGCGACCTCACCGCCTGCTGGCCGCGCGACGCCGTCGAGGCGGCCATCGCCGAGGCGCACCGCCTCGGCGCCCGGGTCACCGCGCACTGCTTCGCCGAGGACTCGCTGCGGGACCTCGTCGAGGCGGGCATCGACTGCATCGAGCACGCGACCGGGCTGACCGAGGACACCATTCCGCTGTTCGCCGAGCGCGGCGTCGCGATCGTCCCGACGCTCGTCAACATCGCCACGTTCCCGCGGCTCGCCGACGGCGGCGAGAGCAAGTTCCCGCGCTGGTCGGACCATATGCGGCGGCTCCACGAGCGCCGCTACGACACCGTCCGCTCGGCCTACGACGCGGGCATCCCCGTCTACGTCGGCACGGACGCCGGCGGGACGCTGCCGCACGGGCTCGTCGCGGCCGAGGTCGCCGAGCTGATGACGGCCGGCATCCCGGCGGTCGACGCGCTCTCGGCGACGACCTGGGGCGCGCGGAGCTGGCTGGGGCGGCCGGGCCTGGAGGAGGGCGCGCCGGCGGACCTCGTCGTGTACGAGGCTGATCCGCGGGCGGACGTACGGGTGCTGGCCGCGCCGCGCAGGGTGATCATGCGGGGCCATGTCGTCGGGTGACGGGCCGAGTCGGTCGGGCGACCGGGTTGACGGGGCGTGACGCGGGGGCTGTGCCGGTCGTTGTGCCCCTTCCGTCCGCTTCCGTGCGCCACGCGCAGGTCAACCGGCGTACGCCCCGTACGCCCGCCGCAGGAGGGACGTAAGGGAACGCCCGTACCTCGTTAATCGAATGCGGGCACGGAAACCCCACTTTGGAGTGAACTCACTTCAGGTGTCTGTCAGTTCACTCTCAGTGCGTAAGGATTCCGGTGTTCTCAGTCGCCGCCGCCGCGCACGCGTCCCTGTGGCGGGCGGCCCGGCGACGCCATGTCTCCTGTGGGGGTTCCACCACCGTGATCAGCAACAGCTTCCGTCTGCCCGTACGTCGCTCCGCGGCCGCCATGGCCGCCACGGCGCTCGCCGCCGGACCCGTGGCGCTCGCCGCCCCGGCCCACGCGACCGGCGGCGGCGACGGGCGCGCGAGCGCGGTCGTCCTCCGCACCGGCCTTGACGTCTCCCTGCTGAACAAGACCGTCGAGGTGCCCCTGAAGGCGTCCCTCAACGAGGTCGAGGCACCGGAGAGCGCCGAGAAGACCGCGCTGGCGGTCCAGTTGGAGGGTGTCGACGGGGGCAGGCCGGTGAGCGTGCTGAGTGCCGAGGTCGCCACCGCGAAGGCGACCGCGGACCGGTACAGGGCGGAGGGACGGGTCAACCTCGCTCACGCCAAGGTGCATGTGCCGGGGCTGCCGTTGCTCTCCCTCATCGAGGTCGAGAAGGTCACGTCCAAGGCGGTCTGCGAGACGGGCAAGAAGCCCGTGGCGGTGTCGAACCTGCTCGGGTCGGTGTGGGTGCTCGGCAAGAAGACCACGCTGAGCACCGGCGGTACGACCCGGGTCAAGGTGCCCGCTGTCGGCGAGGTCACCCTCGAACTGTCGAAGACGCACACGACGTCACGGACGGCCGCGGCCACCGCGCTCGAACTGAAGGTGTCCGTCAACCCGCTCAAGCTGAACGTCGCCGAGGTCGAGGGCACGCTGACGCTCGCCCACGCGACCTGTGAATCGCCCACTGGCCGCGCGGAGGAGCCGCCGACGAAGGCTCCCGACGTCAAGCCCCAGACGGGCGGCGACCCGGGCAAGGCCGCGCCCGCGGAGGCGCCCGCGAAGGAGAACCTCGCGGCGACAGGCGGCAACGGGATGACGCCGTACTTCGCGGGCGGCGCGGTCGTCCTGCTGCTCGTCGGCGGCGGCGCGGTGGCGCTCGCCCGCAGCCGGGCACGCGGCTGACCCCGAGGGGCGCCTCGGGCGGGGCGCCTCCGGCCTCCGGCGGGGTGGAGGGCCGAGGTCGTCCGCCGGACACGGACCGGCGGGCGGCTCGTGCCCACCTCTGGACCGCGGTCCTGAGGGTGGCCCGGAGCGGCTCCGGCGGCACCCGTCCGGTCCGGTCCCCACTCCGCGGCGGCCCAAGCCGGCCCGGAGACACGGGAGGCGGACCCACCGGGCGCCGCGCCCGCGGCGCCCACCTCGCTCGGCCCACCCCGCTCAGCCCACCCGCTCCACCACCGCGCTACGGCCGGCAAGCCCCGTAAGGGAAGGGCCTCAGCCGCGTACCGCCGTCGCGCCCACGCCCGTGAGGGCCTGGTCGAGGGCTTGGAGGAAGCGGTTCGTCGTGGGGCGGTCGCGCACCGCGAGGCGCAGCCAGTGGCGGTCCAGGCCGGGGAACGTGTCGCCGCGGCGGGCCGCGAAGCCGAGCGTCCGCAGCCTGCCGCGCACCTCGTCCGCGCGCTCGATCCGCACGAGGACGAACGGCCCCTCCGCCTCCGTCACCGTCCGCACCTCGTCGAACTCCGCGAGCCCCGCCAGCAGATGCGCCCGGTCCGCCGCGATCCGGTCCGCCGCCGCCCCGGCCTCCGCGAGCGCGCGCGGCGACATGCACGCCTCCGCCGCCGCGAGCGCCGGAGTCGCCACCGGCCACAGGGGCTGCGCGCGTTCCAGATCGGCGATGGTCTCCGGAGCGGCGAGTACGTACCCGATCCGCAGCCCCGCGAGCCCCCACGTCTTCGTCAGGCTGCGCAGCACCACGAGCCCCGGGACATCGGTCCGCGGCGCCAGCGCCTCCGGCTCACCCGGCACCGCGTCCATGAAGGCCTCGTCGACCACCAGGATCCGCCCCGGCCGGGCGAGCCGGGCCAGGTCGTCGGCCGGGTGCAGGACGGAGGTCGGGTTGGTCGGATTGCCGACGATCACGAGATCCGCGGACTCCGGCACGAGCGCCGGGTCCAGCCGGAAGCCGTCCTCCGCACGCAGCAGCACCCGCTCCACCGCATGCCCCGCGTCCCGCAGCGCCGCCTCCGGCTCCGTGAACTGCGGGTGCACCACCACCGGACGGCTCGCCCGCAGCCCGCGCGCGAGCAGCACGAACGCCTCCGCCGCCCCCGCCGTCAGCAGCACCCGCTCCACCGGCAGCCCGTGGCGCGCCGCGACCGCCTCCCGCGCCGCCCGGCCGTCCGGGTAGGCGGCGAGCGAGAGCAGCGACTCGGCGATGCGTTCGCGCAGCCACACCGGTGGTGTCCCGGCGCGGACGTTGACCGCGAGATCGGTCAGCCGTCCGTCGCGCACCTCCGCGTCACCGTGGTGCCGCAGATCGTGGAAGTCGTCGCGGAAACCGTCGTGGAAGTCAGCCGGCGAGTTCATGCTCGTCCTGCAGGTCTCGGGGCTGTGGCGGTTCGCAGCCGGCGACCGCCTCCCGGTAGCGCTCCACGACCAGATCGGCCAACTCCTCGCCGGCGCCGATCGGTTCGGCGTACCGCACCTGCGTGTCCGGATGGGCCTCCGCCCAGCCCTCCGCGTGCAGCCGCGCCCGCTCCACCGGACCGCCGTCGAACAGCACGTACGGCAGCACCACGATCCGGCGGGCCCCGAGCCGTACGCACCGGTCCAGCCCGGCCGGGACGTCGGGCGCGGCCGTCGACACGAACGCCGTCTCCACTCCCGCGTACCCCCGGCCCTCCCACAGCAGCCGAGCCGCCCGGTGCACCTGCGCGTTGGCCTCCGGATCGGCCGAGCCGGGAGCGACGAGCAGGACCGTCACGTCGGCCCGGTCCCGTGGCGTACGGGCGGCCCCGCCCAGGGCCTCGTCCAGCCGCCGCTCCAGCAGCGCGAGCAGCGCCGGGTCCGGGCCGAGCACCCGGCTCCGCGTGACGGACAGCCCGGGGTGGCTCGCGCACGCGGCGGTCAGCGCCGCGGACAGCCCGTCATCGGCCCGCCGGTCCGGTACCAGCGCCAGCGACACGGCGGCCAGCCGCTCGGCGCCCGCCGCGACGAGTTCGTCCACGGCCTCGCCGAGCGGCCATCGCTCGGCACCGACCAGACCGGCCGTGACGGGGATTCCGGGATGGCGGCTGCCCAGGTGCTCCACGAAGTCCAGGAGCGCCGCGGCTCCGGCCTCGTGCCGGGCGCCGTCGGCTGCGATGAGCAGTGCGGGCGGGGAAGTCACACGTTCTCCTTGCCGTGGGGGCGATGCTGCCGATGCTGCCCGACCGGGCCGCTGTTGGTCACGTCCGGGATCATGTCCAGTTCCGGAATCGAGGAATCCGCTCGGCGCACGATGGCACAGGTCACCGCGCCGGGTCCTCCCTGACCTCCGGATTTCCGTTTCGCCGCCACGAGTTCTCCTCCACCCATGAGCGCGGCCGCCTCGGCCACCGACGCAGTGCCCAGCGCGGCCGCCGGCGTCTGTGAGGGATGCGGCACCCGCACCTTGGCCAGTTCACCGGCGGGATACGTCAGCAGCGGCACACCGAGCGCGGCCGCGGCGGCCACGATGCCCGGCTCGTCCGCCTTCGCGTCCACCGTCGCCAGGGCGACGACCGCCTCCCGCGCCGCCCCGGCCTCGCGCAGCACGCGCAGGATCAGCCCCAGTACCTCGTCGACGGGCGCACCCCGGCGCGCCCCGACCCCCACGACGAGCCCGCTCATGGCGTGGCATCCGGTGCCGACGGGGTCGGATCGGCTAGCAAGAACGCATGGCGGTGTTCGTCGCGCTCGGCGCGTTCCTGATGACGCTGTTCGGCGGCTGGGCGGCCGGACGCGTCACCGACCGAAGACATCTCGTGCTCGGCCTCGCGGGCGGTCTGATGCTCGGCGCGGCCGCACTCGACCTGCTGCCGGAGGCGATGGCGGCGGCGGGCCGTGAGGTCTTCGGCGTGCCGCAGGCCATGCTGCTGTTCGCGGGCGGATTCCTCCTCGCCCACGTCGTCGAACGACTGCTGGCGGGCCGCCACGCGGCGCACGGGGCGTACAACGGCGGGCCGCACGGCCACGACCACCGCGTCCCGCAGATCGGCATGACCGCCGCCGCGGCCATGGTCCTCCACAGCCTCATGGACGGCATCGCCATCGGTGCGGCCTTCCAGGCCGGCGGCGGAATGGGCGCCACCGTCGCGCTCGCCGTCATCACCCACGACTTCGCGGACGGCTTCAACACGTACACGATCACCAAGCTGTACGGGAACGAGCGCCGCAAGGCCCTCGCCATGCTCCTCGCCGCGGCCCTCGCCCCGGTCGTCGGCGCCGCCTCGACCCTGCTGTTCACCATGCCGCAGGAACTGCTCGGCAGCTACCTCGGCTTCTTCGGCGGCGCGTTGCTCTACCTCGCGGCCGCGGAGATCCTGCCCGAGGCGCACCACGAGCATCCGGCCCGGTCCACGCTGCTGTGCACGGTCGCGGGCGTCGCTTTCATCTGGCTGGTGACGGGCCTGGCGGAGTGACGCCAGGCGCCCGTGGGTCGTCACGCCGCCGCGTCCCACAGCGCGCACTTCCCCACGAACCGGCGCGCCGCCTCCGGCGCCCCCGCCCAGTGCGTATGCACATAACTGGCGTGCACGCCGCCCTGCACGAAGCCCTCCACGCGGCGCTCGGGCTGCCGCAGGCCCCAGGCCGGGCTCGCGCCCGCGCCCGGCTCCAGCACGGTGCGGTGGAACTCATGACCGCGCATCCGGGTCCCGGCCGCGGCCAGCACGCTGTCGCTCACCGCCACCGCGTCCCGGTAGCCCAGCGTCAGCCGCTCCGACATCCGTGCGTCGGCGTCCAGCACCCCGCACATGGGCTTCCCGTCCAGCGAACGCGCGAGATACAGCAGCCCGGCACACTCGGCGGCGATGGGCGCGCCGGCCCGCGCCAGCTCCGCGACGGCCTTGCGGAGCCGGGAGTTGGCGGAGAGCTCGGGGGCGTAGACCTCGGGGAAGCCACCGCCGACGACGACGCCGCGGGTCCCGTCGGGCAGGCTCTCGTCGCGCAGCGGGTCGAAGGGGACGACGTCCGCGCCGGCGGCCCTCAGCAACTCCGCGTGCTCGGCGTACGAGAACGTGAACGCGGCCCCGCCCGCGACGGCGATCACCGGAGCCTGCGGGGCCGCGATGCCGGCCCCGTCACCTGCGTACGGCGGCAGTGCGTCCCGAGGGTCCCACGCCTCGGCCTGCAGCTCCGGCGCGCTGCGCGCCAACGCCAGCAGCCCTTCCAGATCGCACCCCAGCCGCACCTGCTCCGCCTGCGCGGCAACCGCGTCCAGCGCCTCCGCGTGGCGCTCCGCGACCGGCACGAGACCCAGGTGCCGCGACGGCGTCGCCACCGCGGGCGCCCGCCGCAGCACCCCGAGCACCGGCACCCCGGACTCCTCCAGCGCCTCCCGCAGCAGGGCCTCGTGGCGGTCGGTCGCGACCTTGTTGAGGATCACGCCGCCGAGCCGCACCTGCGGGTCCCAGGACGCGAAGCCGTGCACCAGCGCCGCCACGGAACGGGACTGCGACGAGGCGTCCACGACCAGCACCACCGGTGCGCGCAGCAGTTTCGCGACCTGGGCAGTCGACGCCAGTTCACCGGCGTCCGCCGCGCCGTCGTACAGCCCCATCACGCCCTCGATCAGGGCCAGTTCGCAGCCGCGCGCACCGTGCGCGAAGAGCGGAGCGATCAGGTCCGTACCGCACATGTAGGCGTCGAGGTTGCGGCCGGGGCGACCGGTCGCGAGGGCGTGGTACCCCGGGTCGATGTAGTCGGGGCCCACCTTGTGCGGGGACACGGCGAGACCACGCGCCGCGAAGGCGGCCATCAGGCCGGTCGCGACGGTGGTCTTTCCGCTGCCCGACGCCGGGGCGGCGATGACGAGACGTGCTACCACTCGATGCCCCGCTGGCCCTTCTGGCCCGCGTCCATCGGATGCTTGACCTTGGACATGTCGGTGACGAGATCGGCGAAGTCCTGCAGCTCCTGCGGAGCGTTGCGGCCGGTGATCACCACGTGCTGGGTGCCGGGCCGCTCCCGCAGCACCTGGATCACCTCCGCGGTGTCGAGCCAGCCCCAGTGCAGCAGATACGCGAACTCGTCGAGGACGTAGAACCTGTAGGTCTGCGCCGCCAGATCGCGCTTGACCTGCTCCCAGCCCTCACGCGCCTTGTCCTCGTGGGACTGCTCGCCCTCCGCGGGGGCGCGCTGGATCCAGGACCAGCCCTCGCCCATCTTGTGCCAGTCGACCGTGCCGCCCTCGCCGCTCGCGCCGAGGACCTTCAGCGCGTTCTCCTCGCCGACCTTCCACTTCGCCGACTTGACGAACTGGAACACCCCGACCGGCCAGCCCTGGTTCCAGGCGCGCAGCGCCATCCCGAAGGCGGCGGTCGACTTGCCCTTGCCGATGCCCGTGTGCACCATCACCAGTGGGCGGTTACGGCGCTGGCGGGTGGTGAGTCCGTCGTCCGGAACGACGGCCGGCTGTCCCTGCGGCACTACGCTGCCCTCCTGTTGCGTACGGTGCTGTTGCCCGGCGTGCTCGCCGCCTGTACGTCCCTGACGAGCCCGGCGATGCTCTCGGCCCGCAGGTCGTCCAGGGTGACGGCGGTGCCGCCGAGTTCACGGGCGAGATTCCCGGCGAGGCCGAGCCGTACCGGCCCCGTCTCGCAGTCCACGACCACTGCCGCGGTGCCCTCTGCCGCGTGCAGCCGCGCGGCGCGCGACGCGAGCGCCACGGCGTCGGCGCCCCGTGCGCCGGTCGCGCGGCCGTCGGTGACCACCACCAGCAGCGCCCGGCGCGAAGGATCGCGCAGCCGCTCCACGCGCAGTACGTCGTGCGCCTTGAGCAGTCCGGCGGCCAGCGGGGTCCGCCCGCCCGTCGGCAGTTCCTCCAGGCGCGCGGCGGCCGCGTCCACGGAGGACGTCGGCGGCAGCGCCACGTCCGCGCCGGTGCCGCGGAAGGTGACCAGACCGACCTTGTCGCGGCGCTGGTACGCGTCCAGCAGCAGCGAGAGCACCGCGCCCTTCACGGAACTCATGCGCCGGCGGGCCGCCATGGAGCCGGAGGCGTCCACGACGAACAGCACGAGATTGCCCTCACGGCCCTCGCGGGCGGCCTGCCGCAGATCGTCCCGGCGGACCACGAGGCCGGGACCCGAACGGCCCCGCGCCCGCTGGTGCGGCGCCGCTGCCTGCACGGTCGCCGCCAGATGCAGCTTGGTGAGCGCTCCCCGGGGCCGGCGCGCGCCGGTGGTCCTGCCGTGCTCGGTACGGGCGCGGGAGCGCCGCCCCGCGGCCCCTTCGCCGAGCCCCGGCACGCTGAGCATCTTCGTACGGAACGGCTCGGCGGCCCGTACGGCGGCCTGCTCGCCCGCGCCCGGTCCTCCCGCCGGGGCCTCGGCCGGCTCGTTCTCCCGCCGCTCGGGCGGGCCGGAATCCGGCCCCTGGCCCTGCGGCGGGATGCCGCCTCCGCCGTCGGGACCGCCGTCGGGGCCGTCCGGCCCCCCGTCCGGGTCCGGATCGGGCTCGGGGTCCTGCTGGTCGTTCCCGCCGAACTGCTCCAGGGTCTCGTCGAGTTTGTCCTCGTCGAGCCCGGGCGCGTCGAAGGGGTTGCGCCGGCGCCGGTGGGGCAGTGCGAGGAGCGCGGCCCGGCGTACGTCCTCCTCGGCCACGTCCGTACGCCCCGCCCATGCGGCCAGCGCCGTCGCCGTCCGCGCCATGACGATGTCGGCCCGCATGCCGTCCACCTCGAACGCCGCGCAGGTCGCCGCGATCTGACGCAGCGCCGCGTCGCCGAGCTCCACCCGCGGCAGCAGCGACCGCGCGGTCACGATCCGCTCGCGCAGCGCTGTCTCCTCGTCCGCCCAGCGGGCCGCGAAGGCCGCCGGGTCGTCGTCGTAGGCGAGCCTGCGCCGCACGACCTCCACCCGCTGCTCCGGCTCCCGCGAGGCGGCGACCTCGACGGTCAGCCCGAACCGGTCGAGCAACTGCGGCCGCAGCTCGCCCTCCTCAGGGTTCATCGTGCCGACGAGCAGGAAACGCGCGGCATGCCGTACGGACACACCCTCGCGCTCCACGTACGAGGCGCCCATCGCGGCGGCGTCCAGCAGCAGGTCCACCAGGTGGTCGTGGAGGAGGTTGACCTCGTCGACGTACAGCACCCCACGGTGGGCGTCCGCGAGCAGACCCGGCTCGAACGACTTCACCCCGTCCGCGAGCGCCCGCTCGATGTCGAGTGCGCCGACGAGCCGGTCCTCCGAGGCGCCGACGGGCAGTTCGACCATCCGCGCCGGCCGTGCCGTACCGGCGGCCGGCTCGTGGGGGCCGTCCGGGCACCCGGGGTCCGGCGCGCCGGGAGCACAGGAGAACCGGCAGCCCGCGACGACGTCGACGTCCGGCATCAGCGCCGCGAGGGCACGCACCGCGGTCGACTTGGCCGTGCCCTTCTCGCCGCGCACGAGCACGCCGCCGACGGCCGGGCTGACCGCGTTCAGCAGGAGCCCGAGCCGCAGATCGTCCATCCCGACGATCGCCGTGAACGGATAGTGGGGTGCGTTGCTCACTGTGCGGCTCCAGGGGTGGTTCCGGCGTCGGGGGCACCGGGGAGGGCGGGCGCCCCCGGTGCGATGAACGGCAGGCCCGAGGGCGCGCCGCCCTCGATCAGGCGCAACAGCGCGTCCGTGTCGGCGTGTTCCTCGATGAGGTCGCCGAGACGGTCGAGCTGTTCCTCGCGCAGGGCGGCGAAGGAGGTGTCGGGGGCGGGGACGAAGCGGCGGCCCGCCGCCGCGGCGACGACTCGCAGGAACGCCCGGCGGAAGCCGTCGCTCTCCAGGGAGCCGTGCCAGTGGGTGCCCCAGACCGATCCGGCCCGGCAGCCGTCCAGACCGTGTCCATGGCCGTCGGAGAGGAACGGTTCTCCGCCCAGGACCTCGGCGACGCCGTGATGGATCTCGTACCCCTCCACGGGCTGGCCCAGGGCCTGGCCGGACGGCCGGGTGAGGGTCTTCTCGCGCGCGAACCGCACCCGGACCGGCAGCAGTCCGAGCCCGGTCACGGCACCCGCACGCGACTCGACCTCGTCGTCGATGTGTTCACCGAGCAGCTGGTAGCCGCCGCAGATGCCGAGCACCGGCCGGCCGTCCGCCGCGCGCCGCGCCAGCGCGTCCGCGAGACCGCGCGCACGCAGCCACTCCAGGGCGCGCACGGTCCCGCGCGTGCCCGGCACGATCACCAGGTCGGCGTCGGTCAGCTCCTCGGGGCGGTCGACGAAGCGCACGACGACGCCCGGTTCGGCCGCCAGCGCGTCCACGTCCGTGAAGTTGGACATGAGCGGTACGGCGCAGACGGCGACCCTCAGCACGTCCTCGCCGACCGGCGATGCCACCACCGACTCGCGCACGGAGCCGCGCAGCGACACCCGCAGCCCGTCCTCCTCGTCGATGCCGAGGCCGTGCGTGTACGGCAGCACGCCGAACGTCCGTCGCCCGGTGAGCCCGTGCAGCATCTCCAGGCCGGGCTCCAGGAGGGTCACATCGCCGCGGAACTTGTTGACCAGATAGCCCGCGACCAGCTTCTGGTCCTCCGCATCCAGCAGCGCCGTCGTACCGAAGAACTGCGCGAACACCCCGCCGCGGTCGATGTCGCCGACGACCAGTACGGGCAGGCGCGCGGCCCGCGCGATACCCATGTTCACGATGTCGGTGCGGCGCAGATTGATCTCGGCGGGGCTTCCCGCGCCCTCGCAGATCACGGCGTCGTAGGTGCGCCGCAGCTCCTCCAGACACTGCACGACCGGCTCGAACAGGGTCTTCTGCCTGCCTCCGTGGTAGCCGCGCGCGCTCAGCTCGCCCACCGGCCTGCCCATCAGCACGACCTGGCTGGAGCGGTCGCTGCCCGGCTTCAGCAGCACCGGGTTCATCAGCGCCGAGGGCTCCACGCGGGCCGCCTGCGCCTGCATGGCCTGGGCCCGGCCGATCTCCGCCCCCTCGCGGGTGACGAAGGAGTTGAGGGACATGTTCTGCCCCTTGAAGGGCGCGACCTTCACGCCCTGCCGCACCAGCCACCGGCAGATCCCCGCCGTGACGACGCTCTTGCCCGCGTCCGACGTGGTGCCGGCGACCAGCAGTCCGCCCCCGCTCATGTCCGCCTCCGCCTCATGGTTCCGGCGGCGAGGCGCGCGCCCGCGCACACCGTGAGCGCCAGCACCCCGACGCGCCGGGACAGCCGTACCGCCCGTTCGATGTCCGCGACCTCCACGGCCCGGCCCTCGCCGTTGAGCACGGGCCGGTGCTCGACCCGCCCGCCGTACGAGAGTGTCCCGCCGAGCCGTACGCCGAGCGACCCCGCGAACGAGGCCTCCACCGGACCGGCGTTGGGGCTCGGGTGCTTCGCCGCGTCGGCGCGCCAGGCGCGTACGGCACCGCGCGGATCGCCGCCCGCGACCGTCGCCAGCACCGCGGTGAGCCGGGACCCCGGCCGGCCCACGACGTCGTCGAGGCGCGCCGAGGCCCAGCCGTAGCGCCGGTAGCGGGCCGACCGGTGGCCCACCATCGCGTCCAGTGTGTTGACGGCCCGGAAGCCGGCGAGCCCCGGCACTCCGCCGAGCGCGCCCCACACCAGCGCGCCGACGACCGCGTCCGAGGTGTTCTCGGCGACGGACTCGACGACGGCCCGGGCGATGCCCGGACCGTCCAGCGCCTGGGGATCGCGGCCGCACAGATGCGGCAGGCGCTCCCTCGCGAGCTCGATGTCCCCGGCCGTCAGCGCCCCGCCGATCGCCCTGGCCTCACGGCCCAGTGACGTACCGCCGACGACCGCCCAGGTGGTGGCGGCGGTCAGCGCGATCGTGGCGGTACGGGAGCGGCGTACGGAAGCGGCGGCCAGCGCGCCGGCGGCGACCGCGCCACCGGCGCACACCGCCGTGTGCAGAGCGCCCCACCCTCGGTGGTCGCGCCACAGGATCCGTTCGACCGCGGCGGCCGCCCGGCCGAACGCGGCGACCGGATGCCCACGGCGTGGATCACCGAGGAGCAGGTCGCCGGCGAGTCCGGCGGCGGCGCCGTACGCGAACGTGATTCCCGGGCATGACGAGCCCGGGCCCCCCGGTTCGGCAGGCATGTTCGTCCTCACTCAGGGTCCGCGCCCTGGCTCGACGTGACCGGCGGGAGAGAGTTCCTGGCTCCGGGGTGCTCCGGTGAGGGGGAGCGCACCCGTGACAGTGGCGGGACCGCGCCGGATTCTCACCGGCTTCCTCTGCTGCCGCCGTAATGGCTCCGGAAGTCCACCACGGGCCGCGAACACCCGTCAACTCGCCCTTGACCTGCGACAGGACAGTGTGCGGAGGCCCACACGGGACCGCGCGCAGGGGCGCACGCGGGAGCGCGCACACGACAGGGGCCGGGCCCACCCGAGGGTGTGCCCGGCCCCTGTACCGAGGACGTGTCGTGAGCGTCGTCAGGCGACGATCAGATAGATCCCGTAGGCCACCGCCGTCGCGCAGAGCGCGAAGCAGGCGTACGCGCCCGTGCGGGCGAGTCCTGCGGAGCCTCCCTGTGCGGCCGCGGCCTCCTGCTTGGAGAGGCCCGCGACGCCCAGGGTGAACAGGCCCACGAGGGCGACGGTGACGACGAGGCTCACGCCGAAGACGGAGCCCAGAGCTGCCCAGTCGATCTTCATGCTGTTCTTTCCTTAGACCGTGGCGGCGGGCGCCGGAGCTGCGGACGTGGAGGCGGCGGCCGCCGGGGCGGCCTCGGCGGCCGGAGCCGGGATCGTGGCCATGAGGCCCTCGGCCGCGGTCGTCGCGGCGGCGGCACCGGTCGGCGGCGGGGTCACGGCCGCGATGGCGGTCGTCACCACTCCCGCGGGCTCGGCATCGGCGATCTCGTCGTGCGTGACGTTCGTGTGGTCCACCGGCTTGCGGCGCGAGAGCGACCAGATGACCCCGGAGCCCGCGATCAGCAGGACCGCCACGGCGGCGATGCCCCAGGTGCCCTGGCCGGTCAGGAACTCGGCGCCGGCGCCGACCAGACCCGCGGCCGGCAGGGTCAGACCCCAGGCGACGAACATCCGGGTCGCGGTGGACCAGCGGACCACACCGCCCTTGCGGCCGAGGCCCGCGCCCATCACGGCACCCGAGCAGGACTGGGTGGTGGAGAGCGAGAAGCCGAGGTGCGAGGAGGCCAGGATGACCGTCGCGGCGCTGGTCTGGGCGGCGAAGCCCTGCTGCGGCTGGAGGTCGGTCAGGCCCTTGCCCATGGTGCGGATGATGCGCCAGCCGCCCAGGTACGTGCCGAGCGCGATCGCGAGACCGGCGGAGACGATGACCCACAGCGGGGGGTTCGAGCCCGGCGCGAGGACACCGCCGGTGACCAGGGCCAGGGTGATGACACCCATGGTCTTCTGCGCGTCGTTGGTGCCGTGGGCGAGGGAGACGAGGCCGGCGGAGGCGATCTGGCCGGCGCGGTAGCCCTTGGACGTGGCCCGGTCCTGGGCCTTGCTGCCGATCCGGTACGTCAGCCTCGTCGCGACCAGCGCGGCGAGTCCGGCGACGAGCGGCGCGGCGACGGCCGGGATCAGGACCTTGGTGACGATCGTGCCGCCGTTGACGGCCGAGAAGCCCGCCGACATCACCGCGGCGCCGATGAGGCCGCCGAACAGTGCGTGGGAGGAGCTGGACGGCAGGCCCAGCAGCCAGGTCAGGAGGTTCCACAGGATCGCGCCGACGAGCGCCGCGAAGATCACTTCCGTGCGTATGCCCTGTTCGTTGATGATCCCGCCGGAGATCGTCTTGGCGACCTCGACGGACAGGAACGCGCCGACCAGGTTCAGCACGGCGGACATCGCCACCGCTGCCTTGGGTCTCATCGCCCCGGTCGAGATGGTCGTCGCCATGGCGTTGGCGGTGTCGTGGAAGCCGTTCGTGAAATCGAACACGAGAGCTGTCACGACGACAATCGCGAGCAGCAGGGTGATGTGCTCCATTGACCGAATACCCAGGCAATCAGTTGGACGTCAGTGGCTTGGGTGAACGTAGGGTTACCGGGTGAACGGAAGATGAACTGGGGCGGGCGTTGGGGTGTCTCCAAGTGGAGTGCGACCGCTCCGCTTGTCGTCGAGGAGAGACGGCGAAAACCCGGCAGACCCGTGCGGACCCTCCTCGATCGGCCGTATACCGGGCTTCGGGCGGCCCCGGCCGCGACGCCGCCGGCTCACGACGACCCTCCGCGGCCGGGCGGAGGAACCGTGGAAGAGATCCTGGTCACCCCGGCCGCCCCCGGGCCTGACACGATCGCCGTATGACACAGCAGCGGCACGAAGAGCAACGGGAACCGGTGTCCCGGGCCTGGGCGGAACTCGTGGCCACCGCCCGCAGAACCGCCACGGACGGCCTCGTCGTCGGGACCTCCGGCAATGTCTCCGTACGGGTCGCCACCGGCGACGGCGACATCGTCCTGGTCACCCCCAGCGGAGTGCCCTACGACCGGCTCGCCGACGAGGACGCCGTCGGGGTCGACCTCGACGGACGGCAGGTCCTCGGCGAGCTCACCCCCACCAGCGAGCTGCCGCTGCACCTCGCCGTCCATCGCGCCACGGACGCCGCCGCCGTCGTCCACACCCACGCCGTGCACGCCACCGCCGTCTCCACCCTGGTGGCCGAACTGCCGCTGATCCACTACATGGCGGCGGCCCTCGGCGGGCCCGTCCGCGTCGCCCCGTACGCCCTCTACGGAACGGACGAGCTGGCGGAGAACATGCTCCGGGCACTGGAGGACCGCACCGGATGCCTGCTCCAGAACCACGGAACCGTCACCTACGGCGCCTCCCTCGACCAGGCGTACGACCGGACCGCCCAGCTGGAGTGGATGTGCCGCCTCTGGCTCACCGCCAGCTCCCTGCCCGGACGCGAACCCTCCCTCCTCTCCGGCCCCCAGCTGCGCGACGTGGCCGACAAGCTCCGCGGATACGGCCAGTCCCGCCGCCCCCGCTGACATCACCCCTGCCGGCCCCCGTCCACTGGCAGCCCGGCAAGGACGTCACCACACTGGAACGGTGCGCCCGGCTACAGCGACGGCAGCGGCCGTCACCACCCTCATCGGCCTCGGTGCCGCCGCGTTCGCGGCCGGCCGTTACGCCAGCGACGCCGCGCTGAAGGCCCCCACCGGCCGGCCCCTGCCCGGCGAAGGACGGCTCACCGTCCACGCCACGGGGCCCGGCCGGATCACCCTCACCCGCAGCCTCTCCTCGCTCCGCCCCGGCACCTACGGCCTCACCGGGCCCGCCGTGCACGCCGTCGTCGGTCCCGTCCTCGACAACGTGCCGCACGCCGCCGACACCGTCGTCCGCAGACTGGAGCGGGTCGAGCACGGCAGCCTCGACTCCGGCACCAAGGTGCGGCTCACCCCGCAGGTGCACACCGGCACCCCCGGCAGCGCCCTCGGCATCGATTACGAGGACGTGGAGATCCCCGGCGAACTCGGCACCCTGCCCGGCTGGTTCGTCCCGGGGGCCCGCTCGACCTGGATCATCGCGGTGCACGGCCTCGGCGCCACCCGGGACCACACCATGAACGTGATGCCGTTCCTGGCCGAGCGGCGGCTGCCCGTGCTGGCCGTCTCCTACCGCGGCGACCCCGGAGCGCCCGCCTCCCCGGACGGGCTCGGCCACCTCGGCGACTCCGAATGGCGCGACCTCGACGCGGCCGTCCGCTTCGCCGTCCGTGGCGGTGCGGAACGCGTGATCCTGCACGGCTGGTCCACCGGCGCCTCGATGGCCCTGCACACCGCCGCCAACTCCGCACTCCGCGACCGGGTCGCGGGGCTCGTCCTGGACTCCCCGGTGCTCGACTGGGAGACGACGCTGCGCGCGCTGGCCGCCGCGCGCCGGATGCCGACCGCCCTGCTGCCCCTCGCCGTACGTGCCGCACAGGGCCGCACCGGACTGCACGGCGACCGGCTGCGGGCGGCCGCCGACCCGGCCGTCCTGCGCGTGCCCGCCCTGGTCTTCCACGGCCCCGACGACACCATCGCCCCCTGGGGCCCCTCCCGGGAGCTGGCCGCCCGCCGCCCCGACCTGGTCAGCCTGCAGACCGTGCCGCACGCTCCGCACGCCTCGATGTGGAACGCGGACCCGGCCCGCTACGAAGAGGCCCTCCGGCGCTTCCTCACGCCCCTGATCTAAGCCTTGATTCCGCCCGGGTCCGGCCCTGGTCCAGCCGTCGAAACGGCCGCTGGTCTGCGTTCCCGTCCGGCCTCGGCGCCCCCTTGATCGGGCCCCGGTCCGGGGCCCGGAGGCGTCCTGTGCGGTCTCCGGAGCCTCCCGGGCGAGGGCCTCTCAGCACGAGTTGACCGATTCCGTTTGGGCTTTCGGGCCGACAGCGGCAAGACTGCTCCCCGTGACGTCCCGTAACCTGCGCGACTCCAGGCTCCGTCTTGTCCGCCCACGTCCCCTCGCCACGGCCCGCCGTGCCGTGACGAACCGGCGCACCCGACCTGCTCCGCGCCCGCCCGAGGGCACCCCGCCCTCCGCGGAACTGGCCCGCCAGGCGCGCGAGGTCCTCGCCGACGCGGTACGTGTCGCCCGCTGGGCGGCCGCCCATCACGCGGAGGGCAGCGCGGCCGAGCGGGAACGGGCCGCCGCGGCCCTGGACCTGACTCCGGGCCAGATCCACGCGGGCTGGGACCGCGCCCGCCTCGCCGGACTCGTCGAACTCCACGGCGGGACCGCGCGCCCCGGCTGGCGGCTGAACGCCTGGGACCGCGACGACACCGCCGTGCTGCGCGGCTGGGTCGCCCTCTTCGACGCCTGGTCCCTCGTGCACCCCGCCCCCGCCGACGTGGCCCCCGCCGCCGTCGCCGAGGTCGTGGAGGCCGTCCCGCAGGTGCTCTCCCTCCTCCAGCTCTCCGCGGGGCCCGTACCCGTACCGGCCCTGCTCGACCTGCTCCAGCAGCGCGTCGCGGAACTCCGTGAGGAGCGCTGCGAAGTGCCGTACGGACCACAGCCCGAACCGGCGACCGCCGTCGCCGCCACGGCCGCCATCGCCACCGGGACCGAAGGTCCCGACGCCACGGCTGCCGGGGCCCCGCTCTCCGCCCTGCTCGACTGGGCCCTGGAAGGCCTTGCCGCCGTCGGCGCCCTGACCCTCGGGGACGGCCACGCCACCCTGACACCGCTCGGCAACTGGGCGGTGTGGGTCAAGCTCGAACAGATCTGTGTCGCCGCCCAGAGCCCCGCCGGCCATATCGAGCAGTCCGCCGAGGACATGCTCCGCGGCTGCGCGCGGCTCACCCCGGGCCCCGCCCGCGCCGAGTACCGCGCATGGCTCGCCGCCCGCACCGTCTCCAGCGCCGTCACGGAACTGCTCGCCGTGGCCCGCGGCGAGGACGCCCTGCTGCGCGGCCTCGCCTTCGAGGCGCTGCGCGTCGTCGGCGCCGCCGCCGAAGCGGACGTGCGCGCCGCCGCGGCGCAGCCGTCCCTGAGACCGTATGCCCTGCTCTGGCTGGCCGAGTACGAGGGAGCCGACCCCGAGGACACCGCCGAGGTGCTCACCCGCGAGGAGGCGACCTGGCTCTGGGTGGACACCGCGGCGGCCGTCGCCGACCACGGCGAGAGCAGCCTGCTGGTGCGTCATCTCGACTCGGCCGTGCAGGGCACCGTCCCCGCCCTGCTCGACGAGATCAGGGCGGTGGGCCACCCGCGCACCGTGCAGGTCCTGGTCGCCCTCGCGGCCGCCCACCCCGATCCGGCTCTGGCGAAGGCTGTCCGCCGGGCCGCCTTCCAGGTGCACACCGGCGGCGCCTGACCGTCAGGAATCCGCCGCCCCCGGCCGGTACGTCCCGAAGCTCCAGACATTGCCCTCCAGGTCGCGTGCCATGTAGTCCCGGGCGCCGTAGTCCTGGTCGGTGGGCGGCATCAGGATCTCCACGCCGTGCTCCACGGCCCTGTCGTGATGCGCGTCCGCATCGACGACATGGACGAAGACGCCGACCGGGCCCGCGGACGCCATCAGCTTGTCGAACTCGCTGCCGGTGCCCTTGCTGCCCAGCATCACCCTCCCGTTGCCGTACGACAGCTCGGCGTGCACCACCTTGCCGTCCTCGCCCTCGTACACCGCGCTGCCGGTGAAGCCGAAGGCCTCGGTGAGCTGCCTGATCGCGGCCTTGGCGTCCGCGTACAGCAGTGTCGGGCAGATGCTCGGTCCCTCCGCCATGCCGACCACCCCTTCTCCTCGTTCGACGACCGATCTGTGACGTGGGTCTCAGTCTGACAGGGGGCACTGACAATGCCGGTGAACGAGGGGAGTGCCGTCGACGGGCGATCCGTGCCGCGATCGGCGGAACACGATCAGCGGAAGGTGTTGCAGCGGGCCATGTCTCCGGTGCGGTAGCCCTCGTAGAACCACTGCTGGCGCTGCGCGGCCGAGCCGTGTGTCCAGGACTCCGGAGTCACCCGGCCCTGGATCTTCTCCTGGATGCGGTCGTCGCCCACGGCCGCCGCCGCGTCCAGCCCGTCCCGGATGTCCTCGTCCGTCAGCCGCGTCAGCAGCGGCCGTCCGGTCCGCTCGTCCGGCGTGGTCGTCGCATGGCGCGCCCACACCCCGGCGTAGCAGTCCGCCTGCAGCTCGACCCGCACGGCGTTGCTGCCGGCGCCCTGCCGCTGGTCCTGAGCCCGGGCCAGAGTGCCCATCTGGTTCTGGATGTGGTGGCCGTACTCGTGCGCGACGACGTACGCCTGCGCGAACGGGCCGCCGGTCGCCCCGAACTTGGTCCGCAGGTCGTCGAAGAAGTCGAGGTCCAGATAGACCTTGCGGTCCGCCGGGCAGTAGAACGGCCCGACCGCCGAGGTCGCCGTGCCGCAGGCCGTGCCGACCCGGCCGGTGAAGATCACGGTCGGCGCGTCCGTGTAGCGCCCGCCGCGCCTCGTGTACTCCGAGCGCCAGAAGTCCTGCACGCTGTTGACCACCGCGACCATGCGGCAGTCCTCGCGGACGTTCGCGTCGGCGCCCTTGCGGCAGCTCTGGGCGACCTGCGCGGCGGAGGAGGCGTTCGGCTCCGGGGCCGTGCCGCCCTCCGTCAGCCCGAGCTGGTCGGGGCCCACCCCGAAGAGCACGCCCAGGATCAGTGCCAGGAGACCGGCGATGCCGCCGCCGATGGTGGCCTTCCCGCCGGGAACGCGGCTGCGGCGCACATCCTGGACCTCCGATGTGTCCAGGTCGGCGTCGTCGTCGAACTGCATGATCCGAGTATCGACCAGCGCGGTGGCACTCGCCCCTTTTGCGGCGCTCTGTCATGACCGCTGTGCCGTGCGCCCGCGCGACCTCCCCGCACGCCCGCTCATGGCCCGCCCGAGCCGCCGCCCACCGTGGTCAGCGCCACAGAAATCCGGTTGCCAGGTCCCGGTAGAATCGCCGTATGGCAATTCTCCTCATGGATTAGACGGCGTCGAAGCCTTCGCACGCCCCGTCGTCCTTCCGCCGTCCATCCGTCCTGGAGTCTTTCCGTGATCACCGCTTCCGGTATCGAGCTGCGTGCCGGTGCCCGCATCCTCATCGAGTCCGCCAACTTCCGCATCGCCAAGGGCGACCGCATCGGCCTGGTCGGCCGTAACGGAGCGGGCAAGACCACCCTCACCAAGTGCCTCGCCGGCGAGGGCGTCCCCGCCGGCGGGCAGATCGCCCGCTCCGGCGAGGTCGGCTACCTGCCGCAGGACCCGCGCACCGGCGACCTCGACGTTCTCGCCCGCGACCGCATCCTCTCCGCGCGCGGCCTCGACGTGCTGCTGCGCAAGATGCGCGAGAACGAGCAGCGCATCGCCACCGGCCAGGGCGCCACCCGCGACAAGGCGATGAAGCAGTACGAGCGCCAGGAGACCGAGTTCCTGACGAAGGGCGGGTACGCCGCCGAGTCGGAGGCCTCCACCATCGCCGCCGCGCTCAACCTGCCCGACCGGGTGCTCGGCCAGCCGCTGCACACGCTCTCCGGCGGTCAGCGCCGCCGTGTCGAGCTGGCCCGGATCCTGTTCTCGGACGCCGACACGCTGTTGCTCGACGAGCCGACCAACCACCTCGACGCCGACTCGATCGTCTGGCTCCGCGACTACCTGAAGACCTACCGCGGCGGCTTCATCGTGATCTCCCACGATGTCGACCTGGTCGAGACGGTCGTCAACAAGGTCTTCTACCTGGACGCCAACCGCGCCCAGATCGACATCTACAACATGGGCTGGAAGCTCTACCAGCAGCAGCGCGAAGCCGACGAGAAGCGTCGCAAGCGCGAGCGGCAGAACGCCGAGAAGAAGGCCGCCGCGCTGAACACGCAGGCGGACAAGATGCGTGCCAAGGCCACCAAGACGGTCGCCGCGCAGAACATGGCCAAGCGCGCCGACAAGCTGCTCGCCGGCCTGGAGGCGGTCCGCGTCTCCGACAAGGTCGCCAAGCTGCGATTCCCGGAGCCCGCGCCCTGCGGCAGGACCCCGCTCATGGCCGAGGGCCTGTCGAAGTCCTACGGCTCCCTCGAAATCTTCACCGATGTGGATCTGGCCATCGACAAGGGCTCGCGTGTGGTCATCCTGGGCCTGAACGGCGCCGGCAAGACGACCCTGCTGCGGCTGCTCGGCGGCGCCGAGAAGCCGGACACCGGCGAGGTCATCGAGGGGCACGGCCTCAAGCTCGGCTACTACGCGCAGGAGCACGAGACCCTCGACCCGGAGCGCACGGTCCTGGAGAACATGCGCTCCGCCGCCCCCGACCTGGACCTGGTCGAGGTCCGCAAGACGCTCGGCTCGTTCCTCTTCTCCGGCGACGACGTGGACAAGCCGGCCGGGGTGCTCTCCGGCGGTGAGAAGACCCGGCTGGCGCTGGCCACGCTGGTGGTCTCGTCGGCGAACGTGCTGCTGCTCGACGAGCCGACGAACAACCTGGACCCGGCCAGCCGCGAGGAGATCCTCGGCGCCCTGCGCACCTACAAGGGCGCGGTCGTCCTGGTGACCCACGACGAGGGCGCGGTCGAGGCGCTTCAGCCGGAGCGGATCATCCTGCTGCCGGACGGGGTCGAGGACCTCTGGGGCGCGGACTACGCGGACCTCGTCGCCCTCGCCTGACGGTCCCGTCCACGAGTGATCCATCCGCACTGATCCACTCCGTATGGATCATTCGGCTCACAGGTGATCCTTCATCTGGGTGAGTGCGTCTCATCCCCCGGCGTGGCGGGCCGCCGAAACGGTCCGCCGCCCCCGGAATCGTCCGGTCCGGACGACTGTGGCCCTGACCTGGAACTTCGGCCCCTGAGTCGCCGAAACGTCACAGCGGGTACGACCGGAATCATTGGTTCCGGTCGTGTCGGTGTCCATGCGCCCGACAAAGCTTGTCGTACGGACCTTGTCGAATGGGTGGCCATGAAGCCCGGGAGGGGTGATCATGAGAAGTCCAGAGCGCACTTCCCATGAGGAGGCACGGGTGGCCGAGACTCTGAAGAAGGGCAGCCGGGTGACCGGCGCCGCGCGCGACAAGCTCGCGGCAGACCTGAAGAAGAAGTACGACTCCGGTGCGAGCATCCGGGCGCTGGCCGAAGAGACCGGCCGCTCCTATGGATTCGTCCACCGGATGCTCAGCGAGTCCGGAGTCACGCTGCGTGGACGCGGCGGAGCGACCCGAGGCAAGAAGGTCGCCTCGACCTGACGCCCGCGGTCCTGAGCGTCGTCTGAGGCCGGCCGGTTTCCGGTGTCGGCCACCCGGCCGATCGTCTGGTCGGCCGGGTGGTTACTGTGCAGTCACTTAATCGTGGCTGCACTGACCGCACCGGAACCGGAGGCGCCCCATGACTTCGCTCGACTCTGTGCTCGACAAGGACGGCGTACGGCTCACCGTTGATGACGCGGTGGCCACGGTGACCCTCACCAACCCGGCCAAGCGCAATGCCCAATCTCCCGCTCTCTGGCGGGCGTTGGCAGAAGCCGGGCGGTCGCTGCCGGGCAGCGTGCGGGTCGTCGTGCTGCGCGGCGAAGGCAAGTCCTTCTCCGCGGGGCTCGACCGGCAGGCGTTCACGCCCGAGGGCTTCGACGGAGAGCCGTCGTTCCTCGATCTCGCGCGCGGCTCCGACGACGAGCTCGACGCCGTCATCGCCGAGTACCAGGAGGCATTCACCTGGTGGCGCCGTAACGACATCGTGTCCGTCGCGGCGGTGCAGGGTCATGCGATCGGTGCCGGGTTCCAGCTCGCCCTCGCCTGCGACCTCCGGGTCGTCGCGCAGGACGTGCAGTTCGCCATGCGCGAGACCAGCCTGGGACTCGTGCCCGATCTCACGGGCACGCACCCCCTCGTCTCGCTCGTCGGCTACGCCCGCGCGCTGGAGATCTGCGCCACCGGCCGCTTCGTCCACGCCGACGAGGCGGAACGGACCGGCCTCGCCAACCTCGTCGTGCCCGGCGAGGAACTCGACGCGTCCGTACGCGACTTGACCGCCGCGCTGCTCGCGGCACCGCGCGACGCGGTGATCGAGACGAAGGCCCTGCTGCGCGGTGCCCCGTCGCGCACGTACGAGGACCAGCGCACGGCCGAGCGCGCGGCACAGGCCCGGCGCCTGCGCGACCTCGCGGGCCTGGCGGACTGAACGGTCCCGGGGCTGTGCCCGGCCGGTCCCGGTCCCGATCTAGGCCCCCGCCGGGCGGCTTTCGACGGCCGTGATCACGATCGTGACCGGGACGGGGGAGGGAAGCAGCGGCGTGATCGCCGCGCGGACCGCCCGGGCCACGTCCACGGGGCGATGGCCCGGCGACGTCGCGCATGCGAGGCGGGCGGACGACTCGTCGATACGGACGGGCCTCCCCAGGGCGTCCGTCAGATGGGCGACGCCGGGCACCGCGGCCGCGGCCCTGCCGATCTCGTCCTGCGGTTGCACGGCCCGTGCCCCGGACGCCTCGGACGAGGAAGACGCCCCGCCAAGTTCCGGTACGGCGTCCAGCAGCCCCGTCACCCGTAGATCGATCACCGTGACCGGAAGGCCCAGCCGTTCCACGGCGGCCGCGAACAGCGCGGTGCGGAGCCGTTCCGCGAGCGCGGGCAGGGGCTCGACGGCCGCCGCTTCGCATTCCGCGTCGATACGCAGCGGACCCGGCGGCACCGCGGCCGGCGGCGGCGGAAAGGCCGACGCCCCGGCCGCGTCCGGGTCGGCGGGCGCGATCCGGATCCGGCCGGGTGCCACGCCACGCACCTCCTGAGCCGTTCGGCGCAGCACCGGCTCCGCCGCGCTTTCCGCGAGCCAGGCGCCGTCCGCCGCCGTACCCAGCGGCAGCAGCCTGCCCGGCCCAGGCCGGGCCCGTACCGCCGCGGCCCAGGTCCCCGCCGCCGTCATCGGTGCCGCCTCTTCATTGCTCCAGCCTGCCGCATCGTCCGGCGCGGGAGCGGGCAAGCACACATAGTGTGGTCATCGGAGTCCGGAGTTCACCAACGCCCGGAAAGGTACGCATGGCGATGACCGACACGGAAGTCAACGTGACCAAGGAGTCGACCGGCGCCGTACGGCGCGGCGGCGGAGACCCGGCGACCCGGGGCCGTACCACCATCGCCGACGGTGTCGTCGAGAAGATCGCCGCACTCGCGGCGCGCGACGTGGTCGGCGTCCACGCGATGGGCAGCGGTCTCGCCCGCAGCTTCGGCGCGGTCCGCGACCGGGTGCCTGGGGGCAAACCGCCCGTCACCCGTGGCGTCAAGGCCGAGGTCGGCGAGAAGCAGACCGCGCTCGACCTCGAGATCGTCGTCGACTACGGCGTCGCGATCGCCGATGTCGCCCACGCCGTCCGCGAGAACGTCGTCTCCGCGGTCGAGCGGATGACGAGTCTGGAGGTCGTCGAGGTCAATATCGCCGTCGGCGATGTGAAGCTGCCGGACGAGGAAGACGAAGAGACGGAACCGCGGATCCAGTAGCCGAGCTCAGGAGATCCAGCGCCTGGGCTCACGAGAGGAGCTCACGATGAGCATGGCGGTGGCCGGCCTCCTGGCCGGCATGGCGCTCGGCTTCGCCGGATACTTCGGCGGGTTCGGGGCGTTTCTGCTGGTGGCGGCGCTGGGGGCGGTCGGGTTCGTCGCGGGGCGCGTCCTGGACGGCGATCTGGAACCCGGCGACTTCTTCCGCAGCCGCGAGCACGGCGACCGGCGGAGGTGACCCGGCGTGGCCGCGGACCCGACCGCGCACCGGGCGACGACGGAGATCGCGGCGGCCGTGCGGGGCGCGACGACGATCGCCGACCGGGTCGTCGCGAAGATCGCCGCACGGGCGGCGCGTGAGGCTCTCACCCATGTGCCGGAGGGTGGTTCGGCCCCGCAGGCCACGGTCACGGTGCACCATGACCACGCCCGGGTACGGGTCGCTCTCGAACTCGACTATCCCTGCGACATCGGCGGCCAGTGCCGTGCCGTGCGTCGCCATGTCGCCCAGCGGGTAGAGGCGTTGGCGGGGATGGCGGTGCCCGAAGTGGACGTACAGGTCGATCGGCTGCACTCCGTCCATACACGTCGGGAGGCTCAGGGGAGGCTCCGATGAGCGAATCGGTGAAAGGTCCCGTCCAGGAACTCGACCAGTCGGCGTCCGCCGCCGCCTACCGTCCGTCGCCGAAGGCGGTCGCGGGCAAGGGCCGTACGCCCGGGCGGTTCTGGTCCGCACGGCGGATCCCGGCCGCCCTGCTCGCGCTGGTGCTGGTGGGCGGCGCGGGGCTGCTGCTGTTCGACATCGCTTCCGTACGGGCCGACCGGCCCGGGATGCAGTGGCGGCGCTCGCTCGCCGGCCAGCTGGCACGCAGGCCGCTGGACGACGTCTGGGTGCTGGTGGGCGCGGGTGCGGCGGTGGCGATCGGGGTGTGGCTGATCGTCCTCGCCGTGACACCGGGGCTGCGCGCGCTGCTGCCGATGCGACGCCGCGACGGCGACGCGGACGTACGGGCCGGGCTCGACCGGGACGCGGCCGAGCTGGTGCTGCGTGACCGGGCGATGGAGGTGTCCGGGGTGCAGTCCGTGCGGGTGCGGATGGGACGGTCCCGGGCCGGCGTCCGCGCGGTGTCCCACTTCCGGGAACTCGACGACGTACGAGCCGATCTGGACACCGTGCTCGGCGACGGCATCCGCGAGCTGGGGCTGGCGCGACCGCCCGCGCTGTCCGTGCACGTACGCCGGCCGGCGAAGAGGGGGTGAGCGCAGTGCTCGGGGTCGTCAATCGTGTGCTGCTCGCACTGGCGGGGCTGGTGCTGATCGCCGTCGGGGGAGCGGTGCTGTCCGCCGGGTTCGGAGCGGGGGTGCCGTCCTGGTGGCCCTGGCCCGGACCCGACGCCGTCCTGCTGAGCGAGAGCGGCCGGGAGCGTTGGCAGGACCGGGGCTGGTGGTGGCCCGCTGTGATCGCGGCGCTGGCGGTGGTCGTCCTCCTCGCCGTCGGGTGGTTCCTCGCGCAGCTGCGCCGCTCCCGGCTGGCCGAGGTCCTCGTCGACAGCGGCGACGGGGAGGGCGCGCTGCTGCGGGGCCGCGCACTGGAGGCGGTGCTCGCCGGCGAGGCGGAGGATCTGGCGGGCGTGGCCCGTGCCCAGGTCGTCCTGCACGGCAGGCGCACCGCTCCGACGGCCCGGGTCCGACTTCTCCTGGAGCCCTACGCCTCCCCGGGCGAGACGCTCGAGCGCCTCTCCGACGAGGCGCTGAGCCACGCCAGGGACTCGGCGGGCCTGGCCGCGCTTCCCGCGGAGGTCCGTCTGCGCGCGGAGAAGCACCGGGCGCAACGGGTGACCTGATCGCGCTCGGTCAACGCTCGGGATGCGGGCCCGCAGCCGCGCTGCTTCGCTGAGAGTGGTCCGCTCACAGCGACGTCCGAGGAGTGATGATGAGCGTTTCAGGTGAGGCCGCCGGCCGGGTCCGGCAGATGCGGCAGAAGGCCGAGGAACTGGATCAGGCCGCGGAACGGGTGAACGATCCCGAGGAGAGCAAGCGGCTCAAGGAGAAGGCACGCAGGCTGAAGGAACAGAGCGAGCAGGAGAGCGCGATGGGGTCCGGGGACATCTTCCCCATGGAGTGATGCCCCGCCCGAGTGGCCCCCGCCTCGTACACGCCGGCCGGTGACCTCGTCACCGGCCGACGTCCGTGCCCGTGCGCCCGGGGCGACCGAGGAGCGTGCCCGTACGCCCGGAGGCACCGAGGAGTACGTGCAGCAGCGCGGACATCAGCTGCAGGGCGGCGATCGCGAGCAGCAGCAGAGGCGCCGGCCGTGCAGCGAAGAGCCCGGCGAGTCCGGCTCCACAGGCCGCGGCGGAGATCTTCAGCCCCGCTCCGACGGCGAAGACCTGAGGGCGGGTACCGGGCGGGGCGTGGTCGGAGCGGACACGGAGAGTGGCCGTCAGCACCACGCCGTCGCAGAGGCCGGCCACGGTGAAGAACGGCAGGAGCAGCCACGGGCCCGGCGAGGGCACGAGTGCCACGGCAGCGGCCGCGGCCAGGGCGAGCCCGAGACCGAGCAGCGCGGCCTCGGCCAGGCGCGGCGCCGGAAGGCGCGGCCGGTACCGGGCGGCGGCCAGTGACCCGGCCAGCGCCCCGACGGCGAACGCGGTCATCAGCGCGCCCCCACCGCCCAGCAGCACCGCCGTCGTGGTCAGCCCGCCGATCCCGAGGAACGCCAGGCAGGTCGCCCCGGTGATCGCCCTCAACTCCCGCACACGCCACACCACTACCGGCCCGGCCACCAGCGCGGCCCGCCGCGTGGAGGCCGCCCGGTGGGGCTGCGGACCCGCCCCGGCCCCCGGCCCCGGATGCGTCCCGCGCGACCGGGTTCCGGGCAGGAGGGCCGTGGCCAGTGCCGCGGCGGCCAGCGCCGCCGCCGCGAGCAGCAGCACCGCGAGGGCGGGGGAGTACAGGCCGGTCAGGAGGGCGGCCGCGCCGGGGCCGGCGACGGACGCGGCGTTGTAGACCGCCGCGTCCAGGGCGTACGCCCGGTCCCGGACCGGTCCGGGCGGGGTCAGCAGGCCGATCAGGCCGGACAGCGCTCCGGTGACCAGCGGGCCGAGGCAGCCGCCTGCCAGGGCGATCGCGAAGGTCACCGGCGCGGGGGCCGTGCCCACGGTGGCCGCCGACGCCGCGATCGCCGCGCCGAGGCAGCCCAGCCCGGCGCCGTAGAGCAGCCGCGGGCTGGAGGCGCGTGCGGCGATCGAGCCCGCGAGCGGTGCCGCGAGCACGTGGGGCGCCATCCACGCCATCAGGACGTACGCGCCCAGCGCCGCGCTGCCCGTGCGGTGCAGCGCCAGCGTCACGACCGCCACCGCCATGCCCTCGTCCGCGAGCCGGGCGAGGAAGGCGACCGGCAGATACGGCCGCATGCCCGCCGCGGTTCGTGGGCCCACGGCGCCCCGACGGCCTGTCTGTAACGTCTTCACGGGCCAAGACGTTACAGTGCGGGGTGTGACAGAGCACGGATTCCGGCCCGCCGAGCGGCTGATCGAACTCGCCAACGCCGTCCGCGCCGATCCCGGGCTGCCGCGCGAGGCCTTCGCCGCGCTGCTCACCCGGCACGGTGAGAGCCCCGCCGACCTCTCGGGACCGGCGTTCTCGGCCGCGGACGCCGACGGGCTGCGCGCCGCCGTCGTCCGTATCACCGCCGTCCTCACCGAGACCGACGCCGACCGCGCCGCCCACACCCTCAACACGCTCCTCGCGGAGTGCGGGGCGCGCCCCCGTCTGTCGCGGCACGACGGGCATGCGTGGCATCTGCACATCGACCGGGGCGAGGGCGCCGGGTGGGCCGACTGGTTCCTCGCCTCCAGCGCGCTGGCGCTCGCCCAGTTGCTCTCCGAGCACGGCCGGATCAGCTGGGGGGAGTGCGCCTCCCCCCGCTGCACCGCCCTCTATCTCGGCAACGGCCCCGGCAGCGCCCGCCGTTACTGCTCCACCACCTGCGCCTCACGCGAACGCGTCGCCGCCCACCGACGCCGCAGACGTGCCGAGCCCGGCCGGACGTGACGCCGTACGGTCCGTCAGAAGCCGTGCCGCGCCCCGCCGTCCACCGGAAGCATCACACCCGTGAGGTACGACGCGGCGGGCGAGAGCAGGAACGCCGCCGTACGCCCGAACTCCTCGGGGGTGCCGTACCGCCGCAGCGGGATCCGGGACTCGTTGGCCACGCGCGCCGCGTCCGCGTCGCCCGACAGCGCGTCGAGTTCGCGGACCCGGTCCGTGTCGATACGGGCGGGAAGCAGGCCCACGACACGGATTCCGCGCGGTCCCAGCTCGTCCGAGAGGGACTTGGCGAAGCCGGCCAGACCCGGGCGCAGCCCGTTGGAGATGGTGAGGCCGGGGATCGGCTCGTGGACCGAGCCGGACAGGACGAAGCCGATGACGCCGCCCTCCCCGAGTGCCGCCGCCGCGCCACGCGCCAGCCGGACCGCGCCCAGGAACACCGACGCGAACGCCGCCTCCCACTGCTCGTCCGTGTTGTCCGCGACAAAGCCCGGAGCGGGACCGCCGACGCTGATCAGAACGCCGTCGAGGCGTCCGAAGTGTTCGCGGGCCGCCGAGACCAGGCGCTCGGCGGTCGCCGGGTCGGCGTTGTCGGCCGCGATGCCGACGGCGTCCGGGCCGAGCGCGGCCGCAGCCTCGGCGGTCGCCTCAGCGTCCCGCCCGGTGACGATCAGCTTCGCGCCGTCGGCGGCCAGCGCCCGGGCGGAGGCGTTCCCCAGGCCCCGGGTGGCTCCGGTGACGACATAGACACGGTCCTTCAGTCCAAGATCCATGGCCCTATCCTGCCCCGTCGTGCTCGGCCAGAGCCAGGGCGGAACCCACCAGTCCGACATGGCTGAACGCCTGCGGGAAGTTCCCGAGGTGCCGCCGGGCCGCCGGGTCGTACTCCTCCGCCAGCAGCCCCAGGTCGTTGCGCAGCGCGAGCAGCCGCTCGAAGAGGTCCCTGGCCTCCTGGGCCCGCCCGGTCATCAGCAGGGCGTCGACCATCCAGAACGAGCAGACGAGGAACGTTCCCTCACGGCCGGGCAGCCCGTCGACCGACGGGCCCTTCGTGGTGTACCGGTCTATCAGCCCGTCGCGGCTCAGTCCGGCGCGTAACGCGTCGACCGTCCCGAGCACCCGGGGATCGTCCGGCGGTAGAAAGCCGACCCGGGGGATGAGCAGCGCCGACGCGTCCAGCTCCTCCGAACCGTACGACTGCGTGAAGGTGTTCCGCTCCGGGTCGAAACCCCTCTCGCACACCTCGCGGTGGACCTCGTCCCGCATCGCCCGCCACCGTGTCACGTCGCCGGGCAGCTCCGGACTGCTCTCCAGGGTCCGTACGGCCCGGTCGGCCGCGACCCAGGCCATCACCTTGGAGTGGACGAAGTGGCGCCGCGGCCCGCGAACCTCCCACAGGCTCTCGTCCGGATCCCGCCACTTCGACTCCAGGAAGCCCATCAGACTGAGCTGGATGTTCCATGCGTGCGGCAGGGATTCCAGCCCCGCCTCCCTGCCGAGCCGCAGCGAGTCCATGACCTCGCCGTACACATCGAGCTGAAGCTGGGCGACCGCGCCGTTGCCGACCCGCACGGGCGTCGAGCCCTCGTAGCCCCGCAGCCACGGGAGTTCCATCTCCGGCATCCGGCGCTCACCGGCCACCCCGTACATGATCTGCAGATCCGCCGGATCGCCGGCCACCGCGCGCAGCAGCCAGTCGCGCCAGGCCGCGGCCTCGTCGACATAGCCGGTCGCGAGGAGCGCGCCGAGGGTGAGCGTGGAGTCGCGCAGCCAGCAGAAGCGGTAGTCCCAGTTCCGTACGCCGCCGGGGTCCTCCGGCAAGGACGTCGTGGGTGCGGCGACGATCCCGCCCGTCGGGGCGTACGTCAGCGCTTTGAGGGTGATCAGCGACCGAAGCACCGCGTCACGGTGCGGACCCTCGTAACGGCACTTCCCGGACCACTCCGTCCAGTCCTCCAGGCTCGCCGCCAGCGCCTCGAACGGATCGAGCGGCTTCGGCCGCGAGTGGTGCGAGGGGTGCCAGGTGAGGATGAACGCCAGCTTCTGTCCCGCGGCGAGGGTGAACGAGGAGACGGTGCTGAACTGTTGTCCCCAGGTCTTCACCGGGACGGAATCGGGGTTCTCCAGCCGCAGCCACACGGAGTCAGGGCCGGCCACCGCCACCCGGTCGTCGTCCAGTCTGCGCATCCACGGCACGGTCGAGCCGTAGTCGAAGCGCAGCCGCAGTGTCGCGGCCATCTCGACCGTGCCGTCGATGCCCTCCACGATCCGGACGACGTCGGGGGCCTGGTCGCGTTGCGGCATGAAGTCGGTGACCTTGACCGCACCGGTTCTGGTCTCCCAGACGGACTCCAGGACGAGTGTCCCCGGCACATAGCCACGGCGGGTGCAGGTGCCGGCGCCCTTCGGGGCGAGCCTCCAGTGGCCGTTGTTCTCGTCGCCGAGCAGTGCGGCCAGGCAGGCCCCCGAGTCGAAGCGCGGCAGGCACAGCCAGTCGACGGAGCCGTCCGAGCCGACCAGAGCGGCGGTCTGCAGATCGCCGATCAGGGCGTAGTCCTCGATGCGTTGGGTCACGCCTTGGCGTGTTCCCGCGCCGCCGCCCGGCTAAGCGGCGCCCGCTCCCACGACCTCGGCCGCCTCCTCGGGCGCGGGCCGCGCGGCGGCCGCCGCCCGGTCCCGCTTCTCACGGCGTACGAGGATCACCCAGCCGACCGGAACCCCGGACGCGAACAGCCACCACTGCACGGCGTACGCCATATGGGCACCGATGGAGTCGTGGTCGGGGTCGGCGATCAGCTCGGGCGTGCCCTTCGGCGGTTCGGGCGCGGTCTGCTGCAGATAGCCGCCGAGCACGGGCCGGCCGAGGCGCTCGGCCTCCTGCTCGCTGTTGATCAGCATGATCTGACGCGGCGGCAGACCGCGCAGGTCCTTGATTCCGCTGGCACCCGTCGTCTCGTCGGCCATCAGCCGGCCGGTGACGGTGACCTCGCCCTTCGGTGCGGGCGGTACGACGGGGAACGCCTGCTGGTCGGCCGCCGCGGGCACCCAGCCGCGGTTGACCAGGACGGCACGGCCGTCGGTGAGGACCAGCGGGGTCAGGACGTGCGCGCCGACCCGCTCGTCGTTGTCGGTGCGGCGGCGCACGACGACCTCGTGCGTGGTGTCGTACGTCCCGGTGGCGGTGACCCGGCGCCAGTAGTCGGCGCGCGGGACGGTGTGTCCGGGGGAGGTCAGCTCGGTGACGGGGACCGGCCGTGCGGAGAGGTTGTCCGCGATCAGCTGGTTCTGTGCGACGCGGTGCTGGTGCCGGTGCAGCTGCCAGAAGCCCAGCTCGACCATGACGGGAATGAGGACGAGGCCGATGAGGGTGAGGATCACCCACTGCCGGGACAACAGGAAGCGGTACACCCCACGACCGTACAACTTGGTCGTGGGGTGCTCGTAGGGAGGGTCCTCGGACCCGCGGGGAGGCTCAGACCTTGTCGATGATCCCCACCTTCCCCTCCGCGCGGGCGCAGTGCGCGCCGCAGTACCAGTGGCCCTCGGCCTCGACCCCCTGGCCGATGACCTGGACCTTGCAGTGCTCACAGATGGGGGCCATCCGGTGGATGGCGCAGGAGAAGCAGTCGAAGACGTGCACCGCGCCCTGCGCGTGCACCTCGAAGGACATGCCGTAGTCGTTTCCGCAGACCTCGCAACGTGCCATGCGCCGCATGCTCCGGAGGGCGGAGGACCGGAGCAAGATCCCTGCGGGCGGGTCGGCGAGGCTGCACCCGACCGGCGCACGCGGCCGGGCCGGGTCCGGCCCTGTCCGTGCCCGGCCGTCACTCCTGCGCCGGAGCCACGTCCCTCAGCAGCTGTGTGAACGCGGCCTCGTCGACGATCGGCGTTCCGTACGACTTCGCCCGGACCGTCTTCGACGTCGGCGCGTCCGGATCATTGGTGACGAGCAGACTCGTCAGCCGGGAGACGCTCGTCGCGACATGGAGGCCCGCCTCGACCGCGCGGTCCTCCAGCAGCTCCCGCTCGACGGAGGTGTCACCCGAGAAGGCGACCCTCATGCCCATTTTGAGCGGCTTGTCCGCTTCATAGCGCCCGGGGTTGGGGTACGGGCACGGGGGCCGCTTGCGCGAGGGGCGCCAGCCGTTCGCCCGGTACGAGGAAGGCCCCGACGCCTGGTGGACGATGCGCGGCGCGGTGGGAGCCGACGACCACTCGGTCAGCGGCCTGCACTCCAGCAGCGGCAGCCGCACCCCCTGCTCCGCCGCCGCGTGCAGACTCGGCCGGAACGCCTCGGCCAGCACGCGCGCGTCGTCCAGCGCGTGGTGCGCGCGCTGCTGGACGACGCCGAAGTGCGCGGCGAGCGACTCCAGCTTGTGGTTGGGCAACGGGAGCGCCAGCTCCTTGGACAGCGCGATCGTGCACAGCCGCTGCCGCACGGGAGCGACGCGCTCAGCCCGTGCGTACTCTCTGGCGATCATGGACCAGTCGAAGATGGCGTTGTGCGCGACGAGCACCCGGCCGTCCAGCCGGTGGGCGAATTCATGGGCGATGTCACCGAAAAGAGGCGCACTCTCCAGCACCTCGCTCGTCAGTCCGTGGATCCACACCGGACCCGGATCCCGCTCGGGATTCACCAACGAGTACCAGTGGTCCTCGACATTGCCCTGGGCATCCAGCCGATAGACGGCAGCCGACACTATCCGGTCGTCGCGTGCGAGTCCGGTGGTCTCCACGTCGACGACCGCGTACCCCTGCGGATACACGGCCGGCCACGCCGTTGCTGCTGTCGTACGGTCGTCGAGCATGGTCACAGAGCTTACGGGTCACCACTGACAGCCCCGCCCCTGCCCGCCCCGGCACCACACGGAACCGGTCAACAGCCCCCGTCTACGCGAGCAGCGACGTCACGAGCGCCTCCACGGAGAGCGTGAAGAGCCTCTCCGGATCGGCCGGGCGGGCCAGGGCGCGGGCGAGGGCCGGGTCCTCGTCGGCGGTGGCGCCGGTCCACAGATCCTCCTCGGCGGGCGACTGCACGGGCGCGCGTTCGCGATTGCGTTCGACCAGGACGAAGCCCACGATCTGGAACTGCACCGCCCGTACCGCGTCGGCGGCGCGCGAGCCGCGCAGCCCGGCGGCGTGCACCTCCCGGACGAGGGTGCGCCGGACGGGCAGGAACATGCGTTCCGTCAGGCCGTGTTCGTGGACCATCGCGATGAGGTGCGGCCTGGCGCGCAGCTCGCGGCGCAGACCGCGGGCGAGGGAGACGATCCGGGCGGCCGGGGTGCGCCCCGTGGGCCGGATCGCGCCCATCTCCTGGACGGTCCGCTCCACGAGCGCGTCCAGCAGCGACTCGCGATTGCCGACGTGCCAGTAGATCGACGTGACGGCGGAGCCGAGTTCGGAGGCGAGCTTGCGCATGGTGAGGGCGTCCGGGCCGTGCTGCTTCACCAGCTCCGCCGCGGTGTCCAGCACCTCTTCGCGGGTCAGGGCGGCGCGTGGCATGAGGCCCCCAATTCCGTTTCGTGCATGGCCCTTTACCCTTCATCGGCGCCGGTGTAACTGTGTTACAGGACGGACCCCGTCGAACGACCCCCGACGAACGACGAAGGGTGGTACGACACATGGCACGCGTACGGTACGGCGCGCGCACCGAGGCCGAGATCGCGGCGGCCCGAGCGGCCGGAGCCAAGCTCCCCGACATCTGGTCCACGGGCGTGGTGGCGGTGTGGGAGACCGACCCGGACGCGGTCGCGGCCGTCCTGCCGCCACCGCTCAAACCCACCGAACACCCCCTCGTGCGGGCGAACATCAGCACGGTGGACCTGCCCGGCTACCCGCTGGGCGCCGGCTCGGTCGCGGTCGCCGCCGCCCACGGCGACCAGCGGGGCTGGTATCCGCTGGTCATGCCGATGACCCATGAGCGCGCCCTGATCGGCGGCCGCGAGGTCTTCGGCGAACCGAAGAAGCTGGGCGAGGTGACCGTCGAGCGCGACGGTCTGGTCGTACGGGCGTCGCTCGCCCGGCACGGCATCGCGTTCGTCGAGGTGCGGGGCGCGGTGAGCGGCCCGCTTCCGCTGCCGGAGCCGGCCGAGAAGGTGGACTTCTACTTCAAGTTCCTCCCGGCCGTGGACGGCGCCGGTTCCGGCTTCGACACGGACCCCGTGCTGGTGCACTGCACGCGGCACGAGAGGGTGCGCAAGCTCGAAAAGGTCACCGGTGATGTCGTCCTGCGCGAGTCCATGTACGACCCCGTCGCCGATCTGCCCGTACGGAAGCTGGTCGAGCTCACCCTCGGCGAGAAGACCACCGACCAGCAGGGCCGGGTGGCCGAGCGGGTCAGCGCCCGGGACCTGCTGCCGTACATCCACCAGCGCTACGACGACCCGCAGCAGATCCTCGACGGACCGCCGGAGGGCAGCGTCCGATGAGGCTCGCACGAGGACAGGTCGCCGTCGTCACCGGCGCGGCGAGCGGCATCGGGCTGGCGATGGCACGGCGGTTCGCGGCGGAAGGGCTGAAAGTCGTCCTCGCGGACGTCGAGGAGAGCGCCCTGCGCAAGGCCGCGGACGCACTGGAGGCGGAGGGCGCGGACGTCCTCGCCCAGGTGGTGGACGTCTCGGAACGCGACTCCGTACGAGCGCTCGCCGACGCGGCGTACGCGGCCTTCGGTGCCGTGCACGTGCTGTGCAACAACGCGGGCGTCGGCTCGGGTGCCGAGGGCCGGATGTGGGAGCACGAACCGAACGACTGGAAATGGGCGTTCGCCGTCAACGTCGGGGGCGTCTTCCACGGCGTCCAGGCCTTCGTCCCGCGGATGATCGCCGGCGGTGAGCCGGGCCATGTCGTCAACACGTCGTCCGGCGACGGCGGAATCGCACCACTGCCGACCGCGTCCGTGTACGCCGTCACCAAGGCCGCCGTCGTGACCCTGACCGAGTCGCTGTACGCGCATCTGAAGGCGGAGGGCGTCCCCGTCGCAGCGTCCGTGCTCTTCCCCGGCCCGCACATGCTCCGCACCGGCCTGTGGGAGTCGCACCGCAACCGCCCGGCCCGCTACGCCAAGGAGCGGCCGCGCAGAACCCCGTACCGCAGCCTCGACCAGTGGGAGGCGGCGATGAAGGCCGCGGGCCACGACGTGGTCTTCACCCCGGTCGAGGAGGTCGCCGAGCACGTCGTGGACGGCATCAGGGCCGGCCGCTTCTGGATGCTCCCGGCGAGCGAGCACAGCGACCGCCAGATCCGGGCACGCGCGCGGTCGATGCTCGACCGCGCCGACCCGTCCTACCTCGAAAGCTTCGTACTGGACTGAGGGAGCCGTGATGACGGACCCGCACGCACCGGCACCGAACGACCCTTATCTGATCGTGTCCTCCGACTGTCACGCCGGGCTGCCCACCGAGCGGTACCGGCCCTACCTCGACTCCCGTTTCCACCGCGACTTCGACGAGTTCCTCGCGGGACGCGACCGCCGCCGCGAGGAGATGACCCGCCTCGGCGTACGCAACGAGGCGTTCGCCGACAAGTGGTTCAGCGACAACGAGGAAGGACTGCGCGGTGGCTGGGACACCGCGCAGCGCCTCAAGGAACTCGACGGCGACGGCGTGGCCGCCGAGGTCGTCTTCCCCGACGCGGACGCCGTCGACAGCCGCACCGCCGCGCCCTTCGGCGTCGGCCTCGGGCTCTCCGGCGACCAGGACCCGGACCTCGGCATGGCGGGAGCGCAGGCGCACAACCGCTGGCTCGCCGAGTTCGTGTCCGGGCATCCCCAACGGCACTGCGGAGTCGCCCTGCTCCCCGTCACCGGTGACACCGACCGTGTGGTCGCGGAGATCCACCGGGCCAAGGAGTCCGGGCTCGGCGCGCTGATGATCCCCTCCATGTGGGTGGACAAGGCCCCGTACCACGACCGGCGTTACGACCCCGTCTGGGCGGCCGCCGCCGAGACCGCCATGCCCCTGGTCACCCACTCCGGCGCCGCCCCGCGCCACGAGTACGGCGACCACCTCGGGATCTACGTCTCCGAGGTCACCTGGTGGCCCGCCCGGCCGCTCTGGTTCCTGCTCTGGTCCGGCGTCTTCGAGCGCCACCCGGGCCTGAGGTTCGGCGTCGCCGAATCCGGCTGCTGGTGGCTGCCGAACCTCCTCTGGTTCATGGACCGCCTCTACCTCGGCGCCCACGGCGGGAAGAAGCTCTCGCCCTTCGCGGAGCTGAAGCGCCCGCCCAGCGAGTACCTGGACCGGCAGGTCTTCATCTGCGCCACCAACACCAAGCGGCGCGAACTCGCGCAGCGCTACGAGATCGGCGTCGACAACATCCTCTGGGGCAGCGACTTCCCGCACCCCGAAGGCACCTGGCCCGACACCCGGACCTGGCTGAGGAACACCTTCCACGACATCCCGGTCGCCGAGACCCGCCGCATCCTGGGCCTCGCGGCCGCCGAGGTCTTCGGCTTCGACACCGCCGCGCTCGCCCCGGTCGCCCGCCGCATCGGCCCGACCCCCGCCGACCTCGGCCAGTCCGACGACCAGGCGGCCGTCGAGGCGTCCTGGGCGCGCTCGCGCGAGGTGGGCCGCCACTGGCTGACCGACCACGACTTCCCCTCCCTGGGGGTCACGCCATGACCGACCGCTACACCGTCGTCTCCGCCGACTGCCACGCCGGCGCGGACCTGCTCGACTACAAGCCGTATCTGGAGAAGCGGTACCACGACGACTTCGACGCGTGGGCGGCGACGTACGTCAATCCCTACGAGGACCTCGTCGCCGACGCCGCCGACCGCAACTGGAACTCCGACCGCAGGACCGCCGAGCTGGAGGCCGACGGGATCGTCGCCGAGGTCGTCTTCCCCAACACCATCCCGCCGTTCTTCCCGTCCGCCTCCCTGATGGCCCCGGCGCCTGCGCCGGAGGAGTACGAGCGGCGCTGGGCCGGGCTGCGGGCCCACAACCGCTGGCTCGCCGACTTCTGCGACCTCCTCCCGGGACGGCGGGCGGGCGTCGCGCAGATCCTGCTCAACGACGTCGACGAGGCGGTCGCCGAGATCCGCCGTACCAAGGATGCGGGCCTCACCGGCGGGATCCTGCTGCCGGGCGCCCCGCCCGGCTCGGGCGTGCCGGAGCTGTACTCGGGGACGTACGACCCGATATGGGCGGTCTGCGACGAGCTCGGCGTCCCCGTCAACCACCACGGCGGTTCGGCGTCCCCGCCGCTCGGTGACGAACCGGCCGCGCGGGCCGTGTTCATGGTGGAGACGACGTGGTTCTCGCACCGGGCACTGTGGCACCTGATCTTCGGCGGGGCCTTCCGCCGCCACCCCGGGCTCAGACTGGTCCTCACCGAACAGGGTTCGGGCTGGATCCCGGGGGTCGTCGAGATGCTCGACTACTACCACGGACGGCTCGTCGCGGCGGCGACCAGGGCATCGACCGCCGAGTCCAAGTTCGGCGCGGGGCTCGCCGCGGCCATGGGCAAGGGCCCGAGCGAGGTCTGGCGCGACAACTGCTTCGTCGGCGCCAGCTTCATGCGGCCGCACGAGGTGCCGCTGCGCGACCGGATCGGCCTCGACAAGATCATGTGGGGCAGCGACTACCCCCACGACGAGGGCACGGCACCGTACTCCCGCGAGGGCCTGCGCATCGCCTACGCGGGCCTGCCGCGCGACGAGGTCGCGGCGATGGTGGGCGGCAACGCGGCCCGGGTGTACGGCTTCGACCTCGGCCTCCTCGACCCGATCGCCGCCGTCCACGGCCCGACGGCCGACGGGATCGCCGAACCGCTGAAGGAGGTCCCGGCCGGTGCCACCAGTCCGGCGTTCGCACCGGGCGGGTCGGTGCGCGTCTGGTGAGGCCCCGGTGAGACCCTCCCCGGGTGACCGAACCGACGCACCACGAGGCACACCACGAGCCTCATGACGAATCCCTCGGCACCCGCCTCAACTGGCTGCGCGCCGCGGTCCTCGGCGCCAACGACGGCATCGTCTCCACCGCGGGACTCGTCGTCGGCGTCGCGGGCGCGACGAGCGACCGCGGCGCGCTTCTCACGGCCGGCCTCGCCGGACTGCTCGCCGGCTCCATGTCCATGGCGGCCGGCGAGTACGTCTCCGTCTCCACTCAACGCGACTCCGAACGCGCGGCGCTGGCGCTGGAGAAGCGCGAACTGCGCGAACAGCCGGAGGCCGAACTCGACGAGCTGACCGACCTGCTGGCCGACCGAGGCCTCTCCCGCGACGTCGCCCGCGAGGCCGCGGTCCAGCTCACCGAACGCGACGCGTTCCGCGCCCACGCCCGCGTGGAGCTCGGTATCGACCCGGACCAGCTCGCCAACCCCTGGCACGCGGCGGGCGCGAGCTTCCTCGCCTTCACCGTGGGCGCCCTGCTCCCTCTGCTCGCGATCGTGCTGCCGCCGTCCTCGGCCCGGCTGTGGGTGACCGTCGGCTCGGTGCTCGTCGCGCTGACCTTCACCGGCTGGTGGAGCGCCCGGCTCGGCAACGCCCCGGCGGGCCGGGCGATGGCGCGGAACGTGGCCGGGGGAGCGCTGGCGATGGGGGTGACGTACGCGGCGGGGTCGCTGCTCGGGGCGTCGGGGGTCTGAGGTCGGCCGTCCGTCCGCTCCCGGTGGCCGCGCGGTGGCCGCTCGGTGGGCGTTTGGCGGAAGTCGCCAGAACTTGCTGACAAGCAGTCTCACAAACTTGTCGGTAACACCATCTGGCCGAGCCACCGCACCCGCCTCTACGGTGCCCGCATGCCGCCGAACCTGCCCGACGTCGTGCTGTGGTCGATACCCGCCTTCGTCCTGCTCACCGTCCTGGAGATGGTCAGCTACCGGCTCCATCCCGACGAGGACGCCGCCGGCTACGCGGCCAAGGACGCCGCCACCAGCATCGGCATGGGACTCGGCAGCCTCTTCTTCGACCTCCTGTGGAAGATCCCCGTCGTCGCGATCTACACCGCGGTGTACGAGCTCACTCCGCTCCGCGTGCCCGTCCTGTGGTGGACGGTCCTGCTGATGCTGCTCGCGCAGGACTTCTGCTACTACTGGTCGCACCGCGGCCACCACGTCATCCGGATCCTGTGGGCCTGCCACGTCGTCCACCACTCCAGCCGGAAGTTCAACCTCAGCACCGCGCTGCGCCAGCCGTGGACCGGGTTCAGCTCCTGGCCGTTCTACCTCCCGATGATCGCCTGCGGGGTGCACCCGGCCGCCCTCGCGTTCTGCTCCTCCGTGAACCTCGTCTACCAGTTCTGGATCCACACCGAGCGGATCGGCAAACTGCCGCGGCCCTTCGAGTACGTCCTCAACACGCCCTCGCACCACCGGGTCCACCACGCCTCCCAGGGCGGCTATCTCGACCGGAACTTCGGCGGGATCCTGATCGTCTGGGACCGGCTCTTCCGGTCGTTCGCGGCCGAGACCGAGCGGCCCGTGTACGGGCTCACCAAGAACATCGCGACGTACAACCCGCTGCGCGTCGCCACCCACGAGTACGTCTCCATCGCCCGGGACGTCCGGGCGGCGGGCAACTGGCGTGAGCTGACGGGGCGGTTGTTCCGCGGGCCCGGATGGCAGCCCGCCGAAGCCGCCGTGCCCGCCGAAGCCGCCGCGCCCGCCGCCCCGGCAGGGCCGGCGCAGGCGGCACCGGCGCCCGCGGCCGCCGCGGAGCGCGTCGCGTGAGCGCGCCGGCCCGTGCCGCCGGTGACGCACGCCGTGCCGGCCTCCGCCCCGGCCGGGAGTCCGCGGCACGGCTGCTGCCCGTGTGCTTCGCCGCCGCCCTGCTCCTCGACCTCGCCTCGCTCCTCGCCGGGTGGGAGACCGGGCACCACATCGCCAAGCCGCTGCTGATGCCCCTGCTCGCGGCGTACGCGGCGGTCCGCGACGCCCCCCGGCCGCTGATCGCCGCGCTCCTGCTCGGCTGGGCGGGCGACGTGCTCCTGATGGCCGGTACGGACGGGGCGTTCCTCGTCGGCATGGGAGCCTTCGCGGCCGGGCACTGCTGCTATCTCGCGCTGTTCGGACGCCGGCGGACGAGCCCGGCGCTCGGCCTCGGATACGGCGCCGTCCTCGCCGGCGCCGTCGCACTGCTGTGGGCCGATCTCCCCGCCGGGCTGCGGGTGCCCCTCGTCGCCTACTCGGTGCTGCTCACCGCCATGGCGTACCGGTCGAGCGCGCTCGGCCGCACGGCGGGCGCGGGCGGGGCGCTGTTCCTGCTCTCGGACATGCTCATCGCCACCGGGATCGCCGAGTGGCCGCAGCTCCCGGCGCCCGACTTCTGGATCATGCTCACCTACGGCGCGGCCCAGTACCTGCTCACGACGGGGGCCCTCGCAAGCGAGCACGGAGCCCGGGGCGTACGGTGAACCACGTACCCCCGTTCGAAGAGCAAGGATCCGTCCGCCATGCGCGCCACCACCATCCACGCCCCGTTCGACATGCGTGTGGAGGAGGTGCCGGACGCGAAACTCCAGGAGCCGACCGACGTCGTCGTGCGTGTCGTCCTGGCCTGCGTCTGCGGCAGCGACCTGTGGGCCTATCGCGGGGAGTCGCAGCGGCAGCCGGGACAGCGCATCGGCCACGAGTTCCTGGGCGTGGTCGAGGAGGCGGGCTCCGGGGTGTCCGGCTTCGCGCCCGGTGATCTCGTCGTCGCCCCGTTCGTCTGGTCCGACGGCACCTGCGCGTACTGCGCGGAGGGCCTGCAGACGTCCTGCCCGCAGGGCGGCTTCTGGGGCTCGCCCGGCAGTGACGGCGGCCAGGGCCAGGCCGTGCGCGTCCCGTTCGCCGAGGGCACGCTCGTCAAGCTCCCCGCCGACGCGGCCTCCGACGAACGACTGCTGACCGCCCTTCTCGCGCTCTCCGACGTCCTGGGCACCGGCCACCACGCGGCTATCGGGGCGGGCGTCACCGCGGGCAGTACGGTCGCGGTCGTCGGCGACGGCGCCGTGGGCCTGTGCGGAGTCCTCGCCGCGAAGCGGCTCGGCGCCGAGCGGATCATCGCGCTCGGCCGCCACCAGGTCCGCACCGACATCGCCCGGACCTTCGGCGCCACGGACGTCGTCGCCGTGCGCGGCGAGGAGGCGGTGGCGGCCGTACGGGAGCTGACCGGCGGCCAGGGCGCACAGGCCGTGATCGAGGCCGTCGGCACCGAGCAGTCGATGCGCACCGCCGTCGGCATCACCCGCGACGGCGGCGCCATCGGCTACGTCGGCGTCCCGCACGGCAGCGGCACCGGCCTCGACCTCGGCGTCATGTTCGACCGCAACATCGCGCTGCGCGGCGGTGTCGCCCCGGTCCGCGCCTACATCCCCGAACTGCTCCCCGACGTCCTGGACGGCACGATCGACCCGTCACCGGTCTTCGACCTGACGGTCGGCCTGGAGGACGTGCCCCGCGGCTACCGCGCCATGGACGAACGCACCGCGCTGAAGGTCCTCGTCAGGCCGTGAGCCACGCCGGGCAACCGCGCCCGTACCCACGAAGGGCCCGGACGTGATCGCTCACGCCCGGGCCCCTCATGCGTACGTGGCCACCGACAGGTGCCTGACGGCGCGTGCCTACCAGCGCACCGCGTCCAGCGCGTCCGCCATCCCGGCCCCGTAGAAGCCGTTCTTGCTCTTGCCGCCCTCACACACCGCGTCGACCGTTCCGTCGCCGTTGATGTCGTACGGGTTGGTGCAGGAGCGGTCGTCGGCCTGTGCGTACAGCAGCGCCTTCACACCGGCCGCCGAGAGGCGCGGGTGCTTCGACTTGATGAGCGCGACGACGCCCGCGACATGCGGGGACGCCATCGACGTGCCCGCCTTGTAGTTCCAGGTGTGGCCGCCCCGGAACGTGGTCGAGAGGATCAGCCCGCTGGTGGCGGGGGCCTCCGGCGGCTGGAGGGCGGTGGAGTCACCGCCCGGCGCCGTGATGTCCACGATCCCGTTGCCGTAGTTCGAGTAGGACGACTTGATGCCCTTGGCCCCGGTCGCCGACACCGTCACCACACCCGGCAGCATGGCCGGGATGTCCGGGCACTCGCGCGGGTTGACGACCCGTGAGACCGGCGTGGTGTCGTTCGGGCTCGTCGTGTCGGTGACCTGGTCGGCGGCGAGGTCGGCACGGGAGTTGCCGGCCGCGGCGACGTTCACCACGCCCTTGCGCTCCGCGTACCTGGTGGCCCGCGCGAGGGTCTCGACCAGGGCCTTCTGGTCCTCGTCGTTCTTGCAGTTGTACAGCCACGGGTCGACGTAGTAGCTGTTGTTCGTCACGTCGGCGCCGTGGTCCGCGGCCCAGACGAAGCCGCAGAGGACCGCCTCGGTGTAGAAGAACCCGTCCGGGTTCGCCACCTTGAGGCTGGACACCTTCACTCCGGGCGCCACGCCGGTGACCCCGAAACCGTTCTTCGCGGCGGCGATGGTGCCCGCCACGTGCATGCCGTGGTCGCTCTCGTCCGCGGCCGGACGCCATGCGTCGTTCTCCGTGACGGGCACGCCGCTCACGCAGTTCGCGGAAGCCCGGCGGTCGAAGTTCGGCGCGATGTCGGGGTGGGTGTCGTCGACACCCGAGTCCAGGACGGCGACCGTGACCTTGCTGCTGCCCAGCGAGCGCTGGTGGGCCTTGTCGGCCTTGATGGCGGGCAGGTCCCACTGCAGGGGCTCCAGCGGGTCCTGCTCGTCCGTCGCCTTGGCCGCGGCCGCCTTCGCCTGAGCGGCGGTCAGGGGCTGTTCGGCCTCGATGGCGTTGTCCTGCTGCGGGACCAGCGGGTTGGTGCGGGTGGCGCCGGCCGACGCGACGCCCTTCACCGTGCGGATCTGCTGGGCGAAGTCAGGGTTCTGCGAGTGGACGACGATGACGCCGATCTGGTCGTAGGCAGTCACCACCGTGCCGCCGGCCTTCTCGACCGCCCGCTTCACCTTGGCGACGGTCGAGTGACCGCCGTCGGTGTTGACGACGTACGACAGCTTCGGGCCGTTGGTCGAGACGGCGACGGGCGTGTCGTCCGCGGGGGCGGCGGTCGCCGCCCCCGCGGGCAGGAATCCGAGTGAGGCCGTGAGCGCCAGACCGGCGGGCAGAGCTATTGCGCGCGTCCGTCTGGATCGCAGATGAGCCATGGGGTCTCCACATCATCCGGTGGGCCGCCCAGACACCCCGTGCGAATGGGCGGGTACATGACGAGTGAAGTTATCGCCGATCATCCGGACACATCAACGACTTCCGGGACTTCGGACAGAAAGTTCGTCGGAAAAGCCGGATGGGAAAAGGGCCGAGGGTGAACCACTCGGCGGTGCGCCCCGTGCCGTTGTGAGAACCCGTCCGCCCATCGCCTGTCGCACCCGCCTCGCAAGGAGATTCCGTGGCTACCGATGCACCGCCACCCAGCACCGGCAAGGACACCGGTCCTGCCCAGCCCACGACCGAGCAGTTCGTCGAGGTGCAGGAGGGTGCGGAATTCGGCGAACTGCGCCGCACGTACCGTTCCTTCGCCTTCCCCCTGACCGTCGCCTTCATCGCCTGGTACCTGCTGTACGTCCTGCTGTCCAACTACGCGGGCGGCTTCATGGGCACCAAGCTCTTCGGCAACATCAACGTGGCCTTCGTCTTCGGCCTCGCCCAGTTCGCCACCACCTTCCTCATCGCCTGGCTCTATGCGCGGCACGCGGCCGAGAAGCTCGACCCCAAGGCGGAAGCGATCAAGTCCCGTATGGAGGCCGACGCATGAGCAGCACCACGCTCCACACCGTCCAGGTCGCCGCGTCGAGTGCCACCACCGAGCACCGGCCGCTGATCATCACACTTTTCGCGGCCTTCGTCGTCGCGACGCTGTGCATCACCGTCTGGGCGGGCCGGCAGACCAAGGACGCCGCCGACTTCTACGCCGGCGGCCGCCAGTTCACCGGCTTCCAGAACGGCCTCGCCATCTCCGGCGACTACATGTCCGCCGCGTCCTTCCTCGGCATCGCCGGCGCCATCGCCCTCTTCGGGTACGACGGCTTCCTGTACTCCATCGGCTTCCTCGTCGCCTGGCTGGTCGCCCTGCTGCTCGTCGCCGAACCGCTGCGCAACTCGGGCCGGTTCACCATGGGCGACGTCCTCGCGTACCGCATGCGCCAGCGACCGGTCCGCACCGCCGCGGGAACGTCCACGATCGTCGTCTCGATCTTCTACCTGCTCGCCCAGATGGCGGGCGCGGGCGTCCTCGTCTCGCTGCTGCTCGGCATCACCACCGACGCCGGGAAGATCGCGATCGTCGGCCTCGTCGGCGTACTGATGATCCTCTACGTCACCATCGGCGGCATGAAGGGCACCACCTGGGTGCAGATGGTCAAGGCCGTCCTCCTGATCGCGGGCACCCTGCTCATCACCTTCCTGGTGCTGCTGAAGTTCAACTTCAACATCTCCGACCTGCTCGGCACGGCCGCCGAGAAGAGCGGCAAGGGCGCGGCGTTCCTGGAGCCCGGCCTCAAGTACGGCGCCACCGGCACTTCCAAGCTGGACTTCATCTCCCTCGGCATCGCACTGGTGCTCGGCACCGCCGGCCTGCCGCACATCCTGATCCGCTTCTACACGGTGCCCACCGCCAAGGCCGCCCGTAAGTCGGTCATCTGGGCCATCGGCATCATCGGCGCGTTCTACCTGATGACGATCGCGCTCGGCTTCGGCGCGGCGGCGATCGTCGGGCCCGAGGAGATCACCGCCTCCAACAAGGCAGGCAACACGGCGGCACCACTGCTCGCCCTGTACATCGGCGGTACGGACTCGGCGGGCGGCGCGATCCTGCTCGCCGTGATCTCGGCGGTCGCCTTCGCCACCATCCTCGCCGTCGTCGCCGGACTCACCCTGGCGTCCTCGTCGTCCTTCGCGCACGACATCTACGCCAACGTCATCCGCCGCGGGCAGGCCACCGAGAAGGAGGAGCTCCGCGCGGCCCGCTGGGCGACCGTCCTCATCGGCATCGTCTCCATCGCGCTCGGCGCCATGGCCCGCGACCTGAACGTGGCCGGCCTGGTGGCGCTCGCCTTCGCGGTCGCCGCCTCCGCCAACCTGCCGACGATCCTCTACAGCCTCTTCTGGAAGAGGTTCACCACGCAGGGTGCTCTCTGGTCGATCTACGGCGGCCTGACCTCGTCGGTGCTGCTCGTGCTCTTCTCCCCGGTCGTCTCCGGCAAGCCCACCTCGATGTTCCCGTCGGCGGACTTCGCCTGGTTCCCGCTGGAGAACCCCGGCCTCGTCTCCATCCCGCTGGGCTTCCTGCTCGGCTGGCTCGGCACCCTGCTCTCCAAGGAGGAGCCGGACAAGGGCAAGTACGCCGAGCTGGAGGTCAAGTCCCTCACAGGCGTCGGCGCCCACTGAGAGAGCAAACCGTCACACGCATGAGCCCGGCCGCGCCGTAGGGTCCCTCGTAGGGTCCTACGACGCGGCCGCGCCGTACCTCGTGGCAAACGGCAGCTGCCGCTGTCAGGGGTCTCGCGTAGGCTCGCTCATATACGCGTACCCGTATGTGCGGACACCAGGGAGGGGGCCTGCAGTGCTCATCGACACCTACGGCCGTGTGGCCACCGACCTGAGGGTCTCCCTCACGGACCGGTGCAATCTGAGGTGCAGCTACTGCATGCCCGAAGAGGGCCTGCAATGGCTCACCAAGTCGTCCCTGCTCGACGACGACGAGATCGTGCGCCTGGTCCGCATCGCCGTCACCGGCCTCGGGATCACCGAGGTCCGCTTCACCGGCGGGGAGCCGCTGCTGCGGCCCGGTCTGGTCGGCATCGTCGAGCGCTGCGCAGCCCTGGAGCCCCGCCCCAGGATGTCGCTGACCACCAACGGCATCGGGCTCAGGCGCACCGCGTCGGCCCTCCGGGCCGCCGGGCTGGACCGGGTCAACGTCTCCCTCGACACCCTCCGCCCCGACGTCTTCAAGACCCTCACCCGCCGTGACCGGCACCACGACGTGCTGGAGGGCCTGCTGGCCGCCCGCGACGCCGGTCTGACACCGGTCAAGGTCAACACGGTCCTGATGCCCGGGCTCAACGACGACGAGGCTCCCGAGCTGCTCGCCTGGGCCGTCGAGCACGACTACGAGCTGCGCTTCATCGAGCAGATGCCGCTCGACGCCCAGCACGGCTGGAAGCGCGACGGGATGATCACCGCGGGTGACATCCTGCAGTCGCTGCGTACCCGCTTCGAGCTGACCCCCGAGGACGACGGGGCACGCGGCTCCGCGCCCGCCGAGCGCTGGATCGTCGACGGCGGACCCCACCGGGTCGGTGTCATCGCCTCCGTCACCCGGCCCTTCTGCAGCGCCTGCGACCGCACCCGGCTCACCGCCGACGGGCAGGTCCGCACCTGCCTGTTCGCCCAGGAGGAGACCGATCTGCGCGGCGCTCTGCGCTCCGGCGCGCCGGACGAGGAGATCGCCCGGATCTGGAAGCTCGCCATGTGGGGGAAGAAGGCGGGATCGGGCCTGGACGACCCGGAGTTCCTTCAGCCCCGGCGCCCCATGTCAGCCATCGGCGGCTGACCTCCGCTCCCACTCGTCGAGCGTCACGACGTCCTTCAGGAACCCCCGGACGCCCAGGAACTGTGACAGGTGCTCGCGGTGTTCGTCGCACGCGAGCCAGGTCTTGCGGCGCTCCGGCGTGTGCAGCTTCGGGTTGTTCCACGCCAGCACCCAGACGGCGGCGGCTCGACAGCCCTTGGCGGAACAGATCGGGGTCTCGGCACTCACCGCGTCGGTACTCACCGGATCATTGTCCACAACGTGGCGACGCCGAGCAGCCACGGGGGGAGCTGCCCGGCGTCGGTCCGTCGCTCCGACGGGGGATGCGGAGCGCACAGGCAGTATGTCACGCGAAACGGCCCGCGGTGCACCGGAACTTCATGATTGATCTGAGCTTTTCTTGAGCATTGCGCGGCACGGTTCCTCGCCCTCGCCCGGCCCGCGGTCAGGCGTGCCTGATCGTCCGGTCCGCCGTGTCCTCGGCGGCGGATTCCGGATCCGGATCCCCATCCGCCTTGTCCGCCGCCTTGTCCGCTGTCCGGTCCGCCGTGGGCGCCTCCGCCGCGGCGGAGGTCTCGAGCATCGGCCGCGTGGGGGCCGGTACGAAGGTGGACAGTGGCTTCGGCGCGCTCTCGCGGCCCGCGTTGGCGATCACCACGGAGATGTACGGCAGTGCCGCACCGAGCACCAGCGCCACGATCGCCACATGCTGCTCGACGTTCCACAGCACCGCGGCGAGGATCACCGCGAGGGTCCGGATCGACATCGAGATCACATAGCGGCGCTGCCTGCCGCGCACGTCGTCGGCCAGTCCCTGGCGGGCTCCGGTGATCCTGAAGACCTCGGGCTCCTTGTGCTTCCACATGCCGTTCCACCGCCCGATCGCCGCGCCGGACTCTCCCCGGCCCGGACCTGCTTCAACGGTACGCCGCGGCTGCGTCGCATTCGAGACCGGGTCCCGCCCGACCTGGGCGGACCACATCACCGTGTACCGCGCACATATCTGTCCGACATGCGCCGTATGGCGGATACGCCGAAACTAGCCGATAACGGCTCACGTCGATCCGAAACCGGGAGGCAGCCATGAGCTGGTTGTGGGCGATCATTGTCGGATTCGTGCTGGGCCTGCTGGCCAAGGCGATCCTGCCGGGGAAGCAGCACAGTCCGCTCTGGCTGATCACGATCTTCGGCATCATCGGCGGCATCGTCGGAAACGCCCTTGCCGGGGCGTTCGGAATCGAGGAGACACCGGGCATCGACTGGGGCCGGCACGCCCTGCAGATCGTCGCCGCCCTGGTCATCGTCGGCCTCGGTGACATGCTCTACGCGTCCTTGCGCGGCAGAAAACAAGCGGCCTGAGGGCGGACGCAGGAGCCGCCCGACGGGCCACGGACACGGCAGCGGCCGGGTGGGAACGATCTCCCACCCGGCCGCTGCCGTGGTGTTCCGAGGTGTCACACGGGACGCGCGCGATGTCATGTGTGACACGTGCGCTGTGCCATGTCACGCGTGACGCTCGCGGTGTCACGCGGGACACGCGCCGTCCGTCGTGTCAGCCCGTCGTGTCAGCCGGCCGTGACCTCGACCGCGGCCAGGTTCTTCTTGCCGCGGCGCAGCACGAGCCAGCGCCCGTGCAGCAGGTCCTCGGCGGCCGGCACGGCGTCCTCGGCGGTCACCTTCGCGTTGTTCACGTAGGCCCCGCCCTCCTTGATGGTGCGGCGGGCGGCCGACTTGCTCGCCACCAGACCGACCTCCGCGAAGAGGTCCGCCACCGCGGCGGGCGCGCTCACCCGGGCGTGCGGCAGCTCGGAGAGCGCCGCGCTCAGGGTCGCCTCGTCCAGCTCCCCCAGCTCACCCTGACCGAAGAGCGCCTTCGAGGCGGCGATGACCGCCGCGCACTGGTCGGCGCCGTGCACCAGGGTCGTCAGCTCCTCGGCGAGCGCACGCTGCGCGGCACGCGCCTGCGGACGCTCCTCGGTGAGCTTCTCCAGCTCCTCCAGCTCCCCACGGCTCTGGAAGCTGAGGATGCGCATGTACGTCGAGACGTCCCGGTCGTCCACGTTCAGCCAGAACTGGTAGAACGCGTACGGCGTCGTCATCTCCGGGTCCAGCCAGACGGCGCCGCCCTCGGTCTTGCCGAACTTGGTGCCGTCGGCCTTGGTCATCAGCGGCGTCGCCAGCGCGTGGGCGCTCGCGTGCGGCTCCAGACGGTGAATCAGGTCCAGACCCGCGGTCAGATTGCCCCACTGGTCGCTGCCGCCCTGCTGCAGGGTGCAGCCGTAGCGCCTGTACAGCTCCAGGAAGTCCATGCCCTGAAGCAGCTGGTAGCTGAACTCCGTGTAGCTGATGCCCTGGTCGGACTCCAGCCGGCGCGCGACCGAGTCCTTCGTCAGCATCTTGTTGACGCGGAAGTGCTTGCCGATGTCCCGCAGGAACTCGATGGCGGACATGCCCGCCGTCCAGTCCAGGTTGTTGACCATGACCGCCGCGTTCTCGCCCTCGAAGGACAGGAACGGCTCGATCTGGGCGCGGACCCGCTCCACCCACGCCGCGACGGTCTCCGGGTCGTTCAGCGTGCGCTCCGCCGTCGGCTTGGGGTCGCCGATCTGACCCGTCGCCCCGCCCACCAGCGCCAGCGGGCGGTGCCCCGCCTGCTGCAGCCGGCGCATGGTGAGCGCCTGCACGAGATGCCCGACGTGCAGGCTGGGCGCGGTCGGGTCGAAGCCGCAATAGAACGTGACGGGACCGTCCGCGAGCGCCTTGCGCAAAGCGTCCTCGTCGGTGGACAGGGCGAACAGCCCGCGCCACTTCAGCTCGTCGACGATGTCCGTCACGGTTCTGGTATCTCCTCGGAAAAGGCAGAAAGGGGTGATGGTCGCCCCAGGTGGTGTCTAGCAGTCTATGGGTTCGGCCCTGGGCTCATACGCCCTGGCTGACCGAGCTCATGTTGAAGTCCGGGATGCGCAGCGCGGGCATCGCGGCCCGGGTGAACCAGTCGCTCCACTCACGCGGCAGCGTCTTCTCCGTGCGCCCGGCCTCCACGGCCCGCGACAGCAGATCGACGGGCGACTCGTTGAACCGGAAGTTGTTCACCTCGCCGACGACCTCGCCGTTCTCGACGAGATAGACGCCGTCGCGGGTCAGCCCGGTCAGCAGCAGCGTCGCCGGGTCGACCTCGCGGATGTACCAGAGGCAGGTCAGCAGCAGTCCCCGCCCGGTCGAGGCGACCATCTCCTCCAGGGAGCGCTCACCGCCGGCGTCCATGATCAGGTTGCCGGCGGCGGGGGAGACCGGCAGCCCGGTCAGGCCCGCGCTGTGCCGGGTGGTGATCAGCCGGTTCAGCGTGCCCTCCCGAACCCACTCGGTCGCCGGCAGCGGCAGGCCGTTGTCGAACACCGAGGCGTCGTCGCCGGAGGAATGGGCGATCACGAACGGCGCGGACTCCAGCCCCGGCTCGTCCGGGTCGCTGCGCAGCGTGAGCGGCAGCCCGGACAGCGACTCGCCGATACGGGTGCCACCGCCCGGCTTGGAGAAGACCGTGCGGCCCTCGACGGCGTCCCGGCCCGAGGACGACCACAGCTGGTAGATCAGCAGGTCGGCGACGGCGGTCGGCGGAAGCAGGGTCTCGTACCGGCCCGCGGGCAGGTCGATACGGCGCTCGGCCCAGCCCAGCCGGGTCGCGAGCTCACCGTCCAGCGCCGCCGGGTCGACGTCCTTGAAGTCGCGCGTGGAACGGCCGGCCCAGGCCGAGCGGCTGCGGTCGGGCGACTTGGCGTTCAGCTCCAGCGTGCCGTTGGGCTGGTCGTGGCGGAGCCGTACGCCCGTCGACGTACCGAGATACGTCGAGGTCAGCTCGTGGTTGGCGAAGCCGTACAGCTCACGGCCGCCGGACCGGGCGCGGGCGAAGGCCTCGCCGAGCGCGGGTGCGAAGTCGGTGAAGACGGCCGAGGAGGTCTCGGCCGGCGCGTCGGTGAAGTCCCCCGACACCGGGACGCCGGTCACCAGCGGCTGTGCGTCCTCCGCCGCCCCCGCCGTGCGGGCCGCGGCCTCGGCGGCCCGGACCAGCGGCTCCAGGTCCTCGGCCGTCACCGCCGACCGCGTCACCACCCCGGACGCGGTGCCCTGCGCACCGTCCACGGTGGCGATCACGGTGAGGGTGCGGCCCCGGGTCACGCCGTTCGTGGTGAGCGCGTTGCCGGCCCAGCGCAGATTGGCCGACGAGTGCTCGTCGGCGATGACCACACAGCCGTCGGCGGTGGACAGGTCGAGTGCGCGCTCGACGATCTCGTGCGGCTTGCTGACGGGGCTCATCGACCGGCCTCCTGGGTGGTGTTGGGACTGTGCGTTCCCGGGGGTCGACCCCCGGACCCCCGGCGGGGGGCGGTGCGGGTGCGGTCCGGGGTCATCGGCCCGCCTCCTGCGTGGTGTTCAGGCTGTGCTGTCCCGGGGGACGGCCCCCGGACCCCCGGCGGGGGGCGGTGCGGGTGCGGTCCGGGGTCATCGGCCCGCCTCCTGCGTGGTGTTCAGGATGTTCACGCCGCGGAAGAGGGCGGACGGGCAGCCGTGCGACACCGCCGCGACCTGGCCCGGCTGGGCCTTGCCGCAGTTGAAGGCGCCGCCGAGGACGTACGTCTGCGGCCCGCCGACCTTCTCCATCGAGCCCCAGAAGTCCGTCGTCGTCGCCTGGTAGGCGACGTCGCGCAGCTGCCCGGCGAGCCGGCCGTTCTCGATCCGGTAGAAGCGCTGCCCGGTGAACTGGAAGTTGTAGCGCTGCATGTCGATCGACCAGGACCGGTCCCCGACCACGTAGATGCCGCGCTCCACCCCGCCGATCAGGTCCTCCGTCGACAGTCCGCCCGGCTCCGGCTGCAGCGAGACGTTCGCCATGCGCTGCACCGGAACGTGCCCGGGGGAGTCCGCGAACGCACAGCCGTTGGAGCGGCCGAGGCCCGTCAGCTTCGCGATGCGCCGGTCGAGCTGGTAGCCGACGAGCGTGCCGTCCTTGACCAGGTCCCAGCTCTGCGCCTCGACGCCCTCGTCGTCGTACCCGATCGTCGCGAGACCGTGCTCCGCGGTCCGGTCGCCGGTCACGTTCATCACCGACGAGCCGTAGCGCAGCTTGCCCAGCTGGTCGAAGGTGGCGAAGGAGGTGCCCGCGTACGCCGCCTCGTAGCCCAGCGCCCGGTCCAGCTCGGTGGCGTGGCCGATCGACTCGTGGATCGTCAGCCACAGATTGGACGGGTCCACGACCAGGTCGTACCGGCCCGCCTCGACGCTCGGCGCCCGCATCTTCTCCGCGAGCAGCCCCGGGATCTCCTCCAGCTCGGAGTCCCAGTCCCAGCCCGTGCCGGTCAGATACTCCCAGCCGCGGCCGGCCGGTGGCGCGATGGTGCGCATCGAGTCGAACTCGCCGGTCGTCTCGTCCACGGCGACGGCCGTGAGCTGCGGATGGAGCCGTACCCGCTGCTGGGTGGTGACCGTGCCCGCCGTGTCCGCGTAGAACTTGTTCTCGTGCACGGTCAGCAGCGAGGCGTCCACGTGCGCCACACCGTCCGCCCGCAGCAGCCGCGCGCTCCAGTCCGCCAGCAGCCCGGACTTCTCCTCGCCGGCGACCGTGAACGGATCGATCTCGTACGAGGAGATCCACGTACGCTCCGCGTGCACCGGCTCCTCCGCCAGCTCCACGCGCTCGTCGGACCCGGCCGCCGCGATCACCTTCGCCGACAGCTTCGCCATCGCCACCGCCTGGCCCGCGACCCTGGCCGCGGCGTCCATGGTCAGATCGACGCCGGAGGCGAACCCCCACGCCCCGCCGTGCACGACCCGCACCGCGTACCCCAGATCGGTGGTGTCGGACGAGCCGGAGGGTTTGGCGTCCCGCAGCCGCCACGCCGCGCTGCGCACCCGCTCCAGCCGGAAGTCGGCATGCTCGGCGCCGAGCGCACGGGCCCGAGCGAGCGCCGCGTCGGCGAGCGCCCGCAGCGGCAAGGCCGTGAAGGCTTCGTCGATGGAATGAGCCACGAATGTCTCCTGTCCTGGTCGGACCCGTCGTCACCAGACCGGTCGCCCCGATCATGTCGCGCCCGGGTGCCCGCTGCCTACCGCTTTCTGTAGGGACCCGACAGCGCATCCGGTACGCCACTGTCAGGGGTCGATCCCCTGGACGATGGGCGGTACCGATAGGTTTTTGCAGGACAAGACCGCTATCGAAAGGGTGATCCGTTGAGCCGCTCGGTTCTCGTCACCGGAGGAAACCGGGGCATCGGCCTCGCCATCGCCCGCGCGTTCGCCGAAGCCGGCGACAAGGTCGCGATCACGTACCGTTCGGGCGAGCCGCCCAAGGAGCTGATCGAGCTGGGCTGCCTCCCGGTCCGCTGCGACATCACCGACACCGAACAGGTGGAGCAGGCCTACAAGGAGATCGAGGACAAGCACGGCACCGTGGAGGTGCTGGTCGCCAACGCCGGCGTCACCAAGGACCAGCTGCTGATGCGCATGTCCGAGGAGGACTTCGTCTCCGTCGTCGACACCAACCTCACCGGTGCCTTCCGGGTCGTCAAGCGCGCCAACCGCGGCATGCTGCGGGCCAAGAAGGGCCGCGTCGTCCTCATCTCCTCCGTGGTCGGGCTGCTCGGCTCGGCGGGTCAGGCCAACTACGCCGCCTCCAAGGCCGGGCTCGTCGGCTTCGCCCGCTCCCTCGCCCGCGAACTCGGCTCGCGGAACATCACGTTCAACGTCGTCGCGCCCGGCTTTGTCGAGACCGACATGACCAAGGTGCTCACCGACGAGCAGCGTGCGGGCATCGTCTCGCAGGTGCCGCTCGGCCGTTACGCGCAGCCGGAGGAGATCGCCGCCGCGGTGACGTTCCTCGCCTCCGACAACGCCTCGTACATCACTGGAGCCGTCATCCCGGTTGACGGCGGATTGGGCATGGGTCACTGATCACATGAGTGGAATCCTCGCCGGCAAGCGCATCCTCATCACCGGTGTGCTGATGGAGTCCTCCATCGCCTTCCACGCCGCGAAGCTGGCCCAGGAGCAGGGTGCGGAGATCATCCTGACCGCCTTCCCGCGTCCCACGCTGACCGAGCGGATCGCCAGGAAGCTCCCCAAGCCCACGAAGGTCATCGAGCTCGACGTCACCAACGACGAGCACCTCGGCCGTCTCGCGGACATCGTGCGCGAGGAGCTGGGCGGGCTGGACGGCGTCGTCCACTCCATCGGCTTCGCACCGCAGGACGCGCTCGGCGGCAACTTCCTGAACACGCCGTTCGAGTCGGTCTCGACCGCGATGCACGTCTCGGCGTTCTCGCTGAAGTCGCTGACCATGGCCTGCCTGCCGCTGTTCCCGCAGGAGGGCGCCTCGGTGGTCGGTCTGACCTTCGACGCCCAGTTCGCCTGGCCGCAGTACGACTGGATGGGTCCGGCGAAGGCCGCGCTGGAGGCCACCTCCCGCTACGTCGCCCGTGACCTGGGCAAGCAGAACGTCCGCTGCAACCTGATCTCGGCGGGCCCGCTCGGCTCGATGGCCGCGAAGTCCATCCCGGGCTTCAGCGACCTCGCGGACGTGTGGAACCACCGCTCCCCGCTGGAGTGGGACATGGCCGACCCGGAGCCCACCGGCCGCGGCATCGTCGCCCTGCTGTCCGACTGGTTCCCGAAGACCACGGGCGAGATCATCCACGTCGACGGTGGCGTGCACATGATGGGTGCGTAACCAGCCGTTACGCAGCGTCACGGACGCCCTTCTTCACCCGGACGCCTTCGATGCCCCGGTCACCCGCTGTGTGCGGGAGGCCGGGGCGTCGCCCGTTCGGGTCAATGGGACGGGCGGACGGCCCCCGGCCGGGTGACCCTGGAGAAGCAATCCCTCCCTTGTGGTGCAGCAGCGGCGCTTGCCGCAGTACGGCCGAGGAGGTCCTGCTTGTGCGTACGTCGTGGCGTTCCGCGTCGGTACTGGGGGTAGTGGCGGCCCTGGTGTGTCCCGCCCCCACAGTGGCGGTCTCCCAGCCGCACCGGGAGTCCGCGGCGCGGCCTTTCGGGGCCGACTGCAGCGTCTACGTCGAAGGCTCCCGGGCCACGGCGTACTGCCACAACCCCTACATCGACACCGACCGGGTCCAGCTCCACGTCGAGTGCGAGCGCTGGTGGGACGTCGATGCCGACAGCAAGCCCGTAGAACTCGGCCCGACCGGCCGCGCGACCCTCAGCGAGCGCTGCTGGAAGGAGATACGGACCGTCTGGGTGAGCCATCTGCGACGACCGTCGTGACGCCGGCCCGGGGCCGTGGACCGGGCCCCGTGGCACCGGGCCCCGTGACACCGGTGCGGTGCGTCGTACGCCCGGCCTCTTGAACACGCCCGGCGCCGTGCATGCCGACGCGACGGGTCATGCGTCCTTGCGCAGACACATGAACGGGTAACCCGCCGCCTCCGCGGCCGCCGCCTCGCCGTCACAGGCGCGGATCGCGTCGACCAGCCGGGTGTGGTCCATGTGGTTCTCCGGCCGCAGCTCCTGGCCCACGTCGTCCCGCAGCCAGTCGCGCAGCAGATCACCCAGGTCGGCGTAGATCGCGGTCAGCACATCGTTGTGCGAAGCGGCGACGACGGCCAGGTGGAACGTCGCGTCGGCCGCGACGAACAGTTCCGCGTCGCCCGACTCCCACGCGTCCTCGCGGCGTGCCAGGAGGCCGTCCAACTGCTTCAGGTCCCGTTCCGTGCGGCGCTCGGCGGCCAGCCGGGCCGCCGAGGACTCCAGCGTGGAGCGCAGCTCGGCGACGTGCCGCGGATCGGCGTCGGCGAACCTGCGGTGCATCACGCCGGCCAGCTCGCTCGTCGCCACGACATAGGTGCCCGAGCCCTGCCGGATGTCCAGGAGCCCGTTGTGCGCGAGCGCGCGGACCGCCTCACGGATCGTGTTGCGGGCGACGCCCAGCTGCTCGACCAGCTCGGGCTCGGTCGGGATCCGCGAGCCCACCGGCCACTCGCCCGAGGTGATCTGGTTCCGCAGCTCGGCGATCACCTGGTCCGAGAGGGCGGAACGGCGAGGAGAGGTCAGCGCCATGCTGCTCCTTCGTGCTTCGAGATTGGACAACCAATCATCCCATGATTCTATGATGGCTCCATGCCCGACGAGACCCAGACCCTGAGCCCCGCCGCCACGGCGATCCGTACACACTCCGATTCTCCCGCCCCCGGGGTCCCGGTCTGGGTCCTCCGGCTCGTCGTCGCCGGACTCGTGCTCGCCGCGCTCAACCTCCGCCCCGCGATCACCAGCCTCGGCGCCCTCCTCGAAGAGGTGCAGAACGGGCTGCACATGAGCGGCACCGTCGCCGGTGTCCTCACCTCCGTGCCGCCGCTCTGCTTCGCGGTCTTCGGACTCGCGGCGCCCCGGCTCGCCCGCCGCTTCGGGCCCGCGGCGATCGTCTGCGCCGGGATGGTGGCGATCACCGCGGGGCTGCTGATACGGCCCTTCGCGAGCGGCACGACCGCCTTCCTCGCCGCCAGCGCACTCGCCCTCATGGGCATCGCCGTCAGCAACGTGCTGATGCCGGTGATCGTCAAGCGGTACTTCCCCGACCGTATCGGCGGCGTCACCGGGCTCTACTCCATGGCGCTGTCGCTCGGCACCGCGGTCGCCGCCGCCGCGACCGTGCCCATGACCCAGGCGCTGGGCGGCAGTTGGCGCACCGGCCTCGGCGTCTGGGCGGTGCTCGCGGCCGTCGCCGTGCTGCCGTGGCTGCTGCTGGTGCGTGGCCGGCGCGCGGACAGGGGTACGCATACGGTGACTGCCACTGCCACTGCCACTGCCACTGCCACCGGGACCGCGGCCGGGCGGACCGCGCAGGCGTCCGCCCCGCGCATCGCCCGGAGCCGTACCGCATGGGCCCTCGCCTGCTTCTTCGGCCTCCAGGCCACCGGCGCGTACATCAGCATGGGCTGGATGCCGCAGATCTTCCGCGACGCCGGCGTCCCCGCGGGCACGGCCGGCCTGCTGCTCGCCGTGACCATGGTCATGGGCGTCCCGCTCGCGTTCGTGATCCCCCGGCTCGCCACCCGGCTGAAGACCCAGGGCCCGATCGTCGTGGCCCTCGGCCTGTGCGGACTGACCGGCTACATGGGACTGTTCCTCGCACCCGCCGCCGGGGCATGGGCCTGGGCGCTGCTGCTCGGCATCTCCAACTGCTCCTTCCCCCTCGCCCTCACCATGATCGGCATGCGCTCCCGCAGCGGCGCCGGTGTCGTACGGCTCTCCGCCTTCGCCCAGAGCACCGGCTATCTGATCTCCATCCCAGGGCCGCTGCTGGTGGGCGTCCTCTACCAGCACAGCGGCGGCTGGGACCTGCCGCTCGTGCTGATGGCCGGGCTGATCGTGCCGCAGATGGCGGTCGGCATCCTGGCCGGGCGGGACCGCACGGTGGAGGACGAAGCCGGGATGCGAGACTGACCCCATGCCTGTGCTCGACCCGAACCCCCCGAACGGCCAGAAGAAGCTCCTCCTCGTCTTCGGCACCATGATCGCCATCACCGTGATCATCGGTGTCGTCGCCTCGATCGCCTCGCCCTGACCGGAGCCCCGACGCCGGGCGGGGGAGCAGGGTGGGGCTGTCCCCACCATCCCCTAGGGGGCCGGTGTCAGGGTGAAGTGGGTGGATCACCGGATGGGAGACCGGGCCCCTGATCCGTAGGTTTGAAGCAGCTCAGCAGGAGCCCACCTTCAGACCACCCGGAGGCGGCCATGTCGGCCCGTACGCGCACCCCGTCCAACGCCCCCGCCGCGGCCGTCGGCGACGGCGTACGGCTGCGGTGGTGGGCCCTCGTCCTGCCGGTCATCGCCTTCTCCGCGCTGCTCGTGCTGATGACCGGGGCCGGGCAGGCGCACGCCGCGGGCGACCCGTCACCGGGCGTCTTCCTCGGCTGGATCCAGCTGGCGCTGACCGGCTCCTGAGCCCCTCGGCCTGCCCGGATTCCCTCCCGGGCCCCCGTCGTCACCCTGGTGCGGTCACCCTTCAACACCCTGCGCCTGCTGGCTGATTTCATGCGAAGCTGGGGAGCATGAGCACCGATACACCGCGAAGGATCGTCCTACTGCGCCACGCGAAGGCCGACTGGCCTCAGGTGTCCGACCACGAGCGGCCGCTCGCCGACCGTGGCCGCATGGACGCCCCCGTAGCCGGCCGTAAACTCGCCGACACCGGCATCCCCTTCGACCTGGCGCTCTGCTCGACCTCGGCGAGGACCCGCGAGACCTGGAAGCTGGCGGTCCACGAGCTGCCCGAGCGCCCCAGGACCGTGTACGAGGAGCGGCTCTACGACGCCTCGCTCGGTGACCTTCTCGCCCTGCTCAACGAGACCCCGGACGACATCGCCGACCTGCTGCTCATCGGCCACAACCCCGGAATGCTCGCCCTCGCGGACGCCCTGGCGGGCAAGGCGGAGGGCGACACGATGCAGCGGATGACCCGTGGCGGCTTCCCGACCGCCGCGTTCGCCGTGGTCGGCTTCTCCGGCTCCTGGAAGACCGTCGAGCACGGCGTGGGCACACTCCTCGACTACTGGGCACCGCACGAGTAACCGGCGTACGCCGCCGACGGACCGGCCCCGGTGCGACCGTCGCGCACCGGGGCCGGTCCCCGTGCGTACCGCCGCTCGCCGCCGCGGCTCAGTCCTCGTGGGCGTCCGCCGCCTCGACCTCTTCGCGGGTGATCCCGAGGAGATACAGCACGGCGTCCAGGAACGGCACGTTGACCGCTGTGTCCGCCGCCCTGCGCACCACCGGCTTGGCGTTGAAGGCGACCCCCAGCCCGGCCGCGTTCAGCATGTCCAGATCGTTGGCGCCGTCGCCGATCGCGACGGTCTGGTCGAGCGGTACGCCCGCCGCCGCCGCGAACCGGCGCAGCAGCCGTGCCTTGCCCGCCCGGTCGACGATCTCGCCGACGACCCGCCCGGTGAGCCTGCCGTCCACGATCTCCAGGGTGTTGGCGGAGGCGAAGTCCAGGCCGAGACGTTCCTTGAGGTCATCGGTGACCTGGGTGAACCCGCCGGAGACCACGCCGACTTGGAAGCCCAGCCGCTTCAGCGTACGGATCAGGGTGCGGGCGCCCGGCGTGAGCCGCACCTCGCTGCGCACCTTCTCCACCACCGACGCGTCCAGACCGGCCAGCAGCGCCACCCGGGCGTGCAGCGACTGCTCGAAGTCCAGCTCTCCGCGCATCGCGGCCGCCGTCACGTCGGCCACCTCCGCCTCGCAGCCGGCGTGCGCCGCGAACAGCTCGATGACCTCGTCCGTGATGAGCGTCGAGTCCACGTCCATCACCACGAGGCGCTGCGCCCTGCGGTGCAGCCCGGCCGAGACGACCGCGACGTCCACACCGATCTCCGCGGCCTCGGTGGCGAGCGCGGTGCGCAGCGGCTCGGTCTCACAGCCGGACACGGCGAACTCCACGGCGGTCACCGGATACTTCGCGAGCCGGAAGATACGGTCGATGTTGCCCCCGGTGCCGGTGATCCTGGCCGCTATGGCCGCCGTGGACTCCGCGGTCAGCGGGTGCCCGAGCACGGTGACATGGGAACGGCCGCTGCCGCGCGGCCTGTTGTCACCCGTGCCCGAGATGATCTCGGCCTGCAGCTTCAGGGACTCGGCCCAGCTGTGCACGGTCGCGCGCAGCTCGCCCTCGGTCCCGGCGGTCGGCTGGGTGACGAGCGCGCACAGGGTGATGCGCCCACGTGTGACGACCTGCTCGATGTCGACCACGTCGACGGCGTAGGCGGCGAGGGTGTCGAAGAGACCTGCGGTGATCCCGGGACGGTCCTTCCCGAAGATCTTGACCAGGAGAGTGGGGACGTCGAACGTCTCTGGGGGCTGCGATGCGCTCATGGTGCTCCCACCGTATCGGGCACTCCGTGCCAGGCGCCCGCCCGTCCCGCGTACCGGACACCGCGCCGTTCCCGCCCGCGAGCGGCATCCGCCGACGGCACGGAACATCAGCCACCGCCTCCCGGCACCCCGGGAGGCGGTGGCTCATCGGGGGGCCTGTCCCGAGGCGGTCCGTCCCGGTGCCTTTCCGTACGCGGCCTCGCCGTCGGCGGCAACCGCAGATAGGGGTTCGTATCCGCGTTCGGCGGGCGATACGGCACCGACGGCCGGTACGGCCCAGGGCCCGGGCGGGATGCCGTGGGCCGTGGCACGAGCGGGGACACCCGCCGCCCCGCGGCCCCGCACACGCATGCCAGCAGCGCCCCCGCGGCCCCCGCTCCCGCGCCCCACGCCGCTCCCAGCGCCACCGCCGCGCCCAGTCGCCCGTGCAACTCGATGCCCGCCCCGAACGCGTCGACGCCCAGCACCGACAGCGACGCGTCAGCGGACACCCGCGTCAGCCCCACCAGCAGCGGCAGGGCCACGGCCGTCGCCACCCCCAGCGCCACCGCACACCGGGCAGCGAAGGCCACCGCCCCGACCCCGGCCGCGCGCGGTGTGCGGACCGCGGTCAGCACCCCCGCGCAGAGCATCATCAGCGCACAGGCCACCGCCAGCAGCCACACCCGCCCGTCGAGCTCCGCCAGCCCTCCCACCGTCACCGGCTCGCCCGCCGAGATCCGCAACAGCTCGTCCAGCGGGTCCGGCAGGAGTTCCGCCGGCCCGCCGGTCGCCTTTGCGTCCCACGGCACGAAGAGGCCCAGCGGGACGGCGAGCCACACCCCGTTCGGTGTGCCGAGCAGCGCCGCGCCGCCGATCCGGCCCGGATGCTCGTCACCTGCCGCGGCGTACGCGGCAGCCGCCGCCCCGGCCGCCACCGCGACGAGCAGCACCGTCACCAGCGCGGACGCGGCGGGCCGTACCAGCCGGTGCACCGCGTCCCAGCCGGACGGCAGCGGCGTACGACGTGACGCGAGGAGCGCGACGAGCAGTACGCCGAGCACCCAGAACAGCGCGCCCGCCAGTGAGGCGGCGGTGTCCACGGTGAAGCCGACCGACGCCTCCGCGCGCACCAGGTCCCCGAGCCGGTCGGGAAGCAGCCCCGCGATCTCCCCGATCCCGCCGATGTCCCCGATCTCACCGAGCCCGGGCACCTCGATGCCGCCCCCGCCCTCGTCGGACCCGTTCCCCGGAAGCTCGCCGATGCCCGGCACATCCCCGTCGAACGTGATGACGTCGTGCCCCGCCCAGGCCAGCCAGCCGACCACCCCGAGGAACAGTCCCGTCAACACCGCGACCCGCGCGGCCAGTTCCGTACCCCGCACATACGCCCCCGCGCCGCGCAGCGACCGGAGGAAGAAGTGCGCGAGCAGTACCGCCCCGACCAGGCTCACCCCGAGTGGCGTGATGTCGACCGCCGTCGTCGCCTCCGCGCCCTCCAGGCCGAACACGGACACATCGCCCGACGGCGTCACCGAACCGCCCACCGCCAGCACCGTCACCGCCGCCGTCATCGGGCCCAGCGCCCCGGCCGAGTCGGCGCCCAGCAGATGCAGTCCGAGCGCGGCGGTCGCCGCCATGCCCGCCATCGCCCAGCTCACGGCGGCAACTGAGCCGAGGACCACATCCGTCCACGGCACACCGTCACGCACGCCGACCGTCGGGAGACCGTCGCTGCTCGCCGCCATCAGGACCCCCCGATCCGTGCTGACTTGTCCCCTTCGTGCATGATCCGTGTGCACTCGTGGGCGCTTACCACTCTCCGGGGGTGTTTCTCCTCCGTCAACGGCGCATCGAAGTAAGCCTCGACGCCGTCTTCACAAGGCCCGACTTTCGGATACGGGACTGCTCCTGAAATAGTTCCTCACGATGTTCACCATCCCTAGACTCCCTGCGACGGGGGTAACTCGGGGGACAACTAGTGGGGCATGGAGTGCCGGAACTCGTACTGGAATTGAACGGAAGGACCTGGACCCTCGATCCGTCCAGGTCGTACACCCTCGGACGTGATCCGCAGGGCGACCTGGTGATCGACGACGCCAGAGTGTCGTGGCGGCACGCCACGATCAGCTGGGGCGGCCGGAGTTGGGTCATCGAGGACCACGGCAGCACCAACGGCACCTATGTGCAGGGCCAGCGCATCCACCAGATGGAGATCGGCGCCGGCTCCGCGGTACACCTCGGCAACGCCACCGACGGCCCGCGGCTCAGTGTGTCCGGCACCGCGGGGGCGTACAGCGCGCAGGGCGCCGCCCCGCAGCAGGCCCCGGCGCAGCACGCGCAGCAGGGCTGGGCGCAGCAGGCGCCTCAGGCGCAGCAGGCTGCTCATGCCCAGCAGGCGCAGGCTCCGCAGCAGCAGCAGTGGCAGCAGCCGCCCGCGGCCCAGGTCCCGCACCAGCAGGGACCGCAGGACCCGTACGTCCAGAAGACTCCCGGTGGTGCCGCGGGGGCTCCGCCGGTCTACGGCGACCGCAGCCCCACCACGTTCCACCAGCTCTCCCTCGGCCGCGTGATGCGCATCGGCCGTGCGCTGGAGAACGAGCTGGTCGTCTCCGACCTCCAGGTCTCGCGCCACCACGCCGAGTTCCACGCGACGCCCGACGGCCGTTTCGAGATCCACGACCTCGGTTCCCACAACGGCACCTACGTCAACGGCCAGCCGCTCGCAAAGTCCGGCACCGCGCTCATCGGCCCGAACGACATCGTCGGCGTCGGCCACTCCACGTTCCGGCTCATCGGCGACCGGCTCGAGGAGTTCGTCGACACCGGTGAGGTCTCCTTCTCCGCCCGCCACCTCACGGTGACGGTCGACGGCGGCAAGCAGATCCTCAAGGACGTCTCCTTCGGCGTCCCGGAGAAGTCGCTCGTCGCGGTCATCGGCCCGTCCGGCTCCGGCAAGTCGACGCTGCTGAAGGCCCTCACGGGTTACCGCCCGGCCAACCAGGGCGATGTCCTCTACGACAACCGCAACCTGTACAAGCAGTTCGCCGAGCTGCGTCAGCGCATCGGTCTGGTCCCGCAGGACGACATCCTGCACAAGGAGCTGACCGTCAAGAAGGCGCTCAAGTACGCCGCCAAGCTGCGCTTCCCCGCGGACACCAGCGAGCAGGAGCGCGCGCAGCGCATCGACGAGGTGCTGCGCGAGCTGAAGCTCGACATCCACAAGGACAAGAGGGTCACCTCCCTCTCCGGCGGTCAGCGCAAGCGCGTCTCCGTCGCCCTGGAGCTGCTGACCAAGCCCTCCCTGATCTTCCTCGACGAGCCGACCTCCGGCCTCGACCCGGGCATGGACCGCGATGTCATGCAGCTGCTGCGCGGCCTCGCCGACGACGGCCGCACCGTCCTCGTCGTCACGCACTCCGTGGCCGAGCTGGCGCTGTGCGACAAGCTGCTCGTGATGGCGCCCGGCGGTTCGGTGGCCTACTTCGGTCCGCCGGAGGAGGCGCTGAACTTCTTCGGCTACGACACCTGGGCCGATGTCTTCTCCGCCTTCGAGAACTACCGCGACTACGACTGGGCGGGCCGCTGGAAGGGCTCGCAGCACTACCAGATGTACGCCGCGGACATCGACGCCGTCGCCCCGCAGTCGGTGCACATGCCGCCGCCGCAGGCGATCAGGCCGCCCAAGCCGCAGGGCTGGTTCTCCCAGCTCACCACGCTGATCAGGCGCTATGTCTCGGTGATCGCCTCGGACCGCGGCTTCCTGGCGCTGATGGTGATCCTGCCGGCCGTTCTCGGCGCGGTGAGCCTGCTCATCGATCCGGACAAGGGCCTGCTGCCCAACGGGGTGAACCCGCAGAGCGGCCGGGTCATCCCCAACGGCACGGCCACCACCGTGCTGCTGATCCTCGCGGTCGGCGCGTGCTTCGCGGGCGCCGCCAACTCGGTCCGCGAGCTGATCAAGGAACGGGTGATCTACGAACGGGAGCGCGCGACGGGCCTGTCCCGCTCCGCGTATCTGATGTCGAAGGTCATCGTCCTCGGCATGATCACGGTGTTCCAGGGCGCGCTGGTGGGCGTCATCGGCTTCTCCACCCGTGAGATCCCCGAGGAGGGCCTCGTCCTCGGCGGCTCCACGCTCCTGGAGCTCTCGCTCCCGATCATGGCGCTCGGATTCACCTCGATGATGTTCGGCCTGATCATCTCGGCGCTCGTGAAGACGGCCGAGAAGACCATGCCGCTGCTGGTCATGTTCGCGATCGTCCAGGTGGTCTTCACCGGCTGTCTGTTCATCCTGAACGGCACCGTCGGCGTGAACGAGTTCTCGTATCTGATGCCGTCCCGCTGGGCGGTCGCCGCCGCGGGCGCCACGCTGGACTTCAACAAGATCAGTCCGAACCAGGACGACCCCGGCAACACGGACCCGCTGTGGGACCACGAGCTCGGGGCCTGGGGCCTGGACATGGCCGCGCTGCTGGCGCTGGGCGCGCTGTGCGGCTTCTTCGTGGCCCGGTTCCTGCGCCGCCACGAGCCCGAGGTCATGCGCAAGTAGCCGCGACACGCGGCGGCACACGGCCGGCGACGACGCCGAAGGGCGGCACCCCGTGCGGGGTGCCGCCCTTCGGCGTGTGTGCAGCGTCCGTCAGTAGGCGCTGTTCACGTTGTCCATCGAGCCGTATCGGTCGGCCGCGTAGTTGCAGGCGGCGACGATGTTGGCGACCGGGTCGTACTGGTCCCAGGAGGTGCCGGGGACGTGGTACGCGTCGAAGGTGGGCTTGATGACCTGCAGCAGGCCCTTCGACGGGACGCCGTTGATGGCGTTGATGTCCCAGTTGTTGATCGCGCGCGGGTTGCCGGAGGACTCACGCATGATGTTCTTGTGGATGCCGTGGTAGGTGCCCGGGATGTCGTGCTTCTTCATGATGTCGAGCGCCTCGCGGATCCAGCCGTCCAGGTTGTTCGCGTAGACGGGCTTACGGGCGGCCGCGCGGCTGGCGGCCTGCTCCGCGGCGCGCTTCTTGGCGGCGGCCTGGGCCTGCGCCTTGGCCTTGGCCGCGGCGGCGACCTTGGCCTCGGCGGCAGCGGTGGCCTTCGCCTGGGCGGCGGCAGCGGCCTTGGCGTTGGCGGCGGCCTGGGCCTTCGCCTGGGCGGCGGCCTTGACCTGGGCGGCGGTGAAGGCGTTCTGCTCGGCGATGCTGGTCTGCAGCGCGGTGGCCTTCGCGGTGTCGACCGAGGAGGACCACGCGACCTGGGAGGCAGGCACGGCCTGCGTCTCGCTGCCGGCGACGGCGTTGCCCGGGACGAGCGAGAACGCGACGGCGGAGGCGCCAACGGCGGCCAGACCGGCAATCGAGAACTTGTGGGTCTTGGACATACGGCGGGAGCCGGGGGTGCGGGACGCGGTCATGCGAGACGTACCTCTTCGAATAGCGGGAGTCGCTTCGGCCGGGAGGCGCAGCGCCTGCTCGGCGGCGACGAACGCAATTCTTAGCGGCAGCAAAATCCTGTGGCAAAGGTGTGACGTACGATCCCCGATAGTGGACCCGGAAGCCGCAAAATCGGACAAGTCATACACCCTGTGCTGCTCGCATGTCCCTTATGCATCCACTAGGGCGCTTCGTAAGTGACCTGGGTCCTATGCGCGGGCTCACATCGAACACGTAACAGCCTCACCAAGCGTTGCTCAAGCAATGCATGGAGTGAGCGCCGTACTACGGGAGGATGAGGTGCATGTCGCCGAACTCGTGCCAGAGGTAGAGACGCTCCAGCGCTTCGGAGTAGCTCCTGGCCAGCACCTCCGGCCCGGCGATCGCCGCCAGCATCAGCAGATGCGAGGCCGCGGGCTCGTGCAGACCCGTCAGCAGGCCGTCCACCACCCGCACCCCGCCCGCGGGCGTGACGACGAGATCCGTCCACCCCGAGGCCGCCCGTACCCTCCCGTCCGCCCCCGACGCCGACTCCAGCGCCCGCACCGCCGTCGTCCCGACCGCGACGATCCGCCCGCCCGTCTCCCGGCCGGCGGCCCCCGACGGGACGTCCCGCGCCGCGTTCACCAGCCACGCCGTGGACGCCGGCACCTCGAACCGCTCCGGGTACGGCGGCTCGTGCGCCTCCGCCGAGGCCACCCCCGTGTGCAGCGTGACGGGAGCGAACTGCACACCCCGCCGCACCAGCTCCGCGACCAGCCGCTCCGTGAAGGGACGCGCGGCGCTCGGCATCTCCGCGCTGCCCGCGCCGCCCGGCGAGGGCAGGGCGAACACCGACTGGTACGCGGACAGCGGCTGGTCCCGCACGGTGTAGCGGTACCGGATCGGCCGGCCGTACCGCCGCATCAGCCCCGGCACGTCCACGGAAACCGTGGCCCACCACAGCCGGTCCGCCCCCGGCACCAGGGGCTCCTCCGGTACGAGCAGCCCGCCCCCGGGAAGCCGTATCCGCGCGCCCGCCGGACCTCCCGCCCGCGGCAGCGTGCTGCCCGTCCCGTCCGGGGTACGCAGCTCCACCGCCCACCGGCCGCCCGCGGACTCCGTCCCGGGGTGTCCCCGGTCCCCGCGCGTCGAGAAGTGCACGACCAGCCGCTCCCCTCCCAGCCGCCCGTTCACGGCCGCCGGAAGCGTCGGCGACGTGTTCACCACCAGCACGTCCCCGGCCCGCAGCACCCCCGGCAGCTCACCGAAGGCGCGGTGCGACACCTCCGTCCCGCGCGACACCATCAGCCGTACGTCGTCCCGCCCGGACCCGCGCTCCTCCGCCGGCACCCGGGCCGACAGCTCCTCCGGCACCCGGAGCGACTCCAGCACGCTCATCGCGCCCCGGCCAGGGCAGGCGCCGCGTACCGGCCGCTCACCGGGCGCTCGTCCAGCAGCCGCAGGAACCCCGGCACCACGCTCCCCGGGCCCGGCCTCGGCTCGTCGTCGTCCGGCACCGCCGCCGCGTACAGATCCGTCTGCATGTCGCCCGGGTCGACCGTCCACACCCGCAGCCCCGGCTCCTCCACGGCGAGCACCGCCGCCAGATGATCGAGCGCCGCCTTCGAGGCGCCGTAACCGCCCCAGGTCTCGTACGCCTCGGCCGCCGCGTCCGACGAGACCGCGATCACCGCCCCCGGCGAGCCCGCCCGCAGCAGCGGAAGCGACTCCTGCACCAGCCCCAGCGCCGCCACCACATTGGTCTCCAGCGCCGACCGCAGCCCGTCCGGCGACAGCTCCTCCAACCGCACCAGCGGCTCGGCGCCCAGCGCACTGGCATTGCTCACCAGCAACTCGAGCGAGCCGAGCTCCCGGGCCGCGGACACCAGCTCCGTACGGTGCCGGGCGTCCGTGACGTCCCCGGGCACCGCCGTCACCCGCGTCCCGTGGCGCCGCAGCGCCCGCGCCGACTCCTCCAGTACGCCCGCCGTGCGCGCGTCCAGCACCAGATCCCAGCCGCGCCGTGCGAGCGCCGCCGCCAGTGCGTGTCCGAGCCCCTTCGAAGCCCCCGTGATGATCGCGACAGGCATGACGTCCGTCCCCTCTGTTCCGTTGCCGGTCTGTTCCGTTGCCGGCCGGTGTTCCGATCCGACGCCGTCCGGATGCCCTCAGGCTCGCTCCCGGCAGCCGCCCGCCGCCTCGTCCCCGGGCCCTTACCGGGCAGGGCACTTCGACCTAGGTCCGCGGTCCTCCCCAGGGGCCGCCCACAGCCCGATACGCACCGTCACACCCGCCGGTACCGTGATCCCCATGAGCCATCGACCGAGCTCCGGCCTCGCCGCCGTGAGCACCGCTCTCCTCGCGATGAGCAGGCATCTGGAGGTGCGCGACGTCCTCAAGACGATCGTCGCCTCGGCCCGCGAGCTGCTCGACGCGGAGTACGCGGCGCTGGGCGTCCCCGACGACCACGGAGGCTTCGCCCAGTTCGTCGTCGACGGGGTCAGCGACGAGCAGTGGCGGGCGATCGGGCCGCTCCCGCGCCAGCACGGCATCCTCGCCGCGATGCTCAGGGACGCGCACCCCGAGCGGCTCGCGGACGTACGGAAGGACCCCCGCTTCGAGGGCTGGCCCTCCGCCCACCCCGACATGTCCGACTTCCTGGGCCTGCCCGTCAAGGACGGCGACGAGACGATCGGCGCGCTGTTCCTCGCCAACAAGCGGTGCTCCAGGCCCCCCTCCTCCCGGGCGGAGGAGTGCGGCTTCACCGAGGAGGACGAGGAACTGCTCTCGATCCTCGCCCAGCACGCCGCGATCGCCCTCACCAACGCCCGGCTCTACGAGCGCAGCCGCGAGCTCACCATCGCCGAGGAGCGGTCCCGTCTCGCCCATGAGCTCCATGACGCCGTCAGCCAGAAGCTGTTCTCGCTCAGGCTGACCGCCCAGGCCGCGGCCCGCCTCGTGGACCGCGACCCGGCCCGCGCCAAGGGTGAACTGCAGCAGGTCGCCCTCCTCGCCGCCGAGGCCGCGGACGAGCTGCGGGCGGCCGTCGTCGAGCTGCGCCCCGCCGCCCTGGACGAGGACGGCCTGGTCAACACGCTGCGTACGCATGTCCAGGTGCTCGACCGCGCCCACACCGCGCGCGTCACCTTCGACAGCCGCGGGGTCCGGGCGCTGCCGGCCGCCCAGGAGGAGGCGCTGCTGCGGGTCGCCCAGGAGGCCCTGCACAACGCCCTGCGGCACTCGGACGCGGAGCTGGTGGCCGTCAGCCTGGCCCGCCGCGGGCAGGGCGCGGTCCTCAGCGTCACCGACGACGGCAAGGGCTTCGAGCCCGGCACGGTCCGCAGGGCCGGCCGCCATCTCGGTCTCGTCTCCATGGGGGACCGGGCGGGCGGCGTGGGCGGCACACTCACGGTGGAATCGGCGCCCGGCAAGGGCACCACGGTCGAGATGGAGGTCCCCGGTGGCTGACAGGACTATCCGGGTGCTGCTGGTGGACGACCATCAGGTGGTGCGCCGCGGTCTGCGTACGTTCCTGGAGGTGCAGGACGACATCGAGGTCGTGGGGGAGGCCGGAGACGGCGACGAGGGCGTCGCCCGCGCCGAGGAGCTGCGGCCCGACGTCGTCCTGATGGACGTGAAGATGCCCGGCACCGACGGCATCGAGGCCCTGCGCAAGCTCCGCGCCCTCGACAACCCCGCCAAGGTGCTGATCGTCACCAGCTTCACCGAGCAGCGCACGGTGGTGCCCGCCCTGCGCGCCGGAGCCTCGGGCTACGTCTACAAGGACGTGGACCCGGACGCGCTGGCCGGTGCGATCCGCTCCGTGCACGCGGGCCATGTGCTGCTCCAGCCCGAGGTGGCGGGCGCGTTGCTCGCCCAGGACGATCCCCACACCGGGCAGGGGAGGGGCACGTCACTCACCGAGCGCGAGCGTGAGGTGCTCGGGCTCATCGCCGACGGCCGCTCCAACCGGGAGATCGCCCGGGCGCTGGTCCTTTCGGAGAAGACGGTGAAGACCCATGTGTCGAACATTCTGATGAAGCTCGATCTCGCGGACCGCACACAGGCGGCGCTCTGGGCCGTACGCCATGGGCTCACCAGCTGATCGGAACGTTTCAGCAGGTCATCGGGGCCGGTCCGCGGACCGCCCGGCTCCGATGTGAGATTCATACCGTCGTGTGTATGTCGCCCACACGGCGTATCCCTCGCGTCCTCCGGCCGTTGTCCATGGCGAGCCGCGGCGGTCCGCCGCGGCGATGCCTAGGAGGATCCAGAAGTGAAGAACCTGAAGAAGGCCGTTGCCGTCTCGATGGTCGCCGGTGGGCTCGTCGCCGCCGGTGCCGGTATGGCGTCCGCCACCAGCGCGCACGCCGGCGGCTACGCCGAGCACTCCCCGGGCGTCGGCTCCGGCAACCTGATTCAGGTGCCGGTCCACGTGCCGGTCAACGCCGTGGGCAACACCGTCAACGTCATCGGAGCCCTGAACCCTGCCTTCGGCAACGCGGGCATCAACGGCTGAACGAGCCGGTCCTTGTTCGCGGGCGACCCGAGCCCGTCCGGCATGCGAGCACGGCCACACCGGCCGCCGTCACGGCGGCCGGTCGGCATGCGCGGCCGCCGCGCGGCGCCTCCCGCGCCGCCCATGGGACGGGCCTCGGGGCTGTCCGCGACCGCGGGTTCCAGGAGCCCGCGGTCGCCCGCCGTGAGTCCGCCGCGAGCGCACCGGGAGTCCGGAGCGAGTGCACCGCGAGTCCGGAGCGAGTGCACCGCGAGTCCGGCGCGAGTCCGGCGCGAGCGCACCGGGAGTCCGGCGCGAGACCGGCGGGCGACCGCCTCCGTGGAGCCGGACGCCCGCGTCAGCGCCTGCCGTCGCGCTCCTGCTCCTCCACGTACGCGTTGTACGCGGCCACCAGGGCGCGCCGTGCGACGCGCTCCACGGGCCGGAGCGCCTCGCCCCGCGCCGCCATCTCCGAGGCGCTCATCGCCCCGCCGTGCCCGTTCTCGTACGCCAGCGAGATCAGCAGCCCGATCCGCTGGGCCAGCTCCAGCACCCGTGCCGCACGCTGCGGGTACCCGGGCGCCAGCACCTCATGGCCGGCACTCGCCTCCGCCCGCGCCCGGAAGGCGTCGACCGCGGCCTGGGCCACCGGACCGGAGGCCGCCACATCGAGCCGCGACAGCACCTCGGTCGCCTCCCGCAGCCCCTCCGCCAGCTCCCGCTCCGCCTCTGAGAGCGAGGGCACATCGGCCGGCGGGGCCTCCCGGACGGGCAGACAGTGCCAGACGACCTCGACATGCACATCACCGGCGGGACCCGCCTCGTGCACCTCGGGCACCAACCCGTACGCGGCGCCGTGGCAGACCACCGCCTCCTCCGCGTCCAGCGCCCGCGCGTTGAAGTCCGGCGGACCGCTGAGCCCCAGCGGGTGCCCCGGGGCGGGCAGCGCGACCCGGAAGCCACGCGCTCCGAGCCCGCGCAGCCGCCCCAGCGCCAGCGTGAGCCCGACCGGCCGCGTCTCACCCGGCAGACCCTCCACACGGTGCACCGCGTCGTCCCCGACAATCGCGATCACTGCGTCATCTGGTGATACAAATCCGGCCAAAAGGGCATTTCCCCATGCCGCCAGCCGTCCTGAACGTGGTTCCGAGAGCATGGACCCAGCCTAGGTACCGGACCGGGGACAGGAGCACGTGACGGGTGGCGTAGGTTTACTGGGGAGCCGCGCCCACAGGCGCACAGGGCCCGAGAACCTCAAGACGATTGCATGGGGAGACAACGCGCTCATGAGCGATGTACTGGAGCTGGTGGACGTATCCGTGGTCCGCGACGGACGCGCTCTGGTGGACGACGTCTCCTGGTCGGTCAAGGAAGGCGAGCGCTGGGTGATCCTCGGCCCCAACGGCGCCGGCAAGACCACCCTCCTCAACATCGCGTCCAGCTACCTCTTCCCCACCACCGGCACCGCCACCGTCCTCGGCGACCGGCTCGGCAAGGTCGACGTCTTCGAGCTCCGCCCCCGTATCGGCGTCGCCGGCATCGCCATGGCCGAGAAGCTGCCCAAGCGCCAGACCGTCCTGCAGACCGTCCTCACCGCCGCCTACGGAATGACCGCCACCTGGCACGAGGACTACGACGCTGTCGACGAGGAGCGCGCCCGCGCCTTCCTCGACCGCCTCGGCATGTCCGAGTACCTGGACCGCAAGTTCGGCACCCTCTCCGAGGGCGAGCGCAAGCGCACCCTCATCGCCCGCGCGATGATGACCGACCCCGAGCTGCTGCTCCTCGACGAGCCCGCCGCCGGGCTCGACCTCGGCGGCCGCGAGGACCTGGTCCGCCGTCTCGGCCGCCTCGCCCGCGACCAGTTCGCCCCCTCCATGATCATGGTGACCCACCATGTCGAGGAGATCGCCCCGGGCTTCACCCACGTCCTCATGATCCGCCAGGGCAAGGTGCTCGCCGCGGGCCCCATGGAGACCGAGCTCACCTCCCGCAACCTCTCCCTCTGCTTCGGCCTGCCGCTCGTCGTCGAGCGCAACGGCGAGCGCTGGACGGCCCAGGGCCTCCCGCTCTCCTGACGCCCCGCCATCACACCGCCCACCCGCCCCGCGCCGCCGCATTCCTGATCGCGCCCTGTCGGGGCGGCGTTCGCGGTCCTACGATGCCCATGTGGACATCGACGCATGGGTGTGGTGGCTCATCGCAGCGGTGGGACTCGGCATCCCGCTCGTGCTCACCGCCATGCCCGAATTCGGGATGCTCTCCGCCGGAGCGGTCGCGGGAGCCGTCACCGCGGGCCTCGGCTTCGGCGTGGTGAGCCAAGTGGTCGTCTTCGCCGCGGTGTCGGTCGCGCTCATCGCGGTCGTCCGGCCCATCGCCGCCCGCCACAGCTCGCAGCGCCCCCAACTGGCCACCGGAATCGACGCGCTGAAAGGCCGTCAGGCCGTCGTGCTGGAACGGGTGGACGGCGACGGGGGCCGCATCAAACTCGCCGGAGAGATCTGGTCGGCCCGTGCGCTCGACACCTCACGGGCCTTCGAGCCCGGGGAGCAGGTCGACGTGGTCGAGATCGACGGGGCGACCGCCGTGGTGATGTGACATCTCATGTGACAGTTCGTCATGACCATGTGGCCGAACCTCACCCACGAACGCCCGCGGTCTGGGAAACTCGATCATCAGACTCGTCCGGTACATCATCCGGTAGTTCATCCGGCAGCGAAGGGCACGGGAAGCACGATGCCATCGATCATCATCGTTCTGGTCATTCTGGTGGTGCTGGTCTTCATCGCCCTGATCAAGACGATCCAGGTCATCCCCCAGGCCAGTGCCGCCATCGTCGAGCGTTTCGGCCGGTACACCCGCACCCTCAACGCGGGCCTGAACATCGTGGTCCCGTTCATCGACTCGATCCGCAACCGGATCGACCTCCGTGAGCAGGTCGTCCCGTTCCCGCCCCAGCCGGTGATCACCCAGGACAACCTCGTCGTCAACATCGACACCGTCATCTACTACCAGGTGACCGACGCCCGCGCCGCGACCTACGAAGTCGCCAGCTACATCCAGGCGATCGAACAGCTCACCGTCACCACCTTGCGCAACATCATCGGTGGCATGGACCTGGAGCGGACCCTCACCTCCCGCGAGGAGATCAACGCGGCCCTGCGCGGCGTCCTCGACGAGGCCACCGGCAAGTGGGGCATCCGCGTCAACCGCGTCGAGCTCAAGGCCATCGAGCCCCCGACCTCCATCCAGGACTCGATGGAGAAGCAGATGCGCGCCGACCGTGACAAGCGCGCCGCCATCCTCACCGCCGAGGGCATCCGCCAGTCGCAGATCCTCACCGCGGAAGGCGAGAAGCAGTCCGCCATCCTCCGCGCCGAAGGTGAGGCCAAGGCCGCCGCCCTGCGCGCCGAGGGCGAAGCACAGGCCGTCCGTACGGTCTTCGAGGCGATCCACGCCGGCGACCCCGACCAGAAGCTCCTCTCGTACCAGTACCTCCAGATGCTCCCGAAGATCGCCGAGGGCGACGCCAACAAGCTCTGGATCGTGCCCAGCGAGATCGGCGACGCCCTCAAGGGCCTCTCCGGAGCCATCGGCAGCTTCGGCGGCCCCCTCTCCGGCAACAACGGAGGCGGCAACGGCAACGCGAACCCGAGCGGGAACGGGGGCAACATCCCCCGCCAGAGCGGCGGCACGGAACGACGCGAGCAGCCCCCGATCGACTGACACCGTCACGCGATCATGCATGATCAGGTGCGGCCCTTCGACCTTCATGGCGGGGAGGCGACACACCGATCATGTGAGGAGATGGCCTTGTCCGTCTGGGAAGCGATCGCGATCTTCGCCGCCGGCACGGCAGCGGGCACGATCAACACCATCGTCGGCTCGGGAACCCTCATCACCTTCCCCGTCCTGCTCGCCACCGGCCTCCCACCGGTCACCGCCACCGTCTCCAACGGCCTCGGCCTGATACCGGGATCGATCAGCGGAGCCATCGGCTACCGCGCCGAACTCACCGGCCAGCGCCGGCGCATCCTGCGCCTCGGCACAGCCGCCCTCATCGGCGGCCTCTGCGGCGCGATGCTGCTGCTCCTGCTGCCCCCGACGGCCTTCGAGACCATCGTCCCGGTACTCGTCGCGCTCGCCCTCGTCCTCGTGGTCCTGCAGCCCCGCATCTCCGCGGCCGTCCAGCGCCGCCGCGAGCGCAAGGGCAACGAGGACCCGCACCCCGACGGCGGACCGCTCCTCATCACGTCCGTGATGCTCGCCAGCGTCTACGGCGGCTACTTCACCGCGGCCCAGGGGATCATCTACCTCTCCCTCATGGGCATGCTGCTCCACGACAGCCTGCAGCGCCTCAACGCCACGAAGAACGTGCTCGCCGCGATCGTCAACTCCGTGGCCGCGATCTTCTTCCTCTTCGTCGCCCACTTCGACTGGACCGCCGTCCTGCTGATCGCCGTGGGCTCCGCCATCGGCGGCCAGATCGGCGCCAAGATCGGCCGCAAACTCTCCCCAGTGGTACTGCGCACCACGATCGTCGTCGTCGGCACGGTCGCCATCGTCCAACTCCTGATGCGCTGACACACGAAAGCCCGCCTCCCGAAGGAGGCGGGCTGTCCCTTCACAGAGCCGCGTACGGACCTACGCCGCGGACCGCTCGACGGACTCCGTGCCGTGCTGCGCCAGCCACTCCGGCAGCGCCGATCGCTCACCCGCCCGCAGCGCCAGCAGCATCGCGTCCGCCGGCGTCGGTACGAACGGCTCGTGCAGCAGCGGCATCCCCGCCTGCTCCGGCGTACGGTCCGCCTTGCGGTGATTGTCCTCGGCGCAGGACGCGACCGTGTTCAGCCAGCTGTCCGCACCACCCCGCGACCGCGGCACCACATGGTCCACGGTCGTCGCCCGCCTCCCGCAGTACGCGCACCGGTGCTGGTCCCGGACCAGCACACCCCGTCTCGACCACGGCGCCTGTCTTCGGAACGGTACCCGCACGTATCTGCAGAGCCTGATCACCCGGGGCACCGGAAGCTCGACCGCCGCCGCACGCACACGGAGAGCGGGGTGGGCCTGCTCGACCACGGCCTTGTCCTGCAGCACGAGCACCACCGCACGGTTGAGTGTCACCGTCGAAAGCGGCTCGAAGCTCGCATTCAGTACCAGCGTGTCCCGCATTGTGCCCCACCTCCCGTGTGCCGGCCCGGCCCTAGTGGCGGGCTCTGGGCTTGGATCAACTCTGGCCGGGCACGCCGCGATGGACAACGCAATATCCGCGCACAACGAAAGATGCCCGCTCCTGATCTCTCCAAGACCAGGAGCGGGCAAACAACAGGCGAACCCTCGGAAAGCTACCCGCGGTTCTCGTACTCGCCGATCAGCTGGGCACGCGCCAGGGCGTGGAACCGCAGATTGAAGCCCACGACAGCCGGCGACACGTCGTCGCCGGGACCCAGCTTCTCGCTGTCCACCGCGTACACGGTGAACACATAGCGGTGCGGACCGTCACCGGGAGGCGGAGCGGCCCCGCCGAAGTCCTTCGACCCGTAGTCGTTACGGACATGGACGGCACCCGGGGGCAGCCCCTCGAACTTCCCGCTGCCCGCACCCGCCGGCAGCTCCGTCACCGACGCCGGGATGTCGAACAGCACCCAGTGCCAGAACCCGCTGCCCGTCGGGGCGTCCGGATCGAAGCACGTCACGGCGAAGCTCTTCGTCTCCGCCGGGAAGCCCTCCCACCGCAGCTGCGGCGAGGTGTTCCCCGCCGAGTGGACCTGGGCGTCCTTCAGAAAAGCTCCGGGCTCGACATCGGTGCTCGTCACGGTGAACGACGGCACCGGCGGATGGAAAGCATGAGGCAGCGGAGCTCTCTTCGCCTCGGTCACGTCTGAACCTCCGAATCCGGCAGTCCTGCGCCTACGCGCCTACGGCACCGAGCCTAGAGCCCTACAGCCAGTTACGACGGCCGCCGACATCAGCGAGCCACTGGTTGAGGTACGCGCCGAAGTCGGTCGTCTGGAAGTTGTGCAGATCCACCTTGAACGCCCGGTACGAGTCGCTGCCCTCGCTGAACAGCCCCGGCTTCTTGTCCATCTCCAGCACGACGTCCATCTCACGGTCGTCGGCGATGAAGGTGAGCTCCACCTGGTTCAGCCCGCGGTACTGCTGCGGCGGGAAGAACTCGATCTCCTGGTAGAACGGCAGCCGCTGACGGGTCCCGCGGATGTGACCGCGCTCCATGTCCGCGCTCTTGAAGCGGAAGCCCAGCTGGATGAACGCGTCCAGGACCGCCTGCTGCGCCGGCAGCGGGTGCACGTTGATCGGGTCCAGGTCACCCGAGTCCAGGGCGCGCGCGATCTCCAGCTCCGTCGTCACACCGATGTTCATGCCGCGCAGCTGCTGCCCGGCGATCGACGTGACCGGCGTCTCCCACGGGATCTCCAGCCCGAACGGCACCACGTGCACCGCCCCGGCCTGCACCTCGAAGGCACCCCCGAGACGCTGCTTCGTGAACTCGATGTCCTGCTTGACCTCCTGGTCCCCGCCTTCCACCTCGACGCGGGCCTGCAGACCGACGGAGAGCCCCTCGATCTGCTGGTTCACCGAACCGCCCTGGATACGCACCTCGCCCTGGACGACCCCGCCCGGAACGACGTTCGCCTCGGTGAGCTCGGTCTCGACGGAGGCACCGCCGGCCCCCATGCTCGCGAGCAGCCTCTTGAAGCCCATGTTCAATCCCTTCCTGGTTCTGACCCCTACATACGCGCGACGACGCTAGTCGGTTCCCTGATGACGGTGACGGGTACCCTCGGAGGCCATGTCCAGGAGCCCCGACCGTACGCCGCTGCCGCGGGAGTTCTTCGACCGCCCGGTCCTCGACGTCGCCCCCGACCTCCTCGGCCGCACGCTGGTCCGCCACACGGAACTCGGCACCATCGAACTCCGGCTCACCGAGGTGGAGGCCTACGCCGGCGAGGTCGACCCGGGCTCGCACGCCTTCCGCGGCCGCACCGCCCGCAACGGAGTCATGTTCGGCCCACCCGGACACGCGTACGTCTACTTCACCTACGGCATGTGGCACTGCCTCAACCTGGTGTGCGGTCCTGAGGGCAGGGCGAGCGGAGTCCTGCTCCGCTCGGGTGAGGTCCAAGTAGGCCAGGAGCTCGCGTTCAAACGTCGACTTTCGGCCCGCAACGACAAGGAACTGGCCAAAGGCCCGGCCCGCCTGGCCACGGCCCTCGACATCGACCGCACCCTCGACGGCGCGGACGTCTGCCACGCCCAGGACGGCCAGACCGCTCCACTGGCCATCCTGACGGGCACGCCTGCCACTCCTGACCAGGTGCGCAACGGCCCCCGCACGGGCGTCGGCGGTGACGGCGCGACCCACCCCTGGCGCTTCTGGATCGCGGACGACCCCACCGTGAGCCCCTACCGCGCCCACGCGCCACGCCGCAGGGCGACTTGACTCGGCGTAGCGAGACGCCTAACGTAGCCCGAGCCGCATGAACAGGGACTGCTGTTCTACAGCCCCCGAAGCGGCCATCCACTACCTACGACAAACCCAGGCGGGTTTGATTTCGGCATGCCGAAATTCGAACTCGATCGGCTCGATTATGAGCCGCCGGGAAAATCGGCTAGCGTAGTGAACACGCCGAAAGGCAGCCGAAAGGCGAAAGGCCCTCCAACGGCCACTGGAAACGAAATCCGAACCGGGAACGGAACGGAAAAGGAATCTGGTAAGGTTGGAAACACCGAAGGGAAGCGCCCGGAGGAAAGCCCCAGAGAATGTTCTGCGGGTGAGTACGAAGGAAGCGTCCGTTCCTTGAGAACTCAACAGCGTGCCAAAAATCAACGCCAGATTAGTTGATACCCCGTCTCCCATCGTGGAGATGAGGTTCCTTTGAAAAGTCCTACCGGCCCATGTGGCGGGTAGGCGACACAGCGAGGACGCTGTGTGCGACCGGGACTATTCCTCTTGGTCGCACCGCTCTCGTGGTGTTCGCCCGGATTACCGGGAAGCATTCACGGAGAGTTTGATCCTGGCTCAGGACGAACGCTGGCGGCGTGCTTAACACATGCAAGTCGAACGATGAAGCCCTTCGGGGTGGATTAGTGGCGAACGGGTGAGTAACACGTGGGCAATCTGCCCTTCACTCTGGGACAAGCCCTGGAAACGGGGTCTAATACCGGATACCACTCTCTTCCGCATGGGAGAGGGTTGAAAGCTCCGGCGGTGAAGGATGAGCCCGCGGCCTATCAGCTTGTTGGTGGGGTGATGGCCCACCAAGGCGACGACGGGTAGCCGGCCTGAGAGGGCGACCGGCCACACTGGGACTGAGACACGGCCCAGACTCCTACGGGAGGCAGCAGTGGGGAATATTGCACAATGGGCGAAAGCCTGATGCAGCGACGCCGCGTGAGGGATGACGGCCTTCGGGTTGTAAACCTCTTTCAGCAGGGAAGAAGCGAAAGTGACGGTACCTGCAGAAGAAGCGCCGGCTAACTACGTGCCAGCAGCCGCGGTAATACGTAGGGCGCAAGCGTTGTCCGGAATTATTGGGCGTAAAGAGCTCGTAGGCGGCTTGTCACGTCGGATGTGAAAGCCCGGGGCTTAACCCCGGGTCTGCATTCGATACGGGCAGGCTAGAGTGTGGTAGGGGAGATCGGAATTCCTGGTGTAGCGGTGAAATGCGCAGATATCAGGAGGAACACCGGTGGCGAAGGCGGATCTCTGGGCCATTACTGACGCTGAGGAGCGAAAGCGTGGGGAGCGAACAGGATTAGATACCCTGGTAGTCCACGCCGTAAACGTTGGGAACTAGGTGTTGGCGACATTCCACGTCGTCGGTGCCGCAGCTAACGCATTAAGTTCCCCGCCTGGGGAGTACGGCCGCAAGGCTAAAACTCAAAGGAATTGACGGGGGCCCGCACAAGCAGCGGAGCATGTGGCTTAATTCGACGCAACGCGAAGAACCTTACCAAGGCTTGACATACACCGGAAACGGCCAGAGATGGTCGCCCCCTTGTGGTCGGTGTACAGGTGGTGCATGGCTGTCGTCAGCTCGTGTCGTGAGATGTTGGGTTAAGTCCCGCAACGAGCGCAACCCTTGTCCTGTGTTGCCAGCATGCCCTTCGGGGTGATGGGGACTCACAGGAGACCGCCGGGGTCAACTCGGAGGAAGGTGGGGACGACGTCAAGTCATCATGCCCCTTATGTCTTGGGCTGCACACGTGCTACAATGGCCGGTACAAAGAGCTGCGATGCCGCGAGGCGGAGCGAATCTCAAAAAGCCGGTCTCAGTTCGGATTGGGGTCTGCAACTCGACCCCATGAAGTCGGAGTTGCTAGTAATCGCAGATCAGCATTGCTGCGGTGAATACGTTCCCGGGCCTTGTACACACCGCCCGTCACGTCACGAAAGTCGGTAACACCCGAAGCCGGTGGCCCAACCCCTTGTGGGAGGGAGCTGTCGAAGGTGGGACTGGCGATTGGGACGAAGTCGTAACAAGGTAGCCGTACCGGAAGGTGCGGCTGGATCACCTCCTTTCTAAGGAGCTTCTAGGCCGCCGGGCTTGCCCGGGGGTCCAGAGCCACTACGTCGGCGAATGTCCGACGGTGGTTTGCTCAAGGGTGGAACGTTGATTATTCGGCACGATCAGGATGAGGACTGTTAGTACTGCTTCGGCGTGGAACGCAGAGTCTCGACTGGTTGTGCCGGGCGCGCTGTTGGGTGTCTGAGGGTGCGAGCGTGAGCTCGCCCTTCGCGATGCCGGCCCCAGTGAACTCGTCCTAGAAGGGCGGGGTGGTGGGTGGCTGGTCGTTGCTTGAGAACTGCACAGTGGACGCGAGCATCTGTGGCCAAGTTTTTAAGGGCGCACGGTGGATGCCTTGGCACCAGGAACCGATGAAGGACGTGGGAGGCCACGATAGTCCCCGGGGAGCCGTCAACCAGGCTTTGATCCGGGGGTTTCCGAATGGGGAAACCCGGCAGTCGTCATGGGCTGTCACCCGCTGCTGAACACATAGGCAGTGTGGAGGGAACGAGGGGAAGTGAAACATCTCAGTACCCTCAGGAAGAGAAAACAACCGTGATTCCGGGAGTAGTGGCGAGCGAAACCGGATGAGGCCAAACCGTATGTGTGTGAGACCCGGCAGGGGTTGCGCATGCGGGGTTGTGGGATATCTCTTTCATCGTCTGCCGGCGATGAGACGAGTCAGAAACCGTTGATGTAGGCGAAGGACATGCGAAAGGTCCGGCGTAGAGGGTAAGACCCCCGTAGCTGAAACATCAACGGCTCGTTTGAGTTATTCCCAAGTAGCACGGGGCCCGAGAAATCCCGTGTGAATCTGGCGGGACCACCCGCTAAGCCTAAATATTCCCTGGTGACCGATAGCGGATAGTACCGTGAGGGAATGGTGAAAAGTACCGCGGGAGCGGAGTGAAATAGTACCTGAAACCGTGTGCCTACAAGCCGTGGGAGCGTCGCGCATCGAGCTTGCTCGGTGCGTCGTGACTGCGTGCCTTTTGAAGAATGAGCCTGCGAGTTAGCGGTGTGTAGCGAGGTTAACCCGTGTGGGGAAGCCGTAGCGAAAGCGAGTCCGAACAGGGCGATTGAGTTGCACGCTCTAGACCCGAAGCGGAGTGATCTAGCCATGGGCAGGTTGAAGCGGAGGTAAGACTTCGTGGAGGACCGAACCCACCAGGGTTGAAAACCTGGGGGATGACCTGTGGTTAGGGGTGAAAGGCCAATCAAACTCCGTGATAGCTGGTTCTCCCCGAAATGCATTTAGGTGCAGCGTCGTGTGTTTCTTGCCGGAGGTAGAGCACTGGATAGGCGATGGGCCCTACCGGGTTACTGACCTTAGCCAAACTCCGAATGCCGGTAAGTGAGAGCGCGGCAGTGAGACTGTGGGGGATAAGCTCCATGGTCGAGAGGGAAACAGCCCAGAGCATCGACTAAGGCCCCTAAGCGTACGCTAAGTGGGAAAGGATGTGGAGTCGCAGAGACAACCAGGAGGTTGGCTTAGAAGCAGCCACCCTTGAAAGAGTGCGTAATAGCTCACTGGTCAAGTGATTCCGCGCCGACAATGTAGCGGGGCTCAAGCGTACCGCCGAAGTCGTGTCATTGCAGCATGAGGGCCAACGCCCGCTGTGATGGGTAGGGGAGCGTCGTGTGCCGGGTGAAGCAGCCGCGGAAGCGAGTTGTGGACGGTTCACGAGTGAGAATGCAGGCATGAGTAGCGATACACACGTGGGAAACGTGTGCGCCGATTGACTAAGGGTTCCTGGGTCAAGCTGATCTGCCCAGGGTAAGTCGGGACCTAAGGCGAGGCCGACAGGCGTAGTCGATGGACAACCGGTTGATATTCCGGTACCCGCTTTGAAACGCCCAATATCGAATCAGACGATGCTAAGGCCGTGAAGCCGCCCCTGATCTCTTCGGAGTGAGGGGGAGTGGTGGAGCCGCCGGTCCAGATCTGTAGTAGGTAAGTGATGGGGTGACGCAGGAAGGTAGTCCAGCCCGGGCGGTGGTTGTCCCGGGGTAAGGGTGTAGGACGCACGGTAGGCAAATCCGTCGTGCACATAGTCTGAGACCTGATGCCGAGCCGATTGTGGTGAAGTGGATGATCCTATGCTGTCGAGAAAAGCCTCTAGCGAGTTTCATGGCGGCCCGTACCCTAAACCGACTCAGGTGGTCAGGTAGAGAATACCGAGGCGTTCGGGTGAACTATGGTTAAGGAACTCGGCAAAATGCCCCCGTAACTTCGGGAGAAGGGGGGCCATGTCCGGTGATGAGTCTTGCACTCTGAGCTGGGGGTGGCCGCAGAGACCAGCGAGAAGCGACTGTTTACTAAAAACACAGGTCCGTGCGAAGCCGTAAGGCGATGTATACGGACTGACGCCTGCCCGGTGCTGGAACGTTAAGGGGACCGGTTAGCTCCATTTCGGTGGGGCGAAGCTGAGAACTTAAGCGCCAGTAAACGGCGGTGGTAACTATAACCATCCTAAGGTAGCGAAATTCCTTGTCGGGTAAGTTCCGACCTGCACGAATGGCGTAACGACTTCTCGACTGTCTCAACCATAGGCCCGGTGAAATTGCACTACGAGTAAAGATGCTCGTTTCGCGCAGCAGGACGGAAAGACCCCGGGACCTTTACTACAGTTTGATATTGGTGTTCGGTTCGGCTTGTGTAGGATAGGTGGGAGACTGTGAAACTCATACGCCAGTATGGGTGGAGTCGTCGTTGAAATACCACTCTGGTCGTGCTGGATGTCTAACCTGGGTCCGTGATCCGGATCAGGGACAGTGTCTGATGGGTAGTTTAACTGGGGCGGTTGCCTCCTAAAGAGTAACGGAGGCGCCCAAAGGTTCCCTCAGCCTGGTTGGTAATCAGGTGTTGAGTGTAAGTGCACAAGGGAGCTTGACTGTGAGACCGACGGGTCGAGCAGGGACGAAAGTCGGGACTAGTGATCCGGCGGTGGCTTGTGGAAGCGCCGTCGCTCAACGGATAAAAGGTACCCCGGGGATAACAGGCTGATCTTCCCCAAGAGTCCATATCGACGGGATGGTTTGGCACCTCGATGTCGGCTCGTCGCATCCTGGGGCTGGAGTCGGTCCCAAGGGTTGGGCTGTTCGCCCATTAAAGCGGTACGCGAGCTGGGTTTAGAACGTCGTGAGACAGTTCGGTCCCTATCCGCTGTGCGCGTAGGAGTCTTGAGAAGGGCTGTCCCTAGTACGAGAGGACCGGGACGGACGAACCTCTGGTGTGCCAGTTGTCCTGCCAAGGGCATGGCTGGTTGGCTACGTTCGGGAGGGATAACCGCTGAAAGCATCTAAGCGGGAAGCCTGCTTCGAGATGAGGACTCCCACCTCCTAGAGAGGGTAAGGCTCCCAGTAGACGACTGGGTTGATAGGCCGGATATGGAAGCCCAGTAATGGGTGGAGTTGACCGGTACTAATAGGCCGAGGGCTTGTCCTCAGTTGCTCGCGTCCACTGTGTGGTTCCCGGGTTGCGAACAGTCGCACCGGTCGAACCAGAATCACTTACTTAATTGAAAAGTGTGCTTGTTCGCTCGAACCCGATAGGGTTTCGGTGGTCATAGCGTTAGGGAAACGCCCGGTTACATTTCGAACCCGGAAGCTAAGCCTTTCAGCGCCGATGGTACTGCAGGGGGGACCCTGTGGGAGAGTAGGACGCCGCCGAACAATCTTTCAGGACCCGTGGTCCCAGCGTTCAGCTGGGACCACGGGTCCTTTTTGTTTTTCCTTGCTTTCCCCAAAGCGCGTCGGTTGGCCGGCTGCGCGAGAATGACTGCGGTACACGAAGACAGGAGCCATACCCATGCCCACCAACTCTGCCGACGATCGTCCGGAGCGCGAGCCGCGTCGCCGGGACGGTGGTGGTGACCGGGGCGGCTACCGAGGAGGACCGCGCCGGGACGACAGCCGCGACAACCGAGGTGGCGGCGACAACCGCGGTGGCGGCGGATTCCGCCGCGACGACCGTGGACCCCGACGCGATGACCGGGACCAGGACCGCGACCGCGGTCGCTCCTTCCCTCGTGACGATCGTGGATACGGTCGCCGCGACGATCGCCGGGATGACCGTCGCGATGACAGCCATGGCGGACGCTTCCCGAGGGACGACCGTGGTTATGCGCGCCGGGACGATCGTCGTGACGATCGCGGGCCGCGTCGTGATGACGACCGCGGTGGGTTCCGTCGTGACGACCGCCGCGATGACCAGTCGCGTGGGCCGCGTCGTGATGACGACCGCGGTGGGTTCCGTCGTGACGACCGCCGCGATGACCAGTCGCGTGGGCCGCGTCGTGATGACGACCGCGGTGGGTTCCGTCGCGACGACCGCCGCGATGACCAGTCGCGTGGGCCGCGTCGTGATGACGACCGCGGTGGGTTCCGCCGTGACGACCGTCGCGATGACCGTGGCACGTACGGCCGTCGTGATGACCGTGCTCCGCGCCGTGACGACCGCCGTGACGATCGTGGTGGCTTCCGCCGCGACGATCAGTCGCGTGGGCCTCGTCGGGATGACGACCGCGGTGGTTTCCGTCGCGATGACCGTCGTGACGATCGCGGGCCTCGTCGTGATGACGACCGTGGCGGCTTCCGTCGCGATGACCGTCGTGATGACCGTGGGCCTCGTCGGGACGATGACCGCGGTGGGTTCCGCCGTGACGACCGTCGCGATGACCGTGGCACGTACGGCCGTCGTGATGACCGTGCTCCGCGCCGCGATGACCGCCGTGACGATCGTGGTGGCTTCCGCCGCGACGATCAGTCGCGTGGGCCTCGTCGGGACGACGACCGCGGTGGTTTCCGTCGCGATGACCGTCGTGACGATCGCGGGCCTCGTCGTGATGACGACCGTGGCGGCTTCCGCCGTGACGACCGGCGGGACGACCGGGCGCGCGGTGGCTACCGCGGACGTGACGACCGCGGACGCGACGACCGTGGTGGCTACGGCCGTCGTGACGACCGGGACCGGGACCGCGGTCGGGATCGTGACAGGGAGCCGATCAAGCGGCTGCCGATCCCCGAGGACGTCACCGGTGAGGAGATCGACAAGGACGTCCGGCAGGAGCTCCAGAGCCTGCCCAAGACACTCGCCGAGGACGTCGCCAGGAACCTCGTCATGGTCGCGCGGCTGATCGACGAGGACCCGGAGCAGGCGTACGCGTACTCCCGTGTGGCGCTGCGTCTCGCGTCCCGTGTCGCCGCCGTGCGCGAGGCCGCCGGCTTCGCCGCGTACGCGACGCAGAAGTACTCGGAGGCGCTGGCGGAGTTCCGTGCCGCGCGCCGCATGACGGGGAGCCTCGAACTCTGGCCCGTGATGGCCGACTGCGAGCGTGGGCTCGGCCGGCCCGAGCGCGCCCTGGCGATGGCCGGCGAGGCGGAGGTGCAGAAGCTCGACAAGGCGGGACAGGTCGAGATGCGTCTCGTCGCCGCCGGCGCCCGCCGTGACATGGATCAGCTCGAAGCCGCGATCGTGACCCTGCAGAGCCCGGAGCTGGCGTCGAACTCCGTACAGCCGTGGACCGCGCGGCTGCGGTACGCGTACGCGGATGCGCTGCTGGCGGCCGGTCGTGAGGGCGAGGCGCGCGAGTGGTTCGCGAAGGCCGTCGAGGCGGACAAGGACGGCGCGACTGATGCCTCCGACCGGCTCGCGGAGCTGGACGGCGTGGACTTCGTCGACGCGATGTCCGACGAGGCCGACACCCCCGATGAGCCCGACACCGCCGACACCGCCGGCGAGGTCGAGGACCTGAGCGACGGCCAGGACCATGACGCCGAGGATGCGGACGACGACGAGGACGCCACGGACGACGACGAGGACGAGGACGACGACAAGTCCTGACCCGGCTGCGCCGTACAGGTGAGCAAGAAGGCCCGGCCCCCACGAGTACGAACTCGTGGAGGCCGGGCCTTCGTCGTCTCCGCTCAGTCGACGTTCAGGCTGCGCAGCACCAGGCCCGTCGCCGGCTTCGGGCCGAACGACGTCGACTTCCGAGGCATCGTGACCCCCTGCCGGGCGAGGTCCCGGACGACGTCCTCCCGTACCGGATGCATCAGTACGGCCGTGCCACCGCGGCGTTCGGCCTGGACGACCGCGGCCTCGGTGTCGTGGATGTAGGTGATCTCCTCGGGCGAGTCCGGGATACGCCAGATGTGGTCGAGGAGGGTGGCGTGCAGGACGGTCGCGTCGAGGCGCCGCCAGGCGTCCGGACGGTCGGCCGGTACGGTACGCGCCAGCAGGGCGGCGTCCGGGCGGTCGACGAGGTGGAACCGGCCGTCTCCGGCGAGCAGATACGCGTTGCCCTCGTCCGTGGCCTCGGCCAGCGCACGGAGGGCGTCCGGGAGCGGGCCGTCGATCTCGCGGATACGGAAGAGCCCGTCGAGGGCGGTGAGCGCGTCCGCGACCGGCAGCCGGTTCAGCAGCCGGTGGATCGCGCGGACCTGGAGCGGATAGCGGGCCGTGTCGATCAGCAGAACCAGGCCGTAGCTCCACGCGCCCGGCTCCGGCCTCTCGTCGCGCAGCCTGAGGTAGGTGGCCCAGCGGTGGTGGCCGTCGGCGATGAGCGCCTGCTGACGGGTGAGGTCGGTGGCGATCTCCGCCAGGTCGACGGGATCCGTGACCGACCAGAGGCGGTGGCTGAAGCCGTCCTCCGTCGTCGTCGCCAGCAGCGGCCGTTCCTGGATCACACGGTCGATGACCGCGCTGGCCCCGTTCGCCGGTCCGTCGCTGCGGTAGGTGAACAGCAGCGGTTCGAGATTGGCCCCGGTGGTGCGCATCAGGTCCGTGCGGTCGGCGACCACATGCGGCATCACGTCCTCGTGGGGGAGAACGATGCCCTCTTCGGGGGAGGACAGCGCCAGGGCGCCGATGATGCCGCGCTGCAGGATGCCGCCCTTGCGCTGCTCGTACACGTACAGCGCGGGCTCGGGGTCGGGGGCGAGGACGCCTTCGGCCAGCCAGCGGTCCAGGGTCTCGGCGGCCTGCTCGTGGCGGGCCGTGGCCGTGGCCGCCTGGGGGAGGATCAGCCGGACGATGTTGTACGGGTCCGCGGACTCCAGATGGTGCAGCCCGTCGGGCCGTACGACGACGTCGTACGGCGGCGAGGTCACGGCGGCAAGACTGCCGACCCGCTCGGGGACGTAGCGCAGTCCGCGGAACGGGAGCATGTGCAGACCGTCGGTGGCCCTGTCACCTCGCGTGTTCATTGATGCATCGTATGTGGCCGTGACGATGCGCGATGATCGGGGGAGACCGGGGGAGTGCGCGGCGATCGGTATGAGCCACGGATCGAAGGCTCCGATCGGCGTGATCGAAAGACACGAGCAGAGTCACGAGAAGAGCCTTGAGCCGCCGGAACCCGGCCGCGAGCAGGGCGAAGAGCAGGGCCATGAGTGAGGAGCGGACCAGCATGGGCGGGCAGCAGGGCAGGACCAGGCCGGGCGGCAGCGTGCAGGCGCTGCGCACGGTGTACGACACGGCCCTGCTCGATCTCGACGGGGTGGTGTACGCGGGCGGGGAGGCGATCCCGTACGCCGTGGACGCACTCGGGGCGGCGCGCGAGGGCGGGATGCACCTCGCGTACGTCACGAACAACGCGCTGCGGACGCCGGACGCGGTCGCACACCATCTGACCGAGCTGGGGGTGCCGGCGGAGCCCGCCGATGTCATCACCTCGGCGCAGGCCGTGGCCCGGCTGATCGCCGAGCAGGTCCCGGCCGGGGCGCGGGTGCTCGTCATCGGCGGCGAGGGGCTGCGGGTCGCGCTGCGGGAGCACGGGCTGGAGCCGGTGGAGTCCGCGGACGACGATCCGGCGGCCGTGGTGCAGGGGTACGGCGGGCCCGAGCTGGCGTGGGGCCGGTTCGCGGAGGCCTGTTACGCGATCGCGCGCGGGGTGCCGTGGTTCGCGTCCAACACGGACCTGACGATCCCGAGCGCGCGCGGCATCGCTCCGGGCAACGGCGCGGCGGTCGAGGTCGTACGGATCGCGACGGGCGGCGAGCCGCAGGTCGCGGGCAAGCCGCTGCCGCCGATGCACCGGGAGACGATTCTGCGCACGGGCGCCGAGCGGCCGCTGGTGGTCGGGGACCGGCTGGACACGGACATCGAGGGCGCGTTCAACGGCGAGGTGGACTCGCTCCTCGTCCTGACCGGGGTGACGGACGCGGCGCAGCTGCTGGCGGCGGAGCCGAGGCACCGGCCCACGTATGTGGACGCGGATCTCCGGGGTCTGCTGACCGGGCAGCCCGAGGTGGTACCCGCCGGTGCGGGCGACGGGTTCGGCTGCGGGGGCTTCACGGCGTCGGTGCGTGCGGGCTCGCTCGTCCTGGACGGGGAGGGCGAACCGCTGGACGGGCTGCGGGCGTTGTGCGCGGCGGCGTGGACGCACGCGGGGGACGCGGCGGGAACGCTGGACGCGGGGAAGGCGCTGGCCCGGCTGGGCCGGTGAAGGCGGGCGCGGTGCTCCGGCTCCCGCCTCCGGGCAGATTGCGAGGGTAGGCTAACCTAACCGCGTGTTGGTCGACAGTCCTCCTGAACAGAGCGCGGATCAGACGTCCGCAGCGTCCCCGCCCGAGCCGCGCAAGCGCCATGCGCTGCGCGCCGCCGGGCTGCTGCTGGCCGTCGGTGTCCTGCTGCTGGTCTGTGTCGCAAGCATCGCGATCGGCGCCAAGTCGGTCCCGGTCGCTGATGTGTGGCACGGCCTCTTCCAGAACTCCGGTACCGGCAACGACGTGATCGTTCACGATGTGCGGGTGCCGAGGACCGTGCTCGGGCTGTTGGTCGGTGTGGCGCTCGGCCTGGCGGGCGCGGTGATGCAGGCGCTCACCCGCAATCCGCTGGCCGAGCCCGGACTGCTCGGCGTGAACGCGGGCGCGGCCGCCGCCGTCGTGACGGCGATCAGCTTCTTCGGTGTCACCTCGCTCAGTGCCTACGTGTGGTTCGCCTTCTTCGGCGCCGGGGTCGTCTCGGTGGTCGTGTACGTGCTCGGGGGCAGCCGCGGAGCCACGCCGGTGCGGCTCGCGCTCGCCGGCACCGCGGCGACCGCCGCGCTGTTCGGCTACGTCAACGCCGTACAGCTGCTGGACTCGGCCGCGCTGGACCGGTTGCGCTTCTGGACCGTCGGATCGCTCGCCTCGGCCGATCCGGCGACGATCTCCAAGGTCGCCCCGTTCATCGGCGCCGGGACGCTTCTCGCGCTGCTGATCGCCCGGCCGCTGAACGCGCTGGAGATGGGCGACGACACCGCTCGCGCGCTCGGGGCCCGGCTGACCCGTACGCGGATCCTGGCCATGCTCGCGGTCACGCTGCTGTGCGGTGCGGCGACCGCCGCGTGCGGGCCGATCGTCTTCATCGGGCTGATGGTCCCGCATCTGGTGCGGGCCATCACCGGGCCCGACATGCGGTGGATCCTGCCGTACGCCGCCGTGCTCTCGCCCGTGCTGCTGCTCGGTTCCGACGTCGTCGGCCGGGTCGTGGCACGCCCGTCCGAGCTGCAGGTCGGCGTGGTCACCGCGTTCATCGGCGGGCCCGTCTTCATCTATCTCGTACGGCGCAAGAGGATGGCGCAGCTGTGAAGGCCGTGAAAGCGATACGCACCCCGGGCGGGCTGTCCGTCCGTGTCGACCCGAGGGCGGCGCTCGTCGTCGTGCTGCTGCTGGCCGCCGCGTCCACCGCGGCAGTCGTGCTCGTCGGCAGCGGTGACTTCCCGATGACGCCGGGCGAGGTCGTCGAGACGCTGCTCGGCAACGGCACGCCCGCGCAGGAGTTCATCGTCCGGGACGTGCGGCTGCCCCGGGTGCTGGTGGCACTGCTCGTCGGGGCGGCGCTCGCGGTGGGCGGGGCGGTCTTCCAGTCCATCTCCCGCAATCCGCTGGGCAGTCCGGACGTCCTCGGCTTCGGGCAGGGGTCGTCCGTCGGTGCGCTGACGGTGATCGTGCTGTTCAAGGGTGATGCCTTCGCCACCGCGGGCGGGGCGATCGTCGGCGGTCTGGTGACCGGTGCCGCCGTGTATCTGCTCGCCTGGAAGCGGGGAGTGCACGGCTACCGGCTGGTGCTGGTCGGTATCGGTGTCGCCGCGATGCTCACCGGCGCCATCCACTACCTGATCACCAAGGCCAACCTGGTGGACGCGACCCGCGCCGTGGTCTGGATGACGGGCTCGCTCGACGGCCGGGACTGGAGCCAGTTCTGGCCGCTGCTCGCCGTCTGCGCGGTGCTCATACCCCTGTGCCTGGCGTACGGGCGGCCGCTGCGGATGCTGGAGATGGGGGACGACGCGGCGTACGCCCTCGGGATCGGCGTCGAGCGGACCCGGGCCGTCCTCATGGCTTCCGCCGTGCTGCTCACCGCCGTCGCCACGGCCGCGGCCGGTCCGATCGTCTTCGTCGCGCTCAGCGCACCGCAGCTCGCCCGCCGGCTGACGCGTTCGCCCGGGCCGAACATCGCGGCGAGCGCCATGATGGGCGCCGCCCTGCTCGCCACGGCCGACTGGGTGGCGACCTCCGCCTTCGGCGACCGGCAGCTGCCGGTCGGTGTCGTCACCGGCGTGCTCGGTGGTGCCTATCTGCTCTGGCTGCTCGTCACCGAGCGCAAGGCGGGACGGATATGACGGCCCGGTCCGAGCAGACGACCGCAGACCAGCACCAGACCGAGAAGAACCCCAGGAGTACGTCCATGCAGCGCCTCACCGCGGAATCGGTCACCCTCGCCTACGACCAGCGGGTGATCGCCGAGGACCTCTCGGTGGAGATACCCGACAACTCGTTCACGGTGATCGTCGGTCCGAACGCCTGCGGCAAGTCGACCTTGCTGCGCGCGCTCTCGCGGATGCTGAAGCCCAGTACGGGCCGGGTGCTGCTGGACGGACGGACGATCCACTCGATGCCCGCGAAGAAGGTCGCCAGGACGCTCGGTCTGCTGCCGCAGTCGTCGATCGCCCCGGACGGCATCACCGTCGGCGACCTCGTCGCCCGCGGCCGCTATCCGCACCAGGGGCTGCTGCGCCAGTGGTCCCGGGAGGACGAGCGGATCGTGCAGGAGTCGATGGCCGCGACCGGGGTCGCCGAGCTCGCCGACCGGTACGTGGACGAGCTGTCCGGCGGCCAGCGCCAGCGGGTGTGGATCGCGATGGCGCTCGCCCAGCAGACCCCGCTGCTGCTTCTCGACGAGCCGACGACGTTCCTCGACATCCAGCACCAGCTGGAGATCCTCGACCTCTGCGCCGAGCTGCACGAGACGCAGGGCCGCACCCTGGTCGCGGTGCTGCACGACCTCAATCAGGCAGCGCGCTACGCCACCCATCTGATCGCGATGCGCGACGGGCGGATCGCCGCCGAGGGCGCGCCGGGAGACGTGGTCACCGCCGAGCTCGTCGAGCGGGTCTTCGGGGTTCGTTCGCAGGTCATCGACGACCCGGAGACCGGTACGCCGCTGGTGGTGCCGCTGGCGCGGGCTCGTCGGGCCGTCCCGGACGCCCAGGAGGCGCCCGGGACGCACTCCGCCGAGGCGGCGACCGGGGCGCAGACCGACGCGGCGGAGACCGACGCTGCGGCGACCGGTGCGGTGACTACAGCAGCGCCCTGAGGCGCAGCAGATCGCGGAAGCCGGCCTCGAGCCGCACCCGGCCCGAGGCCCAGGCCTTCGCGAAGTTCAGCCGCCCGTCGACCATCGCCACCAGGTCGTCCCCGGTCATCGCGAGCCTGATGTCCGCCTTCTCGACAGGCGGGCCGTCCAGCGTGTCCAGCACCTCGATCCGGCCCGCCGCGAGGCGCCCGGTGAAGGTGATGTCCAGGTCCTTGATGTGGCAGCTCAGGGAACGGTCGAGTGCGGCCGCGCTGCGCACGTCCCCGTCCGCCTTGGCCAGATTGTCCGAAAGTCTGTCGAGTGCGCTGCGGCACTCCTCCGTCGTCGCCATCGTGATCGACGGTACCCCAGGCCTTCGCGGTAGCGTCTGGGCATGAGCGACTCGATCGAAACGTCCCGGGCTCAGTACGAGACGTCCGGGACGGCACCCGGGCCGGAGGGCGCCGAGGCCCCGCCTCCCGGGGGCGAGCCCGAGCCGGCGGTCGAGGCGTACGACCCCGGCGCGCCCGCGCCCCTCGGGGTCGAGCGTGTCCCCACCGGTCATGCCGGGGTCGACGCACGCCTGGAGCGGCTGGCCGACGCCGACCACCTCCCTGCGGACGGCCACCTGGAGGTGTACGAGGATGTACACAGGGGCCTGCGCGACACGCTGACCGCGCTGGACGCCCGCCCGGAAGACTCGTACAACCACAGGAGCTGAACCGAACGTGGCAGGAGTGGCACGCCGCCGTCTCGACGCCGAGCTGGTACGCCGCAAGCTGGCCCGCTCGCGTGAGCACGCGAGCCAGCTGATCGCGGCGGGACGCGTCACCATCGCCGGCAACACCGCCACCAAGTCCGCCACCCAGGTCGAGACCAGCGCCGCCATCGTCGTCGCCCAGGACGACGCGGACCCCGAGTACGTGTCGCGCGGCGGCCACAAGCTCGCGGGCGCGTTCGAGGCCTTCGTGCCGAAGGGGCTGAAGGTCGGGGGACGGCGGGCGCTGGACGCGGGAGCGTCCACCGGCGGATTCACCGATGTGCTGCTGCGGGCCGGTGCGGCGGGTGTCGTCGCCGTCGACGTCGGGTACGGCCAGCTCGCCTGGTCCCTGCAGAGCGATGAACGCGTCACGGTCAAGGACCGTACGAATGTCCGTGAGTTGACCCTGGAGGCGATCGACGGGGAGGCGGTGGACCTGATCGTCGGTGATCTGTCCTTCATCCCGCTCGGCCTGGTGCTGCCCGCACTCGTGCGGTGCGCGGCGCCCGACGCCGATCTCGTCCTCATGGTCAAGCCGCAGTTCGAGGTCGGCAAGGAGCGCCTCGGCAGCGGGGGAGTGGTGCGCAGCCCGGAGCTGCGTGCCGACGCGGTGCGGACCGTGGCGCGACAGGCCGGCGAGCTGGGCCTGGGCGTGCTGGGTGTGACCGCCAGTCCATTGCCGGGACCTTCCGGCAATGTCGAGTACTTTCTGTGGCTCCGGGCCGGGGCGCCGGAACTCGACCCGGCGGATGTCGATCGTGCAGTGTCGGAGGGGCCGCGTTGAGCGATACGAACGAGACGAGCACGGACACGAAGGCACGGACACGTACCGTCTTCCTGCTGGCGCACACCGGTCGGCCCGCGGCCATCCGGAGCGCCGAACTCGTCGTCCAGGGCCTGCTGAGGGCGGGCCTCGGGGTGCGGGTGCTCGCCTTCGAGGCGGCCGATCTGCCGCTGCCGCAGTCGGTGGAGACGGTGCCCGAGGCCACGCCCGAGGTGCTCGACGGCTGTGAGCTGCTGATCGTGCTGGGCGGCGACGGGACGCTGCTGCGCGGGGCGGAGTTCGCCCGGGCGTCGGGCGTGCCGATGCTCGGCGTCAACCTGGGGCGGGTCGGGTTCCTCGCGGAGGCCGAGCGTGACGACCTCGACAAGGTCGTCGACCGGGTCGTGACACGGGCGTACGAGGTCGAGGAGCGGATGACCCTCGATGTGGTCGTGCGCCGTAACGGAGACATCGTGCACCGGGACTGGGCGCTGAACGAGGCCGCCGTCCAGAAGGTCTCGCCCGAGCGGATGCTCGAGGTCGTGCTGGAGATCGACGGGCGGCCGGTGACGGGGTTCGGCTGCGACGGCATCGTGTGCGCGACGCCGACCGGGTCGACCGCGTACGCCTTCTCGGCCGGCGGGCCGGTGGTGTGGCCCGAGGTGGAGGCCCTGCTGATGGTTCCGATCAGCGCGCACGCCCTGTTCGCGAAGCCGCTGGTCACCTCGCCGACATCGGTGCTCGCGGTGGAGGTCCAGCCGGGGACGCCGCACGGGGTGCTGTGGTGCGACGGCCGTCGCGCGGTCGAGCTGCCGGCGGCGGCGCGGGTGGAGGTGCGGCGGGGCGAGGTGCCGGTGCGGCTGGCGCGGCTGCACCACGCGTCGTTCACCGACCGGCTGGTGGCGAAGTTCGCACTGCCCGTGTCGGGGTGGCGGGGCGCTCCCCACTCCCACTGACCGCGGGTTCCGCCCCTCGGAGGGGTGACGCGGGGGTGCCCCCACCTGCGGGTCCGTACGCGAGGGGCGGGGGCCGTCGCACAGTCGGCCCAGGACCTCGTAAGGTCTTCCCCGTGTTGGAGGAGATGCGGATACGGTCGCTCGGGGTCATCGACGACGCCGTCGTCGAGCTGTCACCAGGCTTCACGGCGGTGACCGGTGAGACCGGTGCGGGCAAGACCATGGTCGTCACCAGCCTCGGGCTGCTGCTCGGCGGGCGCGCCGACCCCGCCCTCGTGCGGATCGGCTCCAAGTCGGCCGTCGTGGAGGGGCGGGTCACCATGCCCGCGGGCGCCCCCGCGGCCGTACGGGCCGAGGAGGCCGGGGCCGAACTCGACGACGGTGCGCTGCTGATCAGCCGGACGATCTCGGCGGAGGGGCGCTCGCGCGCGCACCTCGGCGGGCGTTCCGTGCCGGTCGGCATGCTGACCGAGCTCGCCGACGAGCTGGTCGCCGTACACGGGCAGACCGACCAGCAGGGGCTCCTCAAGGCCGCGCGGCAGCGGCAGGCCCTGGACCGGTACGCGGGCGACGCGGTCGCCGTGCCGCACGCCAAGTACGCGGCCGCGTACCGGCGGCTGAGGGCCGTCTCCAACGAGCTGGCCGCGCTGACCACACGCGCCCGTGAACGCGCCCAGGAAGCCGATCTGCTGCGCTTCGGGCTGAACGAGGTCGCGGGCGTCGAGCCGCGCGCCGGCGAGGACGTGGAGCTGGCCGCCGAGGCCGAACGGCTCGGGCACGCAGAGGCCCTCGCCTCCGCGGCGTCCGTGGCCCACGCGGCGCTCGCCGGGAATCCGGAGGACCCCGAGGGCGTCGACGCGGCCACCCTCGTCGCGGGCGCCGGACGGGCCCTGGACTCCGTGCGCTCCCACGACCCGGCGCTCGCCGCGCTCGCCGACCGGATGGGCGAGATCTCCATCCTGCTCGGCGATGTCGCGGGCGAGCTCGCCGGGTACGCCGACAACCTCGACGCCGATCCGCTGCGGCTGGCGGCGGTCGAGGAGCGGCGGGCCGCGCTGACCGGGCTCACCCGCAAGTACGGCGAGGACATCAACGCCGTACTGGCCTGGGCCGAGGAGAACGCCGGGCGCCTCACCGAACTGGAGGGCGACGACGACCGGATCGGCGAGCTGACCGCGGAGCGCGACGCGCTTCGTGCCGAGATCTCCGGATTGGCGCAGGCGTTGACGGACGCTCGTGCCGAGGCGGCGGCGCGGTTCGCGGAGGCGGTGACGGCGGAGCTGGCACACCTCGCGATGCCGCACGCGCGCGTGACCATCGACATCCGCCAGTCCGAGGACCCGGAAGGGATCGAGGTCAACGGACGCAGCGTGGCCTACTCGTCGTCCGGCGCGGACGAGGTCGAGCTGCTGCTGGCCCCGCATCCGGGTGCCCAGCCGCGGCCGATCGCCAAGGGCGCGTCCGGCGGTGAGCTGTCGCGTGTGATGCTCGCGGTGGAGGTCGTCTTCGCGGGGACCGACCCCGTGCCGACGTACCTCTTCGACGAGGTCGACGCGGGCGTGGGCGGCAAGGCGGCGGTCGAGATCGGGCGCCGCCTCGCGAAGCTGGCGAAGACCGCGCAGGTGGTCGTCGTGACCCACCTTCCGCAGGTGGCGGCGTTCGCGGACCGGCAGCTGCTGGTCGAGAAGACGAACGACGGGTCGGTGACCCGGTCCGGGGTCACGGTCCTGGAGGGCGAGGACCGGGTGCGGGAGCTGTCCCGGATGCTCGCCGGACAGGAGGACTCCGAGACGGCGCGGGCGCACGCGGAGGAGCTGCTGGCGACGGCCCGCGCGGAGGTCTGAGGGCCCCGCGCGGGTGGTGCACGGCGCACGGCGGGCGCGCACGGAAGGACGTGCGCGGTGGATGCGCGCCAATGACGTCGGGCGCACCGTCCGTCCGCGCGTGAGGCGGCCGTGATCGCCACGGGGCCTTGCCGCGGCGGGATCACCGGACGCGGGGGCTCACCCATGTGAGTGATCCGGGTGGCGGAGTTGCGGCGCCGGACACGGGAACGACGCCTCGGCGGTGCCGGAACGTGCGTACGGACTGGCATCCTTGGCGCGTGACACAGCTGCGTACGGTCCAGGTGCTGGGCGGCGGCAGCACGGGCAGCAGCGCTCACGTCAGGTCACTGGCCGCGGGGCTGGTGGCGCGGGGAGTGGGGGTGACCGTGTGCGCCCCCGCGCCCCTGGAGCACGAATACGACTTCCTCGGCGCCGGGGCGCACTTCGTGCCCGTGCCACGGCGCGGCGACCCGGCGGCGGTCGGAGCGCTCCGGGCGGCGTGCGGGGGAGCACACGTGGTGCACGCGCACGGGCTGCACGCCGCCGTGCGGACCGCGCTGGCGCTCAGCGGGCAGGACGTGCCGCTCGTGGTCACCTGGCACAGCCGGGCGCAGCCCGGAGGGGCACGCGGCCAGGTGGTGCGGCTGCTGGAGCGGAGGGTGGCACGAACGGCCTCGGTGGTGCTCGGCACGTCGTCCGAACTGGTCGACCGGGCCCGCGGCCGTGGCGCGCGCGACGCCCGCCTCGCGCCGGTCGCGGTGCCGCCGCCGCGGCACGGCTCGCCCGAGAGCAAGGCGCGGGCCGAACTGGGCGCGGTCGAACGGCCGTTGCTGACGGCTGTGGGCCGGCTCGAACCCGGCCGGGGCTACGGGACGCTGCTGGACGCCGCACACGAATGGCTCGGGCTCGACCCCGTGCCGCTGGTCGCGATCGCGGGGGAGGGCCGGGAGCGGGCCTCGCTGCAGCGGCGCATCGACACGGAAGGGCTGCCGGTCCGGCTCCTCGGCCGTCGCGACGACGTCAGCGACCTGCTGGCGGCATCCGACCTCGCGCTGCTGCCGAGCCGCTGGGAGGCCCGCTCACTGCTCGCCCAGGAGGCGCTGCGGCTCGGTGTGCCCCTGGTGGCGACCCGGGTCGGCGGCAACCCCGAACTCGTGGGCTCCGCGGCGGAGTTCGTCCCGTACGGTGACGCGGCGGCGCTCGCGGCGGCGGTGTCCGGGCTGCTGGCGGACCCCGACCGGCGGCGTCGTCTCGCGGCGGCGGGGCGCGCGCACGCGGCGACCTGGCCGACCGAGGACGAGACCATCGCCCAGATCCTGAGCATCTACGACGAGCTCACGGCACCTTCCCGCGGCGGGCGCCGGCGCTGAGTCCGTGAGGTGCCGCGTGCGCGGTGCGGCGCGGCGCAGTGCGAGCGGATGAACGCCGCCTTCTTCCTCACGGGCGCGGGTGATTGCGGCGCTACGGCCTGGACGGCTGCGGGTGCGGGCGCTTGCGCCGTCGCGGGCCCGGACGGCGTCCGGCACGTCCCTCCTCGAGCCCCGCCGCCGCCCTGGGCGTGAGCCGGCGGGGCCTCCGGCGCTCAGAGCGTGTGGCGGCGGGCTCTGAGGGCCAGGGAGAGGGCCAGGACCGTCTGGGGGTCGTCCAGGTCCGTGCCCAGGAGTTCGGAGATGCGGGCCAGACGGTTGTAGAGGGTCTGGCGGTTGAGGTGCAGTTCGCGGGCCGTTTCCGCCTTGCGGCCCGCGTGGGCCAGAAAGGTCTGGAGCGTGGGCAGCAGCGGCGGGCGGGACGTGCGGTCGTGCCCCAGGAGAGGGCCGATCGCACGGTCCACGAACGCCGCCAGATCGGGGTGGTCCCGCAGCCGCCACAGCAGCAGGTCGATGTCGAGGCGCCGCGCGTCGTACCAGGGCCGGTCGGGCAGCCCCTGGGCAGCCGCCGCGGTCTCGGACGCATGGCGCAGGCCCGCCGACGCCGCCGCCCAGCCTCCCCCGACGCCCACGACGACCACCGGCGGATGGGCTCCGGCGCGTTCGAGGCCCGCCCGTTCCAGGCCCGCGCGCAGCGCCGCCGCGACCCGGTCCGCCACCGCCGTACGCTCCGAGTCCGAGCGCAGCCCCACCAGCAGCGGCACCCGGCCCTCGACGGGCCGTACGCCCAGCAACACGGGCACTCCCACCGAGGACAGCTCCTCCAGCACCGCGCGGGCCAGCAGCGCCCAGTTGCCGGACGGGGAGAGTTCGGGCGCGAGCCGCATCACCACGGGCAGCAGCGGCCCGTCACCCGGGCGGAAGCCCAGGACCTTCGCCTGCGCGGGCGCGTCCTCCGCCACGATGCGGCCCTCGGCGAGGTCGGTCAGGAAGTCGCCGCGGCCGCGCGCCGCCAGCTCGTCCTCCTGGCGGGCCTGCATCAGGACCACCGCGAGGACTCCCGCCGCGCGTTCGGCCGCCATCCGGTGCACCGGAAGCAGCGGTCCCGACACCGCGAGCAGGACGAGCCGTGCGCGTACCGAGCCCGCCCCGTGGCCGCCGCCCGGCACATCGACCAGTACGGCCCCGACCGGTGGACCCGCCTCGCGTGCCGCGCGCTGGCCGCGCAGCCCCTCCCACACCTGGAGCGGATCGGCCGCGACCGGACCCGACTCGGTGTCCGCCGCGTACAGCAGCTGACCGTCGGCGGTTTCCAGGAACACCGGATTGGCGGTGAAGTCGGCCAGGATCCTGAGCACTTGGGGGATGCCGCCGCCCTCCAGCAGCGCCTGGGTGCACCGCCGGTACACCTCCTCGGCCCGCTGCAGCAGCGCGTAGTGCCCGTTGACGATCTCGGTGTGGACCTCCTCCGTCACCGCGACGAACGGCACCTCGCGATGGAGCTGGATCAGCGGAAGCCCCGCCGTCCTCGCCGCCTCGACGATGGCGGCGGGCAGCCGGGTGAAGCGCGGGCCGAGCTCCACGACCAGCGCCGCGATGCCCCGGTCCGCGAGCCGGCGTACGAACGCACGCTGCTCGGCCGGCCGGGTGCCGAGACCGAGGCCGGTCGTCAACAGCAGTTCACCGCCCTTGAGGAGCGAGGCGATGTTCGGCACCTCACCGGCGTGCACCCAGCGCACGGTACGGGTCAGCCGGTCCGCCCCGGCCACGACCTCCGGGAGGCCACTGCGGAGCCCGGGCAGTTCGAGTGCCCGCTGCACGGTGATGCCGCCCTGTGTTTCCATGGCCGGGACGCTACCTGGGCGAAAGTTCGAAGGACAACTGTCGGTCAGCTCGGCTTGATGTTGTGGTTCAGCCGGAACACGTTGTCAGGGTCGTAGCGGGCCTTGACGTCGGCGAGGCGCCGGTGGTTCTCGGCGCCGAAGCCGGCCACGACCCGCTCCTCGCCCTCGTCGCCGATGAAGTTGAGATACACCTGGCCGATCGACCACGGCATGACGTCGGTCCTCGCGTCACGGACCCACTGCCTGCCGCGTGCGTCGTCGGCAGGGCTGTCCCAGATCCCGAAGGGGTGCGCGACCCACTCGGCGGTGCGCCACGGGAGCGGGTACCGGGAGTCCCCGCGGGCCATGGCACCGCCCATGGGGAACAGGATGTGCTGCGAGTTCGACGGCACGATCATGCTGTTCGCCCGCGCGCAGAAGACGTCCACGGCCTCGTCGGGCAGACCGCGCAGATACTCGGCCGACCAGTAGTTCCGCAGACCCGGCGGGTCGTCGATCATGCACTGGAGATCGGCGTACGGGAGCTCCGTGACGACCTCCGCCTCGTGTCCGAGGCCGAACAGCGGCTTGGTCGCGGCGCGCAGTGCGGGCTCGGTGCCCGCGTACGTGATCAGCACCAGGCACACGGCCCGGCCCACCAGGTGCTCGGGCATGAAGTCCTCGGGCGGGCCGGTCAGATAGACGAAACCGCCGCCGACCTCGTCCGGCGCGGATCCCAGTACCTCCCGGTAGACGGGAAGCACTTCGGCTCCTCGCGCCGCCGGGAAGAAGAGGAAGGCCACGGACATGTCGGGCAGCGGATGCAGCTTCAGCGTCATCGACGTGGCCGCACCGAAGTTGCCGCCGCCGCCGTGCAACGCCCAGAACAGCTCCGGATGTTCGTCGTCGCTCGCGTGCACCTCGGTGCCGTCGGCCGTCACCAGGTCGACGGCGAGGAGGTTGTCGCAGGCCAGGCCGAACTTCCGCTCCAGCCAGCCCGATCCGCCGCCGAGCGTGAACCCGCCGACGCCGGTGGTGGAGGCCCGCCCGCCCGTGGTCGCCAGGTCGTACGGCTGGGTCGCCCGGTCCAGATGGCTCATCGTCGCGCCGCCGCCGACCCGGGCCGTACGGGCGTCCGGGTCCACCGTGACCGCGTGCATCCGGCGCAGGTCGACCACGAGACCACCGTCGGTGGCGGCGAGCCCCGCGACGCTGTGACCGCCCCCGCGGACGGCCAGTTCGAGCTCGTGCTCCCGGGCGAAGCGGATCGCCGCGGCCACATCGCCGGCGGACTCGCACAGGACGATCACCGCGGGCCGCCGGTCGATCATCGCGTTGAAGACCGAGCGGGCCTCGTCGTATCCGGCGTCATCCGGTGTGACGGCCTCACCGGTCAGGGACTCGCGGAGTCCTCTCAGGGCGGCTTCCGTGAGGGGATGGGACGCCATGATGCCCCCTTCCGGGGCGCGAGCAGGACCCTTCCATCGTAAGAAGCCACCCGTCACGGCGCGCGGTCGCGTAGGACCCGATGCCGGAAGGGGCGGTGCGGCGCCGAGCCGCCCCGCGACGGGACTCGGACGGCGGCCCCGTCGGGAAGGGACCCGACCGCTACGGCCGGTGGGCGTGCGGCGGCAGCCGCGCCAGGTCCGGATGCGACCCCGGCGCTCCGTCGGGGACCCCCCCGACCAACTACGCCCCCGGGGGAACGGTGGGCCCGGGGCGACCGGGGAGTGCGCGGCGAGGGGCCGGGTGAGATCTCACCCGGCCCCTCGCCGGCGCCGATGCGGAGCCCGGTCGGACGGCGGTCGGCCGCCGGCCGCGCAGCCCGACACGGTCGGTGCAGCGGGGGTACGGGGGCGGAGCCCTCGGTCACCCCGGGCGCCCCCGCTCAGCCGCCGTACGCGCCGGAGGCCGTGAGACGCAGGGCCGTGTCGATCAGGGGGACGTGGCTGAACGCCTGCGGGAAGTTGCCCACCTGGCGCTGCAGTCGCGGGTCCCACTCCTCGGCGAGCAGCCCCAGGTCGTTGCGCAGCGACAGCAGCTTCTCGAAGAGACGCCGGGCCTCGTCCACGCGGCCGATCATCGCCAGATCGTCCGCGAGCCAGAACGAGCAGGCGAGGAACGCGCCCTCGTCGCCTTCGAGGCCGTCGACACCGGCCTCGTCGCCGGCCGTCGGATAGCGCAGCACGAAGCCGTCCGAGGTCGACAGCTCCCGCTGGATCGCCTCGATCGTGCCGATGACGCGCTTGTCGTCCGGCGGCAGGAAGCCCATCTGCGGAATCAGCAGCAGCGAGGCGTCGAGCTCCTTCGAGCCGTACGACTGGGTGAAGGTGTTGCGCTCCTTGTCGTAGCCCTTCTCGCAGACGTCGCGGTGGATGTCGTCGCGCAGCTCGCGCCAGCGCTCCAGCGGTCCGTCCGCGTCGCCGGACTCGATCAGCTTGATCGTGCGGTCGACGGCGACCCAGGCCATCACCTTGGAGTGGACGAAGTGCCGGCGCGGTCCGCGGACCTCCCAGATGCCCTCGTCGGGCTGGTCCCAGTGGTCCTCCAGGTACCGGATCAGCTTGAGCTGGAGGATGGAGGCGTAGTCGTTGCGCGAGAGGCCCGTCATGTGCGCGAGGTGCAGGGCCTCGGTGACCTCGCCGTACACGTCGAGCTGGAGCTGGTTCGCCGCGCCGTTGCCGACCCGAACCGGCGCGGAGCCCTCGTACCCCGGCAGCCAGTCCAGCTCCGCCTCGCCCAGCTCACGCTCGCCGGCGATGCCGTACATGATCTGCAGGTTCTCCGGGTCGCCCGCGACGGCGCGCAGCAGCCACTCGCGCCAGGCCCGGGCCTCTTCGCGGTAGCCGGTGCGCAGCAGCGAGGACAGGGTGATCGCCGCGTCGCGCAGCCAGGTGTAGCGGTAGTCCCAGTTCCGTACGCCGCCGATCTCCTCGGGCAGGGACGTCGTCGGCGCGGCGACGATCCCGCCGGTCGGGGCGTACGTCAGCGCCTTCAGCGTGATCAGCGAGCGGACGACGGACTCCCGGTAGGGGCCGTGGTACGTACAGTGCTCGACCCACTCGCGCCAGAAGTCGGCGGTGGCGTCCAGCACGCCCTCGGGGTCGGGCAGGGCCGGCGGCTGGTGGTGGGACGGCTGCCAGCTGATGGTGAAGGCCAGCCGGTCACCGGGGGAGACGGTGAAGTCGGAGTAGGTGGTCAGGTCCTTGCCGTGGGTCTCGACCGGGGTGTCCAGCCACACCGAGTCCGGGCCCGCGACGGCGACCGTGCGGTTGTCGACCTTGTGCACCCAGGGCACCACCCGGCCGTACGAGAAACGCATGCGCAGCGCCGAACGCATCGGCACGCGCCCGCTCACGCCCTCGACGATCCGGACCAGCTGGGGAGCGCCGTCACGGGGCGGCATGAAATCCGTCACGCGGACCGTACCGCGTGGCGTGTCCCACTCCGATTCCAGGATGAGCGAATCCCCCCGGTACCGGCGACGACTGGCCGTGGGCGGCTCCGCGCCCGCCGCGTACGCGGGTCCGAGCCGCCAGAATCCGTGCTCCTCGGTGCCGAGAATCCCGGCGAAGATGGCATGCGAGTCGAAGCGGGGCAGGCACAGCCAGTCGACTGTGCCGTCCCGGCAGACCAGGGCAGCGGTCTGCATGTCTCCGATGAGTGCGTAATCCTCGATGCGCCCGGCCACGTGGATCTCCAGTCGAACGGCCACGTCCGCCCTGCGTGGCTCTTACTGCGGTCAAGGGTGTCAATCGGTTGTTGACGAGCTAGTGCTTCGGGGACGGGTGTCCCGCCCAGGCGAAACTCTGTGGGAAGGCGGGGGTGATGCCGTTCACCGGCCTGGCTCGGCAGCGATATTCCGAATCAAGTGTCCGAGCAGGATACGACGCACCCCGGTGATCCGCGCGACGCCCTCGGCAATGCAGCGCGGCCGAACGGGTGAGCGCCGGGTGAACGCCGAGAAGCCCGGTGATGGCCATGATGCCCCGTGTGGCCGGAAGCAGTCTCCCCCGGGCGCTGATACCCTGGTAGCCCGTGGACCGGTGGTGCGCCCCGCTAGGGATGGCGGCCCCCGAACCGCAGCGACGGAACCCCAGGAAATCCCAGGTAACCCCCGGATATCGCCTGAGGGACGCCGTTCCGCACGACCACCTCGCGACCACGGGAGCCCCCTCTTGGCCATGCCGCCCAAATCCACGACGACCAAGCACATCTTCGTCACCGGGGGTGTCGCCTCCTCCCTCGGCAAGGGCCTGACCGCCTCCAGCCTGGGCGCGCTCCTCAAGGCGCGGGGTCTGCGGGTCACGATGCAGAAGCTCGACCCGTATCTGAACGTCGACCCGGGCACCATGAACCCGTTCCAGCACGGTGAGGTGTTCGTCACCAACGACGGAGCCGAGACCGACCTGGACATCGGCCACTACGAGCGCTTCCTGGACGTGGACCTGGACGGCTCCGCGAACGTCACCACCGGCCAGGTGTACTCGACCGTCATCGCCAAGGAGCGCCGCGGCGAGTACCTGGGCGACACGGTCCAGGTCATCCCGCACATCACCAACGAGATCAAGCACCGCATCCGCCGCATGGCCACGGACGACGTCGACGTCGTGATCACCGAGGTCGGCGGCACGGTCGGCGACATCGAGTCGCTGCCGTTCCTGGAGACCGTCCGCCAGGTCCGCCACGAGGTGGGCCGGGACAACGTCTTCGTCGTGCACATCTCGCTGCTGCCCTACATCGGCCCCTCCGGGGAGCTGAAGACCAAGCCGACCCAGCACTCGGTGGCGGCACTGCGCAACATCGGTATCCAGCCGGACGCGATCGTGCTGCGTGCCGACCGCGAGGTCCCCACCGCGATCAAGCGCAAGATCTCGCTGATGTGCGACGTCGACGAGGCGGCCGTGGTCGCGGCCATGGACGCCAAGTCGATCTACGACATCCCGAAGGTGCTGCACACCGAGGGCCTGGACGCCTACGTCGTGCGCAAGCTCGACCTGCCGTTCCGTGACGTCGACTGGACGACGTGGGACGACCTCCTGGACCGTGTGCACAACCCCGACCACGAAGTCAGTGTCGCGCTCGTCGGCAAGTACATCGACCTGCCCGACGCCTATCTGTCGGTGACCGAGGCGATGCGCGCGGGCGGCTTCGCGAACAAGGCCCGGGTCACGGTCAAGTGGGTCACCTCCGACGACTGCCGGACGCCGGCGGGCGCCCAGAAGCAGCTCGGGGACGTCGACGCGATCCTCATCCCGGGCGGCTTCGGCGAGCGCGGTGTCGACGGCAAGGTCGGCGCGATCCAGTACGCCCGCGAGAACAAGATCCCGCTGCTCGGCATCTGCCTCGGCCTGCAGTGCATCGTGATCGAGGCCGCGCGCAACCTGGCCGAGATCCCCGACGCCAATTCCACCGAGTTCGACGCCACCACCGCCCACCCCGTCATCTCGACGATGGAGGAGCAGCTGGCGTACGTCGAGGGCGCGGGCGACCTCGGCGGGACGATGCGCCTCGGGCTCTACCCGGCGAAGCTCGCCGACGGCTCGATCGTGCGCGAGGTCTACGCGAACGAGCCGTACGTCGACGAGCGCCACCGCCACCGCTACGAGGTGAACAACGCCTACCGCGCGGAGCTGGAGAAGAAGGCCGGACTGGTCTTCTCCGGCACCTCCCCGGACAACAAGCTCGTCGAGTACGTCGAGTACCCGCGTGAGGTGCACCCCTACCTGGTCGCCACCCAGGCCCACCCGGAGCTCCGGTCCCGCCCGACCCGCCCGCACCCGCTCTTCGCGGGCCTGGTGAAGGCCGCGGTCGAGCGCAAGACGGGCAAGTAACGCACAGGCACTACGGTGGAAACCGGGGTACGGGCCGGGAGAGGCGCCGTGCCCCGGTTCCGGCGTTCTGGGAGGACGTAGATGGCCATCAGGGACACCGCTGAGGAGTGGCAGGTCACCGCGACCGCGACTCCGTTCAGGGGCAACAAGACGAGTGTCCGCACCGACGACGTGGTCATGCCCGACGGGACGGTCGCGCGACGTGACTACCAGGTCCACCCGGGGTCGGTGGCGGTGCTGGCCCTCGACGAGTCCGGACGCGTCCTGGTGCTGCGGCAGTACCGGCACCCCGTGCGGCAGAAGCTCTGGGAGATCCCTGCCGGACTCCTCGACGTGCCCGGTGAGAACCCGCTGACGGCGGCCCAGCGCGAGCTGTACGAGGAGGCGCACGTCAAGGCGGTCGACTGGCGCGTGCTCACGGATGTGTACACCACGCCGGGCGGCTGTGACGAGGCCGTGCGGATCTTCCTGGCCCGCGATCTGTCCGAGGCGGAGGGCGAGCGCTTCCAGGTCTCCGAGGAGGAGGCGGACATGGAGCTGGCCAGGGTGCCGTTGGAGGACCTCGTGCGCGGCGTGCTCGCCGGGGAACTGCACAACAACTGCCTGGTGGTGGGCGTGCTCGCGCTGACCGCCGCACTCGCGGGCGACGGCGTGGACGCGCTGCGCCCCGCCGAGGCGCCCTGGCCGGCGCGGCCCTTCGACGCCTAGGGGCGTCCGGCGGGTCCTGCTGGGCTCGCGCCGAATGCCGGACTCTGCCCCGGCCCGGGGAGGGGTGGTGTGACGATCCGCTCATCCGATCGGGGGTTACCGCGCCGCGCGCCGCCGTGCTCTGCCCGGTTCGGCGAGATGCCTGATCTACGCTCGGAGCGCCCTCGCGGACATCCCGTGGGCTCGGTTCGTACGCAGGCAGACAGGGAGCGTGGCCCGTGACGGATCAGGCGGTGGACTTCGAGGGCCCCTCGTCCGAGAACCGCCCGTCCGATCCACCGGCCGGGCCCGTGGTCGAGGCGCGCGCCCGGCATGGGACCGTTGGCCGCGTGGGTGGGCAATTCATCGGGCGCCAGCGGGAATTGAAGGCGCTGCGTTCCGACATCGAACGGGCCGGTCTCGACACGCTCGCGGGACGCAAGGCCCCGCGTGCCAGAGTGCTGCTGGTCGCCGGACGGCCCGGCTCCGGAAGGACCGCGCTCGCCGGGGAGCTGGCGCACCGGCTGGCGGACGAGTACCCGGACGGCGTGCTGCGGGCCCGGCTCGCCGAGCCCGGCGGAGTGCCCGTACCCACCGACCGCACCGCCCGCGAGCTGCTCGACGCGCTGGGGATCGCCGGTCCGCCCGGAGCGGACGAGGACGTGCTCACCGAGATGGTCCGCGAGGCGCTCGCGGTGCGCCGCTGTGTGCTCGTACTCGACGACGCGGGCGACGCGGAGCAGGTGGACCCGCTGCTGCCGGACAACCCCGAGTGCCTGGTCGTCGCCGTCGCCCAGGGCCCGCTCACCGGAATCCCCGACGTACGGCCGTGCACGATCGGCGGCATGGACGCCAAGTCCGCGATCGAGCTGCTGAGCCGCTTCACCGGCTCGGTGCGGGTCACCGTCGATCCCCAGGCCGCCGAGTCGCTCGTGGAGCAGTGCGGCGGACAGCCCGCCGCGATGATGCTGGTCGGCGGCTGGCTGGCGGCCCGCCCCAAGGCCTCGGTCGCCGATGCCACCAAGCAGCTGCGCGGGCTGCCCGACGACCCCGAGCAGCCCGCCGGTGCCCGGCCGCTGTCCCGTGCCTTCCGGCTCGTGTACGAATCCCTTCCGCAGCCCGCCGCGCGGATGCTGCGGCTGCTGGCCCTCGCGCCCGCCGGCCGGGCCGACGCCCACACGGCGTCCGCGCTGGCCGGGTGCTCGGTCTCGGCGGCCCGGTCGACGCTGGACGACTTCGTCGCGCTCGGACTGCTGCACGGCGTTCCGGAGAACGACCAGTACGAGGTGCCGGGCTGTCTCGCCCCGCTGCTGCACGCACTGGTGACCGAGGAGGAGCGGCCGGCCGAGGTGCAGCTCGCCCGGGCGCGGATGCTGGAGCGCACCGTACGGCTGCTGCAGTCGTGCCGGGCCGTGACCGAGCCCGAGGGGTCCACGGCCCGTAAGAAGCTCGCGGGACTGCCGCGCGCCCTGCGTTTCCCGAGCGCGCAGGACGCCGGGGACTGGCTGGAGGCCAGGCGGCCCGCCCTGATGGCGTCCGCGCGTGTCGCGGTGGCCGACGGCGAGCTGGACACGCTGGCCCGCCGGCTGATCGCCGCGCTCGTACGGGCCCTGGTCGCCCACCGCGGCACCGAGGCCGCCGCTCCCGAGCTGTACGGACTGCACCAGCTGGTCCTGGACGTGGCCGTACGCCGCGAGCTCCACCGGGAGCAGGCCGCCGCGCTGCTGAACCTGGCCGACCTGGACGCCCAGACCGGACGTACCGAAGACGCACTGGCGCGATATCGGTCGGCTCTGGACGCCGGCCGCCGGGCAAATGACCCGTACGCCACCGGCCGCGCGATGGAATCCGTAGGTGGTGCGTATCAGGAACTGGAGGACTGGCAGCGGGCGGCCGACTGGTACGGACGCGCGCTCTCCCAGCGGCTGGCCCGCGGGGAGCGTGCCGACGAGGCGCGGCTGTACGGCAGGCTCGGCACCGTGCACACCTACGCGGGCCGCTACGGCGAGGCGCTGCGCAGCTGGCGGGCGGCCGCGGCCGGATATCGACGCCTCGGCGATCTGCCCGGCCACGCACGGGCGTTGAGCGAGGCGGCCCGGGTGCAGGAGTACGCCGGCCGGCCGCAGGAGTCGCTGCGTTCCTGCGAGGAGGCCGTCGCCTGGGCGCGGCGGGCCGGGGACCTGCGGCTCCAGGCCGCGCTCCAGCTGAGGCTGGCCGACACGCTGGACCGGCTCGGCGACCCCGCGGCTGCCAGGCTGCACCGCTCCGCTGCCGAGCAACTACTCGGAAGTGATGATTCCGGCCTGCGAAATCCGTAGTGTTTCCGTCAAAGAAACTTGCTTCGCAAGGCTAGACAGCTGGAAGTCCTTCATTAGACTGGCTCTGCCGGGTGTCGCCCCGGTCGATCCCGTTGCGCCTGGCGCATCCGGGTAACTATGGAACTGCACCAGAAATCCCCCTGAGCCAAGGACCGTGATCGACGTGAAGGTCGGCATCCCCCGCGAGGTCAAGAACAACGAGTTCCGGGTGGCGATCACCCCCGCCGGAGTGCACGAGCTCGTGCGCCACGGCCACCAGGTCTTCATCGAGGCCAACGCCGGAGTCGGCTCCTCGATCACGGACGAGGAGTTCGTCGGCGCCGGTGCGCAGATCCTGCCCACCGCCGACGAGGTCTGGGCCACCGCCGACCTGCTGCTGAAGGTCAAGGAGCCCATCGCCGAGGAGTACCACCGCCTCCGCAAGGACCAGACCCTCTTCACCTACCTGCACCTCGCCGCCTCCCGTGAGTGCACGGACGCCCTGCTGGAGTCCGGCACCACCGCCATCGCGTACGAGACGGTCGAGCTCCCGAACCGCGCCCTGCCGCTGCTTGCCCCGATGTCCGAGGTCGCGGGCCGGCTGGCCCCGCAGGTCGGCGCCTACCACCTGATGCGCTCGGCCGGCGGCCGTGGCGTGCTGCCGGGCGGTGTCCCGGGCACCCACGCCGGCGAGGCCGTCGTCATCGGCGGTGGCGTCTCCGGCTGGAACGCCGCGCAGATCGCCATCGGCATGGGCTTCCACGTGACCCTGCTCGACAAGGACATCAACAAGCTCCGTGAGGCCGACAAGGTCTTCGGCACGAAGATCAAGACGATCGTCTCCAACGCCTACGAGCTGGAGAAGGCGGTCCTCGAGGCCGACCTCGTCATCGGCGCGGTGCTGATCCCCGGCGCGAAGGCCCCGAAGCTGGTCACCAACGAGCTGGTCTCCCGGATGAAGCCCGGAAGTGTCCTTGTCGACATTGCGATCGACCAGGGCGGCTGCTTCGAGGACTCCCGTCCGACCACCCACGCCGAGCCGACCTTCCTGGTCCACAACTCGGTCTTCTACTGCGTCGCCAACATGCCCGGCGCGGTGCCGAACACCTCCACCTACGCGCTCACCAACGCCACGCTGCCCTACATCGTGTCGCTGGCGAACAACGGCTGGGTCGAGGCGCTGCGCCGTGACGCCGCGCTGGCCAGGGGCCTCAACACCCATGACGGCCAGGTCGTTTACGCCGAGGTCGCCGAGGCGCACGGCCTCGACTCCGTCGAGCTGAGCACCCTCCTCGGCTGACGCGGGACGGACAACCGACCGCCCCGTCAACCGGGGTCGTCAACATCACGTAACCGGCCGGACCTTGTCGAGCAAGGTCCGGCCGGCTGCGTGTCCGGACATCACGGGACGTCGGCCCAACTCGCCTCGAACGTAACCCTTCAACCGTTTCGCACACCCGTGAAACAGGTGCACCTGTTGCTGTGCGCCCTTGACAGCGGGGTGTTCGGTTGCCGACACATCGGGCCGGGTCCGGCGGATTGTGTTGCTGCGGACCGGTGACACGCCATAGAGTCGCCAACCGTCGGCATGGTGCCACGCTGACCTATCGATAAGTTTCCTGGTCACGTCCAAGGAGGTAAGACGACTTGTGAATGAGTCGACATTTTCTCCCGGGGGCGGTCAAGCAGGAACGCGCCCCCTACGCCCCGTTGGCGTGGAGGTACCCCCCGTGCGGGGCCAGGGGCCTGCGTCCGGGCTCGAAGCTGTCGGCTCCGTCGCTGTCCGTACCTTCGCGACAAACCAGCACATGACGACGACAGCCCACACGATGAAGATGATGGACGGCCAACACGTGAACGCCATGGCCGGCAACGAGAGTGGCCGAGAGTCCACCCACTTCGCCGACTACGACGAGGTGCCCGAGGGGCACTTCTACGATCCAGACGCCGAGTACGAGCCCGATCCGGAGTACGCGGCCACGCTCGCGCCCGACGCTGCCCGCCAGCGCCGTGAGCGCATCGGCCCCACCGGGCGGCCGCTGCCGTACTTCCCGATCCCCGGCCCGCTGACCGATCACGGCCCCGCGAAGATCATCGCGATGTGCAACCAGAAGGGCGGCGTGGGCAAGACGACGTCGACCATCAACCTGGGTGCCGCCCTCGCCGAATACGGACGCCGGGTGCTGCTCGTCGACTTCGACCCGCAGGGTGCCCTGTCGGTCGGTCTCGGCGTGAACCCGATGGAGCTCGACCTCACCGTCTACAACCTGCTCATGGAGCGGGGCATGTCGGCGGACGAGGTCCTGCTGAAGACCGCCGTGCCCAACATGGACCTGCTGCCGAGCAACATCGACCTCTCGGCCGCGGAAGTGCAGTTGGTGAGCGAGGTCGCGCGCGAGTCGACGCTGCAGCGTGCCCTGAAGCCGCTGATGAACGACTACGACTACATCGTGATCGACTGTCAGCCGTCGCTCGGTCTGCTGACCGTGAACGCTCTGACGGCGGCTCACAAGGTGATCGTGCCGCTGGAGTGCGAGTTCTTCGCGCTGCGCGGTGTCGCGCTGCTGACCGAGACGATCGAGAAGGTCCAGGAGCGGCTCAACCCCGACCTGGAGCTCGACGGCATCCTCGCCACGATGTACGACTCGCGCACGGTGCACAGCCGTGAGGTGCTGGCGCGGGTGGTCGAGGCGTTCGACGACCACGTCTACCACACGGTCATCGGGCGCACGGTGCGCTTCCCGGAGACCACGGTCGCCGGTGAGCCCATCACGACGTACGCGTCCAACTCCGTCGGCGCCGCCGCCTATCGCCAGCTCGCCAGGGAGGTGCTCGCCCGGTGTCACGCCGAGTGAGTCTGCCCGGGGCCGACGAACTGTTCCGTACGACCGGGGGCACGGCGCTGCAGTCGTCGTCCCCGCGGCGGGGCGCGACCGGGGCGAACGGCGAGGCGCGGGTCCCGGCGCCGGCGGGGGAGAGCGACCCGGTCGAGGCGCAGTCGCCCTCGTCGCCGTCCTCGTCCGCGGCGCCCGCTGCGGCTCCGGCCCCTGCCCCCGCCTCCGAGGAGCACTCCTCGGCCGGGGAGGCGGAGGCCGGCGAGCCGCGGAGCCGTGCGGCGGACAACGAACAGTCGGCCGCGGCTGCTCAGGCCGCGGCCGGAGCGAAGGGCCGCCGTCCGCAGGAGGCCGGCGCGCCGCGCCGCCGGGGCCGCGCGTCCGGCCGCAGGCCCAGTGGGCGGGAACGGCACGACGAGAAGATCACGGTCTATGTCTCGGCCGAGGAACTGATGGACCTCGAGCACGCTCGGCTGGTGCTCCGCGGCGAGCACGGGCTGGCCGTCGACCGCGGCCGTATCGTCCGCGAAGCGGTGGCGGTCGTCCTCGCGGACCTGGAGTCCAGGGGCGACGCGAGCATCCTGGTGCGGCGCCTGCGCGGTCGCTGACGGGGTAGCCTGCGCGCGACGTTCCTTCCGTTCCCTGGACCACGATGCCGCCGACCGACCCTGCCCGCCCCGAGCCTCCGGCCGGGGACCTCCCCGCCGCGCCGCGCTCGCCCCGCCGCGCCCTGGGCCGCGGCCCGGGGGCGGCACCCACGCGCCAGCCGGCCCCGCAGGAGCCCGGCCGCGACGACGAGACGGCAGAGGCCCCGGACACCACGGACACTCCGGACACCGTGGACACCACAGAGCGGACCCTCGGCGACGCCGTCCCGCCCCCTGCGGCGGAAGTGCCCCCGCCCGCGCCGTCGGCGGACCCCGGCTCCGTACCGGCCTTCGTCGTGGATGTACCTCCGTCCGCGCCGTGGGCGGACCCGGACCCCTTGGATACGGGTCGTCCCGAAGCACCTGAGGCGGCGCCTGCTCCCGGCTTCGTGCGGACGGATGCGGCATCGCCCGTGCCGTCGGCGGACCCGGACGCCCCGGCCACGGCCCGTCCTGACGCGCCCGAGGCGGCGCCTCCCGGCTTCGCACCGGCCCTGGTGGTGGATGTACCTCCGCCCGGGGGCGGGGCCCTCCCTGGGCCGTCCGAGGCCCCGTCCGAAGCCCCGTCCGAAGCCCCGTCCGAAGCCCCGTCCGAAGCCCCGTCGGGCGAGCCTTCCACGCCCACCGGCGGCGCGGCGGAGGGCGACGACGGTCGTTTCACCGTGCGGCTCGCCAACTTCGAGGGGCCCTTCGATCTGCTGCTGCAGCTGATCTCGAAGCACAAGCTCGACGTCACCGAGGTCGCCCTCTCCAAGGTCACCGACGAGTTCATGACGTACATCCGCGCCATGGGACCCGACTGGGACCTCGACCAGACCACCGAGTTCCTCGTCGTCGCCGCGACCCTGCTCGACCTCAAGGCGGCCCGGCTGCTGCCCGCCGCCGAGGTGGAGGACGAGGCGGACCTCGCGCTGCTCGAAGCGCGGGACCTCCTCTTCGCGCGGCTGCTCCAGTACCGCGCGTACAAGCAGATCGCGGAGATCTTCAGCCGCAGGCTCGACGAGGAGGCCCGGCGCTACCCCCGTACCGTCGGCCTCGAGGACCATCACGCCGAGCTGCTCCCCGAGGTCGTCATCAGCATCGGCGCCGAGGGCTTCGCCAGGCTCGCCGTCAAGGCCATGCAGCCCAAGCCGAAGCCCCAGGTGTACGTGGACCACATCCACGCGCCCCTGGTGAGCGTGAGGGAGCAGGCCGAGCTGGTCGTGGGCATGCTCCGCGAGCGCGGGACGGTCAGCTTCCGCGAGCTGACCGAGGGCGTCGGCGACACCCTCACCGTCGTCGCCCGCTTCCTCGCGCTGCTGGAGCTCTACCGCGAGAAGGCCGTCGCCCTCGAACAGGAGGAAGCCCTGGGGGAGCTCATGGTCACCTGGGCCGCGGGCGATGCCGTCGCGCACGTCACCGATGAATTCGACCGACCCCCCGAGACCGCACCCGAGACCGCCCCCGAGACCGCAGAGGAGAAGGCGTGAGCGCCCTCGATCCCGCCCTCAAGCCCGCCCTCGAAGCCGTCCTCATGGTCGTCGACGAGCCGGCCACCGAGGAGCACCTCGCGAAGGTCCTGGAGCAGCCCCGCCGCGCCGTCTCCGACGCCCTGCGCGAGCTGGCCGACGAGTACACCGTCCAGGGCCGCGGCTTCGAGCTCCGTCTCGTCGCCGGCGGCTGGCGGTTCTACACCCGTCCCGAGCATGCCACCGCCGTCGAGCGCTTCGTCCTCGACGGCCAGCAGGCCCGGCTCACACAGGCGGCGCTGGAGACCCTCGCCGTGGTCGCGTACCGTCAGCCGGTCAGCCGTTCCCGGGTCTCCGCGGTGCGCGGAGTGAACTGCGACGGCGTCATGCGCACCCTCCTCCAGCGCGGTCTGGTCGAGGAGGCGGGCGCGGAACCCGAAACAGGTGCGATCCTGTACAGGACGACGAACTACTTTCTGGAGCGGATGGGCCTGCGCGGTCTGGACGAGCTCCCGGAGCTCGCGCCGTTCCTCCCCGAGGCGGAAGCGATCGAGGCCGAGACCCAGGAAGGGGTTCCGTCGTTCGATCCGGACGCTCCGGACACAGACGACGACGACAAGACGACGACGGAACTTTGATGCGAAGCAGCGGCAGGAACAGCAGCGGACGCGGCAACTACCGGGGTGCCGGTAACGAGCGCGACGACAAGCAGAAGCGCGCGGGCAAGCCCCGTCCCGAGGAGCGCCGCTACGACGTGGGAGGTACGTCCGGTTCCTCCGAGGGGCCGAAGAAGGGCCGTGGCGCGGCCGCCCGCGGCGGTGCCAAGGGCGGTCCCAAGCAGTCCCCGAAGCAGTCCTCGCAGGGCGGCGGCCGCGGCCGCACCGCCCCGGCCCGCTCCCGTGAGTACGACGCCCGTACCGAGGAGCGCAACCGCGAGCGGTACGCGAACAAGCCGGTGATCAAGACGCCGAAGACCTTCCCGGGTGCCGAGCAGGAGGGCGAGCGGCTGCAGAAGGTGCTCGCCCGCGCCGGCATGGGATCGCGCCGGGCGTGCGAGGAGCTGATCGACGCCGGCCGGGTCGAGGTCAACGGCAAGATCGTCATCGAGCAGGGCGTCCGGGTGGACCCGGAGCACGACGAGATCAAGGTCGACGGCCTGACGGTGGCCACCCAGTCGTATCTGTTCTTCGCGCTGAACAAGCCCGCCGGAGTCGTCTCCACCATGGAGGACCCGGACGGCCGCCAGTGCCTCGGCGACTACGTCACCAACCGTGAGACCCGTCTCTTCCACGTCGGCCGGCTCGACACCGAGACCGAGGGCATCATCCTGCTCACCAACCACGGTGAGCTGGCGCACCGCCTCACCCACCCCAAGTACGGCGTGCAGAAGACCTACCTCGCCGCCATCCAGGGTCCCCTCCCGCGTGAGGTCGGCAAGCGCCTCAAGGACGGCATCCCGCTGGAGGACGGCTACGCCCGCGCCGACCACTTCCGGGTCGTCGAGCAGACCGGCAAGAACTACCTGGTCGAGGTCACCCTGCACGAGGGCCGCAAGCACATCGTGCGCCGCATGCTCGCCGAGGCCGGTTTCCCGGTCGAGAAGCTCGTGCGGACCTCCTTCGGTCCGATCGCGCTCGGCGACCAGAAGTCGGGCTGGCTGCGCCGGCTGACGAACACCGAGGTCGGCATGCTGATGAGGGAAGTCGGTCTCTAGGGGTGTCCGCAACCCCGTAACTCCCGTGAGCCCGCGGCCGTCTTCGGACGGCCGCGGGCTTTTTCGTGCTTGTCGAGCCACCCTCTCCGCCTTTATAGTCAGAGTGACTCTAAAGGGAAGGGGTGGGCGTGGACCTCGCGGACGTACTCGGACCACTGCAGCTGCCGCTGTTCACGCTGCTCGGCACACCGGTCAGCTGGACCGAGGTCCTCGGCTTCGGCAGCGGGGCGCTCTGCGTATGGCTCGTCGCCCGGCAGCACATCGCCAACTGGCCCCTCGGCATCGCCAACAACGTGTTCTTCGTCCTGCTGTTCACCCAGGCCGGCCTGTACGCCGACGCGGGGCTGCAGGTCGTCTTCATCGCCCTCGCCGGGTACGGCTGGTGGGCCTGGACCCACGGGGGTGGACCAGGCTCCGACGCCCTCCCGGTGCGCCGCACCACGCGCACCGAGTGGACGTGGCTGCTCACGGCGGGGGCGGTGGGGACACTCGGGCTGACGCTGCTCCTCGACCGCGCCACCGACTCGACCGTCCCCTTCTGGGACGCGCTGACCACCGCGCTCTCCCTGACGGCCACCTACGGACAGTGCCGCAAGCGGCTGGAGTCCTGGTGGCTGTGGATCGCGGCGGACGTCGTCTACGTACCGCTGTACGCGTACAAGGAGCTCTACCTCACCTCGCTGCTCTACCTCGGGTTCATGACGCTGTGCGTGCTCGGGCTGAGGGGCTGGACCCGGGAACTCACCGTGCGGCAGTCGCGGTTGGTGGAGGTGCCGGCATGAGGCGCTACCGGCACGGGCTCGTCCTCGGCAAGTTCTATCCGCCGCACGCGGGCCACCACCACCTCGTACGCACCGCGCGCGACCGCTGCGACCGGCTCACCGTCCTCGTCTGCGCCGCGTCCGTCGAGTCGATCCCGCTCGACGAGCGCATGGCGTGGATGAGCGAGGTGCACCCGGACGTCCGGGTCGTCGGCGCCATCGACGACATACCCGTCGATCTGACCGACCCGGCCGTGTGGGACGCGCACATGGCCGTGTTCCGCGCCGCCGTCCCCCGGCGCGTGGACGCCGTCTTCACGTCCGAGGCATACGGGGACGAACTCGCCCGCCGCTTCCGCGCCGACTCCGTCTGCGTCGACCTGAACCGTACGGTCTTCCCCGTCTCCGGCACGGCCGTACGCAAGGACCCCGTCGGCTGCTGGGACTTCCTCGAACCGCCCGTACGCGCCGCGCTCGCCCGGCGCGTGGTCGTCCTCGGTGCCGAGTCGACCGGCACCACCACCCTGGCCACCGCCCTCGCCGGGCACTATCGCGCCCGCGGCGGAGTCTGGTCCCGCACGGCCTGCGTGCCCGAGTACGGAAGGGAGTTCAGCGAGCGGAAGCTCGCCGCGCTGCGCGCCGAACGGCCCGGTGCGACCTGGTCCGACGTGCGCTTCAGCAGCGACGACTTCCCACTGATCGCCCGCCGGCAGGCCGAGCGCGAGGACTCCGCCGCACGCACCGGCTCCCCGGTGCTGATCTGCGACACCGACGCCTTCGCGACCACCATCTGGCACGAGCGGTACATGGGCGCGCCCAGCGACGAGGTCGCCATGATCGCCGCCCGCGGCCGCGGCGACCTGTGGCTGCTCACCGACCACCACGGCGTGCCGTTCGAGGACGACGGGCTGCGCGACGGCGAGCAGCTGCGGCCCTGGATGACCGCGCGCTTCGCCGCGCAGCTCGCCCGCACCGGGCGGAAGTTCATCACCGTGACCGGGCCGCACGAGGAGCGGCTGGCCACGGCCGTCGCAGCCGTCGACGCGCTCCTCGCGGAGGGCTGGGCCTTCGCTGATCCGCTTCCGGAGCGCCGATGACCATGGAGCCCACGAACGAGGAGCAGGCGAACACGGGCCCCGCGGACACGGGTTCCACACGTACGGGTCCGGCGAGCACGGGTCCCACAGGCGCGGGGGCGACGCGTACGGGTCCGGCGAGCACGGGTCCGGCGAGCACGGATCCGGCGAGCGTGGAGGGATACGACCCGCGGGCCTTCCCGCCCTTCGCCGTCACCGTCGACCTCGCGGTCTTCACCGTCCGCGACGGCACGCTGCACGTTCTGCTCATCGAGCGCGGACAGGACCCGTACAAGGGAGCCTGGGCGCTCCCCGGCGGCTTCATCCTGCCCCGGGAGTCCGCGGGCCAGGCCGCCCGCCGTGAACTCGCCGAGGAGACCGGTCTGTCGGCGGACACCGCCGCCGCGCTCCACCTCGAACAGCTGCGCACGTACAGCGACCCCGACCGGGACCCCCGTATGCGGGTCGTGTCCGTCGCGTACACCGCGCTCGTCCCGGACCTGCCCGAACCGCACGGCGGAGGTGACGCCGCGCACGCCCGGTGGGTGCCCCACGACAGTCAGGGCCGACTCGCCTTCGACCACGACCGCATCCTCGCCGACGCCCACGACCGCATCGGCGCCAAGCTCGAGTACACCGGCCTCGCCACCGCCTTCTGCCCGGCCGAGTTCACCCTCGGCGAGCTGCGGCAGGTGTACGAGACCGTCTGGGGCGTCGAACTGGACCGCCCCAATTTCCGGCGCAAGGTCCTCACCACACCCGGCTTCGTCGAGGCCGTCCAAGGAGGAGCGCGCCTGACCGGCGGCCGGGGAAAGCCGGCCGCGCTCTACCGGGCGGGGCCGGCGAACGCCCTGCATCCTCCCTTGCTGCGACCGGAAGGACGGCACACGACATGACGGACACGACCGACAGGGCCGGCACGAGGACCGCCACCAAGCAGGCGGCCACCGGCACCCTGACCGGACTGGCACTCGGTGACGCGCTCGGCTTCCCCACCGAGTTCAACGACGTGCCGGCGATCCTCGCCACGTGCGGGCCCTGGCGCGAGATGGCCCTGCCGAAGCCCGCGATCGTCAGCGACGACACCCAGATGACCCTGGCCCTCGCGCGCGGCATCCGCACCGCGATGGACCGGGGGCTGCTCGCCCCGCTGGGCCTCACCCGGCCCGTGCGCGAGGAGTTCGTGGACTGGTTCCACTCCCCGGACAACAACCGCGCGCCCGGCCGCACCTGCATGGTCGCCTGTCACAAGCTCGACAGCGACATGCCCTGGCAGGAGGCCAGCCAGACGGCCTCCAAGGGCTGCGGCGCCAACATGCGCGTCGCGCCCGTCGGCCTCGTCCCCGGCCTCAGCGACGGACAGCGCTCCGGCGCCGCCCAGCTCCAGGCCGCGCTCACCCACGGTCACCCGACCGCGCTGGCCGCCTCCGACCTGACCGCGCGCGCGGTGTACCTGCTGGCGCGCGGCACGGAGCCGGCCGGACTCGTCGGCCGGCTGCGGTCGTACGCGTACGAGAACCGCTCCCGCTACCAGCACCTCTGGCTCGGCGACCTCTGGACCTACGCGCAGGACGCGACCCCCGAGGCCTTCATCGAACGCGGCTGGGACGAGTGCCTCGCGGTTCTGGAACGGCTCGCCTCCGCCCTGCGCGAGGCGGACGCCGAGGCCGACCCGTGCCTCGCCACCGGCGACGGCTGGATCGCGGAGGAGGCCCTGGCGACCGCCCTCCACTGCTTCCTGCTCTTCCCCGAACAGCCCCTCCTCGCCCTGCGCCGCGCCGCCTGCACCCGCGGCGACTCCGACTCGATCGCCTGCCTCGCGGGCGCGTTCGCGGGCGCGCACCTCGGCGCACGGGCCTGGCCCAAGGAGTGGGCGGAACGGATCGAGTACCGGAGCGAACTGCTCACACTGGGCGCGCTCTGGGACGCTTGAGCCATGACACTGGCCCTCCACCCCGCCGAACTCGCCCCCGTGGTCGCGGAGCAGCCCCATCCCCTGCTCTTCGCCACGGTCTCCGGCGCGCACCTCTACGGCTTTCCCTCCCGCGACTCGGACGTGGATCTGCGCGGTGTCCATCTGCTGCCGGTGGAGGAGCTGGTCGGGCTGCGCGAGCCGGAGGAGACCCGGTCCCTGATGTGGGTCAGGGACGGGGTCGAGATGGACCTCGTCACCCACGACCTGCGGAAGTTCGTCCGGCTGATGCTGCGGCGCAACGGCTATGTGCTGGAGCAGCTGCTCTCGCCGCTCGTGGCCCACACCTCGGAGGCCCACCGGGAACTGGTCGCACTCGCGCCCGGTGTGGTGACCACACACCACGCCCACCACTACCGCGGATTCGCGGGCACCCAGTGGCGGCTGTTCGAGAAGACCGGTGAACTCAAGCCGCTGCTCTACACCTACCGGGCGCTGCTCACCGGCATCCACCTGATGCGCTCCGGCGAGGTGGTGGCCGATCTGCCCACGCTGCTGGGCGAGGTGGCGGCACCCGCCCGGCTGCCCGAGCTGATCGAGGCGAAGACGCAGGCCGAGCACGCGCCCGCGGGTGTCGACGGTGAGGCCGTGCGTGCCGAGGTGGAAGCGCTGCACCGCGCGCTGGACGAGGCGCAGGCGCAGTCCTCACTGGCCGACGCGCCCACCGCCGCGCACGACGCCCTCCACGACTTCGTCGTACGCACCCGGCTGACCCGGTCGATGCGCTGAGGCGCGTCGTACGCGTACGAGGAAGTCCTCGACCCGTGCCCGGTCCGGCTCGGCCGGGAGCGGAGTCCTCAGGGCCGCGTCTGCGGCCTCCTCGGACAGGCGGGACATCCAGGACTCGACCTCCCGCCAGGCGACCTCGCCGCGCTTGACCGCGAGCAGCCGCTCGCGGTCGTCGCCGACGTCGATCACGAGCCGGCCCGTGCGCAGCAGGTCGCGGCAGCTCGCCAGCAGCCGCAGGAGGTGCATCGCGTGCTTCCAGCGGGGCGCGCCGTGCTGCCGTACGTCCGCGTCCAGCTTGCGGCGCTGGCCCATGGCGTAGCGGGCGAACGTCGCATGGGCCTGCCGGGACAGGAACGCCTCGCGCAGGGCCAGCAGTTCACGGCCGGTGTCGTCGACGCGCTCGACGAGCGGGGAGTGCAGGCACTCCAGGATGTTCGGATTGGCGCGCAGTGCCAGCTCGCAGAAGCGTTCCAGCTCCCAGGAGAACTGCTCCTGTGCGGGGCCCTCCACATGGGTCGGGGGCTTCTCGAAGCGCCAGTACAGCGGGGTCGGTGCGAGAAAGACCCCGCGGCGGTCCGTGTCACTGCCGTCCGTCGCCAGTCCGAAGGCCCGGGAACCCATTACGCAGGAGTAGATCGTGTGGTCGCGCACCAGGCCTTCGGGAGTCATGCGCGCAGGCTACGTGACCGCCCTGACGACCCCGGCCGCCCCGACCGACCTGGTCTATGTCAGCCGGATCTCGTCCCCGGACACGGTGATCCGCTCCGCGGCCAGTGGACGCCGGGCCGGGCCCTGCGCCACCGCCCCGTCCTCGATCCGGAACCTGCTGCCGTGGCAGGGGCAGTCGATGGTGCCGTCCTCGACCTTGTCGACCAGGCAGCCCTGATGGGTGCAGACCGCGGTGAACGCCTTGAAGTCGCCCCGCACCGGCTGGGTCACCACGACCTTCTCGGCCGTGAAGACCTTGCCGCCGCCTTCCGGCACCTCCGCGGTGGTGCCGAGCGGGCGCCCGCCGGCCGCGGGCGGCCGCGCGCTCCCGGACTGCTCCCGCGCGGGCGGAGTGCTCCGTGTGCCGTCGCCGCCGCCCTCGTCGCCGTACTCGGTGCAGCCGGCCGCCGTCACCACCAGCGCACCGGCGCCCGCGAGCACGACGGTACGGCGGGCGACGCCGCGCTCCGCATCCGGCCGGTCCGTCACGGCGTCGTGCACGCCGTCACTCATGTCGTCACTCCGAAGGTGCGGAAGAACCAGAGAGCCGAGGTGAGCCACAGGACGGCGAGCGCGGCGAAAACGACGCCGCCGGCCACCGGCAGCAGCCACCCGGGCAGCCGCTCCATGCGCAGCAGCAACATCTTCACGCTGAACGCGCCGAAGAAGAAGCAGCCGATCAGCGAGTGCCATGCCGCCCGTGCGCTGTACGTCTGATAGCCCAGCCCGTAGAGGCAGTGCACGGCAACCGGCACCGCGAGCAGGAACGCCACCCGGCCCGACCAGCGGTGCAGCACGGGGGTCCAGGCGGCGGCGGGTACCCCCGGCAGCCGTCCGTACATCGCGAGGGCCGCGACGACCTGCACGACGCCGAAGGCGAGCGCCGCCGTCGCCAGCCAGGACTTCACCGCGCTCGTACTGCTGAAGCCGGCGAGGTTGAAGGCCGTACCCGCCGGTTCGTGGAACCTGCCGTACACCCCGAGGACCACCGCGACCGCCGCCCCGACCAGCACCGGGACGAGATAGCGGGCCGCGTCCCCGAGGCTCCCGCCGCTCGGCGGAGGGGACGGGGGGTCCTGTGTCTGCGCGTTCGGGTCCACGCTCATGACGCACCTCGCAGGGACGCTCAGGGGACGACGGGGGCGGCGGTCAGCGGGGTGCCGTCCACCTCGACCCGGCCGGTGGCGGGGTCGATCGGGGGAGCCGCGGCCGGCTTGCCGCCACGGTTGACGATGCCGACCTGGCGGCCGTTCTGGAGGACGATCCAGCCGCCGACCACCTTGGTGCCGCGGACCTGGGCCGTGGCGCGGTAGACCCCCGCCCGTCCGCCCGCCTCGGCGGCGGTGAACGGCGAGCTGCGGTCCTCGACCACCACCGTCCCGGTGACCTGCCCCCCGCTCACGGCGCCGTCGAGCTTCGAGCCGCCCCGGCCCGTCAGATGCATGCTGCCGTCGCCTTCGACGGCACCGCGCAGCCACGCTTCCCGGGTGTGGCCGTCGCAGAAGTAGGCCACCGCCCTGCCCTTGCGCAGGGTGATGGCGACGGAGGCGGTGTCGTCGGCCGTGCGGCCCGCGTACCTGGCGTCCGGGACCGGACTCGGGGACGGCGAGGGGACCGCGGGGATGCGGGGATTCGCCGTCGGTGTCGCGGGCTTGCTCGGCGCGGGACTGGGAGGCCGGGGCGCGGTGGGGCTCGCGGCCGGGCTGGGCGTCGCACGGCCGTACGACGAGGGCGCGGGCTTACCGGTCGTCGCGTTCAGCGACAGCATGAACAGGCCGACCACCAGCCCGGTGATCAGGGTGATCAGTGGTCCTGCGCGCTTCATCGGCGCCTCCCGCGAGGACGGCGGGCCATGGACCTCCATGCAATCCGACGTGACGCGCTGTGTCCACCTGAGCAACGGTCCGTAGTAGCCCGAGTGGCGGCAGTGCCCGGTGTGGGCGACATTGACCGTGATTCCCCCTTCCTCACAGGCGAAAGGCAGGACCATGGCGGGAAACGATCTCGGCAGTCTTCTGGGCAGCCTCCTCGGCGGCAGCGGCAACGGCCAGGGCGGCTCCTCCGGCGGCAACATCCTGGGAGCACTCCTCGGCGCGCTCGCCGGCGGACAGGGCGGCGGCCAGGCCGGTGGCGCCGGCAATCCGCTCGGCGGCCTGATGGACATGCTCACCAAGTCCGGCCTCGCGGACCAGGCGCAGTCCTGGATCGGCACCGGACAGAACGAGCCGGTCAGCGGCGGGCAGATCGCCGAGGCGCTGCCGAACGAGACCCTCGACAAGGTCGCCCAGCAGACCGGCGTGACGCCGCAGCAGGCGGCTGACCAGATCGCCCGGTCCCTGCCGCAGGCCGTCGACAAGCTGACCCCCTCGGGCCAGCTCCCGCAGGGCGGTTCGCTGGAGGACATCATCCGGCAGCAGCGGGTCTGATCGCGCGGACCCCCCAGCCGAAGCGCGGCGGCCGGCCCCCGTGTGACCTCGCGTCACCTCGTGTCCCGGAGGGCGGCCGCCGCGCCGGTGTGCCCGGACGCCCCCTAGGCTGACCCGAGCAGTCGGAGCGTTCGCACGGTCGAGAGCGTTCCCACAGTCGAGGAGGAGCACGACGTGGCGGTACGAGCCGTCCGGGGAGCCGTCCAGCTGGACCGCGACGACGCCGGGCACATGGACGATCAGGTCAGTGAGCTGCTCACCGCCATCCTGGAGCGGAACGGGCTCACGGCGGACGACCTGATCAGCGTCTGGTTCACCGCCACCCCGGATCTGCACAGCGACTTCCCGGCCGCCGCGGCACGCGGTCTCGGCATCGTCGACGTACCGCTCATCTGCGCCCAGGAACTCGACATCGCGGGAGCCATGCCGCGGGTCGTGCGCATCCTCGCGCACATCGAGTCGGACCTGCCCAAGTCCGAGATCGCGCACGTGTACCTCGGTGCCGCGGCCGCCCTTCGCAAGGACATCGCCCAGTGAGAACCGCTCTCGTCATCGGAACCGGACTGATCGGTACGTCCGCCGCCCTGGCGCTCGCCGGGCGAGGCGTCACCGTGCACCTCAGGGACCACGACCCGGCCCGGGCGAGGACCGCCGCCGCGCTCGGCGCCGGCTCGGACGAGGCGCCGGAGGGCCCCGTCGATCTCGCCATCGTCGCCGTGCCGCCCGCGCACGTACCCGCCGCGCTCGCCGAGGTGATGCGCGCCGGGACCGCACGCGGCTACCTCGACGTGGCCAGCGTCAAGGGCGGCCCGCGGCGTGAGCTGGAAGCGCTCGGCGTCGACATGTCCTCGTACATCGGTACGCACCCCATGTCCGGCAAGGAGCGCTCGGGCCCGCTCGCCGCGACCGCGGATCTCTTCGAGGGCCGGCCGTGGGTGCTCACCCCGACCCGCGACACCGACACCGAGGTGCTGAACCTGGCGCTGGAGCTGGTCGCGCTCTGCCGCGCGGTCCCGGTCGTGATGGACGCCGACGCCCACGACCGGGCCGTCGCGCTGGTCTCCCACACCCCGCAGCTGATCTCGTCCATGGTCGCGGCACGGCTCGCGGACGCGGACGAGACGGCGGTACGGCTCTGCGGGCAGGGCATCCGGGACGTCACGCGCATCGCGGCCTCCGACCCCGGGATGTGGATCGACATCCTCTCCGCGAACCCGGGGCCTGTCGCCGACGTCCTCGCGGGCGTCGCCGCCGACCTCGACGAGACGGTCCGCGCGCTACGGGCCCTGCAGTCCTCCGACGAGGACAAACGCCGCGACGGCGCGGGCGGCGTCGAGGACGTCCTGCGCCGCGGCAACGCCGGCCGCGAGCGCGTCCCCGGCAAGCACGGCGCCGCCCCGACGACGTACGAGACGGTCGCCGTCCTCATCAGCGACCAGCCCGGCGAGCTCGCCCGCATCTTCGCGGACGCGGGCCGTGCGAGCGTCAACATCGAGGACGTCCGTATCGAGCACGCCACCGGCCAGCAGGCGGGTCTGGTCCAGCTCATGGTGGAGCCCGCGGCCGCGGCGGTCCTGTCCGCGGCGCTGCGCGAGCGGGGCTGGGCGCTGCGCCAGTAGCCCCGGGTCCGTTCCGGCGCCTTCCCGGCCCCGTCCCGGGGCTCCCCCCGATCACCGGACGGAGCCCCGGGAAAAGCAGGGGCGCGCAGTCGGTAACCTTGTGCGGGGCACCCTGGCATTCCCGCCTGCCCGCAAACGCGTATCAGGAAGGTCTCCGACACCGTGGAATCCGTGATCGTCGCCATCGACGGCCCCTCCGGCACGGGCAAGTCGAGCACCTCCAAGGCGGTCGCCGCAGAGCTGGGCCTGAGCTACCTGGACACCGGCGCCCAGTACCGCGCGATCACCTGGTGGATGATCAGCAACGGCATCGACGTCGACGACCCCGCCGCGATCGCGAGCGCCTCCGGGAAGCCGGTGATCGAGTCCGGCACGGACCCGGCGGCCCCGACGATCACCGTCGACGGTCTGGACGCCTCCGGCCCGATCCGCACCCAGGAGGTGACCTCCAAGGTGAGCGCCGTCAGCGCGGTCCCGGAGGTGCGCGCCCGGATCACCGAGCTGCAGCGGACCATCGCCTCGGCCGCCGCGAAGGTCGCGAAGGGCATCGTGGTCGAGGGCCGTGACATCGGGACGACCGTTCTCCCCGGCGCCGACCTGAAGATCTTCCTGACCGCCTCCCCGGAGGCCCGGGCGGCCCGCCGCAGCGGTGAGCTGAAGGGCAAGGAGGCGACCGACCTCGCCGCCACCCGCGAAGCGCTGGTCAAGCGGGACGCCGCCGACGCCGGCCGCAAGACCTCCCCGCTCGCCAAGGCGGACGACGCCGTCGAGGTCGACACCACCGAGCTCACGCTTTCGCAGGTCATCGAGTGTGTCGTCGCTCTCGTTGAGGAGAAGCGGGCCGCGAAGTGACCGCACCGTCCGCGAAGGGCGCAGCCGTCGGCCGGGCGATCGGCATCGGCCTCATGAACACCCTGTGGCGGCCGCGGGTGCTGGGAGCCTGGCGGGTTCCCGCGACCGGGCCGGTCATCCTCGCCGTCAACCACGCGCACAACATCGACGGCCCGATGCTGATGGGCACCGCGCCCAGGCCGGTGCACTTCCTGATCAAGAAAGAGGCGTTCATCGGCCCGCTCGACCCCTTCCTCACCGGGATCGGGCAGCTCAAGGTGGACCGTACGAGCGCCGACCGCGCCGCCGTCACCAGCGCCCTCGGCGTCCTGGAGGACGGCGGCGTGCTCGGGATCTTCCCCGAGGGCACGCGGGGCGGAGGCGACTTCTCCTCGATCCGCGCCGGGCTCGCGTACTTCGCGGTGCGCTCCGGGGCGCCGATCCTCCCGGTCGCCGTCCTGGGAAGCAGCGAGCGGACCGGACGGTTGATACGGGCGCTGCCCCCGCTGCGCAGCCGCGTCGACATCGTCTTCGGCGATCCCTTCGCGGCCGGTGACGGCAGCGGCCTGCGTACCCGCAAGGCGCTCGACGAGGCGACGGTACGCATCCAGGAGCGGCTCACCGCCCACCTGGAAAACGCCAGGCGTCTCACCGGGCGCTGAGCGAGACTTCAGTAGTGAGCCCCGGGCCCTTTGGCCCGTCCCGGCTCACCGACCACGAATGAACGAGGAACGGACTTCATGAACGACCAGCACGACCACGGGGCACTCGGCGACACCGAGTACGCGGAGTTCATGGAGCTCGCCGCGGAGGAGGGGTTCGACCCCGAGGACGTCGAGGGCGCGATCGAGGAGGCCGGCCACGGCCCGCTGCCCGTTCTCGCCGTCGTCGGCCGTCCGAACGTCGGCAAGTCGACCCTGGTGAACCGCTTCATCGGCCGCCGTGAGGCCGTCGTCGAGGACAAGCCCGGGGTCACCCGTGACCGGGTCACCTACGAGGCCGAGTGGGCAGGCCGCCGCTTCAAGGTCGTCGACACCGGCGGCTGGGAGCAGGACGTCCTCGGTATCGACGCCTCCGTCGCCGCCCAGGCCGAGTTCGCCATCGAGGCCGCCGACGCGGTCGTCTTCGTCGTGGACGCCACCGTCGGCGCCACCGACACGGACGAGGCCGTCGTGAAGCTGCTGCGCCGCGCGGGGAAGCCCGTCGTGCTCGCGGCCAACAAGGTCGACGGCCCCTCCGCCGAGGCCGACGCCGCCATGCTCTGGTCCCTCGGTCTCGGCGAGCCGTACCCGGTGTCCGCGCTGCACGGCCGGGGCACCGGCGACCTGCTCGACCAGGTCCTCGAGGCCCTCCCCGACGCCCCCGCCCAGACCTTCGGCACCGCCGGCGGCGGCCCGCGCCGCATCGCCCTCATCGGCCGCCCGAACGTCGGCAAGTCGTCCCTGCTGAACAAGGTGGCGGGCGAGGAGCGCGTCGTCGTCAACGAGATGGCGGGCACCACCCGCGACCCCGTCGACGAGCTCATCGAACTCGGCGGTACCACCTGGAAGTTCGTGGACACCGCGGGTATCCGCAAGAAGGTCCACCTCCAGGAGGGCGCGGACTACTACGCCTCGCTGCGCACCGCGGCCGCCGTCGAGAAGGCCGAGGTCGCCGTCGTACTGATCGACACCAGCGAGTCCATCTCCGTCCAGGACCAGCGGATCATCACGATGGCCGTCGAGGCGGGCCGTGCGCTCGTCATCGCGTACAACAAGTGGGACACCCTCGACGAGGAGCGCCGCTACTACCTGGAGCGCGAGATCGAGACCGAGATGCAGCAGGTCTCCTGGGCGCCCCGGGTGAATGTCTCGGCCTCGACCGGCCGGCACATGGAGAAGCTGGTCCCCGCGATCGAGACGGCCCTGGAGGGCTGGGAGACCCGCGTTCCCACCGGCCGTCTCAACGCCTTCCTCGGCGAGCTGGTCGCCGCCCATCCGCACCCGATCCGCGGCGGAAAGCAGCCCCGGATCCTGTTCGGTACGCAGGCGGGTACGAAGCCGCCGCGCTTCGTCCTCTTCGCCTCCGGCTTCCTGGAGCACGGCTACCGCCGCTTCGTCGAGCGCCGGCTGCGTGAGGAGTTCGGATTCGAGGGCACCCCGATCCACATCTCCGTGCGGGTGCGCGAGAAGCGCGGGAAGAAGAAGTAACGGCGCGCAGCGGCGACGCGGACACGGCGAAGCGGCCGGGACGGATACCGTCCCGGCCGCTTCGCCGTGTCACCGCCCTCACAGCCCCCTGCGGGGAGCGGGCGGCAGGGCGGCGGGGAGACGATGTTGACCGCCCCCCTGCCGGATCCCTGCCTGCCAGGCGCTCGAATGCCGGCCGACCCTGGACCGGAAGCCGGTGTGGCCGGCGTCCAGGCCGACACCGAATCCCTTGAAGCCGAGGTCCTCCTCGCCGCTCCGGTCCCCGGGCAGTGCCCGGAACGCCCTCAGGTACTCGGAGTACAGCGCGTCGTAGATCGGAGTGGCCGAAGCGGTCCGGCCCTCGTACGGCCGGGAGGTGGGGTCGTCTGTGTGCACATATGAGCCAACGACCCCGATGCCCGTCGGATGCGGCCCCGCCCGGGAAATCGCAGTTCGGCAGGGGTACGGGGGCGCACACCACCCGGGCTCCGGCCGCGGCGGGACCGGGGGTCAGGTGCCCGCGAGCGGCATCATCGCGGCCACCAGGCGTCCGTTCGCCGCGGCCTTGTCGAGGGCGTCGCGCAGCAGGTCCTCACGCGGCTGCTGGCCGATGGAACCGACCGGGGCGGCGAACACCAGCACCCGGTGCGACCTGTTCGCGGCGGTGCGCCAGCCGTCCGTGACCTGAAGCGGCTGATGGGCCTGCCACCAGGCGACCTGGCCGGCGCCGCCCGTACCCGGCTGGAGCACGGCGTGCAGCTGGCCCATGGCGAGCAGCACCGACCAGCCGTTCAGGGACGGGGGCAGCTGGTCGACCGTGGACACCGGCAGGAAGCCCTGCTCGATCAGCAGCGGCAGGAAGTCGTCGCCGCCGTCACCGGTCGTGCCGGGGCGGGCGATCGGGGCGGTCGGCTCGACGACGAGCGCGGGATGCAGCTCGTCCCCGATGAGGACCAGACCGCTCGTCACACCGAGCACGGCCTGCTCGGGCGCCGGGACCGACGCCGAGGGGCCGGCGTGGGCGGCCGGCGGCGGGGCGGCGGCCGGGGACTCGCCGGTGATGGAGCGGACGGCGCCCTTCAGCTGCTCCTCGGCGACCTGGACGACCTGGGAGGGGATACAGCTCGCGTGGGCGAAGGCGAGGACGGCGGTCTCCTCGCCGACGAACAGCACGGTGCTCGTGCGTTCCTGCTCGGAGTCGCCCGGGGTGCGGCAGGAAGTGCAGTCGTAGCTGCCCGGGGCGTTCTCGCCGGCGAGCAGCCGGTCGGCTTCTTCGTCGCCGATCTCGGCGCGTACGTCCTCGCTGACGTCGAGCATGCGCGGCACGGGTGGCTCCTCGGACTCGGTACGGGGTGGTGCGCCGGGCGGTTCCCGGCTCGTAAAGAGCACAACGGGCGAGTCAGGGCAAGAGTCACGCGGGAAGCGGGATGTGGCCGACAGATCGCCACAGCGATACATCGACAAATCACGTGCGCCGACGGCCCGTCGACAGGACGGAAGGGGGCGCATCGCCCAGAGTGGGGACATGACGGAGAACCCGGAGAACTCGCCTTGCGTCCCCCGGACCACGAACCTGCACCGGACGCCCAGTAAGGTCCCGTGCTGACCACAATGAAATACCAGGGGGATGCGCCCGCGCATGCATATCTCGTTCCTGCTTCACAACGCGTACGGAATCGGTGGGACGATCCGCACGACGTTCAACCTCGCCCGCACCCTGGCCGAACGGCACGACGTCGAGATCGTCTCGGTCTTCCGGCACCGTGAGGAGCCGACACTGGGCGCGCCGGCGGGCGTGACCATGCGTCACCTGCTGGATCTGCGCAGCGGCAGCCCCACCTACGACGGCACCGCCCCCGACTACACCCGGCCCGCGAAGGTGTTCCCGCGCGGCGACGGCCGCTGGAAGCAGTACAACCGCCTCACCGACGCCCGGATCGCCGCCCACCTCAGGTCCCTGGAGGCCGATGTGGTCGTCGGCACCCGCCCCGGGCTCAACGTCCACATCGCCCGCCAGGCCCGCCGCGGCCCGGTCCGGGTCGGCCAGGAGCACCTCACCCTGGACGGCCACGGCTACCGGCTGCGCCGCGAGATCGGCCACCGGTACGCCCTGCTGGACGCCGTCACCACCGTCACCGAGGCCGATGCCCAGTCCTACCGCACACGGCTGAAGCTGCCCGGCGTACGGATCGTGGCCGTGCCCAACAGCGTGCCCGCGCCGACCGTGGCCCCGGCCGACGCCGACAGCAAGTGGGTCGTCGCGGCCGGCCGGCTCACCAAGGTCAAGCGGTACGACCTGCTGGTCAAGGCCTTCTCGAAGGTCGTCGCCGCCCGTCCCGACTGGCGGCTGCGGATCTACGGCAGCGGCGACGCGACCGGCAACGAACGCAACGCGCTGCTGGCGCTGATCGAACAGCGCGGGCTGCACAACCACGTCTTCCTGATGGGACCGGCCAATCCGCTGGAGCCGGAATGGGTCAAGGGCTCGCTCGCCGCGGTCACCTCGAACATCGAGTCCTTCGGCATGACGATCGTCGAGGCGATGCGCTGCGGCCTCCCGGTCGTCTCCACCGACTGCCCGCACGGCCCCCGCGAGATCATCCAGGACGGCGTCGACGGACGGCTGGTGCCGGTCGGTGACGAGGACGCCGTCGCCGACGCGCTGCTCGCTCTGATCAACGACGACGAGCAGCGGCGGCGCGCCGGAGCGGCTGCCCTGGAGGCGTCCGAGCGCTTCGATCCGGCACGGATCGCCGAACGCCACGAAGCACTCTTCACCGAACTGCTCGCCCGGGGCACGGGCTGCCGCTCCCGCGGCGCGCTGCGGGACGCGATGCACCGCTCGCGCGGCGCGGTGCTCGACGGCGCCTACTCCGTGCGGTACAAGGCAGCCGAAGTGATCCGGAAGGGGAAGACGGCATGACCACGCCCACCGGGCGGCGGACGCCGCGTGCCGACTGCATCGCCGACTCCGCTGGCGGCATCACCTTCGACATGGCGGGGATCGCGGCGCCGGCCGCGGCGTTCGTGCTGCGCAGGCGCGGCGGCACCGGCGCCGGGGACACCGTACGGCTGCCGCTCACCCCGGCCGGCGGGGAGCACTCGCGGGCCGTGCTGCCCAGCACGGTCGAGCTGGCGGAGGGGTACTGGGACGCGTACACGGACGACGGCGTCGCGATCGAGCCGGGCATCCGCGACCTGCGGGCGCTGCTGGGCCGGGTGCCGGAGGCCGGCCGGGTCGCGGTGCGGGTGCCCTGTCCGACGGCGGACGGGCGGCTCGCGGTGCGCTGCTGGTTGCGCGAACCGCACGCCGAGGCCGGTGACATCGGCTTCGAGCCGGGCGCCTGCACGGTCGAGGGCGTGCTGTACGGCGCGGTGCCCGGCGAAGGGGCCGTGGCCGAGGCCCGGCTGGGCGGCACCGTCCACCAGGTGCCGGTGACCACCGAGGGCGGCGGCTTCGCCTTCACGCTCCCCTACGAGGTGCTCGCCGAACAGCCCGTCGGGAAGGAGCAGTTGTGGACGCTGTGGCTGCGTCCCGCGAAGGGCGCGGAGGCGGTACGGATCTCCCGCGTCCTCGACGACGTGTGGGACAGGAGCGGCGTCTACGTCTACCCGGCCCACACGGCGGAGGGCTATCGGGCGGCGCCCTGCTACACGGCGGCCAACGACCTCTGCGTGCGCATGACTCCGACGGCCTGATCCAGCCCGCTTCCGCGGACAGCAGCTGTCCGCAACGGCTGGCAGACTCGCCGTCATGTTGGACACCTCCGCTCGACTGCTGCGCCTGCTCTCCCTGCTGCAGGCGCACCGTGAATGGTCCGGAGCCGATCTCGCCGAGCGGCTGGGCGTCACCGCGCGCACCGTACGGCGGGATGTCGACCGGCTGCGTGAACTCGGCTATCCGGTCAACGCGAGCCCCGGCACGGGCGGCGGATACCAGCTCGGGGCGGGGGCCGAGCTGCCGCCGCTGCTGCTCGACGACGACGAGGCCGTCGCCGTCGCCGTCGGGCTGCGCACCGCCGCCGGCAACGGCATCGAGGGCATCGGCGAGTCCTCCGTACGCGCCCTGGCCAAGCTGGAGCAGGTGCTGCCGCACCGGCTCCGCCGCCGGATCGGCGCACTCAACGCCTACACCGTGCCGATGCTGCGCACCCCGCAGGCCCAGGTGGATCCCTCGGTCCTGACCGAGCTGGCCAACGCCTGCCGCGACAGCGAGCGGCTGCGCTTCGAGTACCGCGACCACAACGGCGAGGTGAGCCGCCGCACCGTGGAGCCGCATCGCCTCGTCTGCACCGAGCGCCGCTGGTACCTGGTCGCCTGGGACGTGGACCGCACCGACTGGCGGACGTTCCGGGTCGACCGGGTCACCCCGAAACCGCCGCACGGCCCGCGCTTCGGGCCGCGCACCCCGCCCGCCGAGGATCTCGCCGCCTATGTGTCCAAGGGCGTCTCGACGGCGGCGTACTCGACGAAGGCGGTGATCAGGCTGCGCGTACCGCTCGGGACCGCGGCCGGGGCGGTGTCACCGTCGGCGGGTGTCCTGGAGGCCGAGGGCCCGGACAGCTGTCTGCTGCGCACGGGCGCCGGAAGCCTGGACGTGATGGTCGTTCACGTGGTGCTCCTGGGCATCGACTTCGAGGTCGTCGAGCCGGCGGAGCTCACCGACCACGTCAGGACGGTCCGGGACCGGCTGACCCGGGCTCTGGGGGACTGACCGGGCGGCTGGCCGGCCGGGTGGGGAGGCCCGCGAAGTCGGGATGGTGCAGGTCGAACGCGGGGGACTCGGAGCGCACCCGCGGGATGGTGGTGAAGTTGTGGCGGGGCGGCGGGCAGGAGGTCGCCCACTCCAGCGACCGGCCGTACCCCCACGGGTCGTCGACCGTCACCTTCGCGCCGTACTTCTGTGTCTTCCACACGTTGTAGAGGAACGGCAGTGTGGAGGTGCCGAGCAGGAAGGCACCGATCGTCGAGACCGTGTTGAGCGTGGTGAAGCCGTCGGCCGCGAGGTAGTCCGCGTACCGCCGCGGCATGCCCTCGGCACCCAGCCAGTGCTGCACCAGGAAGGTCGTCTGGAAGCCGATGAACAGGGTCCAGAAGTGGATCTTCCCGAGGCGTTCGTCGAGCATCCTGCCGGTGAGCTTCGGCCACCAGAAGTAGAAGCCGGCGAACATCGCGAAGACGACCGTGCCGAAGACCGTGTAGTGGAAGTGGGCGACGATGAAGTACGAGTCGGTCACATGGAAGTCCATCGGCGGCGAGGCGAGGATGACGCCCGTCAGCCCGCCGAGGAGGAACGACACCAGGAAGCCGATCGCCCACAGCATCGGGGTCTCGAAGGACAGCGACCCCCTGAGCATCGTGCCGGTCCAGTTGAAGAACTTCACCCCGGTCGGCACGGCGATCAGGAACGACAGCAGGGAGAAGAAGGGCAGCAGCACGGCACCGGTGACGAACATGTGGTGGGCCCACACCACCACCGACAGCCCGGTGATGGCCATCGTGGCCCCGACGAGCGTGACGTACCCGAAGATCGGCTTCCGGGAGAAGACCGGGATGATCTCCGTGATGATGCCGAAGAACGGCAGCGCGATGATGTAGACCTCGGGATGGCCGAAGAACCAGAACAGGTGCTGCCACAGCAGGGCTCCGCCGTTCCCGGCCTCGAAGACCACCGAGCCGAACCGCCGGTCGGACTCCAGCACCAGCAGCGCGGCCGCCAGCACGGGGAACGCCACCAGCACCAGGACCGTGGTGAACAGGATGTTCCACGTGAAGATCGGCATCCGGAACATGGTCATGCCCGGCGCCCGCATCCCGACGATCGTCGCGAGGAAGTTCACCGACGTGAGGATCGTGCCGAAGCCGGAGAGCGCGAGCCCCATGATCCACAGGTCGATGCCGGCGCCCGGTGACCGGTCCAGGCTGTTGAGCGGGGCGTACGCGGTCCAGCCGAAGGCGGCGGGCCCCGTCGGCACCAGCAGCGAGCCCAGCACCATCAGCCCGCCGAAGAGGAACAGCCAGTACGAGAACATGTTCAGCCGCGGGAAGGCCACGTCGGGCGCGCCGATCTGCAGCGGCACGATCGCGTTGGCGAACCCGGCGAAGGTGGGCGTCGCGAAGAGCAGCAGCATGATCGTGCCGTGCAGCGTGAAGGCCTGGTTGAACGCCTGATTCGTCATCAGCTGCAGGCCGGGGCGGGCCAGCTCCGCACGCATCAGCATCGCCATCAGCCCGGCCGCCAGGAAGAAGACGAACGACGTGACCAGGTAGAGATGGCCGATCTTCTTGTGATCGGTGGTCGTCAGCCAGTCCACGACCACCCGGCCCCGTCGGCGCACCGGCGCCGGTGAGGCGGCGGCTTCGACGGTGTCCGTGCCCATGGCCCGATGCTAGCCACGGGTTTCCGCCGGGACGGCGGGGACACGGAAGGGGACATGGTGCGATACGCGTACGGGTGAGCGAACCATTCATCCGTCAGTAGGAGATGCATAAGGCAAGATGAATTCCCGGTGCACGGGCGGCCGGGGAAAGGGGTGCGGGCGGGGAAATTCCAGGTACCGGAACACTGGTGTGCAGCGATGATCCGGGAATTCCGAGGAATTCCTGTGCGAATAACACCGATTGCACGTACGGGTGATCGAATCCCGGTCAAACGTATGTCGTGAACCTGTGACACAAGCGTGACCAGTGAGGTACGAGGGAAGCCGGTGACTCCACGCACGCACTACCGATGCCGCTTTTCGGCAGTTGCCGACGGTCCTTCCGTCACCGTCCGCTGCCGCCTACGGTGAATCACATGGCACCGATACCGACCCCCTCAGCACAGCCCGACGACGCCACCGAGCCCTATGTCGGCCTCGACGCCGACGGGGCCGAGCGGCGCGCCCGCAGCCGGGGCTGGACCACCGTCAGATCGCTTCCGCCCGGCTCGATCATCACCATGGAGTTCCTGGCGGGCCGACTGAACTTCGAGGTCGACGACGGCACGGTCGTCCGCTGCTGGAAGGGCTGAGCCCGCCCGCCAGGACCCCGGCAGGCGTCCGGGCGTACGGAGAAGGCCCCGACCGAGGTCGGGGCCTTCTCCGTACGGGGAGGGCACGGCGCGTACCGTCCCCGGGTGTTCCAGGGCCGTCAGCCGCCCGCGACCGGGCGCGACCGCGGCGGACGGCGGGTTCCTGCCGGCGCCGGGGTGTGCGAGGCGTGCGGCGCGTGCTGTGAGCGCGCCACCGTGTGCGGGCGCGTCTGGGTGAGCCGGGCGGTCGCGGTCGAGCCGGACGTCCCGGCGGCACTCGCGGTGCCCGCCGCTCCCTGGCCCGCGGGGGCTCCCGTACCGCTCACGGTGCTCCGCCCGCCGCCCGGCAGCCGCGCGGCGCCCGCCGCGCCCACCGGATGGCGCACGGGCTCCCCGCCGTCCTCGGACGGCAGCCGCTGCGGGTATATGGCGGTCCGCGGCCCGCCGGAGGCGACCGGCAGCGACGGCATCGGCAGACGGCGGGAGAGCAACTGGTCGCGCAGCGAGAGGATGATCGTCTCGGTGCGTCCGATCAGCGTCTCGCACCACGGCAGAGCGAGCAGGATCAGCAGCCCGGCGGCCCAGCCGAGCAGCACATCGGTCAGCCAGTGCGTACCGAGGTAGACGGTCGTCAGCCCGACGCCCAGGGCGACCACGGCCGACAGCGCCGACAGATAGCGTCTCGCTCTCGGCGTGGTGGCCAGATAGGCGAGGATTCCCCAGGTCACGACGGCGTTGGCGGTGTGGCCCGAAGGAAATATATCGCCGCCGGCGAAGAGCTCGGGCGAGCCGATCCGCGTCGCGTAGTGGGGGCCGAGCCGACCGAGGCCCAGCTTGACCGCGCCGACGGTCGCGTTCAGCAGCAGCAGCGAGGCCCCCAGCACCAGCAGCGGGCGCACGGTGTGCTGCCGCCAGGAGCGCCAGCCCAGCCAGGCCGCCACCATCACGGCCGTGGGCCCGCGCTGGCCGAGCACCACGAAGTAGTCCAGAAACGCGTGCAGTTCCGGCCACTGCTGATACGGCCGGAAGAGCATGACCTTCCAGTCGATGATCACCAGCCAGGACGAGATGAGCACGGCGACGACGATCGCGAGATAGAACGCCAAGGTCCCGCCGAAGAGGGCGAGACGGGTGCGGCTCATCCGCGGGATCTCTATCTTCGGCGGCTCCGGCTCCCGGTCCAGACGGGCAAAGATGTCGGTACGCACCCAATCGACGTTACAGCGAGTGAGTGTGCGCCCAGGCCGATCCCGGCCCTTCGTGATGACGATGTGATGTGGACCATGTCTCAGCCGCACATTCCATCGGGCCCCGGGCGTAAATCGAAGTGACCTTGTGCCCTATTGCTCGCGCGGTCGCCTCCGTAAGTGTGTTTGCAGGCGGAGAAATCCGTTCACGCGATTGCCGTGCCGAATTCCGGGGCCGTTCGGAGCACGACGGGTACCACCCTCGTGGCACACGGGCGTGGCGTACGCCACACCCCGGCGGCCGACGAGGTGAGAGGTGCGCCACGCACCCCCGGCCGGGACTCGCGTACGCTGGCTGATCACTCGCCCGTCGATGCCGGGCCGCCCACGGGCCCCGCCCCGGCCGCCCACCGACGCGAGAGACCCATCAGGAGGTACGTACATGTTCGGGACGACCACGGCCGGAGCACGCCCGCGTGCCGCCGGCGGCGGTGTCAACCGCTGGGTCGTCCTGCTCGTCCTGTGCGTCAGCCTGCTCCTGGTCGCGCTGGACGCGACCGTGCTGCACGTCGCCGTGCCCGCCGTCACCGAGGACCTGCGCCCCACCGGGGTCGAGCTCCTCTGGATCGTCGACGCCTATCCGCTGGTGTGCGCCTCGCTGCTGATCCTCTTCGGCACCCTCGGGGACCGGGTCGGCCGCCGGCGCATCCTGCTGCTCGGCTACGCCCTCTTCGGCGTCGCCTCGGCCGTCGCCGCGCTCGCCACCACCCCCGAGGTGCTCATCGCGGCCCGCGCCCTGCTCGGCGTCGGCGGCGCGATGATCATGCCCGCGACGCTCTCCATACTCAGGGCCGTCTTCCCGGACCGGCGCGAGCGCGCCACCGCCATCGGCATATGGACCGCGGTCGCGGCCGTCGGCGCCGCCACCGGTCCGGTCCTGGGCGGCTTCCTCGTCCAGCACTTCTGGTGGGGCTCGGTCTTCCTGATCAACATCCCGCTGATGCTGCTGATCCTGCCGGTGGGTAGGTGGCTGCTGCCCGAGTCCCGGGGTGACGGCGACGGACCCTGGGACGTCCTGGGCGCGCTGATGGCCGCCGCCGGTGTGCTCGGCGTCGTCCTCGGCGTGAAGCGGCTCGGCGCGGGCGACGGTCTCCTCGACCCCCGTACGGTCGGCCCGCTGCTCGCCGGAGCCCTGCTCATCACCCTCTTCGTACGCCGCCAGAAACGCCGCGAACATCCGCTCATAGACATCCGGATGTTCGCCATGGCCACCTTCTCCACCTCGGTCGGCTGCATCGTGCTCGCGATGCTGGCGCTGGTCGGCCTGGAACTCATCGCCGTCCAGTACCTCCAGCTCGTCCTCGGGCTGAGCCCGCTGGAGACCGGACTGCGGCTGCTGCCCCTCACCTTCGCCGCCATGGCGGCCGGTGCCACCGGCTCGTTCACCCTGCGCCGCCTCGGTCCCCGCCGGATGGTCGGCTGGGGTTTCGTCCTGACCGCCGCCGCCGTGCTGCTGCTGACGCTGATGGGACAGCACGACCGGCCGCTGCTCCTCACCGTCGCCTTCGTGCTCCTCGGTTTCGGCCTGCAGACCACGCTCTTCGGCGCGTACGAGTCGATGCTCAGCGAGGCACCCCCGGAGCACGCGGGCGGTGCCGCGGCCATCGGCGAGACCTCGTACCAGCTGGGTGCCGGCATGGGCATCGCGCTCCTCGGCAGTGTCATGAACGCCGCGTACGCGCCCGGGCTCGGCGAGGCCGCCGGCGCCCCGTCGGCCGCACGGGACGCCGCGACCAACTCCCTCGGCGAGGCCTATCAGGTGGCGAACCAGCTCGGCGGCCCCGTCGGCGAGGCACTGCGGCTCGCGGCCCGGCATGCCTTCGTCCACGGGCTGCATGTGACGCTCGTCGTCAGCGCGGGACTGCTGCTGCTCGGAGCGCTGGCCGCGCTCCGGCTGCCGAAGGTGATGGAGTGCGCCGCGCCGCAGGAACCCCCGAGGACGGCGGACACGTCGGCGGACGCACCGGCGCAGATGTCGGCGGACGCACCGGCCGGCACACCGGCCAAGATGCCGGCGGAGGCGCCGGTCCCGGCATGCCGCAGGCCCGCCGAGGCCGCGGGACCGGTCCGATCTGGACGCACGGCACACTGAGCCGTAACGTCGGCGCCGAGCATTGACTAACGCCGCTAGGTTGTGACACAGCGCCGTGCGAGCCGCCGGAGGCACACCCCCATGTCCGCACCCTCGAAGCTGCCGCCCTTCGACCCCGCCGACCCTCTCGGCATCGACGACCTCCTGGACCCGGAGGACCTCGCGGTCCGCGACACCGTCCGCTCCTGGGCCGCCGACCGGGTCCTGCCGCACATCGCCGACTGGTACGAGCGCGGCGAACTCCCCGGCATCCGCGAACTCGCCCGTGAGCTCGGCTCGATCGGCGCACTCGGCATGTCCCTGACCGGCTACGGCTGCGCGGGCGCCACCGCCGTCCAGTACGGACTCGCCTGCCTGGAGCTGGAGGCCGCCGACTCGGGCATCCGCTCCCTCGTCTCCGTCCAGGGCTCGCTCGCCATGTACGCGATCTGGAAGTACGGCTCCGAGGAGCAGAAGCAGCAGTGGCTGCCGTCCATGGCGGAAGGCTCCACCATCGGCTGCTTCGGACTGACCGAGCCCGACCACGGCTCCGACCCGGCCGGAATGCGTACGTACGCCAAGCGCGACGGCTCCGACTGGGTACTGACGGGCCGCAAGATGTGGATCACCAACGGCTCGGTCGCCGGGGTCGCCGTCGTCTGGGCCCAGACCGACGAGGGCATCCGCGGCTTCGCCGTCCCCACCGACGCACCCGGCTTCTCGGCCCCCGAGATCAGGCACAAGTGGTCGCTGCGCGCCTCCGTCACGAGCGAACTCGTCCTCGACGAGGTCCGGCTGCCCGCGGATGCCGTACTCCCGGCGGTCACCGGACTGAAGGGGCCGCTCAGCTGTCTGTCGCACGCGCGCTACGGCATCGTCTGGGGCGCGATGGGCGCGGCCCGCTCCAGCTTCGAGTCGGCGCTCGACTACGCGCGGACACGGGAGCAGTTCGGGAAGCCCATCGGAGGCTTCCAGCTCACCCAGGCCAAGCTCGCCGACATGGCGCTCGAACTGCACAAGGGGATCCTGCTCGCCCATCACCTCGGGCGGCGCATGGACGCGGGGGCACTGCGCCCGGAGCAGGTCAGTTTCGGAAAGCTCAACAACGTACGGGAGGCGATCGAGATCTGCCGCACCGCGCGGACGATCCTCGGCGCCAACGGGATCTCGCTCGAGTACCCCGTGATGCGGCATGCGACCAACCTCGAGTCGGTGCTCACCTACGAGGGCACCGTCGAGATGCACCAGCTCGTGCTGGGCAAGGCGCTCACCGGCCTGGATGCGTTCCGGTAGACCGACCGGCGCGTTCCGGTGGGCCGGCGAGCGCCCTGCTCAGCTCTGGTTGAAGAAGCCGTCGGTGGCGCGGCCGGCGGACTCGCCGGTGACGATCTCGGTGTCGGCGGGGGTCAGCAGGAAGACCCGCGTCGCCACCCGCTCGATCGAGCCGCGCAGACCGAAGGTCAGCCCGGCCGCGAAATCGACCACGCGCTTGGCGTCGGCGGGCTCCATGGCCGTCAGGTTGACGATGACCGGGACGCCGTCCCGGAAGTGCTCCCCGATGCCGCGCGCGTCACGGAAGCTGTCCGGGGCGATGGTGGCGATCCGGCGACCCTGCTCCTCGGCCGACTCGGAGGCCACCCGCACCCGCGGGTCGGTCACCCACTGGTCGCCGGATCCCGAACCCTCGGCGTACTCGTCGTCGTAGTAACGCTCGTCGTTGTCCTCGACGAGACCCAGCCATGCACTCGCCTTGCGCACCGATCCCATGGACGCCTCCTTTCAACCGCGGTCACTTGTGGTTCCGCATCCCTATGGTCGTCCATAATGCGGATCGCGCGCCAAGTGGATAGTCGCCGCGCAGGGGATTCGTGACGGTACTGGTGCAAAAGATGTGGCGATTCGTCAAGGTTCTTCCAGCGTAGGGGCCCTGAGGGGGCTCATATCGAAGCAAAATATGAATGTCGGGCCAGATGGGTGAGGCTCGGAGCGTACGGGTGAACGGACCGGCCGGATACGATGCGGGCCGCGCACTCGAACGACTCACGGGGGGACGTCGTGTTCGGAATCGTCAGGCCCTGCACACACCGGCTCACGGACGGCCTCAAGACCGAGTGGACGGCCCATCTCTGCGGGCTCTGCCTGGCACTTCGATCGGACCACGGCCAGTTCGCCAGGGTCGTCACCAACTACGACGGGCTGATCGTCTCGGTTCTGACGGAGGCTCAGGCCGAACGCACTCCCCAGCAGCGCCGCACCGCCGGCCCCTGTCCGCTGCGCGCCATGCGCACCGCTCCCGTCGCGAGGGGCGAGGGAGCCAGGCTGGCCGCGGCCGTCTCGCTCGTGCTGGCGTCGGCGAAGGTACGGGACCACGTGGCCGACCGTGACGGGGTGTTGGCGCGCAGGCCGGTGGCCGTGGCCGCGCGCCGGGTCGCGGCGGGCTGGGACCGCGCAGGGGCACGCACCGGCGCCGCGCTGGGCTTCGACACGGCGGTGCTCGTCGACGCCGTGGACCGGCAGACCGGGATCGAGGCGCTCGCCGGCGCCGGCACGTCGCTGCTGCTCGTGACCGAGCCGACGGAAACGGCGACCGCGGCCGCCTTCGCCCATACCGCGGTTCTGGCCGGACGGCCACAGAACGTCGCCCCGCTCGCCGAGGCCGGCCGGCTCTTCGGACGGCTGGCGCACCTGCTGGACGCGGTGGAGGACCGGCAGGCCGACGCGGCGTCAGGAGCATGGAACCCGCTCACGGCGACCGGCACGACGCCCGCCGAGGCGCGCCGGCTCGCGGACGACGCCCTGCACGGCATCAGGCTCGCGCTGCACGACGCCGAGTTCGTCGACGACCGGCTGCTGCACGTACTGCTCGTGCACGAGCTGAGGCGGTCGGTGGACCGGGCGTTCGGCACGGCGGCCTGCTCGCACCAGGGGTACGGCCAGCAGCCGCCGGCGCAGGGCGGCGGCCCGTACGGGGGTGCGTACGGGAGTGCGGCCGGGGGCGGAGCCGCGGGACCGTACGGGTCGGACAATCCCTACGGCGGCGGAAACCCCTACGGCGGCGGCGCGGGCGGGAACGGCGGCGTCCCGCCGCAGTTCGGCTTCGGCGGTGAGCCCCCGAAGCCGAAGCCCCGCGGCTTCTGGGCGGGCTGCGCGGCCTTCGTCGGCCTGTGCTGCACCTGCCAGATCTGCTGCGCCAAGGAGTACGAGGGCCCCTGGTCCCGGAAAAAGCGCGAGGGCTGCTGCCACAAGTGCGACTGCGACTGCACGCCCAGCGGCTGTGACTGCTGCTGCCCCTGTGACGGCTGCTAGAGGTTGGTCATGCGTGCCCTTCGGCGGGTCGATGGGTCGGCGGACGAGAAGGTGGCGTGAGGGGAGGGGGTACCGCGGAGCTGCAGATGTGAAGGCGCTGGGCACGGCGCGTACGGCCGTGCGAGAAGCGAGGGATGCGCAGAGGGAAGAGCGCGGGGAAAGGCAGGGGGTCGGCTCAACAGGACGACGACCACACGCGACCGAAGTCGATGTGGGAGCGCGTGACCAGCCACTGCTGTGGATGCATGGCACAAGTGGAGCAGGCATCCGATTCCGCGTCAACTGACCTGAGACGCACGGCTCACAGTGTGGACAGGCTTGACAGCGGGCCGTGCCCGCCGCATAGCCTCAGGTCTCGGATCGTGCTGAGGGGCTCGGTCCATGTGAAGGCACGTCCTGTGTTCGATCTCTGGATCCACGGAGCCTTCGCATGCACATACCTGGCACGGCCGGTGCCCGATGAGGCCCGCGGTCGTCGTCGTCGGAGCCGGTCCTCGCGGCACCGGCGTCCTGGAGCGGCTGGCCGCCAACGCACCCGCCGACCTGGAACTGGACATCCATCTCGTGGACCCCTACCCGCCGGGCGGCGGGCGGATATGGCGCGAGGAGCAGTCCCCGCTGCTGTGGATGAACTCCATGGCCGAGGACGTCACCATGTTCACCGACGACACGGTGATGCTGTCGGGTCCCGTGCGCCCGGGGCCCACCCTCGCCGAGTGGGCGGGACTGGACGGACAGACCTTCCCGAGCCGGCCGCAGCAGGGTGCCTATCTGCGCTGGGTGTACGAGCGGGCCGTCACCGCGCTGCCCGCGGGCGTCAGAGTCCATGAGCACCGGACGCGGGCCCTGCGGGTCGGTGGCCCCCGCGAGGGCCGCCAGCAGGTCGTGCTCGAAGGACGCGGGAAGCACCTCCTCGCCGATCTGGTCGTCCTCACCATCGGCCATCTGGACGCCGAACCGGACGACGAACAGCGGCGGTTGAGCGCCTTCGCGGCCCGCCACGGACTCCTGCACCTGCCGCCCGACTTCACCGCCGACAGCGATCTGTCCGTCGTCCCCGCCGCGGAACCCGTCATCGTCCGGGGCTTCGGGCTCGCCTTCATCGACCTGATGGTGCTGCTGACCGAGGGCCGTGGCGGACGCCACGAGGGGGACACGTACCTCCCCTCCGGGCGGGAACCGGTCCTGTACGTCGGCTCCCGCCGCGGCGTCCCGTACCACTCCAAGATCGGCTACCCCTGGGAGGGCGAACGGCCACCGCTGCCGCGCTTCCTCGGACCCGAGCAGACCCGTGAACTCCTGCGCCGAAGCGGCCCGGTCGACTTCCGCAGGGACATTTGGCCACTCATCGACAAAGAGCTCGGGTACGCCCACTACCACCGCCTCTTCAGCGCCCACCCCCGACGGACGGCCACCGACTGGCCCGCCTTCGAGGAGGCGTACGCCGCCGCCGCGCCCGGCAGCGCGGAACTGGCCGCCGTCGTGGCATCCGCCGTCCCCGACCCCGCCGACCGGCTCGACCTGGACGCCCTCGACAACCCCCTGGACCAAGTGAGCCTCCCCTCGGCGGAGGCCCTCCAGGAGCGGCTGAGCGATCACATCACCGCCGGCCTGGCGCGGCGTCACGATCCGGCCCACAGCCCGGATCTGGCCGTCTTCCTCGGACTGCTGTCCGTCTACGGTCAGCTCATCCGGCTCGGGGACCTCGGCGACGGCGGCCGCTGGCACGGCTTCTTCTCCCATCTCGCCTCCGGACCGCCAGGACCACGGCTGCGCCGGCTGCTCGCGCTCTCGCGGGCCGGAATCGTGCGCTTCCTCGGCCCCGGCATCACCGTGGAGACCGATGAGCGGCAAGGGGTCTTCCGGGCCGGCGGCAGCGCCGTACCGCAGGAGCGGACCGAGGCACGGGTCCTGATCGAGGCCCGGCTGCCCGACCCCACCGTGGAGCGCACCCGCAGCCCGCTGCTGAAGGGGCTCTACGCGGACGGCGCCCTGGCGACACCGTCGGGGCTGCTCCGGGTGGACCCCGAGGACGGGCGGATCCTGGAGCGCGGCGAGCGCCCGCATCCGCGCCGCTTCGCACTCGGACCGCACACCTCGGCCCGGGCCGGCGGCGCCTTCACCCGGCCGCGCACCGGTGGCCCGGCGTTCAGCCAGAACGACGCCACGGCCCGCGCCGTACTCGGCTTCCTCGAGGACCTCCCCGCTCCGCGGCAGGAGCGGCGCGTGACCTCCCGTACGTACGACGACCAAGGACTCCGTATGCCGCTCACGAGCGATCCCCCGCCGCCCCTCGCCGCGGTACCTCCGCAGGTGCCGGACCCGGCCCCCTGACCAGGCCGCCGCACAGGCCGCCCCCTCAGAACTGACCACTCGGAGAGGCCCCCCATGTCTGCCACCCGTCCGCTGCACCTCGCCGTCGCCCTCGACGGCCCGGCGCAGTACGACGCGACGTACTACGTCGACCTCGCCCGGATCGCCGAGCGGGGCACGCTCGACTTCGTCACCCTCGGCGACTCCTTCGCCAGGCCCGGACTCGACGCGCTCGCCGTGCTGTCGAGAGTCGCGCCCGGAACCGAACGGATCGGGCTGGTGCCCACCGTCACCACCACACACACCGAGCCGCTCCATGTGTCCGCGTCCGTGGCCACCCTCGACTGGGTGAGCCGAGGCCGGGCCGGCTGGATGGTCGGCGTCTCGGCCACCGCCGCTGAGGCCCGGCTCTTCGGCCGGCGGCCGGCCGCGCCGCCCGGAGACCTGTGGCGGGAGGCGGGTGAGGTCGCCGACGTCGTCGCCCGGCTGTGGGACGGCCGGGAGGACGACGCCGAGGTCCACGACACATCGACAGATCGCTTCGTCGACCGTGGCGAGCCGCACCATGTCGACTTCCGGGGCAGCACGTTCAGCGTGCGCGGCCCGTCGTTCGTCCCGAGGCCGCCGCAGGGCCGGCCCGTGACCGTCGTCGACGGCTCCGCCGGGCCGGGCAGGGAGACCGCGGCCCGGTACGCCGACGTCGTCCTGCTGCGGGCGCAGACACCCGAGCAGGCGGCGGGGCACCGCGCGGACATCCGCCGCAGGGCCGCCGCCCACGGCCGCGACCCGGACACGCTGCGGGTCCTGGTCTCCCTCGTCGTCGACCTCGGCGCGGGGGAGTCGGCTCCGGAACCCGGCCTGGCCGCGGGACCGCCCCTCGCGGGCGGCGGCCCTCACTTCAGCGGGGGTCCCGTCGACCTCGCCGGGCTGATCACCCGGTGGCACGGCGAAGGAGCGGCGGACGGTTTCCATCTCGCACCGATCGCGCCCCACCGCGATCTGGAGCGGATCGTCAACGGCACCGTCGCGCTGCTGCAGCACCGCAGTTGCTTCCGCACCTTCTATCCCGGCGGCACGCTCCGCGAGCACCTCGGCCTCGCCCGTCCCGCGGGCCGCTACGCACACGCCGGGGGAGCGGCATGACCACGCGGCAGTCCGGCGGCGGGAGGCCGCCCAGGAAGCAGGTCCGGCTCGCCGCCCGCCTCCCGGGCGTCGACGGCACCACCCTGCGGTCCGGTCCCCGTTCCCGGGGCCCGATCGACTTCCGCTCCTTCGAGCAGTTCGCCCGCACCGCCGAACGCGGGCTGTTCGACTTCCTCCTCCTCGCCGAGGGGCCGGAGGGGCCGGGCGAGCACCGGGGCCGGACGGACGACCTGGACGCCGTCGGCCGCCCCGAGCCGATCACCGTGCTGAACGCCCTCGCCGCTGTCACCGACCGCCTCGGCCTCGCGGCCGCGGTCGACGCGACCTTCAACGAGCCCTACGAACTGGCGCGCCGGCTTGCCTCGCTCGACCATCTCAGCGCGGGCCGGGCCGCGTGGCACGTCGTCACCACCTCCGATACATCTGACACCTCCGGCCCTTCCGACACCTTCGATGCGCCCGGCGCGGAGAACGTCCGCCGTGGCGGCTTCCCCGACCACGCCGACCGGTACTCGCGCGCCGCCGAGTTCGTACGGACCGCCCGTGCGCTGTGGGACTCCTGGGCCCCGGACGCCACACCGCGCCGATTCGAGCACCGGGGGCGGCACTTCACCATCGAGGGCGAGTTCACGGTCCCCCGGTGCCCGCAGGGCCGTCCCGTCGTCATCCAGGCCGGAGACTCCGACGAGGGCCGGGAGTTCGCGGCCGCCGTGGCGGACGTGGTCTTCACCTGGCACGGGACGCCGGAAGCGAGCAGCCTCCTCTACGCCGACGTCAAGGCGCGGCTCGCGGCACACGGGCGCGCACCTGACGAACTCACGATCATGCCGGGGATCACCGTCGTCCTCGGCGACACCGACGCCGAGGCGCAGGAGCGGGCCGCCGCACTCCGCGGACAGCAGATCTCCCCGCGGACCGCGATCCTCGCGCTGGAGCGGGTCTGGGGACGGGACCTGTCCGCCTACGATCCCGACGGGCCACTTCCCGGAATCGATCCCGCCCCGGAGCGCGTGCTCGTCCAGGGCCAGGGCCAGGGCCAGGGCCGCGGCCGGGGCCGTGTCCGCGACCCGCTCGCCGTCGCCGCCGAGTGGCGGGCGCTGTCGGAGGCCAAGGGGCTGTCCATCCGGGAGACGGTGATCGAGACCACCGGCCGGCAGACCTTGGTCGGCACCCCGTCCGGCATCGCCGCCGCCCTCGACGTGTGGGTGCAGACGGACGCCGCCGACGGCTTCGTCCTCGTACCGCATCCGGACCCGGGCGGCCTCGACGACTTCGTCGACCAGGTCGTGCCGCTCCTCCAGGAGCGCGGCGCCTTCCGTACCGAATACGCCGGTGCGACCCTGCGGTCGCACCTGGGCCTCCCCGAACCCGTCGGGCGATCCGGAAAGGTTGATCCATGAGCAGCGACCCGCAGAGCGACGCGCAGAGCGATCCGCGGCAGGACTGGCAGAACTGGCACGAGCGCCGTGTCGCCTCGGTCTCGGCGCCGTACGGACCGCTGTCCCTCAGCGGCACCCATTGGCTCTCCGACCACCCGGAAGGGCGACTTCCGGTCATCCCGGGCCGCTGGCGCGAGGACGGTGACGAGGTGGTGCTGACCGCGGCCGCCGAGGACGGCCTCGTCGTCGACGGCAAGCCGCTGACCGGCGACGTCCGGCTCACCGCGGACAACGCGCCGGTGGGGGAGTCACGGGTCTCGCACGGGCAGCGGCGGCTCGTCGTCCTGCGCCGCGAAGGGCTCTGGGCGGTACGGGACTTCGACCCCGCGGCGCCCGCACGGCAGGCTTTCCTCGGCATCGACGCCACACCGTACGAGCCGCGCTGGGCGGTGCCGGGACGGTTCGTTCCGTACGAGCACCGCAGTGTCCGCGTCCGCAACGCCGACGGCCGGGAGCGGGGTCTGGGGCTGTCCGGCGAGATCCTCTTCGAGCTCGACGGCACGGAGCACCGCCTTCAGGCGGCGGTCGAGGCGGACGGTTCGCTGTGGGCCGTCCTCGCCGACGCGACCAGCGGGAAGAGCAGTTACCGCTTCCGCTTCCTGCGGCCCGCCGCGCCGGCCGCGGACGGCTCCGTGCTGGTCGACCTCAACCGGGCGCTGCTGCCCCCGTGCGCCTTCGCGGATCACTTCATCTGCCCCTTCCCGCCTCCCGGCAACACCCTGACGACCGAGATCGCGGCCGGCGAGCGGAACCTCCTCACCCGCTGACCCGTCCTACCCACGACGGACACTCCAGCCCCGGCGGCCACCGAGCCCCCGGGGCCGTTCGGCATACGCACGCGCCGCACGGCCGAAAGGCGCCCTTGCGCGGCCGGTTGACGCGCCGAATACTCCCGAACAGCGCTTGTCAGGGGCACGGCGTGACCGAAACCGAACGCTCTGCCGGCCTTCTGACTGCGCCTCACGGGCCCGTCACCCCACAGCGGGTCCCCGATTCCCCTCGGGAGGAACGAGAAGTGAGGATCAAGCGCACCAACCCCACCCATGGCGTCGCGAGACGTACCCGTCTGCTCGCCATGACCACCGGCCTTGTCGCAGCCGCCGCGCTGGCCGTCCCCGCCGCCAGCGCCGACGAGGCTCCCGCCACCTTCAGCGCGACGCAGCTCTCCGCCGCGAGCGACGCCGTGCTCGACGCCGATGTGGCCGGTACCGCCTGGCACATCGACAAGGCGACCAACACCCTGGTCGTCACCGCCGACTCCACCGTCTCCCAGAGCGAGATCGCCCAGATCAAGCGGGAGGCAGGCGCCAACGCAGGCGCGATCCGGGTCGAACGCACTCCCGGCAAGTTCTCCAAGCTGATCTCCGGCGGCGACGCCATCTACGCGAGCAGCTGGCGCTGCTCCCTCGGCTTCAACGTCCGCAACAGCGCCGGTACGCAGTACTTCCTCACGGCCGGCCACTGCACCGACGGCGCGGGCACCTGGTGGTCCAACTCCGGTCGCACCACGGTCCTCGGCACCACGTCGGGCTCCAGTTTCCCGACGAACGACTACGGCATCGTCCGCTACACCAACACCTCGGTCGCCAAGCCGGGCACCGTCGGCAGTGTCGACATCACCAGCGCGGCCAACGCCACCGTCGGCATGTCCGTGACCCGTCGCGGCTCCACCACCGGCATCCACAGCGGATCGGTCACCGGTCTCAACGCCACGGTCAACTACGGCGGCGGAGACATCGTCTACGGCATGATCCGCACGAACGTGTGCGCGGAGCCGGGCGACAGCGGCGGTCCGCTCTACTCCGGCAGCCGGGCCATCGGCCTGACCTCCGGCGGAAGCGGCAACTGCTCCTCCGGCGGCACGACGTTCTTCCAGCCGGTCGTCGAGGCCCTGAACGCCTACGGCGTCAGCGTCTACTGACCTCCGGTCAACAAGAGCCCCCGCCCGCACCTCGGGCGGGGGCTCGACGTATTGCACACTTTTGAGAGGATGGCAGGGCGGTCGGCCACAACGGATCGGGGGGCGGATGAAGCGCATCGGAGTGACCGGCCACAGAAGTATCCCGCCCGAAGCCCTGCCTCATGTGCTGGCCGCCATGAAGGCGCTGCTGTGCCGCCAGGAAGGGTCGCTGGAGGCGCTCTCCAGCCTCGCCGAGGGAGCCGACCAGCTCTTCGCCGACATCGCCCTGGACTGCGGCGCCGAGCTGACCGTGGTCATCCCCAGCGGGGACTACGAGGAGGGCTTCGACGATCCCGAGGCGCTGGCCTGCTATCTGCGGCTCAAGGACCGGGCCAGCCAGGAGGTCCGGATGGCCTTCCCGCACTCCACGGACGAGGCCTACTACGCCGCGGGTACCTATATCGCCGACAACTGCGACCGGCTGCTGGCGGTCTGGGACGGCCGTCCGGCCCGGGGGCTCGGCGGTACCGGCGACATCGTCCGGTACGCGCGCGAGCGCGGCAAGCCGGTGACGGTGATCTGGCGCGACGGGGTCGAGCGGGCCTGACACCCGGCAGCGGCAGCCCGGGTCAACTCCGGTGCTGGACCAGCCAGTCCGTGTGCTGCGGCGAGACGATCCGCTCGGTCTCGTACACCGCGGACGGCCACTGCTGTTCCGTCACGGAGGTCTCCATCGCGATGTGGATCGCCGCCAGATCCTCCTCCACCAGCGAGTGGGCCGCGATCAGCGGCTGATGGCGGCGGATCTCGCTCCAGGCCAGACAGGCCGCCGCGGCGGCGGACAGCAGCCCGGCCGGCTCGGCCGAATCGGTGACCGAGAACGTGCGCAGCGTCCCGAACAGCAGGGCGAGCACGGTGAGCAGTCCGATCGTGACCGTCCACAGCGCGGTGGCCCGCCGGGAGATCTCGGCCCGCCTGTGGTACCAGTTGCGCTGCTCGATGAGCCGGTCCCGTACGTACGTCTCCTTGCGTACGCTGAAGGCCTTCTCCCGCAGCAGCCGCATCGGCGTGGTGATGAGCTCGGCGGAGGCCGCGCTCTCACCGTTCTCCCGCGGGTCCACCCAGCCGACCTTCCGTAACTCCTGCAGTCCCTCTTCCAGTCGCTCGACGAACAGCCGGTCCGCATCGGGGGAGTTGGAGTCGAACGGGGCGCCGTGCACGGCGTAGCGCCAGCACATCGAGCGGATGAACTCGGCTGCGGAGCGGTTGAGTTGCCAGTGCGACTTTGCTCGGTTGCGAGATCCGCGGAAGCTGACGACGAGTACCCCGGCGTACGCCAACGCGCCCAGGAGGCCGACGAGTTGGAAGGAGTCGCCGATCCTGCCCCGCCACGGCAGCGCTGCCAGCGCGGAGCCCAGGACCAGGAGGAGCAGCTGCAGCCGGGTGCCGTTGATCGCCTGCCGCTGGCGTGAGATGGCCGTCTCGTCCGTGCGGTGGAAGAGAACCGGCAGATCAGCGTTTCGAAAGACCATGCTTTGCAGATGGCCCGGAATAGCGGCCATGCGCACCCCCCTCTGCGGATTTGGCTTCACTCGTTCGATGGAATGGCTTGTTCCGTTCGGAGCGGGGCATACTCGCGCAACGCTTTTGTCTCAGCTCTACGTGCCGAGTTGCTGCGGGTGGCCATGAGAGTAAAGTCGTGCCGCCGACACTGCAACGGTGCCCGGTGCTCCCCGTTAGCACAACATGACCTAGGACGGCCGTCGTGACCTTCCAGACTTCAGTCACCTTTGCTTCTGTGAAGAAGGATCGGGTGCCTCTCACCGAGATCGATGTACGTGACGCCGACGCCGCCAAGAAGCTGGGTCGTGTGCGCCCCGCCGACGGCGACCGTTCCGCACGGATGTCCACCTTCAACTCCGCGCTCTAGTCCGGTTTCAGGCCGTCCGGTAGCGACCCGGACTGCCCTAGACTGGCGGAATGACCGGACCCGTGGTCCCATTCCGCGAGATCGTACTGAAGGTCCACAGCAGATGTGATCTTGCTTGCGACCACTGCTACATCTACGAACACGCTGATCAGAGCTGGCGTACCCGCCCGAAAGCAATCTCTGACGAGGCGATTTTCTGGACAGCTCTGCGACTGGCCGAGCATGCGAAGAAACATGCCCTGCCCTCCGTGTCAGTGATCCTGCACGGAGGGGAGCCTCTGCTCGCCGGCCCCTCCCGGTTACGCCGGATCTGCGAGGAGCTCATCGCGGCCCTCGACGGCGTCGCCGCACTCGATCTGCGGATCCACACCAACGGTCTTCAGCTCAGCCCCCGCTATCTCGACCTCTTCGACGAGTTCGGGGTCAAGGTCGGCATCTCCCTCGACGGTGACAAGGCCGCCAACGACCGCCACCGCCGCTTCGCGGACGGCCGCAGCAGCCACCCCCTCGTCCTGAAGGCCGTCGAACTGCTCGGCCAGGACCGCTACCGCCATCTCAACCTCGGCCTCCTGTGCACCGTCGACGTCGCCAACGACCCGGTCGCCGTCCATGACGCTCTGATGGAGCTCGACCCCCCGCGCATCGACTTCCTGCTGCCGCACGCCACCTGGGACGAACCGCCGCCCCGGCCCGACGGCTCCCCGACCGCCTACGCGGACTGGCTCCTCACGGTCTTCGACCGCTGGGAGCGCCACGGCCGCCGCGTGCCGGTACGGCTCTTCGCCTCGGTCCTGTCCACCCTCTCCGGCGGTCCCGGCCTCACCGAGTCGCTCGGCCTCACCCCCACCGACCTCGTCGTCGTGGAGACCGACGGCGCCCTGGAGCAGGTCGACTCGCTCAAGACCGCCTACGAGGGCGCCGCGGCCACCGGGTTCAACGTCTTCGACCACTCCTTCGACGAGGTCGCCTCGCACCCGGGCGTCCGGGCCCGCCAGCTCGGCCTCGCCGGAGTCGGTGAGACCTGCCGGCAGTGCCCCGTCGTCCGCTCCTGCGGCGGCGGCCTCTACACCCACCGCTACCGCTCCGGTACGGACTTCGACAACACCTCCGTCTACTGCACGGACCTCGAGGCCCTCGTCCGCGGCATCGAGCACCGCACCGCCGCCGGCTCCGTACCGGCCGCCGTCACCGACGACGGCGACCTGCGCACCGAACAGCACGAGCTGACCCGGCTGCTCCTCGCCGACCTCAACCGGGAGCTGGACGGGCGCGGCGGCGAGGAGTGGGCCCGCGCCTGGGAGCTGGCCGGCGCCGTCGACCGCCGGCCGGGCGGCCTCGACGACGTGCTGACCCACCCGTACACCCGGGGCTGGCTGCTCGGCGCCCTGGACGCGCTGCACGAGGACCTGCCGGGCGCCGCGCTCGCGCCCGCCCGCCGGCTGGCGTCGTCGGTCGCCGCCGCCGTCGTACGCGGCGGCCTCGACCTGCCGGTGCGTGTCACGTACGAGGGCGGCGTCCTGCTGCTGCCGACCCTCGGCGAACTACGGCTGACCGGGGCCGGACCGCGGGGCACCGCGGAGGTGCAGCCGGTCGAGAAGGGCTTCCTCGTACGGACCGCCGGAGGAGAGCGGCGGGTCGCCCGGCTCGACGAACCGGGCACCGGCTGGCGGCCCGTCCGCAGACTCGGCCGCGACGGGGCACCCGATCTCGCGATCGACGACCTCGACCCCTACCGGGACTGCTTCGGCGTCCCGGCGCTGCCCCGGCTCGGCCTCGCCGAGGCCGCCGACTGGACCGGGCGGCTGGCCCGCGCCTGGGGCGTGCTGCGCGGGCGCGCACCGGAACAGGCCGCGGCCGCCGCCGGATCGCTGACCACCCTGACCCCGGTCGCCGACCCCGGGCCCGCCTTGGGACGCCACGGCCTCGGCGCCCTCGGCATCCCGCTGCACGGGGGTGCGGGGGAGTTGGCGCCCCTGCTGCTGCGCGGCTGGCGCCGGGCGCGCTTCCAGGCCCTGCTGGAGGTCACCGACCTCTATGCCGACGACGGCTGGTGGAGCCACCCGGCCCCCTGGCAGGAAGCGCCCGTTCCGGTGTCCGAGCTGCTGGCGGGGGCGTACGAGAGGACCGGCCTGCGGGCCTTCGAACCGGACAGCGCGGAAGCGGCGAGGCGGGCGCTGGACACCCTGGACCGCGCCGCGGAACTCACCGTCGGCGGGAAGCGGCTGCTGGCGCAACTGTGGGAAGAGGCGGACCGTGACCGACACGGCCGATGAGCGGGACGGGCTCGTAGGACAGCTGGCGGAACTCGGGTTACGGGAAGGGGAGACGGTCCTCGTCCACGCCGGACTCGGCGGCACCGGTCTGGACGCCCCGACGCTGCGCGACGCCCTGCTGACGGCGCTCGGCGCGGACGGCACGCTCGTGGTGCCCGCCTTCACCACGGAGAACTCGGACACGTCCACCGCCCATCTGCGGCTGGTCGCCGGGATGACACCCACTCAGGCGGCGGCCTTCCGGGCCACGATGCCCGCCTTCGATCCCGCCACGACGCCGTGCACCGCTATGGGCCGGTTGGCCGAGTCCGTACGGACCGCCGGAGGCGCGGTGCGCAGCGCCCACCCGCAGACGTCGTTCGCCGCGCTGGGCCGGCGGGCGGGGGAACTGCTCTCGGCGCATCCCCTTTCCTCCCACCTCGGCGAGGAATCCCCGCTCGGGGCGCTCTACCGCGCCGGGGCGCGGGTATTGATGATCAATGTGGGTTTCTCCGTCTGCACCGCCTTTCATCTCGCGGAGTACCGCACGGGAGCGCCCCTGCGACGGTATGCCTGTGTGGTGCGTGGGGCGCACGGGCCGGAATGGACGGAATACCTGGACGTCACTCTGGACGACAGTGATTTCGAGGCGATCGGCGCCGCCTTCGGCTGGAATCTGGAGCAGAAGGGACAACTGGGAGGAACGGTCGCAACCTTGTTCTCGATCAGGGACGCGGTGGACCATGCGGTGAGATGGATGTCCGAAAAGCGGTGTTGATTGACTGAACGTCGAGGGGATGGAGTGAGGTCGGCTCCGGAATGATTGTTTTGCTCGCACCTCATCAGCTGTGAGTGCGAGTGTTCATACAGGACGGGGGTCGTGTGCACGCGTCATCGCAGCAGCGAGCGGCGGACCAGCGGCCGTATTTCTTCTTGAGCTACGCGCACACGCCGAGGTACGGAGCCGGAGGCCCCGACCCCGATATGTGGGTCGAGCGGCTGTTCCGCGATCTGTGTGGTCATGTGATGGCCCTGACCGATCTGCCGGCCGGTGCACCGGCCGGTTTCATGGACCGTGAGATACGTTCCGGCGAAGGCTGGTCGGAGCGCCTGGCGGAAGTGCTCGCCACCTGCCGGGTCTTCGTACCGCTCTTCTCACCGCGCTACTTCGCCAGCGAGATGTGCGGCAAGGAGTGGTACGCGTTCGCCCAGCGCGAGATCTACCACCAGGCCAAGAGCAACCGGCCCGCCGAAGCCATAGTGCCCGCCCTGTGGGTACCGGTGCCACCCGAGCAACTCCCGGGCCCCGCCGAGCGGTTGCAGTTCAACCACCGGGCCTTCGGCGACCGCTACGTCACCGACGGGCTCTACGGACTCATCAAACTCCGCATATTCGCCGAGGAGTACGAGCGCGCCGTCTACGAGCTGGCCAAACGCATCGTCAGTGTCGCCGACACCGCCGCGATGGGCCCCAGCAGACCGCTCGACTACCGGCAGGCCCCCAGTGCCTTCGGCACCCAGGACCCGGCCGGCGCCCCGGCCCCGGGCGCGGTGCGCAGCAGCGGCCCCCGCCCCATCCAGGTCACCGTCGCCGCCCCCACCCGACACGACCTGCCACCGGGACGCGACGCCGAGTACTACGGCGACATGCCCCAGGACTGGAACCCGTACTACCCGGACGCCCACCGGCCGCTCGCCTACGTCGCACGCGATCTGGTCCGCGCCCTCAACTACCAGGCCACGGTCGGCTCCTTCGACCACGACACTTCCCCGCTGGACAGCAAACAGCCCCCGACCAGACCGGAGTTGCTCATCATCGACCGCTGGGCACTGGAGGACGAGGAAAGACGCGAACGGCTCGCCGCCTTCGACGCCGAGAACCGCCCCTGGGTGAGCGTCGTCGTCCCCTGGAACCGCGACGACCACCAGAGCCGCGCCGCCGAGAGCGAACTGAGCGCCACACTCGAACAGACCCTGCCGACCAAACTCAGCCAGGGCCGTGCCGCCTGCCGCGCCGCGGCCCGCGGCGTCCCGAGCATGGAGGCCTTCGGCCAGATCCTCCCCCAGGTGGTGGAGGCGGCCGCCCAGCAGTACCTCAGACACGCACAGGTCTATCCGCCCGCCGGCGGCAGCCATACCGAACGTCCCCGGCTGCGCGGCCCCATGGCGGCCGAGTACGCCACCACGCATTTCATCCCCGACATGCTCGACCAGGCGCCCGATGCGGAGGACACGGATGACAGCCAGTCGTGACGGACGCATCGTCACGTTCTACTCGTACAAGGGAGGCACCGGGCGGACCATGGCCATGGCCAACACCGCCTGGATCCTCGCCGCGAACGGAAAGCGGGTCCTCGCCGTCGACTGGGACCTGGAGGCCCCCGGTCTGCACCGCTTCTTCCATCCCTTCCTCGACCCCTCCACCCTCGGCGCCACCACCGGTGTCATCGACCTGATCACCGAGTACGCCTGGGCCGCCACCAGCCCCGTGCAGCGCCCCGACGACTGGCACCGGGACTACGCCCGGATCCAGCCGCACGCCGTCTCCCTCACCCCCGAGAGCCTCGGCTGGGAGTTCCCCGAGGGCGGCACCCTCGACTTCGTCTCCGCCGGCAAGCAGAACCGCGAGTACTCGGCGACCGTCTCCACCTTCGACTGGGACAACTTCTACGACCGCCTCGGCGGCGGGCACTTCTTCGACGCCCTGCGCGACGACATGAAGGCCAACTACGACTACGTCCTCATCGACAGCCGCACCGGCCTCAGCGACATCGCCGACATCTGTACCGTCCATCTGCCCGACGTCCTCGTCGACTGCTTCACCCTCAGCGACCAGTCCATCGACGGCGCCGCGGCCGTCGCACGGCAGATCGACGAACGCTACGGCGGCCGGGGCATCCGCATCCTCCCCGTCCCCATGCGCATCGACGAGGGCGAGAAGGAGAAGGCCGACGCCGGACGGGCCCTCGCCCGGCTGAAGTTCGACCGCTTCCCGACCGGACTCGCCGGCGAGGACATCACCGCCTACTGGGGCGCGGTGGAGATCCCGTACCGCCCCTACTACGCCTACGAGGAGACCCTGGCCACCTTCGGCGACGAGGCGGGACTCACCAACTCCCTGCTCTCCGCCTTCGAACGGCTCACCGCCGTCGTCACCGACCAGGAAGTCACCTCCATGCCGGCCGTCGGCGAGGAGGCCAGGCTGCGCATCAGGGACGCCTTCACCCGCCGCCGCCCCGCCATGCCCGCCGACCTCTTCCTCAGCTACGTCGCCGAGAACCGGATGTGGGCCGACTGGATCGAGTCCGTCCTCACCCGCGCCGGCTTCCGCGTCGTCCCGCGCGACGTCTCCGCGGAACCCTCCCCGGACGGCTCCGGCACGCTCGTCCCCGAGACCGCGGCCCGCACCGTCGTGCTGCTCTCCAGCGCGTACCTCAAGTCCGCCCGCGCCGTGGAGGTGTGGGAACGGGCCGCCTCCGAGGACCCCGGCGGCGGACGGCGCCAGCTGCTGCCGCTGCGCGTCGGCGACGTACGCCTCACCACCCCCTACATCGACCGCAACCCCGTCGACCTCTTCCGCCTCGACGAGGTCCACGCCACCAGCGCCCTGCTGCGCGCCCTCGACCGGCCCATCCAGCTCACCGACGGGGTCGCGCCCGGCCCGCGGTTCCCCGGCACCGTCCCCAAGATCTGGAACGCGCCCGCCCGCAACCCCGGCTTCACCGGCCGCTCCGTCGTCCTGGAGCGGATGCGCGACCAGCTCGGCGGCGGTATGGCCGTCGTCCTGCCGCAGCCCCAGACGCTGTACGGGCTCGGCGGCGTCGGCAAGACCCAGGTGGCACTGGAGTACGTGCACCGCTTCATGGCCGACTACGACCTGGTGTGGTGGATCTCCTCCGAGCAGTCCGACGACGTCGTCGCCGGACTGGCCGAACTCGGCACCCGCCTCGGCGCCCAGGGCGGCGAGGACATGGCCGCCGCCTCCCAGGAGGCCGTCGACCTGCTGCGGCGCGGCGTACCGACCTCGCGCTGGCTGCTGGTCTTCGACAACGCCGACGACCCCGAACAGCTCAAGCGGTTCTTCCCCACCGGCGGGCACATCCTCGTCACGTCCAGGAACCAGACGTGGTCGCAGTACGGCGACGCGCTGCCCGTCGACGTCTTCCTGCGGGAGGAGTCCGTCGAGCACCTCCAGCGCCGGGCGCCCGGACTCACCCTGGAGGACGCCGACCAGGTCGCCGCCGCCGTCGGTGACCTGCCGCTCGCCGTCGAGCAGGCAGCGGCGTGGATCGCCGAGACCGCCACACCCGTCGCCGCCTACCTGGAACAGCTCGGCAGGCAGGCGCCGAGCGTCCTCGCGCTCAACCAGCCCGCCGGCTACCCCGAGCCGGTCGCCGCGACCTGGAACGTCTCCATCGAACGGCTCAAGGAACGCTCACCCGCCGCCGTACGGCTGCTCCAGCTGTGCGCGTTCTTCGCACCGGAACCGATCTCCGCGAACCTGCTCTACAGCAAGGAGATGATCGAGGCGCTCAAGCCCTACGACTCCTCCCTCCAGGAGAAGCTCGTACTCGGCCGGGTCATCCGCGAGATCGGCCGGTTCGCCCTCGCCAAGGTGGACCAGGTCTCCAACTCCATCCAGGTGCACCGGCTGGTGCAGGCCGTCATCCGGGCCCAGCTCAGCGAGCAGGAGCAGCAGGACGCCCGGCACGCCGTCCACCGCATCCTCGCCGGCGCGCGCCCCGACGACGACGAGCCGATCGACAACCCCGAGACCTGGCCGCGGTTCACCACCATCTGGCCCCACCTCGGCCCCTCGGAGGCCCGCTTCTGCAAGGAGCCGGAGACCCGCCGGCTCCTCATCGACCGGGTGCGCTACCTCTGGAAGCGCGGCGACTGGCAGGCGGCCGGGGCGCTCGGCGACGAACTGCGCGAATCCTGGCGGGAGATGCTCGGGAACGACGATCTGCAGTACCTGTACCTGCGCTTCCACCTCTCCAACATCTTCCGCTCCCAGGGCCGTTACGTGGAGGCGCGCGAGCTCGACGAGGTCACCCTGGAACGCCAGCGCATCGTCCTCGGCCCCTCCCATCCGCACACGTACATGACCACCAGCGGTCTCGCCATGGACCTCGGCACCCTCGGCCAGTACGGCAAGGCCATGGAGCTGGCCACCGAGGCCCACGAGGGATTCAGCCAGATCTTCCACGAGTCCCACCCGCGCACCCTGGCCGCCGCCAACAACCTCGCGCTCAACCTGCGCATGGTCGGCCAGTACGCACGCGCCCGCGAGATCGACCAGGACGTCTTCGACCGCCGTACCGAAGTGCTCGGCCCCGAGCACCCGTACACGCTGTCCTCGGCCACCTCGCTCTCCCGCGACCTGCGGGAGGTCGGCCGCTACGAGGACTCGGTCGGCCTGCTCAGCCGCACCTACGACATCTACAAGCAGACCCTCGGCCGGACCTTCCCCGGCACCCTGGCCGCGGCCAAGAGCCTCGCCGTCTCACTGCGGCGGGCCGGCCTGCTCGAGGACGCCCGACGGCTGACGACGGCCACCCGCAACCGCTACCGCGCCAAGTACACCTCGGCCAACCCGGACTCGCTCGCCTGCGATCTGAACCTGGCGGCCGACCTGTTCGCCGCCGGCGAGCCGGTGGCCGCCCGGGACCTGGCCCAGGAGGTCGTGGACCAGTACATGAAGGTGCCGGGCGAGAAGCATCCGTACACCCTCGCCGCGCTCAACAACCTCGGCATCTACCAGTGGGGCTGCGGCGACCCCGAAACCGCGGAACAGGTGCTGCTGCCCACCGTCCGCAGGATGACCGACGTCCTCGGCACCGCCCATCCGCACACGCTGTTCTGCACCGTCAACCTCGCCAACGCCCGCGCGGACCTCGGCGAGCTGGAAGCCGCGCTGGACACCGAGCGGCGGGCCGTCATGAAACTCCGCGAGGTCCTGGGCTCCCACCACCCCGAGGTCCTCGCCGTCTCCTCCAACATGGCGGTGACGCTCGGCGCGCTGGGACGCAAGGACGAGGCGGCGCTGCTGCGCGCCGAGACCGTGGAGGAACTGGGGCGGCTCCTCGGGGAGGACCATGCGATGACCCGGATCGCCAGGGACGAACGCAGGATCCACCGGGACCTGGAGCCGCTGGCGGTGTGACGCGGGGCTCCGCCCCGAGCCCCCGTACCGAGCCCCCGCACCGAGGGACTTCAACGAGAGCCCTCGGTGCGGGTCCTCCATGGCAGGCCCTCTAGGACGGGTCCTCCAGCGACGGGTCGAGGAGCCAGGTCAGGACGCGGGGCAGCGCGTGCAGCGCGTCGAAGTGCGCGGCGGCGGGCTCCAGGACCGCCGTCGCGCCCGGGATGCGCTGCGCGAGCCACCGCGAGTGGCCGACCGGAGAGAAGACGTCCTTCTCGCCGTGCCACAGCAGCACGGGCGCGGTGATCTCCGCGGGATCGAATCCCCAGGGACTGCAGAAGGCGAGGGCGTCGTCGATCCAGCCGTACGCCGACGTCCGCAGCGCCTCCTGGTAGTTGCGCAGCAGCATCGTCCGTACGCCGGCGTCCGCGACGACCATCCGGTCGGAGTCCGTCAGCTCCCGGCGTAGATCGTTGAGCAGCCGGAACGGATCGCGCCGGATCTCCGCCGAACGCAGGATGAACCGCGCGGTGAGCCGGTCCGGGTCGACCGTGGCCGTCGTGTACTCCAGGACGTTGGACGCGGCCATGCCCTCGAACCAGTCAAGACCGTCCGCGTCCCGCGGCGCCAGCGTCACCAGGGCCGCGGCCCTGGTCACCCGGTCGGGCATCAGCGCGGCACAGGCCAGCGCGTGCGGCGCGCCCCCCGAGCGGCCCACCACGGCGAACCGGTCGAGCTCCAGCGCGTCGGCGATCGCCCGTACGTCCTGGACCACATCGGCCACGCTGCGCCCCTCCAGCCGGTCGGAGCCGCCGTAGCCGGGCCGGTCGTACGCGATCAGCTGCATCCCGCGCTGGTACAGCACCATGCCGCGCGGGGCCGGGCCCAGCCTGCTGCCGGGGGTGCCGTGCAGCAGGAAGACGGGCCTGCCCCGCGGGTCCCCCAGGCGCTCCACCATCAGATGCCGCCCGTCCGACGCGCGCACCCGACGTCGCACCGCCCCTCCTTCGCCATGGGGTTCCATGTATCCCCGTATGCCGGGTATTCCTGTCAGTCGTACACATGGGTCATGCACATGTGCCATGTGCAGCAATACTGTCCTGGCATTCCCCTCCCCCTTGATGATTACCCATCAGGGGGTGGTCGGCGAAAGGCTTCAATGAGCCCGTTCGGCCTGATTCCGCGTGAAGAACCGGACAGGACTAGTCCTTACCCGCCGCACATGGCCCGGTAGCACGGGGTGTTCGCAATCGAAACCGACCTGTGGTGACCTCCGGTAGTGAAGGTGCAGAGGGCGCATTGGTGGTGTCGTGTGCGCGTCCTGAACTCGACCTTGTGTGCTACCGGCGCGTATCGGAATAGTGGGCGCCCCATCCTCCGTGTCCGGGCACCCCACTGCCCGTACGCGGCCCCCACAGGAGGTCGATGTTGAACCACCGACGGATACCCAAGAGGCGCGCGGCGATGGCGGGCGGAGCCGTCGTCGCTCTCGTTGCCGCTGGAGTCACCTTGCAGACTGCGAACGCCAGCGAGGAGAAGCCCGCGTTCACCGTCAAGCAGCTGTCGGCGTCGGCGGCCGGAAATCTCGCCTCGACGCTCGGTAAGGACCTGGGCGTCGACGCGGCCGGCGCGTACTACGACGCCGACGCCAAGGCGCTCGTGATGAATGTGGTGGACGAGGCGGCCGCCGAGTCCGTGCGCAAGGCCGGAGGCAAGGCCAGAATCGTCGAGCACACGCTCGCCGAGCTGAAGACCGCCCGGCAGACCCTCACCGAGCGCGCCACCATCCCCGGCACGTCCTGGGCCACCGACCCGGTGACCAACAAGGTGGTCGTCACGGCCGACCGTACGGTCAAGGGCGCGAACCTGACGAAGCTCCAGGAGGTCGTGAAGGGCCTCGGCGCGAAGGCGGAACTGAAGAAGACGGCGGGGGAGTTCAAGCCCTTCATCGCCGGTGGTGACGCCATCCACAGCGGCGGCGGCCGCTGTTCGCTCGGCTTCAACGTCGTCAAGGACGGCGAGCCGCACTTCATCACGGCGGGTCACTGCGGTGAGACCGGCAGCGAGTGGTCCGAGTCCGCCGGCGGCCCGGCGATCGGCAGCATGGTCGACTCGCAGTTCCCCGAGAACGACTTCGCGCTCGTCAAGTACAGCGGCGACACCGAGCACCCCAGCGCGGTGGACCTCTACAACGGCAGCACGCAGGAGATCACCAAGGCGGGCGAGGCGACCGTCGGCATGCAGGTGTCCCGCAGCGGCTCGACCACGCAGGTGCACGAGGGCGAGGTCACCGGTCTCGACGCCACCGTGAACTACGGCAACGGCCAGATCGTCAACGGGCTCATCCAGACGACGGTCTGCGCCGAGCCCGGCGACAGCGGCGGCTCGCTCTTCGCGGGCGACACCGCGATCGGTCTGACCTCGGGCGGCAGCGGTGACTGCTCCTCGGGCGGCGAGACGTTCTTCCAGCCGGTGACGGAGGCGCTGCAGGTCTTCGGCGCCGAGATCGGCTGATCCTGTTCCACTTCCCGGGCCCGGGCCGTCCTCAGGGGCGACCCGGGCCCGGGTCGTGCCCGAGGCCGGGTCCCGGGTCGGGCACGAGCTCGGGTCCCGGGTGGTGCCCGAGGCCGGGCGCGAGGTCGGGTGCGAGGTCCTGGCCCCGGCCCTCGCCCTGGTGGTGCAGGGCGCGCAGCGCCTGGCGCACCGACCAGAGGACGGACACGATCGGTACGGCCACCACCGCGCCGATCACCCCGGCGGCGATGGCACCGCCGATGACCGACAGCGCGACGACGAGCGGATGCAGTCGTACGGCCCAGCTCATCACGACCGGGTGGAGCACATGCCCCTCGAGCTGGCCGATGACCACGATCAGCGCGATGACGACGGCGGCGACGACCGGGCCCTTGGCCGCCAGTGCCACGATCGCGGCGACGGCGAGCGCGATGGGCGAGGCGATGAGCGGAATGAAGGCGGCGAAGAACTCCAGCAGCGCCAGCGGCACGGCCAGCGGGACCCCGAGGGCGTAGAGCGCCACACCGACGAGGATCGCGTTGGTCGCCGCCACCAGCACGATGCCGTGCGTGTATCCGGTGAACGTCCGCCACGCCGCACGGCCCGCCACCGACACCCGCTCCCGCGCGGACGGCGGCAGCTGGTCGCAGAACCAGTTCCACTGACGGTCGCCCGAGTGCAGGAAGAACACCGAGGAGAACAGCGCGAGCGCCAGCGTCGTCAGCACCTCCACCAGCCGGCCCGCGCCGCTGAGCGCCGTACTGATCAGGGTGGACCGATGGCTGGAGAGGAACCGGCCGATCCATGATCGGACGTCCGTGAGCGCTTCCGGGTTCACCCGGAACGGAGGCTGTTCCAGCCAGCGTTCGATCCTCTCGACCCCGGCGCCGAACTCGCGCTGCAGCACGGTCAGCTCCCCGGCGACCGTCTCGCCGACCAGGGCCAGCACCCGAGGATCAGGGCGAGACTGCTGATCAGCGCCACGGCCACGGCGAGCGGCCGCGGAATCCGGCGGGCCAGCAGATCGGTCACCGACCGGAGCATCGCCGTGCCGACGAGACCGAGGAAGACGGCCACCGCGATCTCGTGGAAGCGCCCGAGGACCGAGAAGACGGCGTACACGACGGCTCCGACCACCAGGAGCCGCCAGGCGTAGGCGGCGGCGGTCCGCAGGGCGGGCGCCACCCGCGATTCCGCATACCGGTCGGTGGCGGCCTCCCCGGTGGGAGCCTCCCCGGTGGCGGCTTCACCGATACGGGACCCAGGGCGGCCGGGACCGCGCACGGGACGCCGCGCCGCGCGGATCCGGTGCCGTCGCTGATCGGATTGCCTGGGCATCGCCCGACTCGTACCACCGGCGGCCGCGGGCCCAACGCGGCCCACCGGACATTAGCCCGAAGGCACCCGGTGGGCGCCTGCCGGGCACCCGGTCGGCGCCCACCGGGACCTTCCGGCATGTGCCCCACGCGTCAATCGCACGAACGTTCGAAACTTGGTCTATGGTGGAGGCGAGGGGGAGGTGAGAACGGATTGAGCCAGGAGGTGCGGGTGCCCGGTTTCACGCATCTGCACACCGTGTCCGGATTCTCCGTGCGGTACGGGGCCTCGCATCCGGAACGGCTGGTCGAGCGCGCCGCCGAGCGGGGGATGGGGGCCCTCGCGCTGACCGACCGCGACACGGTCGCGGGGGCGGTCCGCTTCGCCAAGGCCTGCGTCAAGGCGGGGGTGCGGCCGCTGTTCGGGGCCGATCTCGCCGTACGGGAGCGGGCCGAGGGGGCGGACGGAACCGGCCGCCGGCGCACTCCGGTGCGAGGCGGGGCCTTCATCGACGAGTCCGCGCCGCGCGTCACCTTCCTCGCTCGCGACGGCGCCGCCGGCTGGGCGGAACTCTGTCGGCTGATCACCGCCGCCCACGCCGGCACCGACCGGCCCGCCCTCGGACGGGACGCCCTGGACGGCGGCCCCGCCGGGCTCACCGTGCTGCTCGGACCCGACTCCGAGGTGGGCAGGGCGCTGGCCGCGGGCCGCCCCGACCGGGCCGCCCGGCTGCTCGCGCCCTGGCGGGAGCGGTACGGCGACGCGCTGCGTCTCGAAGCCGTGCACCACGGGACCGGGGGCACCGGCCCCGGCTCGCTGCGGCTCGCCGCCCGTACCGTCGGCTTCGCCGCCGAGCAGGGCGTACGGGCCGTGCTCAGCAACGCCGTGCGGTACGCCGACCCGGATCAGGGCCCCGTCGCCGATGTCCTGGACGCGGCCCGCAGGCTCGTTCCCGTCGACCCGTCCAGGGGGCTCGACAGCGGTGAGCGCTGGCTCAAGGGCGCGGACGACATGTCCCGTACGGCCGAGCGGGTCGTCGAGGCCGCCGGTCTGCGGCGTGACGCCGCGCACCGGCTGCTCGCCGTCACCGAGGAGACCGCCGCCGAGTGTCTCGTCGACCCGGGGGACGGCCTGGGCATGGGCTACGCCTACTACCCGGAGCCGCGTCTCGTCGGTGCCGGCCGGCGCACCGCCCAGCGCGTCCTCGCCTCCCGCGCCGCCGCCGGCATGGTGCTGCGCGGCTACGACCGGAGGCCCGACGCCCGGGAGTACTGGGAGCGGATGCGCTCCGAGCTGGACATCATCGACTTCCACGGAAACGCCACCTACTTCCTGACGGTCGCTCAGGTCGTCGACGACACAAGGGACATGGGCATCCGGGTCGCCGCGCGCGGCTCCGGCGCCGGCTCCCTGGTCAACCATCTGCTCGGCATCGCGCACGCCGACCCGGTCGAGCAGCGTCTGCTGATGGAGCGCTTCCTGTCCAAGCGCCGGTTCGCGCTGCCCGACATCGACATCGACGTCGAGTCCGCACGCCGGCTGGAGGTCTATCGCGCGATCATCGACCGCTTCGGCGAGGAGCGGGTCGCGACCGTCGCCATGCCCGAGACCTACCGGGTGCGGCACGCGATCCGGGACGTGGGCGCCGCGCTGAGCATGGACCCGGCCGAGATCGACCGGCTCGCCAAGGCCTTCCCGCACATCCGGGCCCGCGACGCCCGCGCGGCGATGGAGGAACTGCCCGAACTGCGCGAGGTGGCGAAGGAGAAGGGCGGACACCACAGGCTGTGGGAACTGGTCGAGGCGCTGGACGCGCTGCCGCGCGGTGTCGCCATGCACCCCTGCGGGGTGCTCATCTCGGACTCCTCGCTGCTGCGGCGTACGCCCGTGATGCCGACCAGCGGTGAGGGCTTTCCCATGTCTCAGTTCGACAAGGACGACGTCGAGGACCTCGGGCTGCTCAAACTCGACGTGCTGGGCGTGCGGATGCAGTCCGCGATGGCGCACGCCGTCGCCGAGGTCGCGCGGGCGACGGGTGAGCGGATCGACCTGGACGACCCGGGGCAGGTGCCGCCGGGTGACCCGGCGACGTACCAGCTCGTCCGTTCCGCCGAGACGCTCGGCTGCTTCCAGATCGAGTCGCCGGGCCAGCGCGATCTCGTCGGCAGGCTGCAGCCCGCGAACTTCCACGATCTGGTCGTCGACATCTCGCTGTTCCGGCCGGGGCCGGTCGCGGCGGACATGGTGCGGCCGTTCATCGAGGCCCGGCACGGACGGGCACCGGTCCGCTTCCCGCACTCGGACCTGGCCGGGCCGCTGGGGGAGACGTACGGGGTCGTCGTCTTCCACGAGCAGATCATCGAGATGGTGAACATCCTGACCGGCTGCGGCAGGGACGAGGCCGACCGGGTGCGCCGCGGGCTCTCCGACCCGGAGTCGCAGGAACGGATCAAGGTGTGGTTCGCCCGGCAGGCGGAACGGAAGGGGTACGCGGCCGAAGTGATCGCGCGGGCCTGGGAGATCATCGAGGCGTTCGGCTCGTACGGCTTCTGCAAGGCGCACGCGGTCGCCTTCGCCGTACCGACATACCAGTCGGCGTGGCTCAAGGCGCACCATCCGGCGGCCTTCTACGCCGGGCTGCTCACGCACGATCCCGGGATGTACCCGAAGCGGCTGCTGCTGGCGGACGCGCGACGGCGGGGAGTGCCGGTGCTTCCGCTGGATGTGAACCGGTCGGCGGTCGCCTATCAGATCGAACTGGTGTCTGGCGAAAAGTGGGGCATACGGCTCGCGCTCGCCGATGTTCATGGCATCAGCGAGACGGAAGCGGCACGGATCGAGGCGGGGCGGCCGTATACGTCCCTGCTGGACTTCTGGGAGCGGGCGCGGCCGGCGCGGCCGGTCGCCGAACGGCTCGCGCAGGTCGGCGCGCTGGACGAATTCGGCGGGAACCGCCGCGACCTGCTGCTGCACCTCGCCGAACTCCACCGTACGCAGCGGGGCCTGGCCTCCCACGGCGGCCAGCTCCCGCTCGGCGGCGGCCGCAGGACCGCGTCCGTCGGGCTGCCCGACCTCAGCGAGGCCGAACGGCTCAGCGCCGAGCTGGGCGTCCTCGGCATGGACGCGTCCCGCCATCTGATGGCGGACCACCACGCCTTCCTCGACGAGCTCGGCGCGATCCCCGCGCGGCGGCTGCGCGATGTCGAACACGGTGCGACGGTGCTGGTCGCGGGCGCCAAGGCGGCCACCCAGACCCCGCCGATCCGCTCCGGGCGGCGGGTCGTCTTCACCACCCTGGACGACGGCACGGGCCTGGTGGACCTCGCCTTCTTCGACGACAGCCACGAGGCGTGCGCCCACACCGTCTTCCACTCCTGGCTGTTGCTGGTCCGCGGGGTCGTCCAGCGCCGCGGCCCGCGCAGCCTCAGCGTGGTCGGCTCCGCCGCGTGGAACCTCGCGGACCTGATCGAGATCCGGCGCACCGGCGGCCTGGACGCGGTGGCCGAGCGGCTCACCACGACCGACCCGGACGAGCCCACCGCTCCGGCCGCCGGCCGCAGCATCCGGATGTCCACCGGCTACGAGCTGAACGCCTGGGCGGACCTCCGCCCCGCGGGCGAAGGGGCCGCGCCGGCAAGGAAGTTGTGGCACCAGAGTCCGGGGAGTGCGGGATGACGACGGAGCGCGGGGGCGAGCGGGTCAGGCCGGGGCCGCCCGGGACGACCGTTCTGTACGTGCGCTTCCGGGGGGCCGGCGGAGGTCCGCCCGACGGGGCCGCCTACGCGGGACTGCTCGGGCTGCTCGCGGCGTTCACGCCGGTCGTGGAAGCGGTCGGGCAGGACGGCGCGCTCGTCGATGTGCGGGGCGCGCTGCGGTACTTCGGCCGGGACGCCGCCGGGCTCGCCGCGCTGATACGGGTACGGGCCCTCGCCCTGTACGGCGTGGACTGCGTGATCGGGGCCGGGCCCAGTCCGCTGCTCGCCCGGATGGCGGCGCGGGAGGCCGGGCCGGGCACGACACTGGTCGTGGGCGACGTGGCGGATTTCCTCGCCGGGCGCCCGGTCGCCGCACTGCACGGTGTCGGCCCCTCGACGGCCCGCGCCCTCTGCGGCTACGGGCTCGACACCGTCGACCGGGTCGCCGCCGCACCCCTCGCCGTACTCCAGCGGATCCTCGGCGCCCGCGCCGGGCGTGAGGTGTACGAGAAGGCCCACGGCATCGACCGCACCCGGGTCGTCCCGAACGCGGCCGCCCGCTCCGTCGCCGCCGAACGCACCTTTCCCCGCGACGAGCTGGACCGTGACCGGCACCGTCGCGCCCTGCTCTCGCTCGCCGGGGAACTGGGCGCGCAGATGCGCGGCGAGGGCCAGGTGTGCCGTTCCCTGACGCTCACCGTGCGCTACGCCGACCGCACCACGACCACCAAGTCCCGTGCCCTGGCCGAGCCGACCGCCCACTCCGCGGCGCTCACCGGCGCCGCGTACCGGCTGCTGGACGCGCTCGGCCTGCAGCGCGCCCGGGTGCGCGCCCTCGCACTGCGCGCCGAAGGGCTGGTCCCCGCCGAGCGGGCAGCACACCAGCTCACCTTCGACCCGGCCGACGAGAAGGCCCGCCGCCTGGAGGCGGTGGCCGACCGGGCCCGCGCCAAGTACGGCCCACGGGCGGTCATTCCGGGCTCGCTCGCCGCGTAACGCCCGGGAGCGGATGATCGGGATGTCCGTGAGTAACCGCTCCATCACGGATCTTGACGCTGTTTCAGTTTTTACCGACGCGTAACTTCCCAGTCTTGGTTACTCGTGCGTACGTTGACATGAGCACAGCTGTTCTACTTGTGGTCCGGGCCGCAGGGCGAATCCCCACATCCCCATATCAGCCTCGCATTTCCCTTGAGCCGCAAGGAGAACGCACGATGCTGTCCTGGAAGCGTGCCCTCAGACCACTGACCGCCGCCCTGTTGGCGGTGGCGATCGGCCTCGCGCCGGCCGCCACCGCCAACGCAGCCGCCGCCCCCACGAGCGGCTGGAACAACTACTCCTGCAAGCCGTCCTCCGCCCACCCCCGCCCGGTGATACTCGTCCACGGCACCTTCGGGAACTCCGTGGACAACTGGCTCGCCCTGGCTCCGTACCTGGTCAAGCGCGGCTACTGCGTCTTCTCGCTCGACTACGGCCAACTGCCCGGCGTCCCGTTCTTCTACGGCCTCGGCCCCATCGACAAGTCGGCCGAGCAGCTCGACGCGTACGTCGACAGGGTCCTCGCCGCGACCGGGGCGAGCGAGGCCGATCTCGTCGGCCACTCGCAGGGCGGCATGATGCCGCGCCACTACCTCAAGTTCCTCGGCGGCGCGGACAAGGTGAACGCCCTCATCGGCCTCGCACCCGACAACCACGGCACGACGCTGAACGGGCTCACCGGCCTGCTCAAGTACTTCCCGGGCGTGGCGGACCTGATCAGCTCGAACACGCCCGGCCTCGCGGACCAGATGGCCGGCTCCGCGTTCCTCACCAAGCTGAACCAGGGCGGGGACACGGTCCCGGGCGTGCGCTACACCGTGATCGCCACCAAGTACGACGAGGTCGTCACCCCGTACCGCTCCGCGTTCCTCAGCGGGCCGGACGTCCGGAACGTGACGGTCCAGGACCTGTGCGCCATCGACTTCTCGGAGCATGTGGCGATAGGGCTGTTCGACCGGATCGCGTACCACGAGGTGGCCAACGCGCTGGACCCGGCGCGCGCCACTCCGACGACGTGTGCGTCGGTCTTCGACTGACGAGGTGACGGGGAAGGGCGCCGCCGCGGTGTGCAGTCCGCGGCGGCGCCCCTCGCACAGGCTCAGCGACTTCGGCTCAGCGGCGCAGGGCCTTGCGGCGCGTCGTCGCGAACATCACGGCCGCACCGGCCGCGAGCACCGCGGCACCGCCGATGGCGACGTACGAGGTGTTCCCGTCACCGCCGGTCTCGGCCAGGTTCTCACCGACGCCGTTGGCCTGAGGGGTGTTGCCGGAAGCGGTCTCGCCCTTGGTCTCCGGCTGTGCCGCGGTCTCCGGGGTGCCGGTGTCGGTGCCGGTGTCGTCGTCCGTGGAGGTCGAAGGAGCCTCGGAGTGGTCGTCACCACCGTGACCGCCGTGGTCGACCGTGGAGTTGTCGGCGCCCTCCTCGATCTGCCCTTCGGACGGCGCGGACGCGACCGGCGCCGGCTCCGAACCGCCTGGCGTGGAACCGCCGTTGTCCTGGCCGAAGACCACGTCCGAGCAGGTGTAGAACGCCTCGGGGGAGTCCGAGCGCTGCCAGATCGAGTAGATCAGATGCCGCCCGGACCTGCTCGGCACGGTGCCGTCGAAGACGTACTCACCGTTCACCAACTTCGGGTCCGTGACCTTGGCGAACGGCTGCGCCTCCAGGTCCGACCACTTCAGCGGCTTCGACGGGTCGTACCCCTCCTTGGTGATGTACAGCTCGAACGAGCCCTTGTGCGGGGCGGTCCCCTTGTAGTGGAACGTGTGGTTGCCGGCCCCGAGCTTCGACGCCGGCCAGTCCGCGCGCGGCAGATCCAGGCCCTTGTACTTGTCCCGGTTCGCGCTGCACAGCTTGCCGTCCGGGATCAACGACTTGTGGTTGCCCGCGGCGTTGGCGATGTTGACCTCGTTCCAGTCGTAGAACGCCTGCGCCCCACTGGCCTCGACCGCCGCCTTGCACGCCGCCGACTGCGGGCTCTCCGGCCCCTCCGCGTAGCACGCGGACACCCGGCTCACCGGATCCGTCATCGACCCGTGCGCAACGGCCGGCGATGCGGCGAGCCCGGCCAGCGCGAGCGGGGCGATCCCGAGCGTGGCGACGGTGGCGGCCCTACGGCGAGCGGTCATGGTGACGATCTCCTTCAGCAACGGCACATATGAGGGGGACGGAAGACCGGGGCACGGGGCCCGCTCCGGCGGCGCAGCCCCCCGAAGCGTCAGCAGCACCGACGCTCGAACCCCGCCCCGGCGATCAGAAAGCTAGCCCCTCGAAACCGCGAAATCGCCTGCTGGGACGGGGGGATGCCGATCCTTATGGTCGCTTTAAGGATGAGGTAAGAGCAGCCTCAGGAACGATGCGGAGCGTGGCCGTCCGGCCACGGGGATCGTGGTGTCGGCGCCCGTGGCCGACCACGGGAGCCGCACCGTGACGCCTCGTTTGGCACCCCGCTTGGCTCCCAGGACGTGGATCGTGTGTCAGAGCGAACTCGGCTTCGGAGCGATTGTCTGAATGCCACGTATCAACCGGTCGTGGCACTCGGCGACTGCCCGCGACCGAAGGTGCCCAGGCACGTCAAGCCGTCCGCATGTGGACCATGGCGCGCAGCGGAAAAGCCGTCAGGCCGATCGGAACGTGCTTTAAAGTAAGGGAAGTTGGTGTTCCTGGACTCGTCGGGGGAGCTGTGGAGCCAGAGATTGCCGCGCTCGCGAGTGCGGCGGGAACGACCATCGTCACCTTGATGGCTACGGACGCATGGCAACGCACCCGGGAGGGGATCACCTCTCTTTGGCGTCGCTTTCACCCGGAGCGCGTTGAGGCCGTGGCTGCAGAACTCGATGCCGCCCACGATGATCTGCTTGCTTCGCACACAACCGGAGACCCGGATACTGAGCGTGAACTTGCGGCGGAGTGGCAGGGACGGATCCGACGTTTGCTCACAGCTCGACCCGAGGTGGCCGAAGAACTGCGGACTCTTCTGGACGAGCTGGACCCACGTGCGGCGACGGCCCCAGCGGTGGCGCAGCAAGCCACCGCCTCCGGCCACGCCAGGATCTATCAGGCGGGGCGCGACCAGCACGTCACCGAGCGATGAGCGACGCGATGGATGGACGCGCCGATGGTCACGGTCGTGTCTATCAGGCGTCCGGTGACCAGCACATCGTCGAGCACCACCACCACGGCGATGCGAGCGCTGAGACTTGGGTCAGCACCGAATCAGTGCGTCGGCCGACAGGTGGCCGCGCGCCGGCAGTCCTCCGCGACCGTACGGAACTGATGGAGCACCTTCAGGCGGCAGTAGCGTCAGACGTCTTCAATCAGGTCTACGTGCTTCACGGCATGGGCGGCTGCGGCAAGACCGCGGTCGCCATCACGCTCTTCCAGCGCGCCACGGCCGAAAGCAGCCGGGCCGGCCTGTGGGTCAACGCCGCCGACCGCACCACGCTGCGCAGCGGCATGCTCGCCGTCGCCGCCGATCGAGGGGCGACAGAAGGCGAGCTGCTTGCTGCGCGAAACGGTTTGCGGGCTCCCGCTGATCTGGTGTGGGAACGGCTCGACCGGTCCGCGGAACCCTGGCTGCTGGTGCTGGACAATGCCGACGACCCCGCGATCTTGCAGGACGGCAGTTGGCTTCGCACCAGCCCACGTGGCACCGTTCTGGTCACCACCCGTCAAGCGGCAGCCCGCTGGTGGCCACATGCTGAGCTGCACCACGTCGGTGTACTGCCGCGCGATGCAGCTGCCCAGGTGCTGTACGACCTCGCGCCAGAAACGGGAACGGTTGAGGAGGCTTCCGAGATCGCAGACCGACTGGGACGGCTTCCCTTGGCGCTCACGCTTGCGGGCGGCTTCCTCGCCCAGCAGGTGATCGACCCGTGGACGATGGCGAAATACGGCCGCCACCTTGTCGGGCACGAGCGCGTCGACCTCATCGACCGGGGAGCTGCCGCGCTGACCGACAAGGGATCCAGGCAGTTGGTCAGCCAAACCTGGCAGCTGTCTCTCGACGCGCTTGCCGCCCAAGGGTTGCCCGAGTCGACCGCTCTGCTCCGATTGCTGGCCTGCTACGGCTCTGATCCGCTGCCGCTCACACTCTTGAACAGCTCGGAACTCAACGGCGTCCTCCCGCGATCACGGGCCGAAAGCGCGCTGCGGGGACTGCTCGACCAGTCCCTCACCACATTGGTCGACATCGGCGTGCGGTGCGTACAGACCCACGGCGTGCTGCTCGCCAGCGTGGCAGCGGGCACGCCACCCGAGCAGGCCACTCATGTCTCAAGCACAGCGGTCCGACTGCTCGATGCGGTCATTCCCGCCATCCCGGAGCGAGGTCCGCAGGATCTGCGCCTACGACTCCTCTCACCCCACGTTCTCGCCCTGCTTCGGCATGCCACGGAGGTGTCGGTGGTGGCGGAGGCTCTGGACGTCGCTGTACGGCTGGCCATCGCGCTCCACCGTACCGCCGACTACCTGTCCGCCTGGGAGTTGGCCTCCGAGGCTGCGGCCGTCACGGAACCAGTGCTTGGACCGGAGCACCGCCTGGTGCTTTCTGCGCTTGCGCGAGCCGGCCGGACGCTGTTTCGCCTTGGTCGTTTCGAAGAGTCCGCGGCCCTCCATAGCCGCGTCCTCGCGGACCGTGAGCGACTCTTCGGACCCGATGACCCCGACACCCTGGACAGCTACGACGCAACCAGCCGGCCACTGAACACGCTAAGCCGCGTTCCGGAGAGCGTGGCGCTTCTACGGCGGGCCGTAGAAGGTCGGCGGCGGACACTCGGTCCCGTGCACCCGCTCACCCTGAGTTCGCGAGGCGCCCTGCTTGAGATCGTGCCTGCCTCCGACCTCGCGACCGAGATCGACGGCACGGCGCTGCCACTTTCCCAGGAGTGCGCCCTGGAACTGGGATCTGACCACACCATCACCCTGAAAGCACGGCTTAACCACGCCAATGCCTTGTACAGGCTGGGCCGCTTCGAGGCGGCCGTCGAAGACGCTCACCTGCTTGCCGAGGAGTACCCGCAGCGTTACGGCCCCGACTATCCCGTCACGCTCTCGGCACAGACGTTGTATGCGCAAATCCGGGCGGCCCTCGGAGATGTGAGCGTGGCGATCGAGCTGATGGCGACCGTAGCGGACAGGCGGGAACGAGTCCTTGGTGCCCAGCATCCGTATACGGTCTTCAGCCGTCAGTGCTTGGAGGAGTTTCGGGCACGGGCCGCCCCGCAGTCGTCCGATGAGCAGCCTTAGCGCGGTAGGCAACACCCACGCCCAAGATGGCGGCGGCTTTACTGTGGGCTCCTTCGACCCATGTGGCCTGCGGGTCCATTGGCCCGAGGCGCTTGGCGACGCGTTCACGCAGGAGGAGGTACTCCTCCCGGCGACGAGGCAGAGGCCCCGGCGGACGTGTGACGGAACGAGCTGCGGTGATGGTCTGGCCATGCTGGAACTGCTCGCGCGTCAGGTCGAGTTCGATGCCGCTGGGCAGCCGATTCCACCAGTGAAAGCCGTGCTGTTCCCCGTTGAGATGGACCTCGCCGACCATGAGGTCGCCGCCGAAGATGTCGTTGACGACCAAGGCCGTGATGTCGCAGTGGCCCCAGGCCGGGTTGCCCGGCTGCCAGCCGGCGCGAATGAGGTCGTCCGGGGAGCAGGTGTCAGCGGCCCAACTGGCGCGCAGGGCGCTGTCGAGGGCGATCAGATTCCACGGGACCATGCCTTGCAGCATCGCAGCCACCACTGACAGGTCGCTGGTGTCACCTTGCCCTTCTGCGCTGCCGTCATCAGGCATGGCAAGGGTCGTGGACCTCGGGGACGAGAGGTGCCTAGAAGGGGCCGGAGGACAGCTGCCTCTCGGCCGGGACGGCGCACGCTGTGGCGGCGACGAGTGCGGCGACGGCCGAGAGGATGCGGTGACGCACGATGGCCCCCCTGAGGAGGTGAACTCCCCAGGAACGTCGAAAGGTTGAGGCCCCGGCCGAGCAACGAGCGCGGGCGGTCAGGCTCGTCCTGGCCTGTTCCAAGGCCGGGCGGTGCCCTTGACGGCGGCCGTGGCGTCGGCGGACTCCGCACGTCCCACGGTCACCCGCAGCGTCACAGCCGCCGCGACTCCCGCCACCAGGCCCCAGGTCAGGGCGGCCGGGACGCCGCTACCGAGGACGCCGGAGAGGTGCAGCAGCCCCCAGCGCAGGCCTGACCCGTCCGTCGCCAACCGCAGCAGCTGGCTCGCCAGCAGCCCGAGGACGGTCGCGCAGACCGCGCCGACCGCCATCGCCGGAACGGTGACCCGGGTGAGCAGCCCGGGCAGCCGTCGCAGTACCCACCACACCACGGCGAGCAGCAGTACGTCGGCGGCGCGATACAGGAGCCAGCTGCCGATCGGCCCGCCCTCGGGGACCGCCCAGGCCCCGAGCAGCAGCCACACGCGCAGGAATTCGCCCGGTTCGGCGAAGAACCCGCCGTCCGGAGAGACCGTCTGGATGGCCGCCGCGACCGGATGGTACGAGAGGACCACCAGGGACAGGGCGATCACCGCGGTCCCCGCGGTGGCGGCCAACCGGGCGGCCCGCGCCGGGACGACCGCCTGCAGAAGCGGACCGGCACCCTTGGCGGTGACCCGCGCAGCGAGCACCGTCACTGTCGCCGCGACCAGCGCGGTCGCCACCAGGACCTGCCGCCCACTGGAGATCATGCCCGCCAGCTGGGGCAGGAAACGGTAGCTGCCGCGCCCGTGCGAGGCGATCAGCCACGGCGTGGAGACGGTCACCGCCAGCGTCCCGGCCACCATGCCCCAGGCCCACAGCGCGAGCAACGCGGCCGGCATCCGGCCGTGCACCGGCGGCAGTCTGCGAACGAGGAGCAGCGCCCCGGGTACGAAGAAGGCGAAGACCGCGCCGAACCGGATCTGCATCGCGGTGGCGTACAGCGCGAGGTAGCGGCTGCTGTCGGCCTCGGCCGATTCCCCGATCCCGGCGGACGTCCCGGCGCCGATCCGGAGCGCGGCCGGCGGGTCGTACGACCAGGGGACGAGCCAGGTCGTGAGCTCGGCGGTGGCCCGGCCGCCGATCACGCCGGTGGTGCCCGGCAGGTGCAGTGCGTTCGTACTCGATCCCGCCCACCACAGGAGCGCCGTGAGCAGCAGACCTCCGGCCAGTGCCGGTATCGCCGCGCGCCGGTATGTCATGAGCCGTCCTCGTCTTCGGTTCGTTCGACGTCCGGGAACAGTGCGCAGGCCGCGCTGACGCGGGGGCGGGGCCCGGGCAGTGCCCGGGCCCCGTCCCTTCGGCGTGTGCCGTGGGATCAGCCGAACAGGTTGTACGCCTGCCAGCCCGTGCCGAACGCGACGCGCGGGTTGAAGCCGCCGTTGCCCTTGGCCGGGTAGAGCCAGAGCTTGCCCGTGGTGTCGCGGGTGAGGACGTCGGCGTGGCCGTCGCTGTTCACGTCGCCGGTGGTGACGATGGCGTTCATCGACTGGAAGGCGCCGACCAGCACGGGCGCCGACCACGGACGGGTGGCGACACCCGTGCCCTTGTAGAGGTACGTCTTGCCGTCCTTGGCGCGGGCGAAGATGTCGGCCTTGCCGTCGTTGGTGAAGTCACCGTGGCCGCGGATCATGGTGAACGACTCCCAGGCGGTGCCGGTGACGACCGGCGCCGCGAGGGCGCCGTTGCCCTTGCCCGGGTAGACGCGCATGGTGCCGGACGGGTCGACCGTGATGACGTCGGTGAGTTCGTCGCCCGTGACGTCGCCGGGGATCAGGATCTGCTTCTGCGCGCCCCAGCCCGTGGAGACGAGCTTGCTCTCCCACGTGCCGGACACCACCGAGAAGTGCTCCCAGTACACGGAGCCGTTGCTCGCGCGGACCAGCAGGTCCTCCCAGTCGTCGCGGTCGAGGTCGCCCTGGACGAGCAGGTTGTAGCCGCCGAAGTAGCCGTGGTTGAACGTACGGCTCAGCGAGGTGACCTTCGAGGTCCAGCCGAAGAGCGTCCCGTCCGAGGCGCGCCGCGCCAGCAGGTCGGCCGTGTGGTCGTAGTTCCAGTTGGCGTCGTCGACACGGGCCTGGATCGGTGCCGAGTACGTGGAGACCTTCGCGTACAGACCGTACTTGCCCGCGGTCGCGCAGTTCTCCCCGGAGACGATGCCGGCCAGCCTGCCGCCGACCACCAGCGGGCCGCCCGAGTCACCGGCGCACGTCGTCTCGCTGGTGCCGTCGTCACCCGTCGGCGCGGCCCCGGCGCAGAGCATGTGGCCCTTGACGAAGCCCCCGGGGTACGCGGCCGCGCACGAGGTGTCTGCGACGACGTCCGCGTCGGCCACCTTCAGCGTCTGCGCGCGCCCGCCCGGACCCGAGGTGGTCTTGCCCCAGCCGTACACCTTGCCGTCCAGGCCCGCCTCGTACAGCGCGGAGTCGGTGGGCTGCGCGAGCGGCAGCGGCTTCACGCCGGCCGGGACCGGCGATGTCAGCGTGAGGACGGCCACGTCGTTGTCCAGGCCGGCCGACCAGCTGAAGCCGGGGTGGTTCCACTGCCGGTACGCGCCCAGCAGCGTGCCGTTGTGCCAGTTCCACGTCCCGTCGGTGTTCTGGGTGGGCGTCTGGTCGGTACCGACGACGACGGTGCCGCCCGCGTACCACTTGGCGCCCTTGACGCACTGGGCCGCGGTCGCGACCTTCGTCGGGGCGATGACCACGCCGCCGCACAGGAAGCCGGTGTCGCTGGCCTCGTCGTAGTAGTGCAGCTGCGCCATCCACGGGGCAGCCGAGATGGTGGTCTCCGAACCACCGATGATGCGCGCGGCCGGCGCGCCGCCGGCCCTTGCGCCGGCCCCGTTCCCGGCCCCGCCGTCCGCGACGGCCTCCATCGCCTGGCCGACGCGCTTTCGCAGTTCGGCCTGTGACGGCTGCGCGGGCTTCTGCGACTCGACGCCGAGCGTGAGTCCTTCACCCGCCTCCGCCGTATCGGATCCGCTGAACGCGATCCCCGCCCCTGTGAGCGCCATGACTGCGGCCACGGCCGGAAGCGCCAGCTTCATACGGCGCCTGTGCCGGCCACCACGCAAGCGAATCTGCACTCGGTAACCCACCCCTCGGGTTGTCGAACCGGCGGAGCACGAACGCCCGCCGGAATCGTCATTGGTGACGGTGGGGGCACCATGCTTCTGGGCAGCACGCCTCGACAGGCCCCCCGACCTCGGCCGATGCTGCGAAGCGGAATCCCCACCTCGATCGGCAGATGATACGAGTCTCAACTAACGGTTGACCAGTGAGAAACGCGGGAGGGAGCCTCAGCCGAGCCGCCGGTAGCGCCGCTCGGGGCGCCCGGTACCCCCGTACCGCAGCGTCACCTCCGCGCGCCCCGTTTCCGCGAAGTACTCCAGGTAACGGCGGGCGCTGACGCGGGAGAGGGAGCCGGCCTCGGCGCATTCCGAGGCCGACAGGCCCTCCGGGTGGGCGCGCAGAACGCGGTCGACCAGGTCCGCCGTATGGGCGGCGAGGCCCTTGGGGAGTTCGCGGGAGCCGGGCGGCCGGGTGCCGAAGATCTGGTCGACGTCCTCCTGACGGGCCTCGTCGAGCGACGCGAGGCGGGTCCGGAGCGAGGCCACGTGGCGCAGCTGCTCCTGGAGCGCGGCATGGCTGAACGGCTTGATCAGATAGTGCAGGGCGCCGGCGCGCAGGGCCGCGCGGACCGTGCCCGCGTCCCGGGCAGCGGTGATGAACAGGACGTCGGCCGGCTGCCGGTCCGTGTCCCGCGCCTCCGCCGCACGCAGTTCGCGCAGTACGCCGATGCCGTCCATATCGGGCAGATAGATGTCCAGCAGGACCAGGTCGGGCCGGATCCGGTCGGCCGCGCGCAGCGCGTCGGCGCCGCTGTGCGCCACCCCGGCAACCGTGAAACCGGGCACCGCGGACACATAGCGGCAGTGCAGCTTCGCGACCATGAAGTCGTCGTCCACCACCAGCACCGTCGTCACGCCGACACGCTAGGCGCCGACCACAACGACCACAACGTCCGTTGATTCCGGAAGAGCGACAGCTTCTTAACGCGCGGGCAACATGTGGGCCACTTCACCACTCCCCTCACCGGACCGAAAGGCGGCTCACGTGCGATTGCGCACCCCCCTCGCCCTGCTCGGGGCGGCGCTGCTGGTGCTCGTGGGGCCTCCGCTGCTCACCACGGGCAGCGGCGCCGACACCGGCACCCAGATCCCCGGCCTGCGCATCATGGTCCCCAACTCGCCCGGCGGCGGTTACGACATCACCGCCCGTACGGCGGCCAAGAACGCCGAGGAGGCCGGGCTCACCCACAACATCGAGGTGTTCAACCTGCCCGGCGCGGGCGGCACCGTCGGACTGACCCGGCTCGTCGGCGAGCACGGCAACGGAAAGCTCGCCATGTCGATGGGCCTCGGAGTCGTCGGCGCCGTCCACACCAACAAGTCGCCGAAGACGCTCGCCGACACCACCCCGATCGCCCGGCTCACCGAGGAGCAGGACATCGTGGTGGTCGCCAAGGACTCCCCGTACCGGACCATCCAGCAGCTCGTGGACGCCTGGCGGAAGAATCCGGGCAAGCTGCCCGTCGGCGGCGGTTCCTCACCCGGCGGCCCCGACCATCTCGCCCCCATGCTGATGGCGCAGGCCGCGGGCATCGCGCCCAAGTCCGTCAACTACGTCCCCTTCGACGGCGGCGGCGAGCTGCTCGCCTCCATCCTCGGCAACAAGATCGCCTTCGGCGTCTCGGGCGTCGGCGAGTACCTCGACCAGATCAAGTCCGGAGAGCTGCGGCTGCTCGCCGTGACCGGCCCCGAGCGGGTGCCGGGCCTGGACGCGCCCACCCTGCGTGAGGCCGGGCTCGACACCGACTTCACCAACTGGCGCGGCGTCGTCGCCCCGCCCGGGCTTTCCGACGCCGAACGCGACAAGCTCGTCGGCCTCGTCCGCAAGCTCCACGACTCCGAGCAGTGGCAGGACTCGATGCGCAAGAACGGCTGGGACGACGCCTTCCTGACCGGTGACGAGTTCGGCGAGTTCCTGGACGCGCAGGACACCCGCGTCGACTCCGTACTGAAGGAGCTGGGGCTGTGAGCACGGAAGCGGGAGCGGGAACAGGAGCGGGAACGGAAACGGAAGCGCAGACAGAGTCGAGCGCGGGCGGATCCGCACGCACGTCCTGGCTGCGCGAGCACTCCGAACTCGGCGTGAGCGTGCTCCTCTTCGTCATCGGCGTGCTCGTCCTGAGCGACGCGCTGACGATGCACGTCGACGTCGCCCAGCGCGGCCCCGTCGGCCCGAGGACCGTCCCCGTCGTCGTCGGCACCGGGCTGCTCCTCGTCGCCGCACTCCTCGCCGTCGACGTGCTGCGCGGCGGCCGCGGCGAATCCGAGAGCGGCGAGGACATCGACCTCTCCGAGCCCGGCGACCGGCGCACCGTGCTGCTGCTCGCCGGAGTCTTCCTCGCGAACGCCGTCCTCATCGGCCCGCTCGGCTTCCCCGTCTCCGGGGCACTGCTCTTCTGGGGCTCGGCGTACGCGCTGGGCAGCCGCCACCACCACCGCGATCCGCTGATCGCGGCCGTCCTCTCCCTCGTCACCTTCTATGTCTTCAACAACCTGCTCGGGGTGCCGCTGCCCGGTGGCCCGCTGATGGGGGTGCTCTAGCCGATGGACTCGCTCAACTCCCTCCTCGACGGCTTCGGGACGGCGCTGACCCCGGTCAACCTGTTCTGGGCGGCGCTCGGAGTGCTGCTCGGCACGGCGATCGGCGTGCTGCCGGGAATCGGCCCGGCCATGGCGGTGGCACTGCTGCTCCCCGTCACGTACGGGCTCGAACCGACCGGCGCCTTCATCATGTTCGCGGGCATCTACTACGGCGCGATGTTCGGCGGCTCGACCACGTCCATCCTGCTCAACACGCCCGGTGAGAGCGCGGCCGTGGTCGCCGCCATGGAAGGCAATCCCATGGCGAAGGCGGGCCGTGGCGCGCAGGCGCTCGCGGCGGCCGCCGTCGGCCACTTCGCGGGCGGCATGATCGGCACGATCCTGCTCGTCGCACTCGCCCCGACCGTCGCCGCACTCGCCGTCGACATCGGCGCACCCGACTACTTCGCGATCATGGTGCTGGCCTTCATCGCCGTCACCTCCGTCCTCGGCTCGTCCCGCATCCGGGGGCTGGCCTCGCTGCTCATCGGTCTCACCCTCGGGCTCGTCGGCCTGGACCAGATGACCGGACAGCAGCGGCTCACCTTCGGCTCGCTCCAGCTCGCGGACGGCATCGACGTCGTCATCGTCGCGGTCGGGCTCTTCGCGATCGGCGAGGCGCTGTGGGTCGCGGCCCATCTGCGGCGTACGTCCGAAGAGCCGATACCCGTCGGCCGGCCCTGGCTCGCCAAGTCCGATGTGAAACGCACCTGGAAGTCATGGCTGCGCGGACCGGTCATCGGTTTCCCGTTCGGCGCCGTACCGGCCGGCGGCGCGGAGATCCCGACGTTCCTGAGCTACGTCACCGAGAAGCGGCTCTCCCGGCACAAGGAGGAGTTCGGCAAGGGCGCCATCGAGGGCGTGGCGGGACCGGAGTCCGCGGCGTCCGCCTCGGCGGCCGGCACGCTCGTGTCGATGCTGACCCTCGGCCTGCCGACCACGGCCGTCGCGGCCGTCATGCTCGCCGCCTTCCAGCAGTACGGCATCCAGCCGGGACCGCTGCTCTTCGAACGCGAACCCGACCTGGTCTGGGGCCTGATCGCCTCGCTCTTCGTCGGCATGGTCCTGCTGCTCGCGCTCAACCTGCCGCTCGCACCGCTGTGGGCGAAGCTGCTGCGGATCCCCCGGCCGTACCTCTACGCGGGGATCCTGTTCTTCGCGGCGGTCGGCGCGTACGCGGTCGGCGGAGAGGCGCTCGACCTGGTGATCCTGCTGGTCATCGGACTGATCGGGTTCGGTATGCGGCGCTACGGGCTGCCGGTGCTGCCCGCGGTGATCGGTGTCATCCTCGGCCCGGCCGCGGAGCAGCAGTTGCGGCGCGCCCTGCAGATCAGCGACGGCAGTGTCACCGGGCTGGTCGACACCCCGTTCTCGGTGACGGTGTACGCCGTGATCGTGGTGCTGCTGGCCTGGCCATGGCTGAAGAAACTGGTTGCGCGCGGTCGTACGGTGAGGGGATGACCGACGACATCCGGCTCGCCGCCGAGGACGACATCTCCCGTGTGAAAGCCGTGACCGACGCGGCCTACCACCACTACATCGAACGGATCGGACTCGTACCGGCCCCGATGCAGGCGGACCACGCGGCGAACGTGGAGGCGGGCCGGGTGTACGTGACGGGCGACCCGCTGACCGGCGTCCTGGTGCTGATCCCCGCGGCCGACCACCTCTACCTGGACTCGATCGCCGTCGACGCCGACGCCCAGGGCACGGGACTCGGCCGCCGGCTGCCGGCCTTCGTCGAGGAGCACGCGCGCCGGCTCGGAGTGCCCGAGGTGCGGCTGCTCACGAACGCCATGATGTGGGAGAACCGGAAGATGTACGAGCGGTACGGCTATGAGGTCGTCGAACGCCGCATGGAGGGCCGGTACGACCGCATCCACTACCGCAAGCCGCTGGGCTGACCCGCTGCCGCAAGCCGCTGAACCGACCCGCTGCCGCGAGTCGTTGAACCTCCCTGCTGTCGTGAGTCGTTGCACCGACCCGCGCGGGCCGGCCCGTTGTCAGTGGCGGCTGCGACGATCGGACGCATGACGACGATCGACTGGGACGCGGCCGCCGACACCTTCGACGAGGAGCCCGACCACGGACTGCGCGACCCCGTGGTGCGCGGTGCCTGGGCGACGCGCATGGCGCGCTGGCTGCCGCACGAGCCGTCCGATGTGCTCGATCTCGGCTGCGGCACGGGCAGCCTCTCCCTCGTCGCCGCCGAGCAGGGCCACCGTGTCACCGCGGTGGACCTCTCGCCGCGCATGGCCGCGGCGGCGCGCCGCAAGCTCGCCGGCACCGGCGCCGAGGTGCTGGTCGGCCCGGCGGACCGGCCACCGGTGGGGGAGCGGCGGTTCGACGTCGTGCTCGTGCGGCATGTCGTCTGGGCCCTGCCCGACGCCGAGTCGGCGCTCGGCCACTGGGTGTCCCTGCTGCGGCCGGGCGGGCGACTGGTGCTGGTCGAGGGGGTGTGGGGAGGCGCCGGAGTGCCCGCGCAGCGGCTCATCGGCACGCTCACGCCTCTCGTGGGACGGATCGACCATGAACCGCTGTCGGACGATCCGGCCCTGTGGGGCCGCCCGGTCGACGACGAGCGGTACGCGGTGGTGGCCCGGCTCGCGCCCGTTCCCCCGGCCCCGCGGCACAGCGAGGTCGTCGACGTCCATCTCGTCCTGCGGCGCGGCGACGAGGTCCTGCTCGCCCGCCGGGCGAACACCGGCTACGGGGACGGGTTGTGGAACGGGCCGTCGGGGCATGTCGAGGAGGGCGAGGACGTGCGCGCGGCCATGGTGCGCGAGACGTCCGAGGAGATCGGCGTGGAGCTCGGGCCGGAGGATCTGCGGGTGGCGCTCGTGATGCAGCACCGGGGGCCCGGCGATCCGCCCCGGACGGGCTGGTTCTTCGAGGCGGCGTACGGGACCGGCGGCGAGCCGGACAACCGGGAGCCGCACAAGTGCTCCGAGCTCGCCTGGCATCCCCTCGCCGCGCTCCCGGACGACATGGTCGCCTACTGCAGGGCCGGGTTCGAGGCGTACCGGGCCGGTGAGCGCTTCGTCGTCCACTGGCACGAGGACGACGACACCATCGCCCACGACCCCGGTGCACCGGACCGGGCGGTGCCTCTCCCCGTCTCGGTCCCGGGCTCGGTCCCGGGCTCGATCCCCGTCTCGGTCCCGGGATCGGTCCCGGGCTCGCTCCCGGTGCCGCGCCTCAGACCAGAAGCTCCGTGAACCGCCCCTCGCGGGCCAGGAGTTCCAGGGCGTCCAGCGCCCGGGCAGCCTCCTCGGCCGCCCGGGGATCGCTGTCGGCGAGGCCGCTCGCGGCGAACTCGTCCTCGTCCAGCCGCAGGATCTGCGTACCGTCGGCCGACACCCACAGATCCAGGTCCAGATCCTCGACCACGACCTCGTCACGCGAGACCTCGGCCGGGCGGGTGATGTCGGTGTACCAGCCCTTCAGCGCCCCGTCACCGGCCCGCACCTCCTTCACGGCGTACCAGCGGTCGCGCCAGTAGTACTCGGTGAAGATGTCTCCCGGCTCGAAGCGCACGAACCCGAAGTCCCGTACGTCGTCGCCCGCCCACGGCGCGCGGACGGTGATCCGCGTGCCGTCGTCGGCGACGACCTCCGCCGGGTAGCGGATCTTCGTATGCCCCGCCTTGATCAGCGCGACATCGACCCAGGACTCACCCCAGCGTGCGGACATGCCGTACCTCCGTCGCACAGATCTCGTAACCGAACCACTTGTTGATCGCCAGCATCGGACCGTTGCCCGCGTCGTTGCCGGTGAAGGCCTCCGTGAACCCGGCGGCACGCGCCCGGTGCAGCGAGTCGTTCTTGGCGAGCTTGGCGAGGCCCCGGCCGCGAAAGTCGCCGGCGGTGCCCGTCATCGACGTGCCGTAGCGGGCCGAACCGTCCGTACGCGCCGCGCTGAAGGCCACCGGCCGGCCGTCCACGACGGCGACGGAGGTGAGTTCGCGGCTGAACAGCGGATGGCCCCAGGTCTCCGCCAGCCAGTGCTCGTAGTCGGTGAACTCCGCGTCCACGTCGCCCGGCTCGTCCGCGGTGGTCTCCGCGTCCAGCTCGAACAGCGGCCGCGGGTCGTTCGCGAACGCGGACGCCGGGACGATCCGCACCCCTTCGGGCGGTGTCCGCAGTCGCGGCAGTTTCGCCGTCGCCAGATCGAGCCGGAGGAAGTACGCCGGGCGGCTGGGCCGGTAGCCGAGGCGCTCGGCGAAGGCACGGTGGGCCCGCTCGTCCAGCACCCAGGAGTACGCGCTCGTCGCCCCGGCCGCCGCGAGATACTCCTCGGCGGCACGCACGATCGACGACCCGGCGCCCCGGCCGCGGTGCTCCGGGTGCACGAAGACGTTCGCGTAACCGACCCCCGGCTCCGGACTGTCGTGCGCGAGCCCCACCTGCGCCGTGCCGACGATCGCGCCGTCCTCCTCGGCGACGAGCGGACGGAAGCGCGCGAGCGGATGCGCGTGGGCCAGGTCGAAGGCCAGGGACTCCGCACTCACGAGCAGGAACGGCAGCGCGGCGCGCTGGACCCGGGCGGCGCCCGCGGCGTCCTGGGGGGCGCGGAAGTCACGGACGATCACTGTCATGATTCCGCACGCTACGCGTGCGCCTCGTGCGCCCGCCTCTCATTTTCCGGCGGGTCCCAAGCGGCGTGCCCGCGGCACCGAAGTGGGAGACAATCATTTTGTGACCTTGAAGATCCTCATCGACACGGACGCCGCTTCCGCGCCCTACGAGCAGCTGCGTTCCCAGATCTCGGCCCAGGCCCGTTCCGGCACGCTGCCCGTCGGCTACAAACTCCCGACGGTCAGGGGTCTCGCGGAGGAACTCGGCCTGGCCGCCAACACCGTCGCCAAGGCGTACCGCGCCCTGGAGGGCGACGGGGTGATCGAAACCCGTGGCCGCAACGGCACGTTCGTCGCGGCGGCGGGTGATGCGGCGGAGCGTCAGGCCGCCGCGGCCGCCCAGGCGTACGCCGAGCAGGTCCACCGCCTGGGTCTGTCCCGCGAGGACGCGCTCCGCGCGGTTCGGGACGCGCTGCGGGCGGCGTACGAAGCCTGAAGCGCCGCACCCGTCCGTTCCTCACCCCCCAGGACCTCGTCCTGGGGGAACCGGGGGAACCGGGGGAACTGCGGGAGATCAGAGATACAGCCCCGCGTCCGCGCCGTCGTGCTGCGCCGGGACCGACGCCGGATTCGTGCCGCGCCGCAGCGCGTACAGCTCGGCCAGGGTCGCACCCTCGCGGCCCACGCCCTCCTCGGTGCCCAGCCACGACACCGCCTCCTTGCGGGTGAGCGAACCGACCTCGATACGGGCCAGACAGCGGCCCGGCCGGACCACCGCGGGGTGCAGCCGCTCCAGGTCCTCGTTGGTGGTGACGCCCACCAGGACGTTGCGGCCCTGGCCGAGCAGCCCGTCCGTCAGGTTCAGCAGCCGGGACAGCGCCTGGCCCGCCGTGTGCCGGGCCTCGCCGCGGATCAGCTCGTCGCAGTCCTCCAGGAGCAGCAGCCGCCACCGGCCCTTCGCCGTGCCCTCGTCCTCGCCGATGGCGATGTCCATCAGATAGCCGACGTCGTTGAACAGCCGCTCCGGGTCGAGGACACAGTCCACCTGGCACCAGTCGCGCCATGAGCGCGCCAGCGTCCGCAGCGCCGATGTCTTCCCCGTGCCCGGGGGGCCGTGGAGCAGGAGCAGCCGGCCCGCGATGTCGTCCGGGGTCACCTTCATCAGCCGGTCCATCGCCTCGGCCACCGGCGTCGTGTAGTTGGGCCGTACCTCCTCCCACGTACCGGCGCTGATCTGGCGGGTGGTGCGGTGCGGGCCACGACGCGGGGACACGTACCAGAAGCCCATCGTGACGTTCTCCGGCTGGGGTTCCGGCTCGTCCTGGACGCCTTCCGTGGCCTGCTTGTGGATCTTCTCGGCGAGTTCGGAGCTGACCGCGGTGACCGTGACGTCGGCACCGCGGTTCCAGCGGGAGATCAGCAGGGTCCAGCCGTCGCCGTCGGCGAGCGTCGCGCTGCGGTCGTCGTCGCGCGCGGCACGCAGCACCCGGGCGCCCGGCGGCAGCAGTGTGGCGCCGGGCTTGACCCGGTCGATCGTCGAACTGTGCGAGTACGGCTGCTCGCCCGTCGCGAAGCGGCCGAGGAACAGCGCGTCCACGACGTCCGACGGCGAGTCGCTGTCGTCGACGTTGAGCCGGATCGGCACAGAGTCCTCAGGGTTGGCAGTCATGGCGCCATGATCCGGCACGGCAGCCCTCCGTGCACGGCCTTTTGACGTGTGCCGTCGCGGACCGGTCTCGAACTCATGTGCGGAGAAGTCGCACCGCCCTCCGGGTCCGGCGCACCACGGCGTACCCCTTGGTCAGTGCCCGGTCCCTGGCGAAGCCGCGGGCGATGCCCCGGCCTTCGACGAGCCGCTCGAACTCCTCGATGCCGGTGGAGCGCCGCACGGTCACCCGCTCCAGCGCGTACGGGCCCTGGCGCCGGCGCGCCAGCGCGTTGCCCACCGCCAGTGACTGGGCGAAGCCGGCCGCGCGCACCGCCTGTCTGACGCGCCGGCTGGAGTAGCCGTACGGATAGGCGAACGAGAGCGGCGCCGCGCCCAGTTCCCCGGCGATGATCTCCCGGCAGTGCAGGGTCTCGTGGCGCAGCCGCGGATCGTCCAGCTGGTCGAGCTGCGGATGGGTGTGCGTATGGCCGCCGATCTCCGTGCCCGCGGCGACCAGTGCCCGTACCTGGTCCCAGTCCAGCATCGTGTCGAGCGCGCCGCCCGTGTCGTGCGCGCCCCGCAGCCAGCCCGTCGACACGAACAGGGTCGAGGAGAAGCCGTGCTTGGCGAGGACGGGGAGGGCGTGCCGGTGCACGCCCTCGTAGCCGTCGTCGAAGGTGATCAGCACCGGCCGTGGCGGCAGCGGAACACCGTGCCGCCACGCCCGCCCGAGCTCCGCGGTGGTGACGGGTGTGAACCCGCGCCCGCCGAGCAGGTCCATCTGCTCGGCGAACGCCTCCGGCGCCACGGACAGTCCGTGCGTCGCCGGAGCGGTCCGGTGCCCGATCGCGTGGTACATGAGGATCGGCACGGCCTGGTTCACGGCGGTCATGGCGTGCCGCCCTCCGCTCCCGGCGCGTACGCGGCGATCGGGCCGTGGGAGAAAGCCACCCCGGATCGGGTGCGGACGCTCGCCATCGCGTACCCGGCCGCGGCCGTGGCGACGCCGGTGACGATCGCGCCGGCCCGGCCCGCGCCGCCCGGGCGGCCCAGCAGTGCGTCGCGCAGCCCTCGCGCGACGCCTGCCGGGAGCACCCGGGTGGTGTACCGCCGTTCGGTCTCCAGCCCCTTGGCACTGCCGACGCTGTGGGAGACCAGCGCCTTGGACAGGCCCTCCGCGTAGGTACGTGTACGGAAGTAGCGGAAGCGCTCCCGTCCGGCGGGGACCTTGTGGTGGATGACGGCGCGGTCGTCGATCAGCAGGACCGCGTCCGGCAGGGCCCGGCCGAGCCGGATGCACAGCTCGGTCTCCTCGCACCCCAGTGGCCGTTTGTCACCGTCACGGCCGATGCCGGTGGCGAATCCTCCGGTGGCGTCGAAGGCGCTGCGGCGGAAGGACGCGTTTCCGCCGAGGACGTTGCGCACCGGGACGCGGCCGTGCGGCAGCCCCCGGTACGTACAGCCGACGACCCAGTCGAACTCCTCGGGGAACCAGGCCGGTCTGCGGCCCGAGGCCCAGGCCGGCCGGGTCCTGCCGCCGACGGCCATCACCCGCGGGTCGTCGTAGGACTCGGCGAAGTACCGCAGCCAGTCCCGCTCGGCCACGGCGTCGTCGTCGAGGAAGGCCACGAACTCGCCGCGGGCGGCGGCGATTCCGGTGTTGCGGCCGGCGGAGAGGCCGCGGGGGCCCGCGTTGGCGAGCACCCGCACCTCCTCTCCCCGTGTCCGGAGCTCCGTGAACTCCTCGATGAGGCGGTTCAGCAGCGCCGGGTTGTGGTCGACGACGAGCAGCGTCTCCAGCGCCGGGAGCGACTGCGCGCGTACGGACTCGACGGCCGCGAGGATGTCCTGCCAGCGGTCCTCCGTGTAGACGCAGATCACCACGGAGAACGTCCGGTGGTACCCGCTCAAGAGACCTCTCCCCGCGGCATGTTGAGGGTGAGGACGGGGCTCCGGCGCGCGGCGCGGCGGACTCCCTTCTCCTGGAGGATCACCTTGAGGACCCGCAGCCCGTCCCGGACGGCGCGCAGGTTGCTGACGCCGTGGATGCGCAGGTACTCGTGGCTGGGCACTTCCTGGACGCGCAGTCCGGCCTTGACGACCCGGATGTTCATCAGGGTCTCGATCTCGAAGCCGGTGCAGTCCAGGGCGATGCTGTCCAGGCAGTGGCGCCAGAACGCGTTGTAGCCGTAGCAGAGGTCCGTGTAGCGGGCGCCGAACTTGGCGTTGACGATGCCGCACAGGACGCGGTTGCCGAGCTTGCGGATGGGGGTCATGTCGTCCGTGCCGCCGCCGTTGGCGAAGCGCGAGCCCTTGGCGAAGTCGGCGCCGCCGACCAGGGCGGACACATAGCTGACGATCTCCTGGCCGTCCGCGGAGCCGTCCGCGTCGACCATGACGATGATGTCGCCGGTGCAGGCGGCGAAGCCGCTGATCAGGGCGTCCCCCTTGCCCTTGCCGGCCTGCTTGACGACCTTGACTCCGGGCCACAGTTCCCGTGCGACGTTGACCGTGTCGTCCGTCGAGTTGCCGTCGACGAGGACGACCTCATGGATCCATTCGGGCAGTGTCCCGAAGACGTGCGGAAGGTTCTCCGCCTCGTTCATGGCGGGGATCACGACGCTGACCGGTGGTGCGATGGCGAGATGAGAGGAGATCGGGCGGTACTGGGCCGGTATCCGGCCGAGTGTGGCGGTGGCCGTTGCCGTGGCGGTGGCCGAAGCGATGGCTGTGGCCGTGGTCAGCGGATCATGAGGATCCGGGACCGCCGGGCGCAGGAACGAGCTCATGAGTCGGTTTCCCTCTCGTCCGGTGGACCGCCCGCCCCCGGGCAGTCCGGATGAGTGTCCGGTTCGAAAGGGGGGCTCTCACCCCGGCCATGACGGCATGGATCTCCGTACAGGCTGGGCGAGCTGGCATAGCTGGCCGCGCGGTACGCGACTCGGCACAAGTGCGACCGAGCGCGGCACCCCCCTACCGCGCCCCGCCACGGTCCGTCGCGACGAATGACCCCTCCCCAGGAGTCGCCTTGAAAGATGGACCGTTGCGGGTGGATGTACGACGGTATTGATGATTAGGACTGTATGACAAGACCTGGGCCGTCGACTCCGCTTTTTACAACTTTTTCCTGCGCGGGCTGAAATGCGCAGGCCTGTTCCACATTGCGATGACAAAGAGAAAGAAAGTGATCGCAGCGACGCCTGTGACTCCGCTTTCCGTGGACCACAGGTCCAGTGCGCGCAATGACCATGCGACCAGAAGATCGACGAGGATCGCGCCGGCCGACGAGAGCGTGATACGTGCGCAGGTCCCGGCGGCCAACGGGCGCAGCGCCGCGGCGAGTCCGGCCGCCGGCGCGACGGTGAGACAGAAGAGCGCGAACGGCGCGCGAAGCGGCGATTCGAGCCCCGCGAGCGCCAGTGCTGCGCCGGTCGCGGACACGGTGAGGGCCATACCTGCGAGCACCGGCAGGACATCCGTCCGGAGTAGGGCGGGTTTGCTGAAGATCGTCTGCATGGGCGTGTTTGCCCCCGGAGGAACCGGATTGCCTGGATGCTGAGGCCTGTCATGGTCGGGCCTCGTCCGACGGTCCGTCAAGAAGCGCGTCCCCGGGCTCCTTGCTGCTCGCCCACTGTTCTTGGCATGAACACTTCCCGTGAACTGAGGGACATGCTACGACAGTTGAGCAGAGATCCTGCTAATGGGAGGTTCCATGAAACTGTCCCGAATCGCGGCAATCTCATCCTCACTCCTCCTCGGCGCAGTCCTCGCCCTCACCGGAACGGGCCAGGCCCAGGCCGCCCAGTCCGCGGCAGCCGTCGACTACGTGGCCCTCGGCGACTCGTACTCCTCGGGCCTCGGAGCCGGCGCCTACATCAGCGGCAGCGGCGACTGCAAGCGCACCAACAGGGCCTACCCCGCCCTCTGGGCAGCAGCCAACTCACCCTCGTCGTTCGCCTTCACCGCCTGCTCGGGTGCTCGTACGAATGATGTGACGGCGGGCCAGCTCGGACCGCTCACCTCCGCGACCGACCTCGTGTCCCTCACCATCGGCGGCAACGACGCCGGCTTCGCCGACGTCATGACGACCTGCGTCCTGCAGTCCGAGAGCACCTGCATCGCGCGCGTCGCAGAGGCGAAGCGCTACGTCGACACGACCCTGCCCGGCCGCCTCGACTCGGTGTACTCGGCGATCAGGACCAAGGCCCCCTCGGCCCGTGTCGTCGTCCTCGGCTACCCGCGCTTCTACAGACTCAACGGAAGCTGCATCACCGGACTCAGCGAGAACGAACGCGCCGCGATCAACAGCGGTGCCGACCACCTCAACGCCGCCATCGCCAAGCGTGTCGCCGACCACGGATTCACCTTCGCCGATGTCGCCCCGGCGTTCACCGGGCACGAGATCTGCTCGGGCTCCGCGTGGCTGCACAGCGTCAACTGGCTGAACATCGGCGAGTCGTACCACCCGACCGCCTCCGGACAGTCCGGCGGCTACCTGCCCCCGTTCCGTTCGGTGGCCTGACCCCCGTCACCTCCGTCACCCCCGTCAGCCGCGTCCGACGGGTAGCCCGGCGAGGAAGGGGTGCCCGTCGGGGACTCCTCCTCGTCACAGGTCACCGAGAACGCCACCCACTTCGACCGCGCCGCGACCGGACTCCGGACCTCCACCCGGATCTGGTCGTGGTGTGTCGTACCCGGTGTGTACGTCAGCTCGACGTGATCGATCTGCCGCGACTTCCCCTCCCCGGAGGGGAAGTCGAGTGCTTTCCAGCCGCCGTCCGAACTCCGGCCGCTCCTGGTCACCCAGCGGTAGCCGACGGAGACCGGGGTACGGCCCACGGTCACCGTCGCCCGGAAGGAGGGCGCCTCGGCTCCGGGGGCCGGGCAGGCCCCGCGGTAACCGCCGTGGACCGCGCGGACGTCCACATGCACGCTCTGCGGAGGCTTCTGAGTCGCCGAGCCGTGCCCACCGGTCGCCGCGCCCCCGCTCTTGGGCGGGGACGAACTCGCGACGGGTGCTGAGGGGCCGCCGTCCGTCGCGCCCCCGTCCGCGGAACCGCCCCCGCTCGCCGCACCGCGCCCGCTCGCCGAACCGCCGGTCGCGGAGCCGCCGCCTCCCTTGTCGCCCCTCCCGCCGTTGCCGCCCAGGCCACCGTTGTTCAGCAGGGCGTACGTGAGGCCGCCGATCGAGAGCAGCAGCGCCGCGATCCCGGCGATCAGGACGACGACGGCACGGCGTGGACGCTCCGGAGGAGGGGCGCCGGTCCCCAGGGACGGCGCCGTCGTGGCCGTGGGGGTGGGGGGCCCGAAGACCCCGACAGGTGTGGCCGGGGTCGCGGGCGCCGCGGAGGTGACCGTGACCGCCTGGGGACCCGCGGCCGGCGGGGGATCGGCCCGCGGTGTGCCGCCCGCTCCGAGGATCCGCAGCTGCCGCTCGGCCTCCCCGGCGGACAGCCGCTCCGCCGGATCCTTCCGCAGCAACCCGGCGATCACGGGTTCCAGCGCGCCCGCCCTGCGCGGTACGGGCAGTTCCTCGTCGACGACCGCGCGCAGCGTGCTGAGCGGCGTGTCCTGACGGAACGGTGACTGCCCTTCCACCGCCGCGTACAACAGGACTCCGAGCGACCAGAGGTCCGACTCGGGCCCGGGTGTGCGGCCCAGCGCCCGCTCGGGAGCGAGGAACTCCGGCGAGCCGACCAGCTCGCCGGTCATCGTCAGGTTGGACGTGCCCTCCACCATCGCGATCCCGAAGTCCGTGAGGACGACGCGGCCGTCGTTGGCGAGCAGCACGTTTCCGGGTTTCACGTCCCGGTGGAGCACCCCCGCCTCGTGGGCGGCGCGGAGCGCGGCGAGCACCTCGGCCCCGACGCGTGCCGCCCGCTGCGGGGCCATCGGGCCCTCCGCGGCGAGCGCTTCGGAGAGGGAGAGGCCGCGAACCAGCTCCATCACGATCCACGGCCGCCCGTCGTGGGAGGCCACGTCATAGACCGTGACCACATTGCGGTGCGAGATCCGGGCGGCGGCCCAGCCCTCACGCTCCAGGCGCGCGTAGAGCCGCCGCACATCGGTGGTGCCGAGCGCGTCGGGCGCGCGGACCTCCTTGACCGCGACGTCCCGCCCCAGCAGCTCGTCGCGGGCCCGCCACACGACCCCCATACCGCCCTCGCCGAGGCGACCGAGCAGCCGGTACCTCCCCGCGACCAGCGTCTCGTCGTCCCGACCGCCGCCCGGCACTTCGCTCATCACGAGCCCCCCATCCGCAGCAGAGCGACCATCACGGTGGAAACCCCTCCAAGCTAGCTCAACTCATGGCTCCTGCGGCCCCCCTGAACACCAATCCGCATCCCAGTACGAGAACGGCGACGGAGGTGCTCAGCGGCGCGGTCCGCCGGACGAAGCCGGCCAGCCGTCCCGCGGACCGCTGCCGGGTCAGCCACGCCGTCACCCGCGCCCCGATCCGTACGACGGCGAAACCGGCCGCGGCGAGGGTGAGGGCCAGGCCGGCTCCGTACGCGACGACGAGCAGCAGCCCGAACCAGGCGTGGCCGAGCGCGGCGGCACCGACCAGCACGACCACGGCGGACGGGCTGGGGACGAGGCCGCCGGCGAAGCCGAGGAGCACGCTGCGGCGCAGCGGTTGGCCCTTGCCGTGGTCCTTCCCGAGGCCCTTGCCGTGCTCCTTGCCGTGGCTGTGGTGCTCGTGGCCATGGCTGTCGCCCTCGTGGTGGTCGTGGTCGTGGCTGTGGCTGTGGCTGAGGTCGTGGCTGTGGTCGTGATCGTGTGTGTGCCCGCCGCCCGGCCAGTGGACGTGGGTGTGCCCGCGCCCGTGCGCCCGGTCGTGCCATGCCCTGCGGACCAGCAGCGCGCCCGCCACGGTGACCAGGACCCCACTCGCCATGCCCAGCCAGCCGACGATCGTCGGGGTGACGGCCGAGCCCGCCGCGATGAGGGCGCCGAGAGCGAAGACCCCGAGAGTGTGGGTCACGGTCACGGAGGCGCCGAGGGCCAGCACCTCGCGCAGCGAGTTCCGGCCGCCGGCGGCCGCCGCCGCGGCCATCAGCGTCTTTCCGTGGCCGGGGGCGAGGGCGTGAAGGGCGCCGAGGGCCAGGGCGATCAGGAGGGCGAGCGCGCCGAACGACACGGTGAGGTCGCGTCGTTCGACGAGACCGGTCAGGGCCTGGGTCCAGCGGTCGGCGCCGCGCGGCAGCACGGAGGGAGGTGCCGCCGACGCCGGGCCGTCGCCGAGGGCGGGTCCGCCCGGGACGACGGTGAGGGACGCTGCCGTGCGGTCGGGAGGGGAGTCGAGAAGCCCTTCCGGGTATGCGGAGAGCCGGCGCGACACGGAGTCCCGCGGAACGTCCGACGAGGACAGCGTCGTACGGTCGCCCCGGGCCGTGACCTCCCGCCAGCCGGAACCCTCACCGCCGCCGGCCCGGAAGTCCAGGCTCGCCTTCCCGTCCGGCAGCGGCGCCCGCATCGCACACTCCACGCGCAGCGTGGGCAGCCCGGCCTGCCCCGGACGGACCTCGGCACGCGTGGACGCGACACCGAGCGCCACCGCCCGCCCGTCCACCGTCAGCCGCGCCCCGCCCGCCGCGGCCGCGCACCGCTCCTTCGCCCAGGCGGCGAGGCGGCCCGTCGGCATCGCCTCCGGGTGGACCCTGGCGGTCGGGATCTCCGCCAGGTCCTCGACGTGGTCGACCCTCAACTCGCCCTCGGCGACGACGAGCCCGTCGTACCGGTTCACCGAGAAGTTCCCCAGCGGATGCGCCGCGGCGCTCCCGGCGGCCCCCATCACGAGGGCGCCGACCCCGACGACGACCGCCACCACCCGCGCCGGTCGCCCCCGGCCGAGGCCCCGTATGCCGGACAGGCATCCGCGTGCTCCCGTCAGCAGCGCCACGGCGGCGGCGATGAGGGCGGCGGGAGCGGATTCGAGGTGGGTCGTCATGACGCCTCCAGAGCGTCCAGCGCGCGGCGCGCCTCGCGGGCGCCGAGCGGGGAGAACGCGGGGTTGAGTGCCAGGGCGCGGGTCAGGGAGGCGCGGGCGGCGGGGCCGGCTCCGGTGGCGCTTTCGATCATGCCGCGGTGGTAGAGGAAGGCGGCGTTGCGGTATCCCGTCGCGGTCGCGGCGCGCGCGTGGGGGAGGGCCTCCTCGGAGCGGCCCGCACGGTGCAGTGCCCAGGCGAGGGCGTCCTCGGTGTGCACGGTGCGGCGGCGCTGCCATTCGGCGCGGGCCGCGCGCAGGGCCTCGGCCCGGTCGCCGTGGTCGGCCGCGGCCAGGGCGGTGTCCAGGTCGGGGTTCACTCCGCCCGCGCGGGCGAGCCCCGTCCACGTACCGACGACCGCGTACTGCTGCCGTGCGGGTCCGGGCCTGCCGACCGCGTCGTACAGCTCCCCCAGGGCCATCAGCCGTCCCGGCAGCGGTGATTGGTCCACGATCGCCTCGAACTCCCGTACCGCACCGGTGAGGTCGTCCTTTCCTGCGGTCGAGCGCGCCCGGCATTCCCGCGCCTCCAGATTCCCCGGCGCGGCCTTCAGGGCCTGTGCGCAGTGCCGCAGTGCCCGGTCGTACTCGCCCTGGGACCAGGCGAGTTGTCCCAGAGCCGTCTCCGTGTAGGCGATGTCGGCCCGGGTGCTCGCCGATCCCCGGGCGAGCTCCAGCACCCGCCGTGCCTCCTTCGTGTCGCCGCGCAGCTCGTGGACGTAGGCGAAGCGCGTGAAGACGGGAATGCCGGGCCGTCGTGCGTCCGCCTGCTTCGCCGCGTCCAACGCCTGCGGGTAGCGGCCGAGTTCGACGAGTGCGTCGATCCGTACGGACAGCCCGCGCTCGCTGTACGGATTGACCGCGAGGGCCCGGTCCGCGTCCCCGAGTGCCGCCGTGAAGTCGTGCCGCGCCGCGGCGAGGGCGGCGCGGCCCGCGAGCGCCTCCGCGTTGTCGTCCGCCCGTAGCCGCAGCGAGCGGGCGAGAGCCTGCTCGGCCTGCGGATAGCGCGACGGATCGCCGCTGACCCTGGCCTCCTCGACGTACGCCGCGCCGAGCGCCGCCCAGGCGCCCGCGTCCTTCGGCTGTGCCTTGAGATGCGCCTGCAGGGGACGGACCCCGAGGCGGGCCGCGGCTCCGGGCGCCACCGCCGCCCCCGCGGCGGCCGGAGCCGCGGGGGCCACACCCGTGTCGCCCATCACCGCTCCCGCGGCGGTCAGGACGAACGCGAGCGCCACGACCCCGGCCCCGAGCCGCCACGCGGACCCCGTGGGATGTGTCATGACCACCTGCCGCGCCGCCGCATCCGCCACCACGCCAGGCCGAGTCCGACCAGGACGGCCCCCGCGACCGCGGAGCCCACCGAGGCGGCCAGCACCGTTCGGTTGTCCGCGGCGTCGCCCGAGGTGAGCTCCGCGCCGCCGCCGAGCTGGGTGCGGTCGCCGCCCTGCCCCTTCGCCGCCGGCCCGTTCGAGCCGGACGTCGGCAGCGCCACGTACGGGAAGGACTTGCCGAACTCCTGGTCGTTGGCGTCGACCGCGTCGCCCAGATCGTTCTTCGCGCCCAGCAGTTCGCCCTCGACGACCTGGAGCGAGATGTCCAGGACGTCGTCGGCGAGCCGGCGCCCGTTCGGGAATCCCGCGTTGTCGCCGTCCAGGACGCCGAGCCGCTTCGGCGCGGCCGTGGGCGGGATCGCCGTGTTCAGGCGCAGGGCCTCGGCCGGCCGGACCTTGGGTGGCTGGTTGAGGTCCTTCACACCGGTGAGGAACACGGACACGAGGTCGTCCCGCGGCTCGTCGGGAGCGTCGATCTTGTAGATGCCCTCGATCAGCTTGGGCAGCTCCGGGTTGGTGACGGACGGCAGGAAGTCGGCGTCGTTCCACGGCGCGGACGCGTTGAACTTGTCCTTGTCCTTGAGGGGAATGACCACTTCGTTGACGAGGGGCATACCGAGCCGTGAGACCTGGGTCCAGTCACCGCTCGCGCTCTTGCGGTGCGTGGTCGTCCAGATGCCGACCACGGGCTGGCCGGCCGACTGCCGGATGTGCTCCGTGGGCACCTGCAGCGCGATGCTGTTGACGTTGTAGCCCTTCAGCGTGTCCCGGCCGACCTCGGACAGGTCGCCCCCGTACAGCAGGTCGAACACCCGGAGGTCGAGGAAGAACGGGTCGTCGGCCTGGCCGGCGAAGACCGCGCTGCCGTCCTGGAGTTTGCGTACGGCGTCGTTCCGGAGCTTCGCATAGTCCGGCATGGACGCTTTGCCCACATTCGACGGTGCGACCGGCACATCGTTCGCGATCTTGGTGGTGGAGATCACATGCTGGTCCCGCAGTCGTAGCAACTCGACGTCATAGGTCTGCGTGATGTTCAGGTCCGGGTCGTCCAGACTCGTCACAGGGCCGGTGTTGAACAGGAACGTGTCGCCGTTCTTGACCTGGTCGTGGAACGTCCAGCGGTAGAGCAGGTCGCCCTGGGCGTCGCCGTCGGAGTCGATGTGCACGTCGTAGCGGGCGTCGTCGGCGAAGCGGTAGAAGTTCGGCCCGCCCGCCGGTTCCTCGAACGGCAGCCAGTTCGCGACGATCGTCGTCGTGTCCGGCCGGTCGGGGCTGACGAACGCGTAGACGTCCGTCGTGTCGTACTGCGGCTGTCCGGAGATCAGCGGGGCCTCGCGATGGCTCGACGCGTTGGCGGCGCCCGGCGCGAGCGCGGTGCTCACTCCGGCGGCCGCGAGCCCCCCTGCTGCCAGCGCACCACAGATGAGCGCGGCGAGGCTCCTGCGCCCCCGTGCGCTCCTGTTGAGATGAGAGATCATGTCGGTCCCGTCCTGTCGTGGACTGTCGTGAACTTCCGCGGACTGTCGTGAACGAGGAGTTCCGTACTGCCTGGTGACAGGTGTTCGGGGCCGGGTGCCGCAAGGTTTGGTCGAGTTCGAAGACTGTCCAACTCGCCCTGGAATCAGCCGGATTCGCCGCGTAGTCGTCAACCCCCGTACGTGTGTGCTGAATCCTGCGGGCGGGATACACGAGTGTGTGGACGGGGCGATAGGGTTAACCTGCCCGGGCCGGGTGCCCTCGTACGGGTGGGGAGTGACATGGAACAGATAACGGTGCGCAGCAGGGCGCGAGTCCCTGCGATCACATGCGGGACGAGTGCGACCAGCACGCGTCTCGACCGCCATCTCGCGGTGCTCGGCGGCCCCGCCGTGCCGCAGCGCGAGGCGGCCGAGGCGACCACGCTGATGCGTGAGCTGACGACACGTGATGTCGCGCACACCCGTCGCAGCAAGAGCGCGCGAGTCTCGCTCTTCGCGCCGTTGCGGCGGCTGCGCCGCTCGCTCTTCGGCAGCAGAGGACAGTAACCGGCGGGGTGGCCGGCCGGCGGTACCGGGTTCGCGTGTGACCGTTCACGCGCACCCGTCCCCCTCGCACCCGCCCGGCCGCCGAGGTCCGACCACCCCGTCGCGTCATGCGTGCGCGGCCCCGGCCGCTCCGGGGCCCGCGTCCCGTCCGTCACGGCTTCCGGGCTGAGCCCCACCCGGCCAGGGGCAGCCCCTCAGCGGCGCTGCTGCGGCAGGGCCGGGAGCTTCGTCTCGTACAGCCACATCGTGAAGAGCTTGTCCAGCGGCCGTGCCGAGTGCCGCCGGGCCATCGCGATGAACTCCTCCGTGGTCACCACCCCGTGCCGATGGGTCGCGGTCCACTCCCGCAGCAGGCCGACGAAGGCCGCGTGCCCGATCTCCGTACGCAGCGCGTGCAGCGTCAGCGCGCCCCGCTCGTAGACCCGGTCGTCGAAGAGCCGGCGCAGCCCCGGATCGGCGACCCGCAGATCCTGCCGCATCATCGAGAGCCGGGCGCGCGAGGTGGCCGCCATGCCCGCCGCCGACGGCCCGCCGGAGATCTCGGACCACAGCCACTCCGCGTACTTCGCGAAGCCCTCGTTGAGCCAGATGTGCCGCCAGTCGGCGACGGTCAGGCTGTTGCCGAACCACTGGTGCGCCAGCTCGTGCGCGACCAGCCGCTCGCTTCCGCGCCGTCCGTCGACGTGGTTGGCCCCGAAGATCGACAGGCCCTGTGCCTCGACCGGCACGTCCAGCTCCTCGTCGACGACCACCACCGCGTAGTCGTCGAAGGGGTAGGGCCCGAAGAGGTCCTGGAAGACCGTCATCATCTGCGGCTGACGGGCGAAGTCGTGCTCGAAGCGGCCGAGCAGCGCCTGCGGGACCGCGGCCGGCTGCGGCACCGGGCCGGCGTGCGGCACGTCGACCAGCTCGTAGGGGCCGATCTGGACCGTCGCCAGATACGTCGCCATCGGGGCGCACTGCTCGTACACCCAGGTCGTCGTGGAGGCGCTGATCGTACGGGAGACGAGGGCACCGTTCGCGACCACGGTGTACGGCGAGGGCGCGGTCACCGCGAACCGGTAGACGGCCTTGTCGTCGGGCCGGTCGTTGCAGGGGAACCAGGACCTGGCGCCGTGCGGCTGCGAGGCCACCAGCGCGCCCTCCTCCAGCTGCTCCCAGCCGAGGTCGCCCCAGTCGCGGGTCCGCACCGGGTGCGGCACACCGGTGTAGCGCACCTCCACGGTGAAGGCCGCGCCGGGGCGCAGCGGCCGCGCCGGGCGTATCCGGAGCTTGTCCCCGCGATGGGTGTACTTGGCCGGGCGGCCGCCGTCGACGAGGACCTTGGTGAGGCGGAACTGTCCGAGGTCGAGGGCGACCTCGGACAGCGCGCGCTCCGCGACGCCGGTGATCCTGGCCCGGCCGGCGAGCCGGCCGGTGTGCGGGAGATAGTCCAGCTCCAGGTCGTACTCCGTCGTGCGGTAGCCGCTGTCGCCGTGCTGCGGCAGGTACGAATCCGTCACCGTCGTGCGTCCTCCGGTCTTGCCCTGTGCTGTGCCGTCGTGCCGTGCCGTCGTGCCGTGAACGTTCCCGGTCGCCGGTGCGGGGGTGGCGCGGGTGCGGTGGGCCGCACCCGCCGTCACTGCCGCCACGCCGCGATCGGGTTGCCCAGCCACCGGGTGTCCGCGGGCACGCTCTCCCCGCGCATCACCAGTGACGCGGGCCCGACCGTGGCCCGGTCCCCGATCACCGCGCCGGGCAGCACGATGCCGTGCGGACCGAGTGTCGCACCCGCTCCGAGGACGACATTGTCCATGCGCATGATCCGGTCGTGGAAGAGGTGTGTCTGCACCACACAGCCGCGATTGACACTCGCGCCCCGGCCGATGGTGACGAGGTCGGCCTCCGGCAGCCAGTACGTCTCGCACCAGGCACCCCGCCCGACCCGGGCGCCGAGACCGCGCAGCCACAGGTTCATCAGCGGCGTACCCGCGGTCGCGCCGACCAGCCACGGCACGGCGAGCACCTCCACGAAGGTGTCGGCCAGCTCGTTGCGCCACACGAACGACGACCACAGCGGATGCTCGACCGCCCGGAACCGGCCCACCAGCAGCCACTTCATCGCGATCGCGACCAGACAGGCCACCAGACCCCCGGCCGCGAGCAGCAGCCCGCCGCACAGCACCGCGACCACCGTGCCGAAGCGGCCGGCCAGCAGACCGAAGCCCGCGAGCGCGAGCACGGCGAGCGCCGCACCGCACATGACCGGCACGATCCGGCACAGCTCGACGCACGCACGCGCCCACTTCAGCCGCAGCGGCGGGGCGAAGGTGCGGCTCTGGTCGCTCTCCTCCACCGCGCGGGGCAGCTTCATCGGCGGCATGCCCAGATACGAGGAGCCCGCCTTCGCCCGCTTCGGCGCCGCCGACAGCACACCGACGAGACCGCGTTTGGGCACCCGGCGGCCCGCGGCCGTCATCCCCGAATTGCCGAGGAAGGCCCGCTTGCCGACCCGGGCCTCCGCGATGTGGAGCAGGCCGCCGCCCAGCTCGTACGAGCCGACCATGGTGTCGTCGGCGAGGAAGGCGCCGTCACCGACCGTCGTCATCGCGGGCAGGGCCAGCACGGTCGACGCCTCGACCCCTCGGCCGACCTTCATCCCGAGCGCCCGCAGCCACACGGGCGTGAACAGGCTCGCGTACAGGGGGAAGAGATGGACGCGTGCCATGTCCATCAGGCGTTCGGTCGCCCAGGCCTGCCAGGCGATCCGGCCGTGGACCGGGTGGTAGCCCTCGCGCAGGCCGATCGACAGCGCGCGTACGCCGCCGACGACGAGCAGGGCGTACGCGATCACGGCGGTGACCGTCGCGAGCGGTACGGCGGTCAGCGCGGCCGTCAGCACCTCGCCGAGGCCCGTGCGGCCGTGCAGGAAGGCGCCCACCACCAGGAGGCCGGGCAGTGCCGCGAGCGCCGGCAGCAGCCCGAGGACCAGTGAGGTCACCGAGTAGACGGCGGTCCAGCGGCGTCTGCGCGGCGGGCGGGCGGGGAGGCGGCGGCCGGCCTTGCCCTTGCGGGTGGCGGGTGCGCCCGACCAGCGCTCGCCCGCCGGGACCGCGCCGGTCACACCCGAACCCGGCGCGATCTCGGCGCGCTTGCCGATCCTGGCACCGGGGAAGAGCGTGCTGCGGGCGCCGACCGTGGCCCCCGCGCCGATCCGTACGGTGCCGATGTGCACGCGGTCGCCGTCCAGCCAGTGGCCGGACAGGTCAACCTCCGGCTCGACGGCCGCGCCCTTGCCGAGCCGCAGCATGCCGGTCACCGGGGGCAGGGCGTGCAGATCGACGCCCTCGCCGAGCTGCACACCGAGCGCCCGTGCGTAGTACGTGAGCCAGACGCCGGCGAGGCCCGTCGCGCCGCTGAGCTCGGCGAGCCGCTCGGCGGCCCACAGGCGCAGATGTGTGCGGCCGCCGCGTGGGTAGGTGCCGGGGCGCACGCCGCGCAGCAGCAGCCGCGCCCCGCCCGCCGCGATCACGATCCGCCCGGGCGGGCTGACGACGAGCAGCCAGCCGAGCGCGACCCACCACCAGGAGACGGTGGGGGCCCAGGGCAGCATGAGGACGTTGTTGACGGCGGCGGCGACGACGCTCCAGCGGAGCCCGGCGACCGTGAGCAGCGGCAGCATGAGCAGCAGCTGCACGATCTTGGTGCGGCGGGCCACCGGCCCTACCTCGCGTGCCTTCGTGCCGTCCGTCGAGGCGGCCTCCAGCGTGCGCGCCAGCGCACCGAGCGCCGGGTTCTGGTAGATGTCGCCGACGGATCCGGTGGCGTACCGCTCCCGGATCCGGGACACGAGCTGCGCGGCGGCGAGACTGCCGCCGCCGTTCGCGAAGAAGTCGGCGTCGGGCCCGGTGACCGGCATGCCCAGCAGCTCGGCCCACTGTTCGGCGAGCCAGGCCTCGGTCGCGGTGAGCTCCGGTCCTTCGCCTGCCGTGTCCCCGCCCGTGCCGGGCAGCGGCCACGGCAGGGCGGCCCGGTCCACCTTGCCGGAGGTCCGGGTCGGCAGATCGTCCACGACCGCGAGGACCGGCACGAGGGCGGCGGGCAGCTCCTTGCGGAGCCGCGCGAGGGAGTCGGCGACGTCGAACGCGGCGCCGTCGGCGTCCTCGGACGCCGGCGCGGCCGGGACGACGTACCCCACGAGCAGCTGGTGGCCGGCCCCTGTCGTACGGACCGCGGCCGCGGCGCCGGATACCCCGGGCAGGGCCTGCAGGGCGGCGTCGATCTCGCCGAGTTCGATCCGGCGGCCGCCGAGTTTGATCTGTTCGTCGGCCCGGCCGACGAAGAAGAGGCCCTCCGCGTCCGCGCGGACCAGGTCGCCGCTGCGGTAGGCGCGGTCCCAGCCCAGCGCGGGCAGGGGCGCGTACTTCTCGGCGTCCTTGTCCGCGTCCAGGTAGCGGGCCAGGCCGACGCCGCCGATGACGAGTTCACCGGTCTCGCCCAGCGCCACGATCTCGCCCCGGGCGTCCACGACGGCGAGCTCCCAGCCGTCCAGCGGCAGTCCGATCCTGACCGGTCCCTCGCCGGTCAGCCGGGCCGCGCAGGCGACGACGGTGGCCTCGGTGGGTCCGTAGGTGTTCCAGACCTCGCGGCCGGCGACGGCCATGCGCTCGGCCAGCTCGGGCGGGCAGGCCTCACCGCCGAAGATCAGCAGCCGCACGGCGTCGAGCGCGTCGGCGGGCCAGAGCGCGGCGAGGGTGGGGACCGTCGAGACGACGGTGATGCGCTGGTCGACGAGCCACGGCCCGAGGTCGAGCCCGGTGCGTACGAGGGAGCGTGGCGCGGGCACGAGACAGGCGCCGTGCCGCCAGGCCAGCCACATCTCCTCGCAGGAGGCGTCGAAGGCCACGGACAGGCCGGCGAGCACCCGGTCGCCCGTCCCGAGCGGGGCGTCCGGGAGGAAGAGTCCGGCCTCGGCGTCCACGAAGGCGGCGGCACTGCGGTGGGTGACGGCGACGCCCTTGGGCTTTCCGGTGGATCCGGAGGTGAAGATGATCCAGGCGTCGTCGTCGGGACAGGGGCGGCGTCCGGTGACGCCGCCGGGCGTGGCGCTCGGCGTGACGGTCCGGTCCGCGCCGATCACCGCGGCGACCGCGGCCTCGGTGAAGACGAGGTCGGCGCGCTCGTCGGGGTCCTCGGCGTCGACGGGTACGTAGGCGGCGCCCGCCGCGAGCACCGCGAGGATCGAGACGTACAGATCGGCGGTCCCGGACGGGACGCGGACGCCCACCCGGTCGCCGGTGCCGATCCCCGTGTCGGCGAGACGCTGCCGCAGTGCTTCGACCTCCCGGAGGAGGGAGCGGTACGTGAGGGGCGCGATGCCGTCGTCGACGGCCAGGGCGTCCGGGTGGCGGTGGGCGGTCTCGTCGAGGATGTCGAGGAGGGTGCGTTCGGCGTGGGCACTCCCGGCGGCGAAGAGCGCCGGCGCGGGGGTGTCGTCGAGCAGCGGGTCCAGCAGGGCCGCGGGATCTGGGGCGACGGTCATATATCGCGCCCGTCGTCGGCGGTCGCTGCACAGGGCTCGTTCATACGCATCTCTCACTCTCCGTCGGTCGGAGTGCGCTTCGGGTCCTGGTCCGCGCACGGCAAACGAGGAGTTTATCCAGCGTTCACTTGACTTGCCTGTTGTGCGCCGGAAGGCGGGCGCGGCACGGCAGTTTGTGCAGGGGCCCGCAGGCTCGGCATCGTCACAGTTCAGAGACGTACGACGCGGACAGTGACGCCTCGGTCACCTGTCGGTGGAGGAACCTTCCGCTGTGGTGAAGGGCACGGATAAAACGGTCACTCCGGGCGGTCGGAGGGTACGCGGTGCGTGACCACCACACCGTCCCGGTGCAGCTCCGCCCTCCGCCGCGGCGTCAGCCCCGCCTCGTGCAGCAGCGCGTCCGTGTGCTCGCCGAGCTCCGGGATCGCACCCATGCGCGGTTCCGGACCGCCCGGGAAGGTGATCGGCGGCATCATCGCCCGCAACGGTCCCACGGGCGACGCGACGTCGCGCCAGCGGTCGCGGGCCGCCAGCTGGGGGTGGGCGGCCAGATCCGCGACGGTGTTCAGCCGCGCGCAGGCGATGCCCGCCGCCTCCAGCCGGGCCACGGCCTGCGCGGTGTCCAGCCGGGCCAGCGCCTGCGCGACCACCGCGTCCGTCCTGCCGCGGTTGGCCGTGCGCGCCTTGTTGGTCGCGAAGGCCGGATCGGCGCCCAGCTCGGGGCGGCCCAGCACCTGCTCGGCCAGCCGCTGCCACTCACGGTCGTTCTGCACCGAGAGCAGCACCTGGCCGCCGTCCGCCGTCGGATACGCGTCGTAGGGCGAGATGACCGCGTGGGCCACACCCGTACGCGCCGGGGCCTCGCCCCCGTGCATCCCGTGGTGCAGCGGATGCCCCATCCACTCCGCGAGCGACTCCAGCATCGAGATCTCCACCGGCCCGCCGCGCCCGGTCGTGCCCCGCCGCAGCAGCGCCGCCAGCACCCCGGAGAAGGCGTACATCGCCGCCGCGACGTCCGCCGCCGGAATGCCCGCCTTCACCGGCTGCTCCGCGGTGCCGGTCACGGACACCAGCCCCGCCTCGCACTGGACGAGCATGTCGTACGCCCGCTTGTGCGCGTACGGCCCGTCCGCGCCGTATCCGGAGATGTCCACCGCGACCAGCCGTGGATGCGCGGCGCAGAGCGTGGCGGCGTCCAGGCCGAGCCGGGCGGCGGCGCCCTGCGCCAGGTTCTGCACGAAGACGTCCGCGTCCGCGATCAGCCGGCGCACCACCTCCAGGCCGCGCGGGTCCTTGAGGTCCACGGCGAGGGACTCCTTGCCGCGGTTGCACCAGACGAAGTGCGACGCGAGCCCGTTGGCCGCGGTGTCGTAGCCGCGGGCGAAGTCCCCGCCGTCGGGGCGCTCCACCTTGATGACGCGGGCACCGAGGTCGGCGAGCTGGCGGGTGGCGAACGGAGCCGACACGGCCTGTTCGACAGCGACGACGGTGATGCCTTCGAGGGGCAGCGGCTGGCTCATGACAGCCGTACCTATCGTGTAGACGACACCTTTGTCACCCCCGGCCCGGTTCGGCCGGGTCGTCGCGCCGTCCTGGCGGCCACCCGCGCCTAGAGCAGCGCGAACTGCCCCTCCGGGCCCTCCTCGTGGTGGTCGAGCACCGAGGCGGGCCGCCTGGCGGCCCCCGGCACCGGCGCGAGGCGCAGGTCGCCCGGCCCGGTGCGGTCGATCTCCTCGGCCAGCGCCGGCCGCCGGTCCTCCAGCGGGGCCAGCAGCGCGAGGACGGTGATCAGCTCCAGCAGCTCCGACGTCCACTCCTGGGGCCATACGGCGGGCCGGATCGCCTCCAGCGTGCCCGGCTCCGGCTCCGTCGTCCGCCGCTCGAACCAGTGCTCGAGCACCCGCACCCCGCCCACCCGGAAGTCCCACGCCTCCGCCGGCACCGGAGAGATCCGTCCCTCGTCGAGGAGCAGCGCCTCCTCGTCGGAGTCGTACGCCATCGCCTTCGGCCGTGCCGGGAGCGCGGCCCGCACATAGGGCCGCCGGCCGCCGGGGAGCCTCGGCCGCTCGCCGTCCCGGGCGCCTCTGAGCTGGATGCCGACGAGGCGCCGCCCCAGCTCCACGCCGCGCGCCCAGACCGCGGGGTCCGAGGTGAAGGGCACCACACAGCCCTTGGCCGTGGAGCGGCCGGCGGCGGCTGTCCACGCGAGCACGTCCTCGGGCCCGACGCCGGCGCCGTGGCGTTCCCGGAGGGCCTCCAGCACGCCCGGCGCGAGATTGGGTTCACGTCCGCCGGGCCGCCGGTACAGGGGGCGTATCCGACCGGGCCGTCCGGCCGGCGAGCGCCCTTCGGGAAGCGCGCCGCTGACCAGTACGGCGGGTCCGCCCGCTCCCGGCACATGGCCCTGTTCGACGGCGAAGAGCTGCTGCCCGTCGGCGACCCGCCACAACTCCGGCCTGGCGACGTCCATCAGCCGGTGGTCCGGGACGATCCACTGCTCGTCGAACGCCCCGTGCACGATCCGCACCGGCTCCGGGCAGTGCCCGTGCTCCTTCGCGAACCGCCCGGTCCCGGTCGCCTGCCCCGGCAGGGCGGCCACCGAACTGTCCAGGCTCCGCGCCCGGGTCTCCCCGAACAGCGCCGCCCGCTCCTCGCCCGTGGCCGCGACCAGCGTGTCCCAACGTGACCTGAGCGTCCGGGCGTCGGGTGCGACCACCCAGCCGCGGCCCAGCCGCAACGGCCCGGTGGACCAGGGCATGAGGTCGTCCAGCAGCATGGTGGAGCTCACTGTGCCTCGACGGTCACCGAGAACGAGAACCGGTCACCCCGGTACCGGATCCGTGCCACGTCCACCACCCGCCCCTCCTCGTCGTACGTCACACCCGTGTAGTGGAGGATCGGGGACAGCAGGGGCACCTGAAGCAGCTCCGCCGTCTCCGGGTCGGCGAGCCGCGCCTCCACCGTGTCCGTGATGCGGCTGATCCGTACCCCGACGGCATCCCGCAACACCTTGGTCATCGGCCAGCGTTCCAGGTCCGCGACCTCCAGCCGCGCCGCGACGTCCGGCCGTACCGCGTTCTCCGCCCAGTTCGTCGGCTCCCCGCTGTCGCCGTCGCACCGCAGCCTCCGGTACGTGACGACCTCGTCCGTGTCGGGGAAGTACTCGGCGAGGCCGCCGGGCACGGGCTCCGGGGCATGGCCCAGGATCGTCGTCCGCTCGCCCGACTGCTGGGCCACGATCGCGTCGATCGAGCCCAGCAGCCGTCTGGGCGCGCTCCGCCGCGCCCCCGGTTCGATGAAGGTGCCGCGCCGCCGGTGCCGGCTGATCAGGCCTTCCGTCTCCAGCTCCTTGAGCGCCTGCCGCATGGTCAGCACGCTCACCCCGTAGTGCTCGGCGAGCTGCTCCTCCGTCGGCAGCCGCAGCGGGTCGTGCGGGCGGCGGCCCAGTATGGAGGCGCGGAGCGACTGCGAGACCTGGTACCAGAGCGGCAGCTTGCGGTTCAGGACGAGCGAGTCGGGGGCGAAGGCGGTCACGGCAACTCCGTATCAGATCCGGCCTCAGGACCGGAAGTGGCGCTCCAGACCCTGCCACACGTCGTCGTACGCCCTCTGCAGGTGGTCCGCGTTCGCCGCTTCGGCGGTCGCGGTCACCGGCCAGCGCGTCTCGAACATGAACGCCAGGCCGTCGTCGATCTTCTGCGGCTTCAGCTCGGCCGCGCTCGCCCTGTCGAACGTCTCCCGGTCGGGGCCGTGCGCGGACATCATGTTGTGCAGCGACCCGCCGCCCGGGACGAAGCCTCCCTTGCCGGCGGTCTTGGCGTCGTAGGCGCCCTCGATGAGGCCCATGTACTCGCTCATCACGTTGCGGTGGAAGTAGGGCGGGCGGAAGGTGTCCTCGCCCACCAGCCAGCGCGGGGCGAACACCACGAAGTCCACGCCCGCCAGTCCGGGGGTGTCGCTGGGGGACGTCAGTACGGTGAAGATGGACGGGTCGGGGTGGTCGTAGGAGATGGTCCCGAGGACGTTGAAGGCCCGCAGGTCGTAGACGTACGGCACATGGTTCCCGTGCCAGGCGACGACATCGAGCGGCGAGTGGTCGTAGGTGGCGGTCCACAGATTGCCGCAGAACTTGTTGACGACCTCGACCTGGCCCTCGACGTCCTCGTACGCCGCGACCGGTGCCCGGAAGTCCCGTGCGTTGGCGAGCCCGTTGGCGCCGATCGGCCCGAGGTCAGGGAGCTGGAAGGCCTGCCCGTAGTTCTCGCAGACGTAGCCGCGGGCGCTGTCGTCGAGCAGCTCGACACGGAAGCGCACCCCGCGCGGCACGAGCGCGACCTCGCCGGGCCCGGCGGACAGCAGCCCCAGCTCCGTACGGAGCAGCAGCCCGCCCCGCTCGGGCACGATCAGCAGCTCGCCGTCCGCGTTGCTGAACACCCGTCGTTCCATGGACGCGTTGGCGTGGTACAGGTGCACGGCCATGCCGGTGCGCTGGGTGGCGTCCCCGTTCCCGCCGAGGGTCCACAGACCGGCCAGCCAGTCGGTGCCGGGCGCGGGCTGCGGCAGCGGGTCCCAGCGGAGCCGGTTCGGGTCGGGCACGGTCTCGGTGAAGGGGGCGGTGTGCAGGGCGCCGTTGCCGCTGCGGACGAACGGCGGGTGCGCGGCCGAGGGCCTGATCCGGTACAGCCACGAGCGCCGGTTCTGGGCGCGCGGCTCGGTGAACGCGGTGCCGCTCAGCTGCTCCGCGTACAGCCCGAGCGGGGCCCGCTGGGGTGAGTTCCGCCCGTACGGCAGGGCGCCGGGGACGGCCTCCGAGCTGTGTTCATTGCCGAAGCCCGACAGGTACTCCAGCCCCTCGGCCGTCTTCCGTGCCTGCTCGATGCCGCTCATCCGCACTCCCGATGCGTCGGTCCCAAGGAATCCTATGGTCGACAGTAGGATTCCGGCGCGGCCCCGTCAACGGCACCACTCGGCCATCCGGCGACACCCCGCGGCCGCGCGGGGGCGGCATCATGGGGCGATGTCCTCAGGTCACTCCCTCCGCCGTACGCCCGTACAGCAGCGCAGCGCCGAGCGGCTGACCCGGATCCTGGACGCCTGCGCCCAACTCCTCGACGAGACCGGCTACGAGGAGCTGTCCACGCGCGCGGTCGCGGCCCGCGCCGAGGTGCCCATCGGCTCCGTCTACCGCTTCTTCGGTAACAAGCGGGCCATGGCCGAGGCCCTCGCCGCGCGCAACCTCGACCGGTACGCCGAGCGCATCGGGGCGCGGATCGCCGGAATGCCGGCCGCGGACTGGCGGGGCGCGGTCGACGCCGTGCTCGACGAGTACCTGGCCATGAAGCGGGCCGTGCCAGGCTTCGCGCTGATCGACTTCGGCTACCGCATCCCGGTCGCCGCACCCGCCTCGGGCGCCAACCACGCGGTCGCCGACCGGCTCACCGAACTGCTCGCCGGACACCTCGGCCGCAGCGCGGACCCGGTGCTGCGCCGCACCACGCTCGTCGCGGTGGAGGCGACGGACGCGCTGCTGCAACTGGCCTTCCGCGTCGACCCGTCGGGCGACGCGGAGATCATCGCGGAGACGAGGGAGCTGCTGTACGCGTATCTGGCCCGGGTGCTGGACTGACCTCCGCGCGGGCCCGTCTCCGTGCATGCGACCGCCCGGCCTGCGTCGGCCCCTTCGGTTCACCGCCGGTGCGCCCGAGGGCCTCCCCGGCATGCGTACCGGTCGGTATGCTCAGGGGCGCCCGCGCGTCACCGCTGCCGCCGCCCCGGGAGGGCCCCATGACAGGAACCGACGCCACCCGCACGGCCCCGCGCATCTGCCCCCTGTGCGAGGCCACCTGCGGACTGACCCTCACCATCGGACGCGACGGAACGGGGGAGAAGGTCACCGGCGCCCGCGGGGACCGCGACGACGTCTTCAGTCAGGGATTCATCTGCCCCAAGGGCGCCTCCTTCGGGGAGCTGGACTCCGACCCCGACCGGCTGCGGACCCCCCTCGTCCGTGACGAGCACGGCGAACTGCGCGAAGCCACCTGGGACGAAGCCTTCGACACCGTCGCCGCCCGGATACGCCCGCTGATCGAGCGGTACGGCCCGAACGCCGTCGGTGTCGTCCTCGGCAACCCGAACGTCCACACCATGGCCGGCGGGCTCTACCCGCCCGTCCTGCTGTCCACGCTGCGCACCCGCAACCTCTTCACCGCCAGCACCCTCGACCAGATGCCCAAGCACGTCTCCAGCGGACTGCTCTTCGGCAGCGCGGGCGCCATCCCCGTACCCGACCTGGACCGTACGGACCATCTGCTGCTCCTCGGCGCCAACCCGCTCGACTCCAACGGCAGCCTGTGCACCGCACCCGACTTCCCGGGCAAGCTCAAGGCACTGCGCCGGCGCGGCGGCCGTCTCACCGTCGTCGACCCCCGCCGTACCCGCACCGCGCGGCTCGCCGACCGCCATGTCGCGATCCGCCCCGGCACGGACGCGCTGCTGCTGGCCGCCCTCGCCCAGGTCCTGTTCGAGGAGGGCCTCACCGACCTCGGGCCGCTCGCCGCTCAGGTCGAAGGGGTGGACGAAGTCCGGGAGGCCGTAAGGGAGTTCACTCCCGAGGCGGTCGCCGAGGCGTGCGACATGGACGCCGGGACGATCCGGACGATCGCGCGCGAACTCGCCGCCGCCCCGACCGCCGCCGTCTACGGCCGCATCGGCAGCTGCACCGTCGAGCACGGCACCCTCGCCAGCTGGCTCGTGGACGTCCTCAACATCCTGACCGGCAACCTCGACCGGCCCGGCGGTGCCCTCTTCCCGCTCGCCGCCCACGACCGGGCACCCCGGCCCGCCGGCCTGCCGGCCGGCCCCGGCAAGGGATTCGCGCTGGGCCGCTGGAGCAGCAGGGTCGGCGGCCACCCCGAGGCCAAGGGAGAACTGCCGATCACCGTGCTCGCCGAGGAGATCGAGACACCTGGCGAAGGCTGCATCCGCGCGGTGATCGCGATCGCCGCCAACCCCGTGCTCTCCGCACCCGACGGCGACCGCCTCGACCGTGCGCTGCCCGGACTCGACCTCATGGTCAGCATCGACCCGTATCTGAACGAGACCTCGCGCCACGCCGACGTCGTCCTGCCCCCGCCACCGCCGTCCCGCAGCGCGCACTTCGACTTCGCCTTCAACGCCCTCGCCGTCCGCAACCAGGTCCGCTACACGCCCGCCGCCATTCCCCTCGACGCCGGCGCGATGGACGAGTGCGAGATCCACGCCCGGCTGATCCTCGCCGTGAGCGGGATGCACGGGGCCGACCCGTCGGCCGTCGACGACATGGTGGTCGCGGGCTCGCTCGCCAAGGCCGTCGCCGACCCCCACTCGCCGGTCCACGGCCAGGACCCCGAGGAGCTCGCAGCCGGGCTGGGCGGAAGCAGCGGCCCCGAGCGGAGGCTCGACATGATGCTGCGCCTCGGCCCGTACGGCCTCACCCTCGACGACCTGCTCGCGCAGCCGCACGGCATCGACCTCGGCCCGCTGCGGCCCCGGCTGTCCCAGGTCCTTCGGACCCGCAGCGGACGCGTCGAACTGCTGCCGGCGCCCATCGCCGCCGATCTGCCGCGACTGCGGCGCGCCCTGGGGGAGCGGGACGACCGGCTCGTCCTGGTCGGCCGCCGCCATCTGCGCTCCAACAACAGCTGGATGCACAACGTCGCCACCCTCAACGGCGGTTCCAACCGCTGCACCCTCCAGGTCCACCCGGCCGACGCGGCCCGCCTCGGACTCGACGACGGGGCCACCGCCCGGATCAAGGCGGCCGGAGGAGAGCTGGAGGTCCCCGTCGAGATCACCGACGCCGTACGCACGGGAGTGGTGAGCCTGCCGCACGGCTGGGGCCACGACCGCGCCGGCACCCGGATGTCGGTGGCGGCGGCCCGCCCGGGGGTCAACGTCAACCAACTGCTCGACGGCTCGCTGCTCGACCCGCTGTCCGGCACGGCCGTCCTCAACGGCTTCGCCGTGGAGCTGGCCCCTGCCCGATGACCTGGGGTTTTGCGCTTATTGCTCACACGTCAACATCTTGTTAACGCGGAAGAACGGCACCTAACGTCATCCGGACCGCCGGCTCCGGTGGGAGTTCAAGGATGAACGTGAGGTGCCCTCCCCATGCTGACAATCCTCGGCTTCGCCATGATCGCGACCTTCCTGGTCCTGATCATGATGAAGAAGATGTCGCCGATCGCGGCGCTCGTGCTGATCCCCGCGCTCTTCTGCGTCATCGTCGGACAGGGCGCGAAGCTCGGGGACTACGTCCTGGAAGGCGTCGGCAACCTCGCGCCCACCGCGGCGATGCTGATGTTCGCCATCGTCTACTTCGGCGTGATGATCGACGTCGGCCTGTTCGACCCGATCGTGCGGGGCATCCTGCGCTTCTGCAGGGCGGACCCGATGCGCGTCGTGGTCGGCACGGCCCTGCTCGCCGCGATCGTGTCGCTGGACGGCGACGGCTCCACCACGTTCATGATCACCGTCTCGGCGATGTACCCGCTCTACAAGCGCCTCGGGATGAGTCTCGTGGTGATGACCGGCGTCGCCGCCACCGCGAACGGCGTGATGAACACCCTGCCGTGGGGCGGGCCGACCGCCCGTGCCGCGACCGCGCTCAAGCTAGACGCCGGTGACATCTTCGTGCCGATGATCCCCGCGCTCGGCGTCGGACTGCTCTTCGTCTTCGTCCTCGCGTACGTCCTCGGCCGCCGCGAGCGCAAGCGCATCGGCTATCTGACGCTGGACGAGGCGCTGGAGCCTGAGACCGAGACCGTGCTGGTGAAGGCGGGCGGCGGAGGCGACCGTACGACGACGGGCCCGGCGACCGCCACGGGCGGGGCCGCGGGTTCCGCCGCCGGAACCGGCAGCGGCACCGCGGGCTCCGGCACCGGCGACTCCGGCGACTCCGGCGACTCCGGCGACGACGAGGTCTTCCAGGGCCTGGACCCCAGGCGCGAGACCCTGCGCCCCCGGCTGTACTGGTTCAACGCCGCGCTCACCGTCGTCCTGCTCGCCTCGATGATCATGGAGCTGCTGCCGATCCCCGTACTGTTCCTGATCGGCGCCGCCCTCGCCCTCACCGTCAACTTCCCGAAGATGGCCGACCAGAAGGCCCGTCTCGCCGCCCACGCGGACAACGTCCTCAACGTCTCCGGCATGGTCTTCGCCGCCGCCGTCTTCACCGGAGTCCTCACCGGCACCGGCATGGTCAAGCACATGGCCGACTGGCTCGTCGGCGCCATCCCCGCCGGCATGGGCCCCCACATGGCGCTCGTCACCGGCCTGCTGAGCCTCCCGCTCACCTACTTCATGTCGAACGACGGCTTCTACTTCGGCGTCCTCCCCGTCCTCGCCGAAGCCGGCGCCGCCCACGGAGTCTCCCCGCTGGAGATCGCCCGCGCCTCCCTCGCCGGCCAGGCGCTGCACATGTCCAGCCCGCTCGTCCCCGCCGTGTACGTCCTCGTCGGCATGGCCAAGGTCGAGTTCGGCGACCACACCAGGTTCACGGTCAAGTGGGCCGCGCTCACCTCCCTCGTGGTGCTCGGGGCCGGAATCCTCTTCGGCATCATCTGATGCGACGCGGCTGGCTCCTGCGCCTCGTCATCGCCTTCGGCTTCGCGCAGGGGGCGGTGTCGATGGCCCGCCCGGCCGTCTCGTACCGCGCCCTCGCCCTCGGCGCCGACGAGCGGGCGATCGGCGTCATCGCGGGTGTGTACGCACTGCTCCCGCTGTTCGCCGCCGTTCCGCTGGGCCGCCGCACCGACCACGGCCGGTGCGCACCGCTGCTGCCCCTGGGCGTGGCGCTGATCTCCGGTGGCTGCGCGCTGAGCGGACTGGCCGGTTCCCTGCCCGCCATGGCGGCCTGGAGCGGCGTCATGGGCCTCGGTCATCTGTGCTTCGTGATCGGCGCTCAGTCGATCGTCGCCCGGCAGTCCGCGCCCGACGAACAGGACCGCAACTTCGGCCACTTCACGATCGGCGCCTCGCTCGGCCAGCTCGTCGGCCCGATCGCCGCAGGGGCGCTGATCGGCACCGACATGGCCCGGACGAGCGCACTGGCCCTGCTCGTCTCCGCGACGGTGGCGGCGGCCGCCGCCACCTCGCTGTGGCGGATCGAGCACCGCACGGCCGGCGTTCGCCGTACGGCGCGCACCTCGGTGCCGTTGCACCGCATCCTGCGGACGCGGGGCGTACCCGCGGGAATCGTCATCAGCCTGGCCGTGCTGTCGGCGACCGACATCCTCACCGCCTACCTCCCGGTGATCGGCGAGCACCGGGGCATCGCCCCGTCCGTCATCGGGCTGCTGCTGAGCGTACGGGCGGCCGCGACGATCGCCTGCCGGCTGGTCATGACCCCGATGATCCGGATCATGGGCCGCACGGTCCTGCTCACCGTGACCTGTCTGCTCGCCGGGCTGTTGTGCGCGGGCCTGGCGCTGCCCGTTCCCGTGTGGGCGCTCGCCGCGATGCTCGCGGTACTGGGCTTCTGCCTCGGCGTCGGCCAGCCGCTGTCCATGACGACCGTCGTGCGGGCCGCCCCTGCCGAGGCACGCTCCACCGCGCTCGCCCTGCGCCTCACCGGCAACCGCCTGGGCCAGGTCGCGGCTCCCGCCTCCGCCGGTCTCGTCGCGGGGTTCGCGGGCACGGCCGCGCCGTTCGTGATGCTGGGGCTGCTCCTCGTCTCGGCGGCGGGGCTGGGGCTACGGGCCGGACGCGACGCTGAACACGGCGGCCGAACGGTACGTACTACCGGGCACCCGGGAAAGCGTCTGCCTCAACGACAGGAGCGGCAATGAGCGATGGTGACGGGCCGATCATGAAGGGCCTCCCGGACGGTGGGGCCGAACTGTCCGTGGTGCTGAGGCTCCGCTGGGACGACGTGGCCGCGCTCGGCCGCGAGGCCAGCCGGCTGGCGGAGCAGCGGGGGGAGCCGGTGAGCCTCGACGAGGCGGCCAGCCACCGGCTGCGTACCTGGTCGTCGGTGGCGAAGTCCCCCGAGGACAAACCCCAGCCGGCCCAGGCGGCGATCCCCGCGGCACAGCAGGTGGACCGCACCCGCGCCCAGGTCGCGTCCATCTCCCCGCCGGTCGCCCGCCAGATGCAGGCACCTCCGTCGGCCTTGGGCCAGACCCCGGCCTGACCTGCCGGCCACGGGCGCCGCTCCGACCGCCGAGCGGCCCGCCCTCGGACACAGGTGGGCGGGGTGGAGGGGAGAATCACACCCTCCGCCCCGGCCCACCCTGGCGCCCAAAAACTAACACCGCTAGTTTGGAGCGTGGACGGACCTCGCCACGCCCGAAGGAGACTCGCGGATGAAGGCCCACGACGGGATGTACATCGGCGGCACGTGGGGCCCCGCCGCCACCGCCGACACCATCGCGGTGGTGAATCCCGCGGACGAGCAGGTCTTGGCCCACGTCCCCGCCGGTACGGCGGACGACGTCGACGCCGCCGTACGCGCCGCCCGCGCCGCCTTCCCCGGCTGGGCCGCCACCCCGCCCGCCGACCGCGCCGCACGCCTCGCCACGCTCCGGGACGTCCTCGCCGCCCGCCAGGGGGAGATCGCCGAGACCGTCACCGCCGAACTCGGCGCCCCGCCGAAGCTCGCCGGGACCGTCCACGCGGGTCTGCCGGTCCTCGTCGCCGGCTCGTACGCCGAACTGGCCGCCACGTACGCCTTCGAGGAGAAGGTCGGCAACTCCACCGTCCTCCACGAACCCATCGGCGTCGTCGGCGCGATCACCCCCTGGAACTATCCGCTCCACCAGATCGTCGCCAAGGTCGCCCCCGCCCTCGCCGCCGGCTGCACCGTCGTGCTCAAGCCCGCCGAGGACACCCCGCTCACCGCACAGCTCTTCGCCGAGGCCGTCGACGAAGCGGGGCTTCCGGCCGGGGTGTTCAACCTCGTGACCGGTCTCGGCCCCGTCGCCGGACAGGCCCTCGCCGAGCACCCGGACGTGGACCTGGTCTCCTTCACCGGCTCCACCGCCGTCGGCCGGCGGATCGGCGCGACCGCGGGCGGAGCGGTCAAGCGCGTCGCCCTGGAGCTCGGCGGCAAGTCCGCCAACGTCATCCTGCCCGGCGCCGATCTCGCACGCGCCGTCGCTGTCGGCATCGCCAACGTGATGTCCAACTCCGGCCAGACGTGCAGCGCCTGGACCCGGATGCTGGTGCACACCGACCAGTACGACGAGGCCGTGGCCCTGGCCGCCGAGGCCGTCGCCAAGTACACGCCCGGCGACCGTCTCGGACCGCTCGTCAACGCCCGCCAGCAGCAGCGCGTCCGCGGTTACATCGAACAGGGCGTCGCCGAGGGCGCCCGCCTCGTCGCCGGCGGCCCCGAGGCCCCGCGCGAGACGGGCTACTACGTCGCACCGACCGTCTTCGCCGACGTCACCGCGGAGATGACCATCGCCCAGGAGGAGATCTTCGGCCCGGTCGTGTCGATCCTGAGGTACGAGGACGAGGACGACGCCCTGCGGATCGCCAACGGCACGGTCTACGGGCTCGCGGGCGCCGTGTGGGGTCCCCAGGACGAGGCCGTGGCCTTCGCCCGCCGCATGGACACCGGACAGGTCGACATCAACGGCGGCCGCTTCAATCCGCTTGCCCCGTTCGGCGGTTACAAGCAGTCCGGAGTGGGCCGTGAACTCGGCTCCCACGGCCTCGCCGAGTATCTGCACACCAAGTCACTGCAGTTCTGAGCCCCCGCCCGAACCTCGAACCGTCCATTCGCTACGTCCGTACTCCGAGCTCCGATCTCCGCATCGGGAAACCGGGAGACAACCACCGTGGTCCGTGCCGCCGTCCTGCCCGCCGTAGGTTCTCCGCTGGAGATCACCGGCATCGAGCTTTCCGAGCCGGGTCCCGGCCAGGTGAGGGTCCGCCTCGCCGCCGCCGGGGTCTGCCACTCCGATCTGTCCCTGTCCAACGGCACGATGCAGGTGCCGGTCCCCGCCGTCCTCGGCCACGAGGGCGCGGGCACGGTCGTCTCCGTCGGCGAGGGCGTCACCCAGGTCGCCCCGGGCGACGGCGTGGTGCTCAACTGGGCCCCGTCCTGCGGTACGTGCCACCACTGCACGATCGGCGAGGTCTGGCTCTGCTCCTTTGCCCTCAAGGGCGCCGGCCGCATCCACGCGCTCGCCGAGGACGGAACCGAGCTGCACCCCGGCCTCAACGTCGCCGCGTTCGCCGAGGAGACCGTCGTCGCGGCCAACTGCGTTCTTCCGCTCCCGGACGGCGTTCCGCTCACCGACGCGGCGCTGCTCGGCTGCGCGGTCCTCACCGGCTACGGCGCCGTCCACCACTCGGCCCGGGTCCGTGAGGGCGAGTCGGTCGTGGTCTTCGGCGCCGGCGGTGTCGGCCTCGCGACCCTCCAGTCGGCCAGGATCGCCGGGGCGTCGACGGTCGTCGCCGTCGACGTGTCACCGGAGAAGGAGGAGCTCGCCCGCCGTGCCGGGGCCACCGAGTACGTCGTCGCCTCCGCCATCACCCCGAAGGAGATCCGCAAGCTGACCGGCGGTCAGGGCGCGGACGTGGCCGTCGAATGCGTCGGCCGCGCCGAGACGATCCGTGCCGCCTGGGAGTCGACGCGCCGCGGCGGCCGCACGACGGTCGTCGGGATCGGCGGCAAGGACCAGCAGGTCACGTTCAACGCCCTGGAGCTGTTCCACTGGGGCCGGACGCTCTCGGGCTGCGTCTACGGCAACTCCGATCCGGCCAGGGACCTGCCGGTGCTCGCGGAGCACATCCGCGCGGGGCGGCTGGACCTCAGCGCCCTCATCACCGGGCGGATCGGCCTCGACGGCATCCCGGCGGCCTTCGAGGCCATGCTCGCGGGCAAGGGCGGCAGGGCGCTGGTGGTCTTCTGACGGCCCGCAGAAGGGGTCTTGCGGGGACGGCAGGAGCCTCCCGGCAGGGGTCCGCCGCGTAGGGTGCCTCCACGCAGGGACCGTCGTGGCCGTCAGCCGGCACGAACGGCGATTCCCGCATGCGCCAGCGCCGCTCCGGCCTCGTCGTGGACGAGGCGGCACGCGACGGCGAAGGCCGCCGCCGCGTGGTCGTCACGGCGACCGGCCGCGGAACGCGCGCGACGCGGGTCCGCCGGGCCGCGTCCGGCCCGACGGCGTGCTCGACGGCGAACGCGCCGCCGCTCTCCAGCGCGGCCGTCTGCCCGTCGATGGGCCATCCACGGCCGCTGACCTGGAAGAACGCGACCTCGAAGCCCGGCCTGGTGTCCTGGCGCCGACAGGCCGCGGTCGCGGGCGGGTGCGAGAATGTCACGGCGCCCGCCTTCGCGCGGCCGGCGCACTACTGGCGGGTAATGATCGAGCAAAAACTCCTGCTGCGCGACCCGTTGACCGTCATACCACCCGGTCGGTACGGTCCCCGCACTCCTCGTCCCCCGCACCCATCGGAGTGTGCACGCATGGACACGGCACCCCCTTCCCCGCGCGCCGGCAAGCCGCAGGTGACCGCACCCACCGACCGGCACCGTCGCCGCGTGGCCACCGCCGCCGCGCTCGCCTCCGCCGTCGAGTGGTACGACTACTTCGTCTTCGGCATCGCCGCCGCACTCGTCCTCGGTGATCTCTACTTCCCCGCGGGCAGTCCCTCGGCCGGAGTGCTCGCCGCCTTCGCGACCTTCGCGGTCGGCTTCCTCGCCCGTCCCGTGGGCGGCATCATCGCGGGCCACCTCGGCGACAAGCGCGGACGCAAGCCGATGCTCGTCCTCGCCCTCACCCTGATGGGCCTCGCCACCACCGGCATCGGCCTCCTGCCGACGTACGAGACGATCGGCATCGCCGCACCGCTGCTGCTCGTGCTGCTCCGCGTCATGCAGGGCATCGCCGTGGGCGCCCAGTGGGGCGGCGCGATGCTGATGGCCACCGAGTACGCCCCGGAGGGCAAGCGCGGGCTCTACGGCAGCCTCGTCCAGCTCGGCGTGCCCATCGGTGTGGTCACCGCCAACACCGTGTTCCTCGCCGCCGGCGCCTTCACCGACGACTCCGCCTTCGCGTCCTGGGGCTGGCGGGTGCCGTTCCTGGTCGGCTTCCTCGTCCTCGGTCTCGCCTGGTACATCCACGCCCGGGTCGAGGAGACCCCCGAGTTCCGCGAGGCCGAACAGGCCCTGGCCGAGCAGGAGAAGGGCGAGCCGCGCTCCCCGCTGCGGACGATCCTGCGCAAGCACCTCGGCACGGTGTTCCTCGCCGGCGGCTCCTTCGCCGTGAACACCGCCACCTTCTACATCATCATCACCGGCGTACTGGACTACTCGACCCGTGAACTCGGCATGGAGCGCGACGCGGTGCTCATGGTCTCGCTCTGCGTGAGCCTCACCCAGCTCGCGCTCATACCCGCCGCCGCCGCACTCTCCGACCGCATCGGACGGCTGCGGATCTACGCGGCGGGCGCGGTCGGCCTGCTGGTCTGGGCGGTCCCGCTGTTCCTGCTCATCGACACCAAGTCGCTGCTGTGGCTGGCCGTCGGCACCTTCGTCACCAGCTGCTTCCTCAGCATCATGTACGGGCCGCAGGCCGCGCTGTTCGCCGAGCTGTTCACCGCCGAGATGCGGTACACCGGCGCCTCGCTCGGCTACCAGATCGCCGCGGTGTTCGGCGGCGGCCTGGCCCCGTTCATGATGGTGCTCCTGCTGGAGGCGACCGGAACCTCGATGGCCGTCTCCGCCTACATCATCGGTCTCGCCGTCATCGCGCTCGTATCGATCAGGGTTCTCGCGAAGCGCGCGGCTGCGCGGGCCTGACGCCGTCGTCGGCCCGGTCCGCCGGGGCGTCCGTGACGCCGGTCCGGTCCTCCCGGGCCGGCGTACGGGACCTCGAACGCGACACGGCCACGCCCGCGAGGCAGATCACGCCGCCGAGCATCGTGAGCCAGCCCGGCACCTCGTCGAGCAGCAGCCACGACATGAGCACCACGATCGCCGGCACCGCGTAGGTCGTCGCGCCCATCTTCCCCGCGGTCGTACGGGCCAGGGCGTACGCCCACGTCGTGAACGCCAACGCGGTCGGGAACACGCCCAGATACACCATGTTGAGCGTCGCCGACAGGGGCGCTTCGGCGGCCTCGCGCACCAGCACCCCGACGAACGGCAGACAGGCCACCGCTCCGATCACACAGCCCCAGGTCGTCACCTGCAGTGCGGACGCGTACCGCAGCGCGGGCTTCTGGGCGACGACACCGCCCGCGTACGACACGGCGGCCAGCAGGCACAGCAGCACCCCCAGCACCGACGCCGAACCCTCGCCGGACATCGACAGGCCGACGACCGCCGCACCCGCGAAGGACACGCCCATCCCCGCCAGCAGCCGCGGCGGCAGCCCCTCCTTCAGCAGCCATCCGGCGAGCAGCGCCATCACCAGCGGCCCGACGTTGACGACCAGCGCCGCCGTGCCCGCGTCGACCTTCTGCTCGCCCCAGTTCAGGACCACCATGTAGAGCCCGAACCACAGCAGCCCGGATATCGCGATCCCGGGCCAGGCGGCCCTCGGCGGCGGTCCCTCCCTGCGTACGGCACAGATCACGCCCAGCACCAGGGCCCCGGCGAGGAGCCGGCCGAGGGCGAGCGCGCCGGGCGAGTAGTCCGCACCGGCGCTGCGGATGGAGACGAAGGCCGAGGCCCAGAGGACGACGGTGGTCGCGGCCGCGGCGAAGGCGCGCCACTGGGTCGATGTCATGCCGCGACCGTACGCCGCCGGCGCTTGCGTGCCCACCGCAATTGTCCCCGGGCCGGTACCCGCCCGTCCCGCAACGGGGTCCGGCGCCCGCACCGGTGTTACGGACCGTCCGCCGGGCCCTGCGGCGCCCGCGCGCCCCGCACCCCCGCCTCGTACCGCACCGCCAGTCCGTCCAGCAGCGCCCGCAGCCCCGTTTCGAAGGCGCCCTCGTCGACCTGCTGCTGCCGGTCGGCGAGGAGATGGGCCTGGCCGAGGTGCGGGTAGTCGGCCGGGTCGTAGGCGGTCTCGTCGTCGACGAAGCCGCGGGCGAAGGAGCCGAGCGCCGAGCCGGTGATGAAGTAGCGCATCAGGGCGCCGATATGGGTGGCCTGGGCGGGGGGCCAGCCGGCGCGGACCATGGCGCCGAAGACGGCGTCGGCGACCTTGAGGCCGGCCGGGCGGCGGCCGGGGCCGCGGGCGAGGACCGGGACGACGTTGGGGTGGTCGGTGAGGGCCGCGCGGTAGGAGACGGCCCAGTCGTGGAGCGCGGTGCGCCAGTCGCGGCCGTCCGTCTCGTCGAACATCGACAGATCGACCTTGGCGCTGACCGCGTCGGCCACGGCGTCCAGGATCTCGTCCTTGTTGCGGAAGTGGTTGTAGAGGGACGGGCCGCTCACGCCCAGTTCGGCGGCGAGCCGGCGGGTGGAGACCGCGTCCAGGCCCTCCGCGTCCACGAGCGCGCTCGCCGTCCCGACGATGCGGTCGCGGCTGAGGAGGGGCTTGCGCGGTCGGGCCATGCGGCACATAGTAAGCCCTGCCGAACAGAAACTAGCAGTGATAGTTAAAGGCGGGATGTTCCGTGGTGAACCTGGAACTGAGCGGGGAGCAGCAGGCCGTCCGCGATCTCGCGCGCGACTTCGTCGAGCGCGAGATCAGCCCGCATGCCGTCGACTGGGACCGGTCCGAGAGCGTCGACAGATCGATCGTGAAGAAGCTGGGCTCGGTCGGCTTCCTCGGGCTCACCATCGACGAGGAGTACGGCGGCTCGGGCGGCGACCATCTCGCGTACTGCCTGGTCACGGAGGAACTCGGACGCGGCGACTCGTCGGTCCGCGGCATCGTCTCGGTCTCCCTCGGCCTCGTCGCCAAGACCATCGCGGCCTGGGGCGGCGAGGAGCAGAAGCGGCGGTGGCTGCCCCGGCTGACGGCGGGCGAGGCCCTCGGCTGCTTCGGCCTCACCGAGCCCGGCACCGGCTCCGACGCGGGGAATCTGACCACCCGGGCCGTGCGCGACGGCGGCGACTACGTGATCAACGGCTCGAAGATGTTCATCACCAACGGCACCTGGGCCGATGTCGTGCTGCTCTTCGCCCGCACCAACGACACCCCCGGCCACCGGGGCGTCTCCGCCTTCCTCGTACCCGCCGACACCCCCGGCCTGACCCGGCGCACCATCCGCGGCAAGCTCGGCCTGCGCGGCCAGGCCACCGCCGAGCTGGTCCTCGAGGACGTCCGGGTGCCGGCCGACGCCCTGCTCGGCCCGGAGGGCAAGGGCTTCTCGATCGCCATGTCCGCGCTCGCCAAGGGCCGGATGTCGGTGGCCGCGGGCTGTGTCGGCATCGCCCGGGCCGCGCTCGAGGCCGCCGTCGGCTACGCGGGCGAGCGTGAGCAGTTCGGCAGGCCGATCGCCTCGTACCAGCTGGTCCAGGAGCTGATCAGTGACACCGCCGTGGACGTGGACGCGGCGCGGCTGCTGACCTGGCGGGTCGCCGATCTCGTCGACCGCGGGGAGGACTTCGCCACCGCCGCGTCCAAGGCGAAGCTCTTCGCCTCCGAGGCGGCCGTCCGTGCCGCGAACAACGCGCTCCAGGTCTTCGGCGGCTACGGCTACATCGACGAGTACCCGGTGGGCAAACTGCTCCGCGACGCACGGGTGATGACCCTGTACGAGGGCACCAGCCAGATCCAGAAGCTGATCATCGGCCGGGCCCTGACCGGAGTCTCGGCGTTCTGACCGGCGGCCCGGGATTCCGGGCCCGCACAAGAAGCCCCGGCCGCGTTCTAAGCGCTTGCTCAGCTTCGGGGTATGGTGTTCGTCCCGCACTCACCGGGACGGCGGGCGGAAGGGGCGAGCCATGACTGCGGCGCAGGACACGACGAGCGAGGACATGCCCTGGGGCGAAGTCGCACCCGAGGCCGCGCGGAAGCTCCTCGTCGCCGCCGTGGAGGCCTTCGCCGAACGTGGCTACCACGCGACCACGACACGGGACATCGCGGGCCGCGCGGGGATGAGCCCCGCAGCGCTCTACATCCACTACAAGACCAAGGAAGAGCTGCTCCACCGGATCAGCCGGATCGGGCACGACCGGGCGCTGGAGGTCCTGTCGGCGGCGTCCGACGGCGGTGGCACGCCCAGCGAGCGGCTCGCCGAGGCGGTGAGCTCCTTCGTCCGCTGGCACGCCCGCCGGCACGACACCGCGCGGGTGGTGCAGTACGAGATCGACGCGCTCTCCGAGGAGCACCGCACCGAGATCGTGGAGCTGCGCCGCCGCAGCGACGCCGTCGTGCGCGAGATCCTGCGCGACGGCGTGGAGACCGGGGAGTTCGACGTCCCCGACGTGCCGGGCACCACGCTGGCCGTGCTGTCGCTCTGCATCGACGTGGCGCGCTGGTTCAACGTCCGGGGGCACCGGACGCCGGAAGAGGTCGGCGAGCTCTACGCCGACCTCGTCCTGCGCATGGTCTCCGCACGCGCGTAGGCCGTGTCGGACACGGCCCGGGGCCGTCGGGCTCAGAAGAAGTAGCGGGACACCGACTCGGCCACGCACACCGGCTTGTCGCCGCCCTCGCGCTCCACGGTGACCAAGGCCGTCACCTGCACGCCGCCGCCCGCCTCCTCGACGCTCTTGAGGACGGCGGTCGCGCGCAGCCGCGAACCGACCGGGACGGGGGCGGGGAAACGGACCTTGTTGGTCCCGTAGTTGATGCCCATCTTCATGCCCTCGACCCGCATGATCTGCGGGACGAGCGTCGGGAGCAGCGACAGCGTGAGGTAGCCGTGCGCGATGGTCCTCCCGAAGGGCCCGGCCGCGGCGCGCTCGGGATCCACATGGATCCACTGGTGGTCGCCGGTCGCTTCGGCGAAGAGGTCGATGCGCTTCTGCTCGATCTCCAGCCAGTCGCTGTGGCCCAGTTGTTCGCCGACTCCGGCGGTCAGTTCCTCGGCGGACGTGAAGATCCTCGGCTCGGCCATGTCCCTGTTCCCTGCCTCTCACCCGGTCCGTGTGTGTCTAAGCGACTGCTTAGCATGGTCGGGGTGGCGGCGTCTGTCAACGCATCCACCGGCCGGGCCCGGCAGGCGGCTATTCGGCCACGGACTCACGAGGCAGGAAGGTGGCGCCGATCGCGACGATCAGCACCAGGGCCGCGATCACCAGCAGCACCACGGCCGGATCGAGACGCTCGTCCCGGATCATCCAGGCGCCGAGCAGACCGCCCGTGAACATGGCCGCCACCGAGGCGCCGCGCCGGATCTCGTTGCGCGCACCGGGCGAGATATGGCTGTCGAGGGCGAGGGGGGAGCCGCCGATCAGGGCGGTGAACGCCCGGGTGGTGACCGTGGTGGGCATACCCGGCACCCCCGCCCGCAGGGTGGAGACGTTCCGGACCCCCATGGCCAGCGCGACCAGCGCGGCCACCATGTAGTGCCGGTCGGTGAGCGACTCACCGCGCTCTTCGATCTGCCACGCGGCCACCGCGGCGGTGGCCAGCAGCGCGGCCTCGACGACCAGCGCCTCCCTGAACCACCGGCGGCCGCGCACCTGTGCGCGCGACTCGTACCGGGAGGCGAGCACGGTGCCCACGGTGAACCCCACCAGCGAGGCGAGACACGGGGCCACGGACAGGCCGGTGACTCCGGCGAGCGCGAAACCCATCAGCAGCATGTTGCCCGTCTGCACAGCGGTGAAGACCGGCCCGAGGACCAGGAAGCTGACCGCCTCGACCAATCCCGTCGTCATGGTGAGCGCCACCATCACCCAGGTCAGGAGCGAATCTCGGTTCGGCTTCACGGGCCGAGTCTCGGCCGGTGAAGTGGTCCGTACGGCCGATTGCGCCGACCGTGGGCCGGGCGGTCGGCCGGGTGGGCCGCGCGCACACGCCGGTGGCTCCGCGACGCCGAAACGCCTGGTGGCCCGCACCCCCGTGACGGGCCACCAGGCGCCGGACGGTCACTCGTACTCGGTGCCGCCCTTGCGGGTCAGATACGCCGGGCTGACGGACTTGGCCATCGCCCGGCCGCCCACCACCGGGCTGTAGCGCTCGGTCGCGGACCGTATGACGACGCCCTCGCGCAGATGCATTTCCCGGCCCGAGACGGTTTCCCGGCCGCTCGCGAGTTCCAGGACCTTCTCCAGCGAGAAGGGGCCCTCGTACAGCCGTGGAACCAGGGGCAGTTCGCCGTCGAGCAGCTCCACCGCGTCCAGCCAGCGGACCTGGCCGTCGATCTCGGCCGACACGTCGAACACCGCGTAACCGAGCTCCGTGGAACGGGCGTTGGCGCCGTACGACAGGTCCTGCACCCCCGCGCCGAACACCTCACCGAAGATGCCGACCCGGCGCGCCCCCAGCTTCGCGGCGAGCCGCGCGGCGACCTCCGCCGCCGCGTGGCCGTGCACCGCGCGCCAGTACAGGTTGCGCGGATCCTCCTTCAGCGCCAGGCCCTTCGCGCCGAACCCCTTCGACGACACCAGCACCTTCCCCCGTGGCTCGCCGGGCACGGCAGGGGCACCCGTCTCGTCGGCGACGTACGTCACCAGGCAGGCCGTCCCGTGGAGCTTCTCCGTCAGGACGACCGGCTCGCCCGGCTCGAAGATGTCCGGATAGCGCTGCAGGTTCTCGATGTCGGCCCAGGGCAGCAGATCGGCCGCGGACTCCACGTCACCGCTCATCGTGGGCGGGATCGGCGGCGACCACTTCGTGATGCCCAGGAGCGCGGCGAAGTCGGTGCCGTCGGCGGCAGCGCGCTCCAGGTCGGTGCCCTCCAGCGCCCTCGGCCGGCACACGATCCCCTGCGACAGCTCACCGCGCAGCCGCACCGCCTTGACCCGGTCCGAAGCCTTCCCGGCCAGCCGCCCGGTCAGCCCGAGCTCGTCGACCAGCGTGGCCGGCAGCACGGACTGCTCCGGGATGTAGACCGCGAAGTCCCCACTGCGGTAGGCACCCTTGGCGACGACGGCGCGATAGAGGCCCACCTGGGCCAGCTCGAGGGCGTCGGCGCGGGGATGCTCATGGATCGTCAGCGGCTCGGCGGTGACGCGCAGCGTGGACATGGTCGGGCTCCTCGGTCGTGTCTCACATCGCGCCCCACTGTGTCCGCGCGCAAACCCGGTGGGCCACCGGATTTCGCGCTGGTAGCGTTGCGGCCCGCGCCGGCGGCCGGCCCTCCCGCACCGCCGCCTCCCGGCCGTGGGCCGCGCGCGGGACCGAGCCATCGCGGAGGGCTCATGCACGGCGCTCACCCACGGGACCGTCCGGCTCCTGGGGGCAGGACCACAGGCGCACCGCGGCCATGACCAGCTGGGCGTTCGACACGGCGGGACGTCCGTCGGGCAGGAACAGCACGTCCTCCAGACCGATCCGGGTGTCCAGCCCCAGCCGCCCCGCCAGTCGCAGCACCGGCCACGCGCCGCCCTCCTCGCCGTGCAGCAGCACCGGCACGGCGTGCCGCGCGCCGATCCCGGCGACCAGGGCGCGGGCGGTGTCCACCGCCGTCGCGGGGTCGGGGTCCGTCACCTCGGCCAGCACCCGCAGCACCCGCGGTGCGAGCGGCGACGCGGCGAAACGCCGGGCCCCGTCCGTACCCGACCGGATGCCCGCCTCCACGCCCACGCCGCGCTCCAGCAGCGCGGCCGCGACCTCCTCCGCCCCGTCCTCGTCCCAGTTGACCGACGCGTGGTCGGGCAGCACCGTCCAGGAGCGGATGCGCGCGGCCCGGCGCAGCGGATCGGGCTCGGCCCACGCGCCCGTCGTCACCCCGACCGGCACAGCCACCGCCGCCCGTATCGCCTCGACCGCCGGGGCCACGACCAGGGGCGACAGCGAGTCGCTGCCGCATGGTGTCTTCGGGTGGACATGCACCTCCGACGCGCCCGCGGCGACAGCGGCCACGGCCGACTCGGCCAGCGCGCCCGGCGACATCGGCACGGCGGCCGAATCCTCCGCGCCACGCTGCCCGTTGAGACAGACCTGGATCATGCCGTCGATGGTGCCAGGCACCACTGACAACGCGGGCCACGACCGACGGCGCCGGGCCACGACCGACGGCGCAGGCCGCGACCGACGACGCAGGCCACGCCCGACAGCGCGTGGCGCCATCGACGACGGGGGGCCCGCGGCTCCACGGCCGACGACCGGCCCCCGCGCGCATCGCGCTACGCCACCGAGGCCAGTTCCCAGCCGCGCACCCGCTTGGCGGCCCGCAGCGCGTCGTTCGTCAGCACCGGCTGGGGGACCACGACCCCGCACCCCGTGCAGACCGGTCCGAACCACGGCTCGTTGTGAAGATCCTGCCGCCACACGATCCGGCGGCCCGCGCACACCGGACAGGCCGCCGCGGGCGCCGCACCCAGGGCGGCGATCAGCCGGCGCAGCACCTCACCCAGCGGATCCGACGGATGCACCCTCGGGTTGTCGCACCGGGCGATGCCGTTGCCGCCCCAGGTGCGCCGGTGCCAGTCGTCGATCGACCCCGGCCGCCGCAGCCCGTCGTGCTTCTCGCGCCTGCGCCGCTCCGCGAAACTCTTCTCGTACGCGAGCCACACGGCCCGCGCCTCCTCCAACTCGTCGAGCGCGGCCACCAGCCGCGCCGGATCGGGCTCCCGGTCGTCGGGCCCGAATCCATGCCGGGAACACAGATGGTCCCAGGTCGCCCGGTGCCCGTAAGGGGCGAACCGCTCCAGGCACTTGCGCAGTGAGTAGCGCCTCAGCGCCAGATCACCCCGCGGGTCGCGCACCTGTCTCGCAAGACTCCGGAAACCGGCCATCGCACTGCCACCTCCGTCGCTCGAACATCGTCGCTCGCACTTCCGCGTCGAGGAATGGACGTACGACTACCCCATCCGGCTCCCTCGAAAATGCGTCGGAACGCGGACCACCGAGCGGAACAAGCCGGTCCACACGTGGGAGCGATGCAGAAAAAGTGACGGTTGTTCATCTTACCGATGAGTCATACCGCCAGTAACCTGCGCCGGACCGGCCTCTGACGAGGAGATCCCCATGCGACGACGCACCGGACGCCACACCGGACGAATCAGAACCGCCTGCGCGACGCTCGTACTCGCAACGGCCCTGCTGGCACCGCTGCCGCAGGCCGCCGCCGAGGAACCCGCACCGGTCGCCGACCACTGCCTGAACCAGGGGCAGAGCCAGTGCGCGGACATCCTGCCGCCCGGGCAGAACGGCAACTCCACGCTCGCCGACATCCTCGCCCACCGCGTGTTCGGCACCCGGCCCGGCCAAAGCTCCGACCAACTCGGGCGCTACGGCTCGCTGGTGGGCGGCTACGGCGGCCTGACCGACGCCAAACTGACCGAATTCTTCAACGACGCCTCCTTCGGCGTCCCGGCCGGGCAGGCCGAATCCGTCACCTCCCCACGCCTCGACGTCACCATCACGCGCGACAGGAAGACCGGCGTCCCCCACATCAAGGGCACCACCCGCTACGGCACCGAGTTCGGCGCCGGGTACGCCGCCGCGCAGGACCGGCTGTGGATGATGGACCTGTTCCGGCACATCGGACGGGGCGAGCTGACCTCGTTCGCCGGCGGCGCGCTCGCCAACCAGGGCATGGAGCAGCAGTTCTGGCCCCAGGCCCCGTACACCGAGGCCGACTACGAGGCCCAGATCGCCCGGATCCGCAGCACCGAGGGCGCCCGCGGCGAGCAGGCCATGGCGGACGCGCAGGCGTACGTCGACGGCATCAACGCCTACCGGCAGCAGTCCAAGGACGGCCGCTACTTCCCCGGCGAGTACGTCCTCACCGGCCACATCGACTCGATCACCAACGCCGGCGAGATCCAGCCGTTCCGGCTCACCGACCTGATCGTCATCGCCTCCGTCGTCGGCGGCCAGTTCGGTGGCGGAGGCGGCGGCGAGGTACAGGCGGCCCTCTCCCTGCTGGCCGCCCAGCAGAAGTACGGCGTCGTCGAAGGCACCAGGGTCTGGGAGTCGTTCCGCCAGCGCAACGACCCCGAGGCCGTCCTCACCGTCCACGACGGCAGCTCCTTCCCGTACGCGCAGAAGCCCGCGAACCCGCGTGGCACGGCCCTGCCCGACCCGGGCTCGGTCCGTCCCGAGCAGCTCGTGTACGACCGCACCGGCTCGGCGGTCACCGGCGCCAAGGCCCCCGTCCGCGCGCCGGCGAACCTCAGGCCCGCGCAGGGCATGTACGACGACGGCGTCCTGCCGCCGGGCGCGCTCGACCCGAAGCGCGGCATGTCCAACGCGCTGCTCGTCTCGGGGGCCCACACCGCGAGCGGACACCCCGTCGCCGTCTTCGGCCCGCAGACCGGCTACTTCGCGCCCCAGCTGCTGATGCTCCAGGAGCTCCAGGGCCCCGGGATCTCCGCCCGCGGCGTCGCCTTCGCCGGTGTCGGCATGTACGTCCAGATGGGCCGCGGCCAGGACTACGCCTGGTCCGCCACCTCCGCCGCCCAGGACATCACCGACACCTACGCCGTCGAGCTGTGCCATGACGACACCCACTACCTCTACCGGGGCACCTGCACCGCCATGGAGAAGCTGGAGAAGCGCAACTCCTGGAAGCCCACCGTCGCCGACGGGACCGCGGCCGGCTCCTACCGGATGCAGGTCTGGCGCACCAAGTACGGCATCGTCACCCACCGCGCCACCGTCGCGGGCAAGCCCGTCGCGTACACCTCGCTGCGCTCCACCTACCGCCACGAGGCCGACTCGATCATCGGCTTCCAGATGCTCAACGACCCGTCGTACGTCAGGGACGCCTCCTCCTTCCAGCAGGCCGTCCACCACATCGACTACGCCTTCAACTGGTTCTACGCGGACTCCCGCACCACCGCCTACTACAACAGCGGAATGAACCCGGTGCGGGCGTCCGGCATCGATCCGGCCCTGCCCGTGAAGGCGGAACAGCCCTACGAGTGGCAGGGCTTCGACCCGGCGGCCAACACCGCCGCGTACACGCCCTTCGCGCAGCATCCGCGCTCCAGCGGCCAGGACTACTACATCTCGTGGAACAACCGGCAGGCCGCGGACTACAACACCGCGGGCTTCGGCTTCGGTTCCGTGCACCGCGGCGATCTGCTCGACGACCGGGTCGCGAAGCTCGTCGCGGACGGGGGCGTGACCCGGGCGTCGCTCACCCGGGCCATGGCGGAGGCGGGCCTCACCGATCTGCGCGGGGAGCAGCTGCTGCCGGAGCTGCTGAGGATCCTGCGGAGCAGCCCGGTCACCGATCCCCGCCTGAACACCGCGATCCAGCAGCTCGACTCCTGGCGCGCGGCCGGTTCACAGCGCAAGGAGACCTCACCCGGCTCGCACACCTACGGGCACGCCGACGCCGTACGGATCATGGACGCCTGGTGGCCGCTGCTGGTGGAGGCCGAGTTCCGGCCGGGTCTCGGTGACGACCTCTACCGGTCGCTGACGGCGAGCATCGCCGTCGACGAGTCACCGGCCGCCCACCACGGGCCGGCGGGCGGGCACAGCGGCTCGGCGTTCCAGTACGGCTGGTGGGGCTTCACCGACAAGGACCTGCGGCAGGTGCTGGGGGAGCAGGTCGGGGGCCCGCTGGCCAAGACGTACTGCGGCGGCGGGCAGCTCACCGCCTGCCGTGACGCGCTGCTGACCACGCTCGGGCAGGCCGTGGCCCGGCCCGCGACGGAGGTCTATCCCGGCGACGACACCTGCGGCGCCGGCGACCAGTGGTGCGCCGACGCCCTCGTGCACCGTCCCCTGGGCGGCATCACGCATCCGGCGGTCCACTGGCAGAACCGCCCGACGTACCAGCAGGTCGTCGAGTTCCCCTCGCACCGCCCGTAGCCGGCACCGTGCCCTGCGGGGGGAGAGCCCCCGCAGGGCACGCGCCTCACCGGTACAGCAGATACTCCCGGCGTACCGCGCGGAACGCGGCCAGGTCCTGCTGCCAGGCCCCGACGACGTCGTCCGTTCCGGCGCCCGCGTCGATCAGCGTGCGCACCCGTGTGGAGCCCGTGAGTTTGTCGATCCAGTTGTCGGAGCGCCAGGCGAAGCCGCTCCAGCTGCGCTTCGCCGTCACCAGCAGCCCGATGCCGGTACGGACCGGGTCGAAGACGTCCCGGTCGTGGACGTGCAGCTGCACGCCCCCCACGGTCTTGCCCTGGAACTTGGAGAAGGTCGGCGCGAAGTACGCCTCCCTGAACCGCACTCCGGGCAGGTCCAGTGCGTTCGCCGCCTCCGCCCAGGCCCGGTCGATGCCCTCGGCGCCGAGCAGTTCGAACGGGCGGGTGGTGCCGCGGCCCTCGGAGAGGTTCGTGCCCTCGAACAGACAGGTACCGGAGTAGACGAGCGCGGTGTCCGGCGTCGGCATGTTGGGGCTCGGCGGCACCCAGGGCAGTCCGGTCGCGTCGTAGAACTCGTCACGCCGCCAGCCCGACATCGGGACCACGTCCAGCTCCACCGGCGTGGCCAGGAACTCGCCGTTGAAGAGCCGGGCGAGTTCGGCGACGGTCATGCCGTGGGCCTGGGCGATGGGTTCACGGCCCACGAAGGTCGCGAACGCCTTGTCCAGGACCGGCCCGAGGGCCGCCCGCCCCGTGACCGGATTCGGCCGGTCCAGCACGACCAGCCGCTTCCCCGCGAGCGCGGCCGCTTCCATGCAGTCGTACAGCGTCCAGATGTAGGTGTAGAAGCGGGCACCGGCGTCCTGGATGTCGAACACGATCGTCCCGACGCCGGACGCGGTGAAGATGTCGGCGAGCGGCTGTCCGCTCTTGAGGTACGTGTCGTACACGGGCAGTCCGGTCGCGGGGTCGTCGTAGCGGCCCTCGGAGCCGCCCGCCTGGGCGGTGCCGCGGAAGCCGTGCTCCGGTCCGAAGACGGCGACGAGGTCCACCCGGTCGTCGGCGTGCATGACGTCGACGATGTGGCGGGCGTCGCGGGTGATGCCGGTCGGGTTGGTGACGACGCCGACCCGCTCGCCGGACAGCAGCCGGTACCCGTCGGCGGAGAGCCGTTCGAAGCCGGTGCGCAGCCGGCTCCGACCGCCGTGCGCCGCGGCGGGTGAGACGGCGGAGGCGGTCGCGGCCAGGGCGCCGGCCGCGCCTCCCGCCGCCAGCAGACCCCGTCTGGACAGGCTCATCGCACAACCTCCGTGATCGCTACATCTGTCATGGCCACGCACGGTAGCGCGGGCTCCGGCCGCGCGGAACGTGCCGGACGCCACGGTTCGCCACGACCCTCTTCCGTGGGCACATACCGACTGGTTAGTCTGCCGTCTTGAGTGAGCCGCAACGGAGAGGCAGGTCCGATGAGCACGGTGCAGGGCGCGAACGTGGTGGTCACCGGCGCGGGCGGCGGAATCGGCGCCGCCCTCGCCCGGCGTTTCGTGGCGGAGGGCGCACGCGTCGCCGTCAACGACATCGACCCCGGCAGGACCAAGGCCATAGCCGACGAGATCGGCGCCCTCGCCGTCCCCGGCGACGCGTCCGCCGTCGTCGAGGAGGCCAGGGACGCGCTCGGCGGCACCGTCGACATCTACTGCGCCAACGCCGGACTCGCCTCGCCCGGAGACGGATTCGCCGGTGAGGACGTCTGGGCCGCCGCCTGGGACGTCAACGTCATGGCACACGTACGGGCGGCGCGCACCCTGCTGCCCCACTGGCTGGAGCGCGGCAGCGGCCGCTTCGTCTCCACCGTCTCCGCGGCCGGACTGCTCACCATGATCGGCGCGGCCCCGTACAGCGTCACCAAGCACGGCGCGCTCGCCTTCGCCGAATGGCTCTCGCTGACCTACCGTCACCGAGGCCTGAAGGTCCACGCCATCTGTCCGCAGGGCGTCCGTACGGACATGCTCACCGCGGCCGGTTCGGCCGGCGAACTCGTCCTCGCCCCCAGCGCCATCGAGCCCGAGGACGTCGCCGACGCCCTCTTCGCAGGCATCGAGGCCGACCGCTTCCTCATCCTTCCCCACCCCGAGGTCGCCGGCTTCCACCAGGCCCGCGCCGCAGAGCCCGACCGCTGGCTGGCCGGCATGAACCACCTCCAGCAGAAGTGGGAAGAGGCCGGCGAGTGAGCGCGTCCCCCTACGCGGCCCGGCCCTGGCTCTCCCAGCTCACCGAAGCCCAGCGGGCACCCGTGCGCCCTCCCGCGACCGTCGTGCACTCCTTCCGCGCCGCCGTCGAACGGGCCCCGGACCACACCGCCCTCGCCTACTTCGACGGACGCCTCAGCTACCGCGAGACGGACGAGCTGTCCGACTCCGTCGCCGGCACCCTCGCGGCCCGCGGCATCGCACGCGGCGACCGGGTCGCGCTCATGCTCCAGAACACCCCGCACTTCGTGCTCGCCCTCCTCGGCGCCTGGAAGGCCGGGGCCACCGTCGTCCCGCTCAACCCCATGTACAAGTCCTCCGAGGTCGCCCACGTCCTCAAGGACTCGGGCGCGACGGCGCTGATCTGCTCGGACCGCGCCTGGGAGACGTATCTGCGCGAGAGTGCCGGGGCCTCGCCCCTGCGGTTCGCCGTCACCGCCTGCGAACTGGACCTGCAGTCCCGCGACGACAACCGCGTCCTCGGCTTCGAACGGCTGCCCGCGCCCCACGACACCGACGACCTCCTCACCGCCGCCCGGGCCGGCCTGGCCGCACCCGAGGGCCGTGAACTCGGCGCCGCCGACGTGGCGTTGATCAGCTACACCTCCGGCACCAGCGGCACCCCCAAGGGCGCCATGAACCTGCACGGCGGCATCACCTACAACGCCGAACGCCAGCGCACCGGCCACCCCGTCCCCGAAGGCGCCTGCTACTTCGCCCTCGCCCCGCTCTTCCACATCACCGGCATGGTCTGCCAGCTCGCCGCCTGCGTCGCCAACGCCGGCACCCTCGCCCTCGCCTACCGCTTCGACGCCGGCGTCGTGCTCGACGCCTTCGCCGAGCACCGGCCCGCCTACACCGTCGGCCCCTCCACCGCCTTCATGGCGCTGGCCGCCCACCCCGCCGTCACCCCCGGCCACTTCGCCTCCTTCGACGTCATATCCTCCGGCGGCGCGCCCGTGCCGCCGGCCCTCGTCGAGAAGTTCCGCGCGAGCCTCGGCCCGTACATCCGCAACGGCTACGGACTCACCGAATGCACCGCGCCCTGCGCGTCCGTACCCCCGGAGCGCGAGGCCCCGGTCGACCCGGCCTCCGGCACCCTCTCCGTCGGCATCCCCGGCCCCGACACGGTCGTACGGATCCTCGACGACAGCGGTGACGAGGTGCCCTTCGGCGAGCACGGCGAGATCGCCGTCCGCGGACCGCAGGTCGTGCCCGGCTACTGGCAGCTGCCCGACGCCACCGCCACCGCCTTCCCCGAGGGCGAGCTGCGCACCGGGGACATCGGCTTCATGGACGCCGACGGCTGGCTGTACGTCGTCGACCGCAAGAAGGACATGATCAACGCCTCGGGCTTCAAGGTCTGGCCGCGTGAGGTCGAGGACGTCCTCTACACCCATCCCGCGATCCGCGAGGCGGCCGTCGTCGGCGTCCCGCACTCCTACCGCGGTGAGACCGTGAAGGCGTACGTCAGCCTCCGCCCGGGCGCCTCCGTCGGGCCCGACGAACTCGCCGGATACTGCGCGGACCGCCTCGCGGCGTACAAGTACCCACGGCAGGTCGAGATCCTGGACGAGCTGCCGAAGACGACTAGTGGGAAGATCCTCAGGCGGGAACTGCGTTCCCGGTCGTAGACACGAGGAACGAGAAGTCGATTCCGAGCGAAAGGCGGGTGGCGGCAATGGCCAGGACGACGGACGGGAACGGCACCCCCGTCCCCCAGAGGCTGCTGGCCGCCGCCACCCGGCTCTTCGCCGAGCAGGGGTACGACCGCACGTCCGTCCAGGAGATCGTCGAGGCGGCCGGCGTCACCAAAGGCGCGCTCTACCACTACTTCGGCTCCAAGGAGGACCTCCTCCAGGAGGTCTACTCACGGGTGCTGAGGCTCCAGCAGGAGCGCCTCGACGCCTTCGCGGACGCGGACGCGCCCGTCGAGGAGCGGCTGCGGTCCGCCGCCGCCGACGTCGTCGTGACCACGATCGACAACCTCGACGACGCGGCGATCTTCTTCCGCTCCATGCACCACCTCAGCCCGGAGAAGAACAAGCAGGTCCGCGCGGAACGCAGGCACTACCACGAGCGCTTCCGCGCCCTCATCGAGGAGGGGCAGCACAGCGGAGTGTTCTCCGACGCGACCCCCGCTGACCTGGTGGTGGACTACCACTTCGGCTCCGTCCACCACCTGTCCACCTGGTACCGCCCGGACGGACCGCTGACCCCGCAGCAGGTCGCCGACCACCTCGCCGACCTGCTGCTCAGGGCACTGCGCCCCTGACCGGGGTCCGGGGGCGGCGAAGGCCCCGGGACGGCCCACAGCTACCGGACGGCTACAGGTACTTCTTCAGCTCACGCCGCGCCAGCGACCGCTGGTGCACCTCGTCCGGCCCGTCCGCCAGCATCAGCGTCCGCGCCCCCGCCCACAGCTCGGCCAGCGGGAAGTCCTGGCTCACCCCGCCGGCGCCGTGCACCTGCACCGCCCTGTCGAGGATGCCCACGACCGCACGAGGCGTGGCGATCTTGATCGCCTGGATCTCGGTGTGCGCACCGCGATTGCCGACCGTGTCCATCAGCCACGCGGTCTTCAGCACCAGCAGCCGCAGCTGCTCCACCGTCACCCGGGCGTCCGCGATCCAGTTCTGCACCACGCCCTGCTGGGCGATCGGCTTGCCGAAGGCGGTACGGGACACGGCGCGGCGGCACATCAGCTCGATCGCCCGCTCCGCCATGCCGATCAGCCGCATGCAGTGGTGGATGCGGCCCGGTCCGAGCCGCGCCTGGGCGATCGCGAAACCGCCGCCCTCCTCGCCGATCAGGTTCGACGCCGGCACGCGGACGTCGTTGAAGACCACCTCCGCATGGCCGCCGTGGGAGTGGTCCTCGTACCCGTACACCTGCATGGCGCGCCGGACCTCGACGCCGGGGGTGTCGCGCGGGACGAGGATCATCGACTGCTGGCGCCGGATGTCGTCCCCGTCCGGATCGGTCTTGCCCATCACGATGAAGATCCGGCAGTTCGGGTTCATCGCACCGGAGATGTACCACTTGCGGCCGTTGATGACGTACTCGTCGCCCCGGCGCTCGATCCGCGTCTCGATGTTGGTCGCGTCGGAAGAGGCCACCTCGGGCTCGGTCATCGCGAAGGCCGAGCGGATGTCCGCGGCCAGCAGCGGCTCCAGCCACTGCTTCTTCTGCTCCTCGCTGCCGAACTGGGCCAGCACCTCCATGTTGCCGGTGTCGGGCGCCGCGCAGTTCAGGGCCGTGGGGGCCAAGTGCGGGCTGCGGCCGGTGATTTCGGCCAGCGGCGCGTACTGGAGGTTGGTCAGGCCACCGCCGTGCTCCGCGTCCGGCAGGAAGAGGTTCCACAGGCCCTGCTCACGGGCCTCGGCCTTCAGCTCGTCCATGATCGCCGGGGTGTCCCACGGCGAGGCGAGCTTCGCGCGCTGCTCGTGCTCGACCGCCTCGGCCGGGTAGACGTACTCGTCCATGAAGGCGAGCAGCCTGGCCCGCAGCTCCTCGGTACGGGCGTCGAATGCGAAGTCCATGGGGTGATCAGCCTTCCTGGAGAGTGGTGAGGCCGTGCTCGATGAAAACGGGGACGAGATCGCCGATCCGGTCGAAGCCGGCGCCGACGGTCTGGCCGAGGGTGTAGCGGTAGTGGATGCCCTCCAGGATCACGGCGAGCTTGAACCAGGCGAACGCCGTGTACCAGGAGATGGCGGAGACGTCCCGGCCGGACCGGGCGGCGTAGCGCTCGACCAGTTCGGCGGAGTCCGGATGGCCCGCGGCCCCCGCGGTCGTGCTGATGGGGGAGTCGGGCAGCTCCAGCTTCTGGCTGTACATCACCAGCAGTCCGACGTCGGTGAGCGGATCGCCGAGCGTCGACATCTCCCAGTCGAGGATCGCCCTGATCCGGTCGTCGTCGCCGACCAGGACGTTGTCGAGGCGGTAGTCGCCGTGGATGACGGCGGGCGCCGGGGAGGTGGGCAGCGCGCGGCCGAGGGCGGCGTGCAGCTCGTCGATCCCGGCGAGGTCGCGGCCCCGGGAGGCGTCGAGCTGCTTGCCCCAGCGGCGCAGCTGCCGGTCGAGGAAGCCCTCAGGGCGGCCGAAGTCGCCGAGGCCCACCGATCCGGGGTCCACGGCGTGCAGTTCGACGAGCGTGTCGACGAGGCCGAGCAGGGCGTTGCGGGTGCGCTCGGGCCCGAGCGGGGCGAGCTGCTCGGCCGTACGGTACGGAGTGCCCTCGACGAACTCCATGACGTAGAACGGCGCACCGAGCACGGACTCGTCCTCGCACAGCAGCACCGGCTCGGGCACCGGCACGGCCGTGGGGTGCAGCGCGCTGATGACCCGGTGCTCACGCTTCATGTCATGGGCGGTGGCGAGCACATGCCCGAGCGGCGGCCGGCGGACCACCCACCGGTGGGTGCCGTCGGTGACGGCGTAGGTGAGGTTCGAACGGCCGCCCTGGATCAACCGGGCGCTCAGCGGTCCGCTCACCAGGCCCGGCCGCTCGCGCTCCAGATGGCCGCGCAGCGCTTCGGGATCGAGGCCCGGGGGGTGGACTGAGCTCATCGGGTACCTCCGGTGGGGCGGCAGATCGGTTCCACTCATGATGACCGACCAGTCGGTATGTCGTCCAGGGCGGTGAGGGAAAGCGTGCTCCGTGCTCTGGCCTCAGGATCGTATTCTTGAATAGAGTTCACGTATGGATACAACTGCTGCGCTGACTGTCGACACGGTCCGGCTCACTCCGATCCTCATGGCCGATCCACCGCTCCTCAACACCCAGGGCGTCCACCAGCCGTACACCCCGCGACTCATCGTGGAGGTCGTCACGCGAGGCGGGGTGACGGGCGTGGGAGAGACCTACGGCGACGGGAAGTACCTGGAGCCGGCCAGGCCGCTCGCCGAGGCGCTGCCCGGCCGCTCGGTCACCGATCTGAACGGACTCTTCGGCCTCGCGGACGAGGTGTGCGGCGATTCAGGGGCCGTTGACGAGCGGGTGGACGCGGGCGGACTGCGAGGTGTCCAGACCGCAGACAAACTCAGGCTCTCGGTCGTCTCCGGCTTCGAGGTCGCCTGTCTGGACGCCCTGGGCAAGACGCTGGGGCTGCCCGTGCACGCCCTGCTCGGCGGCAAGGTCCGCGACTCCGTCGAGTACAGCGCCTATCTCTTCTACCGCTGGGCCGCCCACCCCGAGGGCGGCGAGGCGGACGACTGGGGGGCCGCGCTCGACCCGGCGGGAGTCGTCGCACAGGCGCGCCGGTTCGAGCGCGAACACGGCTTCGGCTCCTTCAAGCTCAAGGGCGGTGTCTTCGAACCCGACCGGGAGATCGCCGCGATCCGGGCGCTCGCCGACGCCTTTCCCGGCCGGCCGCTGCGGCTCGACCCGAACGGCGCCTGGTCCGTCGGGACGTCGCTGTACGTCGCGGAGGAGCTCAAGGGAGTCCTGGAGTACCTGGAGGACCCGGCGTCCGGGATCGACCGGATGGCCGAGGTCGCGGCGGCCACGGAGCTGCCGCTGGCGACCAACATGTGCGTGACGACGTTCCCCGAGATCGCGGAAGCCTTCGCCCGGGACGCCGTACAGATCGTGCTGTCCGACCACCACTACTGGGGCGGTCTGCACAAGACCCGTGAACTGGCCGCGATCTGCCGTACGTACGGGGTGGGGCTGTCGATGCACTCCAACACCCATCTGGGGATCAGCCTCGCCGCGATGACGCATGTCGCCGCGACCGTCCCGGACCTCCGGCACGCCTGCGACAGCCACTACCCGTGGCAGACCGAGGACGTCATCACCAGCCGCCACGTCTTCAGGAACGGCCGGCTGACCGTCTCCGACGCGCCCGGCCTCGGTGTCGCACTGGACCGCGAGCGGCTGGAGGTGCTGCACCGGCGCTGGCTGGAGGACGACGGCACGATGCGCGACCGCGACGACGCGGCCGCCATGCGCAAGGCGCAGCCACAATGGAAGAGCGCGCCCGTCCCGCGCTGGTGAACGCCCCGCGCCGGTGAACGCCCCCGCATGCCGCGCCGGGTCACCGGCCGCACGGGGCTCGCCCGCGTCGGTCACGCCCCGCCCGTCACGCGTGACATGTCACCGAACGCCGTCACGCGTCACGCGTCGCCCGTCACGCGTGACATGCCACCGGAACGCCGCCGTTCATCACCGTCAGGTCCCCGAAGACCGCGGCGATGTCCAGCGGTGAGCCCTCCGGCAGCCCGTCCAGTTCGGCGTACGCGCGATGGAGATTGGCCACCAGCCGCTCGCTCTCCCGCAGCGCGGCGAACTCCCCGAGGTCCGCGCCCTGTGCGGCCTCCAGCGGGGTGAGGCCCTTGGCGCGCGCGGCCTCGGCGAGTTCGGCGACGTACAGCAGATACCGTTCCGTCGCGTCGTACGCCGACGGATCCGTGACCGGGCCGTGGCCCGGGACGACCGTCCCGGCGTCCAGGGAACGCAGCAGCCCGAGCGCGCGCAGCGAGCCGCTCAGCGAGCCCATGGGGATGAACGGCGTGCCGCCCTGGAAGATCAGGTCGCCGGTGAAGACGACCCCGTGCTCCGGGAGATGGACGATCGTGTCACCGACGGTGTGGGCGGCGCCGGGGTGGATCAGCCGGACCTCCGTCCCGCCGGCGCGGAGCGTCAGACGCTCGCCGTACGTCGTGCCGGGCGGGGTGATCCTGATGTCCCCGAAGTCGGTCTCCGGCCAGATGAGATGGAGCTGGTGCCCGGCCGCGATCACTTCCTGCCGGCAGGACTCGTGACCGACGACGACGGCCTCGGGCGTGAACACACCGTTGCCGTACGTGTGATCGCCGTGGTGGTGCGTGTTGACGAGCGTACGCGGCAGGGGCGCGCCGGTCGCCAGGAGCGCCTCGCGCAGCAGCCGGGCCCGCTCCTCGGTGGCGGCGGTGTCCACGAGCAGCGTGGACTCCCCGTCACTGACGAACCCGGCGTTGTTGAGGCACCAGCCGCCGTCCGGCTGCACATAGGCGTGCACGGAGGGAGCGAGGCGGACGGCGTACGGGTCGGTGGCGGGCACCGCGACTCCCGGAGCTCGTGGTCGACTGACGGGGCAGCCTGCCAGTCGGCCGACGCCGCGCGGAAGCGGGCCCGTCAGTGATCGTCCCAGTGCCCGTCGTGCGCGGCGTGGCGGTGTCCGTCGTGCACGTAGTCGACATGGTCGCCATGGCGAACGGACACGTGCCCGCAGCCCTCGCCGTGCTGATGGGCGTGCTCGTCGTGGGCGACGTGCCCGCCCGGCTCGCACTCGTCCCAGTGGCCCTGGTGCGACCGGTGCAGATGACCGTCGTGCGCGTAGTCGATGTGATCGCCGTGCACGATCTCGGTGTGCCCGCAGCCCGGTCCGTGGGCGTGCTCATGAGTGGGGTGTTCCTGGTGGAGAACGGTCATGTCGCTCACCTTCGAGGTGGTTCGGGAGGGATCGAGGCGCCGGGTGTACCGGCCGACCCCACGCTAGTCCGGAATGCCCCTTTGTCCCGGCTTCTGTCGCTGCGCCGCCCGCGTGGTGACTCCGTGTGAGGGCATCGCGTGGGCGCGGGCCGCTCCGGCTTGCGCAAGCCCCGGGCGGGCCGGAGGGTCGGACGTATGAAGGCGATCAGCTACCGCCGCTACGGCGGTCCCGAGGTCCTGGAGTACGGCGAACTGCCGGAGCCCAAGGTCGGCCCGGACGCCGTCCTCGTCAGAGTGCGGGCGGCGGCCGTCAACCCGGTCGACTGGAAGTGCCGCGAAGGCTACCTGGACCCCGTCCTCGACGCCGTCTTCCCGGTGGTCCCCGGCTGGGACGTCGCCGGGACCGTCGCCCGGACCGGTGCCTCCGTCCCGGAGTTCGACGTCGGTGACGAGGTGATCGGCTACGTCCGGGAGGACCTCCTCTGCCACGGCACCTTCGCCGAGTACGTGGCCGCCCCGGTCCGCACCCTCGCCCGCAAACCGCGCAACCTGAGCTTCGAGGAGGCGGCCGGACTGCCGCTGGCCGGGCTCACCGCGTACCAGGTGCTCACCCAGGCGCTCGGCGTCGGACACGGCGACACCCTCCTCGTGCACGCCGCCGCCGGTGGGGTCGGATCGATCGCCGTGCAGCTCGCCCGCCACTTCGGCGCACGGGTCATCGGCACGGCCAGTGAGCACTCCCACGAGCATCTGCGCGATCTGGGCGCCGAGCCGGTCACCTACGGCGAGGGGCTGGCCGAGCGGGTACGGGCCCTGGCCCCCGGCGGTGTCGACGCGATCCTCGACAGTGTGGGCGGCGAGGCCCTGACCGTGTCGGCGGAGCTGCTCGCCGACGGCGGAAGGCTCGCCTCCATCGCCGACCCCGCGGTCACCGCACTCGGCGGACGCTATGTCTTCGTGCGGCCGAACACCGCGGACCTCTACCGGCTGAGTGAACTCGCCGAGGAGGAGATCATCTCCGTCCATGTGGCCCGCACCTTCCCGCTGGAGAGGACGGCCGACGCACACCGGCTCAGTCAGGAGGGCCACACCCGCGGAAAGATCGTCGTCACCCTCGACGGGGAGGACTGACACCCCTCGGGCAGCGGCTCACCACACGATCGCGACCGTTCACCACACGATCGAGACGGTTCACCACACGATCGCGACGGCGAACGCGGCGAGCGCCAGCGTGCAGGCGGTCGCGGCGAGCGCCTGGCCCAAGGGCATCGCGCCCGGCGGCCGGAGCACGGCCATCGCCCTGATGCGCCGGTGCGCCAGCGACAGGAACGCGAGCCACACCAGCGCGCTGAGCGCGAAGGCGACGACATCGCTCCCGCTGAGCCCCTGTCGGTGCACGACCTGCCGGGCCGCCAGCACCGCCGCCACCGTGAACGCGAGCGTCGTCCGGCGCCACGCGAGCCGGGTCCGCTCCGGCTGCAGCCCCGGATCTCGCACCGCGGGAGCGGAACTCACCCGCGCCCCCACGCCACGACCACCACCATGGTGACCGAGACGGCGGCCACGACCAGCGCCAGGACCGAGGGGAAGCGCGACACGGGCAGATCCTCGCCGCGCCGTATCGCCCGTTCGCACCGCACCCAGTGATTGACCGCCCGGAACGCGCAGAGCACTCCCGCCCCGATCAGCGCGAGCGACAGCCCCACCCGCACACCCCACCGCAGATCGGGGAGGAACTGGTCGACGGCGAAGCCTCCGGCGATGAGCGCGAGCGCGGTCCGGATCCAGGCGAGGAAGGTGCGCTCATTGGCGAGGGAGAAGCGGTAGTCGGGCGTCTCGCCCTCGTCCCGAATCCGCCCGGGCGCGAACCACAGCCGCAGACTCCGTACCCAATCGCTCACCCGCCGCAGCCTACTGCCCCGTGGGGCGGGCGCCGCCGTGCCCCCGCGCGGGCGACCGGAGGCCGCGGAGCCGCTCGTACGCGGCGAGGCCGTCCGGTACCCACCGCCACTCACCGAGCCGCGCCACCAGCTCGGACTCCGGGAGGAAGGCGTGCCAGGCGACCTCCTCGGCCTGCGGGTGCACCGGCAGCTCGCAGCGGACCTCGTACACCGCGGACCACCAGGTCTGCGGGATCGCGTCCGGGTCGCAGTCCGGGGCCTCGTACAGGAACGTGAAGAGCGGTACGGGGCGGGGGAGTCCGGCGACGCCCAGCTCCTCCTCCGCCTCGCGCAGCGCCGCGTCGTCGTACGACTCGCCCGCGCCGACGACACCGCCGACGAACATGTCGTACAGGGACGGGAAGACGAGCTTCGTCGGGGTGCGGCGATGCACGAAGATCCGGCCCCGCGCGTCCCGGGCCTGGACGAAGACGCAGCGGTGGCGCAGACCGCGTGCGTACGCCTCGCCGCGCGGGGCCTGGCCGATGACCTCGTCGTTCTCGTCGACGATGTCGAGGATCTCGTCGGCGGGGCCAGAAGCGGGGCCAGAAGCGGGGCTCGAGGCGGGGCCCGAGGCGGGGCCCGAGGCGGGATTCGGCCCCGGACGGGACTCCGGATGCGGCTCCGGACGGGAAGCGGTGCTCATGCGGCCATGAAATCACCGGGCCGTCGTGCGGGCCGAACTGTTGACGAGTTACCGCCGCGTACAGAAGATCGGAGCCATCCGACAGCCCGCCGCTCCGAGAAGGACGTGACCCATGCCGTACGACACCGATGTCATCGTGATCGGGGCAGGACTGGCGGGCCTCGTGGCCACCGCGGAGCTCGTCGACGCCGGGCGCAGGGTCATCCTGCTCGACCAGGAGCCCGAGCAGTCGATCGGCGGACAGGCCCACTGGTCCTTCGGCGGCCTCTTCTTCGTCGACTCGCCGGAACAGCGCCGGATGCGCATCAAGGACAGCCACGACCTCGCCCTCCAGGACTGGCTCGGCACCGCCGGCTTCGACCGCGAGGACGACCACTGGCCACGCCGCTGGGCCGAGGCGTACGTCGACTTCGCCGCCGGTGAGAAGCGGTCCTGGCTGCACGCGCAGGGCGTCAGGTTCTTCCCGGTCGTCGGCTGGGCCGAGCGCGGCGGCTACGACGCCAACGGGCACGGGAACTCCGTGCCGCGTTTCCACATCACCTGGGGGACCGGCCCGGGCCTCGTCGAGCCCTTCGAGCGCAGGGTCCGTGAGGGCGTCGCACGCGGACTCGTCGACCTGCGCTTCCGGCACCGGGTGACCGGCCTCAGCCGTACGGCCGGGGCCGTCGACACCGTGACCGGCGAGATCCTTCAGCCGTCCGACGCCGAGCGCGGCAGTGCGAGCAGCCGCGAGGTAGCCGGGTCCTTCGAACTCCGCGCCCAGGCCGTCGTCGTCACCTCCGGCGGCATCGGCGGCAACCACGACCTCGTCCGCGCCCAGTGGCCCGAGCGGCTCGGCACCCCGCCCGAGAAGATGCTGTCCGGTGTCCCGGCCCATGTCGACGGGCTGATGCTCGGCATCGCGGAGACGGCCGGCGCCCGGCACATCAACCGCGACCGCATGTGGCACTACACCGAGGGCATCGAGAACTGGAACCCGATCTGGGCCCGGCACGGCATCCGCATCCTGCCCGGTCCCTCCTCGCTCTGGCTGGACGCGCGCGGACGGCGGCTGCCCGTACCGCTCTTCCCCGGCTTCGACACCCTCGGGACGCTGGAGCACATCACCAGGTCCGGCTACGACTACACCTGGTTCGTCCTCGACCAGCGCATCATCGGCAAGGAGTTCGCGCTCTCCGGCTCCGAGCAGAACCCGGACCTGACGGGCAGGTCCGTGCGCGGCGTCATCGACCGGGCACGCGCCGAAGTGCCGGGCCCGGTCAAGGCGTTCATGGACAACGGAGCGGACTTCGTCGTCGAGAAGGACCTCGGCGCACTGGTGCGCGGGATGAACGCGCTCACCAAGGAGCCCCTCATCGACGAGGCCGCGCTGCGCCGCGAAATCACCGCCCGAGACCGGGAGATCGCCAACCCGTTCACCAAGGACCTCCAGATCACGGCGATGCGCGGGGCCCGCAAGTACCTCGGCGACAAGCTCATCCGCACCGCGTCCCCGCACCGCATCCTCGACCCCGCGGCCGGGCCGCTCATCGCCGTACGGCTCAACATCCTGACCCGGAAGTCCCTCGGCGGCCTGGAGACGGACCTGTCCTCCCGTGTCCTCACGGAGGGCGGCGAGCCGCTGCCGGGGATGTACGCGGCGGGCGAGGCGGCGGGCTTCGGCGGCGGAGGCGTCCACGGCTACCGGTCGCTCGAAGGCACCTTCCTCGGTGGCTGCATCTTCTCCGGCCGCGCCGCGGGCCGGGCGGCGGCCGAGGCGGTCGCCTGACGCCGGTCGCCCTGACGCCGGTGACCTCCGCGTGCGGCGAGGGACAGGTCCTGACCCGCGGCCGGACCCGGGGTGCGCGGACCGCACTCCGGGCCGGCCCGTGCGCCGCCGGGAGCGTGGCTAGGCCACGTCCAGGCGGCGCACCACGCGGAAGCGTTCCGCCACCAGCATGGTCGTGTCGTCGACCGTGAAGTCCGGGGCGCCCAGGGCCTCGCGCATCTCCTGGCTGTGCCAGAAGCGTTCGTGGGCCGAGCGCCATGCGGCGACCGTCAGGTGGCCCTCGCCCTCGTCGAGAGCGTGCCGGAGGTCCACCCCGGCCAGCGGCAGCACGCGGACCTCCGTCACCTCCAGCACCGCGACCTCGCGCCCCGCCGAGTCGATCAGGCCCCAGCGTTCGCCCGCCTCGGGCAGGTCCTCGTCCTCCGCCTCGTACTCGGCCAGCAGCCCGGTGGTGGACACCTTCTCCCCGGAGAGGACGGCGGCGACCAGCCGGTCGCGCACCGGTCCGGGGAAGGCCAGCAGATACGGCTTGAGGGGCTCGTCCTCGCTCATCCGGGCAGCATAGAAGACAGGCCCAACCATCGTTTCGGCACCGGGTGTTCGCGCGTGCCGACCCGTACCGCAAACCGCTCTTGACGTGGAGCCATGCCTACCGCTTTGCTGTGCGCGACCACTCGGTCACATCCAGATGTGAGAGATGTGAAAGAAGCACGCGGGTGCCCCCACCTCCGCCTCCACCCCCGCTCGGCCGCGGACGCCGCCGTGCCGGGCGTTCCGGCCACCCCTTCGATTCGGCGCTCGACGACACCGAACTCATAGCCGCCCGCGGCCAGTTGGCCCAGGGCCGCTGGGCAGCCGCACGCTCCTTGCTCGTCGCGACCGGCGACGACTGGGACCGCCGGGGCCACCGTCTCGTCGTCCTCGGCGAACCCCGGTCGAGCGCCGCCTGGGCGAGCGACTGGCTGCTCGCCGAGCCCGCCAGCCCCGACGCCACCATGCTCCTCGCCTGCGCCGGCGTGCACGCGGCGCTGGGCGGCCGGGAACGTCCGGAGACGGCCCGTACGGCCTGCCTGGCCGCCGCCGAACTCGCTCCGCACGACCCGACCCCGTGGCTCGCGCAGCTCCTCCTCGCCCGCACCCTCGGCACCGAGGAAGAGGTCGTCCACCTCTTCGACGAGGTACGGGTCCGGCACCCCGAACACCACCACGCCCACCATCTGATGGTCGCCAGACTCGCCGAACGCCACGCCGCCGCCGGACAGGACCCGCTGCACGAGGTGTACGACTTCGCCTCCTGGGCCGCCGAACAGGCCCCGGCCGACTCCCCCTTGGCCGTGCTCCCCGTCGTCGCGCACGCCGAGCGCTACCGGGTGCTGGCCGCCGCCGGCAGCGAACCCGCCGATCCCCTCGCCTCCGGTCACTGGTCCGGCCGCCGCGCCCGACAGGTGATGAAGGCCGCCTTCGACTGGTGGCTGGAATGGGAGCGCGAGGACCACCCCCGCAACCGCGTCGACCTCAACTTCCTCGCCCACGCCAAGTACTGCGAGGGCCGCTCCGCCGAGGCCGCCGCCCTGTTCCACCGCATCGGCGCCCACGCCACCCCTGCCCCCTGGTCCTATCCGGACCAGGACCCGCACCACGCCTTCCAGGCCGCGCGCGCCGCAGCGCTCGGCACCACCTGAACGACCATCCCCGAAGGGACCGCCCCGCCATGCCGCCGGCCAGTTCGAGCACGAGCAACACCAGAACGAGCGCCACCAGCACGAGCGACATCAACACCTACAAAGGGCAGGAACGCGCGCTGCGCGCCGACCGGCTCGGCACCCCGGGTCTGCTGCTCTCGGTGCTCGCCGCCAGCGCACCGCTGATGGTCGTCGCCGGAGTCATGCCCACCGTCTTCGGTGTGATGGGCATCGTCGGCCAGCCCTTGCTGTACGTGATCCTCGGCGTCGTGCTGATGCTGTTCAGCGTCGGCTACGCCGAGATGAGCCGCCATGTCCACAACGCCGGTGCCTTCTACGCGTACATAGCCCGGGGCCTCGGCCCCACCGCGGGCGCCGGCGCCTCGCTCGTCGCCCTCGTCGCGTACAGCGCGATGCAGGTCGGCATCTACGGCATCCTCGGCTTCGAGGTCGCCGGGCTGCTCGCCACCCATCTCGGTCTGACCGTCGCCTGGTGGGTCCCGGCGCTCGCGGCCGCCGCGATCGTCGCCGTGCTCGGCTGGCTGAAGATCGACCTCAACGCCAGGGTGCTCGGCGTGCTCCTCGTCGTCGAGTGCGCGCTCGTCGTCATCTTCGACATCGCGGCCATCGCCGAACCGGGACCGGAGGGCCTCTCGCTCAGCGCCTTCAACCCGGACACCCTCACGGGCGCGGGCCTCGGCACCGCGCTGTGCTTCTGCATCGCCGCGTTCGTCGGCTTCGAGCAGTCCCCGGTGTACGCGGAGGAGACCAGCCGCCCCCAGGTCGTCGTCTCACGCGTGATGTTCCTCGCCGTCGGGTACGCGGCGCTGTTCCTCGCGCTCAGCGCCTGGGCGCTGACCGTGGCCACCGGTCCCGGCTCCATCACCGGACAGGCGGCCAAGGAGGGCCCCGGGCTGCTGTTCACCCTCACCGGCAGCCGACTCGGCGGCACCTTCACCGACGTCCTGCACGTCCTCTTCGTCACCGGCATGTTCGCGGCACTGCTCAGCTTCCACAACGTCGTCGCGCGCTACGCGTTCGCCATGGGCCGCGAAGGACTGCTGCCGGCCGGCTTCGGCCGGACGAACAAGGCGAGCGGCGCCCCCGCCACCGGTTCCGTGCTCCAGTCCGTGGTCTCCGTCCTGGTGATCGGGGCCTTCGCCGTCACCGACGGGATGCCGGCCGGCGACCCGACCACGCCGGTGCTGCGCCTGTTCACCTGGATGGGCAACATCGGGGCGCTCGGTGTGATCCTGCTGATGGCGGCGGCCTCCTTCGCCGTGATCGCCTTCTTCGTGCGCCGCGGCGCGGCCGGACCGCAGGCCTGGCGCCTGGTCTGCTCCGGCCTCGCCGGTCTCGCGCTCGTCGCGATCGCCGTGTACACGGTCAAGGACTTCGACGTCCTGATCGGCGCTGGCCCCGGTTCCTCGCTGAGCTGGATCCTGCCCGGCATCGTCGGCGCCGCCCTGGTCGGCGGCCTGCTGTACGGCACGGTCCTGCGGTCCGTACGACCCGAGGTGCACGCCCGTATCGGACTCGGCAACGAGGCCTTCCGGCTGGAGCAGGCCGCGGCGCCCGAGGAGCCGGCCGGCACCAAGGCGTGAGGTCGCCCGTGACCTCGGGTACCGGTCACGTACGACGTCACATGTGACGGATGTCTGACGGACACCCGCGGCCCCTGGATTCCGGCGGCCGCGGGTGCTCGAATCGACGTGTGAAGGATCCCACCACCCCACGGGCCCCGGACGCGGACCCGGACGCGGACGCGGACCCGGCCTCGGACGTGGACCCGGCCCCGGACGCGGACCCGGACGCGGCCCCTGACTCCGAGGGCGCGCCCGTCGGACGGCGCCTCGTGCTCGGCGTGCTCGGCCTCGGCGCCGCCGGAGTCGCCACCGCGCCGTACCTCCAGCGCGGCCTCGAAGGGTTCCTCGGCGCGGTCGCCGACAAGGACCCCACCAAGCTCACCGGCCTGCTCCCCAACGGCGGCGGCTTCCGCTACTACTCGGTCGCCGCGTCCGTCCCCCGCAGGACCGCGGCGGACTACCGCCTCACCGTGGACGGACTGGTCGAGCGGCCCGGGTCGTACACCCTGGACGCGCTGCGCGCGCTGCCGCAGACCCGTGTGGTGCGCGACGTCCAGTGCGTCACCGGCTGGCGCGTCCCCGGCACCGCGTTCGAGGGTGTGACCCTGTCGGCCCTGCTGGACGCCGCCGGGGTACGGCCGGAGGCCCGGGCCATCCGGTTCACCTGCTTCGACGGCACGTACAGCGAGAGCCTCACCCTCGACCAGGCACGCCGCTCCGACGTCCTGGTCTGTCTGCGGATGCAGGACAAGCCGCTCAGCCACGCGCACGGCGGCCCGGTGCGGCTCTACGTCGCGCCCATGTACTTCTACAAGTCCGCGAAGTGGCTCTCCGGGATCTCCCTGACCCGCGAAGTGCGGCCCGGGTACTGGGAGGAGCGAGGTTATGACGTCGACGCCTGGGTCGGCCGGTCGAACGGCCGCGACGACACCCCGACCGTCTGAACGGCCCGCCCGCGTACGGCGCTTCAGCCGCGCCGAGCGCTGGGTGCACCGCACCACCGCGGCCCTGATGCTGCTGTGCGTGGTGACCGCGGCCTGTCTGTACGTACCCGACCTCGCCGAACTCGTCGGCCGCCGCCACCTCGTGGTGACCCTGCACGAGTGGTCGGGCCTGCTGCTGCCCGTGCCGTTCCTGTTCGGTCTGGCCTCGCGTCCGTTCCGCAAGGATCTGCGTCGGCTGAACCGCTTCGGGCCGCACGACCGCCGGTGGCTGCGGGCCGTGCGCCGCCGGGACCGCGACCCCGGGGCCCGACCGGCGGGGAAGTTCAACGCCGGGCAGAAGCTCTACGCCGGCTGGATCGCGGGTGCGGTGCTGGTGATGCTCGGCACCGGGCTGCTGATGTGGTTCACGCATCTCGCCCCGCTGGTGTGGCGTACCGGAGCGACGTTCGTGCACGACTGGCTCGCGCTCACCATCGGGATCGTCCTGATCGGCCACATCAGGATGGCGCTCGCCGACCCGGAGGCACGCCGTGGCATGCGCACCGGGTCGGTCGAGCGCCCATGGGCCCGGCGGGAGCACCCGCTGTGGGACCCGGATGACGACTGACCGTGCGGCGACCGACCGCTAAAGGACCAGGGACAGCAGCAGTACGCAGACGATGCCGACCACCGAGATGATGGTCTCCATCGCCGACCAGGTCTTGACGGTCTGGCCGACGCTCATCCCGAAGTACTCCTTCACCAGCCAGAATCCGGCGTCGTTGACGTGGCTGAAGAAGAGCGAACCGGCACCGATCGCCAGCACCAGCAGCGCGGTCTCGGCCGTGCCCATGCCGGCGGCGAGCGGGGCGACCAGACCGGCCGCGGAGATGGTCGCGACGGTCGCGGAGCCGGTGGCCAGCCGGATCGCCACCGCGATCAGCCAGGCCAGCAGCAGGGTCGGGATGGCCCAGTTCTTGGAGATGTCCATGATCATCTGACCGACACCGATGTCGATCAGCGTGGTCTTGAAGCCGCCGCCGGCGCCGACGATGAGCAGCACGCCCGCGATCGGGGCCAGCGACTTCTCGACGGTGGTAGCGATCCGGTCCTTGGTGAAGCCGGCGGCGCGGCCCAGCGTGAACATGCCGACGATGACGGCCGTGAGCAGCGCGATCAGCGGGGAGCCGATGACCGCGGTGACCCGCTGCAGCGGGTTCTCGGGGTTGTCGACGACGATCTCGACCAGCGCGTGGGACATCATCAGGACGACCGGCAGCAGGACGGTGGAGACGGTGGCGGCGAAGCTCGGGCGCTTCTCCAGGTCCTCCGTGGCCCGCTGCGGGATCATGCCGCCGGGCGCCTCGATGTCCACCCAGCGGGCGGCGTACTTGGAGAACACCGGGCCGGCGATGATCACGGTGGGTATCGCCACGACGAGGCCCAGCGCCAGGGTGACGCCCAGGTTCGCGCCGATGGCGTCGATCGCCACCAGCGGGCCGGGGTGCGGCGGGATGAGGCCGTGCATCACGGACAGACCGGCGAGGGCCGGGATGCCGATCCGCATCAGCGAGTAGTTGCCGCGCTTGGCGACCATCAGGACGACCGGGATCAGCAGGACGATGCCGACCTCGAAGAAGAGGGGCAGTCCGATGATCGAGGCGATCAGGACCATCGCCCAGGGCATGGACCGTCCGCTCGCCTTGGCGAGGATCGTGTCCACGATCTCGTCGGCGCCCCCGGAGTCCGCGAGCAGCTTGCCGAGTATCGCGCCGAGCGCGATGAGCACGCCGACGCCCGCGACGGTGGTGCCGAGCCCCGTCGTGAACGACACGATGGTCTTGTCCAGCGGAGCACCGGCGAAGGCGCCCAGCGCCAGCGAGCCGATCGTCAGCGCCAGAAAGGCGTGCAGCTTAAACCTGGTGATGAGCACGACGATGACGGCGATGCCGGCGAGGACGGCTATGCCGAGCTGTGCGTTGCCCGCCGAGGTGATCGGTTCGGTGGCGTCCGCTGCCAGCATCTCGACGCTGAGACGGGTCACGGTGAATTCCTTAGCTTTCTGCGCTGTCGAGCCGGCGCAGTGCGGCGACGGCCCGCTCGGTGATTTCTTCGGGGGAGCCGGACACGTCGACGGAGACGCCGGCCTCGTCCTCCTGCAGCGGCTGCAGGGTGGCGAACTGCGAGTCGAGCAGCGCGGTGGGCATGAAGTGGCCCTTGCGCTCGGCCATGCGCCGCTCGATCAGCGCACGGTCGCCGGTCAGATGGAGGAAGACGGCGTCCGGGGCGGCGGCCCGCAGCCGGTCCCGGTAGGCGCGCTTCAGCGCGGAGCTGCTGACGACACCGCCGAGCCCGGCCCGGCCGTGTGCCCATTCCCCTATGGCGTCCAGCCAGGGCCAGCGGTCCGAGTCGTCCAGCGGTGTGCCGGCGGACATCTTGGCGATGTTCTCGGCGGGATGGAAGTCGTCGCCCTCGGCGTAGGGAACGCCCAGTGCGTCGGCGAGCAGGGGACCGATCGTGGTCTTGCCGGTTCCTGACACGCCCATCACCACAACGACGTGGGGAGTGCTCATTGGTGCCTCGCTGTCTTCGTCGGCGCCGGACCGGGCATCGGTCCGACGTCGAGCCGTCGCGCTACTGAAACCTATTAGGTACGACGTATTCAAGAGTCCGAGACATAAACGTCATACTTTTTCTTCCTGAACGTTGCCCCGTACCCTTGCCCCATGACCACAGAGGGCCACGGGCTGCACACACATGTCCTCGACAGCCTCGGCCTGGAGATCACCGCAGGCGAGTACCTGCCGGGCAGCGTGTTGCGCACCGACGAACTGGCCCAGCGCTTCGACGTCTCACGCACCGTCGTCCGTGAGGTGATCCGCGTCCTGGAGTCGATGCACCTCGTCGAGTCCCGGCGCCGCGTCGGGGTGACCGTGCGCCCCACCGACGAGTGGAACGTCTACGACCCGCGCGTCATCCGCTGGCGGCTGGCCGGCGCGGACCGCCCGCGCCAGCTGCGGTCCCTGACCGTGCTCCGCTCCGCGATCGAGCCCGTCGCCGCCGGGCTCGCCGCCCGCCACGCCACGGCCGAGCAGTGCGCCGCCCTCACCGAATGCGCGCTCGGCATGGTCGCCACCTCCCGCGGCCACCAGCTGGAGGGCTATCTGAAGCACGACGTCGCCTTCCACCGAATCGTGCTCAACGCCTCCGGCAACGAGATGTTCGCCCGGCTCGGCGATGTCGTCGCCGAGGTCCTCGCCGGCCGTACGCACCACCAGGTGATGTTCGAGGACCCGGACCCGGCCGCCGTCACCCTGCATGTGCAGGTCGCCGAGGCCGTTCGCGAAGGCGATGCCGACCGGGCCGAGCGGCTGACCAGAGAGATCGCCGTCGGGGCCCTGCAGGAGCTGGACGTACTCGCGCCCTGAGGATCATGACATCCTTGCTTCACCTTGTCGTAACCTCTGAAATACCTCAGATTTGTGTCTGAGTGAGGTTGGCCACTGCCAGAATCCCAGGGTTGCCGTGACTATGTCCTTTCGGGCCTTCTGCGCCCCCAAGGCCGGCCGCGGCGACTGTCCTCCCCACCGCGGGAAGGCCGCCGGCAATCCGGCCGGGTACCGCACATCCCCTCACGAAGGCGAACACCTCCATGAGTGACCGCACCTTGACTGCGGCCGATACGCCTGTAGCCGGGCCTCCGGCCACCGGCACCCCCCACGTAGACGCCGGTGACGCCGGGTACCGCAAGGACCTGAAGTCGCGGCACATCAACATGATCGCCATCGGCGGCGCCATCGGTACGGGACTCTTCCTCGGAGCGGGTGGCCGGATGGCCAACGCCGGTCCTTCGCTGTTCATCGCGTACGCCGTCTGCGGCGTCTTCGCCTTCTTCGTCGTGCGCGCGCTCGGCGAGCTGGTCCTCTACCGGCCCTCCTCCGGCGCCTTCGTCTCCTACGCCCGTGAGTTCATGGGCGAGAAGGGCGCCTACACGGCAGGCTGGCTGTACTTCCTGAACTGGTCGACGACCGCCATCGCCGACATCACCGCGGCCGCGACCTACGCCCACTTCTGGGCCATGTTCAGCGACATACCGCAGTGGGTGCTCGCCCTCATCGCCCTCGCCGTGGTCCTCACCGCCAACCTCATCTCGGTGAAGTACTTCGGCGAGATGGAGTTCTGGTTCGCGATCATCAAGGTCGCCGCTCTGGTGATCTTCATGCTCGTCGGCATCTTCCTCGTCGTCACCCAGCACGAGGTCGGCGGCCACACCCCGGGCCTGTCCACCATCACGGACAATGGCGGCGTCTTCCCGGTGGGCGTCATGCCGATGCTGCTGCTCATCCAGGGCGTCGTCTTCGCCTACGCCTCCGTCGAGCTGTGCGGCGTCGCCGCCGGTGAGACCGAGAACCCCGAGAAGATCATGCCGAAGGCGATCAACTCGATCATGTGGCGGGTCGGCCTCTTCTACGTCGGATCCGTGGTGCTGCTCGCGCTGCTGCTGCCGTACACGGCCTACTCCGGCGACGAGAGCCCCTTCGTCACGCTCTTCGACAAGCTCGGCATCCCCGGCGCCGCGGGCGTGATGAACCTCGTCGTGCTCACCGCCGCCCTCTCCAGCCTCAACTCCGGCCTCTACTCGACCGGCCGCATCCTGCGCTCCATGTCGATGTCCGGCTCCGCGCCCAAGTTCACCGGCGTCATGAACAAGGGCGGCGTGCCCTACGGCGGCATCCTGCTCACCGCGGGCTTCGGCGTCCTCGGCGTCGTCCTGAACTACGTAATGCCCGGCGAGGCCTTCGAACTGGTGCTGAACTTCGCCTCCATCGGCATCATCGGCACCTGGGGCATGATCATGGTCTGCTCGCTGCTGTTCTGGTACCGCTCCAAGGACGGCCGCGTCACCCGCCCGGGCTACCGGCTCCCGTGGGCCCCGTGGACCCAGATCACCACGCTGGTGTTCCTCGCCTCCGTCCTCGTCCTCATGTGGATGGACGACGGCATCAGCCGCACCACCGTCAACTGCCTGCCGCTGATCGCGCTCGCCCTCGTCGGCGGCTGGTTCGTGGTCCGCAAGCGGGTCCGCACCCTCGCCACCGAGCGCCAGGACGCCTGACACCCGTCCGTCCCGCACCACGACGAGGCCCCCCACCGGGAAGATCCGGCGGGGGGCCTCGCCCATATCGCCCGCCACGGGCATGGTGGTGCCGTACACATGCGGTGCACACCTGTCCCGAGGAAGGGAAGAACTGCGATGGCGCAGCAGGTCCAGGGGGTCGTCGCCCCCGGCAGGAACGAGCCCGTCCAGGTCGTGGAGATCACCGTCCCCGACCCGGGACCCGGCGAGGCCCTGGTGAGGATCCAGGCGTGCGGGGTCTGTCACACCGACCTCCACTACAAGCAGGGCGGCATCAGCGACGACTTCCCGTTCCTCCTCGGGCACGAGGCCGCCGGCATCGTGGAGTCCGTCGGCGCCGACGTCACCGATGTCGCCCCGGGCGACTTCGTGATCCTCAACTGGCGCGCGGTCTGCGGCCGCTGCCGGGCCTGCCGGCGCGGGCGGCCCTGGTACTGCTTCGACACCCACAACGCCCGCCAGAAGATGACCCTGGCCGGCTCCGGGGCCGAGCTGTCCCCGGCCCTCGGCATCGGCGCCTTCGCCGAGAAGACCCTCGTGGCCGCCGGCCAGTGCACCAAGGTCGACCCGGCCGTCTCCCCGGCCGTGGCCGGCCTGCTGGGCTGCGGCGTCATGGCCGGCATCGGCGCCGCGGTCAACACGGGAGACGTCGGCCGCGGGGACTCCGTCGCCGTCATCGGCTGCGGCGGAGTCGGCGACGGGGCGATCGTCGGCGCCCGGCTCGCCGGAGCGGCCCGGATCATCGCCGTCGACGTCGACGACCGCAAGCTGGAGACCGCCCGCACCATGGGTGCCACCCACACGGTCAACTCCCGTTCCACCGACCCCGTCGAGGCGATCCGCGAGCTCACCGGCGGCTTCGGCGCCGACGTCGTCATCGAGGCCGTCGGCCGGCCCGAGACGTACGAGCAGGCCTTCTACGCCCGCGACCTGGCCGGCACGGTGGTCCTCGTCGGCGTCCCGACCCCCGACATGAAGCTGGAACTCCCGCTGCTCGACGTCTTCGGCCGCGGCGGCGCGCTCAAGTCGTCCTGGTACGGCGACTGTCTGCCGTCCCGCGACTTCCCCATGCTCATCGACCTCCACCAGCAGGGCCGGATCGACCTCGACGCCTTCGTCACGGAGACGATCCGCCTCGCCGACGTCGAGAAGGCCTTCGCCCGGATGCACGAGGGCGACGTCCTGCGCTCGGTGGTGCTGCTGTGACCGCTCCCGGTCACCAGGCCGAGAGCCGCAGCCGGCTCTCGAAGCGGCACTCCCGCCCGCTCACCGGATCGGTGAACTCCAGGCTCCGGGCGAGCAACTGCAGCGGCCGGCCGTAGTCCGTACCGCGCACGAGCTCGTCCTCCAGGACCACCGGATACAGCGGGTCGTCGAGGATCGGCAGCCCCAGGCCGTTCATGTGCACCCGCAGCTGATGGGTACGGCCGGTGGCCGGCAGCAGCCGGTACCGGCCGAGCCCGCCCCGGTGCTCCAGCAGCTCGACACGGCTCTCGCTGTTCGGCTCGCCCGCCGTCTCCCGGGCCGCCTGCACCCCGCGCTCCTTCTCGATCCTGCTGCGCACGGTCACGGGCAGGACGACCGCCGGGTCGTACGGCGCCACCGCCTCGTACTCCTTGCGCACCCGCCGGTCGCGGAACAGCGTCTGGTACGCGCCACGGTCCCGCGGCCGTACGACGAACAGCGCGAGCCCCGCCGTCAGCCGGTCCAGCCGGTGCGCGGGCTGCAGCTCCGGCAGCCCCAGATCGCGCCGCAGCCGGGCCAGCGCGGTCTCCGTGATGTGCCGGCCGCGCGGAGTCGTCGCCAGGAAGTGCGGCTTGTCGGCGACCACCACCCGCTCATCGCGGTACACGATCCCGACCTCGAACGGCACCCGCTCCTCCGCCACGAAATCCCGGTGGAACCAGAGGTGGCGCCCGGCGTCGTACGCCTCCCCGGCGGCCACCGGCCGCCCGTCCGCCCCGACGAACCGGCCCTCCCGCAGCATCGCCTCGACGCGCCCGGCGCCGACCGCTCCGCCGAAGCGTTCGACGAGATGGTCCCCCACGGTCGCCCAGGCACCTGCCGGGTCCGAGGGCAGCCGCACCCGCACGGGATCGATCCCGTCACGCTGGGGGAGCGGCGCCACGGGCACCGCCACCCGCCGTCTGCGTCCCACGGCTGCTCCCGCACTCATTCGTGGACAAACAAAAAACCCCAGCTCAGCTGGGGTTCTCTGGTGGTGTCCGAGGGGGGACTTGAACCCCCACGCCCGATAAAGGGCACTAGCACCTCAAGCTAGCGCGTCTGCCATTCCGCCACCCGGACCAGGTGTCTGTCTTCCGGCCCTGGGCCGTTCCGACGAGGAAAACCATAGCAAACATTCGGAGGTGCTCGATCACGTCCCCGTTCCCGCAGGCCGCCGCCCGGCCCCGGCTGTGACGGGCATGTGTCGGTGTGCGGCTGCCCTTGGGGTGCGGCTCTTTGCGCGGGAGGATGTGGGTGACCACCAGAGCGACAGCGGGAGGAAACAGCGTGAGCGAGACGGACACCGTCCGGAAGATCTCCGGCGAGGACGAGGTCGTCGACCTCTGTCGCGATCTGATCCGGATCGACACCAGCAACTACGGCGACCACTCGGGACCAGGGGAGCGGGCGGCCGCCGAGTACGTGGCCGAGAAGCTCGCCGAGGTCGGTCTGGAGCCGAAGATCATCGAGTCCCACCCGGGCAGGGCCTCCACCGTGGCGCGCATCGAGGGCGAGGACCCCTCCCGCCCGGCGCTGCTCATCCACGGCCACACCGACGTCGTGCCGGCCAACGCCGACGACTGGACCCACCACCCCTTCTCCGGGGAGATCGCCGACGGCTGCGTCTGGGGCCGTGGCGCCGTGGACATGAAGGACATGGACGCGATGACGCTCGCCGTCGTCCGTGACCGGCTGCGCAGCGGCCGCAAGCCGCCGCGCGACGTGGTGCTGGCCTTCCTCGCGGACGAGGAGGCGGGCGGTACCTACGGGGCCCGGCACCTCGTCGACAAGCACCCGGACCTCTTCGAGGGGGTCACGGAGGCGATCGGCGAGGTCGGCGGCTTCTCCTTCACCGTCAACGAGAACCTGCGGCTCTACCTCGTCGAGACGGCCCAGAAGGGCATGCACTGGATGCGCCTCACCGTCGAGGGCACCGCAGGACACGGCTCGATGACCAACAACGACAACGCCATCACCGAACTCTGCGAGGCCGTCGGCCGGCTCGGCCGCCACACCTGGCCGGTACGGGTGACCAAGACCGTACGGTCCTTCCTGGACGAGCTGTCCGACGCGCTCGGCACGCCGCTCGACCCGGAGGACATGGAGGCGACCCTCGCCAAGCTCGGCGGCATCGCCAAGATGGTCGGCGCGACGCTCCGCAACTCCGCGGCGCCGACCATGCTCGGCGCCGGCTACAAGGTGAACGTGATCCCGGGACAGGCCACCGCACACGTCGACGGACGCTTCCTGCCGGGGTACGAGGAGGAGTTCCTCGCCGACCTCGACCGGCTGCTCGGGCCCCGGGTGAAGCGCGAGGACGTCCACGCCGACAAGGCGCTGGAGACGAGCTTCGACGGCGATCTGGTGGACGCCATGCAGTCGGCGCTCCGCGCCGAGGACCCGATCGCCCGGGCCGTGCCGTACATGCTGTCCGGCGGCACCGACGCCAAGTCCTTCGACGACCTCGGCATCCGCTGCTTCGGCTTCGCTCCGCTGAAGCTGCCGCCCGAGCTGGACTTCGCCGGCATGTTCCACGGCGTGGACGAGCGCGTTCCGGTGGACGGTCTGCAGTTCGGCGTTCGCGTGCTGGACCGTTTCCTCGACGCGAGCTGAGAGCGCCAACATTCGCCCGCACGTGCGTATTTGACTGAAAAGAGTGAATGGGCTCATACGCTAGTAGCCCCAATAGGTCCTCCTCGTTACAGGTGTGCGGTCCGCGGTTGGGATCGCATTGCCAACAAGGAGGAATAATGATCAAGAAGGTCGTCGCTGCTGCGGCTGCCACCGGTGGTCTGGTTCTCGCGGGTGCGGGGATGGCCGTCGCCGACTCGGGTGCTCAGGGTGCCGCCGTGCAGTCCCCGGGCGTGCTGTCGGGCAATGTCATCCAGGCGCCGATCCACGTGCCGGTGAACGTCTGTGGCAACACGGTCTCCGTGATCGGGCTGCTGAACCCCGCCTTCGGCAACGTCTGCGTCAACGACTGACGTCGAGTCTTGCCCTGTGAGGGATTGATCCCGGCGGCCCCGGAGTGCGCGCCATGCACTCCGGGGCCGTCCGCATTCCACCCCCTATTCCACCCCCTGGCGAGGCGCCCGGGGGTATTCCGGAAGTCAGAAGGCAGGAAGTAGCTATGCGACAGGTCACTCGTAAGGGCCTGATCACCGTGGCGGCCGCGGGCGGCGTACTCGTCCTCAGCGGTGGCTACGCCCAGGCACACGGTGGCGCGGGCGCCCATGGGAGCGCCTCGGATTCCCCGGGTGTGCTCTCCGGGAATGCGATCCAGGTTCCGGTGCACGTCCCGGTCAATGTCTGCGGCAATACCGTGAACGTCGTCGGACTGCTGAACCCCGCGTTCGGAAACGACTGCGCTAATACGTCGCAGAACGGTGGGGGCTCCCACGCCGAGGGTTCCACGTCGAACTCTCCCGGCGTCGCCTCCGGCAACACCATCCAGGTGCCCGTCGAGGTGCCGGTGAACGCCTGCGGCAACACCGTGACGGTCGGCGGCCTCGGCAACGGCGCACTCGGCAACGACTGCACCAACGGGCCGGACGACGACAACCCGGGTGAGCCCTCGGAGCCCGGCGAGCCGGGGGAGCCCGGGGAACCGGGAGAGCCGGGGGAGCCCGGTGAACCCAACGAGCCGGGAGAGCCGAACGAGCCGGGGGAGCCTGGTGAACCGAGTGAGCCCGGTGAGCCGGGAACGCCGGTCGAGCCCTCGGCCCCGAACACGCCGGGTACCAGCACCGTCACTCCGCCCCGGGGCACCGAGGAACTCGCGCAGACCGGTGCCGGCCCGCTCGGGACCGTGCTCCCGGCGGCCGGTGGACTGCTGCTCGGCGGAATGCTCCTCTACCGCAAGGCCCGCGCCCGCGCCTGAGCGTGAGCGTGCGGTGACACGACGGGGCGGGCCCGCGACCGCGGGCCTGCTCCGTCCTTCGTGGGGCGGGCACTCACCATGTGGCGCGCGCCTGACGGATGATGCGACGGCGCAACCGCACCCTGCGGCTGCCGTCGCGACGCAGAGTGAGCCTGTCCAACTCCCAGTGCCCGTACTCGGCGTGCTCGGTCAGCAGTCGGGTCGCCTCCTTGCGGGAGACACCGCGAGGGACGTACACATCGACAAATTCGTATTCCGGCATCGCATCTATTGTGCGGGCACAGCCCGAGTACGGATAGCGTCTGCACTATGTCTGATGCATCCGCTCCTGCGCAGCCCACGGCTGCCGAGGTTCGCGCCGCCGCCGAGGCGGTCAAAGCCGCGCTGGACCGTCACCTCGAAGCGGTCGAACGCCGCACGGGAGAGGACGACCCGGCGGTGTACGCGGCGTTCAACGCCCTTGCCGCCGCGGCCGAGGCGTACGACGAGCGGCTCTACGACCGCTACGACGAGGTCACTCCGTTCGAGATCCCCGGAGCGGACGACTCGATGCCGCCGTACACGGGGCCGGACGAGCCGAACGCGCTGAGTGTCCTCATTCGCCGCGACTACGCGGTCGTGGAGCCGCAGCGGCTGCTCGCGCAGGCGCAGCGCATCGCGGATCTGGACCGCGACGAGACCGCGGACGAGGCGTCGGGGGCGGTCGTCGGGGCGAGCGTGCACGCCGCGCTCGGTGTGCTCTTCGGTGAGTTCGAACCGGACGAGATCGCGTCCCGGCACAAGGAGTTCGGCCTTGAGGAGGGCGACTCGACGCTGTGGGTCGCCGCCGCGGACGAGCCCTCCGAGCCGGGCGAATGGCTGGCCACCCCCTTCGACCAGGCCGACCCGGAGCGCGTCGTGTGCCGCTTCGACGTCAGCTCGGTGTTCGACGAAGAGGACGTGGAAGAGGACCTGGACGACCTGAACACGGCGGACCGCTAGCGGATCGGCGAGAGCGGATCGGGGGAGAGGACCGGGGGCCCGTGCCCCCGGTCCTCTTGTCTCGTTCTCCCTCGATTCCCTGATCCTCTGATCCTCAGGTGCGCTGATCCCTTGTCCCAGGTGGGCTGCGGGACCGCGCCCCTGCCCGTCAGCGTCCCGGCGCGAGAAGGCCGGTCAGCAGCGGGCACAGCCGGGTCGTGCGGTGCTGCGACGGAATCTCGGCGACGGCGCGCGGCAGGGCCTGGTCGACGCCGTGGACCACGGACAGATGCCGCTCACCGCGGCCGAACGCGGTGTAGACCCAGGGCCGGCTCAGGCCCTGCGCCGCGTCGCCCGGCAGCACCACGACCGCCGCGGGCCAGCGCATCCCGGCCGCCTGGTGCGCGGTCAGCGCCCAGCCGTGCCGCACCGACGACTCGACCTGCTCCCTCGCCACCACGACGGGCGCGCCCTCGCAGTCGAGCCGCAGGCCCTCCTCGTCGGCGGAGACCACCGTGCCGGCCAGGACCCGGCCCGGCGCCGGGGTGTAGGCGATCCGGTCGGCCTCGTCGAAGCCGCCGAAACGGCCGGGGCCCGGGTTGAGCCGCTGCTTGAGCGCGGCGTTCAGCGCCCGTGTGCCCGCGGAACCGCCATGGCCGACCGTGATCACCTGCGTCTCGGACGCGGGCACCCCGATCGCCCGCGGCACCGAGTCCGCGACCAGCTGGACCGTGCGGTGCACGGCCTCGCCCGCGTCCCGCACCGGAACGATCACGACCTCCTTGCCCGGCGCGTCCACCTGGGCCAGCTCACCGATGCCGATTCCGGAGACCAGCTCCCCGAGCGGCCCCGGATCGGGCGTACGGGACGCGATCTGCGGGCACACCCGGGCCGCCAGCACATCGGCGAACACCCGTCCCGCGCCCGCCGACCACAGCACACCGGGGTCGCCGCTCAGCACCAGCCGGCATCCGTCCGGGAGGGACTCCACGAGCATCGCCGCGGTCTCGACGTCCAGCTGAGGCGCGTCGAGCACCGCGAGCAGATCCAGGGCCAGCGTGCCGTCCCCGTCCCGGCCGGGACCCTGCGCACCCGTGAGCAGCCCCTGCACCGTGACCGCGTCGGCGCCCAGCCTGCGCCGGCCGTTCTCGCTGTGGGCCGTGGCCACCGCGCGCAGACCGAGGGAGCGGGCCGCCTCGACGAGGGCGGCCGGCTCGGCACGGGCCGCCTCGCCGCCCGTGTGCACGACGAGGCCGTGCGCGGCGGCGGCGCGGATCAGCTCGGCCGCCGACGGTGAGCCCGCGGCCGCCGCGGCACCCTCCCAGGACGCCGGCCGGCCGGCGTCCGCGTCCGTCCCGTCCGCCTGGACCGTCTTGACCAGCCGGGCAAGACCGTCCGCGAGGCTCTCCTCCGCGAGCGCGTACCGGTCGAGGCCGAGCAGGACCGGAACCGGCTCCGCCGCCTCGGCGCCCGGCCCGCCCTCGCTCTCCTCCGTCGCCTCCGCGTCCTCCCGTGTCTCCTCCGGCTCCTCGGCGCCGTCCTGGAAGACCAGCACCGCACCTTCGGCGATCGCCTGCTGCAGCGCCTCGTCCGGCTCGGGCACGGAGCGCGCGGCGAGCGCGCTGCGCACGGACGCGGACTCCAGCGCGGTGTGGCCCTGCAGCGCGGCGCGCTCCAGCAGCCAGGTCACCAGCGCGGCGGCCCGCCGTGCGTCTCCGGGGCCGCACTCCGGGCCGAGCAGCGCCCGCGCGAATCCGTCCGCCTGATCCGGCTGCACTCCGGGCACGGCCAGCAGCCGCCAGGGATCCTCCCGAAGGGCCTCCGCGGCCTGCTCCCCGAGCACACCGGCGACCCGCGTGGCGAGTTCCTCGGGCGCACCGCCCGACACGAGCACCTCCAGCACGGCCGCCACGGCCCCCGGATCGGCCGGCCGCGGGCCGCGCCCCGGCTCCGGCACGCGCGGCCGCTCCGGTGGGGGCACGGACGACGGCGCCGGGCGCCTGGGGGCGGTCGGCGCCTCGAAGAACGCGGTCCCCGGCTTCTCCCCGCTCTCCACGGCCCGCACCGCCGCCAGCAGATCGGCAGCCGTACCGCTCAGCTTCGCCCCGGCCTCGACCGGTCCGCCCTTCTCGGCCTTCCGCTTCTCGATCCGCTCCCTGAGATCGCGCTGCGCGGCCAACTCCGCCTGCGCCTCGGACACCTCGGCCGCGTCGGCCTGCGCCGTGCCCGTCTCGGCCGAGTCCGTCGTGTCGGCCCCGGCCTCGCCCTCTGCTTCGGTCTCCCCGGCCGCCTCGGGCGCGTCCGCCCCCGGTTCACCCGGCTCACCCGGCTCACCCGCCCGGCCGGGCCCGCGGCCCGGCGTCTCGGGTGCGTCGAGGGCGGAGCCCTCCGTCTCCGGGGTGCCGGGGGTCGCCCCGGGAAGCGCAGTCACAGCGTGCTCCAGTCCTGATCGGGATAGCGGTGCACGGGCGCCGACACATCGTCGAGCGCCTGGCAGATCTCGTCAGGAAGACTAAGACCCTCCACTGACAACGCCGCCGTGAGCTGCTGTGCGTTGCGCGCGCCGACGATCGGGGCCACCACCCCCGGGCGGTCGCGGACCCAGGCGAGCGCGACCTCCAGCGGAGTCGTCGCCAGCCCGTCCGCGGCCGTGACGACCGCGTCCACGATCCGGCTCGCCGCCTCGTCCAGATACGGCTCGACGAAGGCCGCCAGCTGCTCCGAGCCCCCGCGCGAGTCCGCCGGTGTCGCGTGCCGGTACTTGCCGGTGAGCACCCCGCGCCCCAGCGGCGACGACGGAAGCAGACCGATCCCCAGGTCCAGCGCCGCGGGCAGCACCTCCCGCTCGACGCCGCGCTGCAGCAGCGAGTACTCCATCTGTGTGCCGGCCAGGCGGGTCCGTATGTCCGGGGCACCGAGCTGCCAGGTGGCCGCCTTCGCGAGCTGCCAGCCGCAGAAGCCCGACACCCCCGCGTATCGCGCACGGCCGCTGCTCACCGCCGTGTCGAGTGCCTGGAGTGTCTCCTCCAGCGGGGTGTGCGGATCGAAGCCGTGGATCTGCCACAGGTCCACGTGGTCCGTGCCGAGCCGCTCCAGCGACGCGTCGAGGGCCGCCAGCAGATGACCGCGCGAGCCGTCGAAGCGCCGGGCCGGATCGAGCACGCTGCCCGCCTTCGTGGCGATGACCAGATCGCGCCTCGGCACGAGCCGCTCCACGAGCTGCCCGAGCAGATACTCGGCCTCCCCGCCGCCGTACACGTCCGCCGTGTCGACCAGCGTGCCGCCCGCGTCCCAGAAGGCCTTCAACTGGTCGGCGGCGTCGTGCTCGCCGGTGTCCCGCCCCCACGTCAGGGTGCCGAGCCCGATCCGGGACACACGAAGGCCCGTACGGCCGAGATGCCTCTGCTCCATGGGCGCGAGATTACTGGCCACGGCCCCACCCGGAGCGACCCTGTGGACAACTCGCCCCTGACGGATCGGGCACAGCCGCGCTAAAGTCCCGCGACAAGGACGTTACTCATCGGTAAGAGGAGCGGTTATGCGGCTCGGCATCAATCTCGGCTACTGGGGCGCGGGGATGGACAGCGACAATCTCGCCGTCGCCCAGGAGGCGGACCGCCTCGGCTACGACGTCTGCTGGGCCGCCGAGGCCTACGGCTCCGACGCCCCGACCGTCCTCGCCTGGGTCGCCGCCCAGACCGAGAGCATCGACGTCGGCTCGGCGATCCTCCAGATCCCCGCCCGCCAGCCCGCGATGACGGCGATGACCGCCGCCACCCTCGACTCGCTCTCCGGCGGGCGCTTCCGCCTCGGCCTCGGCGTCTCGGGGCCGCAGGTCTCCGAGGGCTGGTACGGCGTCACGTTCGACAAGCCCCTCTCCCGCACCCGTGAGTACGTCGAGATCGTCCGCCGGGCGATGACCCGCGAGCGGCTGTCGTACGAGGGCGAGCACTGGACCCTCCCGCTGCCCGGCGGCCCCGGCAAGCCCATCAAGCTGACCGTCCACCCGCAGCGCGAGCACATCCCGCTGTACATCGCCGCCATCGGCCCCAAGAACCTGGAGCAGACCGGCGAGATCGCCGACGGCGCCCTGCTGATCTTCCCCTCCGCCGACCATCTGGAGGAGACCGCGATCCGCCACCTCCGCGCGGGCCGTGAGAAGGCCGGGAAGACCATGGACGGCTTCGACGTGTGCCCGACCGTGCCGCTCGCCGTGGGCGACGACGTCAAGGGCCTCGCCGACATGTTCCGCCCGTACACCGCGCTGTACGTCGGCGGCATGGGCAGCCGCAAGCAGAACTTCTACAACCAGCTCGCCCAGCGCATGGGCTACGAGCAGGAAGCCACGGAGATCCAGGACAAGTACCTGTCCGGCGACAAGGAGGGCGCCGCCGCGGCCGTACCGCACGAGCTGATCGACTCCACGACGCTGCTCGGTTCCGTCGAGCGGATCGCGGACCGGATGCAGGCGTACGCGGCGGCGGGGGTCACGACCCTCACACTCGCCCCGGCCGGCTTCACGCTCGACGAGCGCCTCGCGGCCCTGCGGGCCGGCACCGAGGCCCTGGAGCGCTCCGGGCTGGCGTGACCGGGGGCCTCGAGCCCCGGACATACCTGCGGCCGTGGTGGGGGCTCGGGGTCATCCCCGCCACGGCCGTCACGACACCTAACGCGCCACCCCCGCCCTCGGTAACGCCCGCGGGCGAGGGCGTCCCGTCCGGACTCCCCGGGGGGCGCGAAAAGCCCTCGCGCTCCTCCTTTTGGCGGAGTTGTCCCGCCCACCTGTTGCCGGTCGGCCCCGTCTCCATTTGACTTTTTCTTTGCGGACGTTCGACGGAGGTGGCAGATGCTCTCGGCCCGGAGTCTTTTCCAGGAGATCCTCGACAACGACGATTCCTACCAGCTCTTCTGCTCGATCGCGGCCAGTGGCGAGGCCCAGGGCGGCTGGGAGAACGGCCGTATCGCCGCCCTCGTCCCCGACAGCATGCGCGACCTCGCCCCGAAGATCACCCGGCACGGCGCCGACGAGGACAAGCACGGCCGGATCTTCAACGGCCTGCTGAAGAAGCGCGGCCTCGACCCGGTCGACGTACCGCCCGAGACCGACTACACGATGCTGCTGGAGCAGCGGGGCATCGGACTCGCCCACGAGAAGCTCCGTCGTGACCAGCGGCTCACCGAGAAGGACATCGTCGTCTACCTCTCGCACAGCCGCGTCACCGAGCAGCGCGCCGCCGACCAGATGGACATGCTGGTGAGGTTCTTCGGGGACCACCCCGAGGTCGGCAAGGCCATCAAGCAGATCTGCGCCGACGAGGACAACCACCTGGCCTACTGCCACGAGGAGTTGCTCCGCCTCGCCTACGCCGGCCACGGCCGCGCCATCCACACCACCCTGCGCGAGTGCGCCCTCACCGAGATCGCGATCTACCGCGACGTCAGCCTCGCCGTCATGTCCCACATGGGCAGGATCCTCAAGTGGCCGAGGCCCAAGTCCGCCGCGCTCGCCGCCGGCATCCACGCCATGTACGCCCTGGAGCGCGCGGGCGGCTGGCGGCGCATGGTCTCCCTCAAGATGCCGGAGCGGCGCGACGCGCTGGGCGGTCCCGCGACCACGGCACCCGCCTTCTAGCCTCCGGTCACCCCGGTTCCGGCCTCCGGTCACCCCGGCGCCGCGGCCCTCACCTTCGCTACAGCCAGCCGCGGCGCTTGAACAGCCGGAACAGTCCGAACACCACCAGGGCCATCAGCAGGATCACCGCCGGGTACCCCCACCCGAACCGCAACTCGGGCATGTGGTCGAAGTTCATGCCGTAGATCCCCGCCACCAGCGTCGGCACGGCGGCCATCGCCGCCCACGCCGAGATCTTGCGCATGTCGTCGTTCTGACGCACGCCCACCTGCGCCAGATGCGCGGACAGAACGTCCGACAGCAGCCGGTCCAGCCCGTCCACCTGTTCGTTGGCCCGGGTCAGATGGTCGTTGACGTCCCGGAAGAACAGCTGCGAGTGCTCGTCCACGAACGGCACCGACGCACTCGCGAGCCGGGTCATCGGCGCCACCAGCGGCCCGGTCGCCCGACGGAACTCCAGGACCTGCCGCTTGAAGTTGTAGATCTTGGAAGCCGTGTTCCGGGGGTCGCCGCCCATCGGCTCGAAGACGGCCTCCTCCGTCTCCTCCAGATCCTCCTGGAGCTCGCCCGCGACCTCGATGTAGTGGTCGACGACGGTGTCGCACACGGCGTACAGGACGGCCGTCGGGCCGTGCCGGAGCACGTGCGGTTCGGCCTCCAGCCGCTGCCGGACCGCGCGCAGCGGCTGGCTCTCCCCGTGCCGGACCGTCACGACGAAGCAGTTGCCGACGAACAGCATCAGCTCGTCGGCGCTGACGGTGTCGGTCTCCGCCTCGTACGAGACGGGCTTGAGGACCATGAACAGCGAGTCGTCGTACACCTCCAGCTTGGGCCGCTGATGGGCCTTGAGCGCGTCCTCCACCGCCAGCGGGTGCAGCCCGAACTCGCTGCTGACGCGGTCGAACTCCTGCTCGCTCGGCTCGTACAGACCGATCCACAGAAACGCGTTCTTGGCCGCGCGGGCCTCCGCGAGCGCGTCGGAGAGATCGTCGGGGCCCTCGGTCCGACGACCCTCCCGGTAGATGGCGCAGTCCACGATCACGGCGCGCATTCTTCCGTGCCCCCGTCCCGCCCGCACCTCGGCCCGCGAACGGTCCCCGGCGTGCGCAGCCCACACGGTCGTTCCGCCGGCACAGGCCCTAGGCTGGCCGGCATGGCCACGTTGATCCTCGTACGCCACGGTCGGTCCACCGCCAACACCGCGGGGCTGCTCGCGGGCTGGACACCCGGGGTCGCCCTCGACGACCGCGGCACCGCGCAGGCCGCCGCGCTGCCCGCAAGGCTGGCCGGGCTGGAACTCGCCGCCGCCGTCACCAGCCCGCTGCAGCGCTGCCTGGAGACCCTGCAGCCGCTCCTCGACGCACGGCCCGGACTGCCGCTGCACACCGACGAGCGGATCGGCGAGTGCCACTACGGCGAATGGTCCGGCCGCAAACTCGCCGAACTCGCCGACGAACCGCTGATGGAGGTCGTCCAGCGCCACCCCTCCGCGGCGACCTTCCCCGGCGGCGAGTCGATGCGGGCCATGCAGACTCGCGCCGTCGACGCCGTACGCGACTGGAACGCCCGCGTCGAGCAGGAGCACGGCGAGGACGCCGCCTTTCTGATGTGCTCGCACGGAGACATCATCAAGTCCCTCGTGGCGGACGCTCTCGGGATGCACCTCGACCTCTTCCAGCGCATCCACGTCGAACCGTGCTCGGTGACCGCGATCCGCTACACCCGGCTGCGGCCCTTCCTTCTCCGGCTCGGCGACACCGGCGACCTCGGGGCGCTCAGGCCCCGCGCGAGCGCCACCGAGCCGCCCGAGGGCGGCCCCGACGGGGCGGCTGTGGTCGGTGGCGGCGCGGGAGCACCGTGATCGCTCCGCGCAGTAGGGTGGACGGGCCGAACCCGGAATCCGGCGCTCAACTCTGAAGATCCTCTGATTTCCAAGGGAGACAGGACGTGTCCCGTCAGGTATTCCTGTACGACCCGCCGGAGCGCTTCGTGGCCGGTACGGTCGGGCTGCCTGGACGTCGTACGTTCTTCCTGCAGGCTGCCGCAGGGGGGCGGGTGACGAGCGTCGCCCTGGAGAAGACACAGGTGGCCGCGCTCGCCGAGCGGATCGACGAACTGCTGGACGAGGTCGTGCGGCGCACCGGCGGCAACGCCCCCGTCCCGGCCGTCGCCCCCACCGACATCGCCGACACCGCTCCGCTCGACGCCCCGGTCGAGGAGGAGTTCCGGGTCGGCACGATGGCGCTGGCCTGGGACGGCGAGGAACAGCGCATGATCGTCGAGGCGCAGGCACTGGTCGAGCTGGACGCGGACTCCGAGGAGGACCTCGCCGAGGCCGAGGAACGGCTGTTGCAGGACGAGGAGAACGGCCCGCCGATGCTGCGCGTCCGGCTGACCGGCGCACAGGCGAGGGCCTTCGCCAAGCGCGCGCTCGATGTCGTGAACGCGGGACGGCCGCCGTGCCCGCTGTGCAGCCTGCCGCTCGACCCGGAGGGACACGTATGCCCGCGCCAGAACGGATACCGCCGCGGAGCGTGACCGCGCTCGACCCGGCGCTCGACCTGCTCTCCCACGGCGAGCTCACGGTGCGCGGCCGTATCGGCGAGGCGTCGAACGCGGTGCTGTACTGCTCCGTCTCGCTCGACGGCCAGGAGGCGCACTGCGTCTACAAGCCCGTCGCCGGTGAGCGTCCGCTGTGGGACTTCCCCGACGGCACGCTGGCCCAGCGGGAAGTCGCCGCGTACGAACTGTCCGAGGCGACCGGATGGGGACTCGTCCCGCCGACCGTGCTCCGCGACGGGCCCTACGGCGAGGGCATGTGCCAGCTGTGGATCGAGGCCGACCCCGCGGAGGGACTGCTCGCGCTCGTCGACGGCGAGGAGCCGGAGGACGGCTGGAAGGCGGTCGGCTTCGCGGAGGTCGGGGAGGGCCGCACGGCGCTCCTCGTGCACGCCGACGACCCGCGGCTGCGCAGGCTCGCCGTGCTCGACGCGGTGATCAACAATGGTGACCGCAAGGGCGGACACCTGCTCCCCGCGCCGGACGGGCGGCTGTACGCGATCGACCACGGTGTGACCTTCAACGTGGACGACAAGCTGCGGACGCTGCTGTGGGGATGGGCCGGGGAGTCCCTGACCGAGGAGGCCGTCACGGTCCTCGCGGCCCTCGACACGGCACTGGACGACGGTGCCCCGCTCGCCGTCCGGCTCGCGGAGCTGATCACCGCCGAGGAAGTGGCCGCCGTACGGGGCCGGGTCCGTACCCTCCGCGAGACGGCCCGCCACCCCGTACCCTCCGGCGGCTGGCCCGCGATTCCCTGGCCGCCCGTCTAGCCCGCCCGTCCAGCCCGCTCGTCCGGCCCGGCTGTCCACCGTTCGTCCAGCCCGCTCGTCCGGCCGTGCCCGCCGCCCGTCCGGCCCTGCCGGCCGTGCTCGTTCCCGCGGTCCCATAGCTCCACGTCAGGCGCACGCGCAAGAGTGCCTGACAGGCCAAGAGCGGGCATCCGGTTCGTTTCCGGAAGGTGCGTCCGGTTACGCTCATGACATGCATGCCTGGCCCGCTTCTGAGGTCCCCGCCCTGCCCGGCACGGGCCGCGACCTCCGGATCCACGACACCGCGACCGGCGGCCTCGTCACCCTCGACCCCGGTCCCGTCGCCCGTATCTACGTCTGCGGAATCACCCCGTACGACGCGACCCACCTGGGTCACGCGGCGACCTACAACGCGTTCGACCTCGTTCAGCGCGTGTGGCTCGACACCAAGCGGCAGGTTCACTACGTCCAGAACGTCACCGACGTGGACGATCCGCTCCTCGAGCGGGCCGTCCGCGACGGACAGGACTGGACCGAGCTCGCGGAACGCGAGACCGCCCTGTTCCGCGAGGACATGACCGCCCTGCGGATGCTGCCCCCGCAGCACTACATCGGCGCCGTCGAGGCCATACCCGGAATCGTTCCGCTCGTCGAGCGGCTGCGCGACGCCGGCGCCGCGTACGAACTCGACGGCGACGTCTACTTCTCCGTGGAGTCCGACCCGCACTTCGGCGAGGTGTCGCGCTACGGCCCCGACCTGATGCGCGAGCTCTCCGCCGAGCGCGGCGGAGACCCCGACCGCCCCGGCAAGAAGAACCCGCTCGACCCGATGCTGTGGATGGCGGCCCGCGAGGGCGAACCGAGCTGGGACGGCGCCTCCCTGGGACGCGGCCGGCCCGGCTGGCACATCGAGTGCGTGGCCATCGCCCTCGACCACCTCGGCATGGGCTTCGACGTCCAGGGCGGCGGCTCCGATCTCGCCTTCCCGCACCACGAGATGGGCGCCTCGCACGCCCAGGCCCTCACCGGCGAGCACCCGTTCGCCAAGGCCTACGTGCACGCAGGCATGGTCGCCCTGAACGGCGAGAAGATGTCCAAGTCCAAGGGCAACCTCGTCTTCGTCTCCGCGCTGCGCCGCGACGGCGTCGACCCGGCCGCCATCCGGCTGGCGCTGCTGTCCCACCACTACCGTGCCGACTGGGAGTGGACCGACGAGGTCCTCCAGGAGGCCGTGGCCCGCCTCGGACGCTGGCGTGCCGCCGTCTCCCGGCCTGACGGGCCGTCCGCGGACGCCCTCGTCGAGGAGATCCGCGAGGCACTCGCCGACGACCTGGACGCTCCCGCCGCGCTGGCCGCCGTCGACCGCTGGACCGAGCGCCAGCGGACCGAGGGCGGTACGGACGAGGGCGCACCCGGTCTCGTGTCGCGGGCCGTGGACTCCCTGCTCGGCGTCGCCCTGTAGGTCCCGTATCCGTCCCCGGGCTCCGCGCCCGGTCCACCGCACCGCCCCTGGACTCTCTCGGAGAGTCCAGGGGCGGTTCCGTTTTGTCCTTGGCGGAATGCTCGTTTCTGCGCTAAACACGCGCCATGCAATCACCAATACGCATGAGAGCGGTGGTCGCCGGGCTGCTGCTCGGTCTCCTCACGGTGTTCGCAGGACCGGGCGGCGCCCATGCCGAGCCGGTCCCCACCACTGTCGGGGACGTCACCGGCTTCACCGCCCAAGGACCCGTCTACCGGCTGACGGCAGGCCAGGCCGAGGCCCGCGTCAGCTTCGTCTCCCCGGAGACCTTCCGGATCGAACTCGCCCCGGACGGCGGATTCACCGACCCGACCGGCAGCGACATCGTGCTGCCGCAGGGCAAGCCGCCCGCCACCCGCTGGAAGGACCGTGGCGACCGCTACGAACTCGGCACGTCGAAGGTGACGTTGCGCGCCTACAAGTCACCGCTGCGATTCGCCCTCCACCGCGCCGACGGCACCCTGCTCTGGGCCGAGACCAAGGGCCTGACCTGGACCGGGGACAGGACGACCCAGACCCTCGCACGAGGCGCCGACGAACAGTTCTACGGCGCCGGCATGCAGAACGGCCGGGGCAACACCTCGCACCGCGGCAAGACCGTCGAGGTCGGCGTCGACTACAACTGGAACGACGGCGGCCACCCCAACTCCGTGCCGTTCTACCTCTCCTCGGCCGGCTACGGCGTCTACCGCAACACCTACGCCCCCAACACCTATGTCTTCGGCGAGCCGGTGACCACCACCGCCCAGGAACAGCGCTTCGACGCCTACTACTTCGCGGGCCCCGGCGCCAAGGACGTGATCGGGCAGTACACGAAGCTCACGGGCAAGCCCTTCATGCCGCCCGTCTACGGCCTGGAGATCGGCGACGCCGACTGCTACCTCCACAACGCCAACCGCGGCGAACGCCACACCCTCGACGCGCTGAAGGTCGCCGACGGCTACGTCGAGCACGACATGCCCAACGGCTGGATGCTCGTCAACGACGGCTACGGCTGCGGCTACGAGAACCTCGCCGAGACCGCCCAGGGCCTCCAGCAGCGCAAGATGCAGCTCGGCCTGTGGACCGAGGACGGCCTCGACAAGCTCGCCGACCAGGTCAAGGCCGGCCAGCGGGTCGCCAAGCTCGACGTCGCCTGGGTCGGCGCGGGCTACAAGTTCGCCCTGGACGGCTGCAAGGACGCCTACGCCGGCATCGAGGCCAACAGCACGGCCCGCGGCTTCACCTGGGCCCCCGAGAGCTGGTCGGGCGCCCAGCGCTGCGGCGTCCAGTGGTCCGGCGACCAGGCCGGCAGCTGGGAGTACATCCGCTGGCAGATCCCGACCTACGCGGGCGCGTCCATGTCCGGACTCGCCTACACCACCGGTGACGTCGACGGAATCTTCGGCGGCAGCCCCCAGACCTACACCCGCGACCTGCAGTGGAAGATGTTCCTCCCGGTCACCATGACCATGGACGGCTGGGCCGCCAGCGACAAGCAGCCCTTCCGGTACGGCGAGCCGTACACCTCGATCAACCGCGACTACCTCAAGCTCCACGAGTCGTTGCTGCCGTACATCTACTCGTACGCCCACGAGGCGACGAAGACCGGCGTCGGCCTCGCCCGCCCGCTCGTCCTGGAGTACCCGGACGACCCGAAGGCCGCGACGGACGCCGCCAAGTACGAGTTCCTGAGCGGTGAGGACTTCCTCGTCGCACCCGTCTACCAGGACGCCGCCGAGCGCGACGGAATCTACCTGCCGAAGGGCACGTGGATCGACTACTGGAGCGGACGCACCTACGAGGGCCCCACCACGGTCGACGACTACAGCGCACCGCTGGACACCCTCCCGCTGTTCGTCCGGGCCGGCGCCACCGTCCCGATGTGGCCCGGCGGGATCCGCTCGTACGCCGACCGCGGCGCCGGCTCCCCGCTCGCCTGGGACATCTACCCGCAGGGATCGTCGTCGTTCACGCTCTACGAGGACGACGGCGTGACGCGCGAGCACCGCTCGGGGAAGTACGCCACCCAGCGTGCCGACGTCGACGCCCCGAAGCGCGGGGCGGGGGACGTGACCGTACGGATCGGCGCGAGCCGTGGCACGTTCAACGGCAAGAGTCACGCGCGACCGTACAACTTCACCGTTCACACCGCGGATTCACCGAGCTCGGTCGAGCTGAACGGCCGTGATCTGCCGAGGCTGAGCGGCAGGGCGGCCTTCGACGCGGCCGGACAGGGCTGGTGGTACGACCGCGACGACCGCGGCGGCGTCGTGAAGGTGAAGACCGCGGCGCTGCCCACCGACCGCGGCTTCGAGCTGGAACTGGAGGACACCGCGGCGGTCGGCGGAGCCGTCCCCGGCTCCGCGGCCGTCGTCGCCGCCCCGGCCGGTCAGGAACTGGCCGCCGGCACGCCGGGCAAGGTCGCCGTCGATGTCACCGCGGGCGCCCGTGACGCCACGGACGTCTCGGTCTCGCTGGACACACCGGCGGGCTGGCAGGTGACGCCCGCGGCGAGCGTGGACCGCATCCCCGCGGGGACGACCAGGCGGGTCGAGGTCGCCGTCACCCCCGCCCGGGACGCCGAGCCCGGCGAGGCGACGCTCACCGCAACCGCCCGCTACCGGGCGGCCGGTGAGCCACGCACCGCCGTGCAGCGGTTCGCGGCCGGGGTGATGCCGCCGCCGCCGTCCGGCGACGTCTGGGCGAGCGATCTGGTGTGGCTGACGTCCACCAACGGCTGGGGCCCACCCGAACGCGACCGCAGCAACGGGGAATCGGGCGCGAGTGACGGACATACGCTCACCCTCGCCGGCCAGACCTACGAGAAGGGCATCGGGGCGCACGCCGACTCCGACATCGAGGTCTATCTCGGTGGCCGCTGCACCACGTTCACCGCGGACACCGGTATCGACGACGAGATCAACGGATACGGCGAAGTCGCGTTCTCCGTCGAGGCGGACGGCGAGGTGCTGTGGACCTCGCCGAAGGTCACCGGCGCCTCGGCGACCGTACCGGCCGAGGTCGACGTCACCGGGGCGCGGCACGTCCGTCTGAAGGTGACCGACACCAACGGCTCCAAGTCCGGTGACCACGCGGACTGGGCGGGCGCACGGTTCCGCTGCGGCTGACACCCGCGCAGGCCGGGCCGGACGGCGCAGGCCCGGACGGCGCGGGGCCGGACGTCGCGGGGCCGGACGTCGCAGGACCGGGCCGGGGCACCGCGCCCCGGCCCGGCTCCTGTGCCCGCGGACTTCGGCCGGACTTCGGCCGCCCGGCACGGCGACGGGGCGGTGCCTGCCGGCACCGCCCCGCTCGACCACGACACCCCGCAGCGGTCAGTCGTCCTCGGAGGGGTCAGGACCGTCCCCGGGCTCCGGCTCGGCGTCGGAACTCTGGCCCGGCTCCGGATGGGGCGGCTTCGGCGGCCGCGTCCGCCCCCCGCGCCCGCCGGGCGCAGGGGGAGTGTCGCGCAGATAGGAGCCGCTGTCGCCGCTCTCCGTCGCGTGCCCGCCGGGTGCCTGTCCGGGGCCTGCGCCGGGAGCGGTCCCACCGGGACCCGGGCCGGGCCCCGGTCCTCCGTCACGCCGCCGCAGATACCGCTCGAACTCGCGGGCGATGGCCTCGCCGGACGCCTCGGGGAGCTCCGCGGTGTCCCGCGCCTCCTCCAGCGTCTGCACGTACTCCGCAACCTCGCTGTCCTCGGAGGCCAGTTGGTCCACCCCGAGCTGCCAGGCCCGTGCGTCCTCCGCCAGTTCGCCCAGCGGGATGCGGAGGTCTATCAGGTCCTCCAGCCGGTTCAGCAGGGCCAGCGTCGCCTTGGGGTTCGGCGGTTGCGAGACGTAGTGCGGTACGGCGGCCCACAGCGACACGGCCGGGACCCCGGCGTGCGTACACGCCTCCTGGAGGATGCCGACGATGCCGGTCGGGCCCTCGTAGCGGGTCTCCTCCAGGTCCATCGTCCTGGCCAGATCCGGATCCGACGTGACACCGCTGACCGGCACCGGCCGCGTGTGCGGGGTGTCGCCGAGCAGGGCGCCCAGGATCACCACCATCTCGACGCCCAGCTCATGGGCGAAGCCCAGCAGCTCGTTGCAGAACGAGCGCCAGCGCATCGACGGCTCGATCCCGCGGACCAGCACCAGATCACGGGGCTTCTCGCCACCGACCCGGACCACGGACAGCCGTGTGGTGGGCCACGTGATCTTCCGTACCCCGCCGTCCAGCCACACCGTGGGCCGGTTGACCTGGAAGTCGTAGTAGTCCTCGGCGTCGAGCGCCGCGAACACCTCGCCCTTCCATTCCCGGTCCAGATGCGCGACCGCGGTGGAGGCGGCGTCGCCTGCGTCGTTCCAGCCCTCGAACGCGGCCACCATGACCGGGTCGATCAGCTCGGGAACCCCCTCGAGCTCGATCACCCAGGCCTCCTTCCGACGTTCTCTTTCGTACGCCCCAACCTTACGGCTTCCCAGAGGTCCGCCCGCAGTCCCTGTGCACGCCTGGGTGAACTTCCATACGGCAGGGGCATAGGTCAGAGGAATACCGGTTCCAGCCGCACATACATCCGAGCTGTAGCCGAGAAAGTTTGCCCCAGGCCTGGACCTGGCCCCCGAGACGACGCTATACATCGGATGACCAAGAGGTCCGATGTTCACCGGGTCCTTGTCGTACCGAATCGTCCGGGGGGCGTGCATGAGTCAGACCGTCACAGGGTTCGAGGTCCACGACATCCGCTTTCCCACCTCGGAACAGCTCGACGGCTCCGACGCCATGAACACCGACCCCGACTACTCCGCCGCCTACGTCGTCATGCGCACCGACGCCGGCGAGGAGGGGCACGGCTTCTGCTTCACGATCGGCAGAGGCAACGATGTCACGGCAGCGGCCATCGAGGCACTGCGTCCCTATGTCAGCGGCCGGCCCGCGCCCCGCTCCGCCGCCGATCTCGCGGCCCTGCACCTCGAACTCACCCATGACTCCCAGCTGCGTTGGCTCGGCCCCGAGAAGGGCGTGATGCACATGGCCGTCGGCGCGGTCGTGAACGCCGCCTGGGATCTTGCCGCGAAGCTGGCCGGGCTGCCGGTCTGGGAGTTCCTCGCCGGCATGTCGCCCGAGGAACTCGTCTCCCTCGTCGACTTCCGCTACCTCACCGACGCACTGACCCGCGACGAGGCACTCGCCATCCTGCGCGCCGCCGAGCCGGGCCGGGCCGAACGGGCCGAACTGCTGCGCGCGGACGGCTATCCCGCCTACACCACCTCACCGGGCTGGCTCGGCTACGACGACGCCAAACTCGTCCGCCTCGCCAAGCAGGCCGTCGCCGACGGGTTCGGGCAGATCAAGCTGAAGGTGGGCGCCGACCTCGACGACGACGTACGACGGCTGAAAGTCGCCCGTGCGGCGGTCGGCCCGGGCGTACGCATCGCCGTGGACGCCAACCAGCGCTGGGACGTCGCCGAGGCGCTGCGCTGGCTGGAGGCCATCGCCCCCTACGAGCCGTACTGGATCGAGGAGCCCACCAGCCCCGACGACATCCTCGGCCACGCCGCCGTACGGGCCGGACAGCCCGTCAAGGTCGCCACCGGCGAGCACGTCGCCAACCGCGTCGTCTTCAAACAGCTGCTCCAGGCCGGGGCCGTCGACTTCGTCCAGATCGACGCGGCCCGCGTCGCCGGCGTCAACGAGAACCTCGCGATCCTGCTGCTCGCCGCCAAGTACGGCGTTCCCGTCTGCCCGCACGCGGGCGGGGTAGGACTGTGCGAACTCGTCCAGCACCTCGCCATGTTCGACTACGTCGCCGTGTCCGGCAGCTTGGAGGACCGCGTCATCGAGTACGTCGACCACCTCCACGAACACTTCACCGCGCCCGCCGTGATCGACAACGGGCGCTACGTCGCCCCGCGCACGCCGGGCTTCTCCTCCCGTATGCGGCCCGAGTCGATCGCCGCGCACCGCTACCCGGAAGGGCCTGTCTGGCAGGCCCGAGCGTCCGCCCAGGAGGTCGGCAACTCATGACAACGGCACACGACTTCGAGGGAATGGCGGCCGTGGTCACCGGCGGCGCCTCGGGCATCGGAGCCGCCATCGCCCGGCAACTCCTCGCCAGGGGTGCCCGGGTCGCCGTCCTCGACCGGGACCCCGCGGGCGCGCCGCAGGGCACGCTCGCGGTGAAGGCGGACGTCACCGATGACATGGCACTGCGTACCGCCATCGATGACGTCGCACAGGAGTACGGCGCCCTCCACACCGTTGTGTCCAACGCCGGCATCGGCGCCATCGGCACCGTCGCCGACAACCCCGACGACGAGTGGCACCGGGTCCTCGACATCAACGTCCTCGGCATGGTCCGCACCGCCCGGCACGCCCTGCCCCATCTGCGCCGGGCCGCCGCCGAACGCCCCGGCTGCGTCTCCCTCACCCAGACCTGCTCCATCGCCGCGACCGCCGGCCTGCCCCAGCGGGCGCTCTACAGCGCCTCGAAGGGCGCCGTCCTCTCCCTCACCCTCGCCATGGCCGCCGACCACGTCCGCGAGGGCATCCGCGTCAACTGCGTCAACCCCGGCACCGCCGACACCCCCTGGATCGGCCGGCTGCTCGACCGGGCCGACGATCCCGCGGCCGAACGGGCCGCGCTCGAAGCCCGCCAGCCCACCGGACGACTGGTCGCCGCCGAGGAAGTCGCCTCCGCCGTCGTCTACCTCGCCAGCCCCGCCGCGGCCGCCGTCACGGGCACGGCACTCGCGGTCGACGGCGGAATGCAGGGTCTGCGCCTGCGTTCCGCCACCTGAGCCCGAGCACCTGAGCCCGAGCACGTGAGCCCGAGCACCTGAGCCTGAACACCTGAGCCTGAACACCTGAGCCTGAGCCGCCACCCACCGAAGGACAGGACCATGAGAGTGCGTTCGACAAGTGCCGCCGCCTGCGCCGTACTTCTGGCCGTGACCGCCCTCGCCGGCTGCAACCGGGACCAGGGCGGCGGGTCGGCCGCCGGCAAGGTGGGCATCGACCTGCCGCGCAGCGACACCGACTTCTGGAACTCGTACCAGCAGTACATCGAGAAGGGCGTCAAGGACGGCGAGGTCGAAGCGCTCCCGCTGGCCAACTCCCAGAACGACATCGGAAAGCTCGTCTCCAACGTCCAGGTCTTCACCGACCAGGGCGCCAAGGCCGTCGTCATGGCGCCGCAGGACACCGGCGCGATAGCCGAGACGCTGCAGACCCTCGACGAGAAGAAGATCCCGGTCGTCTCCGTCGACACCCGCCCGGACAAGGGCAGCGTCTACATGGTCGTGCGCGCGGACAACCGCGCATACGGCGAGAAGGCCTGCCAGTACCTCGGCGAGCAGCTGAAGGGCAAGGGCAAGGTCGCCGAGTTCCAGGGCGATCTGTCCTCGATCAACGGCCGCGACCGCTCCGAGGCCTTCAAGGCGTGCATGGACAAGAACTTCCCCGGCATCCAGGTCTTCGAGCTGGCCACCGAGTGGAAGGGCGACGTCGCCTCCGCCAAGCTCCAGTCGACGCTCGCCGCCCACCCCGACCTGGGCGGCATCTACATGCAGGCCGGCGGTGCCTTCCTGCAGCCCACCCTCGCCCTGCTGGAGCAGAAGAAGCTGCTCAAGGCGCCCGGCACGCCCGGCCACATCACGATCATCTCCAACGACGGCATCCCGGAGGAACTGGACGCCATCCGCGCCGGGAAGATCGACGCCACAGTCTCCCAGCCCGCCGACCTGTACGCCAAGTACGCGCTCTTCTACGCCAGGGCGGCCCTGGAGGGCAAGACCTTCAAGGAGGGGCCGACCGACCACGACTCGACCATCATCAAGATCCCGAACGGTTTCGAGGACCAGCTCCCGGCACCGCTCGTGACCAAGGCGAACGTGGACGACCCCAAGCTGTGGGCCAACCAGCTGGAGAAGAAGAGCTAGCCATGGCCCACCAGGCACCGCCCGCCGTCGAGGCGGAAGGCATCGTCAAGCGCTTCGGCCCGACCCTCGCACTCGACGGAGTACGGCTCACCGTCGCACCCGGCGAGGCCCACGCACTCGTCGGGCGCAACGGAGCAGGCAAGTCCACCCTCGTCGGCGTGCTCACCGGACTGCACAGGCCCGACGCGGGCACGGTCACCTTCGGAGGCGAGCCCGCACCCGCCTTCGGCTCCACGGCGGCCTGGCAGTCCAAGGTCGCCTGCGTCTACCAGAAGTCGATGGTCGTGCCCGATCTGACCGTCGCCGAGAACCTCTTCCTCAACCGCTTCGAGACCGGCCGCCCCGGCGGCCGCCTCATCAGCTGGCCCAGGCTCAGGCGGCGGGCCGCGGAACTGCTCGCCGAGTACGGGGTGAGCGTCGACCCCACCGCACGGGCCAAGGATCTCCCCGTCGAGCAGCGGCAGTTCGTCGAGATCGCGAAGGCCCTGTCCTTCGGTGCCCGGCTGATCATCCTCGACGAGCCGACCGCCCAGCTCGACGCCCGAGGCATCCAGCGGCTGTTCGGGAAGCTGCGGGAACTGCAGAGCCAGGGAGTGGCGTTCCTCTTCATCTCCCACCATCTGCAGGAGGTGTACGAACTGTGCACCACCGTCACCGTCTACCGTGACGCCCGCCATGTGCTCAGCGCCCCCGTCGCCGCGCTCGCCAAGGACGACCTGGTCGCGGCGATGACCGGAGAGGCCACCAGCGGCACCGCCGCCTGGCATGCCCCCGCGAGCAAGGTCCGAAAGGACGCCGAACCCGTCCTGCGCACCGAGGGCCTCGCGCTGGACGGCGAGTTCGACCCGCTCGACCTGGAGGTGCGGCCCGGCGAGGTGGTCGGACTCGCCGGCGCCACGGCCAGTGGCAACACCGCGCTCGGCGAGACGCTGGCCGGACTGCGCAAGGCCACCGCCGGCCGGATCACCGTACGCGGCAGGGCCGTCCGGCCGGGCAGCGTGCCGCACGCCCTGGACGCCGGGATCGGCTACATCCCCGAGGACCGGCATCTCCAGGGCCTCGTCCTCGACCGCAGCGTCGCCGAGAACGCCACCCTCACTGTCGCCGACCAGCTCGGACCGTGGGGGACGGTACTGCCGTCGCGTACACGGGAGTTCGCCCGGTCGATGATCGCCTCGCTCGACATCAAGACCCAGGGGCCGCAGCAGAAGGTCTCCGGGCTCTCCGGGGGCAACCAGCAGAAGGTCGTCGTCGCCCGCGCGCTGGCCCGGGGACCGAGCGCGCTGATCGCCGTACGGCCGACCGCGGGCGTCGACGTCAAGTCCAAGGACGCACTCCTCGGTGTGGTCCGCAGGGTGGCCGACGAGGGCAGTGCGGCCGTGATCATCTCGGACGAACTGGACGACCTGCGGGTGTGCGACAGGGTCCTCGCCCTGTTCCACGGGCGGGTGGTCGCCACGTTCGGCAGCGGATGGAGCGACCGGGAGCTGGTCGCCGCCATGGAAGGAGTGGGGGAGCGGGAATGACCGAGACCATACGGCCGCCGGCGGCCGAGAGGACCGCCGCCGGGGTGCCGCTGAACCGGCTGCGACTGATCAGGTGGAGCGACTTCTCGCTCGTGCCGGTGATCCTGGTGCTGATGGTGATCGGCTTCATCGTCTCGCCGGTCTTCCTCACCTCCACCAACCTCATCAGCGTGGTCCAGCAGTCCTCGGAGCTGAGCCTGCTCGTGCTCGGCCAGGCACTCATCCTCATCTGCGGCCGGATGGACCTGTCGCTGGAGTCGACGATCGGCATCGCGCCGGTCATCGCCATGTGGCTGATCCTTCCGGCGGAGGGCGGCCGCTTCGCCGGACTGGAACTCCTCCCGGTCTGGATGGCCATCCCGGTCTGCCTGCTGGTCGGTCTCGCGATCGGCGCGGTCAACGGCTTCCTGATGCTCAAGCTGCGCGTCAACGGGTTCATCGCCACCCTCGGCATGCTGACGATGCTGCGCGGTCTCCACATCGGCATCACCGAGGGCAAGTCGATCACCGACGTGCCGGAGTCCTTCCGCTACCTCGGCAAGACGGACTGGATCGGGGTACCGGCCGCCGTGTGGATCTGCCTCGCGCTCTTCGCCGTCGGCGGCGGGGCGCTGGCGTACCTGCGCCACGGGCGCGCGCTGTACGCGATCGGCGGCAACCCGGAGGCGGCACGCGCCGCCGGCATCCGGGTGGACCGGATCACCTGGGTGGTGCTGGCGATCGGCGGTCTGCTGGCCGCGTTCGCGGGCATCCTCTACACCGGCCACTACGGCTCGGTCGCGGCCACGCAGGGCAACGGCTGGATCTTCCAGGTGTTCGCGGCCGCGGTCATCGGCGGCATCAGCCTCAAGGGCGGCCGCGGCACGCTGTTCGGTGCCCTGACCGGTGTGCTCACACTCCAACTCGTCGTGAACGTGATGACGCTGGGCGGCGTACCGGCGCTCTGGAACCAGTTCCTGAACGGCGCGATCATCATCGTGGCCCTGGTGATCTCCCGCTTCGCGAGCGGGGAGAAGCAGGACTAGGGGCAATACCAGTGACTTTGGCGCCCGGCGGAGGCCCCATGGGCGATGTTTCCGCACGTCAGAGCTTCGAGTGGCTCGTTAAGTCACTGGCATTGGGACTAGGGGCTGTCCGGCAGGTGCGGGGCCCGGGAGACGTTCCCGGGCCCCGCACCTGCCGGCGTCACACCTACAGCGTCGACCGCAGCCACTGCTCCACGCTCGCGATGTGGACCGTCGCCCATGAGCGTGCGGCCTCCGCGTCGCGGTCGCGGAGCGCCGCCAGGATGGCGCGGTGCTCATGGAGGGTGCGGCTGACCGCGTCCTCCTGGGTCAGTCCCCGCCAGACGCGGGCCCGGGTGGTGGGCCCGGAGAGGCCGTCGAGGAGTGAGCAGAGGACGGAGTTGCCGGAGGTCTGCACGATTCCGCGGTGGAACTCCAGGTCCGCGGCGACGAGTTCCTCCACCGAGGGCTGCGGTCCGAGCGCGTCGAGCTGTGCGGTCAGGGCGTCCAGCTCGTCCTCGCTGATCCGGGACGTCGCCATCGCCGTCGCGGCCGGTTCCAGGATCCGGCGCACGGCGAGGAACTCCAGCACGGTGTCGTCCCGGTGGAAGTCCACGACGAAGCTCAGCGCCTCCAGCAGCAGCTGGGGGTCCAGGCTCGTGACGTACGTACCGTCGCCCTGCCGTACGTCGAGGATGCGGATCAACGACAGCGCGCGGACCGCCTCGCGCAACGAGTTCCTGGACAGGCCCAGTTCGGAGGCGAGTTCGCTCTCCTTGGGGAGGCGGTCGCCCGGCCGCAGCGCGCCGGAGACGATCATCCCCTTGATCTTCTCGATGGCCTCGTCGGTGACAGCCATGGCGACCTCGTCTCAGGAAGACATCCGATGTATCGGATGATTATGACCCCTGTGACGGACTTTTGGGTATGCGGTTCAGGCCCCGACCGTTGTCGCCCGGACCGTTCCCCGCCGGGGCCGACCGCGGACGGCGGGGCCGGTCGGCCGTGATCAGCCGGCCGCCGCCTGCTGCTCCGCCTGCGCCCGGTACAGCCGCCGCAACCGTACGACACCCAGATCGTGCTGGTAGAGGTTCTCCCGCTGGTCGGCGTCGGCCGGCATGGCCTCCAGCATCACCCGGTCCTGCTCCAGGACCTCCCAGTGCCGCTCCTCGATCACCGTCCGGTACAGGAAGCGCCAGGTGTCGCGCTGCCAGTCCTGGACGCGGCGGTAGCGCCAGAAGAAGACGCCGGTGCGTTCGCGGTCCACCGGGCACACCATGCCGACGATCCCGAACGGGCCGCCGGGGCCCGCCGACGGCGGGTACGGGATGGACAGGTCCACCCAGTCGGCGCCGGTGCGGCACAGCTCGACCCAGTCGAAGTTGACGCCCCGCTGGTCGGTCTTCTCGAAGAAGTAGCCGCGGCCGGTCTCCCGGATGCGGAACTTCGCCGTCGTGTCCCCGTCGTACATGGTGTGCGACTCGTGGTGCAGGAACGCCCCGTGCATCGGGTCGAGGAGGTTCTCCACGGCGTACCGCCACGGCACGTTCCACTCGGCGTAGCAGAGGAACGCGTCGGCGTCCGGGTCGGTGAGCGGATCGGGCAGCGCCAGGTCGACCGGCTCCGGGTGCCGTTCGTCGCCGAAGTAGGCGAGGACGGCCCCGCCGACCTCGCGCACCGGCAGCGAGGCGACCAGCTTCCTGCCCTCCAGGTTGCAGCCGGGCAGCCCGGGCACCGAGGACACGGTGCCGTCGGTCCCGACCTCGACGCCGTGGTACCAGCAGGCCACCCGGTCACCCAGGTGCTTGCCCAGCGACAGCGGGGCGCCGCGGTGGGGGCAGCGGTCGGCGAGCATCGCCAGGGCGCCGTCGGAGCGCCGGAACAGCAGCCACTGCTCGCCGAGCACGGTGACCCTGCGCATCGCCCCGGGGGCGACGAAGCGGGACGGGACGACGGGATGCCACTGGTTGCGCAGCCCGGTCGCGTAGATGTCGTCGGCGGAAGGAGCCGTGCACGCGGTTGTGGAAAGGGGCGTTGAAGGGGTCATGGTCAGGCTCCCAGGCGCTTCATCTCGGTACGGAAGGACTCCTCGGTCCACGGGGCGCCGTCGGGGGCGTGGACCTGGCGGGCGTTGAGCCCGCGGACGACATCGGCCAGTTCGTGGCCGTCCTTGGTGAAGACCTCTTCGAGCGTGGCGGCCAGCTTCAGCTCGTACGGGGTGGGCTCGTGCGTACGGGACTGGTGAACGTCCAGGTACGGCCAGGGGGCGGTGGTCATCGAAGCCTCCAACGGGGTGGTCACAGATCGAGGACGAGACGGCCGGAGGCACAGCGCGACACGCAGATCATCATGGTCGCGTTCGCCGTGTGCTCGGCCTCGCTGAGCAGGAAGTCACGGTGGTCGGGGACGCCGTCCAGGACACGGGTCTCGCAGGAGCCGCAGATGCCGTCGCGGCAGGAGCTGCTGACGGTCAGACCGGCGTCCTCGGCGGCCTGGAGGATGGAGGTGCCGGCGCCGACGGACAGGGTCACTCCGGAGCCGCGGCACTCGACCTCGAACGCGCCGTCGTCGTCGGCGCGTTCCACGACGGGCGCCGCGAACCGCTCCAGGCGCAGCCGATCCGCCGGGCAGCGCTCCTCGACGGCGGCCAGCAGCGGCTCGGGGCCGCACGTGTACACCAGCGTCCCCTCCGCCAGCCCGGCGAGCACGGCGTCCAGGTCGATGTGCCCGTGCTCGTCCTGCGGTACGAGGGCCACCTCACCGTCCAGCGCGGCCAGTTCACCGGTGAACGCCATCGACGAACGGGTGCGCCCGCCGTAGACCATGCGCCACGGGGTGCCCCTGCGCGCGGCCTCGCGTGCCATCGCCAGGAGAGGCGTGATCCCGATGCCGCCCGCGACGAACACGTACCCGGCGGCGTCCTCCAGCGCGAAGTGGTTGCGCGGCTCGGAGACGGTGACGTCCTGGCCGGGACGCAGCCCGGTGTGCACGTACCGCGAACCGCCGCGCGACGACGGGGCGTCGAGGACACCGATCCGGTAGACCCAGGTGGACCGCGGGTCGCCGCACAGGCTGTACTGGCGGATCTGCCCGCCCACATGGACGTCGATGTGCGCTCCGGGCGTCCACGCGGGCAGCGGCTTGCCCTCGGGGTGCACCAGCTCGACGGAGAGGACGCCGTCCGCCTCCCATGTCATGCGGTGCACGGTCAGCCGGAGTTCGCTCTGCCGCAGCGCGTTGTCGCTCATGGCCTGCTGCCTCCTCTCCGGCTCATGCGCCGGGGATCTTCACGGGCGGGGTGAACGGGTTCTTCATCGGGCCCAGTGCCGTCAGATCGACCTCGACGAGCGTCGGTCCGTCCGACGCGACGGCCGCCGTCACCACCGGCAGTGAGTGCTCCTCGGCGGCGATCCGCAAGTACGGCAGCCCGCAGGCCCGCGCCAGCTGCTCGAAGTCGGGGGTGACGAGGTCGACCCCGGAGCGGCGGTCGCCGTAGCGGTCCTGCATGTTGCGCAGGACGCCGTAGCCGCCGTCGTTGAAGACGATCAGGGTGAGCCGGGGCCGTTCCTGGGCCAGGGTGAGCAGCTCGCCCAGATGCACCGCCAGGCCGCCGTCACCGGCCAGGACCACCGTCGGCGAGCCGGGCCGGGCGAGCGCGGCCCCGATGCCCATGCCGAGGCCCTGCCCGATGCCGCCGCCGCGCGGGAAGACGTTGTCGCGCGGGTCGTACATCTCCAGCAGCCGGTTGCCCCAGCTGCTCGACGGGATGGTGACATCGCGGGCGACGACCGCCTCACGGGGAAGTGCGGCACGGATCGCGTCGCAGATCGCCGCCTGGGGGCCGATGGAGTCGTGCAGCGCGGCGCGCACCTCGGCCCGCACCGCCGCGACCCGGTCCGTCCAGCCCGCCTCGGCGGCCCGCGCGTACGGCAGCAGACGGGCCAGGACCGCCGCCGCGTCGCCGTGCAGCGCGTGCTCCACCGGATAGACCCGGCCGAGGGAGGCGGCGTCGACGTCGATCTGGATGTGCGCCGCGGGGAGCGCCAGCCCGTAGTCGGCGGTCTCGTTGGACCGGAAGTGGCTGCCGACGCCGATCAGCACATCGGCGTCGGCGAGCAGCGCGCGCCCGGCGGGGGTCGTGGCGAAGTTGCCGACGACCTGCGGATGGTCCTCGGGCACCGAGCCACGCCCCGAGTTGGACGTGATCAGGCCCGCGCCGCTCGCGGCCAGCAGCCCGGTGAGTTCCGCGCGGGCCCGGACGGCGCCGCCGCCTGCCCACACCAGGGGCCTGCGCGCCGAGGCCAGCAGGGCGCCGGCGGCCGCCAGTTCACCGTCGGTGGGGGCGGGCACGGCCGGCTCGGCGCTCTCGGCCGGGGTGTCGGTCTGTGCGGCGTACTGCAGGTCGATCGGCCATTCCACGCTCGCGGGGCCGCCCGGTGCGGTCAGCGCGGCACGGGCGGCGTCGCGCAGTACCCGGCCCGCCGTATCGGCGCCGGTCACGGTCGCGGCGTACGTCGAGACGGCCGTCAGCATGCCCAGCTGGTCCTTGGTCTCGTGGATGAAGCCGCGTCCGCTGCCCAGGAACCCGCTCTCCACCTGACCCGTGACGTGCAGCACGGACGTACCCGCGCTGAGGGCCTCGATCAGTGACCCGGCGGCGTTGCCCGCGCCGGTGCCGGTGGAGGTCAGGGCGCAGCCGATGGTGCCGCGGGCCCGCCCGTAGGCGTCGGCGGCGTTCACGGCGGACGCCTCGTGGCGTACGGGGACGAACCGCAGTTCGCGGTCGACGGCCTCGACCAGCGGCAGATTGTGCACGCTGACGATGCCGAAGACGGTGTCGATGCCGAGTTCCCGCAGGACGGCGACGAGGAGTTCGCCTCCGTTGTCGTAACGCATGGTGGGGTCTCCTCAGAGGATGGAGCGGCCGACTCCGCCGCAGACGTCGATGCTGGTGCCGGTGATGTACGAGGCGCGGGGCGACAGCAGCGCGACGATCGCGTACGCCACCTCCTCGGCGCGGCCGAGCCGGCCGAGCGCGATGCCGCGGTCGGCGGCGAGTTCCGCCTGCCACTCCTCGTAGGCGAGGCCGGTGGCGGATGCGGCGTGGCGGCGGGTCCACTGCCCGGTGTCGATCAGGCCGAGGCAGACCGAGTTGACCCGGATCCCGTCGCCCGCCAGCTCGACCGCGAGGGACTTGGAGAGGTTGAGGATGCCGGCGCGGGCGGCGCTCGTCGTGATCAGCCGGGTCTCGGGCTGCTTGGCGAGGACCGCGTTGACGTTGACGACGCTCGCCGCGTCCGAGACCGACAGATGCGGGCGGGCGGCGTGCACGGGGTGGAGGACCCCGGCGAACTTCAGCTCCAGTTCGTCGCGCCAGTCCTCGGCGGTGGACTCGTCGAGCCCCTTCATCCGGGACTGCCCGGCGTTGTTGACGAGGCCGTCGATGCCGCCGAACTCATCGGCCGTGCGCCGGGTGAAGTCGCGTACCGCGGCGGCGTCCCGGACGTCGCACACGCCCGTCAGCAGCCGGTCGCCGCCGTCGAGCCCGGCGGCCGCCCCGGCGAGCCGGTCCGCGTCGCGCCCGCAGGTGGCGACGTTCGCGCCCTCGGCGAGCAGGGCGCGGACGGTGGCGAGGCCGACGCCCGAACTGCCGCCGGTGACGAGTACGGTGCGGTCGGCGAGGGCCAGATCCATGATGGGGTGCTCCGTCGGTTCAGTTCATGGTGAAGCCGCCGTTGACGGCGACCACCTGTCCGGTGAGATAGCGGGATTCCTCGCTCAGCAGGAAGGAGACGAGGCCCGTGAGGTCGTCGGGCTGCTGCGCGCGGGAGATCGCACGGCCCGCGCGGTAGAGGCCGTGGCGTTCGGCCGGGACGTTCTCGGTGGCCTCGCACTCGGTGAGGCCGGGCGCCACCGCGTTGACGGTGATGCCCCTGTCGCCCAGTTCCCGCGCCATGGCCCGGGTCAGCGCGATCACGGCGCCCTTGGAGGCGATGTAGTGCGCGAGCCGCGGGGAGCCGTACAGGGCCGCGTCCGAGGCGATGTTGACGATCCGGCCGGGCGGGGCGAAGAGCGGATGGAGGGCCTTCGCGACCAGCCAGGGGCCGCGGGCGTTGACCGCCATCAGCCGGTCCCACACCGCCACGTCGATGTCCTGGAACTCACTTCCGCCGACGCCGTTGGCCAGCGCCGCGTTGTTCACCAGGCCGTACAGCGGGCCCAGTTCCCGTACGGCGGCGGCGAGATCCTCCACCGACGCGGGATCGGCGACGTCGCAGCGTACGAAGTGGGCGTCGAGGCCCTCCTCGCGCAGCCGCCCGGCGGCGGCTTCGCCCCGTGCCGGGTCCAGCTCGGCGAGGACGACGCGGAATCCGTCCGCGCCGGCCCGGTGGGCCATGGCCAGTCCCAGGCCACGGCCCGCCCCGGTGACGACGACCGTACGGACGCCGGCGCGCCGGTCAGTCACGGGTGACACCGTGCATCGGCGAGTGCTCGGGGTACGTGGGCACCTGCGGCTTCCGGGTGCCGATGACGACGCAGAACAGCGCGTCCTTGTCGCCCTCGTTCTTCAGCGAGCGGGCCACACCCGCCGGGACGACGATCATGTCCCGGTAGCCGAGCGTGCGGTACTCCGCCTCGTCCTCGCCGCGGTGGATGCCGACCCGGACCTCGCCCTCCAGGACGAAGAAGGCCTCCTCGACGTCGTGGTGGGTGTGCTCGGGGCCTTCGGCACCGGGCGGCAGCAGCATGTTGGAGAAGGTGAACCCGCCGGACGGGATGATCCGGTTGTCGCCCTCGTGGTTGCCGGTCGCACCGGAGCCGACGTAGCGGATCTGGGCGCGGCGGTACTGGTCACCGGCCTTCGCCTGGAAGGCGAGCGTGTTCCAGTCGGGCTCGCGGGAGTCCTTCGTCGCGATGAGCGAGTCGGTGTACGCGGCGAGGTCGCCGCCGTTGTCGTAGGCGGTGGTGGTGAGAGGCATGCCGTGCTCCTTCGTGGACGTGTGCGTTCGGGAGGTGCGCGTACGCGAGGTGTGCGTACGGGAGGTGTTCATTCGGGGATGCGGGCGGTGATGCGGAGGTGGGAGAGGACCCAGGCGTTGAAGTGCTCGGGCTGCTCCTGGTTGGCCAGGTGACCGGCGTCCTTGACGATCACGTAGGCGGTCCTGTGGACGGCACCGGCGATGGCCTGGGACGCCTCGACGCCGGTGACCTCGTCCTGGTCGCCGCAGAGGACGAGCGTGGGCGCGGTGACCGAGGGCAGCTCGTCGCGCAGATCGGTGGCGGCCATCGACTCCGCGGCGTACCCGTAGCCGGGGAGCCGGACCGCGCCGGCCATGGTGTCGGTGACCCGTCGCACCAGCTCGGCGGGGGCCCCGGCGGACACCAGCCGGCGCGCGCGCAGCTCCGCGAAGGCGCGCGGCCCCAGCGAGGCCAGCTCGCCGGCCCGGGCCCGCATGGCGGCGGCCTTCGCCGGGTCCGTCCCGGATCCCGGGCTGGAGTCGGCGACGATCAGCGACGCGACGAGTTCCGGGTGGCGGACCGCCAGACGCAGGGCGATCACACCGCCCCAGGAGACGCCCAGGACATGGGCGCTCCCGCCGCGTTCGCGGATCACCCCGGCCGCCGCGTCGGCGAAGCCGTCCAGCGTCAGCGGGGCTTCGGGGTCCGCCGACCCCGCGTATCCGGGGGCGTCCCAGGCGACGACCCGTGCGTACCGGCCGAGTTCGGCGAGCTGCGGGGCGAACGCGGCCGACGAGGAGCCGATTCCGTGCAGGCACAGCAGCAACGGTCCCCGCTCGCCCGCCTCCTCCAGATGCGGTGTGGGCGTCACAGGATCTGTCCGCCGCGGCCGGCGAGCGCGGCGAGGCTGCGCAGCACCGCGTAGGGCACGACCCGGCTGGTCGCCGGATTGTCCGGGTCCGGGAGGTGCGCCACCTCGAACCGGTAGGCGCCGAGCGGGCCGGACGCCTCGACGACGTGCCGTGTGCGGTGGGCGCCGGGGTCGGCCACGACACGGACCTGTACGGCGTCCAGGTCGCCGACGGCCAGGGCCACCGACGCGGCCACGTTGGTCGACCTGGGGAACTTCACGGGTATCTCGCGTGCCGTGCCCGCCATGACCTCGACCGGTCCGGTCGCCGTCCGCAGCCGGGACAGCAGTTCCTCGTCCATCCAGGGCTGTTCGAGCGTGGACGGCAGCTTGGTGGTGGTGAGCCGCACCTCGTCCAGCGGCCCCAAGGCACGGACGGCCTGCAGGAGGTCGAGGCCGCCGACCGCGCCGCCGGTGAAGTACACCCGCCCGGGGCCGGTGTTCAGCAGCCGCTTGGCCAGTTCCTCGTCGGTCAGCGCCCCGGTCGACGCGACCAGCAGGTCCGTCCCGGAGGCGAGGACGCGCTCGCCCCACTCCCGTACGACTCCCTGGCCGGCCGCCTCCACGATCAGGTCGCAGCGCTCCAGGGCCTCCTCGAAGGCGACCTGCGGGGCGGGCGCGGCGTCGCCGAGCGGACGGTTGTCGACGATGCACACCAGCTCGGCGCCGGGCACCTCCCGCCGTGCGAGGGCCGTGCCGACGACGCGGCCGATGGCGCCCCAGCCGACGAGTCCGGCCTTGCGTACGGCACTCATGCCTGAACCTCCACGGGAGCGGGGGAAGAGAGGGGACCGGGATCGGGGGAGCCGGCCATGTGACAGCGGATCTCCTGGGACGGCGGGCCCGCCGTCCCCCACAGGTCGGACAGTTCGGGCACGCGTCGCCACACCCGGGCGATCCACCGGTCCTCGACGACCTGCGCGACCTCGGAGGTGTACTCGCACACGAGCCCGGACGGGTCGGTGAAGTAGGAGAAGGTGTTGTTGCCCGGGCCGTGCCGGCCGGGCCCCCACTGCGGGGTGATGCCGTGGTGGCGCAGCCGGCCCAGGCCCCGCATGAAGTGGTCGACGGACGTCATCTCGTACGCCACGTGGTTGAGCGAGGCCCACTCCGCCTGGTTGAAGGCGATGCAGTGGTGGTCGGCGTTGCAGCGCAGGAACGCCATCCGGTGCTCGGACCAGTCGGAGACGCGCAGCCCGAGGACGTCGCAGTAGAAGGCGACCGACGCGTCGATGTCGGTGGTGTTGAGCACCGCGTGGGTGACGCCGACGGGCACCGCGGCGTCACGGCCGCGTGGCGTCACGGCATCGACCTGGGCGCTGATCTCGATCAGCCGGTGCTCGGGGTCGGTGAACCGCAGGCCGTAGCCGCCGCCCGCCTGCTCCAGCGGCGCCGGCCCGAAGACCGGGACGATGCCGCGGGCGGTCAGCCTGCGCGCCGCCTCGTCGACCTCGGCGGGCGTGGCCACGGCGAACGCGATCCGGCCGAGACCCACGCGGTCGGCCCCGGTCAGGTGCAGTACGTGGTGCTCGTCGCCGGTGCCGCGCAGCCAGTGCGCGCCGTGGTCGGACTCGACGGTCTCCAGGCCCCAGACCTCCTGGTAGAAGTCGGCGGCCCGGGTGAGGGCTGGCGTGTGCAGCTCGACGTAGCGCAGGGAACGCAGCCGGGCGACGGGACCGGGTGGCGGTTGGTGCATGAGTGTCTCCAGACAGGGGTGCGCGGGTCAGTTGGCCCAGGGGAGCGGGGCCGCGGAGGTGCCCCAGTACAGGGACTTCTGGCGCTGGTAGGCGCGGATGGCGTCGCGGCCCTTCTCCGTGCCCAGTCCGCTGTCCTTGCGGCCGCTGAACGGGGTGGAGGCGCTGAACTGCTTGTACGTGTTGATCCAGACGGTGCCGGCGTCGATACGGCGCGCCAGGCGCCAGGCGGCGCGGTGGTCGCGCGTCCAGATCCCGCAGGCCAGCCCGTAGACGGTGCCGTTGGCCCGGCGTACGAGGTCGTCCTCGTCGTCGTAGGGCAGGGCGGCGAGCACCGGGCCGAAGATCTCCTCCTGGCAGGTCCGCGCGGAGTTCGGGAGACCGTCCAGGACGGTGGGCAGGTAGTACGCGCCGGCCCGGTACTCCTCGCCGTCCGGCACGGCTCCGCCGCACAGCACCCGCGCGCCCTCGGAGCGCGCCAGGTCGACATGGGCGGCGACGGCGTCCCGGTGGTCGTGGTGCACGAGCGGCCCGACCTGGGTCCCGGGGTCGGTACCCGGGCCGACGCGCAGCTTGCGGACCCGCTCGACCAGTTCGCCGGTGAAGTCGTCGTAGATCTCGCGGGCCACGAACAGCCGGGAACCGGCGATGCAGGACTGGCCGCTGGAGGAGAAGATCCCGAACATCACCCCGGCCAGCGCCTGTTCGACGTCGGCGTCGGCCCGGACGATCGTCGGTGACTTGCCGCCCAGCTCCAGCGAGGCGGGAATCAGCTTGCGCGCGGCGGTGGCGGCGAGGGACCGGCCCGTCGCCGTGCCGCCGGTGAACCCGACACGGCCGACGAGCGGATGCCGGACGACGGCGTCACCGACGGTCCGGCCGCTGCCGGGAAGGACGGACAACAGGGCGGTGGGCAGGGCGAGTTCGCCCAGCGCCCGGGTGACGATGCGCCCCAGGGCGAGGGAGACGAGGGGCGTCCAGAGGGCGGGCTTGAGCAGGACGGCGTTGCCGGCCGCGAGGGCGGGGGCGATCTTCTGCGCGTCGCTGGCGATCGGGGAGTTCCAGGGGTTGATCGCGCCGACGACGCCGATCGGCTCGTACACGCTCATCGTGACGTACTCGCCGCGGGAGGGGGTGATCGTCTCCTCCGCCGTCTCCAGCGCGGCCCCGGTGTAGCGGAAGGTCCCGGCCGCGCTCAGCGCGAGTGCGCGGGTCTCGCCGAGGGTTTTGCCGGTGTCGGCGGTCTGGATCGCCGAGAGTTCGTCGGCGGCGTCCTCGACCAGCTCCGCGATGCGGTACAGCAGCCGCGCACGCCGGTGGGGGAGCAGATCCCGCCAGGCCGGGTCGGCGGCGGCCCGGGCTCCGGCCTCGGCGGCCTCGCCGACCTCGTCGGCCGTCACGGCGTGGACGGTGGCGAGCACCCGGCCGGTCGCCGGGTCGACGGTCTCGAACGGTGCGCCCGCGCCGCGTCGCCACTGGCCGGCGATCAGGGCGTCGGTGGGGAAGTGCGGCACGGCTGAACCTCCGGGCAGGCGGCGGGCGATGGGAACTGCGACGACTTTGTCGAAGCGCTAGAAATCTAAGCGCTTAACTTTATTCACGCAAGGGGCCTGCTGGATCGGATCTGGCTCGATCGTCACGCTGAGGCGACGATCTCAATATCTAGCCACTTAACTATTGACCGCTTAGGTGGCTGAATCTACTGTCTCCGGAACTTCTCTGTTCGCGGAAGGAACCCCTTCATGACGACTGTGGCCGGCACGCCTGCCATCGGCTCGATAGCCGCCCGGCTCGAACGGCTCCCGCACTCACGCTGGCACGTCAAGGTGCGTGTGCTGATCGGTGCCGTGACGTTCTTCGAGGCGTTCGACCAGCTGCTGGCCGCCTCCGCGCTCCCCGTACTGATGAAGGAGTGGCGGCTGACGACGGGGCAGGCCACCTTCGCCGTCACGGCCGCCTCCGTCGGCATGCTCTTGGGCGCCCTGGGCGCCGGCTGGCTGGGCGACCGGATCGGCCGGGTGCGGACCGTCGCCCTCGGGGTCGCCGTGACCGCCCTCGCCAGCCTGGCCGTCGCCCTGTCCGGCGGCATCGAGACGTTCGCGCTCTTCCGCTTCGTCCAGGGACTGGGTATCGGCGGGGTCGTCCCCGTCGCCGCCACGTACATCAACGAGATCGCACGCTCCGACCGCCGCGGCCGCTTCGTGCTGCTCTACGAGATGATCTTCCCGGCGGGTCTGGCCACGGCCACGCTGGTCGCCATCTGGGTGGTGCCCAACCTGGGCTGGCGCGCGATGTTCGTCATCGGTGCGCTCCCGGTCGTGCTCGCGGCGATGCTGCCCCGGCACGTGGCCGAGTCCCCCCGCTGGCTGCTGGCCCGGGGACGAACGGAGGAGGCCGAGCAGGTCATCGCGCAGATCGAGGCAGAGGTGGCCGCCGCCACGCACGAACCGCTGCCGGCCCCGGCCGCCGCGCCCGCCCAGGAGCGCTCGCAGGGGCGCCTGCGGGACCTGTTCACCGGCCGCTATCTGCGCCGTACCGCCGTGCTCTCGGCGCTGTGGTTCGTCGCGTACTACGTCAACCACGGCATCTCCACCTGGCTGCCGTCGCTCTACACCAAACACTTCGGCCTGGACCTGACGACCGCTCTCATATACACCCTGCTCAGCAATGTCACCGGGCTTGTCGGCACGCTGATCGTCGCCCTGCTGATCGACCGTGTGGGCCGGCGCCCCGCCCTGGTGGCCGCCCTCGGCGGCACCATGGTCTCGCTCACCGTGCTCGCGCTGGCCGGGGCGACCTCGGGTGTGCAGGTCGCCGTGTTCGCGTCCTGTACGACGTTCTTCCTCTACGCGATCAACGCCGGGCTCTATCTGTACTCGCCCGAGCTGTACCCGACGCACAACCGCGCCAAGGGCGCCGCCTTCGGCGGGGTCTGGAACCGGATCGGTGTGATCCTCGGACCGGTCGCGCTCGGCGCGATCATCGGCTCGGGCGGCAGCCTGGCGGTGGTCTTCGCCCAGTTCGCCGCCGTGGCCGCGGTGGGTGCCGTCGTGGCGCTGTGCGCCGTCGAGACGAAGGGCAGGACGCTGGAGGAGCTCAACTCCTGACGAGCCCGCACCGTCCGCCCCCGCTGGTCTTCGCGTACCGCCCTCGCTCGTCCGCACGGACCGCCCTGCGCCCGGCTCGCTTTCCGCCCCGAATCACTTCAGGGATAGGATTTTCAGGGGCGTGAGACATTCGCGCCCCGGCAGTGACCGCGCTGAGGGGACGGGGACGGGCATGGCTGAGCGGAGGGCGACGGTGCGGCCGGACGCCGTGGCGATGGCCATCGAGGCCTGGGGACGGGAGCGGCCCGAACTGGACACCAGCCCGCTGGAGGTCCTGGGAAGGCTGCACCGCTCGTTCCTGCGCTACAGCACCCGGCTCACCGCCTCCATCGAACGCCACGGCCTCTCGGTCGCCGGTTTCGACGTGCTGACCGCGCTGCGCCGGTCCGGGGAGCCGTACCGGCTGACCGCGGGGCAGCTCGCGGACTCGGGGCTGGTGTCGTCGGCGGGGGTGACCCTGCGGATCGACCGGCTGGAGAAGGACGGGCTGATCGTCCGCGAGCGCGACGCCGACGACCGGCGCGTCGTCTACTCGCGGCTGACCCCCGAAGGGCTCGCCAAGGTCGACACGGTGTTCGCCGAGCACCTCGACAACGAGCGGCGGATGCTCGGCGAACTCTCGCCGTCCGAGTGCCGCCAACTGGCCCGGCTGCTGCGCAAGCTGGAGACGTCGATCCTCGCCTCGGACGAGGAAGCCCCGCAGTAGGGCCGCCGCAGCCGTAGCAGGGCCCCGCACCTGCCGCCCGTAGAAGTGCCCCTGGGCCAGGCGCGCTTGAGGGGCGGCCGCTGTCGCGACCGCCCCTCAAGCGCGTCTTCCCCGGTGAGGCCTCCCCCCGGAAGGCCTCACCGGGGAAGGGCTCACCAGGCCTTGCCGTCAGGCCTTCTTGCGCAGCAGATCCTCGACCTTGCCGCGGATCTCGTCCGTGGCGAGGCCTCGTATCGTCAGCGTCGTACGGCGGCGCAGCACGTCGTCCGCCGTCTCGGCCCACTCGTGGTCGCGTGCGTACACGACCTGGGCCCAGATCTCCGGGGCGTCCGGGTGGATCCGCTGGGCCAGCGCGGTATCGTCGTTCGCCAGCCGCGCGATGTCGAAGGCCAGCGAGCCGTAGTGCGTGGCCAGGTGCCGGGCGGTGTCCGCGGCCATGCGGGGCCCGGGCGCCGGGGCGTCCACCAGCAACCGGTGGGCGACGGCGCGGGGGTTGGCGATGCCCGGCAGCGGGACCCTCTTCGGCAGCTGCGAGATCGGCTCCATGTCGTCGGCGAGCGGCCGGCCCGGCAGCTCGGCCAGCTTGTTCATCACCGTACGACCGATGTGGCGGAACGTCGTCCACTTCCCGCCGGCCACCGACAGCATGCCGCCGCGGCCCTCGGTGACCACCGTCTCCCGCTTGGCCTGCGAGGTGTCTCCGGGACCGCCCGGCAGCACCCGCAGCCCGGCGAAGGAGTAGGTGATGAGATCGCGCGACAGCTGCTGGTCACGGATGGAGAAGGCGGCCTCGTCGAGGATCTGGGCGATGTCCTTCTCGTTGACCGCGACATCCGCCGGGTCACCCTCGAACACCTCGTCGGTCGTGCCGAGCAGCAGCATGTCCTCCCAGGGGAGGGCGAAGGTGATGCGGTACTTGTCGATCGGGGTGGCCAGCGCGGCCTTCCACGGGGAGGTGCGCTTGAGCACCAGGTGCGCGCCCTTGGACAGCCGGATGGAGGGCGCCGCGTTCGGGTCCTCCATCTTGCGCAGGTGGTCCACCCACGGGCCGGTCGCGTTCAGCACCAGCCGGGCGTCGACACCGAACTCGGTGCCGTCAGTACGGTCCTTCAGGTCCGCGCCCGTGACCCGGCCCCTGGTCAGGCGCAGTCCGGTGACCTCGGCGTGGTTGAGGACGACCGCCCCCGCCTCGAGGGACGCGCGGACCGCCATCAGCGCCATCCGTGCGTCGTTCATCTGGTCGTCGCCGTACACGGCCACGGCCTTCAGGTTCTCCGTACGCAGCTCGGGAACGTCGCGCTGCGCCTTCGACGGGGAGATGACGTGGCCGACGCCGTCGCCGAACGCGGAGAGCGCCGAGTAGGCGAAGACGCCCGCGCCGAGCTTGGCCGCGCCGTGCGGTCCGCCCTTGTAGACCGGCAGATAGAAGGTCAGCGGGTTGGACAGGTGGGGAGCCACCTCACGGGAGAGTGCACGGCGCTCGAAGTGGTTCTCCGCCACCAGCTTCACCGCGCCGGTCTGCAGATAGCGCAGACCGCCGTGGAGGAGCTTGGAGGAGGCGGAGGAGGTGGCGCCGGCGAAGTCGCCGGCGTCCACCAGGGCCACCCGCAGCCCGGCCTGCGCGGCGTGCCAGGCGGTGGAGATGCCCAGGATGCCGCCGCCGATCACCAGGAGGTCGTAGGTCGCCTTGGCAAGCTGCTCCCGCGTTTCGGCGCGGCTCGGCAGGGAACCCGAGGCCGGGTGCGTCCCCAGGGCGGGGACGCTCTGCAGGGTGGTCATTCGAATAGCTCCTCGTCAGCTGTCGTCGTGCTCGATCCAGCCCATGGTCCGCTCGACGGCCTTGAGCCAGCTCTTGTACTCGCTGTCGCGCTGGGCAGCGTCCATGTGGGGTGTCCACTCCGCGGCCCGGCGCCAGTTGGCGCGCAGCGCGTCGGTGTCGGGCCAGAAGCCGACGGCCAGGCCGGCGGCGTAGGCGGCCCCGAGGCAGGTCGTCTCGGCGACCATCGGACGCACCACGGGTACGTCGAGGAAGTCCGAGAGGGTCTGCATCAGCAGGTTGTTGGAGGTCATTCCGCCGTCGACCTTCAGAGCGGTCACCTCGACGCCGGAGTCCTTCGTCATGGCGTCGGTGATCTCGCGGGTCTGCCAGGCGGTGGCCTCCAGCACGGCGCGCGCGATGTGCGCCTTGGTGACGTACCGGGTGAGACCGGCGATCACACCGCGGGCGTCGGAGCGCCAGTACGGTGCGAACAGCCCGGAGAACGCGGGCACGATGTAGGCGCCGCCGTTGTCCTCGACGGACGCGGCGAGCGTCTCGATCTCGGGCGCGGAGTTGATGAGCCCCATCTGGTCGCGCATCCACTGCACGAGCGCGCCGGTGACGGCGATGGAGCCCTCCAGCGAGTACACCGGAGCCTGGTCGCCGATCTTGTAGCCGACGGTGGTGATCAGCCCCGAGTAGGAGTTGATGATCTTGTCGCCGGTGTTCATCAGCAGGAAGGTGCCGGTGCCGTACGTGGACTTCGCCTCACCCTCGGCGAAACACGTCTGGCCGAACAGCGCGGCCTGCTGGTCACCCAGCGCGGAGGCGACCGGCACGCCCGCCAGGAGACCCTCCTTGACCTCCCCGTACACCTCGGCGGAAGAGCGGATCTCGGGGAGGACCTCCATCGGCACCTCCATGGACTGGGCGATCTTCTCGTCCCACTTCATGGTGTGCAGGTTCATCAGCATGGTGCGCGAGGCGTTGGTGACGTCGGTGACGTGCTTGCCGCCGTCGACACCGCCGGTCAGGTTCCAGATGACCCAGGAGTCCATGGTTCCGAAGAGGATGTCGCCGCGCTCGGCGCGCTCGCGCAGGCCCTCGATGTTGTCGAGCATCCAGCGGACCTTCGGGCCGGAGAAGTAGCTCGCCAGCGGCAGGCCGGTCTCACGGCGGAAGCGGTCCTGGCCGACGTTGCGCCCCAGCTCCCGGCAGAGCGCGTCGGTGCGGGTGTCCTGCCAGACGATGGCGTTGTGGACGGGCTCACCGGTGTTCTTGTCCCAGAGCAGAGTGGTCTCGCGCTGGTTGGTGATGCCGATGGCCTTGACGTCGGCGGCGGTGATGCCGCCCTTCTCGAGGGCGCCGGCGACGACCTCCTGGACATTGGTCCAGATCTCGGCGGCGTTGTGCTCGACCCAGCCCGGCTTCGGGAAGATCTGCTCGTGCTCCTTCTGGTCGACCGAGACGATCCGGCCGTCCTTGTCGAAGACGATGCAGCGGGAGGAAGTGGTGCCCTGGTCGATGGCCGCGATGAACGGGCCGGCGGTGTGTGCGTCGGTCACGGTGTGCTCCTGGAGATCTGAGGGAAGGACGTACGGCTCAGGCGAACGCGATCTGGTAGATACCCGCGGCGATGGCCGAGCCGATCAGCGGTCCCACGACGGGGATCCACGCGTACCCCCAGTCGGAGCCACCCTTGTTGCGCATCGGGAGCAGCGCGTGCACGATGCGCGGGCCCAGGTCGCGGGCCGGGTTGATGGCGTAGCCGGTCGGGCCGCCGAGCGAGAAGCCGATGGCGACCACCACGAAGGCGACGATCAGACCGCCGAGCGTGCCGAGCCCCTTGCCGCTGTCGTTCAGGCCCATCGTGAGCACCGCGAGGACCAGCACGATGGTGCCGATGATCTCGGTGACGAGGTTCTGCCAGACGACCCGGACCTCCGGACCGGTGGAGAAGATGCCGAGCACCGGGCCGGCCTTCGGGGCGGACCTGTCGTCGACCAGCCCCTCCTCGAGCGGCGGCGGAACGACTTCCGGGTCGGCGAGATGCGCCTTGAACTGGCCGTAGTAGGTGAGCCAGGCCAGGAAGGCACCGAGCATGGCACCGATGATCTGGCCGGCGAAGTAGACGGGGACGTTGCCCCAGTCCCCGCTCGTGATCGCGATGCCGAGCGTGACCGCCGGATTGAGATGCGCGCCGGACAGGGGGCCGGAGATGTAGACCGCGGTCATGACCGCGAAGCCCCATCCGAACGCGATGGCGACCCAGCCGGCGCCCTGCGCCTTGGAGCGCTTCAATACGACGGCGGCGACGACGCCGGCGCCGAGCAGGATGAGAACGGCGGTACCAATGATCTCGCCGATGAAGATGTCGGAGCTGGACACCCGCGACTCCTTTGTCCTTCGTCCAGGGGAAGGCGAACCAACGGGTCCCTCCGTGGTCCGCGCCCTCGGGGGTGAGAGCGATACCGGCCCTTGGCGTTGCCACACTCTAGCGCGTATTGCCGGTAGGTGTTCGACAATGCCGACCGATGCACGGCAGTTTTGCCCTCGGGTTAACACGGCGTCAAGGGTTGTGTGGCGGAAAACCGTTTCGTTATCGATGGTGCGCCCGAACGCGCGGAACCGCCCGCCGTGCGGCACGGCGGCCACCGCCCGGTACGGCGGTCACGGGCCGGACCGGGCCTGCCGGGACGCAGCGTCAGAAGCGCCCGGCGCCCAGGTCACGGGAGACCGCGCGGGCGCAGTCCCGTACCGCCGCGATCAGCTCGGACCGCAGCTCCTCGCCGTCGCAGACCCGCTCCACGGCGCCCGTGATGGCGATCGCGCCGACCGGCATCCGGCGCCGGTCGTGGATGGGCGCGGCCACCGCCGCGACGCCCTCCCAGGTCTCCTCCACGTCGGCGGCCCACCCCCGCGCCCGGGTCAGGTCCAGCACGCCTTCGAAGTCCTTGAGCCCGGTCACCGTGCGCGGGGTGAACGCCTCGCGGTCGACCTCCAGGACCTCGCTGTGCGCCACCGGGTCGTACGCCGACAGCACCTTGCCCAGCGCCGTGGAGTGCAGCGGCTGCATCGCGCCCACCTCCAGCACCTGCCGGCTGTCGTCGGGCCGGAAGACATGGTGGACGATCAGGACGCCCTGCTGGTGCAGCACGCCCAGGTGGACGCTCTCGCCGCTGGAGCGGGCCAGGTCGTCCGTCCAGACCAGCGCACGGGCCCGCAGCTCGTGGACGTCCAGATAGCTGTTCCCCAGCCGCAGCAGCTCCGCGCCCAGCTGGTAGCGCCCCGACGCGGGGTCCTGCTCGACGAAGCCCTCGGCCTGGAGGGTGCGCAGGATGCCGTGGGCCGTCCCCTTGGCCAGTTCCAGGGAGGACGCGATGTCGGACAGGCCAAGACGGCGCTCGCCACCCGCGAGCAGGCGCAGCATCGCCGCCGCCCGTTCCAGTGACTGGATGTTCTTCGCCATCGTTCCGGCCTTTCTCCCCAACATGGTTCGACAATGCTGAACAGTATCGGCCCATGCCGAATTCGTGTTACTGCCGGAACAGTGTGTCAAGACCATCCGCACTCGGTCATCACCAGGGACACACGGCGTCCACCCCGTGGACCGGCCCACCGCGCCGGGACGTGCCCGGCTACGCTGGCCGCGTGCGCCTTCCACGGGAAGCCGCAAAGCCGACAGCCGTCGCACTCCAGGGAGCACATCCATGGCCTCGTTGCCGACCCCTTCCGCCGACAGCCCGACGTCCACCGGCAGCGGTACGTCCGCCGACAGCCGGAGCCGCGCCGACGCCCTGCGTCAGGCGCTCGCCACCCGAGTGGTGGTCGCCGACGGTGCCATGGGCACCATGCTCCAGGCACAGGACCCCACCCTCGACGACTTCGAGAACCTCGAGGGCTGCAACGAGATCCTCAACGTCACCCGGCCGGACATCGTCCGGTCCGTCCATTCCGCGTACTTCGAGGTCGGTGTCGACTGCGTCGAGACCAACACCTTCGGAGCGAACCTCGCCGCGCTCGGTGAGTACGACATCCCCGAGCGGGTCCACGAGCTGTCCGAGGCCGGCGCCCGTATCGCCCGCGAGGTCGCCGACGAGTACACCGCGGCCACCGGACAGCAGCGCTGGGTGCTCGGCTCCATGGGTCCCGGCACCAAGCTGCCCACCCTCGGGCACGCCCCGTACACCGCGCTCCGCGACGCCTACCAGCAGAACGCCGAAGGGATGATCGCGGGCGGCGCCGACGCGCTGCTCGTCGAGACCACCCAGGACCTCCTGCAGACCAAGGCCGCCGTCCTCGGCGCCCGCCGCGCGCTGGACGCCACCGGCATCTCCCTGCCGCTGATCGTCTCCGTGACCGTGGAGACCACCGGCACCATGCTGCTCGGCTCCGAGATCGGCGCGGCCCTCACGGCGCTCGAGCCCCTGGGCATCGACATGATCGGCCTGAACTGCGCCACCGGCCCGGCCGAGATGAGCGAGCACCTCAGGTACCTCGCCCGCCACTCGCGGATCCCGCTCTCCTGCATGCCCAACGCCGGTCTGCCCGTCCTCGGCAAGGACGGCGCCCACTACCCGCTGACCGCGCCCGAGCTCGCCGACGCGCAGGAGACGTTCGTACGTGAGTACGGGCTCTCCCTCATCGGCGGCTGCTGCGGTACGACCCCCGAGCATCTGCGTCAGGTCGTCGAGCGCGTCCGTGACCTCGTCCCGACCCCGCGCGAGCCCCGCCCGGAGCCCGGCGCCGCCTCGCTCTACCAGACGGTGCCGTTCCGTCAGGACACCTCGTACCTGGCCATCGGCGAGCGGACGAACGCCAACGGGTCCAAGAAGTTCCGCGAGGCCATGCTGGACGCCCGCTGGGACGACTGCGTGGAGATGGCCCGCGACCAGATCCGCGAGGGCGCCCACATGCTCGACCTCTGCGTCGACTACGTGGGCCGGGACGGCGTCGCCGACATGGAGGAGCTGGCCGGGCGCTTCGCCACCGCCTCCACCCTCCCCATCGTGCTCGACTCCACCGAGGTCGAGGTCATCCGCGCCGGCCTGGAGAAGCTCGGCGGCCGCGCCGTCATCAACTCGGTCAACTACGAGGACGGCGACGGGCCCGAGTCGCGTTTCGCGAAGGTCACCCGGCTGGCCCAGGAGCACGGCGCGGCCCTCATCGCGCTCACCATCGACGAGGAGGGCCAGGCCCGGACCGTCGAGAACAAGGTGGCGATCGCCCAGCGGCTCATCGCGGACCTCACCGGCAACTGGGGCATCCACGAGTCCGACATCCTCATCGACACCCTGACCTTCACCATCTGCACCGGCCAGGAGGAGTCCCGCAAGGACGGCATCGCCACCATCGAGGCCATCCGCGAGCTCAAGCGCCGCCACCCGGACGTCCAGACCACGCTGGGCCTGTCCAACATCTCCTTCGGTCTCAACCCCGCCGCGCGCATCCTGCTGAACTCCGTCTTCCTCGACGAGTGCGTCAAGGCCGGCCTCGACTCGGCGATCGTGCACGCCTCGAAGATCCTGCCGATCGCGCGCTTCGACGAGGAGCAGGTCACCACGGCGCTCGACCTGATCTACGACCGCCGCCGCGAGGGCTACGACCCCCTGCAGAAGCTGATGGCGCTGTTCGAGGGCGCCACCGCCAAGTCCCTGAAGGCCGGCAAGGCGGAGGAACTGGCCGCCCTGCCGCTGGACGAGCGCCTCAAGCGCCGCATCATCGACGGCGAGAAGAACGGACTGGAGAAGGACCTCGACGAGGCCCTCCAGGAGCGCCCGGCCCTCGACATCGTCAACGAGACCCTGCTGGACGGCATGAAGGTCGTCGGCGAACTGTTCGGCTCCGGCCAGATGCAGCTGCCGTTCGTCCTCCAGTCCGCCGAGGTCATGAAGTCCGCGGTGGCCTTCCTCGAGCCCCACATGGAGAAGTCCGACGCGGAGGGCAAGGGCACCATCGTGCTCGCCACGGTCCGCGGCGACGTCCACGACATCGGCAAGAACCTCGTCGACATCATCCTGTCCAACAACGGCTACAACGTGGTCAACCTGGGCATCAAGCAGCCCGTCTCCGCGATCCTGGAGGCCGCCGAGGAGCACCGGGCCGATGTCATCGGCATGTCCGGCCTCCTCGTGAAGTCCACCGTGATCATGAAGGAGAACCTGGAGGAGCTGAACCAGCGCAGGCTGGCGGCCGACTACCCGGTGATCCTCGGCGGGGCCGCGCTCACCCGCGCGTACGTCGAGCAGGACCTCCACGAGATCTACGAGGGCGAGGTCCGCTACGCCCGCGACGCGTTCGAGGGCCTGCGCCTGATGGACGCCCTGATCGCCGTCAAGCGCGGCGTCCCCGGTGCCGCGCTGCCCGAGCTCAAGCAGCGCCGGGTCAGGGCCACCGCGACCGCGGTCGCCGAGGAGCGTCCCGAGGAGCAGGGCGCCGTCCGTTCCGACGTCGCCACCGACAACCCGGTCCCCGAGCCGCCGTTCTGGGGCACGCGCGTCGTCAAGGGCATCCAGCTCAAGGAGTACGCCTCCTGGCTGGACGAGGGCGCGTTGTTCAAGGGCCAGTGGGGCCTCAAGCAGGCCCGTACCGGCGACGGACCCACGTACGAGGAGCTGGTGGAGACCGAGGGACGTCCCCGGCTGCGCGGCTGGCTCGACCAGCTGCACACGCAGAACATGCTGGAGGCGGCCGTCGTCTACGGCTACTTCCCCTGCGTGTCCAAGGGCGACGACCTGATCCTCCTGGGCGAGGACGGCTCCGAGCGCACCCGCTTCACCTTCCCCCGCCAGCGCCGCGGCCGCAGGCTGTGCCTCGCCGACTTCTTCCGCCCCGAGGAGTCCGGCGAGCCCGATGTGGTCGGCCTCCAGGTCGTCACCGTCGGCTCGAAGATCGGCGACGCCACGGCGAAGCTCTTCGCCTCGGACTCCTACCGCGACTACCTCGAACTGCACGGCCTGTCCGTCCAGTTGGCCGAGGCGCTCGCGGAGTACTGGCACGCCCGGGTACGCGCAGAGCTGGGCTTCGGCGGCGAGGACCCGGTGGACGTCGAGGACATGTTCGCGCTGAAGTACCGCGGCGCCCGCTTCTCCCTCGGCTACGGGGCCTGCCCCGACCTGGAGGACCGGGCCAAGATCGCGCAGCTGCTGGAGCCCGAGCGGATCGGCGTCAAGCTCTCGGAGGAGTTCCAGCTGCACCCCGAGCAGTCCACGGACGCGATCGTGATCCACCACCCGGAGGCGAAGTACTTCAACGCGCGGTGACCACGCGAAACGCGCGGTGAGCGTTCGCGCGCTTTCGCCGCGCGAGCCGTACACTGGTCGGTCCCATACAGGCCGGTCGCCCTATTTGGCGGCCGGCCTGCGCGTCCCTCATGGAGGTGTGCCGGATGACCAGCACGGTTCCCGCGTCCCTTGCCCGTACCGCGGACGGCTCTGCCCTGCAGGCCGTCTTCCTGGACATGGACGGCACCCTCGTGGACACCGAGGGCTTCTGGTGGGACGCCGAGGTGGAGGTCTTCGCGGATCTCGGCCACGACCTGGACGAGGCCTGGCGGGACGTGGTGGTCGGCGGCCCGATGACCCGCAGCGCGGGCTATCTGATCGAGGCGACCGGCGCCGACATCACCCTGGCCGAGCTGACCGTGCTGCTCAACGATCGCTTCGAGGCCCGTATCGCCCGCGGTGTGCCGATGATGCCCGGCGCGGAGCGGCTGCTCACCGAGCTGGCCGCGCACAACGTGCCCACCGCCCTGGTGTCCGCGTCGCACCGGCGCATCATCGACCGCGTCCTCGCCTCCCTGGGCCGTGACCGCTTCGCGCTGAGCGTCGCCGGCGACGAGGTCTCCCGTACGAAGCCGCATCCCGACCCGTATCTCTTCGCGGCCCGGGGGCTGAGCGCCGAGCCCGCCCGCTGTGCCGTCATCGAGGACACCGCGACGGGTGTGGCGTCGGCCGAGGCGGCGGGCTGCCGGGTCGTGGCGGTCCCCTCCGTCGCGCCGATCGCGCCGGCGGACGGCCGGATCGTCGTCGGCTCGCTGGAGGAAGTGAACCTGTCCTTTCTGCGCACTTTGATCACGCGATTGAACTGAGCCATTCACCGAGCGTGCAGAGGAATAGCGGCAGAAACCGAGGGCAGCGGGCCGTGTATTTTCCGTAACCACCGATCCGCGTGACGTTCGTCACTGTCAATGCTGCATAAATAGCCCGTGCATGACAGTTCGAGTCCGGTCTGCGGCGATTTGGGTATGCCCTTGTGTCCGGATTGGTGGAGGGGTGTACGAATCATTCCGGCGCGTGAATATCGACTTCGTGCCATGCCTCCTCACCAGGCGATACACCTCAACTGCGGCCCGGTCCAGCATTACTGGCACGGCCCACTAATCTCATCGCGAGAGCTTCGCCGCACCACCGACGTGCCACGGGGACCACCCAAGTCCACCGTGTCCGCCGGCCCGATCGCCCTGTGTCCCGGTCCGATCGCACCGCCCCGAACGGGCGGCCGCGGCGGAGTATCCCGTAACACCGCTGTATCCCGGTGAGGGATCGAGGGAGAAAGTCCAGGATGAACCGCAAGACACTGGTGCTGCCGGCCTTGATGGGCCTGCTCGCCCCCGTACTCGCCGCCTGTGGTACCACGCCGGGCGGCGGCGCCGACGGAGGCAACGCCATTGTCGTGGGCACGACGGACCAGTTCGTCGCCGACAGCGAGACACCCGCCCCCTTCGACCCCGCCTTCGCCTACGACACCGGCGCCTGGAACGTCCTCCGCCAGACCGTGCAGACGCTCATGCACGTACCGCGCGGCGGCGGCTCGCCGGTCCCCGAGGCCGCTTCCCGCTGCGGATTCACCGACACCCGGAGCGAGAGCTACCGCTGCACCCTCCGCGACGGACTGACGTTCGCCGGCGGCAAGCCCGTCACCGCCGAGGACGTCAAGTTCTCCATCGAGCGCGTGCTGGACATCAAGTCCGACAACGGTACGGCCGCCCTGCTCTCCAACATCGACACCATCGAGGTCCGGGGCGCCGACGAGATCGTCTTCCAGCTGGCCACGCCGGACGCCACCTTCCCGTACAAGCTCTCCACCCCCGTCGCCGGCATCCTCAGCCGCGACGCCTACGAGGGCGGGCAGCTCCGCGGCGGCTTCCAGGTCGACGGATCGGGCCCGTACACGATGAGCGCCGAGACCGACGGCGACAGGCTCGTCAAGGCGGTCTTCACCAAGAACCCCGGCTACAAGGGCGATCTGAAGCTCCGTAACGACAAGGTGGAGCTGCGCTCCTACCCCGACGCCGAGGCGATGGGCAAGGCGCTGGAGTCCGGCGAGATCGACATGATGGCGCGCGCCATGTCCCCGGAGCAGATCAAGGACCTGCAGGACCATCCCAAGGACGACATCGAGCTCAGCGAGATGCCCGGCCTGGAGATCCGCTACCTCGGCTTCAACACCGAGGACCCGTCCGTGAAGGACAAGGCCGTCCGCCAGGCCATGGCGGCCGTCGTCGACCGCGGCCAGATCGCGGGCAACGTCTACGGCGCCACCGCCGAGCCGCTCTACTCGCTCATCCCGACGAGCATCACCGGCCACACCAACTCGTTCTTCAACAAGTACGGCGAGCCCGACCGCAAGAAGGCCGCGGCCATCCTCGACGAGGCCGGGACCACCACTCCGGTGAAGCTCACCCTGCACTACACCACCGACCACTACGGCTCGGGAACGGCCAAGGAGTTCGCGGCGCTGCGCGACCAGCTCAACGCCACCCGGCTCTTCGACGTGACCGTCAAGGGCACCGAGTGGTCGAAGTACCGCCCGGCGCAGAAGCGCGGCGACTACGCCGTCTACGGCCTGGGCTGGTTCCCCGACTTCCCGGACCCGGACAACTACATCGCCCCGTTCCTGGACGAGGACAACTTCCTCAACACCCCCTACGTGAGCACTGCCGCGCGCAATCAGCTCATCCCGCAGTCCCGCCGCACGGCCGATCGTGGTGCCGCTTCCGCCTCGTTCACCAAGCTCCAGGACATCGTCGCCACCGATGTCCCGGTGCTGCCGCTGTGGCAGGGCAAGCAGTACGTCGCCGCCCGGTCGGACATCAACGGAGTCGAGTGGACGCTGAACGCCTCCTCCGACCTGCAGTTGTGGGAACTCGAGCGCGGTAGCACCGCCTGACCCTTCATCACCCGGTCGCGAAGGGCGCGGCCGGCTACGAGAGCAAGAGGCAAGGTTCTGTGAAGGCACGATTCAAGCGAACGACAGCGCCGCTCGCGGCGGGGCTGTCCGCCGTCCTGCTGGCGTCGGGCTGCGGCTCGGAGCAGGGCGACGGCTCCGACGGCGAAGGCGTCCGGGTTGCCGTCGGCATCTCCGACGACGTCCTTGCCACGGACCCGGCGGACGGTTACGACCCCGGTTCCTGGCTGCTGTTCAACAACGTCTTCCAGTCCCTGATGAGCTTCCCCAAGGGCGGCTCCACCCCGCAGCCGGAAGCCGCGGAGAAGTGCGGCTTCGAAGGCGGCAGCACGGTCTACCAGTGCACGCTGCGCGAGGGCCTCCAGTTCAGCAACGGCAACGACCTGACCTCGGAGGACGTCAAGTTCTCCTTCGAGCGGGCCCTGAAGATCGCCAGTGACTCCGGCCCGGGGCCGCTGCTCTCCACGATCGACAGCATCGAGACGCCCGACGACCGGACCGTCGTCTTCAAGCTGAAGGTCCCGGACGCCACCTTCCCCAGCAAGATCGCCTCGGGCGCCGGTTCCATCGTGGACCACCGCGAGTACGAGGCCGGCTCCCTGCGCACCGACGGCAAGGCGGTCGGCTCCGGCCCGTACCAGCTCGACTCCTTCAACGACAAGGAAGCGGTCTTCTCGGTCAACCCTCACTACAAGGGCACCGCGGAGGTCCGCAACACCGGCGTCACCCTGACCTTCTTCCGGGGCAACCAGAAGGAGCTCGGCACCGCCCTCAAGAGCGGCGATGTCGACGTCGCCTACCGAGGACTCACCGCCCAGGACATCGACGGGCTCCAGTCCTCCCTCGAGGCCGGCAAGAAGGGCATCGAGGTCGTCGAGGGCAGCAGCGCCGAGGTCCAGCACCTGGTCTTCAACGTCAAGGACCCGGTCGCGGGCGAGCTCGCCGTGCGCCAGGCCTTCGCGTACCTCGTCGACCGGGACGCCCTGGTCAGGGACGTGTACAAGGGCACCGCCGAGCCCCTGCACTCGATCATCCCGGCCGGGATCGCCGGTCACAACACGGCCTACTTCGACCTCTACGGCGGCTCGCCGCAGCCCAACAAGGCCCGCAAGGCGCTGCGCGACGCCGGTATCGACGACAAGGTGAAGATCACCCTGTGGTCCACGCCGAGCCGCTACGGACCCGCCACCGACCTGGAGATGGCCGCCATCGCCCAGCAGCTCAACAAGAGCGGGCTGTTCCAGGCCGACGTCAAGTCCGTCGAGTTCGAGCAGTACGAGAAGGACATCCAGGCCGGGAAGTACGGCGTCTACGTGAAGGGCTGGGTGCCCGACTACCCGGACGCCGACAACTTCACGCAGCCGTTCTTCGGCGAGGGCAACGTCCTCGGCAACGGCTACGTGAACAAGGAGATCACCGGCAAGATGATCCCGGAGACCGCCGCCGTGGCCGACCGCTCGGCCACCGGCGACATCTTCGGCAAGCTCCAGAACAAGGTCGCCGAGGAACTGCCGATCCTCCCGCTCTGGCAGGGCAAGCAGTACGCCGTCTACAACGGCAACATCACCGGCCTGGAGTGGACGCTCGACGCGTCGACCGTGTTCCGCTTCTGGGAGATCAAGAAGGGCTGACGCCCCACCTGCACAACAGAGGAGCCCCGGGCCCTGAAGGCCCGGGGCTCCTCCGCGCGTGTGCCTGCGCCTGCGCGTATGCGTATGCGTGAAGGTTCCTACTGGGCGCCCGGGCGGACCAGACCGCTCTCGTACGCGTACACCGCCGCCTGGACCCGGTCGCGCAGCCCGAGCTTCGTCAGCACATGGCCCACATGGGTCTTGACCGTCGTCTCGCTGACGAACAGATCCGCGGCGATCTCCGCGTTCGACAGGCCGCGGGCCACCAGCTTGAGCACCTCGACCTCGCGCTCGGTCAGCGTGTGCAGCGTGTCCGGCAGCGGCTCCTCGCCGGACGGCAGATGGCCGGCGTACTTGTCGAGCAGCCGGCGCGTGATGCTCGGCGCCAGCATCGCCTCGCCCGCCGCGACCACCCGGATCGCCTGCACCAGTTCGTTCGCCGGGGCGTCCTTCAGCAGGAAGCCGCTCGCCCCCGCCCGCAGCGCCTCCACCACGTACTCGTCGAGATCGAACGTGGTCAGCACCAGCACCTTCGCCGGGCCGTCCCGCTCCGGGCCGGTGATCCGGCGGGTCGCCTCGACCCCGTCCATCCGCGGCATCCGGATGTCCATCAGCACCACGTCCGGCTGCAGCGCCCGCACCTGCTCCAGGGCCTGCAGACCGTCCCCGGCCTCACCCACCACGGCGATCTCCGGCTCGGCCTCCAGGATCATCCGGAAGCCCGTGCGCAGCAGCGGTTGGTCGTCGACGAGTAGGACGCGGATAGCCACGGAATCTCCTCAAGAGTGCTGGACCGGCCCCATTCTGCCCTGCCCGCCCGAAACGGACCCCGTGGGGCGGCCGCGGCCCGGTGCGGACGGACCCCGGAGCGCGGACCGCGCCGCTCAGCGAGGCGGCGGCACCACCGGCAGCGGGTACACCGGGGGCGTGCCCCCGAACTCGGGGCACACCGACTGGTGGTCGCACCAGCCGCAGAGCTTCGTCGGACGCGGCCGCCAGTCGCCCGTCTCCGTCGCCCGCACGATCGCCTCCCACAGCGCCAGCAGCTTGCGCTCGACCCGCTCCAGATCCGCCGCGACCGGGTCGTAGGTGAGCACCTCCCCGCTGCCCAGATACACCAGCTGCAGCCGCCGCGGCACGACGCCCTTCAGCCGCCAGATCACGAGGGCGTAGAACTTCATCTGGAACAGCGCGCCCTCGCTGTACTCGGGGCGGGGGGCCTTGCCCGTCTTGTAGTCGACGATCCGCACATCACCGGTCGGCGCCACGTCGACCCGGTCGATCACTCCGCGCAGCCGCAGCCCCGACTCCAGCTCCGTCTCCACGAACAGCTCGCGCTCCGCGGGCTCCAGCCGCGTCGGATCCTCCAGCGAGAACCACCGCTCGACCAGCTGCTCCGCCTCGGTCAGCCAGCGCGCCAGCCGCTCGGCGCCGTCGTCCTGCGCGAACAGCTCGCTCAGCTCCGGCTTCGACTCCAGCAGCCGGTCCCACTGCCCGGGAATCAGCGCCTTCGCCCGCGGCGGCGTGCGCTCCACCGCCGGCGCGTCGAAGAGCCGCTCCAGCACGGCGTGCACGAGCGTGCCCCGCGTGGCCGCCTCGCTCGGCTTCTCCGGGAGTCTGTCGATCACGCGGAACCGGTAGAGCAGAGGGCACTGCATGAAGTCGCTCGCGCGCGAAGGCGACAGCGACATGGGCGGCCGGCCCTCCCGGGCGGAGGGGGAACTCTCCGGGCTCTCCGGCGGCGCCGGATGCCCGTCCGTCGTGGCGGGCACATCCTCCAGGACGGGCTGCGGCACGCCTTCCGGAGCGGACGGCTGACTCGTACTCATGACTCAGACCCTACGGCCCGCCACTGACAGCGAGCGGAATACCATCGACGTCAGACCCTCTCGCACTGCATGATCGAACGAGCGACGGCTCGCAACGAAGGGAACCCGTGAACAAGGACGAGGAGAGCGGCGAGCGCACGCGGCCGCGGTCCGGCACGGAGGGAGCCGACCCCGGCAACGGCAAGAAGAGCCGTTCCGAGGAGCCGGGCGGCGGCATTCTCATGGGCCGCCCCTTCGGTGTGCCCGTGTACGTCGCGCCCAGCTGGTTCCTGGTGGCGGCCCTGATCACCTGGGTCTTCGGCGGACAGCTCGACAGAGTCCTGCCCGAACTCGGCGGGGCCCGCTACCTGGTCTCGCTCTTCTTCGCCGTCGCCTTCTACGCCTCCGTGCTCGTCCACGAACTGGCCCACACGGTCGTGGCGCTCCGCTACAAGCTGCCCGTGCGCCGGATCCAGCTCCAGTTCTTCGGCGGCGTATCGGAGATCGAGAAGGAATCCGAGACCCCCGGCCGCGAGTTCGTCCTCGCCTTCGTGGGACCGCTCCTGTCGCTCGTGCTCGCCGGTGTGTTCTACGCGGGCATGTACGCCGTCGAGCCCGGCACCGTCCCCGGCGTCCTGCTGGCCGGGCTGATGATCTCCAACCTCATCGTCGCCGCCTTCAACCTCCTGCCGGGACTCCCGCTGGACGGCGGCCGGATGCTGCGCGCGGTCGTCTGGAAGATCACCGGAAGGCCGATGAGCGGCACCGTCGCCGCCGCCTGGGTCGGCCGGGCCCTCGCCGTCGCCGTGCTGATCGGCCTTCCGCTGCTCACCCACACCGGCGCGCTCGGCAACGCCACCGAGGACATCGGCGGCATGGAGACCGTCACCGACGCGCTGCTCGCCGCCATCCTCGCCGCGATCATCTGGACCGGCGCGGGCAACAGCCTGCGCATGGCCCGCCTCCGCGAGCACCTGCCCGAGCTGCAGGCCCGCGCGCTCACCCGGCGCGCCGTCCCCGTCGAGTCCGACACCCCGCTCTCCGAGGCGCTGCGCCGTGCCAACGAGGCGGGCGCCCGCGCCCTGGTCGTCGTCGACGGACGCGGTGACCCGACGGGCCTCGTCCGGGAGGCCGCGATCGTCGGTGTTCCCGAGCACCGCCGCCCGTGGGTCGCCGTCGGCGGGCTCTCCCAGGACCTCACCGACGGCATGAGGATCCCCGCCGAACTCGCCGGCGAGGTCCTCCTCGACCGTCTCCGCGCCAGCCCCGCCACCGAGTACCTGGTGGTGGAGGAGACCGGCGAGATCTACGGAGTGCTCTCCACGGCGGACGTCGAGCGGGCCTTCGTGGCCGCCATGGCCCGCCCGGGCTCCTGAGCGCTCCCGAACCCGTGTGGCACGGGCGGGTTCGCGGAGCCCATACACTGGTCACATGTCCGAACCGACCGGTGCCGCCCGCCGTCGCGGGCCCTTCAAGGTCGGGGACCAGGTCCAGCTCACCGACCCCAAGGGACGCCACTACACGTTCACGCTCGAGGCCGGGAAGAACTTCCACACCCACAAGGGTTCCTTCCCGCACGACGAGCTGATCGGCGCTCCCGAGGGCAGTGTTGTCCGTACCACGGGAAACGTCGCCTATCTCGCGCTGCGCCCCCTGCTCCCCGACTACGTCCTGTCCATGCCCCGCGGCGCCGCCGTGGTCTACCCCAAGGACGCGGGGCAGATCCTGGCCTTCGCCGACATCTTCCCCGGCGCACGCGTCGTCGAGGCCGGGGTGGGATCGGGCTCGCTCAGCAGCTTCCTGCTGCGTGCGATCGGCGACGAGGGCATGCTGCACTCCTACGAGCGCCGTGAGGACTTCGCGGAGATCGCCCAGGGCAACGTGGAGCGCTACTTCGGCGGACCGCACCCGGCCTGGACGCTCACCGTCGGCGACCTCCAGGACAATCTCTCGGACGCCGACGTCGACCGCGTCATTCTGGACATGCTGGCCCCCTGGGAGTGCCTGGACGCCGTCTCCAAGGCGCTGGTCCCCGGCGGCATCCTGTGCTGTTACGTGGCGACCACGACGCAGCTCGCGCGGACCGTCGAGTCCATCCGCGAGATCGGCTGCTACGCCGAACCGCAGCCCTGGGAGTCGATGATCCGGAACTGGCACGTCGAGGGTCTGGCCGTGCGGCCGGACCATCGGATGATCGGCCACACCGGCTTCCTCGTCACCGCCCGCCGTCTCGCCGACGGTGTGGAGCCCCCGATGCGCCGCCGCCGGCCCGCCAAGGGCGCGTACGGCGAGGACTACGAGGGCCCCAACAAGGGCTGAGCGCCCATCAGGCCGACGCCCTGCACAACGCGATGGCGCCGCCGTCGAGTTCCCGGCAGCGAACGGGAACTCGACGGCGGCGCTCTTACGTTGACTCCTCACCGAGGAGGTTTCGTACCCCCCTGTTCCCGCCACCTGTGACGTGTGGCACTATGCGGGGCACCCCCACCGGTACCGCTGTTCAACAGGAGACGCCTCGGTGCAGACCTCCGCCGTCCCGGATCTCGCGCACACCCACGCCCGCCCGGTGCACTGGCTGGCCACCGCGACCGCGATGGCCGCGGTCGTCGCCGGGGCGGGAGTGCTCCAGCCCGATCACGCGAACGCGGGCCAGTCCGGTCCGAAGACGGTCACCGCCGCGGCGCCGGCACCGGCACCGGAGGCCACCGACGTCGAGCTGCCGCTGGAATGCGGATCGGCGGCCACCCAGCTGGTCAAGAACGCCTCGGGGGACCTCGACGGCGACGGCGGTGCGGAGACGGTCGTGGTGGCCCGCTGCGCCGCGGGCTCCGGCACCCCGCCGAGCGGCATCTACGTGCTGGCCCGGTCGGCGCCCGGCACCCCGCGCGTCGTCGCGACCCTCCTCGAGCCCACGCGACGGCTGAGCGTGGCCGACTTCGCCGTCCGTGACGGAGCGGTCACGGCGACCCTTCTCGGCTACTCCTCGCAGGACGTGCCGCGCTGCTGTCCGGACCAGCAGGAGAAGGTCAAGTGGCAGTGGCGCGGCGGGAAGTTCGTCGAGTCGGCCGAGGGCGCCGCCGCCACCGGGAGTGCCTGAGCCTGCACTCTGCGTGCGCCCCCTAGTCCGCCTCGGGCCCGTACACCTCGACCTTGTCCGAAACGCGGCGTACATGAATGCAGTCGCCCGGGCACTCCTTGGCCGAGTCGATGACATCCGTCAGCAGCGGCAGCGGTACGGGCGTTGTGGCGCCCGGCTGCTGCAACAGCTCGTCCTCGCCGCTCTTCACGTAGGCCAGACCGTCGATGTCCAGCTCGAAGACCTCGGGCGCGTACTGGGCGCAGATGCCGTCGCCGGTGCAGAGATCCTGGTCGATCCAGACTTCGAGAGCCTCGTTCATGTCGCCTGCCGTTCCTGCGCGGTGTTCATCAAGCCGTGTTGTATCAATATGGGCCAGCCCTGACGGGTGTTGACCGCTCCGACGATACAACCGCCCGCTTTCCGATGTTGATGGGTGGGTATTCCCCTGGCGTGAGGGGCAGCGCAAGGGTGAAGATCGGACACACCCCTTCCGTCTTTGTGATCTAGGGGTTTCAATCACCACCCACCCAGGTAGGGTCAGGAAGCGTCCAGCTCCCCTTGGAGGAGGTGAGGACCGTGGCAGCCCACGACGACGACAACAACCGCGGCTTCCGGCCGGGACGAGGGTCTGAAGACCCCGCCGGCCAGGTTGCCTATCTCGAGCAGGAAATCGCCGTCCTGCGCCGCAAGCTCGCCGACTCTCCGCGTCATACGAGGATTCTCGAAGAGCGGATCGTCGAGCTGCAGACGAACCTGGCCGGCGTGTCCGCACAGAACGAGCGTCTGGCGAACACGCTCCGTGAGGCCCGCGACCAGATCGTGGCCCTCAAGGAGGAGGTCGACCGGCTCGCACAGCCGCCGGCCGGCTTCGGTGTCTTCCTGCAGGCGAACGAGGACGGCACGGCCGACATCTTCACCGGGGGCCGCAAGCTCCGGGTGAACGTCAGCCCCAGCGTCGAGCTCGAGGAGCTCCGGCGTGGCCAGGAAGTCATGCTCAACGAGGCGCTCAACGTGGTCGAGGCCATGGAGTTCGAGCGTGCCGGGGACATCGTCACCCTCAAGGAGATCCTCGAGGACGGCGAGCGTGCCCTGGTGATCGGGCACACCGACGAGGAACGGGTGGTGCGGCTCGCGGACACGCTGCTGGACACCACCGTCCGTCCCGGCGACGCCCTGCTGCTCGAGCCCCGCTCCGGCTACGTCTACGAAGTGATCCCCAAGAGCGAGGTCGAGGAGCTCGTCCTCGAAGAGGTCCCGGACGTCGACTACGACAAGATCGGCGGCCTCGGCGGCCAGATCGAGATGATCCGCGACGCGGTCGAGCTCCCGTACCTCCACCCCGATCTCTTCAAGGAGCACGAACTGCGGCCGCCGAAGGGCATCCTGCTCTACGGCCCGCCCGGCTGCGGCAAGACGCTGATCGCCAAGGCCGTCGCCAACTCCCTTGCCAAGAAGGTCGCCGAGGTGACCGGCCAGCCCGCGGGGAAGAGCTACTTCCTCAACATCAAGGGCCCCGAGCTCCTGAACAAGTACGTCGGCGAGACCGAGCGGCACATCCGCCTGGTCTTCCAGCGTGCCCGGGAGAAGGCGAGCGAGGGCACCCCCGTCATCGTCTTCTTCGACGAGATGGAGTCCCTCTTCCGCACCCGTGGCTCCGGTGTCAGCTCGGACGTCGAGAACACGATCGTTCCGCAGCTGCTCGCCGAGATCGACGGTGTCGAGGGCCTCGAGAACGTGATCGTGATCGGTGCCTCGAACCGCGAGGACATGATCGACCCCGCGATCCTGCGCCCCGGCCGGCTCGACGTCAAGATCAAGATCGAGCGTCCGGACGCGGAGGCCGCGAAGGACATCTTCGGCAAGTACCTGACGCCGACGCTGCCGCTGCACGCCGACGACCTCGCCGAGCACACCGGCTCCAAGGAGGCGGCGGTCGGGGGCATGATCCAGTCGGTCGTCGAGCAGATGTACGCCGAATCCGAGGAGAACCGCTTCCTCGAGGTGACGTACGCCAACGGCGACAAGGAAGTCCTGTACTTCAAGGACTTCAATTCCGGCGCCATGATCCAGAACATCGTGGACCGGGCGAAGAAGATGGCCATCAAGGCCTTCCTGGACCACGACCAGAAGGGTCTCCGCGTCGCGCACCTGCTCCAGGCCTGCGTGGACGAATTCAAGGAGAACGAGGACCTGCCGAACACCACGAACCCGGACGACTGGGCCCGGATCTCCGGAAAGAAGGGCGAGCGGATCGTCTTCATCCGCACCCTCGTCACCGGAAAGCAGGGCGCAGACACCGGACGCTCCATCGACACGGTGGCGAACACCGGTCAGTACCTGTAGATCGCAGCCCGGCTGCGGATGTCCTGGGGCTCCCCCGTCGAGATCGGGGGAGGGCATCCGCAGCCGCCTGCTTTCCCAGGGCGTCCGGACGGGTAATCGCACCACACAGAGCAATGACCGAATTGATCTCCCCACCAGCGCAGAGGCGTTCTAGGCTCGTCCGTACCGCCGGGTCGCGCAGTGCGGGGACGGGCACCGCACACGCACCGGAGCACGAGCGGTACTTGAGCGCCGCCCCCAGACGGGAGCGCCGCCGGGCAAGGAGGGCCGCATGACCGTACGGCGAGTAATGGGTATCGAGACGGAGTACGGCATCTCCGTCCCCGGCCACCCGAACGCCAATGCCATGCTCACCTCGTCCCAGATCGTCAACGCCTACGCGGCGGCGATGCACCGGGCGCGACGCGCCCGCTGGGACTTCGAGGAGGAGAATCCGCTGCGGGACGCCCGCGGCTTCGACCTCGCCCGCGAGGCCGCCGACTCCAGCCAGCTCACCGACGAGGACATCGGCCTGGCCAATGTGATCCTCACCAACGGGGCCCGGCTCTACGTGGACCACGCCCACCCCGAGTACAGCGCCCCCGAGGTCACCAATCCGCGCGACGCCGTGCTCTGGGACAAGGCCGGCGAGCGGATCATGGCGGAGGCCGCCGAGCGGGCCGCTCAGCTCCCCGGCGCCCAGCCCATCCACCTGTACAAGAACAACACCGACAACAAGGGCGCGTCCTACGGCACGCACGAGAACTACCTGATGAAGCGGGAGACGCCCTTCTCGGACATCGTGCGGCACCTCACGCCGTTCTTCGTGTCCCGCCAGGTCGTCACCGGCGCCGGCCGGGTCGGGATCGGCCAGGACGGCCACGAGCACGGCTTCCAGATCAGCCAGCGGGCGGACTACTTCGAGGTCGAGGTCGGGCTGGAGACCACGCTGAAGCGGCCCATCATCAACACCAGGGACGAGCCGCACGCCGACGCGGAGAAGTACCGCAGGCTCCATGTGATCATCGGCGACGCGAATCTGTCGGAGATCTCGACGTACCTCAAGCTCGGCACGACCTCGCTGGTCCTGTCCATGATCGAGGACGGCTTCATCAACGTCGATCTCGCGGTCGACCAGCCCGTCCGCACGCTCCACCAGGTGTCCCACGACCCGAGCCTGCAGCGTCTGGTCACGCTGCGCAGCGGCCGGACACTCACCGCGGTCCAGTTGCAGATGGAGTACTTCGAGCTGGCCCGGAAGTACGTCGAGGAGCGCTTCGGCGTGGACGCCGACGAGCAGACCAGCGACATCCTGGTGCGCTGGGAGGACACCCTCAACCGGCTCGAGAACGATCCGATGAGCCTGTCCGGCGAGCTGGACTGGATCGCGAAGAAGGAGATCCTGGAGGGCTACCGGCGACGCGACAGCCTGGACTGGGACGCGGCACGGCTGCACCTCGTGGACCTGCAGTACGCCGACGTACGCCCCGAGAAGGGCCTGTACAACCGTCTGGCGGCCCGCGGGAAGATGAAGCGCCTCCTGGACGAGGCGGACGTCGAGCGCGCCGAGAGCAAGCCTCCTGAGGACACCAGGGCGTATTTCCGCGGTCGCTGTCTGGAGCAGTACGCGGACGACGTGGCCGCGGCCTCCTGGGACTCGGTGATCTTCGATCTCCCCGGCCGTGACTCTCTGCAGCGGGTGCCCACGCTGGAACCGTTGCGGGGTACACGTAACCATGTGAAGGAGCTCCTGGACCGGTGCCGGACCGCGGAGGAGCTGGTCCGCGTCCTCTCCGGCGGCTGAAATGGTCCGCGTCCGGGAATCATGAAGGTGGCCCCCGGACGTTGAGCAAAGCGAGGGGCCGATGTCAGACCCTGCTTGTAGGGTCTGATCTTGAGTGTGCCGAACCAAACGGGCAAACCGAGCGGGGTGAGGGATATGGCGACCAAGGACACCGGCGGCGGACAGCAGCGGGCCACGCGTTCCACCGAGGAGGTCGAGGAGCAGGCGCAGGAAGCGCAGGCTTCGGAGGACCTCAAGGAGCGCCAGGAGAAGCTGTCCGACGACGTCGACTCCGTACTCGACGAGATCGACGACGTCCTCGAGGAGAACGCAGAGGACTTCGTGCGGTCCTTCGTCCAGAAGGGCGGCGAGTAGCCTCCCCCAACTTCGCCGGGGGTAACTCCAGTTGTCCGTCCCGGTACCGGTCCGCACAAGGTCGGCGGAACCGGGACGGATGACCGGCGGTGGCACGGGTAAGGTCCGTGCAATGCATGCAAGATCGGCCCGCGGCTCGTCAGCAGGCGGGCCGCCGCCTATCCGGAAGGAAACGCGTGGAAGCCAACCCTCGTAGCACCGGGCGTCTGCCGGCAGCCTTCCTGACGCCCGGCTCGTCGTCGTTCATGGACTTCCTGGGCGATCACTCCCCGGAGCTGCTCCCGGGGAAGCGCGTCCTGCCCCCCGTGCAGGGCGTCATCGAAGCACCCCACGGCACGACGATCGTCGCCTCGTCCTTCCCCGGCGGCGTGGTGCTCGCCGGTGACCGGCGGGCGACCATGGGCAACATGATCGCCCAGCGCGACATCGAGAAGGTCTTCCCGGCCGACGAGTACTCCGCCGTGGGCATCGCCGGCACCGCTGGCCTCGCGGTGGAGATGGTGAAGCTCTTCCAGCTGGAGCTGGAGCACTTCGAGAAGGTCGAAGGCGCCCAGCTCTCCCTCGAGGGCAAGGCCAACCGTCTCTCCACGATGATCCGGAGCAACCTCGGCATGGCCATGCAGGGCCTCGCCGTCGTCCCGCTCTTCGCCGGCTGGGACGTCGACCGCGAGAAGGGCCGGATCTTCTCGTACGACGTCACGGGCGGCCGCTCCGAGGAGCACGGCTACGCGGCGACCGGCTCCGGCTCGATCTTCGCCCGCGGGGCGATGAAGAAGCTCTACCGCGAGGACCTCACCGAGGAGCAGGCCATCACCCTGGTCGTCCAGGCGCTCTACGACGCGGCCGACGACGACTCCGCGACGGGCGGCCCGGACGTGGCCCGCCGCATCTATCCGATCGTCACGGTCATCACCGACGAGGGCTTCCGCAAGCTGACCGAGGCCGAGACCGCCGAGACCGCCCGCTCGGTGCTGGAGCGCCGGATGGAGCAGCCCGACGGCCCGCGTGCCGCGCTGCTCTGATGTTCCCCAGGACACCGCCGGGCGGTGACCCCTCGCCACTGACAGAAAGGGACGGATAGCCGGTGTCGACGCCGTTCTATGTCTCACCCCAGCAGGCCATGGCCGACCGGGCGGAGTACGCCCGCAAGGGCATCGCCCGTGGCCGCAGCCTGGTAGTGCTGCAGTACGCCGACGGCATCGTCTTCGTCGGTGAGAACCCGTCCCGTGCGCTGCACAAGTTCAGCGAGATCTACGACCGGATCGGCTTCGCCGCGGCCGGCAAGTACAACGAGTACGAGAACCTGCGGATCGGCGGCGTCCGCTACGCCGACCTGCGTGGTTACACCTACGACCGGGACGATGTGACGGCCCGCGGCCTCGCGAACGTCTATGCGCAGACCCTGGGCACGATCTTCTCCAGCGCCGGCGAGAAGCCGTACGAGGTGGAGCTGGTCGTCGCCGAGGTCGGCACGTCCCCCGAGGGCGACCAGATCTACCGGCTGCCCCACGACGGCTCGATCGTGGACGAGCACGGCTCGGTCGCGGTCGGTGGCAACGCCGAGCAGATCAGCACCTTCCTCGACCAGCGGCACCGCGACGGGATGTCGCTCGCCGAGGCGCTGAAGCTCGCGGTACAGGCGCTGTCCCGCGACACCAACGGCAGCGAGCGGGAGATCCCCGCGGAGCGGCTGGAGGTCGCGATCCTGGACCGTACGCGACCGCAGCAGCGGAAGTTCAAGCGGATCGTGGGACGCCAGCTCTCCCGCCTCCTCCAGGCCGACGACGCGGCCTCGACCCCGACGGAGGTCCCCTCCGACGCGGAGGAGCCCGAGGACGAGTCCTAGGTCTCCTCCCGGGCCCTGCCCGAACCATCCGCGCCCCGGCCGCACCAGCGTCCGGGGCGCGGGCGCGTCCGGGGCACGGTTGCGGTTCCGCAGGGGGGCAGTCCTGGGGGCGCCCTGCGCGGTGTTCAGAGGCCCGGTGGGGCCGTGGAGGCGCGGGGGATCAGCGTCACCGGGAGTGCCCCCGGTGCCGGGGACTCGCCGCGCAGTACGGCGAGCAGCGCGGACATGCCCTCCTCGCCCACCCGCTCGGCCGGCAGCCGCACCGTCGTGAGCTCGGGCTCCAGCGCCGTCGCCAGTGCCAGATCGTCGAAGCCCGTCACCGAGACATCCTCAGGAACCCGCAGCCCGAGACGGCGGACGGCCTTGCAGGCCCCCGCCGCGAGGACGTCGTCGTCGCAGATCAGCGCGGTGGGCCGGGGTGCCGCCCCGGTGAGTGCCCGCTCGGTGGCCTCCCGGGCACCGCTCACGTCGAGCGGCGCAGGCACCGTGCGCAGCTCCGCGTCCGGGGCCGCGCCCAGCGCCGCCGCCAGTGCCCGGGCCCGTACCTCGAAGGTCCACGAGGGCACTGCCGAGGCGAGATGCACGAAGCGCCGGTGGCCGAGGCGGAGCAGATGGTCCGTCACCTGCCGCATACCGTCGGCGATGTCGAGGTTGACCTGCGCCGCCGAGGCAGGATCCGCCGGGTCGCTGTCGAGCATCACCAGCGGCAGATCCGCCCCGCGGATGGCGTCCAGCGCCCCGGCCGCCATGGAGGAGGCGATCACCCCGTCCAGCGCCGCCCGCGCGGACGCGAAGGGGTCCCGCGCGGGACCGATGCCTTCGGGGGAGGGGTACACGACGACGCCGAAGCCGTGCTCGGCGGCGACCGCGGCCGCACCCGCGTACACGCGGGCGAAGAACTCGTTGGTCAGCGCCGGCACCACGAGGAGCGCGGTCCGGGTCCGGCCGAGCCGGAGATTGCGGGCGGCGAGATTCGGCCGGTAGCCGAGTTCGCGGGCAGCCTCGCGCACCAGACCGGCGGTGCGCTCGGAGACCCGGCCCCGCCACTTGCCGCCCAGCACCAGCGACACCGTGGCCTGTGACACCCCGGCCGACCGCGCCACGTCCCTGCTGGTCGGCCGCGCGCCGCCGACGGGCTCCCGGGTCTGCACACTCGCCTCCGCGCTCTGTTTCCCGTGCACCGCGGAGTGGACTCCCGGCCTGCGGACATGGTACGTATGACCCCTTCAGGTTATACGTAAAACGTCCTCGCGACGCCGAGAGGAAGAGGCAGAAGCGATGGGAGCCGGACTCTCCGGGTACGCGGACATCCTCAAGGCCCCCCATGCGGCGCGCCTGCTCACGGGCACGCTCGTGGGCCGCCTGCCGAACGGCATCGCCCATATCGCGATCGTCTTCTTCGTCCGCGCCGAAGGCGGCAGCTACACGCTCGCCGGCGCCCTCGCGGCCGTCTACGGACTCGCCACCGCCGCCGGACAGCCGCTCCTCGGCCGTCTGGTCGACCTGCACGGGCAGCCCCGCGTCCAGCTGCCCGCCGCCGTCGTCTCCGCGCTCGGCATGACGGTCTTCGCCCTCACCGGCATCGCCTCGCTCCCCGCGGCGTACGCGGCCGTCGCCGTCGCCGGATTCTTCACCCCGCCCCTCGAAGGGGGACTGCGCGCCCTGTGGCCCGGCGTCCTCGGCCACCGCGAGGACCGGGTCCACCGCGCCTACGCCATGGACGCGATCGCCCAGGAAGTCATGTTCACCGTCGGTCCGTTGCTGGTGACGCTCCTCGTCTGGCTGCTGTCACCCGCCGCGGCGCTCCTCGTCATCAACGTCCTGGGCGTCCTCGGCGCGCTCTCCGTGGTGGTCTCCGAACCCTCCCGGACCTGGCGTTCCGCGCCCCGCGAGGCCCACTGGCTGGGCGCCCTGCGCTCGCCCGGTCTGCTCGCCCTGCTCGGCTCGTTCTTCTTCGTCGGACTCGCCCTCGGCTCCATCACCGTCGCCGCCTACGCGTACGCCGACGACCACGGCCGGGCATCCGTGTACGGATGGTTCATGGCCGCCCTCGGCCTCGGCGCGCTCGTCGGCGGCGTCGTCTACGGCGCCCGCACCTGGGCGGGCGCCCCCGAGCGGCGACTGCGCGTCATCACCGGCCTGCTGGCGCTCGGCTATCTGCCGCTCGTGCTCACCCCCGGTGTTCCCGCGATGACCGTGCTCGGTGTCGTCTCCGGTGTGTTCCTGGCACCCGCGATCGCCTGCGCGTTCATCGTCGTCGACCGGCACGCCCCCAGGGGCACCGTCACCGAGGCGTTCTCCTGGCTCGTGACCACCTTCGGGGTGGGTGCCGCGGTCGGCACGGCCGCCGCCGGCCCGGCGGTGGAACTGGGCGGGACCACCGCGGGCTTCGCCGTCGCCGGCTTCGGCGGCATCGCCGCACTGCTCGTCCTGCTGGCCACCGGCAGGGTCCTCGCAGCTCCCGGCCGCACCGAACACATCGCGTCGATGGATGAAAATGATCGAAGCGGTGCTGTCGAACCCGGTTTCAGCTCAGGCCATCGGGCGTAATGTTCAGTCATGGACCGCCGCATTTTCGGGCTGGAGAACGAGTACGGCGTCACGTGCACGTTCAGGGGACAGCGCCGACTGTCACCTGACGAAGTGGCGCGCTACCTCTTCCGCCGAGTTGTGTCATGGGGCCGCAGCAGCAACGTCTTCCTGCGCAACGGCGCCCGCCTCTACCTCGACGTGGGCTCACATCCGGAATATGCAACTCCCGAATGTGACAACGTGACCGAACTGGTCACCCACGACAAGGCAGGCGAGCGCATCCTCGAAGGCCTGCTCGTCGACGCCGAACGCCGCCTGCACGAGGAGGGAATCGCGGGCGACGTCTATCTCTTCAAGAACAACACCGATTCGGCGGGAAACTCCTACGGCTGCCACGAGAACTACCTCGTCGCCCGCCACGGAGAGTTCTCCCGGCTCGCGGACATCCTCATCCCGTTTCTCGTCACCCGTCAGCTCCTCTGCGGTGCGGGAAAGGTGCTCCAGACCCCACGGGGCGCCGTCTACTGCGTCAGCCAGCGTGCCGAGCACATCTGGGAGGGCGTCAGTTCCGCCACCACCCGTTCCCGGCCCATCATCAACACCCGGGACGAACCCCACGCGGACGCCGAGCGCTACCGCCGGCTTCACGTCATCGTCGGCGATTCGAACATGTCGGAGACGACGATGCTGCTCAAGGTCGGCGCCACCGACCTCGTGCTGCGCATGATCGAGGCGGGCACGGTGATGCGTGACCTGACGCTGGAGAACCCGATCCGGGCGATCCGCGAAGTCAGCCACGACATCACCGGTCAGCGCAAGGTCCGCCTGGCCAGCGGCCGTGAGGCCTCCGCCCTGGAGGTCCAGCGCGAGTACTACGAGAAGGCCGTCGACTTCGTGGACCGCCGGGGCATCCGCACCGGCACGGTCGCCCAGGTCCTGGAACTGTGGGGCCGCACCCTCGAGGCCATCGAGGAGGAGGACCTCGACCGGATCGGCACCGAAATCGACTGGGTGATGAAGTACAAGCTCATCGAGCGGTACCGGGCCAAGCACAACATGACGATGTCGCACCCGCGGGTCGCCCAGATAGACCTCGCGTACCACGACATCCACCGCCGCCGCGGGCTCTACTACCTCCTGGAGAAGAAAGGCCAGGCCACCCGGATCTGCAACGACCTCAAGATCTTCGAGGGCAAGTCCGTGCCCCCGCAGACCACCAGGGCACGACTGCGCGGGGACTTCATCCGCCGCGCGCAGGAGCAGCGCCGGGACTTCACCGTCGACTGGGTCCACCTCAAGCTCAACGACCAGGCGCAGCGCACCGTGTTGTGCAAGGACCCCTTCCGGTCGGTCGACGACCGGGTGGAGAAGCTGATCGCCGGAATGTAGGTCCCCCCCGACCGGGGAACAGCAGCGCCGGAGAGTCACCCGGGCCCCGTACGTTTCTCGTGCGGGGCCCTTGGCACGGCCTAGAGTGTCGAGCGACCGAAGTGCCGTCTGAGATCTGAGGAACACGTGCGCCGACTTGCCGGCCTACTCGTCGTGCCCCTGCTGCTGCTCTCCACAGCGGCATGCGGTGACGACAAGGGCTCCGACTCCGCCTCGACGTCGAACGGACTGCCCGCCATCACAGCGGGTCAGAAGTTCGGCGAGAAGCCCACTCTCGCCAAGGGCGAGGGCAAACCGCCCAAGGACCTGAAGGTCGAGGTCATCAGCGAGGGCAAGGGGCAGACCCTGAAGAAGGGCGACCAGGCCCAGGTCAACTACCTCGGCCAGCTGTGGGACGGTGACAAGCCGTTCGACAACAGCTTCGACCGCGGTGAGCCGTTCCCGGTGACGATCGGCGGCGGCGGAGTCATCGAGGGCTGGCAGAAGGCCCTCGACGGCCAGAAGGTCGGCAGCCGGCTGGAGGTGTCCATCCCGCCCGCGCTCGGTTACGGCGCCACGGGCCAGGGCGACATCCCGCCCAACGCCACGCTGGTGTTCGTCATGGACATCGTGAAGGGGACCACCCTCCCCACCACCGCCAAGGGCACCGACGTCGCCCAGGACAACCTCGACCTGCCCAAGATCGGTACGAACACCGACGGCAAGGCCCCGTCGATCACCGTGCCCCAGAAGCCGGCGCCCACCAAGCTCGTCTCGAACTACGTGATCGAGGGCAGCGGCCCGGCGGTGAAGGCGGGCGACACCGTCGCCGTGCAGTACAAGGGCGTCCTGTGGAAGGACGGCAAGGAGTTCGACAGCAGCTACTCCAAGGGCGCTCCGGTCACCTTCCCGCTCGCCAGCGTCATCCCGGGCTGGTCGAAGGGCCTGGAGGGCAAGAAGGTCGGCAGCCGCGTCCTCCTCGTCGTGCCGCCGGACATGGCTTACGGCGACCAGGCCCGGGGCCCGATCCCGGCCAAGTCCACGCTGGTCTTCTCCGTCGACATCCTGGCGGTTCTGTAAGACTGTCCGCGTTGACTCGCACAAAGAACGCAAGGAGCAACACGTGAGCATCGAGAAGCCCGAGATCGACTTCCCGGGCGGCGAGCCGCCGGCCGACCTGGAGATCAAGGACATCTGGGAGGGCGACGGCCCTCAGGCCAAGGCGGGCGACACGGTCTCCGTCCACTACGTGGGCGTGGCCTTCTCCACCGGCGAGGAATTCGACGCGTCCTGGAACCGCGGCACCCCGCTGCAGTTCCAGCTCGGCATCGGCCAGGTCATCAAGGGCTGGGACCAGGGTGTGCAGGGCATGAAGGTCGGCGGCCGCCGCCAGCTGATCATTCCCGCGCACCTCGCGTATGGCGACCGCGGCGCCGGTGGCGGCCTCATCGCCCCGGGCGAGGCGCTGATCTTCGTCTGCGACCTGGTCGCGATCTGATCGCAACCGGTTCCCGACCGGTCACGATGGGGCCCACGCCTTTCCAGGCGTGGGCCCCACGCTTTTGCCACGACGCTCCGTAGCGGTAGGTTCGACGATCAGAGGACGTGCGAGGAAGGGCGGGTAGGGCGTCGATGGCCATTGCCAAGGCCGAGCGGCTGATGAATCTGGCGCTGTGTCTGCTCGGGACGCGTCGGCCGCTCAGCAAGCGGGAACTGCGCGGGTCCATAGAGGCCTACCTCGAAGCCGGTTCCGACGACGCCTTCAACCGCATGTTCGAACGCGACAAGGACGACCTCCGCGAACTCGGACTGGTCATCGCCACCGTGGAGAACCTCGACGGCGAGACCGGCTATCTCGCCCGCAGGGACTCCAACCGGCTGCCGCCCATCACCCTCGACGCCGAGGAGGCCGCGGCGCTCGGCCTGGCCGCCAGGGTCTGGCAGCAGGCCCGGCTCGCCGGAGCGGCCAGCGGAGCCCTCCAGAAGCTGCGCGCGGCCGGCATGCCCGAGGCCGAGGACGCGTACGAGGCCCAGCACAGCGCCCTCGAAACGCGCATCCCCGTCCACGAGGCCGCCTTCGAGCCGCTGATGCTGGCCTGCCGCGACCGCCGGCCCGTCACCTTCGACTACCGCAAGTCCAACGCCGTACGGCCCGAGACCCGCCAGGTCGAGCCCTGGACGCTGGAGTGCTGGCGCGGCCACTGGTACCTCGCGGGCTGGGACCGCGACCGGGGCGCCGAGCGCGTCTTCCGGCTCTCCCGGATCACCGGCAAGGTCCGCTCGCGCGCCGCCTCCTTCACGGCGACCGTGCCCGACGTGGTCACCGTGCGGGAGACCGTCGAGAGCTGGGCCGGGGAGACCGCCACCCGCACCGCGCGGATCAGGCTGCGCACCGGGGCCGGCTACCCGCTGCGCGCGCGTGCCACCTCCGTACGGGAACTCTCGGACGGCTGGGACGAGTTGGAGATTCCGTACGGACACGGACTCGACGCCTGGCTCGTGGAGTTCGGTCCGGACGTCGTCGTACTGGAGCCCGCCGATCTGCGGGCCGATGTCGTGGACCGGCTGCGTGCCGTGGCCAAGGGCTGAGGGGGACTCGTACAAGCATGGCCGCGAACGCCATCGACCAGACCCGGCGGATGCTCTCGCTGGTGACCTATCTGCGCGAGCGCCCCGGAGCACGCGTCGGGGACGTCGCCCGGGCCTTCGGGATCACCGAGGACGAACTGATCTCCGACCTCGACGTGCTGCCCATGTGCGGGACCAGCTTCCGTGGCGGCGATCTGCTCGACATCGACACGGACGGCGACCGGATCTGGTGGCACAACCCGGACGACGTCGCGGAGCCGCTCCGGCTGGCCGCCGACGAGGCGACCGCGCTGCTGGTCGCGGCGCGCGCCGTCGCCACGCTGCCCGGACTGCGCGAGAGCGACCGCGAGGCACTGCTGCGGGCCACCGCCAAGCTGGAGGCCGCGGCCGGCGAGGCGGCGGGCGCCAGCTCCCGGCTGTCGGTGACCTTCGAGTCCGAGGGCGGCGTCTTCGCCGACGTCGACCGCGCGATCTCCGAGCGTCGCAGGCTGTGGCTGCGCTACTACTCCCCGGCGCGCGACGAACTCACCGAGCGCGAGGTCGACCCGATCCGGCTGTTCGCCGTCGGCCACACGTACATGGAGGCCTGGTGCTACCTCTCCGAGGCGCGCCGCACCTTCCGGCTCGACCGGGTGGCCGAGATCCGGCTGCTCGACGAGCCGTCCGCGCCGCCCGAGATGGAGCTGCGCGACCTGTCCGAAGGGCTGGTGCAGCCGTCGGCCGAGGACCCGGAGGTCGTCGTCGAGGTCGGGCCCGGAGGCCGCTGGGTCGCCGAGTACTACCCGCACGACAGCGCGGAGGAGCAGCCCGACGGCGGTCTTCGGATCACCCTGCGCACCCCCGAGCCCGCGTCGCTGCGGCGGCTCGCGCTGCGCCTGGGACGCGACGGCCGGATCGTCGCCCCGCAGGACCTGGCGGACAGTGCCCGGCGGGCGGCGCGTGAGGCGCTCGCCGCGTACGACGGCCAGGACTGACGACCGGACTGACGACCGCGACCGAATGGAAACGATGAGGGACATGTCCGTGCTGCCCGGAGTTCCGGTGCCCAAGGTCCCGGTTCTCTTCAAGGCCGCCTGCCCCGACTGCCGGGCCCGCTTCGAACTCGCGGCGGGCGCGCTGCGGCTCGCGATCGGGGCGAGCCGGCGGACCACGTTCTACTCCTTCACCTGTCCCGAGTGCGGGACGGCGGTGCGCAAGCCCGCGGGGGAGCGGATCATCGAGCTCCTCACGGGCGGCGGAGTGCGGACGCTGCGCCTCCACTCCACGGTCTGATCTCCCCCTCCGATCTCTCCCCGATCTCTCCCCGACCCCTAGGCTCTGCACCATGTTCTGGCCCATGCTCGCCATCGCCCTGGGATTCCTCGGCATCGCCGTCCTCGGCGTCCTCGGCATCCGCGTCTTCCTGGAGGCCCAGCGCCTCGGCCGCCAGGTGGCCGCGACGACGGAACGGATCAATCACGCGGCCGAGGACCTGGAGAAGGCGGCCATGCACCTGGCGCGGACGGGCGAGGCACTGAGGTAGTCGCGCGGTCTCCACCGGCGGCGCAAGGGGCGGTACGCTGCACGAATCGTTCCGGCAGCCGGGCCGCGGGCTGCAATGGCGAATCTGCACGGGCATTGCCCTGCGTTCACCGCTGCGGGTTACGATCGCTTACAGCGCGGTGGTCGGACGTATGCCCGACGACCGGGCTGATGCACTTACTGTCGCCTCGGTGAAGAAGGTAAACAGCTATGGGTAGGCTCGGCCCCACCGAGATCATTCTCATCCTCGTCGTCATCATCCTGCTCTTCGGCGCCAAGAAGCTCCCCGACATGGCCCGTTCCCTGGGCAAGTCCGCGCGGATCCTCAAGAGCGAGGCCAAGGCGATGAAGTCGGACGACCAGAAGAGCGCCCCGGCCGACCCGCCGGTGCCCGGCTCCGCCCAGGACCAGACCACGTCCGCGCCCCGCACGATCCAGGCCGCGCCCGGCGATGTGACCAGCTCGCGTCCCGTGACCGAGCCGACGGACACCACCAAGCGCTGACCCAGGTCCGCCGCGGCCGCCGCTGGTCGGCGGCCTGCCGCACGAGATGAGGACGTGGGTTGCTCAAGTCTGCCCGCAAAGAGGAGAAGGACCCCGAGGGGCGGATGCCGCTCGGGGAACATCTGCGTGAGCTGAGGAACCGGCTCGCGAAGGGTCTGCTCGCCATCGTGGCGGTCACGATCGTGGCCCTCGTGTACAGCGAAGACCTGATGCAGTTCCTGACGCAGTCCGTGCCCAAGTGCGAGCCGGGCGTCACCAGCGACGGCGGCAACTGCGCGATCGTCTCCTTCAACACGCTGATTGCGCCGTTCAGCACGACGATCCAGCTGAGCCTCACCGCGGGTCTCGTCGTCGCGAGCCCGGTCTGGCTGTACCAGCTCTGGGCCTTCGTGGCGCCGGGCCTGCACAGGAACGAGAAGAAGTACACCTACGCCTTCGTCGGCGCGGCGGTACCCCTCTTCACCGCGGGTGCGTACCTCGCCTACCGCATCCTCCCCATCAGCGTGCAGGTGCTCATCAGCCTCACGCCGGGAGGTTCGGCGAACATCCTCGCGCTCAACGACGTCCTCGACTTCACCCTGCGGATGGTGATCGTCTTCGGGCTCGCCTTCGAGCTGCCCCTGGTGCTGGTGATGCTCAATCTCACCGGCGTGCTGACCGGCCGGCGCATGCTCGGGTGGTGGCGCGCCGTCATCATGGGCGTCTTCGTCTTCGGCGCCGTGATCACACCGACGACGGACCCCGTCGGCATGATCGCGCTCGCCGGGCCGATCACCGTCCTCTACTTCATGGCCGTGGGCTTCTCGCTCGTCAACGACATGCGGCGACGGCGCAGCAACCCGGACCGGGGCCTGGCCGACGACGAGGCGTCCGAGGTCGACCTGAGGCCCGAGCCGGTCTCGGCGGCCCTCGCGCTGCCCGAGCAGTCGAGCCCCGAGCGTGACCGTGTGAACGGATACGACGACGTCACGTGATCTCCCCGGCGGAGAACGCACGGAGGGTGCCCGGCAGGAGCCGGGCACCCTCGCTGCTTTAAAGATCGAGCCCACTGTCGGAGGCGACGGGTAGGCTCGACAACAAGATGACAGAGGACCTCTCACCAGCCGAGCGATACGCCGCTGCGCGGATCCGCGCCGCCGAGCAGGCCACCGCGCTCGCTCCCTTCCGCGACCTGTACGAGTTCGGTCTGGACCCCTTCCAGATCGAGGCCTGCGAGGCCCTGGAGGCCGGGAAGGGCGTGCTCGTCGCGGCCCCCACGGGCTCCGGCAAGACCATCGTGGGCGAGTTCGCCGTGCATCTCGCACTGGCCCAGGGACGCAAGTGTTTCTACACGACGCCCATCAAGGCGCTGTCCAACCAGAAGTACTCGGACCTGGTGAAGCGGTACGGCCACGAGAAGGTCGGCCTGCTCACCGGGGACAACAGCGTCAACTCCGAAGCCCCCGTGGTCGTCATGACCACCGAGGTCCTGCGCAACATGCTGTACGCGGGCTCCCAGTCGCTGCGCGGCCTCGGCTATGTGGTCATGGACGAGGTGCACTACCTCTCGGACCGCTTCCGGGGCGCCGTCTGGGAGGAAGTGATCATCCACCTCCCCGACTCCGTGACGCTGGTGTCCCTCTCGGCCACCGTGTCCAACGCCGAGGAGTTCGGTGACTGGCTGGACACCGTCCGTGGCGACACCGAAGTGATCGTCTCCGAGTCCCGGCCCGTGCCCCTGTGGCAGCACGTGCTCGCCGGACGCCGGATGTACGACCTCTTCGAGGAGGAGACCGACCACGGTGGCCGGGGCGCCGCCCGCCGCGAGGTCAACCCCGACCTGGTCCGCATGGCCCGGATGGAGAACTCGCGGACCTACAACCCGCGCGAACGCCGCCGCGGCAAGATGGTCCGCGAGGCCGACCGGGAGCGTGAGCGCAGACAGCGCGGGCGCATCTGGACCCCAGGCAGGCCCGAGGTCATCGAGCGGCTGGACGCGGAAGGGCTGCTGCCCGCCATCACGTTCATCTTCAGCCGCGCCGGCTGCCAGGCCGCCGTCCAGCAGTGCATGTACGCGGGCCTCCGGCTCAACGACGAGGAGTCGCGCCAGAGGGTGCGGGAGATCGTCGAGCAGCGCACCGCCTCCATCCCCGGTGAGGATCTCCATGTCCTCGGCTACTACGAGTGGTTGGAGGGCCTGGAGCGGGGCATAGCCGCGCACCACGCGGGAATGCTCCCGACGTTCAAGGAAGTTGTCGAGGAGCTCTTCGTCCGTGGCCTCGTCAAGGCCGTCTTCGCCACCGAGACCCTGGCCCTCGGCATCAACATGCCCGCCAGATCGGTCGTGCTGGAGAAGCTCGTCAAGTGGAACGGCGAGCAGCACGCCGACATCACCCCCGGCGAGTACACCCAGTTGACCGGCCGCGCCGGCCGGCGCGGCATCGACGTCGAGGGCCATGCCGTCGTGCTGTGGCAGCGCGGGATGGACCCGGGCGCTCTCGCCGGACTCGCCGGCACGCGCACGTATCCGCTCCGCTCCAGCTTCAAGCCGTCGTACAACATGGCGGTGAACCTTGTGCACCAGTTCGGCCGGCACCGCTCGCGCGAGCTGCTGGAGACGTCGTTCGCGCAGTTCCAGGCGGACAGGTCGGTCGTCGGCATCTCGCGCCAGGTGCAGCGCAACGAGGAGGGGCTCTCGGGCTATCGGGAGGGCATGACCTGCCATCTCGGCGACTTCGAGGAGTACGCACGGTTGCGGCGGGACCTGAAGGACCGCGAGACCGAACTGGCCAAGCAGGGCGCGGCGCAGCGCCGGGCGGCCGCCGCGGACTCGCTGGAGAAGCTCAAGCCGGGCGATGTCATCCACGTCCCCACCGGAAAGTTCGCCGGGCTGGCCCTGGTCCTCGACCCGGGCCTGCCGGCCGGCCGGTCCAACAGCCACCGCGGATACGAGTACCACGACGGTCCCCGCCCGCTCGTGCTGACCGCCGAGCGGCAGGTCAAGCGGCTCGCCTCGATGGACTTCCCGGTCCCCGTCGAGCCGCTGGAGCGGATGCGGATCCCCAAGTCCTTCAATCCGCGCTCGCCGCAGTCCCGCCGGGACCTCGCGTCCGCCCTGCGGACCAAGGCCGGGCACATCGTCCCCGACCGGCATCGCAGGCCGCGCGCCGAGGCCGCGGACGACCGGGAGATCGCCCGCCTCCGCAAGGACATCCGCGCCCATCCCTGCCACGGCTGCGACGAGCGTGAGGACCACGCCCGCTGGGCCGAGCGCTACCACCGGCTCCAGCGCGACACCCGTCAGCTGGAGCGCCGCATCGAGGGCCGGACGAACACGATCGCCCGGACCTTCGACCGCATCGTCGCGCTGCTGACGGAGATGGACTACCTCCGCGAGGACGAGGTCACCGAGCACGGCAGACGGCTGGCCAGGCTCTACGGCGAGCTGGACCTGCTGGCGAGCGAATGCCTGCGCGAACGGGTGTGGGAGGGGCTCAGCCCCGCCGAACTGGCCGCGTGCGTCTCGGCGTTGGTGTACGAGGCGCGCCAGGCCGATGACGCGGTGGCGCCCAAGGTGCCGGCGGGCAAGGCGAAGGCCGCGCTCGGCGAGATGGTGCGCATCTGGGGCCGGCTGGACGCGCTGGAGGAGGAGTTCCGCATCAACCAGGCCGAGGGCGTGGGACAGCGCGAGCCCGACCTCGGCTTCGCCTGGGCCGCGTACGAATGGGCCTCGGGCAAGGGTCTGGACGAGGTCCTGCGCGAGGCGGAGATGCCGGCCGGCGACTTCGTGCGCTGGTGCAAGCAGGTCATCGACGTACTGGGCCAGATCGCGGCCGCGGCCCCCGCGGAGCAGTCGACCGTGACCCGCAACGCACGCAAGGCGGTCGAGGCACTGCTGCGCGGCGTGGTGGCGTACAGCTCGGTCGGCTGATCCCGGGATTCTCCGGAACGTGCGGTGCGCCGCCCCCTGCGAGGGGCGGCGCACCGCGCATCAGCCGGTGCGGTACGCCCGCCAGCCCCCGTAGGCGGTGATGTCCCGCGCCCCGTCGAGGGCGTCCGGCTCGCACAGGAAGCCGGGTACGGACGAGCCGTCGGCCAGCGCGACCCGGCCGAGTGCCATCGGCCGCGGAAGGGCCGCCGCCAGCAGCCCCAGTCCCTCGGCGGGCAGCTCCCACTCCTCCGCCTCGACGGGCGCGCCCGAGCCGTCCGTGGTGTGCACCAGTCCGGGCTTCGCCGGGTCGGTGTCCAGCGCGTACAGGCGGTACACGGGTGCGGTACGGGTCGTGCGCACCCGCCGGGCGCCCAGGGCGAGCAACTGCGGGTTGAGCGGCTGGCCGGTGAGATGCGCGCCGACGACCGCCAGGCGGACGGGCGGGGTGAGGAGACCGGCGATCGTGGCGAGGTTCTCGTCCGTGCCGGCGGGTCCGACCAGCATCGCACCGAAGGGACGGCCCGCCACCGTGCCCGCCGGGACGGCGACCGCCGCCAGGCCGAAGAGATTCGTGGAGTTGGTGAACCGGCCCAGGCGGGCGTTGCTGCCGAGGGGATCGGCGGCCACCTCGGCGACCGTCGGATGACCGGGGGCCGTCGGCAGCAGCAGGGCGTCGGCGTCCCTCAGACCGGCGAGTGCGGCGGCTCGCAGGGAGGCCAGCCGGGCCTGGTCCTCGAAGAGCCGGTGGGCGGGGATGCCACGGGCGCGGCCGATGATCCCCGCGACCGTCGGATCGAGATCCGGAGTCCCCTTGTCGACAAAGGAACCCACCGCGGTGTACCGCTCGGCCACGAACGCGCCCTCGTACAGCATCGCGGCCGCCTCGGTGAACGGTGCGAGACCGATCGGTCTCAACTCGGCGCCTGCCGCTTCGAGCCGGGCCGCGGCCGCCTCGTACGCTTCGGCCCAGCCGTCGTCCAGCTCGCCGAGCTGGGCGGTGGGCGGGACCGCGATCCGCCAGGGGCCCGGCGCACGGGGCGTCGAGGGTGCCCCGCCCTGTGCCAGTACGCCCAGCGCGAGGCGCGCCTCCGGGAGCGTACGGGCGAAGACGCTCACGCAGTCCAGGCTTGCGCAGGCCGGGACGACACCGTCCGTCGCGACGAGGCCACGGGTGGGCTTGAGCCCGACGATGCCGTTGAACGCGGCGGGGACACGGCCGGAGCCCGCGGTGTCCGTGCCGAGCGCGATGTCGGCGATGCCGAGCGCGACGGCGACCGCGGAGCCCGAACTGGAACCGCCCGCGACACGCTCCGGGTCGAGGGCGCTGCGGACGGCACCGTACGGGGAGCGGGTGCCGACCAGCCCGGTGGCGAACTGGTCCATGTTCGTGGTGCCGAGGACGACGGACCCCGCCGCCTTCAGCCGGGCGACCGCGGGGGCGTCGTGGCCGGGCTCGTACGCGAACGAGGGGCAGCCCGCGGTGGTCGGCAGGCCGGCGACGTCGATGTTCCCCTTGACCGCGACGACGGTACCGGCGAGCGGCAGCCGCTCCCCGGCCGCGTGCCGGGCGTCGACGTCGCGGGCGTCCGCCTCGGCGTCGCGCTGCGGGCGCAGGGTGATCCAGACGTCGGCGCGGTCGGCCCGGGCGATGAGGTCGTAGGCGGCGCGGACGCGGGAGAGCGCGGTGGGCGGCATCGTGCGGGGCAATCGGGGCTCCTGGGGGTGGGTCGGTACGAGTGGCCGTCTCCGGGTCGGTGGTGCTGTGGCCGTTCGCGGGTCGGTGCCGTTCTCTGCGGGTCGGTGGGTGGGGTGTGTCCGCCCGTACCTCCTGCGGAAGGCATACCCACGCACCGGATCGTGTCGTGGCCCGGGAATCTGCGTCGGGAATCAGACTGGACCGAGAACGAGCAGCGGGGTGCCGGCCGTGACCTGGGTCCCGGGGGCGACGAGGACCTGGGAGACCGTCGCGTCGCGTGGTGCCGGGATCCGGGATTCCATCTTCATCGCCTCCAGCGCCAGCAGCGGCTGCCCGGCCCGCACCGCGTCTCCCGCGGCGACGTTCACCTGCCAGACCGAAGCCGCGAACTCCGCCTCCACCACCTGGCCGCCCGGAGGAACCTCGAGCTCCGTGGGTGGCGCGGCCGGGGACGAGGCCGCCTCCGCGCGGGCGAACTCACCCGCGGCTTCCCACGCCTCACGTTCCGCCGCGAACGCCGCCGCCTGGCGGCTGCGGAACTCGCCGATCGAGGCAGCGTGTTCGGCCAGGAACTCTCGGTGCGCGGCGAGGGAGAAGGTGCCCTCCTCGACGCGCGGGGTGAAGCGCCCGGCGGCCATGTCGGCGCGCAGTTCGAGGAGTTCGGCGGGGCTCACCGGGTACCACGTGATGCGGTCGAAGTGCCTCAGCAGCCAGGGCCTGGGACCGGACCAGGGCGACCACACCTGTGTCGTACGGCCCACGAACTGGTAGCCGCCGGGCCCCTCCATCCCGTACACGCACAGATACGCCCCGCCGATCCCGACCGAGTTCTCGGCGGTCCAGGTCCTCGCCGGGTTGTACTTCGTCGTCACCAGACGATGGCGCGGATCGAGCGGGGTGGCGACCGGCGCTCCGAGGTAGACGTCACCGAGACCGAGGACCATGTACTCGGCCCCGAAGACCGTACGGAAGACGTCGTCCACCGACGGCAGGCCGTTGACGCGGCGGATGAACTCGATGTTCCACGGGCACCAGGGCGCGTCGTCACGCACCCCCGCCATGTAGCGGGCGATGGCCTCCCGGGTGGCCGGATCGTCCCAGGACAGCGGGAGCCGAACCGTGCGGGACGGGACGACGAGCGAGTCCGCGGGCGGCAGGTCCCGCTCGACGCACCGCACGTCCGCGAGGGCCCGCTCCAGCGGCAGCACGGCCGGGTCGAGCTTGATCTGGAGGGACCGGATGCCGGGCGTCAGGTCGGTCACCCCGGGCAGCCGGCGGGCCCGCAGCGCCTCGGCGAGCGCGTGCACGCGCAGCCGCAGCGCCAGATCCAGCTGCATCGGGCCGAATTCGACCAGGAGATTGTCGTCCCCGCTGCGGCGGTACGTGACATCGTCGTGGCGCGCGAGAATCCCGCCGTCCACGATCTCCCGGCGCGGTGTCCCGTCCACCGTCACCGGAAGGAACCGGACCGTGTCGTCGGGCCGCAGCTGGCCCAGCTTCCAGCGCTCGCCCGTCGGAACCGTGGCCGGGCAGACGAAACCGCCGAGCGACGGTCCGTCGGGGCCGAGCAGCACCGGCATGTCACCGGTGAAGTCGACGGCGCCGACCGAGTAGGGCGTGTCGTGGATGTTCGAGGGATGCAGGCCCGCCTCACCGCCGTCCGGCCGGGCCCAGCGCGGCTTCGGCCCGACGAGCCGCACGCCGGTGCGTGCGGAGTTGAAGTGGACCTTCCAGTCGGCCGCGTAGAACTCCCGGATGTCCTCCTCGGCGAAGAACTCCGGTGCCGCATGCGGTCCTTCGACCGCGCCGATCCGCCAGGCGCGGGTGAAGACCGGGCGCTGGGCGTACGGGACCGGGCGCGTCCGGTGCGCCGCCGGCCCTTCCGTCGGCGCCGCGTCCGTGCCCGGACTGTCCGTGTCCGGACCGCCCGCTGCCTCCGAACTGCCCGTCGCCGGGCCGGCCGCCTCCGGACCGCCCGTCTTCGCGCAGCCGTGGAGCACATCGCCCGTCGCCAGCGCCCGGCCGCCGTGACCGCCGAACCGGCCCAGCGTGAACGTCGCCGCGCTGCCCAGGAAGTCGGGTACGTCCAACCCGCCGCCCGCGACGAGCAGATACGTGCGCAGCCCGTACTCGTCCGGGGCCCCGACGGCGAGCGTGCCACCGGCCGGGACGGTGAACGGTTCCCACTGCGCGACCGGTTCGCCGTCCACCGTCACCGGAGCCGGAGCGCCCGTGACACACACCGTCGTGGCATGGCTGAACCGCAGCACCGGCCCCTGGAGCGTGCACTCCAGGCCGGGTGCGCCCTCCGTGTTGCCCAGCGCCAGGTTGCCCAGGCGGAAGGACCGGTCGTCCATCGGCCCGCACGGCGGGACCCCGACCTCCCAGTAGCCCGTACGACCGGGCCAGTCCTGGACGGTGGTCAGTGTGCCGCCGGAGACGACCTCGATCCGTGGCGTCGGGTCGGCCACGGTTGCCAGCGTCGCCGTGGAGTGCGTCGCCTCGCGCACGGCGGGATCCGCCAGTGCCGCCCGTACCACGCCCAGGTTCGTCTCGATCCCGTCGACCCGGGTGGCGGCGAGTGCCCGGTCGAGCCCGGCCAGCGCCTCGGCCCGGGTGTCGCCGTACGAGATGACCTTCGCGAGCATCGGGTCGTACGCCGTCGTCACCTCGGTACCGGACCGGATCCACGCGTCCACGCGTACGCCTTCGGGGAACGCGACCCGGGTGAGCAGACCGGAGCTCGGCCGGTGGTCGCGGGAGGGGTCCTCGGCGTACAGCCTTGCCTCGACCGCGTGCCCGCGCGGGGCGCCCGGCTCCCGGACCACGTCCGTGTCGCCCTGCGCGAGCCTGAGCATCCACTCCACGAGGTCGATGCCGTAGATCTCCTCGGTGACCGGATGCTCCACCTGCAGCCGGGTGTTGACCTCCAGGAAGTACGCCTCCTCGCGCGCCGCGTCGTACACGTACTCGACGGTCCCGGCGGACCGGTAACCGACACCGGCGCACAGTTCCCGGGCTGAGCGGGCCAGCCGCTCGCGGACACGGTCCGGCAGTCCGGGCGCCGGGGCCTCCTCCACCACCTTCTGGTTGCGGCGCTGGAGCGAGCAGTCGCGGTCCCCGAGGCTCACCACCTTCCCCCGGCCGTCGCCGAAGACCTGCACCTCCACATGGCGGGCGTGCTCCACGAGACGCTCCAGGAAGACACCGGCGGAGGAGAAAGAGGCCTGGGCGACGCGCTGCACACGCTCCCAGGCGTCCGCCAGCTCCGCCGGGTCGTGCACGGCCCGCATGCCGATACCGCCCCCGCCGCCGGTCGCCTTGAGCATCACGGGGTAGCCGATGCGCTCGGCCGCGGCCAGGGCGGTGTCGAGGTCCGGCAGCAGGTCGGTTCCGGGGGCGAGCGGCACGCCCGCGGCACGGGCGGCGGCGCGCGCGGTGTGCTTCGCGCCGAAGAGCTCCAGCTGGACGGGAGCGGGGCCGACGAAGACGATGCCGGCGTCCTCGCACCGGCGGGCGAACGCGGCGTCCTCCGACAGGAACCCGTACCCGGGGTGGATCGCGCCGGCGCCCGTGTCCTTCGCCGCCTTCAGCACCAGATCGGCGTCGAGGTACGACTCCTTGGCGGGCGCGGGACCCAGGCGCACCGCCTCGTCCGCGAGCAGGACGTGGGGAGCGGAGCGGTCGGGGTCGGAGAAGACGGCGACGGTGCGGATCCCGAGGCGCCGGGCGGTACGGATGACGCGTACGGCGATCTCGCCCCGGTTGGCGACGAGGAGGGTGTCGAAGGTCATGCGGTCGCCTCCGTGGCTCCGGTCGTTCCGTTGGTTTCGACGGCCGTGATGGTTCCTGTGGCCCCGACGGCCGTGATGGTCATCTCCACCGCCGTCGGCTCGAAGCCGTTGCAGGGGTTGTTGATCTGCGGGCAGTTGGAGACGAGGACGAGGACGTCGGTCTCGGCGCGGAGCGTCACCCGCAGCCCGGGCGCGGAGATGCCGTCGACGATGCCGAGGGTGCCGTCCTTCTCGACGGGGACGTTCATGAACCAGTTGATGTTCGACACGAGATCGCGTGCGGTCAGCCCGTGCCGGGCGCCCTCGGAGAGGAAGTTGTCCACGCAGGCGTGCTGCGACCACGTGTGGTGGCCGTAGCGCAGGGTGTTGGACTCCTTGGAACACGCCCCGCCGATGGTGTCGTGCCGCCCGCAGGTGTCCTCCGTGACCGTCATCAGGGGGGTGTGCTCGTTCGACATGAGAACGCTGCTCGTGGTGAGGAAGACGCCGCCCTGGGCCTGGATGGTGTCCGGGGCGCTGTAGCGGACGGCGGTGTCGTGGGCGTCGTGGACGAGGAAGTCCACGGCCTGGTTGCCGTGCAGATCGGTGATGGTGAGCTGCTCGCCCCGGCGGACGACCGCCGACCAGGCGGAGCGGGCGGGTACGACGGTCATGACTGCCCCCTGGCGGCGAGGAATTCGGCGGTGTTGAGGAAGGCGCGGCGGCCCTCGGGAGCGGCTTCCCGGAATGGGTCGCCGGCCGCGGTCGGCGCGGCGCGCCAGGCCAGGACCTCCAGGGGAGTGCTGACGTACTCCGGCCGGGGATCGAGCGGATGCGGGACGTTGGCGACGAGGACGACCAGGTCCTGCTCGGCGCGCAGGGTGACCGAGGCGCCCGGTCCGGCGGACCCGGTGAAGTCCGCCGACCCGTCGTCCCGTACCTCCACACCCTGGAAGAAGGCGATCGACGGCGGCAGATCGCGCGGCTCCAGGCCGTTCTTGAGCGCGGCGAGCTTGAGCAGCTCACGGCCGGCGGGGGAGGGGGACTGCGGGCTGCCGTCGCCGTAACGGGCCGTGTTCCGTGCGAGCGTCGACGTGCCGCACAGCGCGTCGTGCCGGCCGCCGGTGTCCTCGGTCAGCGAGGCGAGCACGCGGCCCTGGCCGGAGAGCAGCAACCGGCCCTTCGTGAGGTACGCGTTCCACTGCACCTTCACGGTGTCGGCGACGTTGAGCCGCTCCCAGGGGCGCCCGTCCGCGTACAGCACGACGTGGGCGCAGGCGTCACCGCGGAGGTCCGTGAGACGCAGCTCGGTGCCGCGGGCGAGGACGCGGTGCGTGTAGTTGCCACCCGCCACCGTCTCCGCCCACACCAGATGCCCGGCGGAGCACGGCGGGGCGGGCCAGTCGGTGGCCGGTACCACCGGCATCGCCTCGGCGCGGGTGCCCTCCTGGGCGCGGGCGTGGTCCCTTGCCCCGTATGTCGTCGCAGTCGCCATGGGGCGCACCTCCGGCTCGGATCGCTGCTTTTCTGTCGCGCGACAGAAACTAGGGAGGTACGGCTTCCGGACCGTTGCCCGGCCATTGCGGACGCGTTACCGAAGCCTCACCAAGATCCGGGTGTCACCCGCGTGTGCGACGATCGGCCGCATGGGTACGACGGGACGGAAAGTCGGACGGCCGCGCGCGGAGCCGCGGCCGGACAGCGGCATGTCCACGCGTGACGAGCTGCTCGCCGCGGCGGCGGAGCTGTTCACGACGCATGGGTACGCGGCGACGACGACCCGGGCCGTGGCCGAGCGCGCGGGGATGCGGCAGGCCACGATGTACCACTACTTCGGCGGCAAGGAGGACCTCCTCGCCGAGCTCCTCGAATCCACGGTCACCCCCTCCCTCGCGCTCGCCCGCCGGCTCCTCGCGGACGACGGGCGCGCGCCGGAGGAGCGGCTGCGGGAGCTGTGCCGCTCGGACGTGGAGCTGTTGTGCCGGGGCCCGCACAACCTTGGCGGCCTCTATCTCCTCCCGGAGGTCCAGGGGGAGCGATTCGCCGGGTTCCACCGAGTACGGGCCGACCTGAAGGACGCCTACGGGCAGCTCCTGGCCGGCACGGCACCGGGACGCACCCTCGACAAGGGCGAGCTGGCGCTCCGCACGGACCTGGTGTTCGGGCTGATCGAAGGCGTGATCCTCGTCCACCGATCGGATCCGGACCGCCCCGTCGGTTCGTTCGCCTCGGCGACGGCGGACGCGGCGCTGAGGATCGCCGGTACGGGGTGAGCGGCCGCGCGGACCGCTAGGCCGTGTCTGACAAATCCCGCCTGGCGCGCGACGCCCGGCACGCACTCCCCCGTAGCCCTTCGGGCACGGGAGGTGCCCCCACGCTGCGTTGTCGGAGTCATCCAAGTACGTCCAGTACGAGGATGATCTCCCCCAGCCTTCGGCGGGGGCACCCCCACCGCCTTGCGATTGCACGCACCGGACGCCGCACGCCCCGCCCTGCGGGCGGACGGCGCTATTTGTCAGACACGACCTAGGCCCAATGCCAGTGACTTAACGAGCCACTCGAAGCTCTGACGTGCGGAAACATCGCCCATGGGGCCTCCGCCGGGCGCCAAAGTCACTGGTATTGGACCTAGGCCGCCAACGCCGTCGCCAGGGCTGTGAGGTCCTGGGTGCGCAGGACACGCGTGCCGTGCCCCGGAAGAGGCACGTGGAGGGCGCGCGTCCACCGCTCCGGGATCGCGGCGGCTCCGTGCACGGCGCCCGCCGGCGCACCGGTGACCGCCGCGACCGTGTCCGTGTCGCCGCCCAGATCGATCGCGGTGCCGAGCGACTCCTCGAACGACGCCGACGTCCGCAGCGCCCACAAGGCCGAGCCCAGGCACGGCCACACCGCGCCGTTGAACTCGGTCGCGTCGTCCGGGTGCCAACCGGGCGCCAGTACGCTGGCCCAGCGCTCCCGGTGGTCTCCGTGCACCCCGGCCAGCGCGTCCGGCACCGCGCCGAGCGGATCGCCCCCGTCCAGCGCCACCCGGATCAGCTCGTGGAGGACCGCCGTGCCCTCCCACGCGGCGCGGTCGCCGTGGGTCAGGGCGGCGATCCGTCGGGCCGCCGCCATCGTGGCCTCACGTCCCTCGCCCGCGAAATACACCGCGGACGTGGCCGCCCGCATCAGCGAACCGTTGCCCGCCGCACGGTCGTTGACCTGGAAGTGCAGCGCGGCCGCCAGGTCCCACGGCTCGCCGCCGCCGAGGACCTGCTCGGTCTGGAGACCGATGTCCTTCGGGTCTCCCGCTGCCCAGCGGCGGAAGCGCTGGAACATGTCCGCGGGGTCGAGTCCGCCCCGTTCGATCAGGGACTCGCCGACGAGGACGGCCATCTGCGTGTCGTCGGTGGCCTCCCCGGGATCCCAGCCGCCGCCTCCGCACATCTCGCCGACGCCGTCCGGGAAGCGGGCCGTGTACCCGCCCGCGAGCCCGAACTCGAACGGCGCACCCAGCGCGTCGCCCACCGCCGAACCGACGACCGCCCTGTCAGCCCTGTCAGCGCTGTCAGCCCTGTCCACAGGGTGAGCCTATGCGCGCCTCAGCGCACGGTAAGCGGCGCCCGCCGCGAGAGAGACGCCCAAGAACAGGACCGTGAACCACTGGAAGTACCAGTGGCCGCCCGACGGGTCGTACACCTCGGCCCGGGGCCAGGCGAGGTTGAGGGTCATGGCGACGCCGTACGCGAGCGCCAGGACGTTCACCGGGAGGCCCCAGCGGCCGAGGGTGAAGAGCGGGCGGCCCGTTTCGTCGCGCTCGTCCGGGGCCGCGGGTCCCCAGTGCCCGCGGAGGCGGCGTACGAGCATGGGGCCGGTGACCATCGCGTACGCCAGGTAGACCATGGCGATGCAGGTCGTGCCGATCGCCAGGAGCGCCTCGGGGGAGAGGAAGTTGAGCAGGAGGAGCAGCGCGGCGAGGAGCCCGACGGTGAGGGCCGCCGCGGCGGGCATGCCGGTGCGGGCGGGGACCTTGGAGAGGGCGGGGGACAGCGGGAGTTGGCGATCGCGGGCCATCGCGTACATCATCCGGGTCGCCGAGGTCTGGATGGCGAGGGTCGCGGCGCAGATCGCGATCACGACATCGGCGAGGAGGACCTTGCCGAGGCCGTCGCCGAGCGTGCTGGTGAGGACGTACGAGAGGCCTTCCGTCGCCAGTCGTCCGTCGGTCAGGCTGGGGGCCGCGAGCAGGCCGCCGAGCAGGAGCAGTCCGCCGCAGACACCGGAGGTGCTGAGCGCGGAGAGGGTCGTCCGGGGCGCCGTCCGGCGCGGGTTGACCGTCTCCTCGCTCATCTCGCCCGCGCTCTCGAAGCCGATGAGGACGTACGCGGCCGTGAACGAGCCGATCAGCAGCGCACCGATCGCGCCGCCCGCGTCGCCGGTGTGCAGGACGATGCCCGGGTCGCGCTCGGAGTGGGTGAGCAGCAGGGTCACGATGAGGGCGACACCGATGATCTCGGCGGAGACACCGATGGTGTTGACGGCTGTCAGGACCCGGTTGTCGAGCACGTTCACGAGCGTGGTGAGGGCGAGGAGGATCAGCCCGAGCAGGGCCGCGTTCGCCGCCCCGCTGGGAGAGGTCGGGGACGGGTCGCCGCCGAGGAGCTGGAACCCCGGCCAGATCGCGGGCAGTACGGCCTGCAGGGCGAGGGCCGCCGCGCCGACCACGACGACACGGCCGATGAGCATGAGCCAGCCCGCGTACCAGCCGAAGGCGGGAGTGCTGAGCCGCGTCGACCATTGGTAGACGGCCCCGGCGAGAGGGTAGCGGGCCGCGAGTTCGGCGAAGCAGGCGGCGACGAGGAGCTGTCCGGCGAGGACGACGGGCCAGGTCCAGAAGAAGGCGGGCCCGCCGAAGGAGTAGCCGAGCGCGAAGAACTGGAAGACGGTCGTCAGTACGGAGATGAAGGAGAAGCCGGCCGCGAAGGACGCGTAACGGCCCATGCGGCGGCGCAGTTCCTGCGGGTAGCCGAAGTCGGCGAGCGCTTCCTCGTCGGCGCCGCCCGGACCCGTGGGGCCGGGCCGGACGTCAGTGGACTCGCTGGGTGCGGTGGCGGTCATGGCAGCCCCTGTCGCTGATTCTGTCGAGCGACAGAAATTAGGGACGTGCCGTTTCCACCGCATGACAAGGCCGTGTCGGAGCGGGGCCGAAGTGCTCACGGCCCCGCTCCTCACCTCGCGTACAGCGAACGGCCGGTACCGAGCGCCTTGCCGTGACCGGGAGTTCAGCGGCTCGCGACGCCATGCACGGCACGTCGCGGCACCTCGCGGCACTGTCGGGGCCGCCCGAGTGAGCCGAGTGCGGCCGAGTGCGAGGGCGATCCGCCGCCTTGCGATGCACCGCGCCGGACGCCGCGAGCCCTCGGCGGACTCTTCCCGTCACCGCGCCGGGGCCCTACACCGCCGGGAAGTTCAGCAGCCCCAGCGGTGTGGTGGTCGGTTTCGTCGAGCCGCCCGCCGGCTCGACGGTGATGCCCATGCCCGTCGCCCCGTCCACCGGGCCGTCCATGAGCAGTGCCTCCGGCGCGCCGGAGGACTCCAGCAGCCCGGCCGGGCGCATGGTGCCGTCGTCGGCGAACCAGAGTTGGTAGACCTTGCCGCTGCCCGGTTCCGGCAGTCCGGAGGCCAGGAAGACGGCCTGGTTGCGGTCGCGGGAGACGGCCACCGTGCCGGTCGCTCCGTCGCCGAGCGAGGTGCTCGTGGTGCGGACGTCGGGCGCGGTGAGCACGTCGGCGAGCGCCTCGGTGCGCTGCTGCGCCAGGGTGGTCGCCTTCCGTGCCTCGGCGGCGGCGTCCTCGGCGGCGCGCTGCTGCCAGAACGCGACGCCCCCGAGCCCGGCGACCGCCGCGAGGCAGGCGGCGAGGACGAAGCGGGGGAACCTGCGGCGGCCCGCCGGGCGGGCCCTGCGGACGGGGGTGCGGACATGTCCGTACCCCCCGGTCGTGTCCGGACCGGCGATCGTCGGGGGCTCCTGGCGCACCGTCGCGATCCGCGCCAGCACCTGGGACTTCATCGCGGGCACCGGGGGATCGGCGACGGCGAGGCCCAGTCGTGCCGCGGTGGCGCCGAGTTCCCGTACCTCCTGCTCGCAGGCCGGGCACGCGTCCAGGTGCCGCTCGAAGCGTGCGCGTTCCCGGTCGCCGAGCGCGTTCAGGGCGTACGCGCCGGTGAGCGTGTGCAGCTCGGCATCCCGCCCCGCGCCCTTCGCCGCTGCGCTCATGCGTTCACCCCCAGGCAGTCGCGCAGACGGATCAGTCCGTCGCGCATACGGGTCTTCACGGTGCCCAGCGGCACCGACAGCAGTTCCGCCACCTCGCGGTAGGCGAGCCCGCGGTAGTAGGCGAGGGTCACCGACTGGCGCTGGAGCTCGGTCAGCGTGCGCAGACAGCGCCGTACCTGCTCCCGTTCGAGCCGGGCCGCGACCTGCTCGACGACATCGTCGAACGCCGGCGTCCCGCCGAGCCGCGCGGCCTTCTGCTCGCGCTCCACCGCGGCCTGGGCGGAGCGTACCCGGTCCACGGCGCGACGGTGGGCGAGGGTGAGGGTCCAGGTCAGCGCGGAGCCACGGGAGGGCTGATAGCGCGCGGCGGTGCGCCACAGCTCGACGAGCACCTCCTGGGTGACCTCCTCGGACTGCGCCGGATCGCGCAACACGCCGCGTACGACGCCGAGTACGGGACCCGAGACCGCGTCGTACACCCGGGAGAACGCCGCCTGGTCGCCGCGCGCCACCCGGACGAGCAACTCGTCGAGTCCCGGCCCCGCAGGTGGTGCCCCTGTGATGCGTATCGCTTCCTTCACCGCTCTCCCCTCGCCCGCACTCACCTTCCATATACGGAACGGAAGCGCGTCCTGACTGCTGTCCGGCGAAAGTTTTTACCTGCGTGTTTCTCGCGTCGGCGGCTCGGCGCGCGCGGCGACGGCATGCGGGGCGGGAAAGGGGCCGTGGGGGAGGGCACGCCGGAGGGGAAACAGGGGGCCACAGGCAGTCGAGGGAGCCCGGGCACGGGCAGCCCTCACCTACCGCCGAGGACGGGCAGCCCTCACGTACCGCCGAGGGCGGGCAGCCCTCACGTGCAGAGCCCTCAGGCCGGGGCGGTCACCCCTCCTGCTCCCGCTCCACCTCCGCGTTCCACTCGCGCTTGATCGCGCGCCAGGCCTCGTCCGACTTGCCGAGGCGCCAGTAGCCCGAGATGGAGAGCCGCGTCAGCGGAATGCCCCGCTCCAGGCGGAGGTACCGGCGCAGTTCCTTCACCGCTCCCGCCTCGCCGTGGACGAACGCGTGCACGTCGCCCGCGGGGAACTCCAGCTCGCGCACCGCCGCGATCAGCGGTTCGCCGCAGGGGCGGGCACCACGGTGGAGCCAGGTGACCGTGACTCCGTCCGGGGTCGTGATCTTCTGCTCCTCCTCGGGCCCGGAGATCTCCACGAAGGCGTGGACCACCGCGCCCACCGGCATCTGCTCCAGTGCCGCCGCGATCGCCGGGAGAGCGCTCTCGTCGCCCGCCAGCAGATGCCAGTCCGCCGCCGGGTCCGGCGCGTAACCGCCGCCGGGACCGAGCAGTCGTACGGTCTCGCCGGGCCGGACGCGGGCCGCCCACGGGCCCGCGAGTCCCTCGTCGCCGTGGACCACGAAGTCGATCACCAGCTCGCGGTGGACCGGGTCCCACGAACGCACCGTGTACGTGCGGTTGCTGGGCCACTGGTCGCGAGGGAGCTCCTCACGGATCCGGGTCATGTCGAACGGCTCGGGGTACGTCACTCCCGGCACCGGAAAGACGACCTTCACGTAGTGGTCGGTGAACCCGTCCGTGCCGAAGGACGCCAGCCCTTCGCCGCCCAGCACGAGACGCACCATGTGCGGCGTGATCCGTTCCGTACGCAGGACCCGCGCCTCGTGGACCTGCGGTGCCTTTCGTGCGGGTGTCTCTGCCACGGCGGTCTCCCCTGCTGACTGTAGATGCTTAGGCTTGCCTAAGTTAACACCTCAGTCGGTGGAACTCGCGGCCGCCAGCTCCGTCCGCAGCCGGGACACGGCCCGTCCGAGGCCCCAGCGCAGAGCCAGCTCCTCCAGCCGGGCCGGGTCCCGCGGCTCCTTCGGCAGCGCCGGGTCGAAGGCGGGCACCGCCACGTCGCCGGCGACCCGCACCACCTTCGGCGCGACCGCCACATAGGCGCGCGACTCGTCCAGCCGCTTGCGCTGCGACGGAGTGAGCTTCGAGCCCGGGTCGTCCACGGCGGCCATGATCCCGGCCAGGTCCCCGTACGTGGCCAGCAGCTTCGCCGCCGTCTTCTCGCCGATGCCCGGGACCCCCGGGAGCCCGTCGCTCGGGTCTCCGCGCAGCAGGGCCAGATCCGCGTACCCCGGGCCGTCCACGCCGTACTTCTCGCGCAGCACCGCCTCGTCCGTGGTCTGCATCAGACCGACGCCCTTGAGCGGATAGAGCACCCGGATCCCCCGGGCGTCGTCCACCAGCTGGTACAGGTCGCGGTCGCCGGTGACGATGTCGACCGGGCCCGGTGCGCGGCCGGTGAGGGTGCCGATGATGTCGTCCGCCTCGTACCCCGCGACACCGACGCGGGCGATGCCGAACGCGTCCAGCACGTCCTCGATGACCGGGACCTGCGGCGACAGCGTGTCCGGGATCTCCTCCTCGTCCGGGCCCGTCTCGGTCTCCTCCGCCACCCGGTGCGCCTTGTACGAAGGGATCAGCTCCACCCGCCAGTGCGGCCGCCAGTCCGCGTCCATGCAGGCCACCAGGTCGTCCGGGTGATGGTCCTGGACCAGCCGGGTGATGAATTCGAGCAGCCCGCGCACCGCGTTGACCGGAGTGCCGTCGGGCGCGCGCACGGAGTCCGGGACCCCGTAGTACGCACGGAAGTAGAGGGAAGCGGTGTCGAGGAGCATCAGGCGTCGCGTCACAGTCCGAATGATGCCGCACCCCACCGACACCGGGCCCGGCCTCACCGCCACCCGGCCCGGCCCACCGACACCGGGCCCGGCCCACCGACACCGGGCCCGGCCACGCGGACGGTGCCTTCGTGGCCGCCCGGTGTCGCCCGCGTGAACTGGATCACTCTCGCGTTTGGCCCCGTAGCGCCGGGGCAGGCGCGTCGCCGGAGCGGACCCCGTTGCGCCTTCAACCGATGCGACCCCGGGGAAGCGGGCCGAACCCGCCCGCTCCACGGCCCGCCGGCGGGGGATGCGGGCCGTTTTTCGGTTCAACGCGTGAGGTGTATGTGTCCAGGCTGCAAGCCGAGCACTTGTACAAGGTGTTCGGCCGACGACCCGATGAGGCGGTAGGCAGGCTCGAAAGCGGCGCCGACCGCGACGAGCTCCGCGCCGACGGAACGACTGCAGCGGTGATCGACGCCTCGTTCGCGGTCGAACCGGGTCAGATCTTCGTCGTCATGGGTCTTTCGGGATCCGGAAAGTCCACGCTGCTGCGGATGCTCAACGGGCTGCTGGAGCCGACCGCCGGACGCGTCCTCTTCGACGGCCAGGACCTGACCGCCCTCAGTGCGCGCGAGCTGCGCACCGTACGCTCCACCAAGATCAGCATGGTGTTCCAGCACTTCGCGCTGTTCCCCCACCGCAGCGTCCTGGAGAACGCCGGCTACGGCCTGGAGGTCCAGGGTGTCGCGCGCGCCGAGCGTGAGCGCCGGGCCGCCGAGGCCCTGGAGCTGGCCGGCCTGGGCGGCTGGGAGAAGTCCTGGCCGGACGAGCTCTCGGGCGGTATGCAGCAGCGTGTCGGCCTCGCCCGTGCGCTCGCCACCGACGCCGACCTGCTGCTGATGGACGAGTCCTTCAGCGCCCTCGACCCGCTGATCCGACGCGACATGCAGGACCAGCTGCTCGAACTGCAGAAGCGGCTGAAGAAGACGATCGTCTTCATCACGCACGACCTCAACGAGGCCATGCGCCTCGGGGACCGCATCGCGGTGATGCGCGACGGCCGGATCGTGCAGTTCGGCACCGCCGAGGACATCCTGGTCCGTCCCGCCAACGACTACGTGACCTCGTTCATCCAGGACGTGGACCGCTCCCGGGTGCTGACGGCCGCCGCCGTGATGACCGATCCGCAGCGCCCCGAGGCGGCGGACTGCGGCTGTGAGAGCGTCACCACCGACACCCTCGTCGCGGACCTGTGCGCCGTCAGCGCGCGCGTCCCGCACCCCGTGGCGGTGAGGAACGCCGAGGGCGAGGTCGTCGGTGTCGTACCGCAGTCCCGGCTGATCGGCTTCGTCGGTGACGAGGCGGGCGAACCCGTGCCCTGCGACAACCCGGTCCGCCGGCTGCCGAAGCAGGTGAGCGCCAGTGCCTAGGCTGCACCTGGGCGACTGGGTCGACAGCGGTGTCGACTGGCTCCAGTCCCATCTGTCCTGGCTGTTCGACGCCATCAGCTCCGTCGTCACCGGGATGTACGACGGCATCGACGCGGTGCTGTCCGCGCCGGAGCCGCTGCTCTTCGCGGGCATCCTCGCGGTCGTGGCCTGGTGGCTGCGCGGACTCCTCGCCGGCGGACTCGCGTTCGCCGGCTTCGCCCTGATCGACTCCGTCGAGCTGTGGGACGACGCCATGTCGACCCTCTCGCTGGTACTCGTCGCCACGATCGTCACGCTGGTGATCGCGATCCCGCTCGGCATCTGGGCGTCCCGTTCCAAGACCGTCAGCGCCGTGACCCGGCCGGTCCTGGACTTCATGCAGACCATGCCCGCCATGGTCTATCTGATCCCCGGCATCATCTTCTTCGGCGTCGGCGTGGTGCCCGGCATCATCGCCACCATCGTCTTCGCCCTGCCGCCCGGCGTGCGGATGACCGAACTCGGTATCCGCCAGGTCGACAAGGAGCTGGTGGAGGCCGCCGAGGCGTTCGGCACGACGCCGCGCAACACGCTGGTCCGGGTGCAGCTGCCACTCGCCCTGCCCACGATCATGGCCGGCATCAACCAGGTGATCATGCTGGGCCTGTCCATGGTGGTCATCGCCGGAATGGTCGGCGGCGGCGGTCTCGGCGGCGCCGTCTACCGCGCCATCGGCAATGTCGACATCGGCCTCGGCTTCGAGGCCGGTATCTCCATCGTCATCCTCGCCATGTACCTGGACCGGATGACCGGTGCGCTGGGCCGCCAGGTCTCGCCGCTCGGCCGTCGGGCCCTCGCCAGGGCGAAGGCCCTGACCGGTGGCCTGAAGATCTGGAACCACCGCCCCCAGCCCGTCGTCGCCGTCGTGGGCGTCGTCATCCTCGCGCTCGTCGCGGGCGGCATGGGCCTCTTCGGCGGCCCCAAGTCCGCCGACGCCTCCGACGCCACGAACGTGGGCCAGGGCAAGAAGGTCTCCCTCGGCTACATCCCGTGGGACGAGGGCATCGCCTCCACCTTCCTCTGGAAGGAGATGCTGGAGCAGCGCGGCTTCGAGGTCGACGCCAAGCAGCTGGAGGCCGGTTCGCTCTACACCGGTCTCGCCGGCGGTCAGATCGACTTCCAGACCGACTCCTGGCTGCCCGTCACCCACGCCCAGTACTGGGACAAGTACCAGGACAAGCTGGAGGACATGGGCTCCTGGTACGGCCCCACCTCCCTGGAGCTGTCCGTGCCCTCGTACGTGAAGGGCGTCGACTCCCTCGACGACCTCAAGGGCAAGGCGGACCGGTTCAAGGGCCGCATCGTCGGCATCGAGCCGAGCGCCGGAATGATGGGCATCCTCAAGGACAAGGTCCTCAAGGAGTACGGCCTGGAGGGCGAGTTCGAGGTCGTCGACGGCTCCACGCCCGGCATGCTCGCCGAGCTGAAGCGGGCGTACGACAAGAAGGAGCCCATCGTCACCACCCTGTGGTCGCCGCACTGGGCGTACAGCGCGTACGACCTGAAGAAGCTCAAGGACCCGAAGGGCACCTGGGGCAAGGGCGACGGCATCCACACCCTGGCCCGCAAGGGGTTCTCCGAGGAGAACCCGCAGGTCGGCAAGTGGCTGAAGAGCTTCAAGATGACGGAGGAGCAGCTCACCGGTCTCGAGGCGAAGATCCAGGAGACCGGCAAGGGCAAGGAGCAGGACGCCGTCCGCGCGTGGCTCGAGGAGAACCCGGGCCTCGCCGACAAGTGGACCCCGGTCGCCAAGGCCGGCAAGCCGGCCAAAGGAGGCGAGGACGAGCGCGAGCGCGCCCTGAACGTCGCCTGGTTCCCGTGGGAGGAGGACATCGCCGCCACCTATCTGTGGAAGGCGGTCCTCGAGGAGCGCGGGTACACGATGAACCTCAAGCAGTTCGAGGTCGGCCCCATGTACACGGCGCTGTCCCGCGGGCAGATCGACGTCCAGTTCGACGGCTGGCTGCCGAGCACCCAGAAGAAGTACTGGGACAAGTACGGTGACAAGCTCACCGACATCGGTTCCTGGTACGGGCCGACGTCCCTGGAGATCGCGGTCCCCTCGTACGTCGAGGGCGTGGACTCGCTGGAGGACCTCAAGGGCCGCAGCGGCGAGTTCAAGGGCCGCGTCGTCGGCATCGAGCCCGGCACCGAGACCATGAACATCCTGAAGAACGACGTCCTGCCCGGCTACGGGCTGGACAAGGAGTTCGAGGTCGTCGACAGTTCCACGCCCGGCATGCTCGCCGAGCTGAAGCGGGCGTACGCGAAGAAGGAGCCGATCGCGGTCATGCTGTGGACCCCGCACTGGGCCTACAGCGAGTACGGGCTGACCAAGCTGAAGGACCCGAAGAAGCTCTTCGGTGAGGGCGACCGCATCCACACCGTCGCGAGCAAGGCGTTCCCGGAGCAGTACCCGCAGCTCACGAAGTGGCTCAAGGACTTCCGTCTGAGCGAGCAGCAGCTCGCCGGTCTGGAGAACGAGATCCAGAAGCGCGGCACCGGCCACGAGGAAGAGGCCGTCAAGGCCTGGATGGCGAAGAACCCCGGCATCGTGGACCGGCTGGCACCGCAGTAGACCACATGAATCCCCCCACCGGTGAGGGCCCTGTCACACTCCGTGGCAGGGCCCTTGTCGTTACTCCAGTGACAACAGTGGGTTGCCGTGCCGGGAACGTGCGTAAGGTACAGAGTGGAGGGAGGGACATCAGGTCATGGGAGACAAGGAAACACTCCGCGTCGGCTCCGCCGTCCGTCGACGGCGCAGGGCCCTGGATCTGACGCTCGCCGCCGTCGCGGAGCGCAGCGGCCTTTCCGTGCCCTTCCTCAGCCAGATCGAGAACGAGCGGGCGCGCCCCAGCATGCGCTCGCTCCAGCGTGTCGCCGAGGCCCTGGAGACCACCGGTGCCGAGCTGCTGGCCGCCGCGGACTCCGCCCGGGTCGTCGACGTCGTCCGCGCGGACGAGGACACCCTCGCCGCCGGACCGGGCGTGCGCCACCTGGTGCGCGGCCACCACCAGCTCCACGGCGTGGAGTTGACCGGCGAGCAGGACGCCGGAGGAGAGTGCCAGCACCGCAACGACGAGCTGATGTACCTCGTGGACGGCGCCGTGGAGGTCGAGGCCGAGGGCCGGGCGTACCGGCTGGAGAAGGGCGACAGCCTGTTCCTCTCCGGCGGGGTGCTCCACCGGTGGCGTGCCACCCGGCCCGGCACGCGTCTCGTCGTCGTCGCCGTCGCCGACCACATCGAGGCCACCGGGCTGTGACTCGCGTCGTCTCGCTGGTGCCCTCGCTCACCGAGGCCGTCGCCGTCAGTGCCCCCGGGCTGCTGGCCGGGGTCACCGACTGGTGCAGCCGGCCCGCCGACACCGGTGCGATCAGGATCGGCGGCACCAAGAACCCCGACGTGGAGGCGATCGTCGCACTCCGGCCGGACCTCGTCGTCGCCAACGAGGAGGAGAACCGGGCCCCCGACCTCGACGCGCTGCGCGCCGCCGGCCTCGAAGTCCTCGTCACCGAGGTACGGACCCTGCCGCAGGCCTTCACCGAGCTGGAACGGGTCCTGCGGGCCTGCGGTGTGCCCAGGCCGCGCTGGCTCGACGACGCCGAGGCCGCCTGGGCCGCGGTCGAGCCGGCCGAGCCGCGGCGCGCCGTGGTGCCCGTCTGGCGGCGGCCCTGGATGGTCCTCGGCCGTGACACGTTCGCCGGCGACCTGCTGGCCCGCCTCGGTGTCGACAACGTCTACGCAGGCCACCCCGAACGCTATCCGCGCATCCCGATCGACGAGCTGAACGCGGCCGGCGCCGATCTCGTCGTCCTGCCCGACGAGCCCTACCGCTTCACCGCGGACGACGGCCCCGAGGCGTTCCCCGCACTGCCCGCCGCGCTCGTCGACGGGCGCATGCTCACCTGGTACGGGCCGTCGCTGGCAGCGGCGCCGACGGAGCTGCGAGCAGCGCTCCGCTGACCAGCCCCCGCAGCGTCCGGGCCCCCGTCACCGCCCACGCCGCCAGCAGGAACACATACAGCGCGACCGCCGCCCACTCCAGGGCGGCCAGACCGGTGTGGGCGGCGAGGCTCGCGGCACCGGTGACGCAGGTGCCGACGGGGAAGGTGAACGACCACCACGTCATCGCGAACGGCATGCCCCGGCGGACCGCTCGCAGCACCATGGCCCCGGCCAGCGCCAGCCACAGCAGCGCGAAGCCCATCACCGGTACCCCGTACACCACCGCGAAGGCCCCGAGCCCGGCCGCGTACGGCGACCCGATCGCGGACGGCGCCACGTCCGCCAGGCTGTTCACCGCGGTCGTCGACTGGCCGAGCGGGCCGAGGACCAGGAACAGCGACGGCGTCAGGGCGAGCGGCAGCGGACCGTGGTGCACGAGCCGTGCGAACACCAGCGGCAGCATCAGCAGCACCGCCAGCAGGCTCAGCCCGAACAGGGCGTAGCAGCCCAGCAGCAGCGCCTCGCGCCACTGCCCGGCGGGCAGGTGCGGCACCAGTCGCGGACCCAGCGTCGCCGCCACCATCGGGGCCACCACCGGCAGCAGCCACACCGGGGAGGCGCCGCCCGGGGCGACCCTGTGACGCGTGATCATCAGATACGGGATCGCCACCGCGACGACCAGCCCGACGAGCGTGCCGGCGCCGAACAGCGCCGCGCCGGCCACCACCGCGTCCCGCTCGCCGATCACGCCGGGGCCGACCGAGAACGTGCCGATGCCGACCGCGAGCAGCGCCATCGACAGACAGCCGTAGAAGGGGGCGACCGCCGGGTCCAGGAGATCGGCGCGGGCGCGGTCGCGATGGTGGAGCCAGTGCCCGGCGCGGGCCACCAGCAGCGCCGCCAGCATCAGCGCGGACAGCACCCACACGGCCTCGTACGCGTCCCGGAGTCCCGGCAGCCGCACGGGCAGCGCGGCGCCCGCGTTCGCGACGATGGCCGTGCCCATGACGGCCGCGTACCAGTTCGGTCCGAGATTCCGGAGTGAGCGCGGCGGCACGGCTGCGGTGGTACGGGGCTGGGCGACGGTGACCATGAGGCCACTGTCCGCCCCGGAAAGTACTCCCACCAGGGATCTCATTCCTATGAGCCCATAAGCTTGCTTTATGAGCGAAGAGCAACGCGGGCCGATCGCCCACCGGGTGCCCGATCTCGCCGCGCTGGAGCTGCTGCTCGCCGTGGCCCGGCACGGCAGCCTGGGCCGGGCCGCCCGGGAGCTCGGCATCACCCAGCCCGCGGCGAGCAGCCGCATCCGGTCCATGGAGCGGCAGCTCGGCGTCGCGCTCGTGGACCGCTCGCCCCGGGGCTCCCGGCTCACCGACGCGGGCGCGCTGGTCACCGACTGGGCGGGGCGGATCGTGGAGGCGGCCGAGGCGTTCGACGCGGGCGCACAGGCCCTGCGCGACCGGCGCGACTCACGGCTGCGGGTGGCCGCCAGCATGACCATCGCGGAGTATCTGCTGCCCGGCTGGCTCATCGCGCTGCGCCAGGGGCGCCCCGGCACCGCGGTCTCGCTGCTCGCGGGCAATTCGGCCGCGGTCGCCGAGCGGCTGCTGCGCGACGACGCCGACCTCGGCTTCGTGGAGGGACTCGCCGTCCCCGAGGGGCTCGACGGCACGGTCATCGGCCACGACCGGCTGATCGTCGTCGCCGCGCCGGGTCATGACTGGGCGCGGCGACGCTCCCCGGTGTCGCCGGAGAAGCTGGCGGCGACCTCCCTGGTGCTGCGCGAGCGCGGCTCGGGCACCCGTCAGGTCCTCGACTCGGCGCTCGCGGAGTACGGGGGCCTCGCCGAGCCGCTGCTCGAACTCGCCTCCACCACCGCGGTGAAGGCGGCCGCCGTCAGCGGCGCCGGTCCCGCGGTCCTCAGCGAACTCGCGGTCACCGAGGAGCTGGCCTCGCGCCGGCTGGTCCGCATCCCGGTCGAGGGGGTGCGGCTGCGCCGCGATCTCCGCGCGGTCTGGCGCCAGGGGCACCGGCCCACGGGCCCGGCCCGGGATCTGCTGTCGCTGACGCGCTCCTCGGGGTGAGCCGGTGGCGCGGCGGCAGCGTGACGTACCCCCTGCGTGCCACGTCCGCGCCTTTGTCCCGGCGGCCCTCCGGCCCGGCGTGGCGACGGCAGGCGACGCGCCCGGCACGGTGCCCATGGCGGCGTCCAGGAAACCCGGCCCTCCCCACAGTGGTCATCGGCGACGGGGAGGACCGGGAGCGCGGCTCATGACGCGGCGCGTACCAGCCCGGCCATGACGCGGGTGTCCTCGCCCATCTCCGGGTGCCACTGGACGCCCAGGACCCAGGCCGGGTCCGGCAGTTCCACGGCCTCCACCGTGCCGTCCTGCGCGTGCGCCGAGACGACGAGCCCGTCCCCGAGGCGGTCCACCGACTGGTGGTGGTACGTCGGTACGGCGGACTCCTCGGGCACCAGCGAGGCGTACCGAGTGCCCTCGACCGGCGTCACGGGATGCCGCCCGAAGACGCCGGTCGCCTCCACATGCCCGTCGAGGTGCTGCACGAGCGTGCCGCCGAGGGCCACGTTCAGCAACTGCATGCCGCGGCAGATCCCGAGCAGCGGGGTGCCGTCCGCCAGCGCCGCGTCGATGAGGGCCAGTTCCCAGGCGTCCCGCTCCCGCGCCGGCGGTCCGGTCCGCGGGTCGGGCTCGGCCCCGTACCGTACGGGCTCGACATCGGGGCCGCCGGCGACGACGAGCCCGTCGAGCCGGGCCACCACGGACGCGGCCCGCCCGGGGTCGTCCGGCGGGAGCATCGCGGCCATCCCCCCTGCCGACTGGACGAGGCGCGGATACCCGGCGGGCAGCAGGGCGGCGGGCAGCCGCCACACGCCCCACGAAGCCTCGTTCAGATAGGTGCTGACGCCGATGAGCGGCTGGCTCACCTGATACCTCCGGTCACGGTCACTTGAGTTCGGCCTCGGCCGCGGCGAGCGCCGCGAACTCCTCCTCCGGCGCACGGGCCACGAGATGGTGCCGACTGTAGAAGGCGAAGTACGCGAGGGCGACGCCGTACACGACCAGCGCGATCACGGCCGCGTCCTTGTCCACCAGGAACGTCGCCACCAGCGCGGACAGCGCGAGGACGAACGCGACGGACGAGGTCAGCACACCACCGGGGGTGCGGTACGGGCGGGGCAGCTCCGGCTCGCGGCGCCGCAGCACGATGTGGGACAGCGCCATCAGCGCGTAGCTGATGGTCGCGCCGAACACGGCGATGTTCAGCATCCGCGCCCCGTCCCCGGTGCCGGCCGCCAGCGCGAAGCCGATCGCGCCGGGGATCAGCAGCCCCAGGTACGGCGACTTGCGGCGGCTCGTCAGCGACAGGAAGCGGGGCAGGTACCCGGCCCGGGAAAGGGCGAACAGCTGCCGCGACCCGGCGTAGATGAGCGAGAAGAACGAGGCGACCAGGCCCGCGAGTCCGGCGTAGTTGACGAAGCGGCTCAGCGCGGTCGGGTCGCCGTCCCCCTGCAACGCCACCACCAGCGGGTTTCCGGCGTCCTGGATGGCGGCGGAGCCGCGCGCGCCGGTGGCGGCGAAGAACGTCAGCGCGGCGAGCAGCACCAGGATGCCCATCGAGATGGCGAGCGCCCGGGGCATGGACCGGACCGGGTCCTTGGCCTCCTCCGCGGCGAGCGGCACGCCCTCCACGCCGAGGAAGAACCACATGCCGAACGGGAACGCCGCCCAGATGCCCAGCAGACCGAACGGCAGCCAGGAGCTGGAGCCCACGGCGTCCTTGTCGACCGGGATGTCGTCGAGCCCGCTCACCTGGAAGTCGGTGAACGCGCCCAGCGCGAAGATCAGCAGCGCGGCGACCGCGATCGCGGTGACGACGAGGCTGAAGCGCAGCGCCTCGCCCACACCCCACAGATGGATGCCTATGAAGATCGCGAAGCAGGCGAGGTAGACCGGCCAGGCCGACTCCAGTCCGAACAGTCCGAGCGACTCGACGTAGTCGCCGATGAAGATGGAGATCGCGGCGGGAGCGAGGATGTACTCGATGAGGATCGCCGTACCGGTGAGGAAGCCGCCCCAGGGGCCGAGGGCGCGGCGCGCGAAGCCGTAGCCGCCGCCGGCCGTCGGCAGGATCGCGGAGAGCTCGGCGAGTGCGAAGACGAGACAGGCGTACATCAGGCCCATGAGCACGGTGGCCGCGGCGAGACCGCCGAAACCGCCCTTGGACAGGCCGATGTTCCAGCCGGAGAAGTCGCCGGAGACGACGTAGGCGACGCCGAGCCCGGTGAGCAGCAGCCAGCCCGCGCTGCCGCGCCGCAGGGTCCGGCGCTCCAGATAGTCGTCCGATGGTGGTGGTGTCGTGCTCCCGGTGGTGTCTTCCAGCGTCATGGCAGAGCTCCCGCGTCGGGCCCAATGGAATGGAGCCATACCTTTGCGCTGGGGCGGGGGGTAACGCAAGACCTGTGCGTTACTTTCGGGTTACGCCCATGGGCCGCGCCGGTGGCGTACCCGCGGTGGCGGGGGTGGGGTGCGGGTCACGTGAGGAAGCCGCGCAGCAGCGCCGCGGTGCCCGCGCAGTGCTCGCGCATCATCTCCCGCGCCCCGTCCGCGTCACCCTCCAGCACCGCCTCCACCAGCGCGACGTGCTGCTGCTGTGAGTGCTCCAGATTGCGTACGAGCAGCGGGATGCAGTCCAGCAGATCGTTCACCGTCGCCCGTACCGCCGCGTACTGCGTGGTCAGAGTGGGGGAGCCGGACAACTCGGCGAGCGTGAGGTGCAGCAGGGTGTCGCAGCGCCGGTAGTCGTCGAGGGGTGCGTCATGCGTCGCGGCCAGTGCCGTACGCAGCCGCGCGGCCCCGTCCTCGCCGAGGCCGTGCGCGGCGCACAGCCCGGCCGCCCCGACCTCCAGCACCTCACGGAAGCGCAGGGTGTCCTCGACGTCGACCGTCGCGATCCGGCGGCGCAGCTCGTCCTCGCCCTCGGTCCGGGCGCGGGGCAGGACGAACGTTCCGCCGTAGCGCCCGCGCCGGCTCTCCACGAGGCCCTCCTCCTGCAGGACCTTCAGCACCTCGCGCAGCGTCACCCGGCTGATGCCCATCCGGTCGGCCAGCTCGCGCTCGGCGGGCAGTCGCTCACCGCCGGGCACCAGGCCGAGCCGTACGACCTGGAGGATCTGCTCCAGCGCCTCCTCGAAACCGTTGCCCCCGCGCACCGGCCGCAGCACGGACGTGAGCCGGTCATCGGGCTCCCTCATCGTCGCCACGTTGCGGTTCCCCCTTCCCAAGCAATGGTCTTCCGCAATACCTTATGGCTTCCCGGCTGACCTTAGGAGGCACATCCCGTGGCAGACCGTAAACCCCCGCTGACCGTCGAGGACCTCAGAGTCCTCGTCGCGAGCGGTGAGATCGACACCGTAGTCCTGGCCTTCCCCGACATGCAGGGGCGGCTCCAGGGGAAGCGGTTCGCCGCGCCGTTCTTCCTCGACGAGGTCCTGGAGCACGGCACCGAGGGCTGCAACTACCTCCTCGCCGTCGACACCGAGATGAACACGGTGGACGGCTACGAGATGTCCTCCTGGGACCGCGGCTACGGCGACTTCGCCATGCACCCCGACCTGGACACCCTGCGCCGCGTCCCCTGGAACGAGGGCACGGCGATGCTCATCGCCGACCTCGCCTGGAACGACGGCGGCCCCGTCGTCGCCGCGCCCCGCCAGATCCTCCGCCGCCAGCTGGAGCGCCTCGCGGAGCACGGGTACTCGGTACGGGTCGGCACCGAGCTCGAGTTCATCGTCTTCAAGGACACCTACGAGCAGGCCTGGGACCGCGACTACCGGGGCCTCACACCGGCCAACCAGTACAACATCGACTACTCGGTGCTCGGCACCGGCCGGATCGAGCCGCTGCTGCGCCGTATCCGCAACGAGATGGCCGCGGCCGGACTGACCGTCGAGTCCGCCAAGGGCGAGTGCAACCCCGGCCAGCACGAGATCGCGTTCCGCTACGACGAGGCCCTCGTCACCTGCGACCAGCACGCCGTCTACAAGACCGGCGCCAAGGAGATCGCCGCCCAGGAGGGCGTCTCGCTCACCTTCATGGCCAAGTACAACGAGCGCGAGGGCAACTCCTGCCACATCCATCTCTCGCTCGCCGACGCCGACGGCCGCAACGTCATGGCGGGTGACGGGGACGACGAGCACGGAATGTCACCGGTCATGCGGTACTTCCTCGCCGGACAGCTCGCCGCACTGCGTGACTTCTCGCTGCTCTACGCGCCGAACATCAACTCGTACAAGCGCTTCCAGCCCGGCTCGTTCGCCCCCACCGCCGTAGCCTGGGGCCACGACAACCGCACCTGTGCGCTGCGCGTCGTCGGCCACGGCCGCTCGATGCGTTTCGAGAACCGGCTGCCCGGCGGCGACGTCAACCCGCACCTCGCCGTCGCCGGACTGGTCGCGGCCGGGCTGTACGGCATCGAACAGAAGCTGGAGCTGCCCGAGGTCTGCACCGGCAACGCCTACACCGCCGGCTACGCGCACGTCCCGACCACCCTCCGCGAGGCCGCCGAGCTGTGGGAGAACAGCCCCATCGCCAAGGCCGCCTTCGGGGACGAAGTCGTCGCCCACTACCGCAACATGGCGCGGGTCGAGCTCGAAGCCTTCGACGCCGCGGTGACCGACTGGGAGCTCCGCCGCTCCTTCGAACGCATGTGAGGCACCACTTGTCGCAACCGTACGAACTCGATGTGCTGAACCCGGCCACCGAGGAAGTCATCGCCACCGTCCCCGGCGCCCTCGCCCACCACGTCGACGCGGCCGTGGCGCGAGCCGCCCGGGCCCAGCGCGGCTGGGCGGCCGCCGCCCCCGCCGACCGGGCCCGGCTGCTGCGCCGCTTCGCCGCCGTCGTGGACGACCACATCGAGGAACTGGCGCGGCTGGAGGTCCGCGAGGCCGGCCACACCATCGGCAACGCCCGCTGGGAGGCCGGGAACGTCCGCGATCTGCTGGACTACGCGGCCGGGGGAGTGGAACGCCTCACCGGCCGGCAGATCCCCGTACCCGGCGGCATCGACCTCACGATCCTCGAACCGCTCGGTGTCGTCGGCGTCATCGCGCCGTGGAACTTCCCCATGCCGATCGCCGCCTGGGGCACCGCCCCCGCGCTCGCCGCCGGCAACGCGGTCATCCTCAAGCCCGCCGAGACCACTCCGTTGACCGCCCTGCGCCTCGCCGAACTCGCCCTGGAGGCGGGCCTTCCCGAGCATCTCTTCCAGGTGCTCCCCGGCCGCGGCGACCTCGCGGGCGACGCACTCGTCCGCCACCCCGGCGTCGCGAAGATCGTCTTCACCGGCTCCACCCGGATCGGCAAGCGGATCATGTCGCTCTGCGCCGACCAGGTGAAGCGCGTGACCCTCGAACTCGGCGGCAAGAGCCCCAACATCGTCTTCGCCGACGCCGACATCGAGGCCGCCGCGGCCGCGGCACCCATGTCCTTCCTGGACAACAGCGGCCAGGACTGCTGCGCCCGCACCCGCATCCTCGTCCAGCGTTCGGTGTACGACGACTTCCTGGACCGGCTCGCCCCCGCTCTGAAGTCGGTCGTCGTCGGCGACCCCGCGGACGAGAACACGCAGATGGGGCCGCTCATCTCACGTGTGCAACTGGACCGCGTACGGTCATATGTCACCGATGACCTCGCGACGGTCACCGGCAGCGCCCCGGAAGGCCCGGGCTTCTGGTTCCCGCCGACGCTGGTCACCGGCGCCGCCCCCGACGCCCCCGTCGCCACCGAAGAGGTCTTCGGCCCCGTCGCCGCCGTCCTGCCCTTCGACGACGAGGACGAGGCCGTACGCCTGGCCAACGCCACCGAGTACGGACTCTCCGGCTCCATCTGGACCCGTGACGTCGGCCGGGCGCTGCGCGTCTCCGGCGCGGTCGCCGCGGGCAACCTGTCCGTCAACTCCCACTCCAGCGTCCGCTACTGGACCCCGTTCGGCGGCTATGGGCAGTCCGGCCTCGGCCGTGAGCTCGGCCCCGACGCCCTCACCGCTTTCACCGAGACCAAGAACGTCTTCATCAGCACGGAGGCCTGAACAGCATGACCACCGACAACACCGTGTGCCGCCGTCTCGTCGGCCGTACCGCCGTCATCACCGGTGCCGGCAGCGGCATCGGCCTGGCCACCGCACGCCGCCTCGCCTCCGAAGGGGCCAACGTCGTCTGCGGCGACATCGACGAGATCGCCGGCAAGGCGGCCGCCGAAGAGGTCGGCGGCACGTTCGTGAAGGTCGACGTCACCGACGCCGAGCAGGTCGAGGCGCTGTTCAGGACCGCCTACGACACCTACGGCAGCGTCGACATCGCCTTCAACAACGCCGGCATCTCGCCGCCCGACGACGACTCCATCCTCGAGACCGGCCTGGACGCCTGGAAGCGGGTCCAGGAGGTCAACCTCACCTCCGTGTTCCTGTGCTGCAAGGCCGCCATCCCCTACATGCGGCGCCAGGGCAGGGGCTCCATCATCAACACCGCCTCGTTCGTGGCCCGGATGGGCGCGGCGACCTCCCAGATCTCGTACACCGCGAGCAAGGGCGGCGTCCTCGCCATGTCCCGTGAGCTGGGTGTGCAGTTCGCCCGCGAGGGCATCAGGGTCAACGCCCTGTGCCCGGGGCCGGTCAACACCCCGCTGCTCCAGGAGCTGTTCGCCAAGGACCCCGAGCGGGCGGCCCGGCGGCTCGTGCACATCCCCGTGGGCCGCTTCGCGGACGCGGACGAGATCGCCGCGGCCGTGGCGTTCCTCGCCAGCGACGACTCGTCGTTCGTCAACGCCACGGACTTCCTGGTCGACGGTGGGATCTCGGGGGCGTACGTCACGCCTCTGTAGGGTGACCGCATGAGCATGACGACCCCTCCCCCCACGCCTGGCGGCCTGGGGGGACCCCCGGGCTGGTACCAGGACCCAGGTGCGCCGTCCCTCGAACGCTGGTGGGACGGCGCTGCCTGGACCGGGCACACCCGGCCCCTCGGCGCCCCGCAGGCGCCGCCCGTCACGGCACCGATACCCCTCGCCGCACAGCACGGACGGGGCGGCGCGGGCGGCGGCATCGGCAAGGGCGGGATCGTCGCGCTCGTCACCGCCGGCGCGGTCCTGCTGGGCGCGATCGTCACCGGCGTCGTCGTCCTCGGCAAGGACGACGAACAGACCGTGCCACAGTCCTCGGAGAGCGTCTCGGCGCCGCTGCCCTCCGCGACGGACAACGGCCCGAAGCCCGCTCCGACGGCGGCCGGAGACCAGGACGTCCTCGTCGACCAGCTCAACGGCATCACCCTGCCCCTGCTGGACGGCTGGGAGAAGTCCGACTCCTCGGTCGACCCCGTGCCGACCATGGTGACCGCGAACTCCTACAAGTGCCCCGGTGACTCCGCCCAGTTCTGCCACCACGGCACGGTGTCCTCCCGTACGGCCACGGTCACCAACGTGAAGTCGCCCGAGAAGCTCGCCACCCAGGATGTCGGCATCGCCGCCGACTGGGCCTACGACAACGACCGCGTCGGCAACCGCATCCACGGCGGCATCAAGGACCACCAGCTGGTCAGGTCCGCGCCCGTGGTCGTGGCCGGACGCACCGGACACCTCGTGCGGTGGCGGGTGACGACCGGCGCGGGCCCCGGCGGCTACGTGCAGTCGCTGGTCTTCCCCTCGGCCGTCGGCTCCGAGTCGCTGATCGTCGTCCGGTTCGCCTTCGACGCCGGCCCGGACGGCCCGCCGCTCGGCGACATGGACCGGGTCATCAAGGGCATCCGGCCGGTCGGCGACGTCAGCGGGGGAGTCGGCTCCACGGTCAGCCCGTAGGGCGCGGGACGAGCCGGGAGCCCAGGGGACCGGCCGATCACCGGCGGGTCACAGGAACGTACGGCCCTCGCCCCGGTACGTCGGCACGGTCGCCGTCACCCGGTCGTCCTCGACCAGATGCAGCGAGTCGAACCGCTCGCACAGCTCCCCGGCCTTCGCGTGCCGGAACCACACCTTGTCCCCCATGAGCAGATCGTCCGCGGCCGGCCCGAGCAGCGGGGTCTGGACCTCGCCCGGTCCCTCCTGCGGGTCGTACCGCAGCCCTTCCGGCAGATACGGCACCGGCAGCCGGTCCCGTCCCGCGGCGCCCGACGCGGGGTAGCCGCCGCCGAGCACGGTCACCACACCGACGCCCGGGCGGCGCACGACGGGCTGGGCGAAGAGCGCCGCGGGCCGCCCGGCGAACGACGTGTAGTTGTCGAACAGCCGCGGAACGTACAGCCCCGAGCCTGCGGCGATCTCCGTGACCGCCTCCTCCGCCGCGGTGTGCTGCACGCTGCCCGTGCCGCCACCGTTCACGAACTCCAGGTCCGGCGCCACCGCCCGGACCGCGCGGACGACGGCCGCCCGCCGTTGCGCCAGCTCCCGGCGGGCCGTGGACTGCATCAGCCGGACCGCCCGCGAGCGCAACGGGCTGCCCGCCACCGCGTCCCCGACACCGGCGACATGCCCCTCGTACGCCATCAGCCCCACCAGCCGGAAACCGGGACGGCCCACGACCGCCCGGGCCAGCGCCTCCAGCTGCGCAGGCTCCCGCAACGGCGAACGCCGCGCCCCGACCCGTATCCGGCCGCCCAGCAGATGCAGCGCGGTGTCCAGTTCCAGACAGACCCGGATCTCCTCCGTGCCGCCCTCCCGCGCCCGGTCGATCAGCTCCAGCTGCGCGGGGTCGTCGACCATGACCGTCACGGCGGCGGCGAGCTTGGCGTCCCCGGCCAGCTCGGCGAAGCCGGCCCGGTCGGCGGACGGATAGGCGAGGAGAACGTCGCCGAACCCGGCGCGCGCGAGCCAGATCGACTCGTCCAGGGTGAACGACATGATCCCGGCGAACCCGTCCATCGCCAGTACCCGTTCCAGCAGCGCCCGGCAGCGTACGGACTTGCTGGCCACCCGGATCGGCTTGCCGCCCGCCCGCCTGACCAGGTCCGCCGCATTGGCGTCGAACGCCCCCAAGTCCACTATGGCCAGGGGCGCGTCGAGGTGGGCGGTGGCCCGGTCGTACCGGGTTCGGCGAGCGGCACGGGGAGTCATGCGCAGAGCTTGCCAGACCGGTCTACCGGAGGGTAGGGGGACGTTCTGCGCAGATCCCCCCGGGCCTGCGGTCCTGTTCCCGTCCGGCGCACTTCAGCCCGTAGAGTGACCGGTACGCGGCGACGAACGGGCCTGCCCCGAAAGGCGATCCGGCGGCGGCAGGAGCACCAGGAAACGGGGGGCGGATGAGCACCGAAGCGCAGCGCCCGCGTGTGCCGTCACGCCACTCCCGGATATCGGAAGCCTTCGTTCCACCGGACGCCTCCGAGCCACCGCCGACCCCCGCAGAGACGACGGCCCGCCTTCGGCCCATCACGGACACGACGCCTCCGCCGGCCGCGCCCGCGGCCGCGGGGTCCGGCACGCGTCCCGGCACGTCCGGCCCGAACACCGGCGCGGCGCCGCGGCTCGCGGCCGCCGGCGCTCCGTCGGACCCGGCCCCCGCGCCGCGCCCGCCCGACGAGTCCCCGGCATCCGCCACACCCCCGCCTCCACAGCCCACCACCCCCGCGCCCGCCCGGCAGGCCGGTCCGCCGGCCGCGCGCCCGGGGACCACGTCCCCCGGGCCCGGTGCGGGTGTTCCGCGCCCCGCCGGTCAGCCGGTGCCGCGACCGGGGACCGCTGTCCCCGGGTCCGGTCCCGGTGCCGGATCGCGTCCGGGTGCCGGGCCGGGTGTTCCGCGCCCCGCCGGTTCCGACCGCCCGGCCGGTCCGCCGGTGGCGCGCGCCGGAGCCGGGACGAGCGGACCGCGCCCGGTCGGCACCAACCCCCGTACGGACGCGGCGCCCGCGGTCGACGGTGGGACCGGGCCGCGGAGCGCGGCCGCTGAGGTCCGGCGCGCTCCGACCGCGCCCGCGCCGCGAACCGGCGGTGTGCCGCTGCCTCCGGAGGCGCCGCCCGCGGGGGAGCGCCCGCACGCCCAGCCCTTCGGTCGCGCTCGCGCCGCCGAGGAGATACCACCGCGCCCCCCGGCTCCCCCGCGCGGCGCCGCGGCGCCGCCGGCCCGGCCCGTGGGCCCCGCGCCCTCGCCCTGGATGCCGCCCGGCGCGCCCCCGAGGCCGTACCCGGGCGCGTACCCCGAGACGCCCGTCGAGACCACCACCCGGCTGCGCCCCATCCGCACCCGCCACCCGGCGCGCACCGCCGGCGCCGTGGCCTGTGTCGTGCTGGGCCTCGGGCTGATCGGCGGCGCGATCACCGGCAGCTGGCTCGTGGACGACTCGGCCGCCACACCCGCCGCCCGCCCCGGCTACGCCGACACGCGCGCCCTCTGGCACAGCGCACCCGTCGACAGCCTCTTCCCGCGCACGATCAAGGGCCAGGGCGCCGGGCCCGGCGGCGCCGACCGCGTCTGGACCCGGATCGCCGTCGCCCCCGACGGCCCGTGCACGGGCGCGTTCGACCCGCTGCTCCTGAAGGCCCTTCAGCCCGTCGGCTGTCTGCGCGTCCTGCGCGCGACCTACACCGACGCCACCAGCTCCGGCGTCACCACCGTCGGCATGGTCTTCACCGAGGGGGACCGGACCTCGATGACCGCCCTGCGCAGCCGGTTCTCCGAGGAGGGCCTGGACGAACGGGCCGACCTGCTGCCGCGGACGTACGCCGCCCCCGGCACCGTCGCCGCGGGTTTCGGCGACGAACAGCGCGCCAGCTGGACCGTCAACGTCCTCACGGACGCGCCGGTCGTGGTGTACGCGGTGTCCGGGTTCGCCGACGGCCGCCCCGTCGCCGACCCCCAGCCCGCCGCCGAGGCCATGGTCGCCCGTGCCTCCTCCGCCCCGGCCCAGGCCGGCCTCGGCCATGAGGCCAAGGGCATCGCGGACCGCATCGAGCGTGCCCTGCGCAAGACCGCCACGCAGTCCTCGGAGCGTCCCGAATGACGGCAGCCCCCCTCCGCACCCGGTCCACGCCCCGCCGGCTCGCCGGAGCCGTGGCCATGGCCCTCGCCTTCTCGCTGGTCTCCGTCGCGCCCGCGCAGGCCGACGGAATCAGGGCCCGCCAGTGGGCGCTCGAAGCGATGCACACCGACCAGGCGTGGCGGACCACTAAGGGCGAGGGCATCACCGTCGCGGTGCTCGACACCGGCGTCGACGCCGACCACCCGGACCTGACGGGCAACGTCCTCGCGACCAAGGACCTCGTCGGCTTCGGCGCCAAGGCCGGCGACCGGGCCTGGGCCCGGCACGGCACCGCGATGGCCGGGATCATCGCCGGTCACGGCCATGGCACAGGGCAGGAGGACGGCGTACTCGGGATCGCGCCCGAGGCGAAGATCCTTCCCGTCCGGGTGATCCTGGAGGGCATCGACCCCGCGCGCGCCAAGGCCCGCAGCACCCGGGGCACCGCCCTCGCCCAGGGCATCCGCTGGGCCGCCGACCACGGTGCCGACGTCATCAACCTGTCGCTCGGCGACGACAGCGAGTCCGCGCACCCGGACGCCGGCGAGGACGCCGCCGTCCAGTACGCCCTCGCCAAGGGCGCCGTCGTCGTCGCCTCGGCCGGCAACGGCGGCGAGAAAGGCGACCACATCTCGTACCCGGCCGCCTATCCGGGTGTCATCGCGGTCGCGGCGGTGGACCGCTACGGCACCCACGCCTCGTTCTCCACCCGGCGCTGGTACGCCACGGTCAGCGCTCCCGGCGTGGACGTCGTCATCGCCGACCCGGACCGGAAGTACTACGAGGGTTGGGGCACCAGCGCCGCCGCGGCGTTCGTCTCCGGTGCCGTCGCGCTCGTACGCTCCGCGCACCCACGGCTCACCCCCGCCCAGATCAAGCGGCTCCTCGCGGACACCACCCGCGGCGGCCCGAAGAGCGGACGTGACGACGCCAAGGGATACGGCATCGTCGACCCGGCCGCCGCGATCGCCCAGGGCGGCAGGCCGATCCCGGGCGACGTCGACCCCAAGGCCGCCTCGGCCCACGGCCACCGCAGCCGGTACTTCGGCAGCGGCCCGGACGGTTCCTCCGCCGGGGGCGGAGGCGGCGGGGTGCTCGCCCCCGTCTCCGGAGGCATCGGCGCGCTCCTGCTCGCCGGAGCGATCGTCCTGTGGCGAGGCGGCCGCCGCACCTGAGGGCCGCCCCGCCCGAGAGCCTCCGCGCGCCCGCCGCCGACGGCGTCGACCCGGCGTCGGGGAGGCCCCGGCGGAGGAACTAGGCTCGACGCGTGGCGCTCAAGAACATTCCCGACCCGGGCTTCTCCGACGACGACGGCACCGCCGACCCCGCCCTGGAGGCGGCCCTCGCCGCCTGGGCCGAGGACAGGTCCGCGGAGCAGCCGGTCCTCGAGGCGCTCAAGGGCGCCCGGCTCCTCGTCCCCGTCGTCGCCGTGCTCGGTGAACTCGAGGAGGCCGACGAGATCGGGGCGGGCGGACTGCCCCGCGAGAAGTCCAGCGACATGGCCGTCCCCACGCTGACCGCGGGGAACCGCCGGGCGCTGCCCGCGTTCACCTCGACCGCGTCCCTGGCCCTGTGGGACCCGCAGGCCCGCCCTGTCGCCGTACCCCTGCACCAGGCACTCCGGGCCGCCGCCCACGAGAACGCGGACACCCTGGTCCTGGACCTCGCGGGCCCCGTGACGTACCAGCTGACCGGCCGTGCCCTGCTCGCCCTCGCCGAAGGGCGCACCAGCACCGATCCGCTCACCGATCCGGCCGTCACGGAGGCGGTACGCGCCGCGGTGGCCGCCGAGCCGTCGGTGCTCCGTGCCCATCTCGGCCCGGGCAGCGCCGACGGCACCCTCGCCCTGGTCCTCGCCCCGGACGCGGCCCCGGCCGAAGCGGCGCAGCGCGTCGCCCGCGCCCTCGCGGCGGACGGGACGCTGAGGGCCCGGCTGGTGCGCGGACTGGACCTGGCGCTGCTGCCGCCGGGGGCCACGCCTCCGGGTGAGGCCCTGTACGTACGGCCTTGAGGGACACCGCATATCGTGTGCCCCATGAGTGACGCGACCCCCACCCCCGAGCAGCCTGCCGGCGAGCAGGCTCCCGACTTCGACGCCATGACCCGCGACATCGCGGAGGTCCCCGCGGTCGAGGTGATCGTCACGGTCGCGGTGAACCTGATGAGCGCCGCCGCGGTGAAGCTCGGACTCACCGAGGACGGCGAGAAGCACAAGGACCTCGACGAGGCCCGCAAGCTGGTGCACGCGCTGGCAGGGCTCCTCGACGCCGGCGCCACGGAGATCAGCTCCTTCCACGCGGCGCCGCTGCGCGACGGCCTGAAGTCGCTGCAGCTCGCCTTCCGCGAGGCCTCGCTCGTCCCCGACGAGCCCGGCCAGGGCCCGGGCGAGAAGTACACCGGCCCGGTCTACGGCTGACCCGCCCCCCAGGTCGCCCGGTTCGCTCCTTGCGGCCGGAGCTGCTAACCTTGTGTAACGACCGGCTGGACACGTGTGTGTCCGGCCCACAAGTGGAGGCTCCGTCTCCCACCTGATCGCCCTCACGGGCGGCGGGTCACCGGTCAGACGGCCACCATCGTTCCGTACGGACGATGGAGCCGTCGGAGTAGCGCCCCGCGGTAGGCCCGCGGCGGTGTTCCGGTATTCAAGGAGCCCCGCCTGTGTCCTGTCCCGGGGCATTTTTGATGCACCGGCACGGTTGGTCCCAAGGAAATAGACGTTGCGTGGCTGTCCGCCAGACGGCCGCGTGGTGCTACCGAGGAGGATCCATCAGCACCGAGCCCCGCATCAACGACCGGATTCGCGTTCCCGAGGTGCGACTTGTCGGTCCCAGCGGCGAGCAGGTCGGGATTGTTCCGCTTGCCAAGGCGCTGGAGCTTGCCCAGGAGTACGACCTCGACCTGGTCGAGGTCGCGGCGTCCGCGCGGCCGCCGGTCTGCAAGCTCATGGACTACGGCAAGTTCAAGTACGAGTCGGCCATGAAGGCCCGTGAGGCGCGCAAGAACCAGGCGCACACGGTCATCAAGGAAATGAAGCTCCGGCCGAAGATCGACCCGCACGACTACGACACCAAGAAGGGTCACGTCGTCCGGTTCCTCAAGCAGGGCGACAAGGTCAAGATCACGATCATGTTCCGTGGTCGCGAGCAGTCCCGGCCGGAGCTCGGCTACCGGCTGCTGCAGCGGCTCGCGGAGGACGTCCAGGACCTCGGTTTCGTCGAGTCGAACCCGAAGCAGGACGGCCGCAACATGATCATGGTTCTCGGTCCGCACAAGAAGAAGACCGAGGCGATGGCCGAGGCCCGTGAGGCGCAGGCCGCCCGCAAGGCGGAGCGTCAGGGTCAGCCCGCCACTGAGGCGGACCCCGCCGAGGACCCCGCCGAGGACCCCGCCGAGGAGCCCGCCGAGGCCTGATTCCGGGACGACCGTCCTGGACATCAACCGATACATCTGACGCTTTCGCCTGCCGGTTTACGACCGGTGACGGAAGCGCCACTGACGAGGAGAGAACGGCGCGATGCCGAAGAACAAGACGCACAGCGGTGCCAAGAAGCGCTTCAAGATCACCGGCTCCGGCAAGGTGCTGCGCGAGCGCGCCGGCAAGCGCCACCTGCTCGAGCACAAGTCGTCCAAGCTGACGCGTCGCCTCACCGGCAACGCCGAGATGGCCCCGGGTGACGCCGCCAAGATCAAGAAGATGCTGGGCATCTGATTGATTTCCCGCCCTCGGTGACGGGGGCTTCCGGGCAAAGACCGGGACCAATTCGTTTCCGGGTCGTGTGAGTCAACCACGGCCCCGCTACAAGGAGTTAACAAGTGGCACGCGTCAAGCGGGCAGTCAACGCCCACAAGAAGCGCCGGGCGATCCTCGAGCAGGCCAGCGGTTACCGGGGTCAGCGCTCCCGCCTGTACCGCAAGGCGAAGGAGCAGGTCACCCACTCCCTCGTCTACAACTACAACGACCGCAAGAAGCGCAAGGGCGACTTCCGTCAGCTGTGGATCCAGCGCATCAACGCCGCTGCCCGCGCCAACGGCATCACCTACAACCGCTTCATCCAGGGTCTGAAGGCCGCCAACGTCGAGGTGGACCGCAAGATCCTCGCCGAGCTCGCGGTCAACGACGCCGGCGCCTTCGCCGCGCTCGTCGAGGTCGCCCAGAAGGCGCTCCCGAGCGACGTCAACGCGCCGAAGGCCGCGGCCTGACGGTCGCGTCCCACCCGGACACAGCCCGGACCCGCAGGCCGCGAGCCTGCGGGTCCGCGCACGTCGGGGCCACGGCGCGGCGCCTGCTGCGGGCTCTCCCGGGGCGCTGAGCCCCCGGACGCCGTCCAGGGCCGCGCCCCGGACCCCGTCCGCGAGGCTCACGCCGGACCGTGACCGGGGCTCGTGTCCTGCCCAGGACCGGGCGCCCTCTCGTGACCGGGCTCGTGTGCGGCCGGTTCCCCAGGGACCGGGCGCGCTCCCTTGACCAGGGGGCTCGCGCCGCCCCGGAACCGGGTCCGCTCCCCGGAACCGGGACAGGTTCCCCAGGGACCGGGCCCAGCGTCTCCCCGGGACCGGGCTCGGGCCGTCCCGTGACCGGTCCCGCGCCCCGGCCCCGTTCGAGGGGCTCCGCCCCAGACCCGTAGCAGCCGGTACCGGCCGCACATCCGGTCCAGCCCGTCCGGCGCTCGAGGACGGACCCGGTGCCGGGCCCTGCGGAGCCCGCCCCGCAGGGCGTGCCGTGCCCGGGCACGGCCATGAAGGACCCGGGCACGGCCATGAAGGAAGTGAGTGCACCCCATGCACAACCCCGAGCTGATCTCCGCGCGGTCCCCGCGCGTCGTCGCCGCGCGGCGGCTCGCCAAGCGGAACTTCCGGTCCAAGGACCGGCGGTTCATCGCCGAGGGACCGCAGGCCGTACGGGAGGCCGTGGAGCACCGGGGCGACGACGGCCGCCCGACGCTCATCGAGCTCTTCGCCACCGTCGAGGCCGCCGAGCGCTACACGGACATCGTCGGGGCGGCGCGTGCCGCCGGGGTCCGGATCCACTACGCCGACGACACCGTCCTGGCGGAGGTCTCGCAGACCGTCACACCGCAGGGACTGGTCGGTGTGTGCGGGTTCCTCGACTCGCCGTTCGAGGACATCCTCGCCGCCCGGCCCAGGCTCGTGGCCGTCCTGGCGCACGTACGCGACCCCGGGAACGCCGGCACGGTCCTGCGCTGCGCCGACGCCGCGGGCGCCGACGCGGTCGTCCTCACCGACGCCTCCGTGGACCTGTACAACCCGAAGTCGGTGCGGGCCTCGGTCGGTTCGCTCTTCCATCTGCCCGTCGCCGTCGGCGTACCCGTCGAGCAGGCCGTCAGCGGGCTCAAGGGCGCCGGTGTGCGGATCCTCGCCGCGGACGGGGCCGGCGAGGACGACCTGGACGACGAGCTGGACGCGGGCACCATGTCCGGGCCCACCGCCTGGATCTTCGGCAACGAGGCCTGGGGCCTGCCCGAGGAGACCCGTGCGCTCGCCGACGCCGTCGTCCGCGTGCCGATCCACGGCAAGGCGGAGAGCCTCAACCTCGCGACCGCCGCCGCCGTCTGCCTCTACGCCTCCGCACGCGCCCAGCGCACCCCCGGCGGCTGTCGCGCCACCACCGCCCGGTAGGTCGCGCCCCGCAGGGTGTCGCTCCGTCACCGCCGACTAGTAGGGTGACCAATTCGGGGACCCACTGCACTGGTTCGAGAGGTGGGGTACGGGGATGGCTGTCGGCACAAGAAGGCCCTCGGAGGCACAACCGGCCTTCGCAGGCGCCGCCATGGATGACGCGTGCCCCGGCATCGACCCCGACGACCTGCCCGACGGGCTCGTCGTCGCCGACGAGACCGGCCGGGTGATCTGCTTCAACGCCGCGGCCGCACGGATCACCGCCATCCCCGGTGCCGAGGCACTCGGCCGGCCGCTGGAGCAGGCGCTGCCGCTGGAGGACCTCAAGGGGCGCCGCTGGTGGCAGCTGACCGACCCCTACGGCGGCCTCGCCACCCGTGTCGGCCAGCCCGAGCGGAATCTGCTGCTCCCCGGCAACCGCGAGGTCCTCGTCTCCGCCCGGTACGTACGGGAGGCCCCCACAGGGCCCGTGCGCCGTCTCGTGATCTGTCTGCGCGGCACCGAGGCGCGCCGCCGCACCGAGCGCAGCCACGCGGAGCTGATCGCCACCGTCGCCCATGAGCTGCGCTCGCCGCTGACCTCCGTCAAGGGCTTCACGGCCACCCTGCTCGCCAAGTGGGAGCGCTTCACCGACGACCAGAAGCGGCTCATGCTGGAGACCGTCGACGCCGACGCCAACCGCGTCACCCGGCTCATCGCCGAGCTCCTCGACATCTCCCGCATCGACTCCGGCCGGCTCGAAGTGCGCCGCCAGCCCGTGGACATCGCCGCCGCCGTCGGCCGCCACGTCCAGGCTCACACCGCGGGAGGCCAGTCCCCGGACCGGTTCTTCGTCCGTATCCACCGTCGGCTCCCCACCCTGTGGGCCGATCCCGACAAGATCGATCAGGTGCTCGGCAATCTGCTTGAAAATGCGGTGCGCCACGGCGAGGGAACCGTCACCATCGAGGTGGCACCCGCGATCAGCAAGAGCGACGAGAAGGGAACGACCGTCACCGTGAGCGACGAAGGCCCCGGCATCCCGGAGGAGTCGATGGGCCGTGTCTTCACCCGCTTCTGGCGGGGGAGCAAGCGTGGCGGCACCGGCCTCGGGCTGTACATCGTCAAGGGCATCGTCGAGGCGCACGGCGGGACGATCACCGTCGGCCGCGGTCCGGGCGGTGGCGCGGAATTTCGATTTACGTTGCCCGTGGGCGCCCCCGCCTTTCTCACCTGACAGGCACCCCGGCAGCCCGCGGGCTCATTCGCGCACCCTCACCCCGCTAGACTCGACCTTTGGCACCTTTGCGTCCTCGGTCGTCGAGCGGGGGCCCCAGCCACCCCATCGGAAGTACGGGAAGAGATGTCGGCACCGAACAAGTCGTACGACCCTGTCGAGGTCGAGGCACTGAAACCGGAACAGATCGAGCGCATGCGGGACGAGGCGCTCGCCGCCTTCGCCGCCGCGGGCGACCTCGACGCGCTCCACGAGGCGAAGATCGCGCAGACCGGCCCCACCTCGCCGCTCGCGCTCGCCAACCGGGAGATCGGCGCCCTGCCGCCGCACGCCAAGGCCGAGGCCGGCAAGCGTGTGGGCCAGGCCCGCGGTGCCGTGAACAAGGCCCTGGCCGCCCGTCAGGCCGAGCTCGAGGCGGAGCGGGACACCCGCGTGCTGGTCGAGGAGGCGGTGGACGTCACCCTTCCGTACGACCGCGTACCGGCCGGCGCCCGCCACCCGCTGACCACGCTGTCCGAGCGCATCGAGGACATCTTCGTGGCCATGGGCTACGAGGTCGCCGAAGGCCCCGAGGTCGAGACCGAATGGCTGAACTTCGACGCGCTGAACATCGCGGCCGACCACCCCGCCCGCGGTGAGCACGACACCTTCTTCGTGAAGGCCGCCGACGGCGACGGGGACACCGGCTCCGGCGTCGTGCTGCGTACGCACACGTCGCCCGTGCAGGTCCGCTCCATGCTGGACCGCGAGCCGCCGCTGTACGTGATCTGCCCCGGCCGCGTCTACCGCACCGACGACCTGGACGCCACCCACACCCCGGTGTTCCACCAGGTCGAGCTGCTCGCCGTCGACGAGGGCCTCACCATGGCCGACCTCAAGGGCACCCTGGACCACATGGTCCGCGCGCTCTTCGGCGGCGAGGGCATGAAGACCCGGCTGCGGCCGAACTTCTTCCCCTTCACCGAGCCGTCCGCCGAGATGGACATGGTCTGTTACGTCTGCCGCGGCGAGTCCGTCGGCAACCCGGACCGGCCCTGCCGCACCTGCTCCAGCGAGGGCTGGATCGAGCTCGGCGGCTGCGGGATGGTCAACCCGAAGGTGCTCGTCGCCTGCGGTGTGGACCCCGAGAAGTACAGCGGATTCGCCTTCGGGTTCGGCATCGAGCGGATGCTGATGTTCCGCCACAACGTCGAAGACATGCGAGACATGGTCGAGGGTGACGTCCGGTTCACCCGGCCCTTCGGGATGGAGATCTGATGCGGGTCCCGCTTTCATGGCTGCGGGAGTACGTCGACCTGCCGGCGACGGAGACCGGCCGTGACGTACAGACCAAGCTCATCGCGGCCGGCCTGGAGGTCGAGACCGTCGAGCAACTCGGCGCCGGGCTCACCGGCCCGCTCGTCGTGGGCCAGGTGCTCACGATCGAGGAGCTGACCGAGTTCAAGAAGCCGATCCGCTTCTGCACCGTCGACGTCGGCCAGGCCAACCAGACCGGCGAGCCGCAGGAGATCATCTGCGGCGCCCGGAACTTCGCCGTCGGCGACAAGGTCGTCGTCGCGCTTCCAGGCGCCGTCCTGCCCGGTGACTTCCGTATCGCCGAGCGCAAGACGTACGGCCGGGTCTCGCGGGGCATGATCTGCTCCGGCGACGAGCTCGGCATGGGCGACGACGGGACGCACGGCATCATCGTGCTGCCGCCCGAGATCGAGATCGGCACCGACGCCACCGAGCTGCTTGAGCTGTTCGACGAGGTCCTCGACATCGCCGTCACACCCGACCGCGGCTACTGCCTGTCGCTGCGCGGTGTCGCCCGCGAGACCGCCATCGCCTACGGCCGGCCGCTGCGCGACCCGGCGCTGCTGGACGTGCCCGCGCCCAACTCGTACGGCTACGCGGTGAAGATCGCGGACCCGATCGGCTGCGACCGCTTCACCGCGCGCACCGTCGTCGGCCTCGACCCCGAGGCACGCTCCCCGATCTGGATGCAGCGCAGGCTGCAGAAGGCCGGGATGCGGCCGATCTCGCTCGCCGTCGACATCACCAACTACGTGATGCTGGAGCTCGGCCAGCCGCTGCACGCGTACGACCGGACCCGGCTCGACGGGCCGATCGGGGTGCGCCGCGCCGAGGCCGGGGAGAAGTTCACCACCCTCGACGGCGTCAAGCGCGTCCTGGACGCCGAGGACCTGGTCATCACCGACAACCGCGGGCCCATCGGCCTCGCGGGCGTGATGGGCGGCGCCAACACGGAGATCGCCGACGCCGCGACCGACCCGGAGACCGGTGAGGTCCACGGCACCACCGAGGTCGTCATCGAGGCAGCGCACTTCGCCCCCGTCTCCATCGCCCGCACCGCACGCCGCCACAAGCTGTCCTCCGAGGCGTCCAAGCGCTTCGAGCGCGGCGTCGACCCGCAGGCCGCCGCCGCGGCCGCGCAGCGCACGGTCGACCTGCTGGTGCTGCTCGCGGGCGGCACCGCCGAGGCCGGCGTCACCGAGATCATCGCGCCGTCCGCGCCGCGTACGGTCTCGATGCCCGCCGACCACCCCGACCGGGTCGCCGGTGTCACCTACGGCCGCGAGACCGTGGTCCGCCGCCTCCAGCAGGTCGGCTGCGACGTCTACGGGCAGGACGAGCTCGTCGTCTCCGTCCCGTCGTGGCGCCCCGACCTGCACGAGCCGAACGACCTCGCGGAAGAGGTCATCCGGCTGGAGGGCTACGAGAACCTGCCCTCCACGCTGCCCACGCCGCCGTCGGGCCGCGGGCTCACCTCCCGCCAGCGGCTGCACCGGCGCGTCGGCCGTGCGCTGGCCGGCAGCGGCTACGTCGAGGCGCTGAACTACCCGTTCGTCGGGGAGGCGGTCCTCGACCAGCTCGGCCTGGAGGCGGACGACCCGCGACGCACCGTCGTCACGCTGGTCAACCCGATCTCCGACGAGGAGCCGGCGCTGCGCACCACGCTGCTGCCCGGTCTGCTCGCCGCGCTGCGCCGCAACGTCGGCCGCGGGACCGGTGACCTGGCGCTGTTCGAGACCGGTCTGGTCTTCCGGCCCACCGGTGAGGAGACGGTCCCGGGCGTGCTGCCCGTCGACCGCCGCCCCACCGACGAGGAGATCGCCGTACTGAACGCGGCCCTGCCGCGTCAGCCGCGCCGCGTCGCCACGGTGCTGGCCGGCGCCCGCGAGCAGGCCGGCTGGTGGGGCGCGGGACGTCCGGCCGACTGGGCCGACGCGGTCGAGTCCGCCCGTACCGTCGCCCGTCAGGCCGGCGCCGGGCTCGTCGTCCGGGCCGACCGGCACGCGCCGTGGCACCCGGGCCGCTGTGCCGCGCTGTACGCCACGGTGAACGGTGAGGAGACCCTCGTCGGACACGCGGGCGAGCTGCACCCGCGGGTCATCAAGGCGCTGGGGCTGCCGGAGCGCACCTGCGCGATGGAGCTGGAGCTGGACCTGCTGGAGCAGGCCGGCGAAGGCGCGCTGCAGGCTCCGCGGATCTCCACGTTCCCGGTGGCCACGCAGGACGTCGCGCTCGTCGTCCCCGACGAGGTTCCGGCGGCGGACGTCGAGAAGGTGCTGCGCGAGGGCGCCGGTGAACTGCTGGAGTCCATCCGGCTGTTCGACGTCTTCACGGGTGAGCAGATCGGCGAGGGCCGGAAGTCGCTCGCCTACGCGCTGCGGTTCCGTGCCGCCGACCGCACGCTGACCGTCGAGGAGGCCTCGGCCGCCCGCGACGCCGCCGTCGCGCTCGCCGCCGAGCGCACCGGAGCGGTGCTGCGCGGCGCCTGAGCATCCCGCTCAGCGCCGAGGGGCGCACCAGGATCCGTTCCGGGTGCGCCCCTCTCGTATGCGTGCCTCCAGCTCACTCCTTCGAGTGGGAAGCCGGGCGGATGGCCGCGTGTCCCCGCCGGCGATCGACTGAATCGACCCGGCCGGCATGGACCTTCTCGTCCACGGCCTCGATCCGGGCGAGGTACCGCCCCAGGCGCCGCACTCGCGGTCGTGGTCCAGTGGGTGCACTCGGCGCTGGGTGCGCCACATGGGCGGCCGGCTGACCGACGATGTGGCCCTCATGGTGCTGCGGAACGACCGGACACGGGTCGCGGCGCAGTCCGCGGAGCCGGGGCTGCGCCGTTCCCGCCGGGAACCCTCCAATCGCTGACGGACAACCGGTCGTTCGCGGCCGCGCGCCGCCCGCCCTGCCGCGGAGTGTCGGGCAGACCGGCGGGACGGACGGCGCGGATACGGGCCGCCGCACTGTACGAGGGGGAGCCGGCGGCCCGGCCGCCTCCATGTGAGGCAGTTCAGTCAACCGGTGCGCCCGGTACGGCGGCAGCGCGCGCACGGCATGGATATATGCACTTGTTTCACACCCCGTGCGAAGCCCGCTCCACTACGCTGGGCCGCACCGAGCCAACGGAGGGCCCCATGCAGCCCAACACCCTGCTCGACGCACTGCTGGACGAGGCGGGCATCTCCCACGCGGGCCTCGCCGCCCATGTCAACCAGATGGGCCGGGCGCGAGGCCTGACCCTCCGGTACGAACACACGGCGGTGGCACGCTGGTTGAAGGGCCAGCGGCCGCGCGGCCGGGTGCCCGATCTCATCTGCGAGGTGCTCGCGGCCCGGCTCCACCGCGCGGTCACCCTCGACGACATCGGGCTCGGCGTTCCGGGGGAGACCGGCGACCGGCACGGCTCGCCGCTCTCCGGTTTCGTGGAGCGCGCCACCGCGTTGTGGCGCTCGGACGAACAGCAGCGTCCGCACATACTCGGCGCCCCGGCGGTCACGGGCACGCCCGCGGTGATGCCGGTCTGGGAGTGGGAGAACCCGCCGGAGGACGCCGACGTCTCGCGCAGCGGACCGACCCGGGTGAGCATGGCCGACATCAAGATGCTGCGGGCGGCCCGCGCGCACTACGAGCTGATGTACCGCAAGGCCGGCGGTATCGCCACCCGCTCCCGGATCGTCGGCTTCCTCAACGCCGAGACGGCGCCGCTGCTGCGGGGCGCCTACAGCGACGCGCTCGGCCGTCAGCTGCACCGCGCGACCGGCGGCCTGGTCGCCGTCGCGGGCATCTGCGCGTACGACTCGGACGCGCACGGGCTGGCCCAGCGCTACTTCCACCAGGCGCTGCGGCTCGCGAAGGCGAGCGGCGACCGGGGGCTCGGGGCGTACGTCATCGCGCTGCTGGTGAACCAGTCGCTGTTCATGGGGGAGCACCGGCAGGCGGTGGCGTTCGCGGAGGCGGCGCTGCGGGCCGCCGGACGGCAGATCACGCCGGCGCTTGCCGCCGATCTGTACGCGATGCAGGCGAAGGCGTACGCGCAACTGGGGGACGGTGGCGCCGCGTTGGGCTGTATCCGGCGCGCGGAGGCCGAGGCGGAGCGGATCCGCCCCGGGCACGAACCGGACGAGACGGGCTACGTCCAGCCGGGGCTGGTGAACGTGCAGGTCGCGGAGGCGCTGCTGTGCCTCGGGGACCTGACGGCGGCCGGTGAGCACGCGCGGGCCGCCGCCGCGGTTCCGTCGCACGACCGGGGCCGGGTGCACCGGCTGGCCATGCTGAGCCAGATCGAGCTGCGCCAGGGCGAGGCGGACCGGGCCGCGCGGACGGCGGTCGAGATGACCGAACGGGCCAGGGGAACGGAGTCGCAGCGGCTCCGGGACCGGCTGCGGTCGGTACGGGAGCATCTCGCGGCGAGCGGCTGCCCGCCCGCGGTGGAGGCGGCCGAACTCATCGACGGAGCCCTGCGCGTTCCCCTGTGAGCATGACCCTGCTGCGATATTGCCATCTACTTGTCGGAAGGTGGCAGAACCGTGCAGTGGACGAAGTTGAGCGAGCAAACCGTCTATGAGAACCGCTGGTTCAGGGTCAATCTCGCGGATGTGGAGCTGCCGGACGGCCGGCATCTCGACCACTTCCTGATCCGGCTCCGCCCGGTCGCCGTCGCGACCGCCGTCAACGAGGCCAACGAGGTGCTGATGCTCTGGCGGCACCGCTTCATCACCGACAGCTGGGGCTGGGAGCTCGCGGCAGGTGTCGTCGAGGACGGCGAGGACATCGCCTCCGCCGCGGCCCGTGAGATGGAGGAGGAGACCGGCTGGCGCCCCGGGCCGCTCCAGCATCTGCTGACCGTGGAGCCGTCCAACGGGCTGACCGACGCGCGGCACCATCTCTACTGGTCGGAGAAGGCCACGTACATCGGCCATCCCGAGGACGACTTCGAGTCCTCGCGCCGAGAGTGGATACCGCTGAAGCTGGTCCCCGACATGATCGCCCGCGGCGAGGTCCCGGCCGCCAACATGGCGGCCGGGCTGCTGATGCTGCACCATCTGCGGCTGGGCTGAGCGACGCGGGGACGGCCCCCGGTGCCCCACCTGTCCCGGACATGATCTAGTGGCCGGCCGCCTGCCAGACCGCCACCGCCAGCGCGCCCAGCGCGGTGAGCGCGGCGACGGCGGGCAGGGGCCACCTGCTGTGCTCGAGCGTCACCACGCGTGCGGCCAGTTCGTCCAGATCCCGGTCGATCCGGTCGTGCCGCTGGGCCAGCAGGGCGAGATGCCCGTCGATACGGGCGAGGCCGACGTCGAGTGTGCGGCGCAGCTCGGCGAACTCCTCGACGGCGGCTAAGTGATCGGGGTCGGTGGTCACCTGTCTGCTCCTCTTAGGAAAAGTTGTCCGGTGGTCCCTCGGCCGAGCGATCCCGAGTCAACTCCCCCTTGTGGGAGCCGGGGAGCGTGTGCGCACGGCATATGCGGACACGCTCCTCACACCCCGTGTGAAACACCTGTGCGAATCAGGGGAATCAGGAGTACGAGTAGAAGCCCGACCCCGTCTTGCGCCCCAGCCGTCCCGCGTCCACCATGCGCTGCAGCAGCGGCGGAGCGGCGTACAGCGGCTCCTTGAACTCGGCGTACATCGAGTCGGCCACCGAGGCGACCGTGTCCAGACCGATCAGGTCCGAGAGCTTCAGCGGGCCCATCGGGTGGGCGCAGCCCAGCTCCATGCCGTTGTCGATGTCCTCACGGCTGGCGATGCCCGACTCGAACATCCGGATCGCCGAGAGCAGATACGGGATGAGCAGCGCGTTCACCACGAAGCCCGAGCGGTCCTGGGCGCGGATGGCGTGCTTGCCCAGTATCTGCTCGACCACGGCCTCCGACCGCTTGATCGTCTCCTCGGACGTCGTCAGGGCCGGGATCAGCTCGACGAGCTTCTGCACCGGGGCCGGGTTGAAGAAGTGGATGCCGATGACCTGGTCGGGACGGGAGGTCGCGACGGCCAGCTTCACCAGCGGGATGGAGGAGGTGTTGGAGGCGAGGATCGCGTCCTGCCGGGTCACGACCTGGTCGAGGACCTGGAAGATCTCGGTCTTGACCTGCTCGTTCTCCACGACGGCCTCGATGACGAGATCGCGGTCCGCGAACTCACCGAGGTCGGTGGTGAAGCTGAGCCGCGCCAGCGTCGCGTCCCGCTCCTCCTCGCTGATCTTGCCGCGTTCGGCGGCCTTCGAGAGCGAGTTGTACAGACGCGTACGGCCGATCTCCAGGGCCTCGCCGGTGGTCTCGGCGACCCTGACCTCGAGTCCGCTGCGGGCGCACACCTCCGCGATACCGGCGCCCATCTGGCCACAGCCCACCACTCCGACGCGGGATACGCCGGCCACAGTGTCGGTCACATCGTGCCTTTCGCTGATCTTCGGTGCGGCAGGTCCCCCGTATGGCTCCGGTGACCGCCTCGACCCCACGACGTTACTCCGCCGGTGCGTGTGGACGGGCGCCCGGGGCGGGCATGCTGTGCGGGAACGGCGGCGAGGACGCGGCGCACAACGGTCCGGAGGGTCGGTACATGACTCGGCGTATGAGGCAGATCACCCGGCGGGGGTTCGTCACGGCGGCCGGCACGCTCGCCGCACTGGCCATGACCGGGAAGGCGGCAGCGGCGTCCGCGCGGCGCCGCAGCTGCCCCCAGGAGTTCCGGGGGATGTGGCTGGCCACGGTGGCCAACCGGGACTGGCCCTCGCGGACCGGACTGAGCGCCGCCCAGCAGCGCGCGGAGCTGCTCGCGTACCTCGACCGGGCCGTGGCCCGCCGGCTCAACACAGTGATCTTCCAGGTCCGGCCGACCGCCGATGCGATGTGGCCCTCGCCGTACGAGCCGTGGTCGGCGTATCTGACCGGCGTCCAGGGGCGGAACCCCGGCTGGGACCCGCTGGGCACCGCGGTGGCCGAGGCCCACGCCCGCGGGCTGGAACTGCACGCCTGGTTCAACCCGTACCGGGTCGCCACGCACACCGATGTGAGCCGGCTCGCCCCGAACCATCCGGCACGGCGCAACCCCGAATGGGTGCTTCCATACGGTGGAAAGCTCTACTACAACCCGGGACTGCCCGAAGTGCGGGCATTCGTCCAGGACGCGATGCTCGACGCCGTAGAGCGGTACGGCATCGACGCCGTGCACTGGGACGACTACTTCTACCCGTATCCGGTGGCCGGCGAGGTCTTCGACGACGACGCGGCCTACGAGGAGTACGGCGCGGACTTCCCCGACCGGGCGGCCTGGCGGCGCAACAACATCGATCTGCTCGTGCGCGAGACGGCCGCACGGATCAGGCGCATCGACAGCCGGGTCCGCTTCGGCATCAGCCCGTTCGGGGTCTGGCGCAACGCCGCGACCGACCCGCTCGGCTCCGACACGAGGGCGGGCGTGCAGACGTACGACGATCTGTACGCCGACACCCGCACGTGGGTGCGCCGGGGATGGATCGACTACATCGTCCCGCAGCTGTACTGGCACATCGGGCTGGCCGTGGCCGACTACGCGAAACTGGTGCCCTGGTGGGCGAAGACGGTGCGGGGCACCGGGGTCGACCTCTACATCGGCGAGGCGCTCTACAAGGCAGGTGACCCGGCCCAGCCCGCCCCGTGGCAGGACCCGGCCGAACTCTCACGCCACCTCACCCTGGCGTGCGGCCACCCGGAGGTGCGCGGCCACTGCTTCTTCGCGGCCAAGGAGATCGTCACGGACCGGATCGGGGCGATGGCCAGGGTGGTGGCCGATCACTACCCGACCCGGATCCGGGCACCGCGCTGACCTCGGACTCAGTGCTCGCGGTGGCGTACGACGCTGTCGGGACCTGGGGACATCAGGCACTCGTGCCCGTCGTCCTCGAAGCGGACACGGTAGGGGGGTGTGCCTTTGTCGCCCAGTACCTCTACGACTTCGGCGAGCCGATCGTGCTGACCGACAACTCGGCCGTGCACGAGCAGCTTGTCGCCCACACTCGCTTCCATCGGGCGTGACCTCCTTGAAGGGGGTGGTCGGGTATTCCTGAGTCTACGTCCCGGGGTGTGACCCGTGTCACTCTCAGGTGCTCGTGCGCTGGGTGACGGTGATGCAGACCAGCACCGCGACGGCGGCCAGCGGGGCGGCGGGGGAGAGCTGCTCCGAGAGCAGCAGGACCGACCAGACGAGGGTCAGCAGCGGCTGGGCGAGCTGGAGCTGACTGGCCCTGGCGATGCCGATCGACGCCATGCCGCGGTACCAGACGTAGAGCCCGAAGAAGGTCGATCCGGCGGCCACCCAGGCCAGTCCGACGAGGCCGTGCGCGGTCGGGCGGACCGGTTCGGCCATCAGGGCGACCACCGCGCCGGCCAGGGCGAGCGGGAGGCACAGGACGAGCGCCCAGCCGGCGACCTGCCAGCCCGGCATCAGCCGGGCCAGCCGGCCGCCCTCCGTGTAGCCGGCCGCGCACACCAGCAGCGCGCCGAACAGATACGGATCGCCCGCCGACAGTGAGCCGCCGCTCTCGCCCAGCGTGAACGCGACCACGACCGCGGCGCCGGCGAGCGCCGCCCCCCAGAAGGTGCGCGAGGGCCGCCGGCCGGTCCGCACGGCCGCGAAGGCGGCGGTCGTCAGCGGCAGCAGCCCGACCACCACCGCGGCGTGGGACGTGGTCGACGTCCGCAGCGCGAGCGTCGTGAGCAGCGGGAAGCCCACGACCACGCCGCCGGCGACGACCAGCAGGGAGCCCCAGTGCCGCCGCTCGGGTACGGGCACGCGCAGCGCGAGCAGAAAGACGCCGGCGATGGCGGCCGCGAGGATGGTCCGCAGGGCCACGAGCGACCACGGGCCGAAGGACTCGAGCCCCCAGGCGGTCGAGGGGAACGTGAGGGAGAAGGCGGCGACGCCGAGCGAGGCGAGCAGGGTCCCGCGGCGGGACCCGGCCGGGCTCTCGGTGCGGGCCGCCGTATGCGACGCCGGCGGCGTGGCGGGGACCGCTATCGACGCGGTGGCAGTAGCGCTATCCTGTGCTTCCATGCAAGAGCGTAGCAGTGTGGCCGAACTGGCGAGCATCCTGAAGCGGGAGCTGAACCGCTACTCACCCGGAGAGAAGCTGCCGTCGAGCCGAGTTCTGGTCGAGCGCCACCGGGTCTCGCCGGTCACGGTCTCCCGCGCCCTGGCCCAGCTCACCGCCGAAGGGCTCGTCGTCACCCGGCCGGGCGCGGGCGCCTTCCGCGCGCAGCCCCGGGCGGACACCCCCGCTCCCGGCGACACCTCCTGGCAGGAGGTCGCGCTCAGCGCGGACGGCGCGACGGAGGTGGTGCCGCGGGCCGTCGACGCCTCCGGTGTGCTCGTGACGCTCGCCGCGCCCGCCTCCGGTGTCGTCGAGTTCAACGGCGGCTATCTGCATCCGTCCCTGCAGCCCGAGCAGGCGATGGCCGCGGCGCTCGCGCGGGGCGGCAGGCGCCCGGGGGCGTGGGGCCGCCCGCCCACCGACGGACTGCCCGAGCTGCGCGCATGGTTCGCGCGCGGCATCGGCCCGGGTGTCACGGCGGCCGAGGTGCTGGTGACCGCGGGCGGACAGTCCGCGCTCACCACCGCGCTGCGCGCCCTCGCCCCGCCCGGCGCTCCCGTGCTCGTCGAATCGCCCACGTACCCGGGCATGCTGGCCATCGCCCGTGCCTCGGGGCTGCGGCCGGTGCCGGTGCCGGCCGACCCGGCTCAGGGTGTCCGCCCCGAACTCCTCGCCGCGGCCTTCCGGGCCACCGCCGCCCGGGTGTTCGTCACCCAGCCGCTCTTCCAGAACCCCACCGGAGCCGTGCTCGCCCCCGAAGGCCGCGCCGAGGTGCTGCGGATCGCACGCGCCGCGGGCGCGTTCGTCGTCGAGGACGACTTCGCCCGCCGTCTCGTCCACGCCGACGCGGGCCCGCTCCCCGCGCCGCTCGCCGCCGACGACCCCGACGGCGTGGTCGTGCACGTCCACTCCCTCACCAAGGTCACCTCACCGAGCCTGCGGGTGGCCGCGCTGGCCGCCCGGGGACCCGTCCTCGAACGTCTTCGCGCCATCCACGTCGTCGACAACTTCTTCGTCCCCGGACCGCTCCAGGAAGCCGCCCTGGAACTCGTCGGCGCCCCGGCCTGGAAGCGGCACCTCCGCGCCGTCGCGGCCGAGTTGAAGACCCGCCGCGACACCATGACCGCGGCCCTGCGGCTGCACCTGCCCGAACTCTCGCTCCCGCACATCCCCTCCGGCGGCTACCACCTCTGGGCCCGTCTTCCCGACGGCACCGACGAGGCGGCCCTCGTCTCCGCGGCCCTCCGGGCGGGCGTGGCCGTGGCTCCCGGCCGCCCGTACTTCAGCGCCGAACCTCCGGCGGGGCACCTCCGGCTGAGCTTCGCCGGCGTCGCGGGCCCGGCCGAGATCGCGGAGGGGGTGCGGAGGCTGCGTACCGCCTGCGACGAGATTCTCGGGTGACGCCCCGGCGGGGTGTCTGCGAAGGTACGCCGATGAGTGACACGACAGCCCTCCCCGCCGCGTACGAGATCTCCAACGACCCCGGCCGGCTCGACCCCGCCCGGATCCACCGCTGGCTCTCCACCGACGCCTACTGGGCACTCGGCCGCAGCCGGGAACAGCAGGACCGGGCCATCGAGGGGTCCCTCAACTTCGGTGCGTACGACCGGACTTCCGGCGAGCTCGTCGCGTACGCGCGCGTCGTCACCGACCGGGCCACGTTCGCCTGGCTGTGCGACGTCTACGTCGACAGGGCCGCGCGCGGAAAGGGGATCGGTACGGCGCTCGTCGAGGCGGTGCGCGACCATCTCGGACCGCTCGGGCTGCGACGGGTCCTGCTCGCCACCGATGACGCCCATGGCGTTTACGCGAAGGCCGGATTCGTACCGCTCGGTGACCCGCAGAAGTGGATGGCCCTCGGTCCCGGTGAACTTCGTTAACGGTCAGTAACCCCTCTTGACCTGGGGCGTGCTCGGCATCACGATCCCGCCATGAGTGTTCGGGTCACCCTTGTCACCGCCGCGCGCTGTGCCTCCCGGCTGGCCGAGCGCTTCGACGACGACCGGCCGCTGGACGAGGCCGGCTGGCACGATGTGCAGCTCGCCGCGCCCGCGCTCGTCCCCCTGGGCGCGGCAGAGCTGCGCTACTGCTCGCCGACCGCCCGCAGCCGGGCCACCGCCGACGCGCTCGGCTACGCCCCGCTGGCGCAGCCCGCGCTGAGCGACTGCGACATGGGCCGGTGGCGGGGCTTCACGTTCGCCGAGGTGGCGGCCGTGGAGCCGGACGCGGTCGACGAATGGCTCGCCGATCCGCGCTCGGCACCGCACGGCGGCGAGCCGCTGCTGCGCTTCATCACGCGGATAGGGGGCTGGCTCGACACCCGTCCCGCCGACGACGGCAGTTCCGTCCTGGCCGTCGCCGAACCCGCCGTCGTACGGGCCGCGCTCGTGTACGCGCTGAAGGCCCCGCCCGGCACGTACTGGAACGTGGACGTCCGGCCGCTGTCCACGGTCGTCCTGACCGGCAGGGCGGGCCGCTGGAACCTGCGCCTGGAGAACGGCTGACACGCTGACACGACGAGGCGCGTCCCGCCGCGGTCGCTACGGGGACTGCTCCTGCGGTTCCGGCAGGGTCTCGCCCGTCTCCAGCAGGGTCTTGAGGCTCGACAGGATCGCCGGCCAGCCGCCGCTGACGCCCTCCAGGACCGTGCTCCCCGGCTCGAAGCCGTCGTGCACGACGGTCAGCCTGACCATCTCCCCGACCGGCTCGATCTCGAACGTCACCTTCGACCGGGGCTCCCCGGCCACCTTGGCGGCGACCTCGCCGTCGAGCCCGCAGGCCTCGGCGAACTCGGGCGTGAAGGTGTGCCAGGTGTAGGACAGCCGCCGTCCGGGCTCGGATTCGAGGACGACCTGGGCCGGGTCGGCCAGCGTGATGCCGAACTGCTCCCACGCCATCTCCGAGCCCGCCTTCCAGTCGGAGGCGAAGGTCACCCCCCAGTAGCGCCGGGTGAAGGCCGGATCGGTCAGCGCCTGCCAGAGCTTCTCGGGAGTGGTCCTGATGTACGTGGTGTAGACGAATGCGGGGGTGTCGCTCGGGGTGTCACTCGGGTTGTCGCCCATGGGTTCTCGCTCCAATGCGGCCTTCAGGTCGGCGAGGGCGCGCACGCGCTCGCGGTCGTACCGGCTGATCCAGCGCTCGGCGATGGCGTTGATCGGTACGGCGTTGAGGTAGTGCAGCTTCTCCCGGCCGCGACGGACCGTGGTCACCAGGCCGGCCGCTTCCAGTACGGCCAGGTGCTTGCTGACGGACTGCCTGGCCATCTCCAGCCCGGCGCACAGCTCCCGCAGGCTCTGCCCGTTGCGGGCGTTGAGACTGTCGAGCAGCCTGCGGCGGCTGGGGTCGGCCAGCGCCTTGAACACCTCGTCCACCGATGCGTCTCCACCGTCCTCCGATATGCAGCCAATCGGCTGCATGAAATATAGGCAGCCGGGTGGCTGCACGTCAATCGGCGCCGACTTTTCCCGGTGGGGGTGTCGATCCGCGCCGGGCCCGTTCGTATAGAGGGTGAGAAGCCGGACCACGCCGGACCACGCCGGACGACGCCGGACGACGCCGGACCACGCCGGACCACGGCGGAGGGACGCCGGCGGTCGACGCAAGGAGAAGTGCGATGAGGCAGTACCTGCTCAGCATCTACCAGCCCGACGGGGACCCGCCGCCGCCGGAGTTCCTGGAGCCGGTCATGCGGAATCTGGAGGCGTTGAACGCCGAGATCAGGGAGGCGGGGGCCTGGGTGTTCGCCGGGGGCCTGTTCCCGCCGAGCACGGCCACGGTGCTGAAGTTCACGGACGAGGAGGTGCTCATGACCGACGGGCCCTTCGTCGAGGGCAAGGAGCACCTCGGCGGCTTCACGATCATCCAGGCGCCCGATCTCGACGCCGCGCTCGACTGGGGCCGCAAGTACGCCCGCGTCCTCGCCCCTCTGTCCATCGAGGTCAGGCCGATGGAGCACGGAAGCTGCGGGTGAGGTCGGGATCCGGGGTGCCGGAGGTGTCGGCGGCGGCCGTGGAGCGCGTGTTCCGTCAGGAGTACGGGCGCGCGGTCGCCGTCCTGGTCCGCGTCTTCGGCGACATCGACGTCGCCGAGGAGGCGGTCCAGGACGCGTTCGCCACGGCGGTCGAGCGCTGGCCGGCCGACGGGCTGCCGCCGAGCCCGGCGGGCTGGATCATCACCACCGCCCGCAACCGCGCCGTCGACCGGCTGCGCCGGGAGGCGTCCCGCGAGGACCGGCACGCCCAGGCCGCCCTGCTGTTCGCCGCCGACGAACCGGCCGAGGAGGGTCCCGTGCGTGACGACCGGCTGCGTCTGATCTTCAGCTGCTGCCATCCCGCCCTCGCCCCGGCCGCGCGGGTCGCGCTCACCCTGCGGCTCGTCGGCGGGCTCAGCACCGCCGAGATCGCCGGCGCCTTCCTGGTGTCCGAGCCGACGATGGCCCAGCGTCTCGTCCGCGCCAAGGGCAAGATCCGGGACGCGGGCATCCCGTACCGGGTGCCCGCCGACGCCGATCTCCCCGACCGCCTCCGTGCCGTGCTGGCGGTCGTCTACCTCGTCTTCAACGAGGGCTACGCGGCCTCCTCGGGCGAGGCGCTCGTCCGCGAGGACCTCTGTACGGAGGCTGTTCGCCTCGGCCGGCTCCTGCGCGAACTCATGCCCGACGAGCCGGAGGTCATGGGCCTGCTGGCGCTCATGCTGCTCGTCGAGTCCCGCCGGGCCACCCGCACCGGCCCGGACGGCCGGCTGGTGCTGCTGGCCGACCAGGACCGCACCCGCTGGGACCGGGACCTCGTCGCCGAGGGCCAGGCTCTCGTCCGCCGCTGTCTGCGCCTGGGCCGGCCGGGCCCGTACCAGATCCAGGCGGCGATCAACGCCGTCCACAGCGACGCCCCGACCGCGTCCGCCACCGACTGGCGGCAGATCCTCCGGCTCTACGACCAGCTCTACGCGCTCGCCCCGACCCCGGTCGTGGCTCTCAACCGCGCGGTCGCGGTGGCCGAGACCGAGGGCCCCGGGCCCGCACTCGCCGTCGTGGACGGCCTCGGTCTCGACACCTACCACGTCTTCCACGCCGTCCGCGCCGACCTGCTGCGCCGGCTGGACCGCCACGAGGAGGCGGCACGCGCGTACGAGGCGGCCGCCGCCCTGGCCGGCAACGCGGCCGAACGGGACTTCCTGCGGCGACGCGGCGAGGCGCTGGGCCGGGCGGGGCGTTCGCCGCACTGACGCGGCGCTTGCCGCGCCTTGCATCACCGGGCAAGCGTGCACGTCCACGCGACATCCGTTCAAACGGATTCCACAGGGCGCTACCCGTCACTGCCGACAGGGGCCTCGGGCGGTGGGCTAGTGTCTCCGCTTCACGCTGATCCTGGGTCCGGGCTGGGGAGGGTGCCGGTGTCCGTGACGGGCTTCGACAGGAGTGAGCGGCTGATCTGGGCAGGCCGGGGTGCTCCCTATGCCGGGAGTTTCGCCAGGCTGTGCGCCTACCCGGTACCGCAGTTGCTCGACGCCGCCGAGGTGGGGCCCGGTGTGCGCATGCTGGATGTGGGTACGGGGCCGGGCACGGTCGCTGCCGCCGGATGCGCCCGGGGCGCGAGGGTCGTGGCCGTGGACGCGGAGCCCAGCATGGTCGATCTGGCCGGGCCGGCCGTGCCCGAGGCCGATGTGCGCGTCGCCGTCCTGCCCGAACTTCCCTTCGGCGACGCGGAGTTCGACGCCGTCGTGGGCAACTTCGTGCTCAACCACGTGGGCCGGCCGAGGGCGGCCCTGGCCGAACTGCGCCGCGTCGTGAGGCCGGACGGGTGGATCGCGCTGACGATCTGGGCGGCGCCACCGGCACCGGGACAGGCTCTGATCGGCCGCGCGATCCAGGCCGCCGGTGCCGTGCGCCCACCGCACCTGCCCGCGGGCCTCGCCCCTGACGAGGACTTTCCCCGTGACGAGAGCGGCCTGACGGGCCTGATGGAGTCGACGGGGCTGCGCGAGGTGGCCTGCGAGACGCTGCGCTGGGACCACCGCGCGGACGCCGAGGAGTGGTGGAGCGGCCCTGCGTCCGGTGTGGCGTTCGGCGGGCAGATGGTACAGAGCCAGACCCCTCGGACACGCGCCGAGATCAAGCGCCACTTCGATCTGTTCAGCGCGGAGTTCGCCGGCCCGGAGGGTGTACTCACCCTGCCGCACGCGGCCTTGCTCGCCCGCGCCCGCCGCTGAGCTTGCGCCGACTGCCGAGCCCCGGCCTTCTCGGCCGGGCTTCGGCGTCGCCTCGAACGCGTAGCGCACGACTGCCCCTCTGCCAGAATCGCGACATGGCTGAGCACGACACGGATCGCGGCTACCTCCTGGACAACCGGCGTCGGAGGCGGGGATCCGGTTCGACGCCCTCAGCGAGCTGTTAGATCCGGTGACGTTCCGGCACGTCGACCGGCTCGGGATCGCCCCCGGCATGCGGTGCTGGGAGGTCGGTGCCGGTGGTCCGTCCGTACCTCTCGGGCTGGCCGAGCGGGTCGGTCCGAGGGAACGGTGGTCGCCACCGACATCGACGTGTCCTGGACCCGGGACATCGCCGGTGGCGTGATCGAGGTGCTGCGCCACGACGTGTCGGCCGACCCGCCGCCGTCCGGGGGCTTCGACCTCGTCCACGCCCGGCTGGTCCTGGTGCATGTCACCGACCGCGCCGAGGCGCTGCGCCGGATGGTGCAGGCGCTGCGGCCCGGCGGCCGGCTGCTGCTGGAGGACGCGGACCCGGGGTTGCAGCCGCTGCTCTGTCCGGACGAGTCGGGTCCCGAAGAGCGGCTCGCCAACCGGTTGCGATCGGGCTTCCGCACGTTGATGGCGGCGCGCGGCGCGGACCTCGCGTACGGGCGGACTCTGCCCAGGCTGCTGCGCGAGGCCGGTCTGGACGACGTCCGGGCCGACGCGTACTTCCCGATCGCCTCGCCGGCGTGTGCCGTCCTCGAGGCCACGACCGTGCGGCAGATCCGCGCCCGTCTGGTGGCGGCGGGGCTCGCCACCGACGAGGAGATCGACCGCCACCTGGCGAACGGCGCCACCGGCCGCCTCGACCTGGCCACCGCCCCGATGGTCTCGGCGTGGGGGCGGCGCGCCTAGCCGTGCGGACGCTCGGCATTCGCCCGGAGCCTGCGCCTGGGACCCCGCACCCCTGTAGCCCTTCGGGCGTGCGGGGTGCCTCCGGCCCTCGTCCTCGTACGTCCCGTACGAGGATGACCTCCCTCAACCTCCGGCCGGGGGCCCCGCGCCCCATCGGCACGGCCCGGCCTTCTGCTCTTCCCCGTCTGTTTCCGTGAAAACCTCGCAGGTCAGAAGACCGATCGCTACTCTCCCGCCGACCGGAGCGCTCAGCTCCGCCACCTCGGGCGCCCGTCCGCCGGCCGAGGGCCCGGTCGTCGGAGCGCTTCGTCCCGGACCGGGCCTGCGTTGCATAAAGCTGCGATGGTGCGTATAGTCATGCCATCGATCATGGAGGGTCCGATGCCAGTACGTGCAGCAGTCGCGGGAGCGAGCGGATACGCGGGTGGGGAACTGCTCCGCCTGCTCCTCGCGCACCCCGGGGTCGAGATCGGCGCCCTGACCGCGAACTCCAACGCCGGGCAGCGGCTCGGCGCGCTGCAGCCTCACCTACTGCCGCTCGCCGACCGGGTGCTCGCGGCGACCACCCCGGAGATCCTCGCCGGGCACGACGTCGTGTTCCTCGCGCTGCCGCACGGCCAGTCCGCCGCGGTCGCCGAGCAGCTCGGTGACGAGGTCCTCGTGGTCGACATGGGCGCCGACTTCCGCCTGGCGGACCCTGCGGACTGGGAGCGGTTCTACGGCTCGGCGCACGCGGGTACGTGGCCCTACGGCCTTCCCGAACTGCCGGGCGCCCGCGCCGCGCTGGAGGGGTCCAAGCGCATCGCGGTGCCCGGTTGCTACCCGACGGCCGTCTCGCTCGCCCTCTTCCCGGCGTACGCGGGCGGTCTCGCCGAGCCCGAGGCCGTGATCACCGCGGCCAGCGGTACCTCCGGTGCGGGCAAGGCCCTCAAGCCGCATCTGCTCGGCTCCGAGGTCATGGGCTCCATGAGTCCGTACGGCGTCGGCGGCGGCCACCGGCACACCCCCGAGATGATCCAGAACCTCAGCGCGGTCGCGGGCGAACCCGTCACCGTCTCGTTCACCCCCACCCTCGCGCCCATGCCCCGCGGCATCCTCGCCACCTGCAGCGCCAAGGCGAAGCCGGGCACGACCGCCGACGCCGTACGGGCCGCGTACGAGAAGGCGTACGCGGACGAGCCCTTCGTCCGGCTGCTCCCCGAGGGGCAGTGGCCCGCCACCGCGTCCGTCTACGGTTCCAACGCCGTTCAGGTGCAGGTCGCCCACGACGCGTCCGCCGGCCGCATCATCGCGATCAGCGCCATCGACAACCTCACCAAGGGCACGGCGGGCGGCGCGGTCCAGAGCATGAACATCGCCCTGGGTCTCGACCAGACCACGGGCCTTTCCACGATCGGAGTGGCACCTTGAGCGTCACCGCTGCACAGGGATTCACGGCCGCGGGCATCGCCGCCGGAATCAAGGCGAACGGCAACCCCGACCTGGCCCTCGTGGTCAACGACGGACCGCGCCACGCCGCCGCGGGTGTCTTCACCTCCAACCGTGTCAAGGCCGCCCCGGTCCTCTGGTCCGAGCAGGTCCTCAAGGGCGGCGCCGTCTCCGCGGTCGTCCTCAACTCCGGCGGCGCCAACGCCTGCACCGGCCCCCAGGGCTTCCAGGACACCCACGCCACCGCGGAGAAGGCCGCCCAGGTCCTTCAGGGCCACAGCGCAGGCGAGATCGCCGTCGCCTCCACCGGACTCATCGGTGAGCTGCTGCCCATGGACAAGCTGCTGCCCGGCATCGAGAAGGCCGCCACCGAACTCAGCGCGCACGGCGGCGAGAAGGCCGCCATCGCCATCAAGACCACCGACACCGTCCACAAGACGGCCGTCGTCACCAAGGACGGCTGGACCGTCGGCGGCATGGCCAAGGGCGCGGGCATGCTCGCCCCCGGCCTCGCCACCATGCTCGTCGTCCTCACCACCGACGCCGACCTGGACAGCGCCACGCTCGACAAGGCGCTGCGCGACGCCACCCGGCTCACCTTCGACCGGGTCGACTCCGACGGCTGCATGTCCACCAACGACACCGTGCTGCTGCTGGCCTCCGGCGCCTCCGGCACCACCCCGGAGTACGGGGAGTTCGCCGACGCCGTACGGGACGTCTGCGACGACCTCGCCCGGCAGCTCATCGGCGACGCCGAGGGCGCCAGCAAGGACATCCGGATCGAGGTGGTCAACGCCGCGAGCGAGGACGACGCCGTCGAGGTGGGCCGCTCCATCGCCCGGAACAACCTCCTCAAGTGCGCCATCCACGGCGAGGACCCCAACTGGGGCCGGGTGCTGTCCGCCATCGGCACGACGAAGGCCGCCTTCGAGCCCGACCGGCTGAACGTCGCGATCAACGACGTCTGGGTGTGCCGCAACGGGTCCGTCGGCGAGGACCGGGACCTCGTCGACATGCGCTACCGCGAGGTGAGGATCACCGCCGACCTCGCCGCCGGGTCCGCGTCCGCCGTCATCTGGGCCAACGACCTGACCGCCGACTACGTCCACGAGAACAGCGCCTACTCCTCCTGAGGACCAGGGAGATCACGGAGCCGATGAGCACCCGCAAGCACACCGCACTCCCCAAGGCGCAGACCTTGATCGAGGCACTGCCGTGGCTCACCCGCCACCATGGCAAGACGGTCGTCATCAAATTCGGCGGCAACGCCATGGTCGACGAGGAACTCAAGGCCGCATTCGCCCAGGACGTCGTCTTCCTGCGGCACGCCGGCATCAAGCCCGTCGTCGTGCACGGCGGCGGGCCGCAGATCAGCGCCCAGCTGGACAAGCACGGGCTCGTCAGCGAGTTCAAGGCCGGGCTGCGCGTGACGACGCCCGAGGCCATGGACGTCGTACGCATGGTCCTCGCCGGACAGGTACAGCGCGAGCTGGTCGGGCTGCTCAACCAGCACGGCCCGCTCGCCATCGGCCTCACCGGCGAGGACGCCCACACCATCACCGCCACCAAGCACCGCCCGACCATCGACGGCGAACTCGTCGACATCGGCCGGGTCGGCGAGATCACCGCGATCGACACGGGTGCGATCAAGGCGCTCCTGGACGACGGCCGGATCCCGGTCGTCTCCTCCATCGCCCGCTCCGCCGACGACGGCCATGTGTACAACGTCAACGCCGACACCGCCGCGGCCGCGCTCGCCGCCGCGCTCGGCGCCGAGACCCTGATGGTCCTCACCGATGTCCAGGGCCTCTACGAGGACTGGCCGAACAGCGACGAGGTGATCAGCCGGCTCACCGCCACCGAACTGGAGAAGCTGCTGCCCGAGCTCTCCAGCGGAATGGTCCCCAAGATGCAGGGCTGTCTGCACGCCGTACGCAACGGCGTCAACACCGCGCGCGTCATCGACGGCCGGGTGCAGCACTCCATCCTGCTGGAGATCTTCACCGACGAGGGCATCGGCACGATGGTCGTGCCCGACGGCACAGAAGGGGCAAAGGCATGAGCGGCCAGGAGTTCACGCGGCGCTGGCAGGGCTCCATGATGGACAACTACGGCACGCCGAAGCTGTCCCTGGTGCGCGGCGAGGGCGCGAAGGTCTGGGACGCCGACGGGACCGAGTACCTGGACTTCGTCGGCGGCATCGCCGTCAACGCCCTCGGGCACGCCCACCCCGCCGTCGTCGAGGCCGTGTCGCAGCAGATCGCCACGCTCGGGCACGTGTCGAACCTGTTCATCGCCGAGCCGCCGGTCGCTCTCGCCGAACGGCTGCTCCAGCTCTCCGGCCGCCCGGGCCGCGTCTTCTTCTGCAACTCCGGCGCCGAGGCCAACGAAGCCGCCTTCAAGATCGGCCGTCTGACGGGACGCCGGCACATGGTCGCCACCGAGGGCGGCTTCCACGGCCGGACCATGGGCGCCCTCGCGCTCACCGGCCAGCCCGCCAAGCAGCAGCCCTTCCTGCCGCTTCCGGGCGACGTCACGCACGTACCGTACGGGGACGTCGAGGCGCTGCGGGCCGCCGTCACCGAGGACACCGCCCTGGTGATCGTCGAGCCGGTCCAGGGCGAGAACGGTGTCGTCGTGCCGCCGCCCGGCTATCTCCAGGCCGCCCGCGAGATCACCCGCGCCACCGGCACCCTCCTCGTCCTCGACGAGGTGCAGACCGGCATCGGCCGCAGCGGTCACTGGTTCGAGTACCAGGCCCACGAGGGGGTCGACCCGGACGTCGTCACCCTGGCCAAGGGTCTCGGCGGCGGACTGCCGCTCGGCGCGACCATCGCCTTCGGCCCGGCCGCCGAACTGCTGCGGCCCGGGCAGCACGGCACCACCTTCGGCGGCAATCCGGTCGCCTGCGCCGCCGGGCTCGCCGTGCTCAGGACCCTCGACGGAACGCTCGACGAGGTGAAGCGGACCGGCGAGCTGCTGAGGGACGGAATCGAGTCCCTCGGGCATCCGCTGGTCTCCCATGTCCGTGGCACCGGCCTGCTGCTGGGTATCGTGCTCACCGAGCCCTTCGCAGCCCAGGTGCAGCAGGCGGCTCAGGGTGCCGGCCTCCTGGTCAACGCGCCCGCCCCCGATGTCGTAAGGATCATGCCGCCGCTGATCATCGGCGACGCGGAGGTGGACGCCTTCCTCCGGGCGCTTCCCGGCATCCTCGACGAGATTCATGGGGACGGACGATCCGGAGAATGAGACGACGATGACCGATGCGCAGGACACCGAGCACGGAGGCCAATCCGTGCCGCAGACCCGCACGGCCCGCCACCGCCGGATCGTGGACATCCTCAACCGGCAGCCGGTGCGCTCGCAGAGCCAGCTCGCCAAGCTGCTCGCCGACGACGGACTGAGCGTCACCCAGGCCACGCTCTCCCGCGACCTCGACGAGCTCGGCGCGGTGAAGATCCGCAACACCGGGGGCGAACTCATCTACGCGGTCCCGAGCGAGGGCGGATTCCGCACCCCGCAGGCGCCGCTCGGCGAGTCCGCGAAGGAGGAGCGGATGCGCCGGCTCTCCGGTGAACTGCTCATCTCCGCGGAGGCCTCGGCGAACCTGGTGGTGCTGCGTACGCCGCCCGGCGCGGCCCAGTTCCTCGCGTCGGCCATCGACCAGGCCGAACTGCACGCGATTCTCGGCACGATCGCGGGCGACGACACCCTCCTGCTCATCTCGCGCGACCCGGCGGGCGGAAAGGCACTCGCCGACCACCTGCTGCGCCTGGCCCAGAACGACCGCTGACGCCCCGGGCGCCTCTGCGGCAGGGCCGCGTCCTGCGCCTGCCGGAGCGCCATCGGCCGGCCTGGGCGCCGTCGGCCGCCCAACGGCCGTTCCGGTGGCCCCGGCCGTCGCAGCGGCCACGCGGCGGCGGAGGGCCCCCGTAGCCGCGGAGGCGGCGCCTGCCTTCGGGCGGCGCCGCGCCATCGGCCGCCCACGGCCCTCAGGCGGCGCGGTCGTTCGGGCGGTCCGGGTTCGCCATGTGGCGGGCGAAGCCGCGGGTCTGCCAGGTGCCGCCGTCCATGGTGACGGCGAAGCCCTCCGTGTGCGGCAGCTCCTCCAGCCAGTCGCGGGCCCGGTCGCCCATGGCGTACGCCGCCGTCGCCCGGGCGTCGGCCTGGGTGAGGCCCGGGGTGACCACCGTCAGGGAGGCGACACCGCCGGCCGGGGGGCCGCCGGTGTGCGGATCGACGATGTGACAGCCGCGCTCGGCCGGGCCCGAGGTGGCGACGGCGAGGCCGTCGTGCGCCTCGACGACCGTGACCAGCCCGCCGGGGCAGAGCGGGTCGGAGATGCCGACCCGCCACGGGCCGCCGTACAGCTGGATGTCGCCGCCGCCGTTCAGACAGACCGCGGCGGCACCGGAAGAGGCGAGCATGCGCACCGCGCGCTCCACCGCCCAGCCCTTGACCAGCCCGGTGGGGTCGAGCCCGCCGGCGTACCGGGTGGTGAACCAGCCGTCGCTCAGGCGCTCCTCCGTCTCGCAGTGCCGGAACACCTCGGCCACCTCGGCCCCGCAGTCCGCCAGAGTGAGTTCACCCCTGGCGAGACGGCTGACCCGGCTGTCCTCGCGGAAGGTCGAGAAGACCTCGTCCACGCGGTGCAGGGAGGCCACGGCGGCGACGAGTCCGGCGCGCATGCGCGCGCCGTCGCAGTCCGGCGCCATCCGTACGTCGAACGAGAACACCGTGCCCATCGCGTGCTCGACATGACGCAGTCGTGTCCGGTCCGATGTCACAGGCCGGCCTTGTCCAGAGCGCTCTGGAGGGACGTGATGTACCCCTGGCTGGTGTACGAGGCCCCTGAGACGGCGTCGATCTGCGCGCTCTGGGCCGCGACGGCCGCCTTGTTGAGCTGCGGTACGGCGTCGGCGGCGATCCGGCGGCTGTTGGCGTCGGAGGCCGGCGCCTTGACCGCGTCGGCCGCGGTGATCCGGCCGCCGGCCACCGTCAGCCGTACCTGCACCGGCCCGTACTGGGTCGCGGCCTCGTTCCCGAGGACCGTCTGCCCGCCGGCGGGTTCGGCCCCGCCACCCGCGGGCTCACCTCCGCCAGCGGCCGGTTCGCCTCCACCCGCACCGGGTTCGCCTCCGCCGCCTGCCGGTTCGCCTTCGCCGACCGGTTCGCCTCCACCGCCGGCGGGTGCCGGGGCGGCGGGCTGTACGGCGCCACCGGCCTGCGGCGGGGGCCCCGCCACCTGCGTACCCGGCTGTTTCACGGCGAGCAGCAGGACGACGGCCGAGGCGGTTCCGGCGACGCTCAGAACGATCCGGCGCAGTGGGTGTTTCCTCTTCACGGACGGCCTCACATCTCGAAGGACTCGTGATGGATACGGCGCGACGGCACTCCCGCCGCCCGCAGTGCGTTGTACGACTCCTCGGCGAGACCGGGCGGCCCGCAGAGGTAGACGTCGTGCTCATCGATGTCCGGCAGCACTTCCTTGAGCCGCTCGGTGGTGATCTCGGGGCGTGCCCCGTCCGGCCCGTTCACGGCGTACATGAGCCGTGCCTCCCGCGTCTGGGCGATCTGCTGCAGCTCGCTCCAGAGGGCCAGGTCCTCCGTCGAACCGGCCCGGTAGAGCAGGGAGAGGTCCCCCGGCCCGCCGGGCAGCGTCTCGAACAGGGCCCGCAGCGGTGTGATGCCGGCTCCGCCGGCGATCAGCAGCACCTTGTTGCGGCTCCGCCGCCCCGCGGTCATCGCTCCGTACGGACCCTCCGCCCAGACCCGGGTGCCGGGCTCCAGTTCGGCGAGCGCCGTGCTGTGCTCGCCGACGGCCTTGACGGTGATGCGCAGCAGATCCGGCCGGGGCGGGGCGGACAGGGAGTAGGGGTTGGAGCTCCAGCGCAGGCCCTCGGTGAGGAAGCGCCAGCGGAAGAACTGGCCGGCCTCGGCGCCGAGCCGGTGCAGCCGCCGCCCGGTGATCAGCACGGAGACCACGCCGGGGGCCTCGTCCACGACGGATTCCACCCGCATCCGGTGCCTGAGGTTGAGCCGTACGGGCGCCAGCAGCCGGTACCAGACCAGCAGCGCGCCGACCGTGGCGTACCCCACGTACCAGACCGTGCGGGCGGTCGGGTTGGCCACGAACTCCGCGCCGGCGGCCAGCTGGTGCCAGAAGGTCAGATACACGGCGACGTACGTCAGCAGATGCAGGTAGTACCAGGTCTCGTAGCGCATACGACGGCGCACGACGCCGGCCGAGACGAAGCCGATCACCAGCAGCAACCCGGTGCCGATCGCCGCCTCGATCATCTCGGGGAAGTCGACGACGACGGTGACGGTCTGCTCGACGAGACCGGTGCGTGCCTGGACGGAGTATCCCCAGATCGTCAGCACGACATGGGCGACGACGAGACTGATCGCGTACCGGCCGCTCATCGCGTGCCAGCGGGTCGCCCGGTCGGAGCCCACCCGCCGTTCCAGTGCCGGGACACGCGCCATCTGCAGCACCACGAGCGCGATCATGTAGCCGCCGAGCAGGCCCGTGATCCGGCCCGCCCCGATCAGCCACTCGGCCGTGTCCATATGGACCACCGCCGTGTTGTCCCACCACAGCCACAGGACGGCCATCGCGCCCGCCCAGGCCACCACCAGCAGCATCGCCGCGGGATTGCGGCGCGGCCGGATCGCACGCATGGTCTGGCGCCGCGCGGCCCGACCGCTCTGAATGATCGCCACCGCTGCTCCTCGCCTGCTCCGTATCGCTCACGTGAATACGCAGAGGAGGGCCGGGGAGTTCAACGGGCGGGGCGGTTACCTTCCTCGTTCGTCGGACGAGGTGGTTCCCTTCCCCGTTCGTCAGACGGGCCGGTCCGTGCGCGCGGGCAGCGGAAGCGGCAGCGCCGGCAGTCCGTCCAGGCTCACGCCCACGTACGGCTTGCTCTCGCAGTACGCGCCGAACTCGTCGTCCGTCTTCCGCCCCAGGTGCTCCGCGTGCTGCGTACGCTCCTCGCGGTAGTCCATGAACGGCACGGCGAACCCGCACGCGTCACTGATCCGCCGGGCACGCACCACGATGACCGCACGGGCCCCGGCCCCGTCCGCGCCCTCGAAGTACGGGAGGAACTCCGCCCATCGCGGATCGTCGCGGAAGACCGCCTCGCCCTCACCGTGCACCCGCAGCACCTTCGGCGGACCGCTGAACGCGCACCACATGAGGGTGATGCGCCCGTTCTCCCGCACATGCGCGATGGTCTCCGCGCCGCTCCCGCCGAAGTCCAGGTACGCCAGGGTCAGCTCGTCGACGACGACGAGCGTGCCCTTGCGGCCCTTGGGGGAGAGGTTGACGTGTCCGTCAGCCGCGAGTGGGGCGGTGGCGGCGAAGAAAACGGGCTGCTCTTCGATGAAGCTCCGAATACGGCCTTCGATGCGCTCGTACGTCTGTCCCATGGGAGGGATTATCGAACGGCGGGGCCTCCGCCCGCTGTTCGTTCCGGTCCTCGACACCGCACCGCCACCGCAGCCGCCGCATGACGTCGTCGCTGAACAGGTGTGTGCAGCGGTCCAGCAGTGCGGCCACTTCGGTCGGGTCGTGGTCCTCGCCCACCGGCGGGTCCCACTGCTGGATCGTGGGCCCGGCCAGGGCGCGGATCGAAGGGTCCTCATCGTCCAGCAGACGTACCGCGGCGCGCAGTTGTACGACTCCGCCCCGGGCCCGTAGCAGCCGGAAGGCCGCCCGCCGCGTGTGCACCGGCCGCGAGGCGTCGAGCCGCCGTGCGAGCCATTCCTCCGGCAGCCGGCGGGCCGACGGGAGCAGCGCGGAGACCGTCTCCCGCGCGACGGCGGGCGCCGGGTCGTCGAGCAGCGGCCGCAGCCGCTCCGTGTCCGCCCTGTCGAGTACGCGCAGTCCGGCGACTGCCCGGGCCCGCACCGCCGGGACCGGGTGGCCGACCAGCGGCCACAGCAGCGCGGCGTCGGCACTCCCGCCGCATTCGGCGAGACCGAGAGGAGCCCAGCCCGGTATGCCGGGGTCGCCCGGGTCGGCGCACAGCGCGCGGTAGAGCGGCAGCGGGTCGACGCCGCCCTGCCGCAGCACATAGCGGGCGCAGGCCCGCACGAGCCCTGAGCGGTCGGTCAGGTACGGCCGCGCCTCGGCGTGGCGGCCGGCCTTGCGCAGCGCGGTGACTCCCACGGCCCGTACGCCGGGCTGCCGCGAACCCAGCAGCGGCTCGATCACGGCGTCGCCGACGGCGTCCGCATGGACGAGGGCGGCCTCGGCGCACAGGTGCTGGACGACGGTGTCGGCGTCGGCCGCGGCGGTGCGGGCGAGGCGGACCGGCGAGAGCAGTCCGCGTTCGACGGCGATGCCGTGGGCGAAGCGGCGCGTGCCCCGGTCCTCGGCGGCCAGCAGGGGTTCGAGGTCCGTGAGCGCGGCGGACCGCACGAGCGCCGCGAGGGTGTCCCGGGCGAAGGCACCGCGCTCACGGCGTGCCACGTGCAGAACGAGCGCGGTGAGGGGCACCAGGGCCTCGGGGGCCGTGGCGGCGAGCAGCGGCGGGAGCAGTGCCCGGGCCCGTTCGCGTACCGGAGCGGCCCAGTCCGCGGTGCGGATCACGACGAGCGGCACCAGCTCGGGCAGGGCGGCGGCCCGCTCCAGGGCCTCCTCCCGGACGCGGCCGTCGTGGTGGCACAGGGCGAAGGCGGGTTCGCTCGTGCCCCGTCCGGCCAGGACGTCGTGGTCGGCCCACCGCGCGGCGCGGACGTCGATGTCGAAGCCCACCCAGTCTCCGGGGTCCGTCCCATCGAGTGCCTCGTGGAGCGGAACGCCCTGTGCGACGCGTTCCAGGGCCGCGTATTCCCTGCTCAGCATGGCCCGAGCCTACGGAGGGCGGTCGTCGGCGGGCATCCGGTTTATGCGCCGCTTCATGCGCCGCGTTGACAAAACATACGGTGGACCGCATAGTTATACCCATCACCGAATGCACCGTAAGGAGAATCCCGTGACCGAGCGCGTCGTACTCGCCTACTCGGGCGGTCTGGACACCTCCGTCGCCATCGGCTGGATCGCCGAGGAGACGGGCGCCGAGGTCATCGCCGTTGCCGTGGACGTCGGCCAGGGCGGCGAGGACCTGGACGTCATCCGCAAGCGCGCGCTCGCCTGCGGTGCCGTGGAGGCCGAGGTCGCGGACGCCAAGGACGAGTTCGCCGAGGAGTACTGCCTCCCGGCGATCAAGGCCAACGCCCTGTACATGGACCGCTACCCGCTGGTCTCCGCCCTCTCCCGGCCCACGATCGTCAAGCACCTCGTCGCCGCCGCCAAGAAGCACGGCGCCGGCATCGTCGCCCACGGGTGCACCGGCAAGGGCAACGACCAGGTGCGCTTCGAGGCCGGTATCCAGGCCCTCGGCCCCGACCTGAAGTGCATCGCCCCGGTCCGTGACTACGCGATGACCCGGGACAAGGCGATCGCCTTCTGTGAGGAGAAGCAGCTCCCGATCGCGACCACCAAGAAGTCGCCGTACTCCATCGACCAGAACGTCTTCGGACGGGCCGTCGAGACCGGCTTCCTGGAGGACATCTGGAACGCGCCGATCGAGGACATCTACGAGTACACCTCCAACCCGGCCATGTCCCGCGAGGCCGACGAGGTGGTCATCTCCTTCAAGGAGGGCGTCCCGGTCGCCATCGACGGCAAGCCCGTCACCGTCCTGCAGGCCATCCAGCAGCTCAACGAGCGGGCCGGCGGCCAGGGCATCGGCCGGATCGACATGGTCGAGGACCGGCTCGTGGGCATCAAGTCCCGTGAGGTGTACGAGGCCCCGGGCGCGATCGCGCTGATCACCGCCCACCAGGAGCTGGAGAACGTCACGGTCGAGCGCGAGCTGGCCCGCTACAAGCGGCAGGTCGAGCAGCGCTGGGGCGAGCTGGTCTACGACGGCCTGTGGTTCTCCCCGCTCAAGCGCGCCCTGGACGGCTTCATCAACGAGGCGAACCAGCACGTCACCGGCGACATCCGGATGACCCTGCACGGCGGCCGCGCCGTCGTCACCGGCCGGAGGTCGCAGGAGTCGCTGTACGACTTCAACCTCGCCACCTACGACTCGGGCGACACGTTCGACCAGTCGAAGGCGCAGGGCTTCATCGACATCTTCGGTCTGTCGTCGAAGATCGCCGCGAAGCGCGACCTGGCGTAACCCCCGTACGTTACCCACGTACGCAGAACCGGCCGCCTCCCCGCTCCTCCGCGCCAGGTGGGGATCCCCCGGGGCCCGCGAGTGCCCGGGGGGAGGCGGCACATCCACAGCCCGGCACGACGCGAGGAGCAGAGCACGTGAGCAGCAACAACGGTGATGTCCGGCTGTGGGGCGGCCGCTTCGCCGACGGGCCGGCCGAGGCCCTGGCCAAGCTGTCCGCCTCGGTCCACTTCGACTGGCGGCTCGCGCCGTACGACATCGCCGGCTCCCGTGCCCACGCGCGCGTACTCCACAAGGCCGGCCTGCTGACCGCCGACGAGCTGGAGCGGATGCTCGCCGGACTCGACCGGCTCGAAGCGGACGTCGCCGACGGCTCCTTCGTCGGCACCATCGCCGACGAGGACGTCCACACCGCCCTGGAGCGTGGCCTGCTGGAGCGGCTCGGCGCCGACCTCGGCGGCAAGCTGCGCGCCGGCCGGTCCCGCAACGACCAGGTCGCCACGCTGTTCCGGATGTACCTGCGCGATCACGCCCGGATCATCGGCGGGCTGATCGCCGAGCTCCAGGACGCGCTGGTGGGGCTGGCGGAGGCGCACCCGGACGTCGCCATGCCCGGCCGTACGCACCTCCAGCACGCCCAGCCGGTGCTCTTCGCCCACCACGTGCTGGCGCACGTCCAGTCGCTCCTGCGGGACGCCGAGCGGCTGCGGCAGTGGGACGAGCGGACCGCCGTCTCGCCGTACGGCTCCGGGGCGCTCGCCGGATCGTCGCTCGGCCTCGACCCGGAGGCGGTGGCGAAGGACCTCGGCTTCGAGCACGGAAGCGCGGGCAACTCCATCGACGGCACGGCGTCGCGCGACTTCGTCGCCGAGTTCGCCTTCATCACCGCGATGATCGGGGTGAACCTCTCGCGGATCGCCGAGGAGGTCATCATCTGGAACACGAAGGAGTTCTCCTTCGTGACCCTCCACGACGCGTTCTCCACCGGCTCGTCGATCATGCCGCAGAAGAAGAACCCGGACATCGCCGAGCTGGCGCGCGGCAAGTCCGGCCGGCTCATCGGCAACCTCACCGGCCTGCTCGCCACGCTGAAGGCGCTGCCGCTCGCGTACAACCGCGATCTGCAGGAGGACAAGGAGCCGGTCTTCGACTCCTGCGACCAGCTCGAGGTGCTGCTGCCCGCCTTCACCGGGATGATGGCCACGCTGACCGTCAACCGCGAGCGGATGGAGGAGCTGGCCCCGGCCGGTTTCTCGCTCGCCACCGACATCGCCGAGTGGCTGGTGAAGCAGGGCGTGCCGTTCCGCGTGGCGCACGAGGTCGCGGGGGAGTGCGTCAAGGAGTGCGAGGTGCACGGGATCGAGCTGGACCAGCTCACCGACGAGCAGTTCGCGAAGATCTCCCCGCATCTGACGCCCGAGGTGCGGACCGTCCTGGACGTCCCGGGCGCGCTGGCCTCCCGCGACGGACGGGGCGGTACCGCCCCGTCGGCGGTCGCCGTCCAGCTCGCCGAGGTCAAGGCCGACCTGGCCGTTCAGCACGCCTGGGCGACCGCCAAGCTCTGACGCCCGGCCCGCAGGCCACGGCAACAGCAAGAAGGTCAACAGCAACAGCAACAGCAACAGCAAGAGCTACTGCTACAGCGCCGCCGCCCAGTCCGCGAGCGCGTCGAAGTCCGGCCGGACCAGCCCGATCCGGTGGTCGACGTGCAGCAACAGGGCGGCGGCGAGGTGCTTCTGCTCCACGAACTCGCGGTCGAGCCGTGTGATCTCGTCGTCGATCCAGGCGAACGGCCGCCCGGCCGCGTACGTCAGCACGTACTGCGTCTTCCAGTACGTCCCGTGCGGCGAGGCGCCGTGCATCACGGGCCAGTCGATGAAGGGCAGTTCCGGCAGCCCCAGATGCGGGCCGACCCACTCATTGGCCTCGCCCTTCCAGGTCGTGGCCCACACCAGCTCGTACCTGTCGGCGAGCGCCAGGAGTTCCTCGCCGTGCGCCGGGTTGAGCCAGACCCGCAGCGGCTTGTCGTGCGTCCAGCCGCTCGGGCGCATCCGGTGCGTCGTATAGCCCTCCGAGCGGCGCTGCGGCTTCCCGCCGTACGGATTGAGCGGGCCGTCGATGTCGATCAGTAGCAGCGGCTTCATGTGCACAGCTTTCCTTCCGTGCCTCGGAGAGGCATCTGATTATCGAATGAGACATCAACGTCTCATTCGATGTATGGTTGTCTCATGGCCATGGATCGTGAACAGGTGCTCCGCACCGCCGCTGCCCTGCTCGCGCGGAAATCGACCTCGACGATGGACGAGGTCGCGCGCGCTGCGGGGATCGGGCGCGCCACGCTGCACCGGCACTTCGCCGGGCGGGAGGCGCTCGTCAAGGCGCTGGAAGAGCTCGGGATCCAGGAGTTCGAGGCGGCCGTCGACCGCGCCCGGCTCGACGAGGGCGACGCGGGCGACGCGCTGCGTCGGCTGATCGCCGAGATGGAGCCGGGCGCCGAGCTCCTCGCCTTCCTCGTCACCGAGAACCAGCTGTTCGAGGGTGACCAGATCAACGAGGGCTGGTCCCGGCTGGACGCCCGTGTGTCCGCCCTCTTCCGGCGCGGCCAGGAGCAGGGCGAGTTCCGGATCGACCTCTCGCCCGCATGGCTCACCGAGGCCCTGTACGGCCTCATCGGCACCTGCGCCTGGTCCGTCATGGACGGCCGGGTCGCCAAGAACGACTTCCAGTACATGATCGCCGAGCTGTTGCTCGGCGGGGCACGACGGAGTGTGGAGAAATGAGCAGCAGTACCGTCCAGCGCACGAGCGGGACGGACGAGACGTTGTACCGCCCCGGGCGCTGGCTCGCGCTGGCGGTGCTGGTGCTGGCCGTGCTGCTGGTGGCCGTGGACGCCACCGTGCTCGGCCTCGCGACGCCGTTCCTCAGCGAGGACCTCAAGCCCACGGGCACCCAGTTGCTGTGGATCGGCGACGTCTACTCGTTCGTCATCGCCGGTCTGCTCGTCTCCATGGGCAGCCTCGGTGACCGGATCGGGCGCAAGAAGCTGCTGCTGACCGGTGCCGTGGCCTTCGGTGCCGTGTCCGTGCTCAACGCGTACGCCACCACGCCCGAGATGATGATCCTCGCCCGGGCCCTGCTCGGCGTCGCCGGTGCCACCCTGATGCCGTCCACCCTGGCGCTGATCCGCAACATCTTCCACGACCCCAGGGAGCGCAGCCTCGCGATCGGCGTGTGGGGCGCGATGGCCTCGGCGGGCGCCGCGGTCGGCCCGGTCGTCGGCGGGTTCCTGCTGGAGCACTTCTGGTGGGGCTCCGTCTTCCTCATCAACCTCCCCGTGATGGCGGTCCTCGTCCTCGTCGGCATCAAGCTGCTCCCCGAGTCGAAGAACCCGGTCGCCGGACCGTGGGACCTGATCAGCGTCGCCCTGTCGCTCATCGGCATGGTCGGCGTCGTGTACGCCATCAAGGAGGCCGCGACCCACGGTGTGGGCTGGGAGGCGGTCGCCGCCGCGCTCATCGGCGCGGCCGGACTGTACGGCTTCGTCCGCCGGCAGCTGGTCCTGCCGTCACCGCTGCTGGACATGCGGCTGTTCCGGCACCGGGGCTTCTCCGGCGCGGTGCTCGCGGACCTGCTGACCATCCTGGGGCTGTCGGGGCTGGTCTTCTTCCTCTCCCAGTTCCTGCAGCTGGTCCAGGAGAGGCCGCCGCTCGAAGCCGGACTCGCGGAACTCCCGGCAGCGATCGGCGCGGTGGCGACCGGGCTGATAGCGGGCCGTTTCGCCCGTCGGTACTCCGTGCGGTCCGTGGTGGCCGCGGGGCTCGGCGCCGTCGGCCTCGCGCTCGCCGTACTGACCGTCATCGGCCGGTCCACCGGCTATCCGCTGCTCGGCGCGGCCCTGCTCGTCGTCGGCATCGGCGCGGGATTCTCCTTCACCGTGACGGCGGACGTCATCCTGTCCAGCGTCCCGAAGGAGCAGGCGGGCGCGGCCTCGGCCGTGTCCGAGACGGCGTACGAACTGGGCGCGGCGCTCGGCATCGCCATGCTCGGCTCGATCGTGACGGGTGTCTACCGGGACTTCGCCGCACCGGCCGGGGCGCCGGCGGACGTGGTGTCCGCGGCCCGTGAATCGCTCGGCGGGGCGGTCGAGGCGGCCACCGAGCTGCCGGCGCAGCAGGGCGCGGCCCTGATCGGCGCGGCGCAGGACGCGTTCGTCGACGGGCTCCGCCTCGCGTCGGGCATCGGCGCGGCGGTGCTGCTCGCCACCGCGGTCGCCGCGTGGTTCCTGCTGCGCGGCCAGAAGCTGGCGGACGGCGTCGAGCACCCGTAGCCGCCCCGCGCGGCGCTTGCGTCCGCCGTTCTCGCCTGCGAGGCGCCGGGGCGTCTCGCAGGCTCCGGGCGGCTGCGCCGGCTCCCGGCCGACGGCCGGTCGTTCAGGCCGCCTTCGCCTTCGTGGCGTACATGTCGACGTACTCCTGGCCCGAGAGCAGCATCACCTCGGTCATCACCGAGTCCGTCACCGCCCGCAGCACATAGCGGTCGCGGTCCATGCCCTCGTAGCGCGAGAACTCCATCGGCTTGCCGAAGCGGACCGTCACCCGGCCGGGGCGCGGCAGGCCGGCGCCGCCCGGCTGGAGCTTGTCCGTACCGATCATCGCGAACGGCACGACCGGGGCGCCGGTCATCAGGGTGAGCCGGGCGATGCCCGTGCGGCCCCGGTAGAGGCGGCCGTCGGGGGAGCGGGTGCCCTCCGGGTAGATGCCGAACATCCTGCCCTCCTCCAGCACCCGGTGGCCGGTCATCAGCGCCGCGACCCCGCCGTTCGCGCCGTCCCGGTCGACCGGGATCATGCCGACGCCGGTGAAGAACCACGCCATGAGCCGGCCCTTGACGCCCTTGCCGGTGACGTACTCGTCCTTGCCGATGAAGTACACCGTCCGGTCGCACACGATCGGCAGCACCATCGAGTCGATGAAGGTGAGGTGGTTGCCGGCGAGGATGACCGGGCCGTCCCCGGGGATGTTCTCGGCGCCTTCCACGCGCGGGCGGAACATCAGGCGCAGGATCGGTCCGAGCACTGCCTTGATGAGCGACAAGCGGGACAACGGGTCCTCCGGTGTCAGGGGCGGGCGGGTACGGCCGGCGAAGTCTCTGCAGGTGAGGACGATACTCGCGGGTGCCGCCCATGCGCACATCGGGTTCACGCAGCGGATACACAGTGTTGACCTGAGTTTGGGACGCGTTTGCCCTGGGTCTCCCGCACGTAACACGTCGGCGCCTAGCGTGGTCCGCCGCGAATTCATCGGCGATCAGGTGCCGGACATCACAATCTCCAACGGAGGAAAGTTGATGACACAGGGTGCGGAAAGAACCCCCGGGCGGCGGACGCTCCTGGGCGCGGCGGTGCTCGGGTCGGCGGCCCTCGGGATCGGTGGTGCCCCGGCCGCGCACGGACAGGAACGGCACGGAGACGAGGCCCGGGGACACGGGCACGGCTCCGGCTTCCGCTCGCTGCCCGTGCCCACCGTCATCGCGCACCGCGGCGCGAGCGGCTACCGCCCGGAGCACACCCTCGGTTCGTACCAGCTGGCCCTGGACATGGGCGCGCACGTCGTGGAACAGGACCTCGTGCCCACCAAGGACGGACATCTGGTCTGCCGTCACGAGAACGACATCACGGGCACCACGGACGTCGCCTCCCGTCCCGAGTTCGCCTCCCGCAGGACGACCAGGTCCGTCGACGGCATCAGTCTCACCGGCTGGTTCACGGAGGACTTCACGCTCGCCGAGCTGAAGACCCTGCGCGCCACGGAGCGCATTCCGGCCAGCCGCCAGGAGAACACCCTCTACGACGGGCGCTGGGAGATCCCCTCCTTCGAGGAGGTGCTGCGCTGGGCCGAGCGGGAGGGCCGTCGACGCGGCCGGCCGGTGTGGCTGCACGTCGAGACCAAGCACCCCACCTACTTCCGCGGTATCGGCCTCGGCCTGGAGGAGCGGCTGGCGAAGCTGCTGCGCCGCCACGGCCGGCACCGCGCGAACTCGGCCGTCTTCCTCCAGTCGTTCGAACCCAGCAGCATCCAGCGGCTCGCGGAACTCGTGGACTCACCCCGTGTCGTCCTGCTCTCCGGAGCGAGCTCCCGGCCGTGGGACTTCGTCCAGGCCGGTGACCCGCGCACGGTCGCGGACCTGGTCAAGCCCGAGGGCCTGCGGTGGATCGCCTCGTACGCCCAGGGCATCGGCCCCACCCTCGACCTCATCATCCCGAGGGACGCGAGCGGCAGGCTCGGCACCCCCACCACCCTCGTCCGTGACGCACACGCCAAGGGGCTGATCCTGCACCCCTACACGATGCGGAACGAGAACTCCTTCCTGCCCGCCGACTTCCGGCGCGGCACCGACCCGAACGCGTACGGGGACGCCTTCGGCGCGTTCAAGGTCTACTTCGACCAGGGCATCGACGGCATCTTCACCGACAACCCGGACACGGGCCTGCTGGCCCGCGGCGACTTCGTCGACGGCCGGCGTCCGTAGTCCTGGAACGACGGCGGGGCGGCCCACAGGCTCCACCCTCACCCCCGCCCCGCCGTCGTCCGTCGTCAGCGGCCCCGGCGCCCGTCATGCGGTCGGGTGACAGCGGGCCACGTCCGAAACCGCGGCTCACGACACGGGCGTCCCGCCGGACATGACGCCCCGTGAAGAGATCCCCGCGCTCGTACGGACACTCCGCCCGCTCGTCGCGGCGGAAGCGAGCGCCGAGGCACTCGGCGAGGCCCTGGACTCCGGGGACCTCGAACAGTCCGTCTGGGTACGGCTCCTGGAACGGCTCGACGCCGAAGGCCCGCCCGCCGACGCCGCGAGCTGGGTCACGGGAGCCGTACGCGACGAGGCGCGCCGCGCCCGGCGCCGGGCCATGATCGAGCGCCCGTTCGGCGACGAGCCCGCCACCGGACCCACGGCCTGCCCGGAGCGGGCCGCGCTCGTCGCCGAACGGCGACGGGTGCTGCGGGCCGCGGTGGCCAGGACTCCGGGGCGCTGCCCCCGGCTGTTGACTGCGATGTTGTCGCCAGGCGACCCCACCTACCGCGAAATCGCAGGAGAGTTGGGAATCTCACAAGGCAGTCTGGGGCCGATGCGTTCCCGTTGCCTGGGATGTTTGCGCAGAATGCTCGCGACAGAGGTTGCAGCTCCTGAACTCCGGGGAAAGGAGCGGTAGACAACCGGGTGGCAGGTGAGCGGGAGGCATGCACACATGGGCATGAGCGTGACCATCTCAGCGGCAGCGGCGCAGGACGCCGAGCAGATCCTCAAACTGCAGTTCCTGTGCTACCAGAGCGAGGCGGAGCTCTACGGCGACTACAGCATGGAACCACTCACCCAGACCCTGGACGACCTGAGGGCCGAACTCGGCCGCGGCCACGCCCTGGTGGCCCGGCTCGGCGACGAGGTGATCGCGTCCGTACGCGGCGAGGTCGACGCCGACGGCACGGCCACCATCGCCAAGCTCATCGTCCACCCCCGGATGCGGCGCCACGGTCTCGGCGGACGGCTGCTCGACGCCATCGAGGCGCACTTCGCGGGCGAGCCCGCCGCCCGGCGCTTCCAGCTCCTCACCGGTCATCGCAGCGAGCGCAATCTGCGGCTCTACCGCAGCCACGGCTACGCGCCCGTGGCCAGCCGCGAGCTGGGCCCGAAGCTGACCGTCATCACGATGGAGAAGGACGCGGACGCGGCCGGCGTGCCCGCCGCCCGGAGCGCGGGGACCTACGTCACCAGCGCGTAGCCGGCCGCACGGTCAGCGCCTGGACCCGCGCAGCCTCAGCGCCGGGACTTGCGCAGCCACAGCATGCCGGTCACGGGCAGCAGCACCGGGATGAAGAGGTAGCCCATGCCGTAGTCGGACCACACCGTGGCGTCGGGGAAGGCGGTCGGGTCCGCCAGCGTCCAGGTGCCCACGGTCAGCACGCCCACCAGCTCGGCGGCGCAGCACACCAGCGCCGCCCTGCGGGCCGTCTCCCCGCCGCGGAAGAGGGTGTACGTGATGAACGCGTACACCACCGCGGCCGTGGCGGACAGCGAATAGGCGAGCGGCGCACGGTCGTACTCGGTGGCGATCTGGTACACCGAGCGCGACACGGCGCCCACCGACATCACGCCGTACAGCCACACCAGCAGCAGCCCCGGCCCCTTGACCAGCCTGGTCCGTGTGGTCCGCGCCTCTTCGGCGGTGGTCCCGGTCACCTCAGCCTCCCCAGATGTCGTAGAGCCGGACCTCCAGCACCGCGAGCACCACAGCGCCCGCCGCGACCGTCGCCGAACCCCAGCGGGTCCGCTCGGCCAGCGACAGGAAGCCCGCCGCGGGCACCGCGGCGAACGCGCCGATCAGATACGAGACGAAGATCACCGAGCCTTCGTCGGGCTTCTCGCCCCTGGCCAGCTGGACGATCCCGGTGGCCAGCTGCGCCAGCGCCAGTACCGTCACCACCGCCATGCCGATGAAGTGCCAGTCCTTGGTCGGCTGGTCCCGGTACGCGGCGAAGCCGCACCAGGCGGCGAGGGCGAGCGCGGCCGCGGACAGCGCGACCGTCAGGGCGTCAAGCATGGAGCAGAGCGTATTACGGGCCAAAAGGCCCCATGCGCTCGCCCCCGGGGCACCGCTTAGGGTCGGTGACCATGCGATCCGGAACCTTCACGATCCACGCCGACGCCCTGCTCTTCGACAACGACGGAACCCTCGTGTCGTCCCTCGCGTCGGTACGCCGATGCTGGACCCGCTGGGCCCATGAGTACGGGATCACGGCCGAGGACTTCGCGCGGGTCGAGCTGCACGGCCGGCCCGCCGCCGAGATCGCCGCCGATCTGCTGCCCGCCGACGTCGTACCCGAGGCCGTGGCCCGTATCGAGCAGCTGGAGGTCGAGGACGTCGCCGGAGGCGTCGTCCTGCTTCCCGGCACCGCCGCGCTGCTCGGGTCGCTGCCCGCCGAGCGGTGGGCCGTCGTCACCTCCGCGACCCGGCGGCTCGGCGAGGCGCGGCTGACGGAGGCCGGTATCCGGCCCAAGACGCTGATAGCCGCCGACGACGTCACACGCGGCAAGCCCGACCCGGAGCCGTTCCTGCTGGCCGCGCGCACCCTCGGGGTCGATCCGGCCCGCTGCGTCGTCTTCGAGGACGCGCCCGCCGGTCTGACGGCGGGCCGCGCCGCGGGGATGACGACCGTGGCCTTGGCCACAACGCACGCCGCCTCCGAGCTGGTCGCGGACATCGTCGTCACCGACCTCTCCGCCGTGTCCGCGCAGGCCACGGCCCACGGCGTGGAGATCACCGCGACCGCCTGACCGTCCGGACCGTGGATCACCGGAGTCCGCTATCCGGACACCCGTGATCCGTCCGCAGGCCTCTCTGCTTTACTTGCCCGCATGACCACGACGAGCAGCCGCACCCTTGCGACCGAGGCGATCACGACGCCCGGTGCTCGTTGTATGTGTCGAATGTGCGCCTTCTGAGGGCCCCTGCCTGAGCCTCGCGCCCCGAAGCGAGACCCCGACAGCCAGGCCGCGTCCGCCGGATGTCCGACGGACCGGGCTGCCCCGCGCACGCGCTGCCACCCAGTCATCCGTGCTGCGCCGACTGTCCCCCAAGACGACGACACGCCCGTGCCGGCGACGGAACCCCGCGCCGTGCACTCGACAGTGACGGAAACACCCCTGTGATCACCACCACGGGCCTCACGAAGGTCTATCAGTCGCGAGGCCGCGACGTCACCGCTCTGGACGGCGTCGACCTGCACGTCCGCGAGGGCGAGGTCTTCGGCGTCATCGGCCGCAGCGGCGCCGGCAAGTCCTCGCTCATCCGCTGCGTCAATCTGCTGGAGCGCCCCACCTCCGGCACCGTGACCGTCGACGGCGTGGACCTCACCGCCCTCGCCGGCCGCGGCAGCCGCGCCGGAAAGGAACTGCGCCAGGCGCGCAGCCGCATCGGCATGGTCTTCCAGCACTTCAACCTGCTGTCCTCGCGCAGCGTCAAGGACAACATCGAGCTGCCGCTGGAGATCCTCGGCGTCACCGGGGCCGAGCGCTCCCGCCGGGCGCTCGAACTCCTCGACCTCGTCGGCCTCGCCGACAAGGCCAAGGCCTACCCCGGACAGCTCTCCGGAGGCCAGAAGCAGCGCGTCGGCATCGCCCGCGCGCTCGCCGGGAACCCGAAGGTGCTGCTCTCGGACGAGGCCACCAGCGCGCTCGACCCCGAGACCACCCGCTCGATCCTCCAGCTGCTGCGCGACCTCAACCAGCAGCTCGGACTGACCGTCCTGCTCATCACGCACGAGATGGACGTCGTCAAGACCGTGTGCGACTCCGCCGCGCTGATGCGGCAGGGCCGGATCAGCGAGTCCGGCACGGTCAGCGAGCTGCTCGCGACGCCCGGCTCCGAGCTCGCCCACGAGCTGTTCCCGGTGACCGGGGACGCCACGGGCCCGGACCGTACCGTCGTCGACGTCACCTTCCACGGCGAGTCCGCCACCCAGCCGGTGATCTCGCAGCTGTCGCGGACGTACAACGTCGACATCTCGATCCTCGGCGCCGCGATGGACACCGTCGGCGGCAAGCAGATCGGCCGGATGCGCATCGAACTGCCCGGCCGGTACGAGGACAACGTCGTACCCGTCGGCTTCCTGCGCGAGCAGGGCCTCCAGGTCGAGATCGTCGAAGCCGACGCGCCGGCCGCCGTGCCCGTGCAGAGCACCGAGGCGCAGGACGCCGTACTGGTGAAGGAGACCGTCAAGTGACGTGGTCGGAGATGCAGCCGCTGCTCACCCAGGGCACCCTCGACACCCTCTACATGGTGTTGTGGTCCACGGTGGCCACCGTCGTCGGCGGACTCCCGCTCGGCATTCTGCTCGTCCTCACCGACAAGGGCGGACTGCTGCAGAACACCCCGGTGAACAAGTTCGTCGGCGTGATCGTGAACATCGGCCGCTCGCTGCCGTTCATCATCCTGCTGATCGCGCTGATCCCCTTCACCACCGTCGTCGTCGGCACCTTCATCGGTCCCACGGCCATGATCGTGCCGCTCGCCGTCGGTGCCGTCCCGTTCTTCGCGCGACTCGTCGAGACGGCGATCCGCGAGGTCGACCACGGGCTGGTCGAGGCCGTCCAGTCCATGGGCGGTTCCATCCCGACGATCATCCGCAAGGTCCTGCTCCCGCAGGCCCTGCCGTCGATCGTCGCCGCCGTCACCACCACCGTGATCGTCCTCGTCGGCTACTCGGCGATGGCGGGCGCGGTCGGCGGCGAGGGCCTCGGGTCCAAGGCCGTCACCTACGGCTTCCAGCGGTTCGAGACCCAGTTCATGCTCATCACCGTCGTCATCCTGATCGGCATCGTCACCGCCGTACAGCTGCTCGGCGACGGGATCGTACGGCTGCTCTCGCGCCGCGGCCGTACCGCCTGACCCCTGCTCCACCCTGGCCCGCACTCCTTGTCCGGGCGCCACCACCGCAACACCAGAAAGAGGCACTTTTCGTGCGTAACTCCCGCAAGACCATCAAGCTCACCGCGGCCCTCGCCGCCACCTCCGCCCTCGCCCTCGGCCTCAGCGCCTGCGGCACCGCCTCCGACCCGGGCGCCAAGGCCGGTTCCGGTGACAAGGCCGCCGAGTCCGCGCCGCTGGTCGTCGCCGCGTCCCCGACGCCGCACGCCGACATCCTCAACTTCGTCAGGACGAACCTCGCCGACAAGGCCGGCCTCAAGCTGGAGGTGAAGGAGTTCACGGACTACGTCCTGCCCAACACCGCCACCCAGCAGGGCCAGGTCGACGCCAACTTCTTCCAGCACAAGCCGTACCTGGACGACTTCAACAAGAAGAACAAGACGACCATCGTGCCCGTCGTCAACGTCCACCTCGAGCCGCTCGGCCTGTACTCGAAGAAGGTCAAGTCCCTCAAGGACATCAAGCCCGGCCAGACCATCGCCGTCCCCAACGACACCACCAACGAGGGCCGCTCGCTCCAGCTGCTCGCCGCCAACGGCCTCATCACGGTCAAGCCCGGTGTCGGCACCAACGCCAAGCTGTCCGACATCACCGACAAGAAGGGCCTGGAGTTCAAGGAGCTGGAGGCCGCCACCGTGCCCCGCGCCCTGAACGACGTCGACGCCGCGGTCATCAACGGCAACTACGCGATCGAGGCCGACCTCAAGCCCGCCGAGGACGCCATTGCGCTGGAGAAGGCGGAGGGCAACCCCTATGCCAACTTCCTGGCCGTCAAGGCGGGCAACGAGAAGGACCCGCGCGTCGAGAAGCTCGTGACGCTGCTCAACTCCCCCGAGGTGAAGAAGTACATCGAGGACACCTACGCCGGTTCGGTCGTCCCGGCGTTCGGCGCCCCGGCCAAGTGACCGCAACCGTAAGGTCCTTGTGAACGAGGGCCCCGCACACCCCCGGTGGTGTGCGGGGCCCTCGGCGTATCGTGAGCGGTACCGACCCGGCCATGCACATCCTCCACCCGATGCTGCATGCTGTGCCTTTACGGCCTTTACAACGGTCTTCGGCTGGAGCTGCGCATGACTACCACCTTCCCGGACATCTCCATCAGCACGGAGAGGTTGGTGCTGCGCGCGCTCGAACCCGCCGACGCCCCGGCCCTCGCCGACATGATGAACGACGAACTCGTCGGCGCCTGGACGGCGGTGCCCCAGCCCTTCACCGAGGCGGCCGCCCACCACTGGATCAGCGAGTACGCACCCACCGAACGCGCCGCGGGCCGCGGGATCGACCTCGCCATCACCGAGTTCCTCACCCAGCGCCTGGTCGGTGTGATCCAGCTGGGCAGCACCGACTGGCGGGTGCGCTCCGCCGAGATGTCGTACATCATCGCCCCCTGGGCCCGTGGTGAGGGCTACGCCTCCGAAGCCGCGCTGGCGACCGCCCACTGGCTCTTCCGCGACCAGCGGTTCGAGCGCCTGGAGCTGCGCACCGCCGCCGACAACACCGCCTCCCAGCAGGTCGCCCAGAAGATCGGCTGCATCAGCGAGGGCGTCCTGCGCGGCGCCTGTATAGCCCGCACCCGCACCGAGGACGGTGGCTGGACCGACCTGCGCACCGACTTCATCATCTGGAGCCTCCTCCCCGAGGACCTCGAAGGGGTCGCCGACCAGATGGCCGACGCCGGCGGCTACGGCGCCTACACCGACTGGAACTGACCGCTCCAGCGCCTGGAACCGACACCAGGTACCCTCAGCCCTGCCTGCCCGCGCATCCCTGTGGGCAGGGCCTCGACCTGCGACGACACCAGGAGACAGACGACGATGGCCGACCGGGTCACGGTGATCGGGTGGGACGGCTCGCCCCTGACCGCAGCCGCCAGGTCCGCGCTGTCCGCCGCCACCCTCGTCGCCGGCGCCGCCCACCACCTGGCGCTCCCCGAGGTGCCCGCGAACGCCGAGCGCATCAGGCTCGGCAGCGTCGACCTCGCCGCCCGCAGGATCGCGGGACACCGCGGCAGCCCGGTCGTCCTCGCCGACGGCGACCCCGGCTTCTTCGGCGTCGTACGCACCCTGCGCGCACCCCAGCACGGCCTGGAGGTCGAGGTCGTGCCCGCGGTCTCGTCCGTCGCCACCGCCTTCGCCCGGGCCGGGATGCCCTGGGACGACGCCCAGATCGTCGTCGCCCACAGCCGTACGCTGCGCCGCGCCGTCAACGTCTGCCGGGCCCATGCCAAGGTCGCCGTCCTCACCTCCCCGGGTGCCGGGCCCGCCGAGCTGGCGCTGCTCCTCGACGGCGTGCACCGCACCTTCGTGATCTGCGAGGAGCTCGGCACCGAGCGCGAGCAGGTCACCGTTCTCACCTCCGACAAGGTCGCCGACCACAGCTGGCGGGACCCCAATGTCGTGATCGTCATCGGCGGCACCGCGTCCGCCCAGGGCGGAGGCTGGGTGGCGGGCCGCGAGCCCGGCTACCCCCCTCAGTCACGCGGCTGGGCGATGCCGCCCGAGGGACCGCGGTACCAGCCGGCCGAGGGCGAATCGGTTCAGCTGCGCGCCGCCCAGCTCGCCCGGCTCGGCCCGCGCCTCGGCGACCTCGTCTGGGACATCGGCTGCGGCGCGGGGGAGCTCGCCGCCGACGCGGCCCGCTTCGGCGCCGCGGTGATCGCCGTCGACGAGGACCCCGCCGCCTGCATCCGCACCGACGCCGCCGCCCGCCGCCACGGAGTCCAGCTGCAGACCGTCCAGGGACGCGCGCCGCACGTGCTGGAACGGCTTCCCGAACCCGATGTCGTACGGATCGGTGGCGGAGGCGTCCCGGTCGTCACCGCCTGCGCCGACCGCCGGCCCGAGCGCATCGTCACCCACGCCTCCACCCGGGACGACGCCGAGGCGATCGGCGCGGCCCTCGCGGACGGCGGCTACGCCGTCGAGTGCGCCCTGCTCCAGTCCGTGGAGATGAACCCCGGCGACTGGTCGGAACGCGAGCGCTCGGTCGTCTTCCTGCTCTCCGGCCAGCGTCTGGATCGCGCCCCCTGACCCTGCCGCCACGCGGTGGCGCGGTAGGCTGGCCGATCGTTGTACCGCAGTCAGGTGTTGGCCGATTCGATCGCCAATATCCGGAAAAGGGGACCGTTTTGGGTTCCGGGTGTGGTACGGCGCGACCGGGGGACGCGCGACGTGGCGCAGTCCACAGCGAACCGTGGCGGATCCTGCTGCCGTGGACGCGAACGCGCACGACAATGCTTGTGTCTGCGGGCTTTCGTGCCGCGCGGCGCACACGCTCGTTCTTGTAGTGACGGGCACGGGTGTGTGCCGCGATCGGGCGCCCCGGGCGAAGGTCTGAAGGAGCACAACCGATGGGCGAGGGGTACGCATGACTGACACCGGCCAGGTCCCGGGCGAGGGGCTGCCGGAGAACGCAGGCATGGTGGAGCAGCCGGGCATCCCCGCCCCGGGCGCGTACACCTTCCTCGATCCCTCCGGCAGTGGCGCCGAAACCGTCGGCGAAGACGACGACCTGCTGTTGATGCCGAGCGCGCAGGGGGCGTGGAGCGACCCGCAGCAGGTGGCCCCGCCGGTCGCGGCGGCCGACCAGGCTCCGGGTCACGCTCATGCTCATGCTCAGGCTCAGGCGGTGCAGATGGCGCCGGAGGCCGTGGCGGTACAGGCGGCGGCACCCGCCGCGGGCGTGCCGGTGTACATGCCGCCTGCAGAGCCCGTGGCCCCCGTGCACCCTTCCGAACAGCTGCACGGCGCGTACGCCATGACGCCCGAGCAGGCGGGACACGACCAAGCGCTGTACGAGCAGGCCGCCGCGGCGCAGCAGGTCGCGCCGGTCGCGCCGCAGCAGCAGGCCGAGCCGGAGCAGCAGGCGGCCCCCGAGCAGTGGACGCACGAGGCCGGAGCACACGAGGCAGGCGGCCGGGACTCCGGTTCCCTCGACCTCGGCGGCGTGCGGATGCCGCCGCCCGTACCCGCGTCGACGTCCATGCCGACACCGCCGCCCGCGCGCCGCCCCCTCCACATGGGGCCGCCGGTGCCCGACGCGACAGGCGGCGTCGTCCGCTCGCTGTCCGACCGCGGCCCGGCCGAACTCCGGAGCAACGGCACCGGCCACATGACGACGCCGATGCCGCAGAGCCCGATGCCCGCGCCCGTCGCGGGCCCGCCGACCACCGGCCCCGAGTACCTCGACGTCCCGCAGGAGGAGCAGGCCGTCCTGCCCGGCCCGCAGCTCGGTGAGATTCCGCCGCAGGGCGCCACCCCGTGGGCGGCCCCGCAGCAGGTTCAGCACCAGGCGGCCGTGGCGGTGGCCGAGGCCGAGAAGGCCCTGGAGACGGCCGGCGCGGTCGTCCCGGAAAGTGCGCAGGTGGCCGCCGAAACCGGCGCCGCGGCGTCTACGGTGGCTCCGGACCCTGCCCTCGTCGGCCAGTTCGTGCCGGTGGAGGGTTCTCTTCCGACCACCCCGCATCTTGCTCCGTCGCCGGTTGCCGAGATGGCCCCGGCCGAGGAAGAGCTTTCCGAGCCCGTGCCCGAGCCCGAGTCTGTTCCCGAGCCCGCGCCCGTTGCCGTGGCTGCCGCCACGGAGCCCGCCGGGACTCCTGAGCCCGCCGCCGGGCCGACGGTGGAACCGGTGGCCGAACCGTTCGCCGAAGCCGTGGTGGAGCCGCAGGCCGTGGCGCCCGAGCCGGAGCCCGTACCCGTGGCCGAGGCGGAGCCCGCCCCGCAGCCCGAAGCCGTCGCCCCCGTGCCCGCGCCCCGGAACGGCGATGGCGACGACGAGCCGCAGCCCGAGGCCGTGGCGCCCGCGGAGGGCACCGAGGTTCCGCAGCAGGTGGTCGAGGAGCACGTGGTCGAGGAGCACGTGCTCGACGAGCAGGCGGTCGTGGAGCCCACGGCCGAACCCGAACCGGCCGACGCGGGGCAGCCGACCGCGGAGGACGCCGCTCCGGAGCCCGCTCCCGTGCCGGCGACCGACGCCGCATCGGAGCAGGAGCAGGCGCAGGATCCGGAAGCGGAGCTCGTGGCCGTTGCCGTTGCCGAGGACGCCGCCGAAGAGACGGGCGGCGCGCCGGCCCCCGGCTTCGCCGACGCCGAACGCGAAGCCGTCCTCCGCGTGATCCGTGAACGCCGCGACATCCGCAACGGCTTCCGCAGCGACCCCATCCCGCACGAGGTCCTCCTCCGCGTCCTCGAGGCCGCGCACACCGCGCCGTCCGTCGGCCACTCGCAGCCCTGGGACTTCGTCGTCATCCGGTCCGCCGAGACCCGGCGCTCGATGCACGAACTCGCCCAGCGCCAGCGCGAGGCGTACGCCAAGTCGCTGCCCAAGGGCCGGGCGAAGCAGTTCAAGGAACTGAAGATCGAGGCGATCCTCGACACCCCGGTGAACATCGTGGTCACCGCCGACCCGACGCGCGGCGGCCGCCACACCCTCGGCCGGCACACCCAGCCGCAGATGGCGCCGTACTCCTCGGCCCTGGCCGTGGAGAACCTCTGGCTCGCCGCCCGCGCCGAAGGCCTCGGCGTCGGCTGGGTCAGCTTCTTCGACGAGCGTGAGATGGTCCGCGCGCTCGGCCTGCCGGAGCACCTGGAGGTCGTCGCGTACCTCTGCGTCGGTTACGTCGACGAGTTCCCGGAGGAGCCCGAGCTGATGCAGGCGGGCTGGTCCAAGCGCCGCCCGCTCTCCTGGGTCGTCCACGAGGAGACGTACGGCCGCCGCGCCCTGCCCGGCGAGGAGCCGCACGACCTGCTCCAGGAGACCGTCTCCAACATCCGCCCGCTGGACGCCAAGGCGCTCGGCGAGGCGTGGGAGCGGCAGAAGCGGATGACCAAACCCGCGGGCGCTCTCGGCATGCTGGAGATCATCTCCGCGCAGCTGGCCGGGCTGTCCCGGATGTGCCCGCCGCCGATCCCGGAGCCCGCGGCGGTGGCGATCTTCGCCGGTGACCACGGGGTGCACGCCCAGGGCGTCACGGCCTGGCCCCAGGAGGTGACCGGCCAGATGGTCGCGAACTTCCTCGGTGGGGGAGCGGTGTGCAACGCCTTCGCCAACCAGGTCGGCGCGGAGGTCTGCGTCATCGACGTCGGCGTCGCGTCCGAGCTGCCGGCGACGCCCGGACTGCTGCCGCGCAAGGTCCGTCCGGGCACGGCCGACTTCACGACGGGCCCCGCGCTCTCGCGCGAGGACGTCCTCTCCGCGATCGAGGTCGGCATCGAGACCGCGCGTGATCTCGTCTCCGCGGGCAACAAGGCGCTGCTCACCGGTGAGATGGGCATCGCCAACACGACGGCGTCGGCCGCGCTGGTCTCCGTGTACACGGGCGTGGACCCGGCGGAGGTCACCGGGCGCGGCACCGGCATCAACGACGAGATGCACGCGCGGAAGGTGGACGTCGTCCGGCGTGGGCTGGATCTCCACCAGCCGGACCCGGCCGACCCGGTCGGCGTCCTCGCGGCGGTCGGCGGGCTGGAGCACGCCGCGCTGGTCGGCTTCATCCTGGGCGGTGCGTCGCTGCGTACGCCCGTGGTCCTGGACGGTGTCTCCGCGGGAGCCGCCGCCCTGGTCGCGCGGGCCGTCGCGCCGGAGGCCCTCGCGGCGTGCATCGCGGGCCACCGCAGTGCCGAGCCCGGCCATGTCGCCGCCCTCAACAAGCTGGGTCTGCGCCCGCTGGTCGACCTCGACCTCCGCCTCGGCGAAGGCACCGGGGCGCTCCTCGCCCTCCCGCTGGTGCAGAGCGCGGCCCGGGCCATGCACGAGGTGGCGACGTTCGACTCGGCGGGCGTCACGGAGAAGTAGCCGGTACCAGGGGTTCGCCGGGTGGTTCGTGCCCGTCTCTCTCGCAGGGCGGGGAGGTGAGCGCGTACCACCCGGAACAACGGTGCGGCCGCGACGCCGTATCGTGGTCGCCAGGACCCTCATACCCGTCCCCACCAGCCGCTTCACCGTCGCAGCGGCCCGCACCGCCGCCCCGAGGAGCCGCACCGCCATGGCCGAGCACGTCGAGCACGCGCACCAGCACGCGCAGGCGCACGAGCACCCCGCCTACCCCGTAGGCCTCCGTCTCGCCGGCCGCCGCGTCGTCGTCATCGGCGGCGGCCAGGTGGCCCAGCGCCGTCTCCCCGCGCTCATCGCGGCCGGTGCCGACATCACCCTGATCTCGCCGTCCGCGACCCCGTCCGTCGAGGCGATGGCGGAGTCGGGCGAGATCACCTGGACCCGGCGCCGGTACGAGGACGGGGACATCGCCGACGCTTGGTACGCCCTGGTCGCCACCGGCGACCCCGTCGCCAACGCGGCCGCCTCCGACGAGGCCGAGCGCACCAAGACGTGGTGCGTACGCTCCGACGACGCGGAGGCGGCGACGGCCTGGACCCCGGCGACCGGACGCAGTGAAGGCGTGACGGTCGCCGTGCTCACCGGCCGGGACCCCCGCCGCTCCGCCGCCGTACGGGACGCCATCGTCGAGGGCCTGCGCGACGGTTCCCTCGCCGCGCCCCACCACCGAGCCCGCGCTCCGTTCGTCGCCCTCGTCGGCGGCGGCCCCGGCGACCCGGACCTCATCACGGTCCGCGGCCGCCGTCTCCTCGCCGAGGCCGACGTCGTCATCGCCGACCGCCTCGGCCCGCGTGACCTGCTCGACGAACTCCCGCCGCACGTCGAGGTGATCGACGCCGCGAAGATCCCGTACGGGCGCTTCATGGCCCAGGAGGCCATCAACAACGCCCTGATCGAGCACGCCAAGGCGGGCAGGTCGGTCGTCCGGCTCAAGGGCGGCGACCCGTTCGTGTTCGGCCGCGGCATGGAGGAGGCCCAGGCGCTCGCCGAGGCGGGGATCAGCTGCACCGTCGTCCCCGGCATCTCCAGCTCCATCTCGGTGCCCGGCGCCGCCGGCATCCCGGTCACCCACCGGGGCGTGGCCCATGAGTTCACCGTCGTCAGCGGTCATGTCGCGCCCGACGACCCCCGTTCGCTCGTCGACTGGCAGTCGCTCGCCAAGCTGACCGGCACGCTCGTGATCCTCATGGGTGTCGACAAGATCGGCGCGATCGCCGAGGCCCTGATCACCCACGGCAAGGCCCCCGACACCCCGCTCGCCCTGGTCCAGGAGGGGACGACGGCCGCCCAGCGCCGGGTGGACGCGACGCTCGCGACGGTCGCGGAGACCGTCAGGACCCAGGACGTACGGCCCCCCGCCGTCATCGTCATCGGTGACGTCGTCGCCGAGGGGCCCTCGGCCGGCACCGAGACCCACCCGAGTAACCAGCGGTAACCGAACCCTCCGTCCCGACCGTTGGCACCATCCCCCGGACAAGGCAGTATCACCCTGTGGCTGACATCATCACCGTCGATGACCCCGAGGACCCGCGGCTGCGCGACTACACGGGCCTGACCGACGTCGAACTGCGGCGCAAGCGCGAGCCCGCGGAGGGACTCTTCATCGCCGAGGGCGAGAAGGTCATCCGCCGGGCCAGGCACGCCGGTTACGAGATGCGGTCGATGCTGCTGTCCGCCAAGTGGGTCGACGTCATGCGCGATGTGATCGACGAGGTTCCGGCTCCGGTCTACGCCGTCAGCCCGGACCTCGCCGAACGCGTCACCGGATACCACGTGCACCGCGGCGCGCTCGCCTCCATGCAGCGCAAGCCGCTGCCCACGGCCGACGAGCTCCTGGGCAGCACCCGCCGTGTCGTGATCATGGAGTCGGTCAACGACCACACCAACATCGGCGCGATCTTCCGGAGCGCGGCCGCCCTCGGCATGGACGCCGTACTGCTCTCGCCCGACTGCGCCGACCCGCTCTACCGGCGTTCGGTGAAGGTGTCGATGGGGGCCGTGTTCTCCGTTCCGTACGCCCGGCTCGACACCTGGCCCAAGGGCCTCGAAGCCGTACGGGAGGCGGGCTTCAAACTGCTCGCGCTCACCCCGGACGAGAAGGCGTCGGCGATCGACGAGGCGGCTCCGCACCGGCTCGACCGGGTGGCGCTGATGCTCGGCGCGGAGGGCGACGGGCTCTCCACCAAGGCCCTGATGGCAGCCGACGAATGGGTGCGCATCCCCATGGCCCACGGCGTGGACTCGCTGAACGTCGGCGCGGCCGCCGCGGTGGCGTTCTACGCGGTGGCGACCGGCCGCCCGGAGAACCAGGCCTGACCCGACAGGCCTGACCCGACAGACCGCCCCCGGCCTCGCTGTGGCTAGCCCCGCAGCCCCTGCGCCATGGTGATGCCCACCGCCACGACCAGGGTCACGACGACGAACACGAAGATCCGCTGACGCAGCAGCCGGGGATTGGCCGGCCTGCGTCCGGTGGACGTCGTGCGCACCCCGGGCCGGGACGCGGGACGGCCCGCCGTGCTCGCCCCGCCCCGCGACGGCGCCGGCCGGGAGCCGCCCGTACGCGGCGCCGACGGCCGTGACGCCCGGTCCCGCGAGGCGGACGGGCCCGCGGTCCCGCCGGTGGCCGGCGGCCTGCCGTGCGTGGTGCGTTCCGTGTACCGCGCGGTGCGACGGCCCGAGGGCAACTCCTGCTCGGTCCGCTCGCGCTGGACCGGCGGCCGCACCTCCGGCAGCCCCTGCGCCTCGCGGGCCGCGATCTCCTTCAGCCGCATCGACAGCTGGAGCGTGCTCGGACGCTCGTCCGGGTCCTTCGCCAGACAGGCCTGCAGCAGCGGAGCCAGCGCGTCCGGCACGCCGTACAGCTGCGGCTCCTCGTGCACCACCCGGTAGAGCATCACCTCGGAACTGCCGTGCCCGAAGGGGGAGTCGCCGGTCGCCGCGTACGCGAGCGTCGCGCCCAGCGAGAAGACGTCCGTCGCCGGCGTGACGACGGCGCCACGCACCTGCTCGGGGGCGAGGAAGCCGGGGGACCCGACCGCCGTTCCGACATGGGTGAGCGTGCTCGCGCCGGTCGCCCAGGCGATGCCGAAGTCGATGATCCTGGGGCCCTTGGGGGAGAGCAGGATGTTCGACGGCTTGAGGTCCCGGTGCACCACCCCGGCCTCGTGCACGGCGACGAGCCCTTCCGAGAGGGCGGCGCCGATCGCGGCGGTCTCGGCGGCGGTGAGCGAACCGTCCGCGGCCACCTTGTCGTGCAGCGACGGCCCGGGCACGTACTGCGTCGCGAACCAGGGCCGCTCCGCCTCCAGATCGGCGGCGACCAGCCGGGCCGTACAGCCACCCCTGATCCGCCGTGCGGCGGACACCTCCCGGGCGAACCGGGACCGGAACTCCTGGTCCTCGGCGAGGTCCGGGCGGATCACCTTCAGGGCCACCCGCTGGCCGCGCCGGTCCGAGCCGAGATACACGACGCCCATGCCGCCCGCACCGAGCCGCCGGTGCAGCCTGAACGAGCCGACGACACGCGGATCCTCGCGCCGGAGCCGCATCATCGACATGTTCATTCCCCGCTGGCCGGTGGTCGGTTTGACGTGGCACAGCTTACGTACCCGTAGGCCGGTGTGCTCATAGGCCGCGCCCTCGCGGGCCGATCGATTGTCAGTGCCGGATGGGAAACTTGAAGAGTGGTCAGGAGCGCCCGGGATCCAGGGCAGCTGACCCGTGCGCGATCCCAATGATCCGTGGCAGAAGGGGGATTGGATCCATGAAGGGCGACCGTGTGGAGATAGTCGTGGACGCGGGTGACACCACGAGGACGTACGAAGTGGTGGCAAGCCGGGCGGGCCGCCGGGTGGAGACGGCGGTGCGGCGAGGGGTGGTGGAAGTGAGCGAAGTCACGCGCTCCGGTTCGGTCGTGCGAACCGCCCGGTTCATGGCCAACCGTGTGCTCGCGCTCGTGGAGCAGCCCGTGCCGGGTGAGGCTCCCGGAGACCGTCTCCCTCTCAGGGAAGACCCCCAGGACTAGGTCCACTTCTCCACCCAGGGGAGTACGTGCGAGGCGGGACGCTCATCCTCCGGGAGGCCCGGCAATCGGTACGCGGGCATGACGCCCGGGGACGCCCGCGTCCCTAATCTTGAAGTCAAGCGGCGGGAGCGGCACTCGTCCCCCGAGGTCACGCACCCGCCGCTGCCAACAACGACAGGAGAGGAACCATGGCGGACACGGCATCGCGGACCATGATCCGCACGCAGGGACGCAAGGCCTTCGCCACGTTCGGCGGCCGTTCCTCCGGCCGGCGTCACCCGTTGGTCGCAACGGCCATGGTTCTTCCTCTCGCGACCCTGCTCGTCGTCGCCTTCGGCGGCTGGGAGGCAGTGGTCACACAGGCGTCGTCCGTGGGCGTGATGCTGGGGCGCTGAGCGGCGCCCCGGATCCGGGTGAGCGGCCCGGGTCGGGGACATCCCACCCAAAAAGCCCCGTGGGGACGGGGGTGCGGCGGACGACAGCGCTCGGCCGGTCAGCTGGGGAGCTGACCGGCCGGCGCCATTTCCGGCCCCGGGGCGCCCCGCCCCCGCCGGGCCCCCGGTCCGGCCCGTACGCTCACCGGGTGGAGCAGAGCAACCGCGCACTGGTGGGCGCGCTTTCGGACGTGGCGCGGGAAGCCGCGCACGCGGCCGGGGCGAGGGCGGCGTGCCGGGCCTGCGGGCGGGACGGGGACGTGCTGGCCGAGCGGCCGGACGGAATCGTCGTACGGCACGGCCGCGTCGTCGCCAAGGCCCATGCTCCCGGGACCGATCCGGACGACCACCGCACCCGGATCGCCGTCGCCTCGCACCCCCGGCTGGCCGGGATCCTGCTGCCGCCCGTCCCGTACGCCGCCGCTCTCGGCGAGCGCCCCGTCTCCGCCTGGCCCTACGGCAGTCCGGTGGACCCCGAGGACCCGGACGGGGCGCCCTGGGAGGAGGCCGCGGTCCTGCTCGCCCGCCTCCACACCGTGCCGCTCGACGCGCTTCCCGGACCGCTGCCGGTCATGCGCGGTCCGGCCAAGGCGGCCTCGGCGGTGGCCAGGATGCGCGCGGCGGCCCCCGCCCACCCCGCCGCCCGGTCGGTGCTCGACGCCTGGGACCGGCTCCCCGCCTGGGCGCGCGGCGAGGCACCCGCACCCCGTGGCGCCCGGCTCTGCCACGGCGATCTCCATCTGGGCCAGCTCGTGCGCCATCCCGCCCACGACGGCCCCTGGCAGCTCATCGACGTCGACGACCTCGGCCTCGGCGATCCCGCCTGGGATCTCGCCCGCCCTGCGGCCTGGTACGCGGCGGGAATGCTGTCCCCGGACATCTGGTCGCGATTCCTCACCGCCTACCGGCGCTCCGGCGGCCCCGCCACCGGGTCGAGCGGCGGTGATCCCTGGCCCCAACTCGACGTACCCGCCCGTGCGCTGACCGTGCAGACCGCGGCCCTCGCGATCGCCAGGAGCACCGCCGAGGGACGCGATCTCGACGAGGTGGAGCGGATGATGACCGACGCCTGTGCCCGAATTGCCTCCCTCCCGCCCGAGTTGGAGGACATGATCCCGTCGTAGTGTGGGAGCGGGTAACCCCACCGACCGAGCGGCGAGGAGCTGAACCGAACCATGCAGTGTCCCAAGTGCCACGCGCCCATGCACACGTACAACCGCAATGGCGTCCAGATCGAGCAGTGCAGCGGCTGCCGGGGGATATTCCTCGACTACGGCGAGCTGGAGTCGCTGACCCGCCTGGAGTCCCAGTGGGTGCAGCAGACGCCGCCCGCGCCGCCCGCCCCGCAGGCCTACCCCGCCCCGGCGCAGCCGGCGTGGGGCGCCCCGCACCACGGCGGCCACCACGGCGGCCACCACCGGCAGAAGAGCTTCGGCCGGATGCTGTTCTCCTCCTGAGCGGCGGATACGACGGAGCCCCCGGCCGCGCGATGCGGCCGGGGGCTCCGGGCTGTGGACGATACTGGGATTGAACCAGTGACCTCTTCCGTGTCAGGGAAGCGCTCTCCCGCTGAGCTAATCGTCCTCGGGACCACGACCCGGGGGCCGTGGGTGATGCGTGCGCGATACTGGGATTGAACCAGTGACCTCTTCCGTGTCAGGGAAGCGCTCTCCCGCTGAGCTAATCGCGCGGGGGACCTTCGCAGGTCCGGTGGACGATACTGGGATTGAACCAGTGACCTCTTCCGTGTCAGGGAAGCGCTCTCCCGCTGAGCTAATCGTCCTTGGAGGTGGAGACGGGATTTGAACCCGTGTAGACGGCTTTGCAGGCCGTTGCCTCGCCTCTCGGCCACTCCACCAGGAGCTGCGGGGGTTCTCGGGAAGATCCCCCACTCGAGCGGACGACGAGATTCGAACTCGCGACCCTCACCTTGGCAAGGTGATGCTCTACCAACTGAGCCACGTCCGCCTGTCGTTTCCCGGACCGCTCTCGCGTCCCGGCGACGTGTTGAACTCTAGCGGATTCCCGGGCCAGCACAAAAACGCGTTTCCGCAGCGTGCTGAGCTGTGTTCACGCCGGGTTCACTGCCGGGTGCGCGCCGCAGCGGCCGGACCGGGCCCGCCATAGACTCACAGCCGTGCACGACCTCGCTCCCATGGCCCGCTTCGGCGGCCTCGTCGCCACCGACCTCAGGGATGTCACCAGTGATCCCGAGGCCCTCGACTCGTCCGGCTTCTGGGCCGTGGCGGCGGACTTCGAAGGGCGCCTGACCTGCGCCCGCTTCGGCGATGTGCGCCCCGAGCCGGTGCCGGCCCCGGACCCGGGGCGCTGGCGCGGCCCCGCCGCCGACGACTGGACGTCCTCGCTGGACCGGGCCGCGTACACCGCGGGCGTACGCCGTATTCGTGAGTACATCGCCGCCGGCGAGGTCTACCAGGCCAATCTCTGCCGCGTCCTGTCGGCGCCGCTGCCGGACCCCGACGCCGCCGACGTCGACGCCCTGACCGCGCTGCTCGCGCGCGGCAACCCCGCTCCGTACGCGGGAACGATCAGGCTGCCCGCGCACGGCGTGGAGATCGCCACCGCCTCGCCCGAGCTCTATCTGCGCCGCGACGGACGCACGGTCGTGTCCGGGCCGATCAAGGGCACCGGCCGGACGGCCGCCGATCTGCTGGAGAAGGACCACGCCGAGAACGTGATGATCGTCGACCTGGTCCGCAACGACCTGGGGCGGGTCTGCGCCACCGGGACCGTGACCGTCCCGGCGCTGTGTGCCGTCGAGTCCCACCCCGGCCTGGTCCACCTCGTGTCCACGGTCCGGGGCGAGCTCGGGCCGGGCGCGGGCTGGCGAGAGCTCCTGGACGCCACCTTCCCGCCCGGCTCGGTCACCGGCGCTCCCAAGTCGAGCGCCCTGCGGATCATCGCGGAGCTGGAGACGGCGCCCCGCGGCCCGTACTGCGGCGGCATCGGCTGGGTGGACGCCGACCGCGGCACCGGCGAGCTGGCCGTCGGCATACGCACCTTCTGGACGGACCGCGCCGACGGTCTGCTGCGCTTCGGCACCGGCGCCGGGATCACCTGGGGCTCCGACCCCGAGAGGGAGTGGGACGAGACCGAACTGAAGGCGTCCCGGCTGCTCGCGGTAGCGTCGGGAACGTACGCGCAAAGTGGAAGGACCGTGTCATGAGGATCTGGGTCAACGGCGGACTGCGGGACGCCGACACCGCCCTGGTTTCCGTGTTCGACCACGGCCTGACCGTGGGCGACGGCATCTTCGAGACCGTCAAGGCGACCGAGGGCCGCCCCTTCGCCCTCACCCTGCATCTCGACCGGCTCACCCGCTCGGCCCGCGGCCTCGGCCTGCCCGACCCGGACCACGACGAGGTGCGCCGCGCCTGTGAGGCCGTCTTGGAAGCGAATCCGATGCCGTTCGGCCGGCTGCGGATCACCTACACGGGAGGGCTGTCGCCGCTCGGCTCCGACCGCGGCGACAAGGGCCCGACGCTCGTGGTCGCGCTCGCCGAGGCCAGGCGGCGCCCCGACACCACCGCCGTGATCACCGTGCCGTGGACCCGCAACGAACGCGGTGCGCTGACCGGGCTGAAGACCACCTCGTACGCCGAGAACGTGGTCGCCCTCGCCCGCGCCCATGAGCAGGGCGCCTCCGAGGCCATCTTCGCCAACACCGTGGGACAGCTCTGCGAGGGCACCGGCTCCAACATCTTCGTCGTCCTCGACGGCCAGCTGTACACCCCGCCGGTCTCCTCGGGCTGTCTCGCCGGGATCACCCGTGCGCTGACCGCGGCCTGGACGGGGGCGCTGGAGGCGGACCTGTCGATGGACGCGCTGGACCGTGCCGAGGAGATCTTCCTGACCTCCTCCACCCGCGACGTCCAGGCCGTGCACCGCGTCGACGGCCGGGAGCTGACCTCCGCGCCCGGTCCGCTGACCGCCAAGGCCATGCGGATCTTCGACGAGCACTCCGCGGCGGACCCGGATCCGCGGTCCGTGTGACCCCTGACCCGTGATCCTTGCGAAACGTCGTGACGGGAGGCCGCAGGGCAGGTAGAACACCCCTGATGACCACCACCCTGCGGCCGTCCGGGCCGCTCCGGTACGAAGCCGCCGACGCCATGTCCCGCAGCTACGACGTCTGCGTCAACGGCAGGCCCGTGGGCGCCGTGGCGCTGGCCAGGGACCCGGCGGCCGGCCCTTCGACGGGCGTCGTGCGCTCGCTGCTGATCGACGACGGCGACCGGCGGCGCGGCCGGGGTACGGTCGCGGCGCTCGCGGCCGAGGAGGTGCTGCGCGGCTGGGGCTGCACGCGGATCGTGACCGTCGTCCCCGCGGAGGCCACCGCCGCGCTGCGCCTGGCCGGGGCGCTCTGCTACACCGAGAGCGGCCGCACCCTGCTGAAGGAGGTGCCGGCCGATCCCCCCGTGCTCCCCGAGGGTGTCGCGAGCCGGCCCCTGACGGAGGCCGAGTTCCCCGGCTGGCGGACCGGCGCGGTCGAGCGGTACACCCGGAGCTGGATCGCCCGGGGCCTGCCCGAGGACCGGGCCCGCGCCAGATCCGAGTCCGACCACGACGAGAAGCTCCCCGACGGACCCGCGACCTCCGGTGTGTGGCTGCGCGCCCTGGTCGCCGGGGGCACGGTGGTGGGCCACATCTGGATCGCCGAGCGCGAGATGCGCCCGGGGGAGCGTGGTGCGTACGTGTACGACGTCCAGGTCGCCGAGGAGCACCGGGGCCGGGGCCACGGGCGGGCGCTGCTGCTGACCGCCGAGCAGGTGGCGGGGGCCGCCGGGGCGTCGGTACTCGCCCTGCACGTCCTCACCGGGAACACGCCGGCGGTCGCCCTCTACGCCTCACTCGGCTACCGGACCACCCACCACCACTTCGCCAAGCCGCTGCTCTAGACGCCGGTCCCGGTCCCGGCGCCGGCGTCACCGCGCTCCGCGAGGAGCCGGTCGGCGATCTCCTCGATGCGCTCGCGCAGGCCCTCCTGGCTCTTGCCGCCGTCGAGCCGCTCACCACCGATGACATACGTCGGGGTGCCGGTGACACCGATCGCCTTGCCCTCGGCCTGGTCGGCGTCGATGATCAGGATGTGCCGCCCGTCGATCAGGGCCGTGTCGAACTCCTCGGCGTCCAGGCCGAGTTCACGCGCGGTCTCGACGAGGAACGGCTCGCCCTTCCGGTCCAGTTCCTCGACCCGCCCGAGCACGGCCTCCACGAACGCCCAGTCGCTGCCCTGGACCGCGGCCTCCTCCGCGGCCTGTGCGGCCGCGAAGGAATGCTTGTGCTTCTCCAGCGGGAAGTGGCGCAGCCGCGTCTCCAGCCGGTCGCCGTAGCGTTCGCGCAGGGCGTGCAGGTCGGAGAGGGCGGCGCGGCAGTCGGGGCACTGCAGCTCGCACCAGACGTCCAGGACGACGGGGCCGGCGGGGGAGGAGTCACTCATGGGACCAGTCTTCCAGCCGTGCCGCCCGCGCCCCAATCCGGACCGGCTCGGACCTGGGGAGGAGGGCGCCCCGGAGATCTCCCTGAGGTGCGCGGGGAGCGTGGCCCCCGGGCCGTCGGCCGGTGCAGGATGGAAGGTAACTGTTGTCACGGGCCTGGAGGACCGGATGCTTGCCGAGACCATTTGTTCCGCGGTGTCCGCGGCGGGGCTGGGCATCGCCGCCATCGCGGCGTACCGGAAGCGCTTCCTGACGGCGGCCCGGATCGCCGCGTACGCGCTGGTTCCGCTCGGGCTCGTCCTGACCGGCGTCGTCGAATGGGCGGCCGGTACGGTCTTCAGCCCCCTGGCCTGGGTGGGCGTGGGCGTGCTCGGGGCCGCGTGGGGACTGTTCATGACCACACGGGCCGTGGAGCGGCGCAGGCTGGGCAAGGCGGCGGCCGCCACGGACGGCGCACGCCCCGGCGCGGTCGCCCCGTCCGCCGCGGCCCCCGCCCTCGGCAAGGCCGGCCGTCCGGCCGCGGCGCAGCCCCGGCCGAAGGCGAAGGGCAAGCAGCAGGCCGCCGAGCCCGGCGAAGACTTCAGCGACATCGAGGCGATCCTCAAGAAGCACGGCATCTGAGGCGGCGAGCCGCCGCGGGGGCTTCCACGGGACGGGTCCACGGGATGGGATGAACTCCCGCGGTCTTCATGCGTGTTGGTCGATCACCGGGGCCGGTGCTGCGTCATCATCACCCCGAGATGCTGGATACCTCCCGGGGCCAGGCCCCCGCCCCCGCCGACGAGCCGCGTGGCTGCCTCTTCGCGCTCTCCCAGCCGCCCCTGATGATCTTCCTCGGGGTGATCGGCTTCCTTCTGCTCATGGCAGCGGTCCACGACCTGTTTCTGCTGTGAGCCCCCGGTGAACGACGTGAACCTCAGCCGGCCGCTTCCTTGCGGCGCGCCCGGTAGGCGGCGACGTGCAGCCGGTTTCCGCAGGTGCGGCTGTCGCAGTAGCGGCGCGAGCGATTGCGGGACAGATCGACGAAGGCGCGCCCGCAGCCCGGCGCCTCGCAGCGTCGCAGCCGCTCGTGCTCGCCCGCCACGATCATGAACGCCAGCGCCATGCCGCAGTCGGCCGCGAGATGCTCGGCGACCGAGGCGCCCGGGGCGAAGTAGTGGACATGCCAGTCGTAGCCGTCGTGATCCGTCAGCTGCGGAGTGGTTCCGGCCGAGGCCACGAGCTGGTTGATCATCTCGGCCGCGGTGCGGGCGTCCGCGGCCGCGAACACGTCCGTGAACCGGTCCCGCACCTCGCGTACGGCGCTCAGGTCGTGCTCGCCCAGCTCACCCACGTCGCTGATGTTGTAGTTCTGCACGAACGCGTACAGCGCCGGGAGGTCCCCGAGTCCGTCGTCGTGGTCGCCCTCGGGCGTGGTGTTCATCAGATCGACGACGATGTCGAGGGCGATGCGGGTGTCGTGGGGGATCAGCACGATTCGCTCCCTGGCCTGCTGCGGGCGGGCGCCCGCCGAATTGCGCTGACTCTAGCCGGTCACCGTGAAACGCGACGGCGCCGTCTTCGCGGTGGATTCCGCGACGACGGCGCCGGAGCGTGCCGTATGTGGTTGTGCGTGTCCGCGCGGTGCCGTCTCCCCGAGTCGGACGGCGCCGAGCTGCCCTCGGCCTGGTGTCAGTTCAGCTTTCGGCCAGGATGTGCGAGAGCTCCGTATCGAGATCGAAATGACGATGCTCGGTGCCGGGTGGCACCGCGGCGTCCGTCCGCTTCAGGAACGACTCCAGGGCCCGCGCCGGGGCCTCGAGCAGGGCTTCGCCCTCCGGAGAGCTCAGAGCGATGCAGACGACGCCTTGGCCATGACTGCGCGACGGCCAGACTCTGACGTCGCCGGTTCCCGTGGGTCGATGAAGACCCTCGGCGAGAAGATCGCGGGCGAACACCCATTCGACCGTCTCTTCGGCTCCGGTGTGGAAGGTGGCGTGCACGGCATAAGGATCGGCCGTGTCATACCGCAGGCCCGCGGGTACAGGCAGTGATGACTCGCTCGATACAACGAGGCGCAGGTGCAGCTCGCAGCTGACCGTGGTGTTCATAAGCGCCAGGGCCTTTCGCTCAGTGTGCGCTCGGGGATTCGCACGTCGGCGAAATCGACATGCCACCTACGGTGCCGTTGTAAACCCCTCTGTCTGTTTTGTGATCCTTGAGGTACCCCGTACGGAGGAGTCTCACGTACGACTGTGCGGTCATTCCGGACAGCCATTTCGTCGGGTACTTTGGGCTTATGAATGCGGAGAGTGACGAGCGGAAGGTGGCCGCCACGGTGGTCCCCGATTCCGCCACGGGGGATGTGACCGCACCCGCCGAGCAGCCACTGGGCTCACGGGCGCCCGAGTTCGTGAAGGCGCGCCGGACGCTGCATCTCAGCTGGCAGGTCGGTGTATTCATCATCGGCCTCGCCGTGGTCGTGGCCGGCGTGATCATGCTGCCGCTGCCCGGGCCGGGCTGGCTGGTGATCTTCGGCGGTATGGCGATCTGGGCCACGGAGTTCGTCTGGGCGCAGCTCGTGCTGCGCTGGACGAAACGCAAAGTGACCGAGGCGGCGCAGCGTGCGCTCGACCCGAAGGTGCGCCGGCGCAACATCATCCTGACGTCCATCGGTGTGGTGATCGTCGCGGTGCTGCTCGCGATCTACGTCTGGAAGATCGGGATCGTGATGCCCTGGAAGATCGACGAGTGACCTCGGGCCGCCTCAGGGCGGCGTCCGGGTGGTCATGGACCACCGCTGACATCGGGTAATGTGTGCGTTGCGCCCGGGCGATTAGCTCAGTGGGAGAGCGCTTCGTTCACACCGAAGAGGTCACTGGTTCGAACCCAGTATCGCCCACCACCCGGACCGAAGGCCCCGGAGACCGAGAGTCTCCGGGGCCTTCGGCATTCACCCGTTCGGCGGTACGGGTCACCGCATCCGGCCCAGGCCGTCCCGCAGCCGGCGGGCGTCGCGCAGCCGCTGCTCGTACGTCGCTCCGACGGCCAGCAGCAGGAGCCCCGCGAGCGCGGGCGGCAGCCACCGGGGCAGCGCATCGACGACCTGGACGACGTACGGTGCGAGTTCGTGCAGTGTGTCCAGGGCGAGCGTCAGCCCGCCGAGGACCAGCGGGGCCTGCAGCCGCAGCCGGGCACCGGCCAGGGTCACCGCGAGCGCGGCCACTCCCAGGAGCAGCGGACGCAGCCAGTGCGTGTCGCCCCAGGCCGCGAAGAGGCTGGGCACCAGGGTCGCGGTGAGCCCCGGGCCGTACGCGCTCCAGGAGGACGCCTGCGGGTCCCGCCGGCGCCGCAGCGCGCCGACGGCGAGTGCGGGAACGGTCACCGGCAGGGTGTACGCCTCGGGCCACTCCACTCCCGAGGCGGCGAGCCGCACCCAGGTCGCCGCGACGAACAGCACCGCGGCGAGATACCCGGCTACGGGCCTGCGCTCGGCCCGCACCGACGTGCCCGCGGCGATGACGCCCGCGAGGGCGAGCACCAGGGCCAGCGTGGGCGGGTGCGGCACCGCCAGGACGATGGCGAGCAGCCCCGCGACGGCGGCCGTGGCCTCGACCGGCAGCGCGACCGGATGCCGGCCGAGGCGAGCCCCGAGCAGCGCGGCGGCCGCGGGTACGGCGAGCAGCGCGAGCGCGACCTGGTGCGCCGGGAGCCCCGCGGCGGCCGCGGCAGCCGCCACGAGCCCCGCCGTGCCCACCACCGCGCCACAGGCGACCACGGCCCGCAGCAGGCCACGCCCGAGCAGCGCTGCCGCCACGTTCACGGCCACCAGCATCCCGAGCACGGCGAACGTCGCGGGCCGCGTGGCCAGACCGAGCACCGCGGCGCTCGTCCCGGACGCCAGCCCGCACGCGAGCGCGATCCCGGCGAACGCGCCGGGCGGGGTTCCCGGGGTTCCCCACGCTCCGGGGGTCGCTGCTGCTTCTGCGGTTCCCGCGGTTCCGGTGGCCTCAGCGGTGCGCGGCGGGCGGACCGCCAGGGCCAGCGCCGCCGTGGCCGTCAGGAGCTGGAGCACCAGCGTCGGCGCATAGGACAGCGACAGGGCCGTCGGGACGGCGACCGCGGCCGACCAGGCCAGGGCGAGGGCTGCGCAGTCGGCGGTGGTACGCGGGAGGTCGAGGGCCGGGAGGAGGCGCGGCGCCGCCCGGAGCACCACGGCCACCGTGGCCGCCACCACGGGCGCGGCGACCGTGCCCCACAGGGCCGCGTCCTGGGCAGGGACGCCGGACCAGACGTCTTCGAGGACGGCGGCGGGACGCAGCAGCGTGAGGATCACGACCGGCGCGGCCCAGATCGCCGAGGCGGCGTGAACGGCGCCCGAGGCGTACGCGAGCCCGGTGCGCACACCGTGCGGTGCGCCGGTCCGTACGGCGGCGAGCAGGACGATGGCGCACAGCAGATACGCGGGCACGGCCCACTCCCCGGGCAGCGCCGCGCGGAGCACGCCGCCGACGCCCGCGACCGAGGCCAGGCCGGCCACCGCCGCGGTCGCCACCGCGGACGCCGGCGCGCGCCATGCCGCGCACAGGGCCAGGCCCGCGGCGGCGAGCAGCAGCAGTGCCGGTTCCACCGCGAGGGACGGGCTGTGCGCCGACACCGACAGCCGGCCGCCGGTCAGCAGCGACCAGCCGCCCGTCGTCACGGCACCCAGGATCCCGAGCACCCGGACGTCCGTCCGCTTCGCGGCGAGCGCGATCGCGACGTCGAGGGCGGCGGTGGCCAGCGTCGCCCACGCGGTGACCCAGAGGCTCGAACCGGCCGCCAGCGCCCACAACGGCAGCGGGAACTGCGCGGCCACGACGGCGGCCGGCACCGGCAGGCGCAGGGTGCCGAGGGCAGGCCCGTACCCGGCCCACAGCGCGGCGAGCACGCCGGACGCGACGGCCGCGTACGTCCCGGGATGCGTCCCGGGGAACGCCACGCGGTGCAGTGCGTACGCGTCGAGCACGGTCAGGAGCAGGCCGAGCGCCGCCACCGATTCCGCGGTGGAGACGAGCCCCCTGCGCAGCAACAGGGCGGGCGTCGCCAGGGCCGTGACGGTGACGGCGCCCAGCACGAGCGCGCGGCCACCGATGCCCAGGTGGCCCCAGCTGACCAGGGTGAAAGCGATGGCGGCGACCGCCAGCAGGATGCCGCCGAGTGTGAGCAGGACGTTCTGCGCGCTCGGCGGTGAGGTCTCGGCGTCCGGCCGCGCGGTCCGTGCGGGATCCGCCGGGGCCGCGGCGGCAGCTCGTATCGTCTGCAGCAGCCAGCCCCTGCGGGCCAGCAACAGGGCCCGCCTGGCATCGAGTTGAGCCAGCTCGCGGTCGATGAGTCGTAGCTCCTCGGCGGGTGGCGGTGCGTTCTCCATGGCGTGGAGTGTGGCGCGGGCCACAGGCCCCCGGAATGGGCGCGGATACTCAGATCGGGTACTCGGATCGAAGTGAGTACGGCCGGTCCACGCCCACCTCGTGGGGAGCCGGAGAGAGTTTGAAGGAAACCCGCCGGTACCTGTATGGTTCAGTGCGTTCCCGGGCGATTAGCTCAGTGGGAGAGCGCTTCGTTCACACCGAAGAGGTCACTGGTTCGAACCCAGTATCGCCCACCGGGAGAGGCCGGTCCGTCCGTTGACGGACCGGCCTCACGCGTTCGCGGCCACCGGCCCGTTGCGCGCGGGCCGTTCCGTTCACCGCGGGCTTCACCGGATGAGCCCCGGGCCCGGGTGACCCGCCGGGCACCCGGACCCACGGACTCACGCCGCCTGCGCCGGAATCTCCGGCCGCAGCGGCCACGCCGGATCCACCGACTCCTCCGAACCGTTGCGGGCGAACCAGGCCTGGAGCCCTCGCGCCTGCGCCGCGTGCCACACGGCCTGCAGGGTGTGCAGCTCCGCCGGGGACAGCCGCTCCAGGCGGGCGGCGAACCGCTGCCCCACCGCCCGTACGACCTCCATGGCCGCGACCGCGTCGGCGGCCGCGTCATGCGCGCCCTGCAACTCGACCCCGTACTGCTCACACAGGTCCGTGAGCGTGCGACGGCCCTTGCGGTAACGGTCCAGATGCTTGTCCAGGACCCGCGGGTCCAGAACGCACATCGGCACGTTCTCCAGATAGCGCGCCAGCGACGAGGCGCGATGGCGGCGCAGTTCGCGGTCCAGCAGGGTCAGATCGAACGGCGCGTTCATCACCACGATCGGCCGGCCCGCCGCGGACTGCTCGGCCAGCGCCCGGCCTATCTCCTCCATCACCGGCGCCGGCCAACGGCCGTTGCGCTGCAGATGCTCCTCCGTCAGACCGTGCACCGCCGTTGCCTCGGCGGGTACCGGAATGCCCGGATTGACCAGCCAGCCGGTGACGCGCACGCGTCCACCCGGCGAATCCTGGACGACGAGCGCGGCGGAGACCATCCGGTCCTGCTCGACGTCCACTCCAGTTGTCTCGGTGTCAAATGCGGCCAGGGGCCCTTCATACCAGCGCGTCATCCCCGAACTCCTCGCCCGTGCCGGGCAGATGGTCAGATCCCCCTGCCCGAATCGGTGATACCCGCCCCGTTTGCGCAGTACGCAGAGGGGTGACAACACAGGTGACGGGGCGCGAGGTTGACGCCCCGTTGTGGGGACAATCATCGGCACAGCCCGGAAGGCAGACGGAGCCATGGCGCTCGCGCAGCCCGAACCGGGTGCGCTGCCCGAGCGGACCGTACCGCTGCGCGGAGCACTCGCCACCACCGCCTGCATGGAGACCCTCCAGGTGGGATATCTCCATGCCGTCGCGGCCGCCGCCGGCTGCTCACTGTCCCAGCCGTTCCCGGACAACGGGATCGACTGGCACGTCAGCCACAGCGCGCCCGGACACACCGTCGACGACGAAGTCACCATCAAGGTGCAACTGAAGGCCACCTACCAGCTCGCGCCGCATCCGCCAGGACCGGCGTTCTCCTTCACCCTCGACAACGAGCACCTGGTGAAGCTGGCCCGCACACCCGTGTCGGTGCACAAGATCCTGGTCGTCATGATCGTCCCGAGGACCCAGGACGAGTGGCTGCGGGCCAGCCACGACCGGCTGGACCTGCGGCACTGCTGCTACTGGACCAACCTGGCCGGCCACCCGGTGACGGGCCGGCGCAGGACCACCGTGCGCGTCCCGACCTCTCGCATCTTCGACGACCGGGCGCTGTGCGAGATCATGACCCGCGTCGGGACGGGAGGGAAACCGTGACGCACCGCCCGATCGACGAGCCCGTGCCGCCGTCCGCCGGCTCGCGCCCGCTCGCCCACCCGCACCCCCTTCCGCTCCCGCTCCCCGACGATGTGCCGCCGCCCTGGTACGGCAGCGAGGGGCCCGACCCCGCGCATGTCGACCCTCTCGTGCTGGGAGCGCTGCTCGACCGGCACGGCTGGCGGCGGCGCGGCGGAGCGGCCGGGCGCTACGCCCGCTGGACGCCGCCCGGTCCCGCCGCCGGCCGCACCAGCCTGCTCGTCCCGGAGAGCCGGGCCTTCCCCGACTGCGAGGACCTGCTGGGCGAGGCGCTCACCGCTCTCGCCCGCTCCGCCGCGCCCTCCGCCCGGGAGGTGCTCGTCGGGCTCGCCGTCCCCAGCGACGAGATCCGCTGGTGGCGGGACGTCCCGCAGGGCCCCTCGGGTGCGGCGGCCTGGGCCGTCCAGGAACAACTGCGGTCAGCGGCGCGGCAACTGCTGCTCGCGGGGGCGCTCGCCGCACGAGGGCGGGCCGGGTACTACGGGGCGCGGCACCGCCGCCAGGCGCAGGCGACGCTGGAGGGCGTGCTGGTGGGGCCGGCTCCGGGGGGCCGCGGGCTCACCGCCTTCGTGCCGGCGGAGTCCGGCCGCTCCGTCGTCGTACGGCTCCACCACGCCCTGCACGCCACCCGCGAGGCCGTCGACTACCAGCGGGCCACCGGCGGGATGGAGGCCTTCGACACCGCCGTCGAGGCCGGTGTCAGCCGCGAGCTGACCGAGGCCCTCGTCGCCCTGGTGCGCGGCTCCGAAGGGGCCCGGATCGCGCTGGCCTGGTCGCCGGCGCTCGGGGTGCCGGACGGGTGCGCCGCGCGCCCCGAGGCCGTGGAGTTCTCCCCGGGCGATCTGCCGGCGCTGCGCGAGGCCGGTGCCCGTCTGCTGCGGGACGAGCCGTCCGTACCCGTCCGCATCACCGGCACGGTGGTCCGGATGCGCCGCTCCGGCCCGCGCGGCGAGGGCACGGTCCGGCTGCGGGTGCTCGCGGGCGCGGAGGTGCCGCACGTCCGGGCGGTCCTCGACGAGGAGTCGTACCGCACGGCCGGCCACGCGCACCTGGTGGGCCTGCCCATCCGCGTCATCGGCCGGCTGGAGAGCCGCGGCGGGTTCCGGAGGCTCTCCGACGCGACGGGGGTCGTCCCGGTCCAGGTGGACGAGGCGGAGCGGGACCGACTGATGAAGGCGCTCCACGAGAACCTCGACTTCTTCGAGGACGCCTGCGGAGGCGACGACTGACCAGGACGGGCGATGTCCCCGTACCCCGTGACCCGGCCGCAGGCCGTACAGGGGAGGGGAGAGCCGTGGGCGAAGCCCGCCGCAGGCGCCCGCCCGGCCCGGTCCGCGCCGCGAGAACCGTTTCGCGAGGCAGGCGTGCGGCTCGGTAGCATGACGTAGTGCGTGCGCAAGATGTCAGCGCGTGCTTCCCACCAGACAGGAGAGACCGGTGTCAGACGTCCGTGTGATCATCCAACGCGATTCCGAGCGGGAAGAGCGCGTGGTGACCACGGGCACCACGGCAGCCGAGCTCTTCCCCGGCGAGCGCACCGTCATCGCCGCGCGCGTGGCCGGTGAGCTGAAGGACCTCGCGTACGAGGTGCGGGACGGCGACGCCGTCGAGCCCGTCGAGATCTCCTCCGAGGACGGCCTCAACATCCTGCGCCACTCCACCGCGCACGTGATGGCGCAGGCCGTGCAGGAGCTGTTCCCCGAGGCCAAGCTCGGCATCGGCCCGCCGGTCCGGGACGGCTTCTACTACGACTTCGACGTCGAGAAGCCGTTCACGCCCGAGGACCTCAAGGCCGTCGAGAAGAAGATGCAGGAGATCCAGAAGCGCGGCCAGCGCTTCTCGCGGCGCGTCGTCACCGACGAGGCCGCCCGCGAGGAGCTCGCGGACGAGCCGTACAAGCTGGAGCTCATCGGCATCAAGGGTTCCGCCTCGCACGACGACGGCGCGGACGTCGAGGTGGGCGCCGGCGAGCTGACGATCTACGACAACCTGGACGCCAAGACCGGTGAGCTGTGCTGGAAGGACCTCTGCCGCGGTCCCCACCTGCCCACCACCCGCAACATCCCGGCGTTCAAGCTCATGCGCAACGCGGCCGCCTACTGGCGTGGCAGCGAGAAGAACCCGATGCTGCAGCGCATCTACGGCACCGCCTGGCCGTCCAAGGAGGAGCTGAAGGCCCACCTGGACTTCCTCGCCGAGGCCGAGAAGCGCGACCACCGCAAGCTGGGCAACGAGCTGGACCTGTTCTCGTTCCCCGACGAGGTCGGTTCCGGGCTCGCCGTCTTCCACCCCAAGGGCGGTGTCATCCGCCGGGTCATGGAGGACTACTCGCGCAAGCGCCACGAGGAGCACGGCTACGAGTTCGTGTACTCGCCGCACGCGACCAAGGGCAAGCTGTTCGAGAAGTCGGGCCACCTGGACTGGTACGCCGAGGGCATGTACCCCCCCATGCAGCTCGACGAGGGCGTGGACTACTACCTCAAGCCCATGAACTGCCCGATGCACAACCTGATCTTCGACGCGCGCGGCCGCTCCTACCGTGAACTGCCGCTGCGTCTCTTCGAGTTCGGCACCGTGTACCGGTACGAGAAGTCGGGCGTCGTGCACGGTCTGACCCGGGCCCGCGGCTTCACCCAGGACGACGCGCACATCTACTGCACCAAGGAGCAGATGGCGGAGGAGCTGGACTCCACCCTCACCTTCGTCCTGGACCTGCTGCGTGACTACGGCCTGACCGACTTCTACCTGGAGTTGTCCACCAAGGACCCGAACAAGTTCGTCGGCTCCGACGAGGTCTGGGAGGAGGCCACCGAGGTGCTGCGGCAGGTGGCCGAGAAGCAGGGCCTCCCGCTCACCCCCGACCCGGGCGGCGCGGCCTTCTACGGCCCGAAGATCTCCGTCCAGGCGAAGGACGCGATCGGCCGTACCTGGCAGATGTCGACGGTCCAGCTCGACTTCAACCTGCCGGAGCGCTTCGACCTGGAGTACACCGGCCCCGACGGCACCAAGCAGCGTCCCGTCATGATCCACCGGGCGCTGTTCGGCTCCATCGAGCGCTTCTTCGCGGTGCTGCTCGAGCACTACGCGGGTGCGTTCCCGGCCTGGCTGGCGCCGGTCCAGGCGCTCGGCATCCCGATCGGCGACGCCCACGTCCCGTATCTGCAGGAGTTCGCCGCCACGGCGAGGAAGCAGGGCCTGCGCGTCGAGGTGGACGCCTCCTCGGACCGGATGCAGAAGAAGATCCGCAACGCCCAGAAGCAGAAGGTGCCCTTCATGGTCATCGCGGGCGACGAGGACATGGAGAACGGCGCGGTGTCGTTCCGCTACCGCGACGGGTCGCAGGAGAACGGCATCCCGGTCGACGAGGCCATCGCCAAGATCGCGAAGGTCGTCGCGGAGCGCACCCACATGTGAGGCGGTTCCTGAGCCCCGGCGGCTGCCGCGGCTCAGGAAGAAGGAGCCCCCGGAGGACGCCCGTCCTCCGGGGGCCTCTTCTCGTCCTCCCGTGTGAAGACCTGGATCAGCCAGGACGAGAACGAGCCGGTCACCGCTCCGAGCAGGGCCAGCCCGCAGATCATCAGCCCGACCGCGATGATCCGCCCCCACGTGGTCACGGGCGTGACGTCGCCGTACCCGACGGTGGTCAGCGTCTCGCACACCCACCAGATCGCGTCCCCGAAGGTGACGATCGTCGCTCCGGGCGCGGTCCGCTCCTGGTGGTAGACCGCGAGCGCCCCGGCCCAGCCGAGCAGCACGGCGCCCAGCCCCGCATAGACGATCACCCGCACGTACAGGCTGAGGACCGCCTGGTCCCGCCGGCGCTGGAGCGTGGTGTACAGCTTCACGAGCCGCAGCGGGCGCAGCAGCGGCAGCAGCAGCACCACCGCGTCCAGCCAGTGCGTCCGCAGGAACCGGTGCAGTCGCTGGCCGCTCAGCCGCAGGCGCACCACGAAGTCGGCCGCGAAGATCAGCCACATCAGCAACATCGTCGCGAAGGCGAGCTCGCGCCAGATCCTGTCCACCTCGTGAGCCAGGATCCGCACCGAGTACGCGGCCAGGAAGACCAGCGAGGCCCAGAAGAGGGGGAGCTCGGCCCGCTGCTCCCAGCGGGCCAGCGGAGTTTCTGCCTCGTCGACGTCCATCCGGCCAGCATCGCCGGGAGCCGGCCGGGTCCGCCCCCGGCGACACGCTCCGTACGGGCGAAGTCATATGCTGCACCACATGACGAGTGAGCCGGAGCAGCAGATCGGAGTCGGCATCCAGGACGCCTTCCAGCGTCTGTGGACGCCCCACCGGATGGCCTACATCCAGGGCGAGAACAAGCCGACCGGGCCCGGGGCCGACGACGGCTGCCCCTTCTGCTCCATCCCCGCCAAGTCCGACGAGGACGGACTCGTCATCGCGCGCGGCGACACCGTCTACGCCGTGCTCAACCTGTACCCGTACAACGGCGGGCACCTCATGGTGGTGCCCTACCGGCACGTCGCGGACTACACGGACCTCGACGAGGCCGAGACCGCCGAGCTCGCCGCCTTCACGAAGCGGGCGATGACGGCGCTGCGGACCGCCTCCGGGGCACACGGCTTCAACATCGGCATGAACCAGGGCTCGGTGGCCGGGGCCGGTATCGCCGCCCATCTGCACCAGCACGTCGTGCCGCGCTGGGGCGGTGACACCAACTTCATGCCGGTCGTCGGCCACACGAAGGTGCTGCCCCAACTCCTCGCCGACACGCGGAAGATGCTCGCGGACGCCTGGCCGCCCGCGTAGCACTCCCGGGAGCGCCGCGCGGGCGGGCCGAGGCCGTCAGGCGTCGTACGCGTCGGCCTTGCGCGGCATGGGGTCCTGCACGCCGGTGCTGAGGAAGGACGAGCGGTTGGTGAAGCGCTCGGTGTCCACCCCGTTCTCCTCCAGCACCCGCATCGCCGCGGCGTGCGCCACCCGCAGCACCGGTGTCGCCGCGCGCATCGCGTCGTCCGCCATGAACCGGTGCCGCCAGGGCTGCTCCGCCCAGGCGTGCCGGAGCCCGAACGGCTCGGGCAGCACGAGCTTCCCGCCGAGGAAGTCCAGCAGCGGCGGATACCAGGTGAACGGCGCCCGGACCATGAGCCTGACCACCTCGGTCGTCTCGACGAGCGGCAGCTGCCGCTCGACGGTCTCCCAGAACCGGACGGTCTTGGCCACCTCGACGGTCTTCGGCTTCGGCTTGGTGGTGAACAGGGAGTGCACCGGGCCGAGCGCGTGCCCGGTCACCTCGATGCGCAGCGTCTCGTAGAGCACCGTCACCGTGATCATCATCGTGATGACCAGCTGGCCGTCCCACAGGGTGAACTGGACGCCCAGATAGTGCCGGTTCCCGCTGCCGAACTGCTGGTGGTCGCAGATCCGCTGTATCTCGTGGCGCTTGACCTGGAACGTGTCCACGTTCTGCCCCTCGGGCCTGGCCACCTCCGTCGCGCCCTCCCCGACCGGCACCACGATCCAGTGCTTCACCGAAGGGGCCGGGAAGCCACCGGTGTTCAGCGGGCCGCGCCGCAGCAGGGTCAGCTGGTCGTGGATGACCTTGATGACGTCCCAGCTGCGGAACTGGTGGAACTCCTTGGCCGGCTCCTTGGCCACCAGCTCCTCGGCGAGCTGCCAGCTGCCCCAGCGGGTGCCCATGCCGAGTATCCCCTTGGGGCCGGCGTAGAAGACCGAGTTCGACTGCTGCTCGGCCGTGAGCTTCTCCAGGCCCTGGCGCAGCTGCTCGGCCGCGGTCTCGTTCGGGTTGCCGGGGACGGCCTCCGGCACCTTCGCGCCGATACCGCCGCCGGACAGCAGGCTGTCCCAGCGCTCGCGCATGTCCTTCGCCGTGGACTCGCAGACGCGCTTCGCGATCAGCCAGCCGATGACCGGGGCGACGATCATGGCCCGCAGGTAGAGCGCCCAGAATCCGGTGAACGGCAGCTTGATCAGGAAGACGACCGCGAGAAGCCCCACCGCGAGCAGCAGCGCCGTGCCCAGGGCCCCGGCCTTCTTGTCCTTCGCCCCCGCGAGCGTACGGCGCAGCTGGAACACGCCGACCCACAGCAGCGCCCCGGGCAGGAACAGCAGCCCGAACACCGCCATCACGCCGGTCAGCCGGGCGTCGCGCTGCTTGCGGATCCGGCTCGCCGCGAGCGCGTGCTCGACCACGGCCTGCGGCTCCGTGCCGAACGACTGGATCAGCGGCTTACGGGCCCCACCGAGCATCCGCACCTGCACGGCACGCGAGAAGGCCTCACCCAGATTCGGCTCGAAGAGCGAGATCTTGCCCTTCTTCACCTTGGACTGGTGCCGCTCGTTGTTGGCCTTGAGGATCTCCTCCAGCGGGCTGTCACGGTAGGCGGCCGAGGCGAGGGCGTGTGTCGCCGCCGTCTGGCCGGCCGAGCCCTGCAGCGGGATCTGCGCCCCGGGAGAGAAATCGAAAGCCTGGTCCGCCACTACCGCCCCCATCGCCGCATCCGTCCGCACTGCGGCCTGTTCCCAACTACCGCGCCCCGCACACCTGCTGAGCTGGGCACCACAGCGTATCGGGGCCGCGGCCCGCCCGTCAGCACCGCCTGCGGGGCGCACCCGGGCGCACCCGGTCGCCGGCCGCGCGCCCCTCCCGAGTGCCGCCCGCCGCTGGGGGATCCGGCGGGCGGCAGCTCAACCAGGCCGTGTCAGAGGCGACCTAGGAACCCGCTTCGGCCTGTTCGCGGATCCTGCCCGCGAGTTGCGGGGGCATCGCCTCGTGCCGGGCGTAGGTGCGGTCGAAGCGGCCGGTGCCGTGCGAGATCGACCGCAGGTCCACCGCGTACCGGCCGATCTCGATCTCCGGCACCTCGGCCCGGACGAGCGTGCGGCCCTGGCCCGCCTGTTCGGTGCCGACCACCCGGCCGCGCCGCCCCGACAGATCGCTCATCACGGAGCCGACGTACTCGTCGGGCACCATCACCTGGATCTGGGCCACCGGCTCCAGCAGATCGATGCGCGCCTCGCCCGCCGCCTCGCGCAGCGCCAGCGCGCCCGCCGTCTGGAACGCGGCGTCCGACGAGTCCACCGAGTGCGCCTTGCCGTCCAGCAGCGTCACCTTGATGTCGACGAGCGGATACCCGGCCGCGACGCCCTTCGCCGCCTGCGCCCGGATGCCCTTCTCGACGGACGGGATGAACTGGCGCGGCACCGCGCCGCCCACGACCTTGTCGACGAACTCGATCCCGGAGCCGGGCGGCAGCGGCTCGACCTCGATCTCGCAGATCGCGTACTGGCCGTGACCGCCCGACTGCTTCACGTGCCGGCCGCGCCCCGCCGACGGCCCGCCGAAGGTCTCCCGCAGCGACACCTTGTGCGGCACCACGTCGACCTGGACCCCGTAGCGGCTGCGCAGCCGCTCCAGCACCACGTCCATATGGGCCTCGCCCAGACACCACAGCACCACCTGGTGCGTGTCCTGGTTCTGTTCGAGACGCATCGTCGGATCCTCGGCCACCAGCCGCGCCAGCCCCTGCGAGAGCCGGTCCTCGTCGGCCTTGCTGTGCGCCTGGATGGCCAGCGGCAGCAGTGGGTCCGGCATCGCCCACGGCTCCATCAGCAGCGGATCGTCCTTCGCCGAGATCGTGTCCCCGGTCTCCGCGCGCGCCAGCTTCGCCACGCACGCGAGATCGCCCGCGATGCACGCGCCGACCGTGCGCTGCTGCTTGCCGAAGGGCGAGGAGAGGGCGCCGATCCGCTCGTCGACGTCGTGGTCCTCATGGCCCCGGTCCGCCAGTCCGTGCCCCGAGACGTGCACCGTCTCGTCGGGGCGCAGCGTGCCGGAGAAGACCCGCACCAGCGACAGCCGCCCGACGTACGGGTCGGACGCGGTCCTGACCACCTCGGCGACCAGCGGCCCGTCCGGGTCGCAGCTGATCGCGGGCCGCTCCCGGCCCTCCGGGGTGGTGACCGCCGGCGCCTCGCGCTCCAGCGGGGTCGGGAAGCCGCCGGTGATCAGATCCAGCAGCTCGACAGTGCCGAGCCCCTGCTTGGCCCCGTTCGTCGCGGGCGCCGCGGCCAGCACCGGATGGAACACGCCCCGGGCGACGGCCTTCTCCAGGTCGTCGATCAGTGTCTTGAGGTCGATCTCCTCGCCGCCGAGGTAGCGGTCCATGAGGGTCTCGTCCTCGCTCTCCGCGATGATCCCCTCGATCAGCCGGTTCCTGGCCTCCTCGATCAGCGGGAGCTGGTCCGGATCCGGGGCCCGCTCGGTGCGCCCGCCGTCTGAGTAGTCGAACAGCTTCTGCGACAGCAGCCCGATCAGCCCGGTGACCGGTGCGTGCCCGTCCGCCGCCTCCGGGCCGTTCAGCGGCAGATAGAGCGGCAGCACGGCGTCGGGGTCGTCACCGCCGAAGATCTGCCCGCAGACCCCGGTCAGCTCCTCGTACCCGGTGCGTGCCGTCTCCAGATGCGTGACCACGATCGCCCTGGGCATGCCGACCGCCGCGCACTCCTCCCACACCATGCGGGTCGAACCGGCGACGGCATCGGCCTCCTGGGCGGCCGAGACAACGAAAAGGGCCGCGTCCGCGGCTCGCAGACCGGCCCTGAGTTCCCCGACGAAGTCGGCGTATCCGGGGGTGTCCAACAGATTGATCTTGTACCCGCCCCATTCGACCGGGACGAGGCTGAGCTGTACGGAACGCTGCTGACGGTGCTCGATCTCGTCGTAGTCCGAGACCGTGCCCCCGTCCTCGACCCGGCCCGCCCGGTTGACCGCTCCCGCGGCCAGGGCCAGCGCTTCGACCAGGGTCGTCTTGCCCGATCCACTGTGGCCGACCAGCACCACGTTCCGTACGGATGACGGCCGGTCGGCCGTTGTAGCCCTGCCGGCGGCTCCGGGCTGTGCATTCGCCTTGTCGCCCATGATTCGTTCCTCCCGACTGATTGCACGGTGAGGTGAGGGCGCGGGACCCGGGGGCCGCGTGGGGAGACCCCCGGCCGGAGCCCGGGGGGCGCTCCGGCGATGCCCGCGGTGTGTCTTTCGAGCTTTCCACTCCCGTCATGGTGCGTCCATACGTCGTACGCGACCGGGCCAGGCCGCTGGTGCGGGACACGCGTGGCTACGATGGGGCCGCCGGTGGCCATCGGGGCCGCTCGGCCCACCGACCCCTCGGGAAGGCCATGCTGAACAAGTACGCGCGTGCGTTTTTCACGCGTGTCCTCACACCGTTCGCCGCGTTTCTGCTACGCCGCGGAGTGAGCCCCGACGCGGTGACCGTCATCGGCACGGCCGGAGTGGTGGCGGGCGCGCTGGTCTTCTTTCCCCGCGGAGAGTTCTTCTGGGGGACGATCGTGATCACCCTGTTCGTCTTCTCCGACCTGGTCGACGGCAACATGGCCCGCCAGGCCGGGGTCTCCAGCCGCTGGGGCGCCTTCCTGGACTCCACGCTGGACCGGGTCGCGGACGGCGCCATCTTCGGCGGCTTCGCCCTCTGGTACGCGGGCAAGGGCGACGACAACGTGCTGTGCGCGGTCGCGATCTTCTGCCTCGCCAGCGGTCAGGTCGTCTCGTACACCAAGGCGCGCGGCGAGGCGATCGGGCTGCCGGTGGCCGTGAACGGGCTGGTGGAGCGGGCCGAGCGGCTCGTGATCTCGCTGGTCGCGGCGGGCCTCGCCGGGCTGCAGGGATTCGGTGTTCCCGGCATCGGCATCCTGCTGCCGATCGCGCTGTGGGCCGTGGCCGTCGGCTCGCTGGTGACGCTGGGGCAGCGGGTCGTGACGGTACGCCGTGAGGCGACGGAGGCGGACGCTGCGGCGTCCGCCGAGGGGAGTGGGGCCGCGTGATGAAGGACCGGCTGACGGACGCGCTGTACGGGCTGGGCTGGGGAACGGTCAAGAAGCTCCCCGAGCCGGTGGCCGCCGCGCTGGGACGCTCCATCGCCGACACGGTGTGGAAGCGGCGCGGCAAGGGCGTGCTGCGGCTGGAGTCCAATCTGGCCCGTGTGGTCCCCGACGCGAGCGCCGACCGGCTGGCCGAGCTGTCGAAGGCCGGCATGCGCTCGTACATGCGCTACTGGATGGAGTCCTTCCGACTGCCCACCTGGGACGAGGAGCGCGCCAGGCGCAGCTTCGAGCTGGAGGGCATGCACCGCATCACCGACTGCCTCGCCGAGGGCAGGGGAGCCGTCCTGGCGCTGCCGCACCTCGCCAACTGGGACCTCGCCGGCGTCTGGCTCACCCGCGCCCAGGGCATACCGTTCACGACCGTCGCCGAGCGGCTGAAGCCGGAGACGCTGTTCGACCGGTTCGTCGCCTACCGCGAGTCGCTGGGCATGGAGGTCCTGCCGCACACCGGCGGCTCCGCCTTCGGCACCCTCGCGCGGCGGCTGCGCGACGGCGGCGTGGTGTGCCTGGTGGCCGACCGCGATCTGTCCGCCTCGGGCGTCGAGGTGAAGTTCTTCGGCGAGACCGCCCGGATGCCCGCGGGGCCCGCACTGCTCGCCCAGCAGACCGGGGCGCTGCTGATGCCCGCCACCCTCTGGTACGACGGCTCATCGACGATGAAGGGCCGGATCCACCCGCCGATCGACGTGCCCGAGACAGGTACGCGGGAGGAGAAGACGTCTGTGATGACACAGGCGCTGGCCGACGCCTTCGCCACGGGAATCGCCGACCACCCGGAGGACTGGCACATGCTGCAGCGGTTGTGGCTCGCGGACCTGGAGGTCCGCGAGGACAGGGAGGGGCGTCCGGCGTGAGGATCGGCATCGTCTGCCCCTACTCGTGGGACGTTCCCGGGGGCGTCCAGTTCCACATCAGGGACCTCGCGGAACATCTGATCCGCCTCGGGCACGAGGTGTCCGTCCTCGCCCCCGCGGACGACGACACTCCGCTGCCGCCGTACGTCGTCTCCGCGGGCCGTGCCGTGCCTGTGCCGTACAACGGCTCGGTCGCCCGGCTCAACTTCGGCTTCCTCTCGGCGGCGCGGGTACGGCGCTGGCTGCACGACGGCACGTTCGACGTGATCCACATCCACGAGCCCGCCTCGCCGTCGCTGGGACTGCTGTCCTGCTGGGCGGCGCAGGGGCCGATCGTGGCCACCTTCCACACGTCGAACCCGCGCTCGCGGGCGATGATCGCGGCGTACCCGATCCTGCAGCCCGCGCTGGAGAAGATCAACGCGCGGATCGCGGTCAGCGAGTACGCACGGCGCACGCTCGTGGAACACCTCGGCGGTGACGCGGTGGTCATCCCCAACGGCGTCGACGTCGACTTCTTCGCGCGGGCCGAGCCGAAGGCGCAGTGGCAGGGGGAGACGCTCGGGTTCATCGGCCGTATCGACGAGCCCCGCAAGGGACTGCCGGTCCTGATGCGGGCCCTGCCGAAGATCCTGGCCGAGCGGCCGGGGACGCGGCTGCTGGTCGCGGGACGCGGTGACGAGGAGGAGGCCGTCGCGTCCCTCCCGGCGGAGATGCGCTCGCGCGTCGAGTTCCTCGGGATGGTCAGCGACGAGGACAAGGCACGGCTGCTGCGCAGCGTCGACGTGTACGTCGCGCCCAACACCGGTGGCGAGAGCTTCGGCATCATCCTGGTCGAGGCGCTGTCGGCGGGCGCGGCGGTGCTGGCCTCGGACCTCGACGCGTTCGCCCAGGTCCTGGACCAGGGCGCGGCGGGCGAACTCTTCACCAACGAGGACGCGGACGCGCTGGCTTCGGCGGCGATCCGGCTGCTGGGCTCACCGGACAGGCGCACGGAGCTGAGCGCGCGGGGGAGCGCGCACGTGCGGCGCTTCGACTGGTCGACCGTCGGCGCGGACATCCTCGCGGTCTACGAGACGGTGACGGACGGCGCGGCCTCGGTGGCGGCGGACGAACGCCCGGGCCTGATGGCCCGCTTCGGCCTGGCCCGCGACTGACCTGCTGCGCGGGGCGACGCCGCGGTGGTGGGCGGGGCGGGGGAACGAGCCTGTCGCAGGCGCGCTCACCGCCACGGGTAGATTGACCCGGCGTGACCGCAACCCTGATCTGGATCCTCGTCGCGCTCGTCGCCATCGGCCTCTACCTCAGCTGGACCGCCGGGCGCCTCGACCGCCTCCACGCCCGGATCGACGCGGCCCGCGCCGCACTCGACGCCCAGCTCGTGCGCCGCGCCTCGGTCACCCAGGAACTCGCCACCTCGGGCGTGCTCGACCCGGCCGCCTCGATCGTGCTCTACGAGGCCGCGCACGCCGCCCGCCAGGCCGACGAGGAACACCGCGAGGTCGCCGAGAGCGAGCTGAGCCAGGCGTTGCGCGCCGTGTTCGGCGAGGCCGGGCAGGTCGAGATCGTACGAGAGGCCCCCGGCGGTGACGACGCCGCCAACGAACTCGCCGCCGCGGTACGGCGCGTACCGATGGCACGCCGTTTCCACAACGACGCCGTACGCGCGGCACGGGCGCTGCGGCGCCACCGCACGGTCCGCTGGTTCCGCCTGGCCGGGCACGCCCCGTTCCCGCTGGCGTTCGAGATGGACGACGAGCCGCCGGTGGCCCTCGCCGACCGCCCCTGAGGTCCGGACGCAAACCGTACGGAAAACGAGCCACCGGCTCATCATTGGCCCTTGCAGTGGCCTGCTGCCGGAATGTTTGCTCGTCGGAGCACCAACCGTCGTCACCGAATGAGGTCGATCGTGTCCAGCACGTTCCCCAACTCCCCGCAGGCCCCCGAGACCGGCACCGCGCGCGTCAAGCGCGGCATGGCCGAGCAGCTCAAGGGCGGCGTGATCATGGACGTGGTCAACGCCGAGCAGGCGAAGATCGCCGAGGACGCGGGCGCTGTCGCCGTCATGGCCCTGGAGCGGGTCCCCGCGGACATCCGCAAGGACGGCGGCGTGGCTCGGATGTCCGACCCGAACATGATCGAGGAGATCATCGAGGCGGTCTCCATCCCGGTCATGGCCAAGTCCCGCATCGGCCACTTCGTCGAGGCCCAGGTCCTGCAGTCCCTCGGCGTCGACTACATCGACGAGTCCGAGGTGCTCACCCCGGCCGACGAGGTCAACCACTCCGACAAGTGGGCCTTCACGACCCCCTTCGTCTGTGGCGCCACCAACCTGGGCGAGGCCCTGCGCCGGATCGCCGAGGGCGCGGCCATGATCCGCTCGAAGGGCGAGGCCGGCACCGGCAACGTCGTCGAGGCGGTCCGCCACCTGCGCCAGATCAAGAACGAGATCGGCCACCTGCGCGCCCTCGACCACAACGAGCTGTTCGCCGCCGCCAAGGAGCTGCGCGCCCCGTACGAGCTGGTCGCCGAGGTCGCCCAGCTCGGCAAGCTCCCGGTCGTGCTGTTCTCCGCCGGTGGTGTCGCCACCCCCGCCGACGCCGCGCTGATGCGCCAGCTCGGCGCCGAGGGCGTCTTCGTCGGCTCCGGCATCTTCAAGTCGGGCGACCCGGCCAAGCGCGCCGCCGCCATCGTGAAGGCCACCACCTTCTACGACGACCCGAAGATCATCGCGGACGCCTCCCGCAACCTGGGCGAGGCCATGGTCGGCATCAACTGCGACACCCTGCCCGAGACCGAGCGCTACGCGAACCGCGGCTGGTAGGACTCAGCACCCATGAGCGACACCCTCCCCCTGCCTTCGGCGGAGGCGCCCCCAGTTGTCGGTGTCCTGGCGCTCCAGGGCGACGTACGGGAGCACCTGATCGCCCTGGCCGCGGCCGATGCCGTGGCCAGGCCGATCCGGCGCCCCGAGGAACTCGCCGAGGTCGACGGCCTCGTCATACCCGGCGGTGAGTCCACCACCATCTCCAAGCTGGCCGCCCTCTTCGGCCTCATGGAGCCGCTGCGTGAGCGCGTACGCGCCGGAATGCCGGTCTACGGCACCTGCGCCGGCCTGATCATGCTCGCCGAGAAGATCCTCGACCCGCGCTCGGGCCAGGAGACCATCGGCGGCATCGACATGATCGTGCGCCGCAACGCCTTCGGCCGCCAGAACGAGTCCTTCGAGAGCGCGGTCGCGGTCAAGGGCGTCGAGGGCGACCCCGTCGAGGGCGTCTTCATCCGCGCCCCGTGGGTCGAGTCCGTCGGCGCGGCGGCCGAGGTGCTCGCCGAGCACGGCGGCCACATCGTCGCCGTACGGCAGGGCAACGCGCTGGCCACGTCGTTCCACCCGGAACTGACCGGCGACCACCGTGTGCACGCCCTGTTCGTCGACATGGTGCGCGCCGCGCAGTGACCCGGTCCCGGTAGGATCACAGGCGAACGCAGCAGAGATTGGTTACGCGAAGGAGACAGGCAGATGTCCGGCCACTCTAAATGGGCCACGACGAAGCACAAGAAGGCCGTGATCGACGCCAAGCGCGGCAAGCTCTTCGCGAAGCTGATCAAGAACATCGAGGTCGCGGCGCGCACCGGCGGTGGCGACATCGACGGCAACCCGACCCTCTTCGACGCCATCCAGAAGGCCAAGAAGAGCTCGGTGCCGAACAAGAACATCGACTCGGCGGTGAAGCGCGGCGCGGGCCTCGAGGCCGGCGGCGCCGACTACGAGACGATCATGTACGAGGGCTACGGTCCGAACGGTGTCGCGGTGCTCATCGAGTGCCTCACCGACAACCGCAACCGCGCCGCCTCCGACGTCCGCGTCGCCATGACCCGCAACGGCGGATCCATGGCCGACCCCGGCTCGGTGTCGTACCTCTTCAACCGCAAGGGTGTCGTCGTCCTCCCCAAGAGCGGGCTGAGCGAGGACGACGTGCTCGGCGCGGTGCTGGACGCCGGTGCCGAGGAGGTCAACGACCTCGGCGAGAACTTCGAGGTCATCAGCGAGGCGACCGACCTGGTCGCCGTCCGCACCTCCCTCCAGGACGCCGGCATCGACTACGAGTCGGCCGAGGCCAGCTTCGTCCCGACCATGCAGGTCGAGCTGGACGAGGACGGCGCGCGCAAGATCTTCAAGCTGATCGACGCGCTGGAGGACAGCGACGACGTGCAGAACGTCTTCGCCAACTTCGACGTCTCGGACGACGTCATGGAGAAGGTCGACGCCTGATCCCGCTTCGCACGCCGGGCCGGCGGGGAGACATCCCCGCCGGCCCGTCGCGTTGTCGGCCGTTGTCGGTGCGGGCCGATAGCCTGCACGAATCGGGGTACCTCCCAGCGGTGGCCGGGGGAAAGCGAAGAAGGGGTGGGCGCGTGCGTGTGCTGGGTGTGGACCCGGGACTGACCCGTTGCGGCATCGGCGTCGTCGAGGGTGTCGCCGGCCGCCCGCTGACGATGCTCGGGGTCGGCGTCGTCCGCACCCCCGCCGACGCGGACATCGGCCACCGCCTCGTCGCCATCGAGCGCGGCATCGAGGAGTGGCTGGACGCACACCGTCCCGAACTGGTCGCGGTGGAGCGGGTGTTCAGCCAGCACAACGTGCGTACGGTGATGGGCACGGCCCAGGCCAGCGCCGTCGCCATGCTCTGCGCCGCCCGCCGTGGACTGCCCGTCGCCCTGCACACCCCCAGCGAGGTCAAGGCCGCCGTCACCGGCAGCGGCCGCGCCGACAAGGCCCAGGTCGGCGCGATGGTGACCAGGCTGCTGCGGCTCGACGCCCCGCCGAAACCGGCCGACGCGGCGGACGCGCTGGCCCTCGCCATCTGTCACATCTGGCGCGCTCCCGCGCAGAACCGCCTTCAGCAGGCGGTCGCCGCCCATCACGCGACGAAAGGCCGTACCGCATGATCGCCTTTGTGAGCGGCCCGGTCGCCGCCCTCGCCCCGACCACCGCCGTGATCGAGGTCGGCGGCGTCGGCATGGCCGTCCAGTGCACGCCCGACACCCTTTCCGGGCTGAGGATCGGTCAGGAGGCCCGGCTCGCCACCTCGTTGGTGGTCCGCGAGGACTCCCTGACGCTGTACGGCTTCGCGGACGACGACGAGCGGCAGGTCTTCGAACTGCTCCAGACCGCGAGCGGCGTCGGCCCACGGCTGGCCCAGGCGATGCTCGCCGTGCACAGCCCGGACGCGCTGCGGCGCGCGGTGGCCACCGATGACGAGAAGGCGCTCATCGCCGTGCCCGGCATCGGCAGGAAGGGCGCCCAGAAGCTGCTGCTCGAACTGAAGGACCGCCTCGGCGAACCCGTCGGATCCCCGGCAGGTGCCGTCGGCGCCCCCGTCACCCAGTCCTGGCGCGACCAGCTGCACGCCGCCCTGATCGGCCTCGGCTACGCCTCGCGCGAGGCCGACGAGGCGGTCGGCGCCGTCGCCCCTCGCGCGGAGGAGGCCGGAGCCGCACCGAACGTGGGCCAGCTGCTGAAGGCCGCCCTCCAGACCCTCAACCGCACCCGCTGACCGGCGGCGCCCCCACAGGGCGCGACCGGGCGGCACCGACCGACCACCAGCGGCTCCGCCGCGCGCCGTACCGCCGGCCGCGGGACCCGAGCCGGCCCGAGAGGACCGCGAGGCACATCCATGGACCGGTACGACAACGGCAGCGACACGGCGTCCGCCGGGGCGGACGGGCGACTCGTCGGCGCGTCCGCCGACGGGGAGGACCAGGCCGTCGAGGCGGCGCTGCGGCCCAAGTCGCTGGACGAGTTCGTCGGCCAGGAGCGCGTACGCGAACAGCTCGACCTCGTCCTGAAGGCGGCGCTCGCGCGCGGTGCCACCGCCGACCACGTGCTGCTCTCCGGCGCGCCGGGGCTCGGCAAGACCACCCTTTCCATGATCATCGCGGCGGAGATGGGCGCCCCGATCAGGATCACCAGCGGCCCCGCCATCCAGCACGCCGGAGACCTCGCGGCGATCCTGTCCTCCCTCCAGGAGGGCGAGGTGCTGTTCCTCGACGAGATCCACCGGATGTCGCGGCCCGCCGAGGAAATGCTCTACATGGCGATGGAGGACTTCCGCGTCGACGTCATCGTCGGCAAGGGCCCCGGTGCGACCGCCATCCCGCTGGAGCTGCCGCCGTTCACCCTGGTCGGCGCCACCACCCGGGCCGGACTGCTGCCGCCGCCGCTCCGTGACCGCTTCGGCTTCACCGCGCACATGGAGTTCTACGGGCCGCCGGAGCTGGAGCGGGTCATCCACCGCTCGGCCGGCCTGCTCGATCTGGTGATAGACACCGAAGGCGCCGCCGAGATCGCGGGCCGCTCCCGCGGCACGCCTCGTATCGCCAACCGGTTGCTCCGCCGCGTCCGCGACTACGCCCAGGTCAAGGCGGACGGCCGGATCACCCGTGACATCGCCGCGGCCGCCCTCAGGGTGTACGAGGTGGACGGCCGCGGCCTCGACCGGCTCGACCGGGCGGTGCTCCAGGCGCTGCTCAAGCTGTTCGGGGGCGGGCCGGTCGGTCTGTCGACACTGGCCGTGGCGGTGGGCGAGGAGCGCGAGACCGTCGAGGAGGTCGCCGAGCCCTTCCTCGTCCGGGAGGGCCTCCTGGCGCGCACCCCGCGTGGCCGGGTGGCTACACCCGCGGCCTGGGCCCACCTCGGGCTCGTACCGCCCCAGCAGGGCCTCGGTCCGGGCGGACAACAGGGGCTGTTCGGTACGTGACGGCGCGGGGGGTCGCACGGCCGGGAACCCGGGTGCGATGCTGGGCGTTGTTCCATCGATGCGGACTCGCTTAGACTCCGCCGATGCCGCCCTTCCGGGTCGGCGTGCCCACCCCCGTAGATCAGGCCGCATCTCACCGCGGTCGTGCGAAGGAATTCCGTCCCGTGGATATCGTGACCCTCCTCCCGTTCATCGTGCTCATCGGGGCCATGTTCCTGATGACCCGCTCCGCCAAGAAGAAGCAGCAGGCGGCGGCGAACATGCGGAACCAGATGCAGCCCGGCACCGGCATCCGGACCATCGGCGGTCTGTACGCCACGGTCAAGGAGGTCAACGAGGACACGGTCCTCGTGGAGGCCGCTCCCGGCGTCCACCTCGTGTTCGCGAAGAACGCCATCGGGGCCGTCCTCGAGGACGCCGAGTACAACCGGATCGTGCACGGCGACGGTGACAGCGACCTCAAGAGCGACACCCCGATCGTGCCGGACGACGCCTCCTCGCTGACCGACGACGCCCAGGATGCCAAGATCGACCTCGGCAAGAAGGACGAGGCGGACGACGCCGAGGCGACGCCCGAGGCCGAGGCCAAGGACGTCAAGGACGCCAAGGGCGACGACAAGAGCGACGGCGACACCGACGCGAAGTAGCCGCGACCGGGGACCGCGGCGCGCCCACCGGCGCACGCGGTCCCCGGTGCGTGCCGACTTCTTCCGCGGGGGCAGGTCCCCACAACACATCGTGGCCGCCCCGTCGCACACCCGGCGCGGGACGGTTGGACAGGGAGAAACGAGAAGGTGGCAGCACCGAAGAAGGGCCGAAGGGCGCCGGGGGGTCAGGGGAAGCCGGGGCGTACCCTCGCGCTGATCCTGATCGTGATGGCCGCTCTCGTCGGCGGGATGTTCTGGTCCGGGGACACCACGCCGCGACTGGGTATCGACCTCGCGGGCGGTACGACGATCACGCTCAAGGCCGAGGCTGAGCCCGGCAAGGAGAGCGCGGTCAACGAGACCAACATGAAGACGGCGGTCGGCATCATCGAGCGCCGTGTGAACGGTCTGGGTGTCTCCGAGGCCGAGGTCCAGACCCAGGGCCGAGAGAACATCATCGTCAACATCCCCAAGGGGACGAACTCGGAGCAGGCCCAGAAGCAGGTGGGCACCACCGCCCAGCTGTTCTTCCGCCCGGTTCTGAACGTGGCGGCCGCCGGCCCCGAGACGCCGCAGCCCTCCGGCAGCCCGAGCGCCTCGCCGTCGGGCAAGCCCGGCGACAAGGCCACGGACGGCAAGGACAAGGCCACCGCCCCGAGCAGCAGCCCCACCACTCAGGGGCGTGCCCTCACGGACGCGCTGAAGGCTCCCACGCCGACGCCGTCCGGTGCCGCCACGGACAAGCCGAAGGCGCCCGAGAGCCCCAACCCGGCGCCGACGCCGAGCGCCCCGGCCACCGCCGAGGTGGAGAAGCAGTTCGCCGCTCTGAACTGCCTCGACCAGACCGCCCGCGCCAACGCGGGCAAGGCCGCCAAGCCCGAGCAGCCGACCGTCGCCTGTGGCAAGAACAGCGGCGGCATCTGGGAGAAGTACCTCCTCGGCCCGGCTGAGGTCGACGGCAAGGACGTCGACGACGCCCAGGGCGTGCTCGACCCGCAGCGCGGCATCTGGATCGTGCAGATGGACTTCACGAGCGCGGGCTCGAAGAAGTTCCAGAAGATCACCAGCAAGCTGTCGCAGCAGCCGTCGCCGATGAACCAGTTCGCGATCGTGCTCGACGGCGAGGTCGTCTCGGCCCCGCAGGTCAACCAGACCCTCAGCGCGAGCGCCGAGATCTCCGGCAGCTTCAACCAGGAATCGGCCCAGGACCTCGGCAACATCCTGTCCTACGGCGCGCTCCCGCTGAGCTTCGAGCAGCAGAGCGTCACCACCGTCACCGCCGCCCTCGGTGGCGAGCAGCTCAAGGCCGGCCTCATCGCGGGCGCCATCGGCCTCGCGCTGGTCATCCTCTACCTGGTGGTCTACTACCGCGGTCTGTCGATCGTGGCCCTGCTCAGCCTGCTCGCCTCGGCGATCCTCACGTACGCGCTGATGTCGCTGCTCGGTCCCGCCATCGGCTTCGCGCTGAACCTGCCGGCGGTCTGTGGTGCCATCGTCGCCATCGGTATCACCGCGGACTCGTTCATCGTGTACTTCGAGCGCATCCGTGACGAGATCCGCGAGGGCCGTACGCTCCGTCCGGCCGTCGAGCGGGCCTGGCCGCGCGCCCGGCGCACGATCCTGGTGTCCGACTTCGTGTCGTTCCTCGCCGCGGCGGTGCTCTTCATCGTCACCGTCGGCAAGGTCCAGGGCTTCGCGTTCACGCTGGGCCTGACCACCCTGCTCGACGTCGTCGTGGTGTTCCTCTTCACCAAGCCGCTGATGACGCTCCTGGCCCGCACGAAGTTCTTCTCGAGCGGTCACCCCTGGTCCGGACTGGACCCGAAGCGCCTCGGGGCCAAGCCGCCGCTGCGCCGCTCCCGCCGTGTCTCCGCCCCCACCGACCCGAAGGAGGCGTGAGATGTCGCGTCTCGGCACCATCGGCGCCAGGCTCTACCGCGGTGAGGTCGGCTACGACTTCGTCGGCAAGCGGAAGATCTGGTACGCCGTCTCGATCCTGATCACCATCACGGCCATCGTCGGCCTGGCGGTGAGCGGTCTCAACATGGGCATCGAGTTCAAGGGCGGTGCCGTCTTCACCACCCCGAAGACGAGCGTGTCCGTCGCCCAGGCCCAGGAGTTCGCCGAGGAGGCCTCGGGCCACCCCGCGATCGTCCAGAAGCTCGGCAACGACACCCTGCGCATCCAGGTCAGCGAGCTGGACACCGCCCAGGCCAACACGGTGGGCAAGCAGCTCGCCGAGGACCTGAACATCACGGGCGAGATCAACGCGGAGCTGGTCGGCCCCAGCTGGGGTGAGCAGATCGCCAACAAGGCGTGGACCGGCCTCGGCGTGTTCATGATCCTCGTGGTGGTCTACCTGGCGATCGCCTTCGAGTGGCGCATGGCGCTCGCCGCCCTGGTGGCACTCATCCACGACATCACGATCACGGTGGGCATCTACGCGCTCGTCGGGTTCGAGGTCACTCCGGGCACGGTGATCGGTCTGCTGACCATCCTCGGTTACTCGCTGTACGACACGGTGGTCGTCTTCGACAGCCTCAAGGAAGGCACGAAGGACATCACCAAGCAGACCCGCTGGACGTACAGCGAGATCGCCAACCGTTCGATCAACGGCACCCTGGTCCGCTCCATCAACACCACCGTGGTGGCGCTGCTGCCGGTGGCCGGTCTGCTGTTCATCGGCGGCGGGTTCCTCGGCGCGGGCATGCTCAACGACATCTCGCTGTCGCTGTTCGTCGGTCTCGCCGCCGGTGCCTACTCGTCGATCTTCATCGCCACTCCGCTGGTCGCCGACCTGAAGGAGCGCGAGCCGGCGATGAAGGCGCTGAAGAAGCGGGTCCTCGCCAAGCGCGCCGCCGCGGCCGCCAGGGGCGAGTCCGCCGAGGACGCCTCGGAGGACGTTCCGGGCGAGCCCCAGGACGCCCTGCCCGGTGCCGCCGCGACCGCCGGAGCCGTCGTCGGCCAGCGCGGCCGTGGCCGCGGCCGCCCCTCGTCGGGGAAGCGCCGATGACGGTGGAGATGCGGGAGCTGCTCCTCAGCCGCATCCGGGACGTGGCCGACTATCCGAAGCCGGGCGTGCTGTTCAAGGACATCACCCCGCTGCTCGCGGACCCGGCGGCCTTCACCGTCCTCACCGACGCCCTCGCCGAGCTGTGCGTGACGCACGGCGCGACGAAGGTCGTCGGCCTGGAGGCGCGTGGTTTCATCCTGGCCGCACCGGTGGCGGTGCGGGCCGGCGTCGGTTTCATCCCCGTACGCAAGGCGGGCAAGCTCCCCGGAGCGACCCTGTCGCAGGCGTACGAGCTGGAGTACGGCACCGCCGAGATCGAGATCCACGCCGAGGACATCGGCGCCGATGACCGCGTCATGGTCATCGACGACGTCCTCGCCACCGGCGGCACGGCCGAGGCGTCCCTGGAGCTGATCCGCCGGGCGGGCGCCGAGGTCGCGGGTGTCGCGATCCTCATGGAGCTGGGCTTCCTCGGCGGGCGCACCCGCCTTGAGCCGTCGCTCCGCGGCGCCCCGCTGGAGGCGCTGATCACGCTCTGACCAGCGTGTTACCGCCGTCGAGGCACCAGGAACGGGCATCCGGGAACACCGGGTGCCCGTTCCGCGTTGTGGACAGTCCCCGTCCCGAGGCGAGGTGAACGCCCGGGATCGATACCATGGCCTTTCCGGGCCTGACCGGGGGACCCGGATCCGCACGAGGAGCGCTCTTGCCAGACGAGGCCCGTCCCGCCACCGCGCAGCCCGACCAGAACGCCGAGAAGGCTGTGGCGGCCCCAGCCGCGCCCGAGAAGAAGCCCGGGCAGCCGGCCGGGTCCGCGGCGCCCGAGCGGAGCGGAACGGGTGCGCCCGTGGACGGAGGCCGGGGGAGTGCGAGCGGCTCGGCCCCCGCACCCGTGACGGCCCCCAAGCCCACGCCCGCGGCCCCGGCGCCCGCCCCCGTGACGCGCTCCGGCGGCTCGTCCAACCGCGTCCGCGCCCGGCTGGCCCGGCTCGGCGTCCAGCGCTCCAGCCCGTACAACCCGGTCCTGGAGCCGCTGCTGCGGATCGTGCGCAGCAACGACCCGAAGATCGAGAGCTCGACGCTCCGCCAGGTCGAGCGCGCCTACCAGGTCGCCGAGCGCTGGCACCGCGGCCAGAAGCGCAAGAGCGGCGACCCGTACATCACGCATCCCCTCGCCGTCACCACCATCCTCGCCGAGCTCGGCATGGACCCGGCGACGCTGATGGCCGGACTGCTGCACGACACCGTCGAGGACACCGAGTACGGCCTGGACACCCTGCGCCGTGACTTCGGAGACCAGGTCGCCCTGCTCGTCGACGGCGTCACCAAGCTCGACAAGGTCAAGTTCGGCGAGGCCGCGCAGGCCGAGACCGTGCGCAAGATGGTCGTCGCCATGGCCAAGGACCCGCGCGTCCTGGTCATCAAGCTCGCCGACCGGCTGCACAACATGCGCACGATGCGCTACCTCAAGCGGGAGAAGCAGGAGAAGAAGGCCCGCGAGACCCTGGAGATCTACGCCCCGCTGGCCCACCGGCTGGGCATGAACACCATCAAGTGGGAGCTGGAGGACCTCGCCTTCGCGATCCTCTACCCCAAGATGTACGACGAGATCGTGCGGCTCGTCGCCGAGCGCGCGCCCAAGCGCGACGAGTACCTCGCCATAGTGACCGACGAGGTCCAGTCCGATCTGCGCGCCGCCCGGATCAAGGCCACCGTCACCGGCCGGCCGAAGCACTACTACAGCGTCTACCAGAAGATGATCGTCCGCGGCCGTGACTTCGCGGAGATCTACGACCTGGTCGGCATCCGCGTCCTCGTCGACACCGTCCGCGACTGCTACGCGGCGCTCGGCACCGTCCACGCCCGCTGGAACCCGGTTCCCGGGCGGTTCAAGGACTACATCGCGATGCCGAAGTTCAACATGTACCAGTCGCTGCACACGACGGTCATCGGACCCAACGGCAAGCCCGTCGAACTCCAGATCCGTACGTTCGACATGCACCGCCGCGCCGAGTACGGCATCGCCGCGCACTGGAAGTACAAGCAGGAGGCCGTCGCCGGCGCCTCCAAGGTCCGTACCGACGTCCCCAAGGGCGTCGGCAAGGACAAGGACGCCATCAACGACATGGCGTGGCTGCGGCAGTTGCTCGACTGGCAGAAGGAGACCGAGGACCCGGGCGAGTTCCTGGAGTCCCTGCGCTTCGACCTGTCCCGCAACGAGGTCTTCGTCTTCACGCCGAAGGGCGACGTCATAGCGCTGCCCGCCGGCGCCACCCCCGTCGACTTCGCGTACGCCGTGCACACCGAGGTCGGGCACCGCACCATAGGCGCCCGCGTCAACGGACGTCTCGTACCGCTCGAATCGACCCTGGACAACGGCGATCTGGTGGAGGTCTTCACCTCCAAGGCGACCGGCGCGGGCCCCTCCCGCGACTGGCTGGGCTTCGTCAAGTCGCCCCGGGCGAGGAACAAGATCCGTGCCTGGTTCTCCAAGGAGCGCCGGGACGAGGCGATCGAGCAGGGCAAGGACTCCATCGCCCGTGCCATGCGCAAGCAGAACCTGCCCATCCAGCGCATCCTCACCGGCGACTCGCTGGTCACGCTCGCGCACGAGATGCGCTACCCCGACATCTCCTCGCTGTACGCGGCGATCGGCGAGGGCCATGTCGCCGCCCAGGGCGTCGTGCAGAAGCTCGTCCAGGCGCTCGGCGGAGAGGAAGCGGCGACCGAGGACATCGCCGAGTCCGTACCGCCGTCGCGCGGGCGTGGCCGCAAGCGCCGCGCCAACGCGGATCCCGGTGTCGTCGTGAAGGGCGTCGACGACGTCTGGGTGAAGCTCGCCCGCTGTTGTACCCCCGTCCCCGGCGACCCGATCATCGGCTTCGTCACCCGCGGCAGCGGTGTCTCCGTGCACCGCGCGGACTGCGTCAACGTGGACTCGCTGTCGCAGCAGCCGGAGCGCATCCTCGACGTCGAATGGGCGCCCACCCAGTCCTCGGTCTTCCTCGTGGCCATCCAGGTCGAGGCCCTGGACCGCTCCCGGCTCCTCTCGGACGTCACCCGCGTCCTGTCCGACCAGCACGTCAACATCCTCTCGGCGGCCGTCCAGACCTCGCGCGACCGGGTCGCCACCTCCCGCTTCACCTTCGAGATGGGCGACCCGAAGCACCTGGGTCATGTCCTGAAGGCGGTGCGGGGTGTGGAGGGCGTGTACGACGTGTATCGCGTGACGTCCGCGCGGCGGCCGTAGCTGTAGCCGTAGCCGGGGCTGCGCCCGGCCGGATGCACGAAGGCCCCGGGTACGGAATCCGTACCCGGGGCCTTCGTGACGGCTCGTCAGCCGCCGAACTCCTCCAGGCCCTTGAGGGCCTGGTCCAGCAGCGCCTGACGTCCCTCGAGCTCCCGCGCGAGCTTGTCCGCCTTGGCGTTGTTGCCCGCCGCGCGCGCGGCGTCGATCTGTGTCCGCAGCTTGTCGACGGCGGCCTGCAGCTGGCCCGTCAGACCCTCGGCACGCGCCCGCGCCTCCGGGTTGGTGCGGCGCCACTCGGCCTCCTCGGCCTCCTGGATCGCCCGCTCCACCGCGTGCATCCGGCCCTCCACCTTCGGGCGGGCGTCACGCGGGACATGGCCGATGGCCTCCCAGCGCTCGTTGATGGACCGGAAGGCGGCGCGAGCGGCCTTCAGGTCCGTCACGGGCAGGATCTTCTCGGCCTCGACCGCCAGCTCTTCCTTCAGCTTCAGGTTCTCCGACTGCTCGGCGTCGCGCTCGGCGAACACCCCGCCGCGGGCCGCGAAGAAGACGTCCTGGGCGCCGCGGAAACGGTTCCACAGGTCGTCCTCGTGCTCGCGCTGGGCGCGGCCCGCGGCCTTCCACTCCGCCATCAGATCGCGGTAGCGGGCGGCCGTGGGGCCCCAGTCCGTCGAACCGGAGAGCGACTCGGCCTCGGCGACCAGCCGCTCCTTCGTCTGGCGGGCCACCTCGCGCTGTGCGTCCAGAGCGGCGAAGTGGGCCTTGCGGCGCTTGGAGAACGCCGAGCGGGCGTGCGAGAAGCGGTGCCACAGCTCGTCGTCGGACTTGCGGTCGAGCCTCGGCAGACCCTTCCAGGTGTCCACCAGCGCACGCAGCCGCTCCCCGGCCGCCCGCCACTGCTCGCTCTGCGCCAGCTCCTCGGCCTCGACGACCAGTGCTTCCTTGGCGTGCCGGGCCTCGTCGGTCTGCTTCGCCTTCTGGGCCTTGCGCTCCTCGCGGCGCGCGTCGACCGCCGCGACGAGCGCGTCCAGCCGCACGCGCAGCGCCGCGAGGTCGCCGACGGCGTGGTGCTCGTCCACCTGCTGGCGAATGTGCTCGATCGCGGTCGTCGCGTCCTTCGCCGACAGGTCGGTGGTCTTCACCCGCTTCTCGAGGAGGCCGATTTCGACGACCAGGCCTTCGTACTTGCGCTCGAAGTAGGCCAGTGCCTCCTCGGGAGTGCCGGCCTGCCACGATCCGACGACCTGCTCACCGTCGGAAGTCCGCACGTACACGGTGCCCGTCTCGTCGACGCGGCCCCACGGGTCGCTGCTCACAGCGCCTCCTCCACATGATGCCCCGAGGGGCTCGGGCCCCTGGGCATCGTCCACAGTTTCCTGGACGGGATCCCCGCCCTCCACAGCACGGACCGCGCCCGTGCTGCACAACGCCAATCTAGGCGACCGGCCGCCCGGCTGTCCGCACTCGGCACCGCCGAATTCGCCGGGTCACCCCTTGCTGACCGCTGCCTTCTTGACGGTGACGGCCTTCGTGGGGGCGCCGTCCTTGGCCCCGCCCTCGACGCCACCCGCCGCGACGGCCTCGACCGCCGTGAGCCCTGCCGCGTCCATCGTGCCGAACGGCGTGTACGACGGCGGGAGTTTGCTGTCCTTGTAGACGAGGAAGAACTGGCTGCCGCCGCTGTTCGGCGCGCCCGTGTTCGCCATGGCCACCGTGCCCGCCGGGTAGGTGACGGTGCCGTCGGCGCCGGCCTTGCCGAGGCCGGCCAGATTCTCGTCCGGGATCGTGTAGCCAGGACCGCCCGTACCGTCGCCCTTCGGGTCGCCGCACTGCAGGACGAAGATGCCCTCCGTGGTCAGCCGGTGACACTTCGTGTTGTCGAAGTAGCCCTTGTCCGCGAGGTGCTTGAACGAGTTCACCGTGTGCGGGGTCTTCGCGGCGTCCATCGTGAACGCGATGTCGCCCTGGCTGGTCTTCATCGACATCGTGTACGTGCCCTTCGCCGCGATGGCCATCGCGGGCTCCGGCACACTGCTCTCGCTCTGCGTGGGCGTCGGGGACTGGTCGGCCTCCTTCACCGCGGAGTCGTCCTTGCCGCCGCCGTCCGACAGGCCCACCGAGAGGTACGCCGCGCCACCCGCGGCCACGACCACGGCGAGAACGGCCGCGATGATCGCGTTGCGGCGCCTGGACTTCTTGCGGATCTCCTCGCGGCGTCGCTGCTGCCGCTCGAACTTCTCCCTGGCGAGCTGCCGCCGCCGCTGATCGCTGCTGACCACCGGGTCTTCTCCTCGTGGATGATGTGATCTATCGGGCCGGGTGTGCCCGTACCGTATACGGGTTCGCTGTGAAATGAACTGCGCCGGTAGGCTCTGACCTGTTGCCATTCGTCGAGCGAATCCCCGTCGGACGACAGACTGAGGACGATCGTGCTTATTGCCGGGTTCCCCGCCGGGGCCTGGGGGACCAACTGTTACCTGGTCGCCCCGGCCGCAGGCGAGGAGTGCGTGATCATCGACCCGGGCCACCAGGCCGCCGAGGGAGTCGAGGAGACGCTCAGGAAGCATCGGCTCAAGCCCGTGGCCGTGATGCTCACCCATGGCCACATCGACCATGTCGCCTCGGTCGTCCCGGTGTGCGGAGCCCATGACGTGCCGGCGTGGATCCACCCCGCCGACCGCTACATGATGAGCGACCCGGAGAAGGCTCTCGGCCGCTCCATCGGGATGCCGCTCATGGGCGAGCTGACCGTGGGGGAGCCGGACGACGTCCACGAGCTGACGGACGGCGCGGCCCTGAAGCTGGCCGGTCTCGAGCTGACCGTGTCGCACGCGCCCGGCCATACCAAGGGGTCGGTGACCTTCACTCTGCCCGAGGCCGCGGACATCCCGCCGGTCTTCTTCTCGGGCGATCTGCTGTTCGCCGGCTCCATCGGACGCACCGACCTGCCCGGCGGTGACATGGCCGAGATGCTCGACTCGCTGGGCCGTGTGTGCCTGCCGCTCGACGACTCGACCGTGGTCCTGTCCGGCCACGGCCCCCAGACCACCATCGGCCGTGAGCGCGCGACCAACCCGTATCTGCGGGAGGTCGCCGCCGGCCAGGGAGACGGCACGACCGCCGCTCCCCGACGAGGAATGTAGCGAGACTGCCCGTGAGCACCTTCCAGGCCCCCAAGGGCACGTACGACCTGATCCCGCCGGACTCCGCCAAGTACCTGGCGGTGCGCGAGGCGATCGCCGCGCCGCTGAGGAACTCCGGCTACGGCTACATCGAGACGCCCGGCTTCGAGAACGTCGAGCTGTTCGCACGCGGCGTCGGTGAGTCCACCGACATCGTCACCAAGGAGATGTACGCCTTCGAGACCAAGGGCGGCGACAGGCTCGCCCTGCGGCCCGAGGGCACCGCGTCCGTGCTGCGCGCCGCTCTGGAGGCCAATCTCCACAAGGCCGGGAACCTGCCGGTCAAGCTCTGGTACTCGGGCTCGTACTACCGCTACGAGCGCCCGCAGAAGGGCCGCTACCGGCACTTCTCGCAGGTCGGCGCCGAGGCGCTGGGCGCCGAGGACCCGGCGCTCGACGCCGAACTGATCATCCTGGCCGACCAGGCGTACCGCTCGCTGGGCCTCAGCAACTTCCGCATCCTGCTGAACTCGCTCGGCGACAAGGAGTGCCGCCCCGTCTACCGCGACGCGCTCCAGGGCTTCCTGCGCGGGCTCGACCTGGACGAGGACACCCGGCGCCGGGTCGACATCAACCCGTTGCGGGTCCTCGACGACAAGCGCGACAGCGTCCAGCGGCAGCTCGTGGGCGCGCCGCTGCTGCGCGACCACCTGTGCGACGCGTGCAAGGCGTACCACGAGGAGGTGCGCGACCTGCTGACGGCGGCCGGCGTCGCCTACGAGGACGACGAGAAGCTGGTGCGCGGACTGGACTACTACACGCGCACGACCTTCGAGTTCGTCCACGACGGTCTCGGCTCGCAGTCCGCCGTGGGTGGCGGCGGTCGTTACGACGGCCTGTCCGAGATGATCGGCGGCCCCGCGCTGCCGTCCGTCGGCTGGGCCCTCGGTGTCGACCGTACGGTCCTGGCGCTGGAGGCCGAGGGCATCGAGCTCGAACTGCCCTCCGCCACCGGCGTGTTCGCCGTCCCGCTCGGCGAGGAGGCGCGCCGCGTCCTCTTCGGTGTCGTCACCGAGCTGCGCAGGGCGGGCGTCGCCGCCGACTTCAGCTACGGCGGCAAGGGCCTCAAGGGTGCGATGAAGAACGCGAACCGCAGTGGTGCGCGGTACGCGATCGTCGCCGGCGAGCGGGATCTCGCGGAGGGCGTGGTCCAGCTCAAGGACATGGAGTCGGGCGAGCAGACGGCGGTCCCGCTGGACGGCCTGGTCGCGGCGGTCAGGTCACGTCTGTCCTGAGGTGGGCGTGAGCCCTCGAGCCCCTGCGCGGGTACGTCCTTATGTCCATCGAACGGTGGATGCGCGCAGGGGTGCGGCAGAATGACGGTGCCAGCGGTGCCCGAGTGATGGAACGGCGATATGACGACTGCAGCGGTTGACGGTGTGTCCTCCGGCAAGGAAGCGGAGGCCGCGCGCGCTGCCGTCGGCGGCAGCCGCGCGTTCGCCTGGCTCCTGGTGATCACCGGCGCGGCCGGGCTGCTGGCCTCCTGGGTCATCACGATCGACAAGTTCAAGATCCTCGAGGCCAAGATCGCCGGGACGACCTTCACCCCCGGCTGCAGCCTCAACCCGATCGTCTCCTGCGGCAGCGTCATGGAGAGCGACCAGGCCTCCGCCTTCGGGTTCCCCAACCCGATGCTCGGCCTGGCCACGTACGCCGTGGTGATCTGCGTCGGCATGAGCCTGCTGGCGGGAGCCCGCTTCCGCCGCTGGTACTGGCTGACGTTCAACGCGGGCACGCTCTTCGGCGTCGGATTCTGCACCTGGCTGCAGTACCAGTCGCTGTACAACATCAACGCGCTGTGCCTGTGGTGCTCGCTGGCGTGGGTCGCCACGATCTTCATGTTCTGGTACGTGACCTCGCACAACATCCGCACCGGACTGCTCCCGGCCCCGGCGTGGGCCAAGAGCTTCCTGGCCGAGTTCGCCTGGGTCCCGCCCGTGCTGCACACCGGCGTCATCGGGATGCTGATCCTGACCCGCTGGTGGGACTTCTGGACCGGCTGACGGATCCGGCCGAGGGCGTGGACAGGGTTGTCAGTGCCCTCACTTAGGCTTCTTCACGTGGAGCCCGATCTCTTTACCGCCGCAGCAGAGGAACGCCAGGAGAAGGACCCGTCCGCGAGTCCCCTGGCGGTCCGGATGCGCCCGCGCACCCTCGACGAGGTCGTGGGACAGCAGCATCTGCTGAAGCCGGGTTCACCGCTGCGCAGACTCGTCGGCGAAGGCTCCGGCGGGCCCGCCGGAGCCTCGTCGGTGATCCTCTGGGGCCCGCCGGGCACCGGCAAGACGACGCTCGCGTATGTCGTCTCCAAGGCGACGAACAAGCGCTTCGTCGAGCTCTCCGCGATCACGGCCGGCGTCAAGGAGGTCCGCGCGGTCATCGAGGGCGCCCGTCGCGCCGCCGGCGGCTTCGGCAAGGAGACCGTCCTCTTCCTCGACGAGATCCACCGCTTCAGCAAGGCCCAGCAGGACTCCCTGCTCCCCGCCGTGGAGAACCGCTGGGTGACGCTGATCGCGGCGACCACCGAGAATCCGTACTTCTCGGTGATCTCCCCGCTGCTGTCCCGCTCCCTGCTGCTCACCCTGGAGCCGCTCACCGACGACGATCTGCGCGCCCTGATGCGGCGGGCACTGGCCGAGGAGCGCGGTCTCGGCGACGCGGTGACGCTGCCCGACGACGCCGAGGCGCATCTGCTGCGGATCGCCGGGGGAGACGCCCGGCGGGCGCTGACCGCGCTGGAGGCCGCCGCCGGCGCGGCCCTCGCCAAGAGCGAGAAGGACATCTCCCTCACGACCGTGGAGGAGACCGTCGACCGTGCGGCCGTGAAGTACGACCGGGACGGCGACCAGCACTACGACGTGGCGAGCGCGCTCATCAAGTCCATCCGCGGCTCCGACGTGGACGCGGCCCTGCACTATCTCGCCCGGATGATCGAGGCGGGGGAGGATCCCCGGTTCATCGCCCGGCGGCTGATGATCTCGGCCAGTGAGGACATCGGCCTCGCCGACCCGACGGCGCTGCCGACGGCCGTCGCCGCCGCCCAGGCCGTGGCCATGATCGGTTTCCCCGAGGCGGCGCTCACCCTCAGCCATGCCACCATCGCGCTGGCCCTGGCCCCGAAGTCCAATGCCGCGACGATGGCGATAGGCGCCGCTCTCGCGGATGTGCGGGGCGGTCTGGCCGGCCCGGTCCCGCCGCATCTGCGCGACGGCCACTACAAGGGCGCGGCCAAGCTGGGCCACGCCCAGGGGTATGTGTATCCGCACGACGTCCCGGGCGGCATCGCCCCGCAGCAGTACGCGCCGGACGCGGTCCACGGCAAGCGCTACTACGAACCGACGCGGTACGGCGCGGAGGCACGCTACGCGGACGTGGTCGAGAAGGTCCGCGAGCGCCTCCGGGGCGGTGAAGCGGCGAACGACCGCTGAGGCGCCTCGTCAGCCCATCGCCGCGGAGAAGAGCGTGTGCATGGCCTGCCGCAGCTCCCCGGTGTCCCGCACCGGCTCGGGGAAGTCGAAGCGCGCGTCGAAGGCGCGGCCCCCCTTCTTCTCCGTGATGCGCACCCGCAGCCCGAACCGGTCGAGCGCCAGCGGCACCACGTCATGCGCCGCAGCAGAGGCCTTGCCCTTGCGGTCGCCGAGCAGGGTGGCCAGCCCGCGCACCTGGTCGGCGTGGGTGGAGTGCAGATGCTGCAGCAGTTCCGCCTCGTGCCGCGCGACCGGATCGGGCTCGGTCCTGCCGAGGTCGTCGGGCTCCACACAGCCCGTGCCCCACAGGTCGTCCACGGAGATCTCGCCGGTCTCCAGCCGTACGAGCATCCAGGACGGGTGCTCCGCGTCGCTCTCCAGCACCGCGCGCACGGGGTGCCGCTCGGCGAGCAGTTCCCGGTAGCGGTCGCGGTCCTCGTTGCGCACGGCGGTGAGCCAGCCGGCGAGCCAGGCGCGGCCGCGGATGCGCTGCCGTACGGCGACGGGGGCGACATCCGTGATCTCCATCACGCAGGTCAGGTCGTCGTCCTGGGCGTAGGCCGCGGCCCTGGCGGTGGGAGAATCCCATGGCACAAGGAGAACGACGTCCCCCTCAGGGGTGACGGTGCGCGCGGCGGGTTCCCAGAACCCGGGACCCTGGTCGCGAGCACCCGGCAGCGTGAGGGATACTGAGGCGTTGTACTCAACGAGGGTTCGTACGCGCTCGGCTTTGGTGGGCTGCCGAGCGTCTTCCCTGGGACGCGGCTGACCTTGTTCATCGTCGTCGTAAGCAGGCGCTGGGGCGTCTGAACTGCGATGCGCACTGGGCAGGGGGATCCCATGTGGTCGAGACATTACGTCCTCCTCGATTAAGGTAAGGCTCACCTAACTTACATGGAGGTAGGTTCCCCGTGAACCAGTCGCGACCCAAGGTCAAGAAGTCGCGTGCACTCGGCATCGCCCTGACGCCGAAGGCCGTCAAGTACTTCGAGGCTCGCCCCTACCCGCCGGGTGAGCACGGCCGTGGCCGCAAGCAGAACTCGGACTACAAGGTCCGTCTGCTCGAGAAGCAGCGTCTTCGCGCCCAGTACGACGTCTCCGAGCGTCAGCTGGTCCGTGCCTACGAGCGCGCCAGCAAGGTCCAGGGCAAGACGGGTGAGGCCCTGATCATCGAGCTCGAGCGCCGTCTCGACGCCCTGGTGCTCCGTTCCGGCATCGCCCGCACGATCTACCAGGCCCGTCAGATGGTCGTTCACGGCCACGTCGAGGTCAACGGTGGCAAGGTCGACAAGCCCTCGTTCCGTGTCCGCCCGGACGACGTCGTCACGATCCGCGAGCGCTCCCGCGAGAAGCACCCCTTCCAGGTCGCCCGTGAGGGTGGCTACGCGCCCGACGGCGAGACCCCGCGCTACCTGCAGGTCAACCTCAAGGCGCTCGCCTTCCGCCTGGACCGGGAGCCGAACCGCAAGGAGATCCCGGTGATCTGCGACGAGCAGCTGGTCGTCGAGTACTACGCCCGCTGATCCAGCGGTCGTAGACGACCCCGGCTTCGCGCCTCAGCCCGCCGCCACCTCGCCGATTCCGGCGGGGGAGCGGCGGGCTCTCGCGTTCCCGGACGGGGTCGCGTTCCTGTACTGATACGGGTACGGGGCGCGACCTCCGGCGCGATAGGGTCGGACAAAGACTTTCGAAGTGACCCTCGACGAGCAGAGAGCGGTGCAGCGTGACCGGTGGAGAGGTTGCCGGGATCCTGGTGGCTGTCTTCTGGGCGATCCTGGTCTCCTTCCTCGCCGTGGTGCTGGTGAGGCTGGCGCAGACGCTCAGGGCGACCACCAAGCTGGTGGCGGACGTGACCGAGCAGGCCGTGCCACTGTTGGCCGACGCCTCCGCGACCGTCCGGTCCGCGCAGACCCAGCTCGACCGGGTCGACGCCATCGCCTCCGACGTCCAGGAGGTCACCTCCAACGCCTCGGCGCTCTCCACCACCGTCGCCTCGACCTTCGGCGGCCCGCTGGTGAAGGTCGCGGCGTTCGGCTACGGCGTACGCCGGGCGATGAGCCGCAACAAGACCGACGTGCCGCCCGCGCAGACCCGTCGCACGGTCGTCGTCGGCCGCACCGTACCGGCCGCGAGGCGCCGGAAGCAGAAGGGCTGAGCGCGATGTTCCGTCGTGCGTTCTGGTTCACCGCGGGCGCCGCCGCCGGCGTGTGGGCCACCACCAAGGTCAACCGGAAGCTCAAGCAGCTGACCCCGGAAAGCCTGGCCGCACAGGCCGCCAACAAGGCGGTCGAGACCGGGCACCGTCTCAAGGACTTCGCCCTCGACGTCCGGGCCGGGATGGCCCAGCGCGAGGCCGAGCTCGGCGAGGCCCTGGGGATCGAGGAGCCCGTCGACCGGGGACTGCCCGCGCAGCGCGGTCGCGCCGCCCTCGAAAACCAGAAGCAGTACAGGAAGCACTACGAGATGCTTGACAAGAAGCATCCGTACGACCGGAATGAGGACCACTGATGGAGTCGGCTGAAATCCGCCGCCGCTGGCTGAGCTTCTTCGAGGAGCGCGGGCACACCGTCGTGCCTTCGGCGTCGCTCATCGCGGACGACCCGACTCTGCTCCTGGTCAACGCGGGCATGGTGCCCTTCAAGCCGTACTTCCTGGGCGAGACCAAGCCGCCCGCCCCGCGCGCCACCAGCGTGCAGAAGTGCGTGCGTACGCCCGACATCGAAGAGGTCGGCAAGACCACCCGCCACGGCACGTTCTTCCAGATGTGCGGCAACTTCTCCTTCGGCGACTACTTCAAGGAAGGCGCCATCAAGTACGCCTGGGAGCTGCTCACCGGCTCCGTGGCGGACGGCGGCTACGGACTGGAGCCGGAGAAGCTCTGGATCACGGTGTACCTCGACGACGACGAGGCCGAGCGCATCTGGCGCGAGGTCGTCGGCGTCCCCGCCGAGCGCATCCAGCGCCTCGGCAAGAAGGACAACTTCTGGTCCATGGGCGTGCCCGGCCCCTGTGGCCCCTGCTCGGAGATCAACTACGACCGTGGTCCCGCGTTCGGCGTCGAGGGCGGCCCGGCCGTCAACGACGAGCGCTACGTGGAGATCTGGAACCTGGTCTTCATGCAGTACGAGCGTGGCGAGGGCACCTCCAAGGAGGACTTCGAGATCGTCGGAGACCTGCCGAGCAGGAACATCGACACCGGTCTGGGCCTCGAGCGTCTCGCCATGATCCTGCAGGACGTGCAGAACATGTACGAGACCGACACCCTGCGCGTCGTCATCGACAAGGCCACCGAGCTCACCGGCGTCCGCTACGGCGAGAACCACGACTCGGACGTGTCCCTCCGCGTGGTCGCCGACCACCTGCGGACGTCCGTGATGCTCATCGGCGACGGAGTCACCCCCGGCAACGAGGGCCGCGGCTACGTGCTGCGCCGCATCATGCGCCGCGCCATCCGCAACATGCGCCTCCTCGGCGCCACCGACCCGGTGGTCGCCGCTCTCGTCGACGTGGTCATCAAGACCATGGGGCAGCAGTACCCGGAGCTGGAGACCGACCGCAGGCGCATCGAGTCCGTCGCGCTCGCCGAGGAGGTCCGCTTCCTCAAGACGCTGAACGCCGGTACGAACGTGCTGGACGGCGCCGTCACCGAGGCCCGCAGCGCCGGCTCGAAGGTCCTCTCCGGCGACAAGGCCTTCCTGCTCCACGACACCTGGGGCTTCCCGATCGACCTCACCCTGGAGATGGCCGCCGAGCAGGGCCTGACCGTGGACGAGGACGGCTTCCGCCGGCTCATGAAGGAGCAGCGGGAGCGCGCCAAGGCCGACGCCAGGGCGAAGAAGACCGGCCACGCCGATCTGTCCGCCTACCGCGAGGTCGCCGACACCTCCGGCTCGACCGAGTTCACCGGCTACGGCCACACCGAGGGCGAGTCGACCATCGTCGGTCTGCTCGTCGACGGTGTCCCCTCTCCGGCCGCCTCCGAGGGCGACGAGGTCGAGGTCGTCCTCGACCGCACACCGTTCTACGCCGAGGGCGGCGGCCAGCTCGCCGACCAGGGCCGGATCAAGCTCGACACGGGCGCCGTCATCGAGGTCCGCGACGTCCAGCAGCCGGTCCCCGGTGTCTCCGTGCACAAGGGCTCGGTGCAGGTCGGCGAGGTGACCGTGGGCGCCTCCGCCTACACCGCCATCGACGTCACGCGCCGCAGGGCCATCGCCCGCGCCCACAGCGCCACCCACCTCACCCACCAGGCGCTGCGCGACGCCCTCGGCCCGACGGCCGCCCAGGCGGGCTCCGAGAACTCCCCGGGCCGCTTCCGCTTCGACTTCGGCTCGCCCGCCGCCGTCCCCGGCACGGTCCTCACCGACGTCGAGCAGAAGATCAACGAGGTCCTGGCCCGCGAGCTCGACGTCCAGGCCGAGGTCATGAGCATCGACGAGGCCAAGAAGCAGGGCGCCATCGCCGAGTTCGGCGAGAAGTACGGCGAGCGCGTGCGGGTCGTCACCATCGGCGACTTCTCCAAGGAGCTGTGCGGCGGTACGCACGTCCACAACACCGCCCAGCTGGGTCTGGTGAAGCTGCTCGGCGAGTCGTCGATCGGCTCCGGCGTGCGCCGGATCGAAGCCCTCGTCGGCGTCGACGCGTACAACTTCCTGGCCAAGGAGCACACGGTCGTCGCCCAGCTCCAGGAGCTGGTCAAGGGCCGCTCCGAGGAGCTGCCGGAGAAGATCGCGGCCATGCTCGGCAAGCTGAAGGACGCCGAGAAGGAGATCGAGAAGTTCCGCGCGGAGAAGGTCCTCCAGGCCGCCGCCGGTCTCGTCGAGAGCGCCAAGGACGTGCGTGGCATCGCCCTGGTCACCGGCCAGGTCCCGGACGGCACCTCCGCCGACGACCTGCGCAAGCTGGTCCTCGACGTCCGGGGCCGCATCCCGGGTGACCGTCCGGCCGTCGTGGCCCTGTTCACCACGGCCAACGGCCGTCCGCTGACCGTCATCGCCACCAACGAGGGCGCCCGTGGGCGCGGCCTCAAGGCCGGCGAGCTGGTCCGTACGGCCGCCAAGACCCTCGGCGGTGGCGGTGGCGGCAAGCCCGACGTCGCCCAGGGCGGCGGCCAGAACCCGGCCGCGATCGGCGACGCCATCGACGCCGTCGAGCGTCTGGTCGGCGAGACGGCCTGATCGTGAGCGACGCGCGTGCGGCCGGCGGGCCGCGGCCGACGACGCCACCCGCACTGCGCCGCGCGGGCGCGGAAGCGAGCGGGGTGTGAGTGCGATGCGCAGAGGACGTCGTCTTTCGATCGACGTCGGGGACGCCCGCATCGGGGTCGCGTCGTGCGACCCCGACGGGGTCCTGGCCACCCCGGTGGAGACCGTGCCCGGACGTGATGTCCCGGCCGCCCACCGGCGGCTGAGGCAGCTCGTCGACGAGTACGAGCCGATCGAGGTCGTCGTCGGCCTGCCCCGCTCGCTGAGCGGTGGGGAGGGCCCGGCGGCGGCCAAGGTCCGCGGCTTCGCCCAGGAACTGGCCCGGGGCATCGCCCCCGTGCCGGTACGACTGGTCGACGAGAGGATGACCACAGTGACGGCCGGGCAGGGCTTGCGTGCCTCGGGCGTGAAGTCCAGAAAGGGCCGGTCTGTCATCGACCAAGTGGCCGCAGTTGTCATCCTTCAGAACGCTTTGGAGACCGAACGGACCTCCGGGGGTCCCCCGGGCGAGGGCGTCGAAGTGGTCATCTGATCGCGATACGGTAACGTTCCGCGCGATGCGGCGGTGTTCGAACACCGCCGCACAACGTAGAGGCGGACCGTCCGTGCCCGCCTCTCGGCTCTAGGGGATCGATGACTGAGTATGGCCGGGCCCCCGGCTCCGAACCGTGGCACCCCGAGGACCCGTTGTACGGGGACCAGGGGTGGAGAGGACAGCAGGGCGACGGCTCTGCGTCCTACGGCGGCCAGCAGCAGTACCCGCAGCAGCCGCAGGCGCCCGAGCCCCACTACGGCAACGATCCGCAGTACCAGACGGGATACCAGCAGCAGTATCCCCAGCAGCAGCAGTACGACGGCCGGCAGCAGTACGACGGCGGGCAGTACGCGCCCCAGCAGCAGGGACATCAGCAGGGGCAGCAGCAGTACCCCCAGCAGCAGCACGGGCAGCAGCAGTACGGGCAGCAGCAGTACGCCCAGCAACAGCAAGGGCAGCAGCAGTACGACCAGCAGCAGTACGGCGGCCACTGGGACACCGGCCAGCAGCCCGTGATGCCGTACGACCCGAACACGGGAGCCGTCCCGTACGGCGCGGGAGCCGACCACTACGGCACACCCGACGCCTACCCGCCGCCGCAGCCTCCCGGCCGCCGCGGCGCCCCGCCGCAGCAGGCACAGCAGACTCGGCAGGCGCCCGCGCCGGAGGACGACTGGGCGGCGGAGCCGCAGGAGGAGGACCACCCGTTCTTCACCGGCGAGGACCGTCGTGAGGACGACGACCACGACGAGGACCCCGGCGACGGGCGACGTGGCGGTGACGGCGGACGCGGCCCGGGCAAGAAAAAGAAGAAGGGCCGCAACGGCTTCGCGTGCCTGTTCGTCGCGGTCGTCCTGGTCGGCGGGGCCGGCGGCCTCGGCTACGTCGGATACCAGTTCTGGCAGGGCCAGTTCGGCGCGGCACCCGACTTCGAGGGCGCCGGCAGCGGTCAGGTCCAGGTCACGGTCCCGCCCGGGGCGAGCGGCACCGAGATCGGGGCGCTCCTCAAGGAGGCCGGCGTCGTGAAGAGCGTCGACGCCTTCGTCTCGGCACAGAGCGAGAACCCCCGGGGCCGCAGCATCCAGGACGCCGTGTACACCCTGAAGAAGGGCATGTCCGCGGACGAAGCCGTCAAGCTGATGCTCAACCCCGCCAGCCGCAACGGCCTCTCCTTCGCCGAGGGCGCGCGCAACGTCCAGATCTACGAGCAGATCGACAAGCGTCTCGAACTCGACCCCGGCACCACCAAGTCCGTCGCCGAGAAGCAGGCGAAGACGCTCGGGCTCCCCGCATGGGCGCAGGGCCACGAGAACGTCAAGGACCCGCTGGAAGGTTTCCTCTACCCCGCCACCTATCCGGTCGCCAAGGGGGCCAAGCCCGAGGACATCCTCAAGGCGATGGTCAAGCGGGCCAACCAGGAGTACGGGAAGGTGGACCTCGAGGCCAAGGCGAAGCAGCTCAAGCTGAAGAACGCCTGGGAACTGATCACCGTGGCCAGCCTCGTGCAGGCCGAGGGCAAGAACGAGACCGACTACAAGAAGATGGCCGAGGTCGTCTACAACCGGCTCAAGCCCACCAACACCGAGACCAACCAGAAGCTGCAGTTCGACTCGACCTACAACTACCTCAAGGGTCAGAGCAAGATCGACATCACTGAGGAAGAGATCAACAGCAATCAGGACGCGTACAACACGTACACCCAGAAGGGGCTGCCGCCCGGGCCCATCGGCAACCCCGATCTGACGGCGCTGAACGCCTCGATCACCCCGACCTCGGACGGCTGGATGTACTTCGTGGCGACCGACGGCAAGCACAAGACCGAGTTCGCCAAGACCCATGCGGAGTTCGAGAAGCTCAGGGACAAGTTCAATGAACAGCGCGACAGCGACTGACACCCGCCGGGCCGCGGTCCTCGGGTCGCCCATCGCCCACTCGCTCTCCCCGGTGCTGCACCGGGCCGCCTACGCGGCGATGGGCCTCACCGGCTGGTCGTACGACCGCTTCGAGGTGAGCGAGGCGGACCTGGAGGGCTTCCTGGGCGGGCTGGACGCCTCCTGGGCGGGGCTGTCCCTGACCATGCCGCTGAAGCGGGCGGTCATCCCGCTGCTCGACGCGATCAGCGACACCGCGGCGGCCGTCGAGGCCGTCAACACCGTCGTCCTCGACGAGGACGGCCGGCGCACAGGGGACAACACCGACATCCCCGGCATGATCGCCGCGCTGCGCGAGCGCGGCGTCGAGAAGGTGGACCACGCGGCCGTCCTCGGCGCCGGCGCCACCGCGTCGTCCGCGCTCGCCGCGCTCGCCCGGATCTGCACGGGACCGGTCACCGCGTACGTACGCAGCCATGTCCGTGCCGAGGAGATGCGCGGCTGGGGCGAGCGGCTCGGGGTCGAGGTGCACACCGCCGACTGGGCGGAGGCGGGACATGCCTTCGACTCCCCGCTCGTCGTCGCCACCACGCCCGCGGGCGCGACGGACGCCCTCGTTCCGTATGTGCCGGAGCGTCCCGGCACGCTCTTCGACGTCCTCTACGACCCGTGGCCGACGCCGCTCGCGGCGGCGTGGGCCGAGCAGGACGGCTCCGTCGTCGGCGGACTCGACCTGCTCGTGCACCAGGCCGTTCTCCAGGTCGAGCAGATGACCGGCCGCTCCCCGGCGCCGCTCGCCGCGATGCGCGCGGCCGGCGAGGAAGCCCTCGCCGGGCGCTGACCTCGGCCCCGCCGCCTGGCGCGATCCCGTCCGTCTGCTGGACCACTGGCCGGGTCGGGTGCCCGGACGTGGGAGGATCAGGGGAGGCGGGCCAGGGTCGCGCGCCCCCTGGCTGTGGCCGGGAGGTACCCCCGGGTCGCGCCGTCGCAGTTCGAGGCGCGAGCAGGAGGAGCACCGTTGAGCAGGTTGCGCTGGTTGACCGCGGGGGAGTCGCACGGACCCGCACTGGTGGCGACGCTGGAGGGTCTTCCCGCCGGTGTCCCGATCACCACGGAGATGGTGGCGGACCACCTTGCCAGGCGGCGCCTCGGCTATGGACGCGGTGCGCGGATGAAGTTCGAGCGTGACGAGATCACCTTCCTGGGCGGCGTGCGGCACGGCCTCACGATGGGCTCACCGGTCGCGATCATGGTGGGCAACACCGAGTGGCCGAAGTGGGAGAAGGTCATGGCGGCCGATCCCGTCGACCCGGCGGAGCTGGCCGAGCTGGCCCGAAACGCCCCGCTGACCCGGCCCCGGCCCGGTCACGCCGATCTCGCCGGCATGCAGAAGTACGGCTTCGACGAGGCCCGTCCGATCCTGGAGCGCGCCAGCGCCCGCGAGACCGCGGCCCGGGTCGCCCTCGGTGCCGTGGCCCGGTCCTACCTCAAGGAGACCGCGGGCATCGAGATCGTCTCCCACGTGGTCGAGCTGGCCGCCGCCAAGGCCCCCTACGGGGTCTACCCGACCCCGGCCGACGTCGAGAAGCTCGACGCCGACCCGGTGCGCTGCCTCGACGCCGACGCCTCGAAGGCGATGGTCGCCGAGATCGACCAGGCCCACAAGGACGGCGACACCCTCGGCGGCGTCGTCGAGGTCCTCTCCTACGGAGTGCCGGTGGGCCTCGGTTCGCACGTGCACTGGGACCGTCGTCTGGACGCCCGGCTCGCCGCCGCGCTCATGGGCATCCAGGCCATCAAGGGTGTCGAGGTCGGCGACGGTTTCGAGCTCGCCCGCGTCCCCGGCTCCAAGGCGCACGACGAGATCATCGCCACCGAGGACGGCATCAGGCGCACCTCCGGCCGCTCCGGCGGCACCGAGGGCGGCCTGACCACCGGTGAGCTGCTGCGCGTACGGGCGGCCATGAAGCCGATCGCGACCGTCCCGCGGGCGCTGAGGACCGTCGACGTGAGCACGGGCGAGGCCGCCGCCGCGCACCACCAGCGCTCCGACGTGTGCGCCGTTCCGGCCGCCGGCATCGTCGCCGAGGCCATGGTGGCGCTGGTCCTGGCCGATGCCGTCGCCGAGAAGTTCGGTGGCGACAGCGTGCCCGAGACCCGCCGCAATGTGCGGTCGTACCTCGAGAACCTGGCCGTCCGGTGAGCCCACGGGTCGTACTGGTCGGGCCGATGGGCGTCGGCAAGTCCACCGTCGGGGCCCTCCTCGCCGAGCGCCTCGGCACCGGCTACCGGGACACCGACGCCGACATCGTCGCCGCCCAGGGCCGGGAGATCTCCGACATCTTCATCGAGGACGGCGAGCCCCGCTTCCGCGAGCTGGAGCGCGCGGCCGTCCGTGCCGCCGTCGCCGAGCACACGGGCGTCCTCTCCCTCGGGGGCGGCGCCGTCCTCGACGAGGGCACCCGCGAGCTGCTGTCCGGGCTGCCCGTCGTGTACCTCTCGATGGACGTCGAGGAGGCCGTACGCCGGGTCGGGCTGAACACCGCCCGCCCGCTGCTGGCCGTCAACCCGCGCCGCCAGTGGCGCGAGCTGATGGAGGCCCGCCGGCATCTGTACACCGACGTCGCCCGTGCCGTCGTCGCCACCGACGACCGCACCCCCGAAGAGGTCGCCCAGGCGGTCCTCGACGCACTCGACATGCAGCACCTCCCCGGGGGCGAGCCCCGGACCCCCGGCCAGGAGAAGACCCGATGACCGAGCAGGCAGTGACCCGTATCCAGGTCGGCGGCACGGCCGGCACCGACCCGTACGAGGTGCTCGTCGGCCGCCGGCTGCTCGGGGAGCTCCCCGGGCTGATCGGTCCCAGGACCAAGCGCGTCGCCGTCATCCACCCCGAGGCGCTCGCCGAGACCGGTGAGGCGATCCGCCAGGACCTCGCGCGACAGGGCTACGAGGCCGTCGCCATCCAGGTGCCCAACGCGGAGGAGGCCAAGACCGTCGAGGTCGCGGCCTACTGCTGGAAGGCCCTCGGCCAGACCGGCTTCACCCGCACCGACGTCATCGTCGGCGTCGGCGGCGGCGCCACCACCGACCTGGCCGGGTTCGTCGCCGCGAGCTGGCTGCGCGGGGTGCGCTGGATCGCCGTACCGACGACGGTCCTCGCCATGGTGGACGCCGCGGTCGGCGGAAAGACCGGCATCAACACCGCCGAGGGCAAGAACCTCGTCGGTGCCTTCCACCCGCCGGCCGGGGTGCTGTGCGACCTCGGCGCGCTGGACTCTCTCCCCGTCCACGACTACGTCAGCGGCATGGCCGAGATCATCAAGGCCGGCTTCATCGCCGACCCGGCCATCCTCGACCTCGTCGAGGCCGACCCGGAAGGTGCCCGCAGCCCGGCGGGGCCGCACACGTCGGAGCTGATCGAGCGCTCGATCCGGGTGAAGGCCGAGGTCGTCTCCAGCGACCTCAGGGAGTCGGGCCTGCGCGAGATCCTCAACTACGGCCACACCCTGGCGCACGCCATCGAGAAGAACGAGCGCTACAAGTGGCGGCACGGGGCCGCCGTGTCGGTCGGCATGGTCTTCGCGGCCGAACTGGGCCGTCTCGCCGGGCGGTTGGACGACGCGACCGCCGACCGGCACCGCACCGTCCTGGAGTCCGTCGGGCTGCCGCTGACCTACCGCGGCGACCAGTGGCCCAAGCTGCTGGAGACCATGAAGGTCGACAAGAAGTCCCGCGGCGATCTGCTGCGCTTCATCGTGCTCGACGGTCTCGCCAAGCCGACCGTGCTGGAGGGACCGGACCCGGCCGTGCTGCTCGCGGCCTTCGGCGAGGTGTCCGCGTGAGCCGGCGCGTCCTCGTCCTGAACGGCCCGAACCTCGGCCGGCTCGGCTCGCGGGAGCCGGACGTGTACGGCGCCACGTCCTACGAGGGGCTGGTGGAAGCCTGCCGCTCGCTCGGCAAGGAGCTCGGCTTCGACGTCGACGTCCGTGAGACGAACGACGAGGGCGAGATGATCCGCTGGCTGCACGAGGCGGCGGACGGGTCGATCCCCGTCGTGATCAACCCCGGTGCCTTCACGCACTACTCGTACGGGATGCGGGACGCGGCGGCCCAGCGCACGGCCCCGCTCATCGAGGTGCACATCTCGAACCCCTACGCACGCGAGGAATTCCGCCACACTTCGGTGATCGCGGCGGTCGCCTCCGGAACGGTCGCGGGCTTCGGCATCGGCTCGTACCGGCTGGCCCTGCGCGCACTGGCCGAGGAACTCGGCGGCTGAAGCCGCCCGGTCCGGGCACTCCGTACCGGCCCCGGCCGTTCCCACTGGGGCGGCCGGGGAGGGTACCGTTCGGTACGGGCCGGTCAACTGCCGCCCGACCAGCGTGAAGTCGTACGAGACGGAGTGGCACCGGATGCAGCACGCAGTGGGAGCTCCGCTGCCGCCCGACGGGCCGGGACACCTCCCGGGTCCCGTTCCCGGATCCATACCCGGGCCCGGCACCACGCCCGGATGGGAGCACCAGGCGCAGCACCCCGGCCCCGCGCCGCAGGGGCCGCCCACCGCCGGCTGGAGCGGCCCGGCCCCTCAGCAGGCGCCGATGCCGCCCTCGCCCGACACCACGGGCCACGTCCAACTGCCGCCGGGCGGACCGGTTCCCCTGCCCGCGCCCTCGCCTCCCGCCGACACCGGCACCGGCGCCGCCCCGCTCGCGGTCCTGCTGATCGGCCCCGCGGGCGCGGGCAAGACGACCGTCGCCCGCCACTGGGCGCGGAGCCGACGTGTCCCCACCGCCCACATCAGCCTCGACGACGTCCGCGAATGGGTCTGCTCCGGCTTCGCCGACCCCCAGTCCGGCTGGAACGACCAGTCCGAGGCCCAGTACCGGCTCGCCCGCCGCACCTGTGGCTTCGCCGCGCGCAACTTCCTGGCCAACGGCATCTCCTGCATCCTCGACGACGCCGTCTTCCCCGACCGCCCCGTCGTCGGCCTCGGCGGCTGGAAGCGTCATGTGGGCCCCGGGCTGCTGCCCGTCGTGCTGCTGCCCGGCCTGGAGATCGTCCTGGAGCGCAACGCCGCGCGCAGCGGTAACCGCCGGCTCTCCGACGAGGAGGTCGCCAGCATCCACGGCCGCATGGCCGGCTGGTACGGCTCGGGACTGCCGATCATCGACAACTCCCAGTGCGACGTCGAGACCACGGCCCGCATCCTCGACGACGTCCTGGCCCGCGCCATCGCGAGCCCCCCGGCCTGGTAGGACGGACACGCTCCACCCCGCGGCCGGTTCCGTCGGCCGGAGCGAAGGACCGTGCCCCCGGCCTGGTAGGACGGACACGCTCCACCTCCCGGCCGTTCCGCCGGCCGGAGCGGAGACCGGGCGTGTTGGTCAGGCCAGGTCCGGCCGGCCCGGCCGGTGCGCCCACCCGGCCGTTGCGCCGACCGAGATGGAGACCGGGTTCACCCTGGCCACCGGGCGTGCACCGTTCCCGCCGTTCCCCCTGGGCCGCCGGCCCCGGCTGGTCGGTTGTCCTGCCGGGCAGCCGAGGACCGGCGCTCCGGGGCGGCCGGTCGCCCGCGAGTCCGGCCGCGGGCCGTCCCCGGGCAGATCGGGGAACAGCCAGGACGGACACCGTTCCGCCCAGGGCCACCGGTCGCGCCGGCCGCGCCGCCCGGCTGGGCAGCCGAGGACCGGCACTCCGGGCCACCCGGTCGCCCGCGAGTCCGGCCGCTGGCTGTCCCCAGACAGATCGTGGACCAGGGTCGCCGGGCCCCGCGTCACCCGGTACGCCTCCACCCGGCGCGCCCGCACGGCGGTGGCGGCGACGCCCCCGGGCAGAGGGGCGCGCACCCCGCTCGGACGCGCTCGGACGGCCGGATCGGCTCCGCGCTCTTAGGCTCGTGACATGTCCGAGGTGTTCGCTGCCCGCCGCGCCCGGCTGCGCGACCGCTGTGTCGCGGCCGGCAGCGCAGCGGCGCTGATCTCCCGGCCCGCCAACGTCCGCTATCTCGCAGGCGGCGCCCCACCCGGCGCCGTGCTGCTGCTGGGACCCGCAGGCGACACCGACGACGTCCTGCTGTGTCCCAGCGCGCCCACCGGCGACCCCGTCGAGGGACGCATGGACGAGCAGCTGCGGCAGATCGTCCTGCCCACCGACGGAGGAGACCCGGCCGTCGCCGCCGCGCGGTCCGCCGACACCGACGGCGCGGACTCCCTGGCCGTGGAGGAGAACCACCTCACCGTCGCCCGCCACCGCGCCCTCGCCACCGTCACCCCGCATCTGCGCCTGGCCGACCTCGGCGGCGCCGTCGAGCAGCAGCGGATGGTGAAGGACGAGGACGAGATCGCGTGCCTGCGCATCGCGGCCGAGATCACCGACCAGGCCCTCGGCGAGCTGCTGGAGTCCATCCTCGTCGGCCGCACCGAGCGGCACCTCGCGCTCGAGCTGGAGCGCCGCCTCGTCGACCACGGCGCCGACGGCCCCGCGTTCCCCACCTCCGTCGCCACCGGCCCCCACGCCGGCCGCGGCGGCCACCGCCCGTCCGACCGGCGCGTCGAGGAGGGCGATTTCCTGTCCGTCTGCCTCGGCGCCAACTACCGCGGCTACCGCTGCGAGATCGGCCGTACCTTCGTCATCGGCACCACTCCCGCGGACTGGCAGATCGAGCTGTACGAACTCGTCTTCGCCGCTCAGCGGGCCGGCCGCGAGGCCCTCGTGCCCGGTGCCGGGTACCGGGACGTCGACCGCGCGGCACGCCACGTACTGGACGCGGCGGGCTACGGCGAAGGGCTCGCGCCCTCGACCGGCCACGGTGTAGGACTGGAAATCGACGAGGACCCGCAGCTGGCACCTGCGGCCATGGGTAAACTGGACGCTTGTGTGCCGGTCACCGTCGAACCGGGGGTTCACCTCCCGGGCCGGGGCGGAGTCCGGATCGATGACACGCTCGTCGTGCGCCAGGAGGCGGACGGCGGACCCGAGCTACTCACCATCACGACCAAGGAGCTGCTCGCGCTCTAGCCGAGCTCGCAGCGCGTACCTTCGCTTCTCCTCGGTCGTCCACCAGCGTCAGTCCAGGAGATTCCGCAACCGTGGCTTCCACGAACGACCTCAAGAACGGCATGGTGCTCAAGCTCGACAACGACCAGCTGTGGTCCGTCGTCGAGTTCCAGCACGTCAAGCCCGGCAAGGGCCCGGCCTTCGTGCGCACCAAGCTCAAGAACGTGCTGTCCGGCAAGATCGTCGACAAGACGTTCAACGCCGGTGTGAAGGTCGAGACGGCCACCGTCGACCGCCGCGACATGCAGTTCTCGTACATGGACGGCGAGTACTTCGTCTTCATGGACATGCAGACGTACGACCAGCTGCATGTGTCGCGCGCCGCTGTCGGCGACGCCGCGAACTTCCTCATCGAGGGCTTCACCGCCACCGTCGCCACCCACGAGGGCGAGGTGCTCTACGTCGAGCTCCCGGCCGCCGTCGAGCTGGTCATCCAGGAGACCGAGCCGGGTGTCCAGGGCGACCGCTCCACCGGTGGCACCAAGCCCGCGACCCTGGAGACCGGTTACACCATCCAGGTCCCGCTCTTCATCACCACCGGTGAGAAGATCAAGGTCGACACCCGTTCCGGCGACTACCTCGGCCGGGTGAACAGCTAACCGTGGCTGCCCGCAACAAGGCCCGCAAGCGTGCCTTCCAGATCCTCTTCGAGGCCGACCAGCGCGGGGCTTCCGTGCAGGAAGTCCTCGCGGACTGGATCCGGCACTCGCGGTCCGACGACCGTCAGCCGCCGGTCAACGAGTACACGATGGAGCTGGTCGAGGGGTACGCGGAGCACGCGCGCCGCATCGACGAGCTCATCGCCACCTACGCGGTCGGCTGGACGCTCGACCGGATGCCCGTCGTCGACCGCAACATCCTGCGGCTCGGTGCGTACGAGCTGGTGTGGGTGGACGAGACCCCCGACGCGGTGGTGATCGACGAGGCGGTGCAGCTCGCCAAGGAGTTCTCCACGGACGACTCGCCGTCCTTCGTGAACGGCCTGCTGGGCCGCTTCAAGGACCTGAAGCCGAGCCTCCGCCGCGGCGCGTAGGCCTCAGGCCGAGCCGAGCCACGAAGGCCCGCAGCACTGTGTGCTGCGGGCCTTCGGCCGTTTCCCGGCCCTGTCCGGGGCAGTGCGTGCCCTCGCGCGGCACCGGCGCCCGGCATGAACACCGCGCGGGGCGCGGCGCAGGGCGTCGCCCCGGGCAAGGCCACGAGGACGGCAGCGCCGCGCCGCGGCGTTGCCCCGAAACGCACGACGGGCCGGCAGGAAGCACTGCTCCCCCCGGCCCGGCGGCACGTTTCTGCAGGTGTGGCGTCAGCCTTCTTCGTGTGCGACAGCGCGCCGCGCATCCGCATCCAGCACACCCCAGCTGATCAGCTGCTCGGTCAGCACCGAGGGCGACTGGTCGTAGATGACGGCGAGCGTGCGCAGGTCGTCCTGGCGGATCGAGAGCACCTTGCCGTTGTAGTCACCGCGCTGGCTCTGGATCGTCGCCGCGTAACGCTGCAGCGGGCCGGCCTTCTCGGCGGGGACATGGGCGAGACGCTCCAGGTCCAGAACGAGCTTCGGCGGCGGCTCGGCGGCGCCGCCGGGCGTGGTGCCCGGAAGAAGCTCCTGCACCGGCACTCCGTAGAAGTCCGCAAGCTCGGCGAGACGCTGCACGGTCACCGCGCGGTCACCGCGCTCGTACGACCCGACGACGACGGCCTTCCAGCGGCCCTGGGACTTCTCCTCCACCCCGTGGAGCGAGAGCCCCTGCTGGGTACGGATGGCGCGGAGCTTGGCCCCGAGCTGTTTTGCGTATTCGCTGGACATATAGCTCCCCGGACGCTGTATCGCTGTATCAACGTGCGGCTCCGCCGCGCGGCTGGTCACTCACTGTGAGGTTACGCAGCGTTACTTGGCTGCGTCAAGCCGAATGGTCCGTACGACCCTCCCGAGGGGGATGACCAGCGGCGCCTCCCGGCCCTGGTACTGTTGACGGCGCAAATCCGACGTCCTTTAAGGTCCGTCCCGTGAGGCGGAGAAGGAGGTCCGTTTCTTATGGACGCCATCAGTTCCGATGTTGCTCGCCCCGTTCTCGAGGGCCCGGACATCGCGCGGGTGCTGACCCGCATCGCCCACGAGATCGTGGAGCGTGCCAAGGGCGCCGAGGACGTGGTGCTCCTCGGTATCCCGACACGCGGGGTCTATCTTGCCCGCCGTCTCGCCGAGAAGCTCGCCGAGATCACCGGCCGCACCATCCCCGTCGGGTCCCTCGACATCACCATGTACCGCGATGACCTGCGGCTTCGTCCTGCCCGTGCCCTCGCACGCACGGACATCCCGGCCGAGGGCATCGACGGCCGTCTGGTCGTCCTCGTCGACGACGTGCTCTTCTCCGGCCGCACGATCCGCGCCGCCCTCGACGCGCTGAACGACATCGGCCGTCCGCGCGCCGTCCAGCTGGCGGTCCTCGTCGACCGCGGCCACCGTGAACTGCCCATCCGAGCCGATTACGTCGGCAAGAACCTCCCGACGTCGCTGCGGGAGACGGTCAAGGTCCTGCTCGCCGAGGAGGACGGTCGCGACACCGTGCTGCTCGGGACGCAGGAGACCGCCCCGGCCGGCGAGCAGTAGCACTCCCGTACGGCCCCATCCCGCCCTACGGGCCCGCCTGCGCGCCGGCATGCCCGCACACCTCCACACCCCGGAGCACACCCAGATGAAGCGTCACCTCATCTCGGCCGCCGACCTCACCCGCGACGACGCCGTTCTCATCCTCGACACCGCCGAGGAGATGGCCCGGGTCGCCGACCGGCCGATCAAGAAGCTGCCCACCCTGCGCGGCCGTACCGTCGTCAACCTCTTCTTCGAGGACTCGACCCGGACCCGGATCTCCTTCGAGGCGGCCGCCAAGCGGCTCTCCGCCGACGTCATCAACTTCTCCGCCAAGGGCTCCTCGGTCTCCAAGGGCGAGTCTCTGAAGGACACCGCGCTGACCCTGGAGGCGATGGGCGCCGACGCCGTCGTCATCCGCCACCACGCCTCCGGCGCCCCCTACCGCCTCGCCAACTCCGGCTGGATCGACGGAGCCGTCGTCAACGCCGGCGACGGCACCCACGAGCACCCCACCCAGGCGCTGCTGGACGCCTTCACCCTGCGGCGCCGCCTCGTCGGCAGGGACGAGGGCCTGGGACGTGACCTGGACGGCCGCCGCATCACGATCGTCGGCGACATCCTGCACAGCCGCGTCGCCCGCTCCAACGTCCATCTGCTGACCACGCTCGGTGCCCATGTCACGCTCGTCGCCCCGCCCACCCTGGTGCCGGTCGGCGTCGGGGCCTGGCCGTGCGAGGTCGGTTACGACCTCGACGACGTGCTGCCGAAGTCCGACGCCGTGATGATGCTGCGTGTGCAGCGCGAGCGGATGAACGCCGCCTTCTTCCCCACCGAGCGCGAGTACTCGCGCCGCTACGGCCTGGACGGCGACCGGATGGCCCGGATGCCCGAGCACGCGGTCGTGATGCACCCCGGCCCGATGAACCGAGGCATGGAGATCACCGCCGAGGTCGCCGACTCCGACCGCTGCACCGCCGTCGAGCAGGTCGCCAACGGTGTGTCGATCCGCATGGCCGTCCTGTACCTGCTGCTCGGCGGAGCCGAACCCGCCGCTGCCGCCACCCACGCCCGTACCGAGGAGAGCAAGTAACGATGAGCAAGATCCTGATTCGTGGCGCGAAGGTGCTCGGCGGCGAGGCGCAGGACGTCCTGATCGAGGGCGAGACCATCGCCCGGGTCGGCGCGGGCCTGGAGGCCGACGGCGCCCAGGTGGTCGAGGCCGAGGGCCGGATCCTGCTGCCCGGCCTGGTCGATCTGCACACCCACCTCCGCGAGCCGGGCCGTGAGGACTCCGAGACCGTCCTCACCGGCACCCGCGCGGCCGCGAGCGGCGGCTACACGGCCGTGTTCGCCATGGCCAACACCTTCCCCGTCGCGGACACCGCGGGCGTCGTCGAGCAGGTGTGGCGGCTCGGCAAGGAGCACGGCTACTGCGACGTCCAGCCCATCGGCGCCGTCACCGTCGGCCTGGAGGGCAAGAAGCTCGCCGAGCTGGGTGCCATGCACGACTCCGCCGCCGGCGTCACCGTCTTCTCCGACGACGGCAAGTGCGTCGACGACGCCGTGATCATGCGCCGCGCGCTGGAGTACGTGAAGGCCTTCGGCGGCGTCGTCGCCCAGCACGCGCAGGAGCCCCGCCTCACCGAGGGCGCCCAGATGAACGAGGGCGTCGTCTCCGCCGAGCTGGGCCTCGGCGGCTGGCCGGCCGTCGCCGAGGAGTCGGTCATCGCCCGCGACGTCCTCCTCGCCGAGCACGTCGGCTCCCGCGTCCACATCTGCCACCTCTCCACCGCCGGTTCCGTCGAGATCGTCCGCTGGGCCAAGTCCCGCGGCATCGACGTCACCGCCGAGGTCACCCCGCACCACCTCCTCCTCACCGACGAGCTGGTCCGTACGTACAACCCGGTCTACAAGGTCAACCCGCCGCTGCGCACCGAGCGCGACGTCATGGCGCTGCGCGAGGCCCTCGCCGACGGCACGATCGACATCGTCGCCACCGACCACGCCCCGCACCCGCACGAGGACAAGGACTGCGAGTGGGCCGCGGCGGCCATGGGCATGGTCGGCCTGGAGACCGCGCTTTCCGTCGTCCAGCACACGATGGTCGAGACCGGCCTGCTGACCTGGGAAGGCGTGGCCGACCGGATGTCGTTCACGCCGGCCCGCATCGGCGCCGCGGAAGGCCACGGACGGCCCGTCTCGGCTGGTGAGCCCGCCAACCTCACGCTGGTCGATCCGGCATACCGTGGAAACGTGGACCCCGCGGGCTTCGCCTCCCGCAGCCGCAACACGCCCTACGAGGGTCGCGAGCTGCCGGGTCGCGTCACCCACACCTTCCTGCGGGGCCGGGCGACGCTCATGGACGGGAAGCTGGCGTGACACCACTCATCATTCAGGCGGCCGAAGCGGCCGAGCGGAAGTCCGCGGAGGTCACCGACTGGGCCGCGCGCCTCGGCTGGGTCGCCGGGCTGCTGCTCTTCATCGCCCTCGTCTACTGGCTGATGCGCCAGGGCTGGAAGTGGCGCGGTGAGCTCCAGTCGGGTCTTCCCGAACTGCCCGTGGCGCCCGAGAACGCGGGTGAGGCGAAGCTGCGGCTCAGCGGCCGCTACCACGGCTCGACGACCGCCGGGCAGTGGCTCGACCGGATCGTCGCCCGGGGCCTGGGCAACCGCAGCCGCGCCGAGCTGACCCTCACCGACGCCGGAATCGACGTCGTACGCCCCGGTGCCGCCGACTTCTTCATCCCGGCCGCGGCCCTGCGCGAGGCCCGCCTCGACAAGGGCATCGCCGGCAAGGTCCTCGCCGAGGGCGGACTGCTGATCGTCACCTGGGCGCACGGCGACACACAGCTCGACTCCGGCTTCCGCTCCGACCACGCGGCCGAGCACGCCGCCTGGGTCGAAGCCGTCAACTCCATGATCACGACCGACACCACGGAAGGCGCCGCACGATGACGACCTCCACCAGGGGAACCCGCGTTCCCGCCGTACTCGTCCTGGAGGACGGCCGTATCTTCCGCGGCCGCGCCTACGGGGCCGTGGGGGCGACCTTCGGCGAGGCCGTGTTCTCCACCGGCATGACCGGCTACCAGGAGACCCTCACCGACCCGTCGTACCACCGCCAGGTCGTCGTGATGACCGCCCCGCACGTCGGCAACACCGGCGTCAACGACGAGGACTCCGAGTCGCAGCGCATCTGGGTGTCCGGCTACGTCGTCCGCGACCCCGCCCGCATCCCCTCCAACTGGCGCGCACAGCGCTCCCTGGACGAGGAGCTCGACCGCCAGGGCGTCGTCGGCATCAGCGGCGTCGACACCCGCGCCCTCACCCGTCATCTGCGGGAGCGCGGCGCCATGCGCGTCGGCATCTTCTCCGGCAACGCGCTGCCCGACGAGGGCACGATGCTCGCCGAGGTGCGCCAGGCCCCCGAGATGAAGGGCGCGGACCTGTCCGCGGAGGTCGCCACCAAGGAGACGTACGTCGTCCCCGCGATCGGCGAGAAGAAGTTCACCGTCGCCGCCGTCGACCTCGGCATCAAGGGCATGACCCCGCACCGGATGGCCGAGCGCGGCATCGAGGTGCACGTCCTGCCCGCCACCGCCACCGCCGAGGACGTCTTCGCGGTCGGCCCCGACGGGGTGTTCTTCTCCAACGGCCCGGGCGACCCGGCCACCGCGGACCACGCCGTCTCCGTCATGCAGGCCGTCCTGGAGCGCAGGACGCCGCTGTTCGGCATCTGCTTCGGCAACCAGATCCTCGGCCGGGCGCTGGGCTTCGGCACGTACAAGCTCAAGTACGGCCACCGCGGCATCAACCAGCCCGTGCAGGACCGTACGACCGGCAAGGTCGAGGTCACCGCGCACAACCACGGCTTCGCCGTCGACGCCCCGCTCGACAAGGTCTCCGAGACCCCCTACGGCCGCGCCGAGGTCTCCCACGTCTGCCTCAACGACAACGTGGTGGAGGGCCTCCAGCTGCTCGACCAGCCGGCCTTCAGCGTCCAGTACCACCCCGAGGCGGCCGCGGGCCCGCACGACGCCGCGTACCTGTTCGACCGCTTCGTTTCCCTGATGGAGGGCCAGCGTGCCTAAGCGCACCGATATCCAGTCCGTCCTGGTCATCGGCTCCGGCCCGATCGTCATCGGCCAGGCCGCCGAGTTCGACTACTCCGGCACCCAGGCCTGCCGGGTCCTCAAGTCCGAGGGCCTGCGCGTCATCCTGGTGAACTCCAACCCGGCGACGATCATGACCGACCCGGAGATCGCCGACGCCACGTACGTCGAGCCGATCACCCCCGAGTTCGTCGAGAAGATCATCGCCAAGGAGCGCCCGGACGCCCTCCTGCCCACCCTCGGCGGCCAGACCGCGCTCAACACCGCGATCGCCCTGCACGAGTCCGGCACCCTGGACGAGTACGGGGTCGAGCTCATCGGCGCCAACGTCGAGGCCATCAACAAGGGCGAGGACCGCGAGCTCTTCAAGGACGTCGTCGAGGCCGTCAACCGCAAGATCGGCCACGGTGAGTCCGCGCGCTCGGTCATCTGCCACACCATGGACGACGTCCTCAAGGGTGTCGACACCCTCGGCGGCTACCCCGTCGTCGTCCGGCCCTCCTTCACCATGGGCGGCGCGGGCTCCGGCTTCGCCCACGACGAGGACGAGCTCCGCCGCATCGCCGGCCAGGGCCTGACCCTGTCTCCCACCACCGAGGTGCTCCTGGAGGAGTCCATCCTCGGCTGGAAGGAGTACGAGCTGGAGCTGATGCGCGACAAGCACGACAACGTCGTGGTCGTCTGCTCCATCGAGAACTTCGACCCGATGGGCGTGCACACCGGTGACTCGATCACCGTCGCCCCGGCGATGACGCTGACCGACCGCGAGTACCAGATCCTGCGGGACATCGGCATCGCCGTCATTCGCGAGGTCGGCGTCGACACCGGCGGCTGCAACATCCAGTTCGCCGTCAACCCCGAGGACGGCCGGGTCATCGTCATCGAGATGAACCCGCGCGTGTCCCGGTCCTCCGCGCTGGCGTCCAAGGCCACCGGCTTCCCGATCGCGAAGATCGCCGCCCGGCTCGCCGTCGGCTACACGCTGGACGAGATCCCCAACGACATCACGGAGAAGACGCCGGCGTCCTTCGAGCCGACGCTCGACTACGTGGTCGTCAAGGCGCCTCGCTTCGCCTTCGAGAAGTTCCCCTCCGCCGACGCCACACTCACCACCACCATGAAGTCCGTGGGCGAGGCCATGGCCATCGGCCGCAACTTCACCGAGGCGCTGCAGAAGGCCCTGCGCTCCCTGGAGAAGAAGGGCAGCCAGTTCGAGTTCACCGGCGAGCCGGGCGACAAGGACGAACTGCTGCGTGAGTCGGTCCGCCCGACCGACGGCCGGATCAACACCGTCATGCAGGCCATCCGCGCCGGAGCCACCCAGAGCGAGGTCTTCGACGCCACGAAGATCGACCCCTGGTTCGTCGACCAGCTCTTCCTGATCAAGGAGATCGCCGACGAGCTGGCCGCCGCCGAGAAGCTCGACCCCGAACTCCTCGCCGACGCCAAGCGCCACGGCTTCTCCGACGCTCAGATCGCCGACATCCGGGGCCTGCGCGAAGACGTCGTCCGCGAGGTCCGGCACGCCCTCGGAATCCGCCCGGTCTACAAGACGGTCGACACCTGCGCCGCCGAATTCGCCGCGAAGACCCCGTACTTCTACTCCTCCTACGACGAGGAGACCGAGGTCGCGCCCCGCGAGAAGCCCGCGGTGATCATCCTGGGCTCCGGCCCGAACCGGATCGGCCAGGGCATCGAGTTCGACTACTCCTGCGTCCACGCCTCCTTCGCGCTCAGCGAGGCGGGCTACGAGACCGTGATGGTCAACTGCAACCCGGAGACCGTCTCCACCGACTACGACACCTCCGACCGGCTGTACTTCGAGCCGCTCACCCTGGAGGACGTGCTCGAGATCGTCCACGCCGAGTCCCTCGCGGGCCCCATCGCCGGTGTCGTCGTCCAGCTCGGCGGCCAGACCCCGCTCGGCCTGTCGCAGGCCCTCAAGGACAACGGCGTCCCGATCGTCGGCACCTCCCCGGAGGCGATCCACGCCGCCGAGGACCGCGGAGCCTTCGGCCGTGTCCTCGACGACGCCGGCCTCCCCGCGCCCAAGCACGGCACCGCCACCACCTTCACCGAGGCCAAGGCCATCGCCGACGAGATCGGCTACCCCGTCCTCGTACGCCCGTCGTACGTGCTCGGCGGCCGCGGCATGGAGATCGTGTACGACGAGACCCGGCTGCAGTCGTACATCGCGGAGTCCACCGAGATCGGCCCCGACCGGCCGGTCCTCGTCGACCGCTTCCTCGACGACGCCATCGAGATCGACGTCGACGCGCTCTACGACGGCACCGAGCTCTACCTCGGCGGCGTCATGGAGCACATCGAGGAGGCCGGTATCCACTCCGGCGACTCGGCCTGCGCCCTGCCCCCGATCACGCTCGGCGGCTTCGACATCAAGCGCCTGCGCGCCTCGACCGAGGCCATCGCCCGCGGGGTCGGCGTACGCGGACTGATCAACATCCAGTTCGCGATGGCCGGCGACATCCTCTACGTCCTGGAGGCCAACCCGCGCGCCTCCCGCACCGTCCCCTTCACCTCGAAGGCGACCGCCGTGCCGCTGGCCAAGGCCGCCGCCCGGATCTCGCTCGGCGCCACCATCGCCGAACTGCGCGAGGAGGGCCTGCTGCCCGCGAACGGCGACGGCGGCACGCTCCCGATGGACGCGCCGATCTCCGTCAAGGAGGCCGTGATGCCGTGGAGCCGCTTCCGCGACATCCACGGACGCGGCGTCGACACCGTCCTCGGCCCGGAGATGCGCTCCACCGGCGAGGTCATGGGCATCGACACCGTCTTCGGCACGGCGTACGCCAAGTCGCAGGCGGGCGCCTACGGACCGCTGCCCACCAAGGGCCGCGCCTTCTTCTCCGTCGCCAACCGCGACAAGCGCTCGATGATCTTCCCGGCCCGGGAACTCGTCGCGCACGGCTTCGAACTGCTCGCCACCTCCGGCACCGCCGAGGTGCTCAAGCGCAACGGCATCCACGCCACCATCGTGCGCAAGCAGTCCGAGGGCGAGGGCCCGGACGGCGAGAAGACCATCGTCCAGCTGATCCACGACGGCCAGGTCGACCTCATCGTCAACACCCCGTACGGCACCGGTGGCCGCCTCGACGGCTACGACATCCGCACGGCGGCCGTGGCGCGCAGCGTCCCGTGCCTGACGACGGTCCAGGCGCTCGCCGCCGCCGTCCAGGGCATCGACGCGCTCAACCTCGGCGGTGTGGGAGTCCGTTCACTCCAGGAACACGCGGAACACCTGATCGCGGCCCGCGACTGACAGCCCACAAGGGGGACACCGGAAACGGTGTCCCCCTCCTCATGAGGACACCGACATGTACAAGCTGTTCTTCAACCTGGTCTTCAAGCGGATGGACCCGGAGGCGGCCCACCACCTCGCCTTCCGCTGGATCCGCCTCGCGGTCCGCGTCCCCGTGCTGCGCACGTTCGTCGCCGCCGCCCTCGCCCCCCGCCACAAGGAACTGCGCACCGAGGCGCTCGGCCTGCGCATGCACGGCCCGTTCGGACTCGCGGCCGGCTTCGACAAGAACGCCGTCGCCATCGACGGCATGTCGATGCTCGGCTTCGACCACATCGAGATCGGTACGGTCACGGCGCAGCCCCAGCCCGGCAACCCCAGGAAGCGGCTCTTCCGCCTCGTTCCCGACCGGGCGCTGATCAACCGCATGGGCTTCAACAACGAGGGCTCCGCCGCGGTCGCCGCCCGCCTCGCCACCCGCCACGAGATCTTCCGCACGATCGTCGGCGTCAACATCGGCAAGACCAAGGTCGTCCCGGAGGAGGAGGCCGTCGGCGACTACGTGATCTCGACGGAGCGGCTCGCCCCGTACGCCGACTACCTCGTGGTCAACGTCAGCTCGCCGAACACGCCCGGTCTGCGCAACCTCCAGGCCACCGAATCTCTGCGCCCGCTGCTCAGTGCCGTGCGCGAGGCGGCCGACCGCACCGTCACCGAACGCCGCGTCCCGCTGCTCGTCAAGATCGCGCCGGATCTCGCCGACGAGGACGTCGACGCCGTCGCCGACCTGGCCGTCGAACTCGGCCTGGACGGGATCATCGCCACCAACACCACCATCGCCCGCGACGGCCTCGGCCTGACGTCCGGCCAGGAGCTCGTGAAGGAGACCGGCGGGCTGTCCGGCGCCCCCCTCAAGGAGCGCTCCCTGGAGGTGCTGCGCCGCCTGTACGCGCGCGTGGGGACCCGTATCACCCTCGTCGGCGTCGGCGGCATCGAGAACGCCGAGGACGCCTGGCAGCGCATCCTCGCCGGCGCCACGCTCGTCCAGGGCTACAGCGCCTTCATCTACGAGGGCCCGTTCTACGCCCGTGCCGTCCACAAGGGCCTCGCCGCCCGCCTGGCCGCGAGCCCGTACGCCACCCTCGCCGAGGCCGTCGGCGCCGAGACCCGAAAGGCAGCCACCGCATGAGCCCCCTGGAGACCTCGGCACCCTTCGGTGCCCGACTGCGCCACGCCATGGACACGCGCGGGCCGCTGTGCGTCGGGATCGACCCGCACGCCTCGCTGCTGACCGCGTGGGGGCTGAACGACGACATCACCGGCCTGGAGCGCTTCACCCGTACGGTCGTCGAGGCGCTCGCCGACCGGGTCGCCGTCCTCAAGCCGCAGTCCGCGTTCTTCGAGCGCTTCGGCTCGCGCGGCATCGCGGTCCTGGAGAAGGCCGTCGAGGAGTCCAGGGCCGCCGGCGCCCTGGTCCTGATGGACGCCAAGCGCGGCGACATCGGCTCGACCATGGGCGCGTACGCCGAGGCGTACCTGCGCAAGGACTCGCCGCTGTTCTCGGACGCGGTCACGGTCTCGCCGTACCTCGGCTTCGGATCGCTGCGCCCGGCGCTGGACCAGGCCGTGATCAACGGCTGCGGGATCTTCGTCCTGGCCCTGACCTCCAACCCGGAGGGCGCCGAGGTCCAGCGCGCCACGGCGGCGGGCGGCGTGTCGCTCGCCCAGCTCATGCTGAACCACATGGCGGACGAGAACGCCGGAGCGGATCCGATGGGCTCGGTCGGCGCGGTCGTCGGCGCCACGCTCGGCGAGGCGGGCGTGGACCTGGACATCAACGGTCCGCTCCTCGCGCCCGGCATCGGCGCCCAGGGCGCGACCCCGGCCGATCTGCCGGGCGTCTTCGGCCCGGCCGTGCGCAACGTCGTCCCGAGCGTGAGCCGTGGCGTGCTGCGGCACGGTCCGGACGCCGCCGCGCTGCGGGAGGCGGCGGCACGCTTCAGCGACGAGGTACGGGCGGCGGTCGACGGCGCGTAGGGCTCCCGGGCGGGCCCGCCGGGTCCCTGCGAAGGGTCGCCGGAGGTCCGCCCGACCGCTCGACCGGGGTGTCATGCGCGTCTCTCATGGACGATTTCTTGACAGAAACAGGGTCGGTATGTCTGGAATATCCAAGTCGGCCGATGCTGACCAGGACTTTTCCGCTGTTCTCGCTGACTGGAGCGGTCTCGGCCGCTAGTCTCCGTCGAGAGCCAGCGATGCAACGACCAGTGCGTTGCTCGTTGCTCGCCTGGTGTGGGGCGACTAGGTTCCTCACCGGTCCGTATCCGACAGTTCGACATCCGAGGTGACGTAGGCGTGGCTCTTCCGCCCCTTACCCCTGAACAGCGCGCAGCCGCGCTCGAAAAGGCCGCCGCGGCTCGCCGGGAGCGGGCCGAGGTCAAGAATCGACTCAAGCACTCCGGCGCCTCCCTCCACGAGGTCATCAAGCAGGGCCAGGAGAACAACGTCATCGGCAAGATGAAGGTCTCCGCCCTGCTCGAGTCCCTCCCCGGCGTGGGCAAGGTCCGTGCCAAGCAGATCATGGAGCGACTCGGCATCTCCGAGAGCCGCCGTGTGCGGGGTCTCGGGTCCAACCAGATCGCGTCGCTCGAGCGCGAGTTCGGCGGCGGCGCCGCCTGACGTTCCCGGGCACTCCCGAGAACCTGGATAATCGCTGCATGGCAGCAGAGGTACGTCCGCGGCTGACCGTGCTCTCCGGCCCCTCCGGGGTCGGTAAGAGCACGGTCGTCGCCCATATGCGCAAGGTCCACCCCGAGGTATGGCTCTCGGTGTCGGCCACCACCCGTAAGCCGCGCCCAGGCGAGCGTCACGGCGTCCAGTATTTCTTCGTCGGCGACGATGAATTCGACAAGCTGATCGCCAACGGCGAGCTCCTGGAATGGGCAGAATTCGCGGGCAATCGCTACGGCACCCCGCGCCGTGCGGTGCTGGAGCGCCTCGAGGCCGGCGAGCCGGTGCTGCTGGAGATCGATCTCCAGGGCGCCCGGCAGGTCAAGGAGTCGATGCCGGACTCCCAGCTGGTCTTCCTGGCCCCGCCGAGCTGGGACGAACTGGTCCGCCGGCTCACCGGCCGGGGAACCGAGTCTCCCGATGTGATCGAGCGCCGCCTCGAAGCGGCGAAGGTCGAGCTGGCCGCGGAGGCCGAGTTCGACACCACCCTGGTCAACACCTCCGTCGAGGACGTGGCGCGCGAGCTGCTAGCCTTGATGGCAGTTGTCTGATCTTGTTCGATTTCCCAGAAGTTTCTTCGGAAGGCTAGAGCGTGTCCTCTTCCATCACCGCGCCCGAGGGCATCATCAACCCGCCGATCGACGAGCTCCTCGAGGCCACCGACTCGAAGTACAGCCTGGTCATCTACGCGGCCAAGCGCGCGCGCCAGATCAACGCGTACTACTCGCAGCTCGGTGAAGGCCTTCTCGAGTACGTCGGTCCGCTGGTGGACACCCACGTCCACGAGAAGCCGCTCTCGATCGCCCTGCGCGAGATCAACGCGGGTCTGCTGACCTCCGAGGCCATCGAGGGCCCGGCCCAGTAAGGCGCACGTTCGCTTCATCCCAGGCCCGGCGGTACGTCCGCCGGGCCTGTGGTGTGTCATAGAGGCGTACGAATCGTCATCCGCGGGTTCTCGTCATCGGCGGGTCGTCATCAGTGGGAGCGGGAGACGCAGTGGACAAGCCGAAGGTCGTTCTGGGTGTCAGCGGCGGCATCGCCGCCTACAAGGCGTGCGAGCTGCTGCGCCGGCTGACCGAGTCCGGGCACGACGTCCGGGTCGTGCCCACCGCCTCCGCGCTCCATTTCGTCGGCGCCGCGACCTGGTCGGCGCTCTCGGGGCACCCGGTCTCCACGGAGGTCTGGTCCGACGTCCACGAGGTGCCGCACGTCCGCATCGGACAGGGCGCCGACCTCGTCGTGGTCGCGCCGGCCACCGCCGACATGCTGGCGAAGGCCGCCCACGGCATCGCCGACGACCTCCTCACCAACACGCTGCTCACCGCCCGGTGTCCGGTCGTCTTCGCGCCCGCCATGCACACCGAGATGTGGGAGCACCCCGCCACCCAGGAGAACGTGGCGACGCTGCGCCGCCGCGGCGCGGTCGTGATCGAGCCCGCGGTCGGCCGGCTCACCGGCGTCGACACCGGCAAGGGCCGGCTCCCCGAGCCCGGCGAGATCTTCGAGGCCTGTCGCAGGGTGCTGGCCCGTGGCGTCGCCGCTCCCGACCTCGTCGGCCGCCATGTCGTGGTCAGCGCCGGCGGCACCCGTGAGCCGCTCGACCCCGTCCGCTACCTGGGCAACCGTTCCTCCGGCAAGCAGGGCTACGCGCTGGCCCGTACCGCCGCGGCCCGGGGCGCGCGGGTGACGCTGATCGAGGCCAACACCGGCATGGCCGACCCGGCGGGCGTCGACGTCGTCCACGTCGGCACCGCCGTGCAACTGCGTGAGGCCGTGCTCAAGGCGGCCGCCGACGCCGACGCGGTGGTGATGGCGGCGGCCGTCGCCGACTTCCGCCCCGCGGTGTACGCAGAAGGCAAGATCAAGAAGAAGGACGGCCAGGAGCCCGCACCGATCACGCTGGTGCGCAACCCCGACATCCTCGCCGAGATCTCCGCCGACCGGGCACGGCCGGGGCAGGTCGTGGTCGGCTTCGCCGCCGAGACCGACGACGTTCTCGTCAACGGCCGCGAGAAGCTCCGGCGCAAGGGCTGCGACCTGCTGGTCGTCAACGAGGTGGGGGAGCGCAAGACCTTCGGCTCCGAGACCAACGAGGCCGTGGTCCTGGCGGCGGACGGCGGCGAGACGCCCGTCCCGTACGGGCCGAAGGAAGGCCTGGCGGACACGGTGTGGGACCTGGTGGCGCCGCGCCTGGCGTGACGTACCACCGTGTCGGGTGTGACCTACCACCCAGTCCGGGGTGACCTACCACCACGTGGTGTGACGTACTACTCATGTCGAGCGGCTCTCGTGCGGCTCATGGGGAGACACGCGCGCACATGGGTGAATCCGGGATGAATTTCTCAACCCCGCCGTCGGTACCGCCAAATGCGTCGAAACCCGTCCGTCCGGCCGTGTGCGCGGGCCGATCACCGAGCTGATTCGGACGAATCCCGTGTTGTTTGGCTCCCACGTGGCGAGACGCGGGGTCCGGTCGGCGGAAGGTCCCGATAAACTGTCCCTCGGAACGACGCGGGGCGCAGCCCCCCGGCCGGTCCGCCAATGATCAGCCAGCAGCCGCTGCAACCCCAGGGAGCGTTGTGTCCCGTCGCCTGTTCACCTCGGAGTCCGTCACCGAGGGTCACCCCGACAAGATTGCTGACCAGATCAGCGACACCATTCTCGACGCACTGCTGCGCGAGGACCCCTCGTCCCGCGTCGCCGTGGAGACCTTGATCACCACCGGTCTCGTGCACGTGGCCGGCGAGGTGACCACCAAGGCGTGGGCCGACATCCCCACCCTGGTGCGCAACAAGGTCCTCGAGATCGGCTACGACTCCTCGAAGAAGGGCTTCGACGGCGCCTCCTGTGGCGTCTCGGTGTCCATCGGCTCCCAGTCGCCCGACATCGCGCAGGGCGTCGACACGGCGTACGAGAGCCGTGTCGAGGGTGACGACGACGAGCTCGACAAGCAGGGCGCCGGCGACCAGGGCCTGATGTTCGGGTACGCGTGCGACGAGACGCCCGAGCTGATGCCGCTGCCGATCTACCTGGCGCACCGGCTCTCCCGCCGCCTCTCCGAGGTGCGCAAGAACGGGACCATCCCCTACCTGCGCCCCGACGGCAAGACCCAGGTCACCATCGAGTACGACGGCGACAAGGCCGTCCGCCTCGACACGGTCGTGGTCTCCTCGCAGCACGCCTCCGACATCGACCTGGACTCGCTGCTGGCGCCCGACATCCGTGAGTTCGTCGTCGAGCACGTGCTGAAGCAGCTCGTCGAGGACGGCATCAAGCTGGACACCGACGGCTACCGCCTGCTGGTCAACCCGACCGGCCGCTTCGAGATCGGCGGCCCGATGGGCGACGCCGGCCTCACCGGCCGCAAGATCATCATCGACACCTACGGCGGCATGGCCCGCCACGGTGGCGGCGCCTTCTCCGGCAAGGACCCGTCCAAGGTCGACCGCTCCGCCGCCTACGCGATGCGCTGGGTCGCCAAGAACGTCGTGGCCGCCGGCCTCGCCTCCCGCTGTGAGGTCCAGGTCGCGTACGCGATCGGCAAGGCCGAGCCCGTCGGCCTCTTCGTCGAGACCTTCGGCACGGCCGCTGTCGACGTCGACAAGATCGAGAACGCCATCGCGGAGGTCTTCGACCTCCGCCCGGCCGCGATCATCCGCGACCTCGACCTGCTCCGCCCGATCTACGCCCAGACCGCGGCCTACGGCCACTTCGGGCGTGAGCTGCCGGACTTCACCTGGGAGCGCACGGACCGCGTGGACGCGCTGCGCGCGGCGGCGGGTCTGTAAGCGACAGACAGCGAGCTGAGCGAGAGCCCCGGACCGGGACGGTCCGGGGCTCTCGTGTCTCCGGGGGCGGGCGCGTGTCTCCTGGCGCCGGCCCGCCCGGCCCGGCGTGTGGCGAGGTGTGTGCCCGTCGCCCGCCGTCACCGCTCCGGGTCCGGGCGTGGGCCGCACGGCGGACGTTGTCGGTGGGGTCTGGTAGGAATTTGGCTGTGAGCAGCGACAACGAACGTTCCTCGCGGCCCGGGGACGGTCCGCCGGAGCAGCTTGCGCTCATTCGGGAGACCGTGCGGAAGGCGAAGGTGCCGCGGGCCAAGCCGCGGACGTGGCGGGGGGCCGCGCTGGCCCAGGAGCGGCCCGTGGCGCGGGTCGTCGTGAACAAGGGAGTGCTGCACCTCGACCAGTTCTTCGACTACGCGGTGCCCGAGGAGCTGGACGAGGCCGCACAGCCGGGGGTCCGGGTCCGGGTGCGGTTCGGGGCCGGGGCGCACCAGGTGCGGGACGGGCGGCGTGAGGGCGGGCGGCTGATCGACGGGTTCATCGTCGAGCGGCGGGACGAGTCCGACTACTCCGGTCCGCTCGCCGCGCTCGCCGGCGTCGTCTCGCCCGAACCGGTGCTGAGCCCCGGGCTGCTCACGCTGGCCAGAGCGGTCGCCGACCGGTATGCGGGCAGTCTGGCCGATGTGCTGCAGCTCGCCGTGCCGCCGAGGAGCGCGCGGGCCGAGTCGAAGCCGTCACCCGAGCCACTCCCGCCGCCGGGTGCGCCGGAGGCCGGGACCTGGCGGCGGTACGGGCGGGGCCCCGCGTTCCTGGAGGCCCTGGCGGGCGGGGGCGCACCGAGGGCCGTATGGACCGCGCTGCCGGGGCCGCACTGGGCGGAGGAACTGGCGAGGGCCGTCGCCGCCACCCTCGCCTCCGGGCGGGGCGCGCTCGTCGTCGTACCGGACGGCAGGGCCGCCGCCCGGGTCGACGACGCGCTGACCGCTCTGCTCGGCCAGGGGAGGCACGCGGTGCTGACCGCGGAGGCCGGCCCGGAGAAGCGGTACGGGCAGTGGCTGGCGGTACGGCGCGGGTCCGTGCGGGCGGTGGTGGGGACACGGGCGGCGATGTTCGCCCCCGTCCAGGACCTGGGGCTCGTCGCGATATGGGACGACGGCGACTCCAGCCACAGCGAGCCGCACGCCCCGCTGCCACACGCACGCGAGGTGCTGCTGCTGCGCGCGGCCCACGAACGGTGCGGGTTCCTGCTCGGCGGCACGAGCTGCACGGTGGAGGCCGCCCAGCTCCTCGAGACCGGCTGGGCGCGCCCGCTGGCCGCGGACCGTGAGGAGGTCCGCCGTGCCGCGCCCCTGATCCGCACGGTCGGCGACGGCGAGCTCGCGCGCGACGAGGCGGCCCGGGCCGCCCGGCTTCCTTCGCTCGCCTGGCAGACCGTGCGCGACGGACTGCGGACGGGTCCGGTACTGGTCCAGGTGCCCCGGCGCGGCTACGTACCGCGGCTGGCCTGTGAGCGGTGCCGTGCGCCCGCGCGTTGCAGGCACTGCTCCGGGCCGCTGGAGGCCCCTGAGGAGCGGGACCTGCGGTGCGGCTGGTGTGCACGGGACGCGACGGGGTGGCACTGCGCGGAGTGCGGCGGGGTCCGGCTGCGGGCCCAGGTGGTCGGCGCGCGGCGCACGGCGGAGGAGCTGGGGCGCGCGTTCCCGGCGGTGCCGGTGCGGACGTCCGGGCGTGACCATGTGCTGGACTCGGTGCCCGACCGGCCGGCCCTGGTCGTCAGCACACCGGGCGCGGAGCCCGTCGCGGAGGGCGGGTACGCGGCCGCGCTGCTGCTCGACGGCTGGGCGATGCTCGGGCGGCCCGATCTTCGGGCGGGTGAGGAGGCCCTGCGGCGCTGGACGGCCGCGGCGTCGCTGGTCCGTGGCCAGGCGGAGGGCGGCACGGTCGTGGTCGTCGCCGAGCCCACGCTGCGGCCGGTGCAGGCCCTGGTGCGATGGGATCCCGTCGGCCATGCCCAGCGGGAGCTGGCCGAGCGGGCGGAGCTGGGCTTTCCGCCGGTGTCGCGGATGGCGTCGCTGACCGGGCGCGCGGAGGCGGTGGCGGAGTTCCTGGCCACGGCGTCACTGCCGGGCGACGCGGAGGTGCTCGGGCCGGTGCCGTTGCCGCCGGTGCCCGCCGGGCGGCCGCGCCGGGCCGGCGATCCTCCGCCGGCCGCGCAGGGGGGACCCCGGCCGGGGGAGCAGTGGGAGCGGGTGCTGCTGCGCGTACCGCCGGGGAGCGGGGCGGCGCTGGCCGCCGCGCTGAAGTCGGCGCAGGCCGCCCGGCTGGCCCGGACGGGCGGTGACCCGGTCCGCATCCGGGTGGACCCTCCGGACATCGGCTGAGGTGTGGTTCTCGCAGGGGCGGACGCGGCCGGATCTCCGGTGACCGGTGCCGCAGCGTGCCGGCGCACGGGACCGCCGGACGGAACGGCGACGCCCCACCGTCCACCAGCGGACCATGACGCGTGCACAGCACCGCGCCCGCACAGCACCGCCCCGGCGCACCAGTGAGGTGCACCGGGGCGGCCGGGATGAGGGGGTCAGCCGTTGCGCGGGCCGGGGAAGGCGCTCGGGCGGACCTCCTCGCGGAGAGCGTGAGCGCTCGGCGCGGGCTGCGGCGGCATGGAGCGCGCCGCGGGCACCGCGGGGGCGACCGGCATCGTGCGCGTCGCCCCCGGCTCCGGCTCCGCCGGGACCGTGGCGGCGGGCTGCGGTGCGGTGCGCCGTGACCCGTAACGGCGGTGCACGGCCTGCTTCGTCACACCCAGCGCCGAGCCCACCGCGTCCCACGAGAAGCCAAGCGAACGGTCGAAGTCCACCGCCGCGGTCACCAACGTCTCGACGCTGTCCCGCAGTTCCTGCGCGAGACGGACGGTCGGAGCGGGGGCCCTGCCATAGACGACGAAGCCCGTGGACGGACCGGAGCGACGTGGACGGTAGACGTTGCCCAACTGGGCCGTGAGCGTGCGCAGAGCGTCCACCTGCCGGCGGACCCGCTCGATGTCCCGCACCAACAGATGCAGACTCGCCCGGGCTTGGGCGTCGTGGGTTGCGTGGTCGGCCATGAACAAGCCTCTCGAACCGGCGTTGAAAAGGGTCGGGCCGCACCGGAGCTGCCCGATTCGGTCAATCTCTCTTGACCAACGCGCCAGCGGGCATTGTGGTCACGGTGCAAGGGTGCAAGGGACTACGCGTGGGGCGCGCGGCCGTCCGTGCGCCCCCTGTCGGTGGGGCCAAATAGACTGGTGCGTCGCGCGAGCATCCCGGCACACAGAGCGAGGTAATACCAGTGAAACTTGTCTTCGCAGGCACCCCCGAGGTCGCCGTACCCGCCCTGGATGCCCTCATCGCCTCGGACCGGCACGAGGTCGCCGCGGTCGTCACCCGGCCGGACGCCCCCGCGGGCCGCGGCCGGCGGCTCGTCGCGAGCCCCGTCGCGCAGCGCGCGCACGACGCGGGGATCGAGGTCCTCAAGCCGGCCAGGCCGCGCGACGAGGACTTCCTCGCCCGGCTGCGCGAGATCGCCCCGGACTGCTGCCCCGTCGTCGCCTACGGCGCGCTGCTGCCCAAGGCCGCGCTGGACGTCCCGGCCCGCGGGTGGGTCAATCTGCACTTCTCCCTGCTGCCCGCCTGGCGCGGCGCGGCGCCCGTGCAGCACGCGATCCTCGCGGGTGACGACATGACAGGCGCCTCGACGTTCCAGATCGAGGAGGGGCTCGACTCGGGACCCGTCTACGGGGTGATCACCGAGCATGTGCGTCCGACGGACACCAGCGGTGATCTGCTCACCCGGCTCGCCTTCGCGGGTGCCGGACTGCTCGCCGCGACGATGGACGGCATCGAGGACGGGACGCTCAAGGCCGTTCCGCAGCCCGCCGACGGCGTCACCCTCGCCCCGAAGATCAACGTCGAGGACGCGCATGTGGACTGGCACGCGCCCGCGCTCCGGGTCGACCGGCTGGTCCGCGGCTGCACGCCCGCGCCCGGTGCGTGGACGGTCTTCCGGGGCGAGCGGCTGAAGCTGGTCAACGTCCAGCCGCTCCCGGACCGTACGGACCTGGCGCCCGGTGAGCTCTCGGTCGGCAAGAACCATGTGCACGCGGGCACCGGCTCGCACGCCGTCGAACTGCACTGGGTGCAGCCGCAGGGCAAGAAGCCGATGCGGGCCGCCGACTGGGCCCGAGGGGTGCGGATCGCCCCGGGCGAACAGCTGGGTGCCGCCGACGTACGCTGAAGGGGTTCGACCCTTTCAGAAACGCGGAGCACCTTTTGAGCGAGCAGAGCCGTCGCCGTCCCCACAAGCCGTACCGCCGCCCCAAGAAGGACCCCGTACGGGTCCTCGCGTTCGACGCGCTGCGGGCCGTGGACGAGCGGGACGCGTACGCCAATCTCGTCCTGCCCCCGCTGCTGCGGAAGGCCCGTGAGCAGGACGATTTCGACAGCCGGGACGCGGCGCTCGCCACCGAGCTGGTGTACGGGACGCTGCGGCGGCAGGGGACGTACGACGCGATCATCGCCGAGTGCGTCGACCGGCCGCTGCGCGAGGTCGATCCGCCCGTGCTGGACGTGCTCTCGCTCGGCGCACATCAGCTGCTGGGGACGCGCATCCCGACGCACGCCGCGGTGTCGGCGACCGTCGAGCTGGCGCGCGTGGTACTCGGCGACGGGCGGGCCAAGTTCGTCAACGCCGTGCTGCGGAAGATCTCGCAGCACGACCTCGACGGCTGGCTGGAGCGGGTCGCGCCGCCGTACGAGGACGACGCCGAGGATCATCTGGCCGTGGTGCACTCGCACCCCCGGTGGGTCGTCTCGGCCCTGTGGGACGCGCTCGGAGGCGGCCGCGCCGGGATCGAGGACCTGCTGGAGGCCGACAACGAGCGGCCTGAGGTGACCCTGGTGGCCCGGCCGGGCCGGGCCACGACCGACGAGCTGCTGGACCTGCTCGGCGAGGAGGCCGGACTGCCGGGGCGCTGGTCCCCGTACGCGGTACGGCTGACCGAGGGCGGTGAGCCGGGCGCGCTCGCGCCCGTCCAGGAGAGCCGGGCCGGAGTCCAGGACGAGGGCAGCCAGCTCGTCGCGATCGCCCTGGCCAACGCGCCCCTGGACGGCGCCGACGCACGCTGGCTCGACGGTTGCGCGGGGCCCGGTGGCAAGGCGGCGCTGCTCGGCGCGCTGGCCGCGGAGCGCGGGGCTCATCTGCTGGCCTCCGAGAAGCAGCCGCATCGCGCCCGCCTCGTCGAGCGGGCGCTGGCCGGCAACCCGGGCCCGTACCAGGTCATCGCGGCCGACGGCACCCGCCCGCCGTGGCTGCCCGGCACCTTCGACCGTGTCCTCGTCGACGTCCCCTGCTCGGGCCTCGGCGCGCTGCGCCGCCGCCCCGAGGCCCGCTGGCGCCGCCGCCCCGAGGACCTGGACGGCTTCGCCCCGCTCCAGCGGACCCTGCTCCGCGAGGCGCTGCAGGCGGTCCGCGTCGGCGGAGTCGTCGGCTACGCCACCTGCTCCCCGCATCTCGCCGAGACCCGGGTCGTCGTCGAGGACGTCCTCAAGGGCCGCGGCGGCGAGCCCGCGCAGGCCGAGTGGATCGACGCCCGCCCGCTGATGCCCGGCGTCCCGGCCCTGGGCGACGGCCCGGACGTCCAGCTCTGGCCGCACCTGCACGGCACGGACGCGATGTACCTGGCCCTGCTGCGGCGCACGGGCTGACTTCACCGGTGGTGGGTGGCGACTGCCGTCGGCGCGACACCGGTCTTCGGTCCCCGCACGGGATCCCGGGCCCGTGGCGGGGGTAAAGGAGATGAACGGTGGAGACGGGAAGCTGAGAGTGATGTGGGCGGCGACGTCACCCGAGTCGGGACGGTTCTCCCCGGGTGAGAGAAGTTCGGACGTGAGGGGGCTGTCGGACCGCTTCTCCCAGCTGCGTGCTCGTGGTCAGGGGTACCTCGAGGTTCGCTTGCCGAGCAGCGAGCTTCCCCAGTTGACCCTCGGCTTCCGAGGCGATCATGCGGTCATGCATCTGATCGATGGCTCCGAGGCGATGTCGCTTCTGGTGGGAGACGGCAGCGTGACGTCGGGTGCCGCGGTCGACGTTCCGATCGTGGACGACCTGACCGCGTTCACCGGCGACCGTGTCCTGAGTCTGGATCGTGCGTGGGCCCTGGTGCACGACTTCATCCGAACGGGGGCGCCCGGCGATCTGGGCGCGTGGCGCGAGCTGTAGTCGACCTCGGCCCGCGCCCAGAGGGCGGCGAAGATCTGGGGGCATGGGCTACGGGTCGAATCCATGTCCCTGGAAGACTGGCGCGCCCGCGAACTGCCCGATGTCGCCCGGGAGGGACTCATGATCGGCATCAACTGGAGCGGGCGTGGGCTGTAAGAGCCGCGTAAGTGGTGAGGCTCTTGCCGTCAAGCATCCGTCAGCGAGGGGGCCGGTGCGCTGACCCGTGGGCATAGCGTCTCCGGAGTACATCCGGCCGGACCGGTCGGGTGGCGTATTGGCCTCCCGAGGAGCGGAACCATGTCTCCAGTAGACCATTCCGAGGACCCCGAGCCCTCTGAACGCGTCCCGGCCGGACCTCTCTTCGTGCCCGTCCGGCCGGGCCCCTCGGGCAGTACTGGCATGTTCTTCCGCAGTCCGCTGGGCTGCCGCCGTGCCGTGGGCTTCACCTCGCAGCAGAAGCTCCTCGCCACTCTGGGCGAGGACCAGGCCTTCGTCAGGCTCTCCGAGCCCGCGCTGCGCGCTCTCGCCGAGCCCCTGGGAGTTCTCCGCCCCGGCCCCCGCGCGGCCCTCCGTGTCCCCGCCACGCCGCGGAACCGGCGGCCCGACCGTGTCGCCCTGGACGGTCGTGCCCGGGCGCTCGTACGCCGTGAATCGCCTGCCGGCATGAGCAGCCGCGACATCGGCCTGTAGTCGCCGCCCCCCAGACACCCCACCCCCTCGGCGGAGCCCTGCTCCTCCCGTACACGAGCCATGCCGCATGCCGCCCGAAAGATCCATGAACATCCCTTATCTGAGGACGAGTTCTCGATGACCGTCGAAAACACCGTCGGCCTGATCGCGGCCGTCGCCCTGCTGGCCTACCTCGTGGTGGCCCTGATCAAGCCGGAGCGTTTCTGATGTCCGCTCCCGCGCAGGTCCGCCCCGCGCCCGTACCGGACGCCGTCCCGCCGGGACCCGAGCGCCCGCGCCGCGTCGGCGCCGGCATGCTCGATCCGGCGCAACTGTGGCGTGCGTTCCCGCAGGCGCTGCGCAAGCTGAACCCGGTGGCCCTGTTCCGTAACCCGGTCATGTTCGTCACCGAGGTCGGAGCCGCGCTCACCACCGGCATCGCGGTCTTCCATCCGACGCTCTTCGGCTGGCTGATCACCGGCTGGCTCTGGCTCACGGTGGTCTTCGCCAACCTCGCCGAGGCCGTGGCCGAAAGCCGCGGCAAGGCGCAGGCCGACTCGCTGCGCAGGACCCGGCAGCAGACCACGGCGCGCCGGCTGGCCGGCTGGGAGCCCGGTGCGGCGGCCGGCGCCTGGGTCGAAGAGGCCGTCGCCGCCGCGGAACTGCGGCGCGGCGACATCGTGTCCGTACCGGCCGGGGCACTGGTCCCCGGTGACGGCGATGTCGTCGAGGGCGCCGCGAGCGTCGACGAGTCCGCCATCACCGG